>NZ_JATACI010000002.1:2559482-3839224 GCF_037892195.1 Yoonia sp. GPGPB17
GGACAAGTACACTATTGTCGCCCACAGCAGAGGTTGCGACGACAGTTGCACTATTGTCGATCTTTGCTGTTACCGCATTTTCAACGGTGTTGTAGGCAACAGAGACACCCAACGCGACAGCCACACCAGTGGACCCACCCGCAACGGACAAGGCACCGGCAACGCTTGCTGCGTTGATGGTGCTTTCATCATCTGCTTGGACAGTCACCGTACCGGCCGATACACCCGTGCTGAGCTTGCCACTGATAAAGGCCAGTGGGCTGCTTGCGATCCGGTTCAGGACAGAAGCACCAGAGGCCGAAACCCCAACACCTGTGCCGCCAAAGGCCATCGCCGCCGCAACAGCGAGTGAGGCTGCGTTGATCTTTTGATTGCTTTGCGCATCAATCAACAGGTCGCCGCCCGCGTTGATGTCACTGTTCATCGCGCCTGCCGTGACCAGAACGGCATCCTTGGCAAGATTGACCTCAACCCACTGTTCGGGGTTGTTGTAGTCAACCGCAATCAGCGGAATGTTGTCGCCCGGGGCTGTGATCTCCCAGTCACCGTTGGTATCAACATTCGGTTCAAGGCGGGCGTCGCCAATGTACTGGAACGTGCGGCCTTCGTTGATGCCGCTGTTGATCCGCACAGTCGTGCCATTTGTGATGTCACCTGCGTTCACCGTTTGGCTGCTGTTGTAGTCTGCAACCAATGCCCCGTAACCATAGCCAATCTGGTTGCTGACAAAGGCGGCACCGATGGCCACGCCAACACCCGTGCCGCCCGCAGCAATCGCAGCGGACACAGCACCGTTCAGGGCATCAATACGCCCATCTGCGCTTGCAAGAATGCTGACATCGCCCGCTGTGGCGGTGACAAGTGAATTCTCAACCGTTGCGGACACGCCAGCGCCGATGCGGTTAAAGGCCAGCGCACCTGCAAGTGCGACACCGATACCAGCCGCACCGCCCGCAATGGCCAGCGCACCAGCGGCGGCAACCGCATTGATCCGGGCCATGTCGTTTGCCTCGACCAGCACATCGCCGGTGCGGGCCTGAACGCCACCGTCGTTTGAATCCACAATCTGGGCCGTCGTCAGGCCGTAGATCTGGTTTTCAGCAACTGTCGCACCCATTGAAACCGCAACAGCAGCCTTACCAAAGGCGGCAGAGACCGACACCGTCGCGGCGATAACGTTGATGTCGGATTTGTTCTGCGCCTTCACGGTGACATTCTCACCATCGACAGCAGCGGGACTGGCAAGGCCAACATCGCCGATGATCTTGGCGGATGTTTCGGTATCAATCACGTTGCGCACATAGACGCCAGAACCTGAAATCGCGACACCAATTTTGCCGCCCGCAATAGCCACAGAGCCCGCGACGTTCAGCGCATTGATCTTCTGTTCGGACAATGCATCGACACTCACATCACCAGAGGCCGAGACGTCACTGTTTTTGATGTAGGCTGAGGTACCAATCGGATCGCCAGCACCACGGGCCTCGCGCCCAATCAGGTTTTGCGAAATCGCGGCACCGATGGACACGCCAACGCCGGTTTTACCCAGACCGACAGACATCGCAGCCGCAACTGTGATCGCGTTGATCGCGCTCTTGTTAGTGGCGTCGATGTCTACGTTGCCACCCGTTGCAGTGACCGTCGCGGCATCAAGATATGCGGTGGTGTTCGACTGAACGACGTTTTCGCTATAGGCACCGGCACCGGCGATTGCGACACCGGTTTTCCCTCCGCCAAGTGCAAAGGCAGCCGCGCCCGAGACAGCGTTAATCGTACCAATCTCGACGTCAAATGTATTGCCGGTACCAGTCGCAAGGGAAATCTTGCGCCCCAGACCATCAATCAAGGTCCAGCCATTACCGTCTTCGGATTCCGTAAAGACCAGATCGCTGAGGTTGCTGACCGTGCTGCCAACTGTATCACCAGCAATTTCCGCATCAATCAGCCCGACCAAAGCCGTCAACACATTGCCGTCACCAGCAGCATCGCCGTTGATATCATTGCCGTCAGCGTCAACTTCTTCCTGCGCCAGGTCATCAAGGTTCGCGGCGGTCACAGTGCTATTGCCAGTGATCGAGAAGCTTTCAGGCGGGGCCGTCACAGCTTCCACCTTGACGCCGTCTGCACCTGTAGCGGTGACATCCGCACCTACAATGCGCGCTGCTACTTCGTTTGCGACGTCATTAAAGGCGAGCGCAATCCCGATTGAGAGCGACACAGCCGACTTCCCGGAAACAGCCGCGCTAACAGCTGCTGCACCAACCAGAGAGTTGATGGTGCTGGCATCACGGGCCAGAACTTCGGCGGCGCCAACTGTGATGTCAGTGTTTGTCCCAGTCACCTCAGCAACAGCGCCACCGGCAATCCGGTTACGGGCCGCAGCACCGCCACCCGCGACAGCCGTTGCATTCGCGGTCGAACCAGCCAGCGCAACAGCGGCCGCAGCAGCGGTCGCGTTAATTGTTTGCGCAGCAAGCGCTGTCACTGAGAGTTTTGCAGGTGTCGTATCTGTGGTCTGAACATTGTCGACAGAGGCAAGGGCCGTTGCGTTGGCGGCCTTTTGCAGGCCAACACGTTCCCACAAGTTCGTGTCAGAATAGTCCTCAAGGGCAAGATCAACACCGTTTGCCAGTACACCACCGTTTTCGTCCTGGACCTGGCGTGGGGCGGTCCCGATGTATTTGTATGTATGTCCGGAAACCGGGCTACCCTCTGTGCCTTGCACATAGGTTCCGGTATTCACTGTTGTGACCCGTTGGGTCGTGTTCAGAACCGTTTCGCCGGTCAGATCAGGCGTGCTCTGATCATAGCCGATCATGTTGTCGACGTAGGAGGCACCGATACCAACGGCAGTCGTGCCGCTGCCGCCAATATTGATCATACCCGAAACGCTGGCCGCGAGAACAGTCGCGTTGATCGCGCTGATGCTCTTTGCATCGACCAGAATTGTGCCTTTGGCATCCAACGTGCTGTCAGCAGCCTTGGCTGCTGCTTGCCCGCGGATCGAGTTGAACGCAACCGCGCCACCGCCGGAGAAGCTGACATCGCCACCGCTGCCACCACCGGCCGTCAAACCAACAGCTACTGCTGCCGACAGACCTTTGGCGTCGATCTGTGCGTTGCGGATGGCCGCAACAGTCAGATCTGTTTCCGCCTCAACATCAGAGCGCAGGATCGCCGCATCTGCGTTCGAAGTGATTTCGTTACGGGCAAAGCTCGCCGCGACCGAAACGGATTTCGCGCCGCCCGCGCCAACCGAAGCAGAAACGGTTGCGGCTGTTACAGCGGCTTCGACTGCTGCTACATCGTCAGATGTGACTTTGACCAAACCATCCTGAGCAATGACGCTTGGGGCATCCACGATCTCGGCTGTAGTATCGGATGCAACCCGGTTCATGGCGATGACCATGCCAACGGCCACAGCGTTGGACTTATCGGCAATCGATACGCCTGTCGCAACCGCTGCGTTTACAATCTCGGATTTGATCGTTGTGTTATTATCGGCATCGACAATGACATCCTCGGCCACATCAACGGTGGACCGGGCCACACGGGCCGTTGCACTGCTTGGGTTTGGTGTCGCAACTGTCGTGCCAACGAATGTGTCAGCAAGATTGAACAGAATATTCTGACCGTCGATCCCGACAGAGTTGAACGCAACCGATGCGCCAATCGCAACGGTGTTACCACCACCACCTTCAGCGATGGTGCTGGTATCAAGCGATGCATTGATGCCAGCCGTATTGTCGGACTGTACGATCAGATCGCCATCTTCTGGCGAAATTGTGCGGATCGTGCTTGGTGTCACAACCGCGCCTTCATCGTCCAGCACTTCCTCGCGGCCAGAAACGACGATATCGGCGTTGGGGTTTACAGCGCTTAAGCAAGATCGCCAACCGTCACATCTGCGTCGCTGACTTCAGCAACTGAGAACGAGGTCACGGTGTTCGTGGCAACATTTGCGTTGACCGCAATAACCTTACTGCCAGCTGCAAAGAAAGAGCCGCCATCAGCCTTTACAGAGCTAGGCGTTCTTGGCATCCATGGTTGCGTTTTCGATCGCAGACACAAGGACAAAACCGTCTGTGACATCAACATCAGCCGCGGCAAGGCGGGCCACAACACCGGATTGCAGATCGTTGACCGAGAACAGCAAGCCAACTGCCGTCGCATCAGAGCTCGTGACGTTCAGGTTAATTCCGGCAGGGATCAGGCTTTCGATGTCGTCAACAACGACTTCTTTCCACTGGCTGCCAATGATATTGGCCAGCTCTGCACCGTCGGTGACAAGGCTCCAAGCGGCGTCTGCCTCGAAGTCAATTGTTGAAAGATTAACGCCGTCAGGCACGGGATCGCCATTGTCCAGCACTTCAAGTGCATCGGTCGCGATGTATTTGTAGAAACTCTCCAGCCCTGTCGCCGCGTCAATAACGCTGACATAGTCACCGGTTTCAACTGTCGTGACACGATTGGCATCATCCAGAACTTTGACGCTCCCGTCGATCGCTCCAAAGTCGATTGCGCCAAGATCAACGGCCGAGGCTGTGTTGCTGCCGGTATAGGTATAGCGCTTGCCCGCTTGCGAGCTGTTGGACCCTGCAAGAACCTGCTGTCCGGTTTTCAACAACTGCAAACCGGATAATGTTGTAAAGGAGTAGTCCCCCAGCAGGCTTTCGATAAAGCCGGTCAGGATACTTGTACCACCGTCATTGACGACAGTCGTTGTGGTTTCCATCTTGTTGTCGGCATCAACGATGGAGTCGTCGCTTGCCGTCACGATAACAGCACGACCGGCGTCAAGTGTGTTCTGCGACGCAAGAGCAACGGTTACTTCTGTCCAGCCGGTGCCGCCTTCAAAGTTGTCGATAGCCCCGAAATCAAGGTCATCAATATCCGCACCGGTGCGTTCGTAGACCGTTCCGTCGGCGGCAATCACCTGATCCCCGGTCTTGATGTCGACCTTCGCACCGTCCTCGGCATAGTACTGGCCGCCGTTCACTTCTGCACGAGCACCTGACAGCATCTTATTTAGTGACATCACAACGCTAACGGCTGTGCCGCTCGCTTCAATGAACGCGCTGGCCGCGCTTGTGGTCTGATTGTTGACCAAGGCGGTCAAAGTCGCCTCGTTCACGGCGTTCACGATGATTGCGTCTGCGGCTGTTGCGGTGACACCCGTCATGAACGCATAAGCTTCGACCGCATTGCGCGTATCAAGACCAGCAAGATCATTGGCGAGGTTAGGGTCTCCTGCCAGTGCATCGAAAGAGCTGAACAGCAAGTTGGTTGGGTCGTAACCCATTGAGTTGAAGGCCAGAAGAACGTTGTAGCCTTCATCGCCCGTCGCCACGACGGCCGAAGTGTTAGCGTTCATCTCAACGGTATTGAGCGCTTCTACGGTCACACTGCCTGTGGTATCAGCCGCATCGACGCGCGCCGTCAAGGTCGCATCCTGCGCAGAAGCGACCGCATTGCCAGTCAAAAGGTTGGTTGCGACTACACCGCTGATCGCACGGCTTGTGCCAGTGCCTGCCACAGTACCACCAGATGAAGAGGTCGCAGCATCAGTTGTCGCGTTCATCTGACTGTCGAGTGTTGCACGTACAGTGATGTCGTCATCCGCGCGCAGCGTCGCGTCTTTGACTGTTGCCGTCGTTTCACCAACCAACTGGTTGTAAACGAACATCGCACCTGTCGCGACGCTATCGCTGTCTTCGCCGTTTGGTCCGGCATTGGGCATGTTCAGGCCCTGCGGGATCAACTGCGACCCAACGGTTTCTTTCCAGTAGTCAGTGTCGGAAAAATCTGTTGCGGCAAGGTCAATCAAACCATCAATCGGCAGACCGTTGATACCTTCGGTGACTTCTGTCCAGCCAGCAGGTGCGCTTGGGCCTGAGAAATCAATACCTGAAATATCAAAACCATCCAGCAAAGGCAGGCCGCCATTCAGCGTCTGAAGCGTTGGGCCGTCATAAACGAAGAACTTGACCGTTCCGGCACCAGCATCGGCCACGCGCACATAGTCACCGGTTTCAATTGTGGTCGCGCGGCCTTCGCTGTCATAGACACTGGCACCCTGAAGCGGATCGCTCGGGCCCATGTACTGCATGATCTTGCCGCCTGCGGCAAAGTCAGGATCAGCGGGGGTTCCGCTGAATGTATACCCATCAACCACACGCACCAGATCGCCAAAACGCAGCGCTGTTTTTTGTTCCGGTTCACTGTTCATGGACCAGTCAACGGCGGTCACATCATTCAGTGTTTCCTGCAAGACGGCCGCGCCGCCATCGTTCACCGTCGCACTATCCGCAACCAGCTTCACATTCGAGAAGTGACGCTGCTTGTCCAAAGCGGTGACGCTGATATCGCCTCCGGCATCAATGGTATCGGCAACCCCGGCTTGTGCATTGTCGATCAAGGCATGTGCCTCGCCCAGCACCTTGTTTGACGCAATGATCAAACCAAACGCACTGCCGCCCGCACCAGTCAGCGCGCCTGCAGCAGAGTTGGTCGTATTCGACACAGTCGCATTCAGCAGTTCAGCAGATTGTGCATCGACAACAACATCTCCGGTCGCATCCACATCACTCGCTGTGATCCGCGCTTCGGCGGACGTCGGGTTTGACGGGTCTACCAGACGGTGGAAGGTCGGGTCGGCTGTGACCGCTTCAATCGTGTTAAATAGTACGTTCGACGCGTTATAACCCAAAGAGTTAAATGCCAGCGTGACCGTCACGCCTTCATCCCCGGTGTTTGATGTCGCGTTCAGCGTCGCATCCATCACCGTCTGCTGCATGGCCTTCACATCGACGTCGCCACCATTGGCGGTGATGTCCGAATTCGCAATTTCCGCCACGGCAGAGTTTCGGGCCACGTTCGTCGAGATCACGCCCTGGCGGGCAATGGAATCGCCCGTACCCCAAGCAGAGCCACCCGAGCTTTCGACTGAAGAAATAAGGTTAGCCAACAGCGATGCATTTGCATCTGCCGTCACATCAACACCCGTGCCGGCGACAACTGTCATGCTGTCGACCGTCGCAGAGACACCGCCCTGCACGTCGTTCAGAATGATGATGCCGCCCAGCGCTTTACTGTTGGAATCGGCCAGATTCCCCACATCGGGGAACAACACATCAGACAGATCGGTATTGTCGGAAATCTCTTGCCAGTAATCAGTATCCAGCAGGTTTTGCGCACCGACCGTGGTGCCATCGGCAACCAATGCGCCCAGATCAACGCTGATTGAAACCTCAGGCGACAGTGTAAAGTCAGCCAGTTCATTGCCGCCTGCGATGGTTGCAATGCCGTTCCCGATAAACTTGTAGTATTTGCCAATCTCGCTGGCTGGCCCGCCAGCATCGCCAATGCGCACGACATCTTCTTTGAACAGATCCTGCGTGCCCGACGACGTGGTATAACTATAGTCATCCTTTGTCAGATCAGCGGCCAGCTTTTTGAAACCATCGATGTTGTTCTTCACTTCAGCAAGCACGGACAGTGACGTATCGACGCGCAGGTTTGCGGTGTCAGCGGCATAGACATTCAGCGTGCCATCCGTGGCTGTCGCTGTGAAAGTCGCCGTGGTCAGGACCTCTGTCCAATCTGCATCTGTCGCAAAGGTGATTGCATCCAGATCAATGGAAATAGCCGGGTTGATGACCGCAAAGCTACCGGCGTTGTTACGAATAAGCGCCTCAAGATCAATGCCACCGGCATCGGACACTGCTGTTCCTGTGTATTGCACAATATCGCCTGCACGAAACAGTGGCGCATCAAGGAAAGTTGCGCCATCAGCGCGAATATCGGCAGACAGTTTGATCGTGGCCTGATCAGCAAATGCAACCGGTGTTGCGATGCTCAGCTCATCGTAGTCGGACACACGAACCTGATCTGTCCCGGTATATTCAAAGAACCTGTCACCATCGCGCACGATATCGCCGTTCAGCAACTCAGAAACAGTCTGGCTCGACTTGAATTTGGCGATATCACCCTTGATCCAGGCCTTGGTTTCGCTCAGCACCTTGTTCGATGCCAGAATGCCCCCCGCTGCAGCACCACTGGAACCGTACTTGAGCTTGCCTTTAAACTCTTCGCCCTTTTTCTCAGCGGCAGCTTTGTCCGCATCAAGCTTGTCTTGCGCGATGAAGCGGTCGACCAACACAAGGTCATTCTTGGCCTTGACGGATTGGTCATTGCCGACGCGGGCGTTCAGCAGGTTAACCAGATAGACGTTCAAAACAACGTCGGTGCCAGCTTCATTCAGCTCGGCAAGGACCTGCCAAATTGTGCCGCTGTCGTCGATCACATACCACTGGCTACCAACAGCCAAGGTTTCAACTGTCAGAGCGGCCTCGGAATCTGCTTCTAGCGCGCCCATTGCGATCAGCTGTGCTTTCAGCGCGGCGGCGAAACTCGCGTCCTGCTCAGCGTCCGTGCTGTCACCGGCAACGTTGCCCAGATCATCCAGCATCTGTGCTGTGACTGAGCTATCGGTTGCACCCTGCAGGTCGCGGCTTTCGGCAGTGACATTGATATCGGCACCGGCCAGCAGGTTAGACGCGTTCACATACGCCTCTGCACCATAGGTCTGGCTCTCCGTCACCAATGGGGTCAGGTAATCGGCACCCAACAATGCTTCAGCCGCTTGGAAAAACACGTTGTGATTGTCATAGCCGACAGTGTTAAAGGCAAAGATCAGGCCAAGGGCATCACCCTTGGCACTGGTTGTCATTGTAACAGTGGCATCCGCAACGATCAGGTTGAGCGCTTTGACATTGATGTCACTGTTTGCACCATTTGCGGTCAGGTCGGAATCTTCAACAAAGGCTTGTGCTTGCGACAAAACAGAGTTCGTCGCCAAAACACCGGCTTTGGCTTCTTTTGCAGACACTTGGCTGGATTCAAGTGCGGTCAGCTTTGAGCGTTCAGTGGCCGTAACCTCAATGGAGCCTTCGGCAAGAACAGTCGCGTTCATGATATAGGCTTTGGCCCCGCCTTCGACTTCGTTGCGGGTAATCATGGCAAAGCTGGATTTGGAATCGCCGCCCTTTAGACCGGCAAGCTTCGAAATGATCTTGGCAACGCTTGACGGTACGATGGTCGTGGCGGTCATCGCCTTCCACAGGTTCACATTGGTATAAGGTGCGGTGGCCAGATCGGTCGAGGTTGGGCCTTCGCCCATATATTTATAGACAACACCGTCAACGTAAACGGTATCACCGAACGACATATCCCGCGTGCCGGATTGGTTCGTATAGGTGTATGCGTCCAACAGTTTCTGCGCGATATCGTTGATCGTGCCTGACAGCAAATCATTGCTGGTAGACTGAGACGCAACCGAAGCACTTGTTGCAGACAGCGTTGCGTTGTCATCAGCCGTAACAGTGACACCGCCGGTGGTGGTCGTGATCGGCGTTCCCGACGCTGCGTTGCGAATATAGGCCTCTGCCCCGCCTGCCAGTGCGTTTGACACCAAAGTGCCGGACATGACTTCACCACCAGCACCGGTGGCCGCAGCCGCCGCAGAATCCGCCTTGGAATCGCGCAATGACGTCAAAGTGGACGCATTTGTAGCGGTAACTTCGACAGACCCGACCGTAACGTCATCGCTATCAATGCCGGCAGTTGTCGTTGCGATGCTTTTGGGACCAAGCTCCAGACCGATCAGCGCATCAAGCGACTGTTCCAGAATGTTACCCGGGTCATAGCCCAAAGTGTTGAATGCAATCAGAAGAAGACCCGCCTGATTGCCCGATGTAACCAAGGCGTTCAGCGTTGCATCCAGTTCAATCGTGCTGGTCGCCAGCACCGATAGCTTGCCGTCAATTTCCGTGCCATCGACGTTAGTGACTGTCGCGGTAGCGTCGCCCTGGACCGTGTTGATAACCAACGCACCACCAGCGGCAAGGCTGGTGCCATTGCCGTCAATGCTGCTGCCGCCCGAAGACGAAATTCCCAAGTCACCCGTTGCATTTACCTTTGTTGCTTCGGTCGCAGAAATGGTCGTGTCACCACCGATATCCATGGTGAGGTCTGCAACAACTGCGGCGGCTTCTGTCGTCACTTCGTTGCGGACCAACATACCACCAAAGGCCATGCTGTCAGACTTTGAGAAATTCAGACCAGTCGGCGCAATATCCGTTTCGGGCGTGGCCTGCCAAAGCGACTTGTCAGTAAAGTCTGTCGCGGCAAGATCAACGCCTGTCGCGCTGTCACCCATAAACTTATAGGTTGTATTCGCAGCGCCCTTGCTGTCACCATCTTCGGTAAAATCAGGCAGCGCCATGACACGGTCGCCAAAGGTCAGATCGACGGTGCCGGTCTGTTCAACAAGGGTCAAACCCTGAATGCCGTCAGTATATACTGTCGTGCCATCCGTCCGGTAATCCGCATTTGCAAAATTCGCGATCAGCGTATCGGTCAAGCTGACGCCAAAATTGGACGACGTGGTGCTGGAAGACACAATCAGGGTCTCAGCAAAAATTTCAGCTTTGTCTGTCGCAAGAACGTCCAGCTTGCTGGCAGAGATGTCACCGGTTGCGCCCGAAATATCAACACGCGCGCGCGTCGCGATCTTGTTGGTCGCAAGCGCAAAGGCCACTGCGGCACCAGAGTTGTTGCGGAAAGCGGAATCTGCTGTGCTTTCGGCCGCATTAGACATAAAGGCGTTTGCCTTCAACTGGTTGTCCGCAGTCAGCGCTGCTGCACCAGTTGCATTCACCGCTGTGCCATTCATCGTGACAACAGCGCCATAGCCGGTCAGCGTCGTGCCCATGTCGATACCGATCAGCGCATCAACACCCAACAAAAGATAATTCGAAACGCTAAAGCCCAACACGTTCATCGCCACAGAGATGCCAACGGCACCACCACTGTCACCGCTGAGCGACTGACCTGCTTGCGCATGTGCATTAAAGATCGCGTCGTTATCTGCGCCCACCGTTACCGCGCTGCCGTCCAATTGGCCGCCGGTCGTTGTGACGCTGACTTCACCGTTCATCTCGTTAACTGCCATCGTGCCGCCGAACACAAATGACTGTGCTGTGCCAGAGTTATCGAAGGGCACCTGCGCGGTGCCAAGTGCCTGCATCTTTTCAGCCAGAACGATTGACCAGACAGCGCTCGTCGCATTTACTCCTACCGCGCCATCCGCATCCAACGTAGCATCGCTCAACACAACAGTCGTGTCGCGATCCAACAGGTTCAGCGCCGCGGCATAATCCAGATCGATGGTCGTGAAGATGCCCGGATCCATCGTTGCAGATGTGGATATGGCATAGAAGCGCGCAGTATCCGTTGCATCAATATCAATGCCAGACGCCCCCGCATTCACTGTCGCATTCGAAAGTGAAACGCTGGTCTTGGTATTGTTCTTGGACTCGTTGACCGCAACCTTGCCTTCCGTGACAGTTTGGGTCAGCGCACTCGCCTGCATAGAGATACCGAGCGTATTGCTGGAAAGATGTGTACCCAGAATTTCCGTCACATCAGTGCTCAGGTCGGTCGTCGACACACCAACAAAGTCGGACTTCACGATATTCTTGATATCGCCACCACTGGCGGCAGATACCTCAGCAACGCCACCGGCGTTCAGGGTCGCCAGGTTGCCGCTGGTTCCGTTCAGTTCAACGCTGGTGTCACGGCTGACATCAAGGGTCGAAAGCAGCAGATCAAACCCGTTGGTGAAATCAACATTGGTCGCGCCGCCAAAGAAATTGGCCGCGGACTGGAGTTCGACATCCACGTTGGTTTCAGTCTCGGCAGACAGCCGCAAAGACGGATCACCCGCATTGCCGTCAACCAACCCTGACGCGGCAGTGATCGTAGATCCCGCCCCAACAGAAACAGTTGTGGTCGTTTCAACATCAGTCAACGCCACGGCCAATCGCACGTAATCGCCCGATACATCCACATCCACTTGGGTATCAGCGGTCAACGACACTGCGTCGCCTGTGATCTCAACGCCATCACCAACAGCAACAGTCGCGGTTGCACTCAGATCGAAACCGCTGAACGAGGCCACATAGGACGTCTGGCTGGCCGTTGCGACAGCATCAGCAGAAACCGAAACAACGCCATCCGAAACAATGGATCCGTCGATTGTTACACTTGCAACCGCATCATCGGCAGGGGCCAGAAATGTGCCCGATGCGCTGTCAGCTGCCGCCAGCGTGACATTGCCAACCTCAGCACCGGTCGCCCCAAGCGACACGCCACTGTTGATTGTGATCTGTTCGGCAGAAAGGTTCAGGTCCCCAACGAACCCTTCCGCAAAGCTGGTAATCGTGATCGAGTCATTGCCGCCCTCGGTATTCACAACAAACTCAAAATCATCGTTTGTCGCGTCCTGGCGGGTATCCATGATGATCGTAACGTCATCGTCACCGCCGCCGGTGTTGATAACGAAACGATTGTCCACACCAATCTCAGTAATGTCCTCGGGGCCGCCCGCCCAGCTGACGGATACCTTCTGGATGTAAGTCCCGGATGCTGGCGCAGTCTCTTCTTCGAAGAAGCGAACGGTCAGCGCGTCACTACTGCTCGGGTTCGCAATACTGACGGCACTGATGTTCAGTGGATCCGCGCTGAGCAGAACCCGCTGTTCCATAGGGTCCAGCATCAGGCGCCATGCGGCTTCCTTAATCTTATCAAATCGTGCGCGGTCGTTGCGACGCAAGCGTGCACGGTTCCGGCGATTGAGAGGAATTTTCGGTAGAACGCCTGCGGCTTGACGATCAAACGGCATTGACATGAGTCAATCCTTCCAGTGACTCGGAACTCCCATATCCCGAGCATATTAACCAAAACAACGCAGGCAAACTTGGGGACAGCCTGCTACAACGGAAGCATGGAGCCGTAATTGCTCCAAACAACCTGATGTCACCCTCGCGGTATTGCACCGTTTTTTCAAGCAATTTGGGCAATTTTAAGGATGATTAAGCCTTCTTTAATGACAAAATGACTCTTGACAAAACATCATTTGCGCCAGCCTCCGCTCCGATGCACAGATCAGCCTTTGGCTTGACCCGTTCGCGCTGAACCGCAAGTGCGCGACGCGTAAACGCTTCATATGCGTGTAGCCATCCCGACATAAACGCCGCAAAACCCTTATTTTCAACGTTTAGTGCAGCGAGTGATGCGATCTTGCGCGCCAAGGCAACATCGTTGGGGCATTCCAACCAGATCGACGTCGTGATCAAACCCCCGGTCTGTGGGCAGGCCCGCCCAAAGGGCGTTTCAAGAAACACCAACCCAGTTTTCGCCATCAACGCTTCATGCAATCCAGGAGCGATTGCATTCTCAAGCGGCGCCCCCGCGTCCAGCCAAGCGATGACCTTGTCCGGGGGCCAGGACGTGATGACTTCATAGTCGTCATATTCCACGACAACGCCCCCCATCGCCCCAGCCAAAGCTTGCACCAACGTAGACTTGCCAGCCCCCGGCGGACCTGACACTGAAACGACAGTTCTGGTCATGGGCAAGTCCCGGTCGTGGCATGGAACATCATGTCCAATTGAACGGATTTCCGTGTCACTGCGAACCCATTGCGCTTCATGATGTCCTCATAGAATAGCGGATCGCGGTAAAACCGCGAAAATACCATATTTGCTAGTGTATTTGCATCTTTAGCCCCTGCATCTTCTGGGCCATATGCACCTCTTTCGCAGACAATGACACGCCCGCCCGGCGACAAGATACCCATCGCGCGCGCCAGCATATTCTCAGCGTCATCGGCAGGCCAATCGTGTAGTACAGATTTGAAAAGCACGACATCAATCAAACCATCGAAAGGTGCCAATGCGTCTGGTTTTCTCGCATCACCGGCACAAAACTCCAGCCCTGGCACAACACGCCTTTCGCGTCCCAACGCACAGACCGCGGGCAGATCCAGCACGCGCGACGTTACACCCTTATAGGTTGAAATAAGGGCTTCTGACATGAGCCCGGTATTGCCTCCGATTTCAAGGATACGGTCCCCCTCACGGAGATTAATCAGCGGCACCAGATGAGGTGATTCGCTCCGGGATAGTGCCTCCACATAATCCACCCAAGGACGGGTCGCGTTCAGATGTTCTGATGTTGTACCTTCGGCCATATCATAGCGAAACAAGCGGAACGTCGCTGATCTCTCCATAAACGCTGGAAGATCAAAAACCATCTCATCCAACCCCATCGCAACGTCTGCCGCAGCCCGCCGAATAAAGGATGCGCGGGCCATGATCGCAGCGCTATCTGCACGCCATGCAGCCGCAAATTCTGCTGTGAAAGCAAGGCCATGCGCTTCTCTCACAGTGACGCCTGCACCAATCAAAAGGTGCTCCAGCAAGGCGGGACGGGCGGGACATTTCTGACCATCAGCAAGATCAGAAAGCAAACCACATCGCGCTGCAACATCGACCGCTGCAGCACCTTGCAAAGTCTCCAACCAAGGAAAGTCAGTTGTCATGCTGGCACCGAAATCTAACGCGCCCAAAGCCGTGCAATCTGGGCATATCTTCTTCAACCGGCGCAGCGGCACGGCATGAGGATTGCGCGAACAATCAGCCGCCACGGGCACTACTATGCAAAAGCAAAACGGTAAAAGTAGCAATGTTGTTGTCGAAGCTCTCTGAAACGCCCAGAATTCGTTAATAAATCCATAAAGCAATTGCGACAGAGGGCTGTTACATGTTTATCTTCTCCCGCAGTGAGGGATGCTGAGTTAACATTTTTCTGCGTGATAACGATTTCAGAGGATTTGCTATGGCCGGTTCAGCTTATTTCATTCTTGAAGGCGCAGATGGCGATGGCTTAGGTGCGTCGATTTCGACGGCGGGCAACTTTGATGACGGAAGCTCGGGCGTTCAGGAGTTCATTGTCGGCACACGTAACGGCAACGCCACAGGTGCGTTCATCTACAGCGGTGTCAGCGACGGGGCCGGTGGCCTTGCCGCAGATGGTGCAAACCTAAGTCAGTTCACCTTTGAGACCAGCGCGGGCCTTGGCACCGGAACAGCGGTAATCGGTGGATACGACTTCAACAACGACGGCATCGCCGATGTAGCGATCGGCGCACCACTGGCGGACAGCGGCATTGGCGAGGTGTACATCCTGTATGGTGGCAACACCGATTTGGATGGCTCAACAATCACGGTAACCGACCTCGACGGAACGGTGGGCGAAGTCATTGAAGGACTGGCCAACTCAGATGGATCCAGCACGGGATTTGGATTGAGCCTTGGCGCACGCCTGTTACCTTTCGGCAGGGATACGCTTCTTATCGGCGCGCCAGAGTTTGGTGTCGGCGATGATGCACAGCAGGGTGCCATGGCGACTGTTGGTCTGTTTGCGGATCCAGGCGGGGGCACCAGCCTACGCGCCACGTTCTCGGACAACTTCACTGGCGAAAACGGTGGGGACAAGTTCGGGACGTCTATCGCAAATATCAACAATCTGACTGATTTGATCAGTGTCGGGCCAGAGCCGAGTACCATTATTGGTGCACCCGGCACTGATGGCGACAGCAGTGATGAAGGCTTTGTCCGCATCCAGACCCCATATGGTGATATTCTAATCGAAGGCGCTGGCCTCGGGGACGCCGCGGGGACGGTTGTTTCATCAGCCGGAGATCTGAACGCCGATGGTTACGACGACGCTTTGATTGCCGCACCTTTTGCTGATGATGGTGCGCTCAATGGCGGCACGGTCTACGTCCTGTTTGGCCGTGACCATAGTGAATTCTTTCCAGTAGATGGCGTGCCCGCAACCTTTGACCTTGGCGACATTCAACCGGCGGACGGGATTTCCAAACTCAGCGGCGGCATCGTTGGCGGAAACGCCGGGGTTGTCACCACGAACCTTGGCGATGTAAGCGGCGACGGCATCGACGACATCTTGATCGGCGGGTTTGATGCCTTGGGCGCTGGTCGAGCGTATCTTGTCTTTGGTGGCGCTGGGGTGGGCGACCTCGATCTAGAGTCACTGGACGGAACGAATGGCTTTATCCTCAGCAACATCGACATCGGTTTGTTCGCAGACCCTGCATTAGATACCGTTCTCACAGCTGCCGGTCTGGGTGATGTCAACAATGACGGGATTGCTGACTTTGCACTTGGTACGCCTGACGCAGGCGATGCTGGCAATGGCAAGGTCTTTGGCGTGCTTGGCGGTACGGCAAACCTAGCCGCACTTGATGCGTTGGATGGCGTGGAAGACGGCAATATTGACGTTGGTGATTTTCTTGATGGCACGGCGCCAGACGTGGACTTCATCGCGACAAATAACGATGTGACCTTTGGCGGCACAACGACAGGCACAATCGACCTGAGGCTCAGCGAGAGCAGCGTCGATGGCACGATCACCATTGACGATATCAGCACACTCGGTGATGACACGTTCAACACGATTGCCGATCCAAACACTCCAGAGGGAACTGGCACATACGGTACACTGACCGTTATTGATGACGACCCGAGTGATGACCGCTGGATCTACGCACTCGGTGGCGCATCACTGCTGTTCCTCGGCGCAGGCGAAACAGTCGCAGACCAGATTGTGCTGACCGCCAGCAATGGTAGCCAACGTGCGATCAACATCACAATCATCGGTGAAGACGACCCGACCGAATTTGCTGTCACACCCAATGATATCGGTTTTGATCTGACCGAAGATATGGCATCGATCAGCGGCAGCTTTGCCGTGTCGGACCCCGATCAAAACGACAATCCCAACCTGGACGGGCAGTCGATTGAGGGCACATTCGGCACCTTTGTTGTTAGCGCAGACGGAACCAGTTTCACCTATTTCCTGACAGCTGATTTATCGGGCCTGACCTCCGCGCAAACGGTGACGGAAACCATCGCGCCATTCGGACCAACCGGAGCATCTTTCGATCTGACCATCGAAGGCCGCGACGAAGACGACACACCCGGTACTGGCGCTGTATATCAGCTGGTCGACCCCGGGTCCGACGGTGTGACGGCCTTCTTCGGGAGCGGTGATGAAACCGTGACCGGCACGGCGAATGGTGATGTCATCGACACGGGTGCCGGTGACGATACGGTCAACGGCGGGGCTGGTGACGATACGATCACCGACAGCTTTGGCAACGACGCGCTGTCAGGCGGGGCTGGCAATGACGACATCACAGCGCTAAGTGGCACCAACGTTATTGATGACGCTGGCGGTACGGCTACGGATAGCAACTACTTCAAAGGTGGCGTCGGGCGTGACACCATCACCGGCGGCGCAGGCGACGACTTTATCGATGGCGATGCGGCATCACAAATAATCGGTGCTGCCGATCGTCTGGATGGCGGTGCAGGCAATGACCACATGCGCGGCGGATTGGGCACGGACGTGTTTGTCTTCAGTTTCGGCGGCGGGAACGACATTATCGCCGATTTTGAGGCCGTGGAAAGCGACGGTAGTTATACATCGGGCGGCACCCTTGGCCGCGATTTCACGGTTGGGCGGGACACGGTAGAGCTTTCTGGCTTTGCAGGCATCAACGCGGGCAACGTCATGGACAACGTCAGCGATGTCGACGGGAACGCCGTTTTCCAGGTCGGCGCTGGCCCTGATAGCCTGACCTTCTGGGGGCTGACAGCAGATGAGTTGACCGCCGAAAGCTTTATCTTCGTTTAACACCGCAACAAAAGGTTCGGGTAATCATGTTTCATTTCAAGACTTACAGTGCGATGATGGTGATCGGACTACTCGCAGCTTGCGGGGGCGGTGGTGGTGGCGGACCACAAACCGTTTTCACTTATCAAACTTTCGAAAACCGTGTACCGGGCACCTCGACAATTGCAGCGGCTGGATTGACACGCTCGGCCCCTTCAGGGCTGCCCGACGGTACCGAAGTTCAAGTTGGCACGCTGGATCGCGAACCGCGAACACTCAGCATTGCTGGCGTGATTGTTGAAGGTGAGTTGCAAAGCAACGGAACTTGGCTTGGTAGCAATGGCACAATCGTTTCACCGTCTGAACTGGCGGTGTTTGCGAACACAAACTACGACTTCCTCCTGCCGGTCACGGTGGATGATGGCGATTTTGAAGGCAATTACATCGTTGGTGTCGTGTCGCGGACGCAAGACCTGCCTACCGACAGTGGTACGGTCAACTACACCGGGCAGGCCCGGGTAGACGTCATTCTTGGCGGTGATGGCGCAACCCCCGGCGACGCTTTTGGCAGCGATGGCGAGCTGACACTGACCGCAGATTTTGCCAACGGACTGGTCGACGTTGTCATTGATGAGCTGAATGAGAATGGCATGCCTTTCGATACCGTCAGGATCGATGATCTGGTGATCTCATCTGGTGCCAATGCGACCTTTGAACGGACCGGCACCGGTTTCACCAGTTTCGCCAGTGGGCTTACTCCTGTCGAGCCAGCCCTTGGCCCCAGCACCACCGAAAGCGCAAGTGGCGCGTTCTTTGGTGGTGACCCCAATGGCCCGGTCGAGGCTGGCGGCGTCTTTTCCGTCAATGGCGCAAACGGCAACACAATCTTTGGGATTTTTGCGGCGGACTAACGCCAGTAACCCTGTTATAAACCCTAACCATCACAGACACCCGGCAACGCACCGGGGTAAACCAAGAAAGAGGATTTCGCCGCATGGCAAAACAACTCATGATCTACGAACGGGCTGTTCCCGTTTCCATCGAAGCCCACAAAGGATGGTCGGTCAAAGCCGAAAACGATTTTAGCTTCGCCCGCGAAGTAAACTCTGTTCCTGTTCTGGCCGCTGAGTTCGCGCCTTCCGCGATGGAGTACACGATCATTTTTGCAGGCGAAGGCGATGTTGTGTTCCCTTCGGTTATTCTGGGAATGAAGGAAGGGAACAATGCCCACGTCAAGGAAGACGGCAGCTGGGACGGGCGTTATGTGCCTGCGTTCTTCCGCCGCTATCCGTTCGTGTTTGCAGCGTCCGAAGATCAGTCAACCTTCACGCTTTGCATCGACGAAGAATACGAGGGTCTGAACAAAAAGGGCAAAGGCGAGCGACTGTTTGATGCCGATGGCCAGCGGACGCAATACCTTGAAAACGTTCTCGCGTTCTCGACTGAATATCAGGCCCAGTTCACCCGGACCCAAGCCTTTGCCAAGCGCTTGCAAGACCTTGATCTGTTGGAACCTGCCCAGGCACAATTCAGCCTTGCCGGTGGTGAGCGGACGCAACTGTCTGGCTTCAAAACCATCAACCGCGAAAAACTGCGCAACCTGCCTGCTGAAACGCTGGCTGAGATGGCCAAAACCGATGAGCTGGAGCTGTGCTATCTGCACCTGCAGTCGCTGAACAACCTGACACCGATGACGCAGCGCATTGCCGCACGTAACGGAGACAGCGACGCGGCATAAACGTGGCAACTGACAATCAAGGAAGGCGCGCAGGGCCAGACCAGCGCGCCTTTTTCTTTTGGGACCCGAGGTTAGAGCAAAAACGCCCACAACCAATGCTGTGAACGTCATTAGTCTATGGCGATCAGAACATATATGAGACGCCGAAGCGGATAGACGTCACTTCTGGTGCATAGCCGACGGTACATTGATCTGTTTCACCGCAAAACGGGTCGCCATCAGAGTTCAAGACCTGAGTTTGGACGTTCTCAAATGCATAGTGCTGGATCTCCACGCGACCGATCCAATCTTCGCGGAAAGCCCAATCAACACCGGCCCCAACCGTGAGTCCCAGCAGATCTTCGGTTGCCTTGGCACAGGTGCTCGTGTCGCAGCTCAGTTCAGTCGAGGCCGTATCGACCTCAAACGTTTCCATATTGATCGTCGCGTTTGCAACGCCAATTGAGATAAAACTTAGCGCATTCCCCTGAACAAAACCGGCACGTCCGCGTAGCGTTGTAATGCCTTCAATACGCCAATCAAGCTCAAGGCCGGTTGTCTCGGCTTCATTAGAACTGAAGAAATCATCAATCGCCAATTCGGACGTGTAATCAAGCTCCGCACCGATCAGCAGATTTCCATCAAGCCTATAGTTGTAACCCCCCATGAGGCCACCGTGCCCGACGATAAGGGACTCTTCTGGAAAATCGTTCAAAAATGAGTTGTTTGGGTCGGTTGTCGTTACCGAATACATGCTCGCATCCAGATGGAGACCACCATAAAATCCTTCCCAATCCTGCTCAAAATCCTGTGCAATTGCAGCACCGCCCAATGCTGTTGTCGCAACGCACGCCACCACACCAATCATTCTAAAACTAGTCATTGTTCTGTTCCCTAACCTTCACATGCAAGAAGGTTAACACGCACAAAATACTTCACAAAGGGTCTTATACGAATAACTACTTTTTTGAATGGGGCGTGGTGCTTTCACAGCCGCATGCAAAATAGCCACCCAGAACATCTGTTGTTGCTCATGAAACGCGATAAAGGGTCCGGTTCACATGACAGCTTAGAAAGCCGTGACGTTACAGAGCGTACCCCTGCTGTGTGCGCAGTTTGTAGAGTTGTAAGGTCTCTTCGCGCGGCCATTCGGGTGATGAAAAGACGATGCCGGCTTCCCAAAACTCCGCCGGTTGCCAGCCGCTGCGTTCGGCGCGACGCTCCACAATATGATCAATGATCATCTCGCGCATCATGGTTTGGCGATCATAGGTGTCCGGGTCGTCGAGGCGGTTACTTAACTCGAAGGGATCATCATCCAGACAATAAAGCTCATCATCGTCGCCCCACACAGACACGTATTTCCACCCGTCCAGATAGAGAATCTTTTGGAAGCTTACGTCCCCCGAATGGCCAAAATGGTCACAAAAAAGCCCATCCCGGGCACGGGTTCCATCTGCAATTCCAATCAGGCTTTCACCATCCATCGGAAGCGGGTGGCTCAGCTCCCTTACGTTTGCAACCTCCACCATTGTTGCTGTCACATCCAGCAGGCTGACGGGCTGAGCGCTACGATGACCCGGCGCTATGCGAGCCGGATACCGGATGACGAGTGGAATGCGTCCGACCTCCTCAGAAAACGTTGAGTATTTGTCCCAACCTGCGCCGTGTGCGGCAATGCCATCGCCATGGTCAGCCGTGACAACAAAGAGCGTGTTATCGGACAGCCCAAGTTGGTCTAGTTGGTCGGCAACCCGTCCGATTGCAGCGTCCGTTTGAAGCCCGGCTGCATAACACCGCGCCAGAACAGTTTGCCAGGTCCGCCATTCAGGCCAGCGTTCAAACGTACGATGCTGGCAACGCAGATCACGCTGCACGCGGTACCGCCAAGGTTTGTCTGTCAGGTCCTCGTCAAAACTTGGGTAGCGCGGGATTTCTGATGGGTCGATAAGATCTGCGTAGGCCTGGCTTGGGTAGTATGGATGATGTGGCCCCCACATGCTGATCACCATCGAAAATGGTCGTTTTGCACGTTCCAGCTCCTTGAGCTGATCACATGCCATATTCGCCACGAAGAACTGTTCGTTCACCTCAGGAGAGCCAAGCAGCACACCGGCACCATCCATGTAGTCCCATGGTTCTGCGGGATCCATCAATACTTCGGTACCATTCAGTTCCGGCCGCAGCAGATGATGCTCAATGCGGCATCGCGGTTGGGCTTCGCCAATGGCTTTCAGGTATTTTTTGTATCTCTCGCTCGCGTACAAATTGCCGTATTCGGGAAGGCTCCAACCCTTCATGCCATAATCTGCCGCCGTTTTATCCACCCCACAGTGCCATTTCCCGAAGTAATAGTTGTCATAACCGGCTGCGGAGAGGTGGTCGGCATAAAGCTCTTCATCATCACGGAACTCTTTGCGGTTGTGCGGAATTGGATATTCAGAGTTCCAGCGCAGCCCGTGTTTGTCAGGGCGTTTCCCGGTCAAAAAACTGGCCCGGGATGGTGTGCAGATCGGCGTGATAGCGTATGCGCGATCAAACCATGCACCTTGTTGGGCGATGCGTTCAAGCTCCGGCCAGCAGTATGCGTATCGCTCTTGGCCATAGTGACCCGCAAAGGCGACATGGTCGGCAAGAATGACAACGATATTTGGTTGCTCTGTCATCGATCCTCGACTGCTTTAGAGGCTGGAGCCTTTCACAGTAGTTTCTCTTAGCCAGAGTTGAAAGAACATCGCCTTCGCCTCCGTTGTGGGCGGCGCTTACGAAAGCGGGAGGCGGACGGCGCATGACCGACATACAATTCGAGCCGCATGTCAGACATCGCAGGCGACGATAGGAAAACGAAATACCGAAAACTGTTTTCGGCCCAGTTGTGGCGAATTCGCACCCTGCACACGGCTTGTTGTTTAACTGCGCTAAGCGGCATCCGTTACATCGAAGGGCACCTTGGCGCCCTTCTTCCTACACTTTTTGGTGTAGGCGATTTTCCAGCCGCCGTATTTGCCCATCTGCGCCTGCTGTGCCATCAGCATCTCGACAAAGGCGGCGCGGTGGCTGTCTTTCTTGAGTGATTTGAACAGAGATTTCTGCACTTTGGTCATGGAACAGCCAATGCAATGGCCTTGGCGTTTGAACTTACAGACATCAATACAGGGGCTAGGTGTTTTGGACATGCCGGGCTCCGACGCAAAAAGGCAGCCCCGGGATGAAGGGCTGCCTTTGGTATCTAGTAAGCGAAGAGGCTTACTGGAAGACCGCGTCTGGATTATCGAGGCTGTCAGAACCTTCGATCTCAATGCCATCGGCCCCAAGCACCGCAATCACGCGTTCGATCGAACGGGTCTGGTCGATCAAACCGTTCACGCCACCCATGATCAATGCTTCACCGGCGTCGTTACCGCGTTCCAGCATCATGTCGTAGGTAAAGCCTGCCTCGGCGGCTGTTTTGATCCGTCCAAGGGCCAGAACGGCATCAGACAGCTTCATACGCATCTCGGCGTCAAGCGCCGGGTCAGCTTCAGCGACCAGTTCAGACAAGGAAGGGCCTGATGTGATTGTACCGTCGACACCCGTGTAGCTGCCCAGATAGACTGACTGGATGCCTACACCGTTGTAGAAGTGGTCGTTGTGCGTATTGTCGGCAAAGCAGGAATGCTCTTCTTCGGGGTCGTTCAGCATCACGCCAAGGCGCATGCGTTCGCCTGCGGTTTCACCGTAAGACAGTGAACCCATGCCCGTCAGAATGGCTGCGATACCGGCGTCAACATCCGATGTCAGCTCTGCGCGGGCGTCGCCGCCATCAACCCATTGTGCGGCCATGTACTCAAGATCAGAGATCAGAAGATCAGTCGCCGCGACCAGATATTCGCCCCGACGATCACAGTTTCCACCGGTACAGGCGTCGCCCATCGCATAATCTGTCCAGGGACGGTTGCCTGCACCTGTGCCGTGTCCGTTCAGATCCTGCCCCCACAAAAGGAACTCGATGGCGTGATATCCGGTGGCGACATTCGCTTCGACGCCGTCGGCTTCTTGCAGAGTGTCTTCCAGCAGGGCTGGTGTGATGGATGATGCATCAACTGTTTCACCGCCAAGGGTGAACGATGCGTTCGCAATGACGTTCAGTGCCGCTGCCTCGTTTTCATCGGTTGGGCCACCGTAGGATGCATCAACATAGTCGATCAGACCTTCGTCCAATGGCCATGCGTTCACTTTGCCTTCCCAGTCATCCACGATTGCATTGCCAAAACGGAAGACTTCGGTCTGCTGGTAAGGCACGCGCGCGGCAAGCCAAGCATCTTTGGCGGCTTCCAGGTTTTCGGCAGAGGGGTCAGCGACAAGTGCGTTTACCGCTGTTTGCAGAACCTGCGCCGAGCTGAGGCTGTCTGCGTATTTGGCCGCAGCAATATCGGCATAGTTGTCCAGAACGTCGGTTTTCTCGACAGCCAATGCAGGCGTCGCGAGTGCCAGGCAGAGTGCCGTTGACGCAAGATATGTGGATCTCATAGTTTTATTCCCTGTTAGTGAAGAGTTGGTTGATAGATTGAGGTCTGGGCCATCGCGCGTGGCGTGGCGAGTTTCATTTGTTTCAGCGCAAAGCCGAAATGCATGGCAAGCGTCGTCACAGCGGCAGCCATATCCGGGCGCACCAGCAGAATAGCGATCAGCATCGCATCTTCGCGCTGACCTTCGGCGGCGGTCGCGATGAAATGGGCAAAACTGGCTTCATCGGCGCCGACGCATTTGCAGTTCACGTCATGGCGGACCAGTGGTAAGCGCCCGTGTTGAATGCACATGCCGCACAGATCGGCGAAGGTTTCGATCGCTTTGTGGCCTTTGCCGCTGCCAAGTGTGTTGACCAGATCGGTGATCACGGTGCTTTGCGTTTTTGGGCTATCACACCACATACGCAGATAAACCACCGCCGTTGCCGCCAGATCGTCATAGTCTTGCAGGCGGCCAACCGTTGCGCCGCCGCGGTGTGTCGGCATCATATTCATTTTGTGAGAATGAGCTTTCCGGCCCGTGTGATTCGCAGCACGTAAACCTGATCGTCGAGGATGATATGCGCTTGATCGCCATCCTCGATCAGATCGCGTGCGTCATAGCGCGGCAGTTGTTTGGTCGGGATCTCTGTTGTTTGCATCACTTTATGGAGTCCCATCAAACTGTCCTCTCGCGATCTGCGCAGCGGTCCAGCATCCATTCCAGAGGCAGGCCTGCGCGGCTGCTATCGCTATGCAAAACCTCGAGAAACTCGGCCTTTGTTGGGACCTGCAGGCGATCATCACAAACGGGGTCTTTCTGTGCGTCCAATTTTTTTGGCATGACGAGAAGTCCTTTCATTTGGCAAAATTCCGGGCTTCCCTTGTTGAAAACAGGGGTGGCTAAATCTTGAGTTCAAACCTGAGTGATTTTATAGGATATGTCAATCCGACAACTTTTATCAGGAAACTTTACTTCTACGAAATCGCTGCTAAATGGGAAACCTGAGTAAAATACTCGCTGATATATTTTGGGAGACGACAATGAGAAAGACCACCACAGTACTGCTTGCCTCCGCGACCGTTGCAACAGCAATCGCATCATCGGCATTTGCTGAAGGCGAACTGAACCTCTATTCTTCTCGTCACTATGACACGGATGAGCGTCTGTATTCTGACTTCACCGAAATGACAGGCATTACGATCAACCGTATTGAAGCAAATGCGGATGAGCTGATCGCACGGATGGAAGCGGAAGGCGTCAACTCGCCCGCTGATATCCTGTTGACGGTTGATACATCTCGTCTTGAGCGCGCGAAGGCCGCCGGCGTCCTGCAATCCATTGAGAGCGATGTGCTGGAAGCGCGCATTCCTGAAAACCTGCAAGATGCCGACAACGAATGGTTCGGCTTCAGCCAGCGTGCCCGGATCATCTTCTACGACAAAACAGATGTCGCAAACCCACCTATGGACTATGTCTCTCTTGCTGATCCTGCCTATGAAGGCATGGTCTGCCACCGGTCCTCGACCAACGTCTATTCCCAGACACTGGTCTCCGCGATTATCGAAAACTTCGGTACAGAAGCAGCCACCGAATGGGCGCAGGGCTTTGTGAACAACTTCGCGCGTGATCCACAGGGTGGTGACACCGATCAGCTGCGCGGTCTGGTCTCGGGCGAGTGTGATATCTCGATCTCGAACACCTACTATTTTGCGCGTGCCCTGCGCAAAGATGTCGACGGCCTGCCAGCGGACGCAATGGCCAACATCGGCTGGATCTTCCCTGCGCAAAACGCTGAAGGTGCACATATGAACCTGTCCGGCGGTGGTGTGGCGGCAAATGCGCCAAACCGTGACAACGCGATCAAGTTCCTCGAATACCTCGCATCCGATCAGGCACAGGATTACTTCAGCGCGGGTAACGACGAATACCCAGCTGTGCCAGGGGTTGGCCTTGCGGCCTCCGTTGCGTCCATGGGTCTGTTCCGCCCCGATGCGGTTGATCTGACAGCCGTTGCCAAGAACGTGCCTGCAGCGCAGGAAATCTTTAACCAGGTTGGTTGGGAATAATCCTGCCACCTCTCCTGACAAGAAAGGGCGCCGTTCTCGCGGCGCCCTTTTTCATTGCATGACCGCAGGCTAGGGTTGGAGGGTGTCGTAGTCACCTCTCAAAGGTGATTATTGGCCCCATGCGGTAGCTGCCCCGCTGCACGCTTCGGGGGCCGCAGGAAACGTTGTCGCGGGCGTTTTCACCTGCGCTTACGCGGAGAAAATGACAATGGTGTCAAAGTCAACCTGACTGCCGCATGTCTGCTAAGCCGACCGGTTATTGTTGAAATTCGCCTGTCTTGCAGTGTTTGGCGTGGATTCCACTGAAGAAATCGGGGTAACCAGTGGCAAGGTTGTCGCTGGCGTGTCAGTGCCGGTTCTTGAAACGTACATTTCCATGGATTCCCGCAAAGACATTGAAGCAAGAAAACGTCGCACCAGCTGCCGTTTATGAAGCTCGCAAAATCAGGAGATTTGCACTCTTTTTGGGATATCTGCTGCGCCACATTGTACAATCTCTATGCCGTTTTAGGTGCGATACAGATCGGTAGAATAAAGCTCTCTTGCAAGTCGACTTTCTACACAAAAGCGAGCCAACGAAGGCTCGCCTATGTCTAAACTACTGTCGGATGCTCATGCCAAGTGTGACCGCAGGAACCATGCGAATTTTTCATGCGTCTGCCCACGCGCAATGCACAGATCTTCGGTCAGTGTATCGCCATGCTTGGCGGCCAACTCACCACAACCAGCAATTGTTGCAGCCAGCGCCTCTTGCGCATCCTGCATCATCTTGATCATTTCCTTGTCCGTGGCATGGCCATCATGCTCATCAATCTTTGACCGCTTCAGCATACCTGCAAGCGTGCCTTCGGCATGGGCGTCAATGGCACGAATACGTTCGGCCAGATCATCCTGCGCGGTAAAGTGATCTTCGTAGATTTCCTGAAACAAGGCGTGCAAGGGCCCGAATGCCATGCCTTTTACGTTCCAGTGAAAGTTCTGCGCCAGCATCGTTGTCACCGCCGTCTCGGCCACAGATTGGTTTAGAGCGTCTGCAATTGCGGTTTTGGCGTCTGTGCTAAGTGCGCTGGCTGTCTGTGTCATGGCCGGTCTCCAATGGATATAAAAGTCTGGCTGGCTGGCATAGCGCTGGCTGGCTTGTGCCAACCTACATAACGCTCCAATATCAGGAGGCAAGGACTTTTTAGAATAATTCTAAGTCTGAGAAAACTGGTCAGATATGCCTTTGATCAAAAAGGCGATCTGCCGCTGGTGGATTTTTGGTACCCGCGACCGGATCAGAAAGGCCAGACTGTCACCGTCGCCGGTGCGTGATGCAATCAATGCACGGATCAACCAAGACTCATCAAATGACATCTCGACCGTACCGGGCTGAAAGAACACTGGCTTGGTGCTGACCGCCTGGCTCAGGCATCGGAACAATGCTTGGGCAAATGCATCGCGCGCCGTATTTTCTTTGTTGGAAATCAAAGCACAAGCTTCGAACAGGTCCGTCCGTGCAGCCGTCCGGCAGCCCAGTGCTGTGACCCGCAGTGCATTCAGAACACCCCGCCATTCCCCCGGCAAAGCATGTGCTGGGCGCGGAGCCTCGGGGACATCTAGAAGCGGTGACAGTGACAGCATGTCGCAACAGACTTTCGCAGCGCGGGGCAGAAAACCCTCGCAGTTTCTTTTTCCTGACTATAATTATAGGGTATCCAAAATATTGAAAGACCGTTGATGCGCCAAATCGTGAAAATTCTCGGAATTGTGGTTTTTTCAACTCCAAATTTCGCTGCTGCTGATCCATTTAGCGACCCACATCTCAATTTTATCCCGCGCACGGCAGACGAAGCCGCCCGAATCGCCGCTGTCACAGCGCTACCTACCGACTTTTCGCAAGCCAGTGCATTCGAAGAGCTTAGCGCCGGTGCAGCCACAGTACGGGCGCGCAGCAACGCCGATGCATTCTCGCAACCCTCGGGCAACATTGCGTTTGAAGAAGAGCTGACCTTCAAGGTAGGCAACGGCCTGTTCCGCAAACTCTGGGTGTCATCGCCCGCGTCTACTCTGGCCTCGGACGGGCTGGGACCACTGTTCAATGCGCGGTCCTGCCAACGCTGCCATATCAAGGATGGACGCGGCCACCCACCTGAATACGGCGATGACAACGCTATCTCGATGCTGATGCGCGTGTCGATCCCCGGCGGATACCGCGAAAAGACAGCAGAACTGGAGGCTTACCTCGCCACTTTGCCTGATCCCAATTATGGTGAGCAAATTCAGGACTTCTCGGTTCAGGGGTTTGATGCCGAAGCGCAGATCCAGATCACCTATACCGAGGAGGAGGTCTTGTTATCAGATGGCGAAGTCGTGTCGCTCCGCCGCCCTGAATACGGGCTCACCGATCTCAACTACGGCCCCTTGCATCCCGACATCATGCTTTCACCGCGCGTAGCACCACAAATGATTGGGCTCGGCCTGCTTGAGGCTATCCCGGCGACGGATATCCTTGCAAATGCTGATCCGGATGACCTGGATGGCGATGGTGTGTCCGGCAGACCCAATATCGTCTGGTCCAAGGAGTATGATCAATATATGCTCGGGCGGTTCGGCCTGAAAGCTAAGCAACCCAACCGTGCGCCAGCAATCTGCCGACGCCTTTGCCGGCGACATCGGAATTTCATCACCGATCAACCCCAATGGCGCTGGCGAATGCACAGAAACGCAGGTCGCATGCCAAAATGCGATTCATGGTGATGGCGATGACCGTGTGCATGAAATTGATGCGGAAATCCTCGATCTGGTGACCTTCTACAGCCAAAATCTGGCCGTACCTGCGCGGCGCGACGTCGATGATCCGCAGGTGCTACACGGCAAGCAGGTATTCCACACCACAGGATGTGTAGCCTGCCATACACCAAGTTTCGTGACGCACCGCCTGGAAGACCAGCCCGCGCAAAGCTTTCAACTCATCTGGCCTTATACCGATATGTTGTTACATGACATGGGCGAAGGGCTGGCTGATCACCGGCCAGAGGCGCAGGCGAATGGGTATGAGTGGCGAACCCCGCCACTCTGGGGCATCGGTATGACCGAGCAGGTCAGCGGCCACACCTATTTCTTGCACGACGGTCGGGCGCGGTCCTTACTCGAAGCCATCCTGTGGCATGGCGGCGAAGCACAAGCCCAACGCGATGCCGTTGTCGAGATGCCATCAGAAGATCGCGATGCCCTGATCAAATTTTTGGAATCCCTATGAGAACCTTTCTTCTGGCTTGCACCGTTGCTGCGCTGCCCGCTTTTGCGTCAGCGCAAACAATCACAACGGATATCGTAGAAAATCACATCCTGCCACGTTTCAATGCGCTCGGGGCAAGTGGCCAGGCCCTCTCTGACGCAGCTACCCGCGATTGCACCGCCACATCCACACCACTACGCGCGGCTTATGGCACGGCCTTCGACGCATGGATCGCCGTCAGCCATATGCGTTTTGGCCCAACAGAAACCGAAGACCGTGCCTTTGCGCTCGCTTTCTGGCCCGATAGCCGGGGCGCCACACCCAAAGCACTGGCCACATTGATCAGCGACGCAGACCCGATTGCGCAAAGTGCTGAAGCTTACCGCGACATGTCCATTGCAGCCCGTGGCTTTTTTGCCATGGAGTTCCTGCTTTATGATTCAACAATCAGTACTGCAGGTGATGATGACTATCGCTGCCAATTGGTCCAGACCGTCGCCGCCGATATCGCAAACCTGACGCAGGACATCGCCACCGATTGGCAAAGCACCTATGCTGCACTGTTGACCAACCCCACCGATGACGGGCTCTACCGGTCCGACCTCGAGGCCCAGCAAGAACTCTTCAAAGCTCTGACCACGGGGCTGCAATTGACCTCTGACGCGCGGTTGGCCCGGCCCTTGGGCACCTTCGATCGTCCGCGTCCCAGAAGGGCAGAGGCATGGCGCTCGGAACGCTCTGCCCGTCATGTCTCGGTTGCCCTCACAAATTTGGCTGATCTGGGGGAGCGGCTGTCACAGGACGACCCCGCGTTACAAGAGGAGCTGTTGGCCGCCTTTGCACGCGCGCAGGCTCAGATTGACGCACTTGACGACCCCGCCTTTGCGGGTGTCGCCAACCCCGTCTCGCGCATCAAGGTTGAGGCGATCCGCAGCCGCGTCGAAGAAATCCGCGAGATTGCAAGCAATGATCTGGGAACCAGCCTCGGCGTGGCGTCCGGGTTCAACGCGCTTGACGGTGATTGATGGCGAACCGCAGGCAATTCCTTACTGGGCTTTTGGCAACAGGCCTCGCGCCACTGCCGACGTGGGCTGACGCGGGATCACCTGCGTTTCTGTCAGCGGCCGCACGGGCAGATGGTGCCTATGTGCTTTGTGGGATCAGTACGGATCGGGACATTCTGTTTCAGATCCCGCTGCCTACCCGTGGCCACGCCGCAGCGGCACATCCGATAAAACCGCTGGCCGTGGCTTTTGCCCGCCGTCCCGGGGCGTTTGCAGTCGTGGTTGACTGCGCATCAGGCCAATCCATCGCCATGCTTAACGCGCCTCAGGGGCGGCATTTTTACGGACACGGCGCCTTTAGCCAGGATGGTGCATGGCTGTTTACAACCGAAAACGACTACGAGGCAGGGACCGGGCGTGTTGGCGTGTGGGACGTGTCCGCCGGTTTCCAGCGCGCGGCAGAGTTTGCCAGCGGTGGCATCGGGCCGCATGACATCAAACGATTGCCAGATACCGATACGCTGGTGGTCGCCAATGGCGGCATCGACACGCATCCGGACAGCGGTCGCACCAAACTGAACATCGCGACGATGCGACCAAACTTGAGCTACATTGCGGATGGTAAGGTTGTTGAGGTGGTAACGCTCGATCCCGACTACCATAAGAACTCAATCCGGCATCTCAGCGTGGCCCATGATGGCAACGTGGCCTTTGGCATGCAGTGGCAAGGCGATGGCCCAGCTTTGCCGCTGGTCGGCACGCATATGCGTGCCAAGGCACCGCATCTCTTTTCAATCGAAAGTACGGCGCTGCGCCAGATGCAGGGCTATGTTGGCAGCATCACCTTTGGACAAAGCGGGGCTGAGGTGATTGCCACATCGCCCCGCGGTGGCCTGGTACAGCGCTTTGACGCGACGGTCGGCGCCTTGACCAACCAAACCCCGCTTGAAGACGCATGTGGCGTGGCCAATGCACCCGGTGAAGTGATCGTGACCACGGGTACGGGCAAGATTGTCGGGCTGAATAGTGATCAGACAACCACACATGCCGCATTGCGATGGGACAATCACCTGATATCGTTGAGGGCCGAAACCCATAGCTTACGCCCTCGCCAGTTTCCGGAACGCGGTACCAAACGCGGCGTCTGAGCCGCATAAGTAAGCTATTCTTTGCCAAAGCTGTCGGCTATTCGGACACTTCGTCCCGCGTGGAACAAAGGCCGAATCTTCGGCCTAGGCACTTGTGCTGGCGCCAGACGAGGGTTGTGGTGCAGCAAACAGCGTCATTGCAGTCCATTGATCAGTTTTGGCGATTGGTCGAACTTGAAAACTTTGGCAAGGTTACGACGAAACGGGCACCACCTTCAGGCGCATCCAAGATCGAGACATCACCGTCATGGGCAGCGACAAGGGTCTGAACGATAGCCAGACCCAGCCCGGCCCCCCGGTTTGACGGGACCGTGAAGCTTCTAACCGGGAAAACGGCTGCATCAGTTCGTCACGGCTGTCTTTTGGAATGCCGGGACCTTCATCATCCACGTAGAGAGTTACACAGTGCTCATTCGCGCTTATGGCGACATGTGCTGATGTACCGTATCGCAGTGCGTTCTCGACAAGATTGAACAAAACCCTCCGCAGTGCCACGCGGTCCGCCAATACTTCGTAGTCGGCTTTCGTGTGTGCAACGGCAAGATCGATCTTAAAGCCCGCTGCCCACCGGTCTTCGACTTCGTCAGCTACCAAATCCGCAAAATCGATCAGTTCCAGATCAAGCCTGCCCGCCTCGCTGCGCGTTGCCAGCAGTGCGCCATCCATCAGCGAAACCAGATCGGTGATGTCCGTTTCAGCCTGTCGTCGATCCCCGATACTGGCCAGCTTCTCAATACGAAGACGAAGCCGCGTCGCGAAAGTTCGAACATCGTGTTGAATGCCACCGATCAAGGCCGACCTGGCTTTGAGCAAAGTCGAAACCTGCGCCTGCTGTTTCTGGAACGCCTCGATCAACAGGCGGACTTCCGGGCTTCCGGCACGAATGTCAGGCAATGCAGCGTCGGGGTTGGCAGGGTCCAACGTTTCGACGGCACGTGCAAGGCGCAAGACCGCGCGAAATTCACGATTAAGCCACAGAAGGGTGACAAATGCGATGAGCACCCCAAGAAAAGCTGTTGGAAAACCCACCGGAACGCCCGCTGGGGTGAACAATGCAGCCCCTTCATATGCCACGATCAGGACACCGCCCGTCTTTAGGCCAACCCTGAATTCGACTGCCCAAAGCGGCCGACCAAAGCCGTTCGAGAACAGGGATCGCGGCAGGGCATAGACCGCCAATGCGCGCGCGCCAAGTGCTGCGCGGTAGGCCCCTGACTGTGCATGGTCGTCTGACCATAGAAGTTCAAGGTTTGTTTCAACTTCGGCATCCGATGCGACACGGACGGACATCTGGGCAGAGCGAAGCGCTTCAAATGCACGGATACGTTCTTGAGGGGAGGCCTCCTCTGCCAGCCGAACCATGGCCTGCAACTGGCTAGGCGGCGGCAGTGCAGTTGTTATGTCTGGGCCGCGAAGAGCGTAGAACAATGCGATCGGGATGGTCACAACGGCCAGAAACCCGATGATGAACATGACACCGATCCGCCAGCGAATGACGCGTCCACCGGTCATGATATCTCCTTGACGGTCTTTGTCAGAAGATAGCCTACATTCCGGACTGTACTGATCAGGTCCTGATCCGCGCCATGTTCAGTTAGTTTCCGCCTAAGGCGCGACACCAACATATCAACAGTCCGGTCAAAGGGTTCAGCCCCACGCCCGCGCAACGCGTCCAGGATCTGGTCCCGCGAAAGAACCCGGCGCGGGCGATGGATAAAACAAGCCAGAAGGTCGAACTCTCCGCTGGTCAGCGGAATGCGCGTGCCGTCTAGGGCAAACACCTGACGCGCATCGACTTCAATCACGAACCGGTCAAAAGCCAACTTAGGCGTCCCATCAGCAGCCTTCGGCGTCGAGGCCCGGCGTAGGACCGCGCGGATGCGGGCCAGCAACTCCCGCGGTGCAAAAGGCTTTGCAACATAGTCATCAGCCCCCATTTCAAGGCCAAGGATGCGGTCAATCTCGTCGTTCTTTGCGGTTAGCATGATGATCGGCGGTGCCCCGTCGCGCGAAAGGCGACGGCAGATCGAGATACCATCCTCTCCGGGCAGCATAAGGTCCAGAACGATCAGATCAGGACGCAGCTGGGCCAGCTTTGTATCCATCTCGGTCGCATCTGACGCGGTGTCCAAAGCAAAACCTTCCCTTTCAAGGAAGTCTCTCAAAAGGTCCCGGATGCCGGGGTCGTCGTCGACCAGCAGGATAAGCGGCGCAGGCAGTGTCATATCCGCAATATTCACGGCACACCAGCCTCCGGCAAGTCACAGCAGCGATCGTTACACATTGTTACATGTTCTCGACAAAAAAATACACATGGTTTCGCGCTATTTATATGGGCGTGACGCCGCGCGCCTATCCTTGTTCACAGCAAAACCAAAGACCGGAAAAAGCCGGTCCCAGATGAGCAAGGAGCGGACATGACCAGTCCAGGCAAACCAAATCAAACCCGAACGGCGGCAAAAGAGGCTTGTCAAGATCAAAAGACGGATCCAGAGCTTCCACCTTTATCTGACACTGACCGCGCCCGCCTTTATCGGGAATGGACGGACGCAAATTCGTGCGGTGACACTCAGGCACGCCGCCACGTGGAAGAACAGATTCTTGGCCAGCTCAAGGTTCGAGACAAATCAGACACAGCCGGGACGTAAGCCGAGCAGCCTTGCAAGATCGGGAAACACGGCCTGTGAAGACGAAACATGTACACGGCCGCGATCGATCACCGGACCATCAGGCGAAACCGCCACTTTCCAGCTTACGATCTCTCGCTGAACGCGATGTGAAAGGAGAAACCAAATGACCCGCCCGAACCACTTAATACTGACAACCGTCTTAAGCGCGTCCGTCACGCTGGCCGTTCCCGCAGTAGCGCAACAGGCCGAACTTGGCGCCGAAAACTATCGGCAGGCGGACGCGAATGGCGATGGCGTGCTCGCATACGCCGAGTTTGCCACCTTCATTGATCTGAATGCCGCCGATGGTCTTGGCCAAGCAGCAAGGATCAGTGCACGCGGCATGCATGCCCGCGCCTTCGCGCACATTGATGCGAACGGTGACGGTGTCGTCTCTCCGCAAGAGTTACCGGCCACCCAATGACGACAAGGCACTGACCTGCGGACCCGTCGTCGCCAAGCTTTGCCACCACTCACCCGGCGGCGACATCTGCGCCGCGCCAGCGGATCTTGCCCCATCCCCCAGAATCCTCTGGTGCGGCGCCTTTTCTTTAAAAAACGGATCAGATTGATGAATTCGCTTTTATTCTTCGCCACGACACTCTTGGCCGTGACCTTGGGCTTCGCCTTCACAGGAACCCAGAGCCGTGATTACTGCATCAGAATTAGTCCAGACACAGCCGGACAGCCCGTCGGATTTGAACTGATCGACACCATCCGCGGTGAAGTATGGGTGACGACGGATTGGACGGTCGAGGCCTATGCTGCGTTCTCTCCAGGCTTGACAGCACCGCATTGGTTCAAGAACGAGCCTCGACAGGGGGATGCGGCAAAAGCGATTGCCTTACGCTCCCCCGGATGCCCCCACGATGGGAAGTTCACCTATCAAACCATATATAACCGCACGTTTTTCCATATCGCGGATATCACGCGCATCACCGGCGCAGGTCTGACAGGTGGCGTTCGTGTTGAAAGCACTGTCAACGAACACCACCGGTTAGAGTTTGAGATCAACGAGGTGAACGTGATCCGGCTTGAGGATGGAGCATCTTATCAGGGGCCGATAGATCAGTTGCCCCGATCACCGGACGGGCAACCTTTGGCTGCGCTATGAACGGACAATAGCAATATGAAATGTAACGTAACACTTTGGACTGGTCCGACCCCTTTCTATGCGGCATTCATCGCGTGGCATCGGCCTTTGCGTGGCTCTTTGAGTGAAGCGGACGTCCGCGCCGTCTTTGGGAACTTTTTTGATACCGTGGACCGAGACGAGGGCGCGGGTTCACAGGCCTTTCTCGACTTCTTTCTGAGCGATGACGGCGCGCCTTTCTACATGGTCAACCGCGATGCCGAGCAGGGGCGCACACCAGAGATGGAGACGGCAGCACGGGAATATGGCGCCCTTATGATGCTGGGGCTTGTGTCGCGGCCTGCTATCCGGTGCTGAGTAACTCGCTTGATGGCTGGTATTCTGCACCATCGACCATTTCGCCGACTGTCAATCCACGGTTGATCCTGTGGGTTTCACTGTTGGTCATCGGGGACGCAATCCGGCGGCGCAGGCCAAGACCTTCGGGTCAGTCCTTGCACTTCAGTCAGCGCGGAGGGTCCTGATATGCCTATATCACGTCGTTCGGTGACGTTCGTGATGGTTAGTGGTCTTCTCGCAGCCTGCACACCCACCGCTGATCTCGTTCCGACCCCGACAGCCGAGCTGACTGTGGCCCGAGCCTTCTCCTCGGGGCTCCCGTCCTCCGCATTGCCGATGGTGTCATCAAACTGGTGGCATAGTCTCGGTAGCGCGGAGCTTAGCGGGCTAATCGGACAGGTTCTAGCAGACAATCCCGACCTCGCCGCAGCTTCCTTTCGGGTGCTGCAGTCGGAACTGGAGCTTGGAAACACTCGCAGCCAGATGCGTCCCACGGCGACCACTGGTCTGACCCGCACAACGACCGATGCAAGCACTCCGGCAGGTGAACGCGATACCAGCACCACAACCGATCTCAGTGCGACCGTCCGATGGGAAGCGGATCTTTGGGGCCGGATCGAAAGCGAGGGCGATTCAGCGGCGGCCCGGTTTTTGGCAACAGGCTATGACCGGGATGCGTTGGCTAATTCACTGATTGCGTCGGTTGTTCGCACATATGTATCAATCTCGTTTGACAGGCGGCAGATCGGCGCAACCCGACGGATTGTTGACAGTCGGGCCACCAGCCTTTCGGTAACACAGGAGAGGTTTGGGTTGGGGGTCGAAGACACCTCTGCTTAAGCACAGTGAAGTCTGCAGAAGAAAACCTTGCCGCCGCCCGCGCAGATCTTCCCGACCTCGAGCTCTCGATTCGGCGAAATTCTAATGCGCTTGATGTGATTGTGGGCCGCATCCCGACATCGCGGTCAGACATCAAAGCGCAATTGCCCGGGCGGTTGCCCGTTATGGCGCAGTCAACAGGCCGCCCGATCGACCTGTTGCACCGGCGGCCCGACATTCGCGCTGCAGAGGCGCAGCTGATTTCCGCAAATGCGAACATCAATGTCTCGCTCGCTGATCGGTTTCCGGCGCTGACGACGACGGCCAGTCTCCGCTCTAGCGGCGATCTGAATCAGTTGTTGGACATCGACAATGTCGTCGCATCGCTAACCTCCGACCTTCTGCTGACGGTCTTTGATGGGGGGCGCGGCAGCAGGCTGGTTTCGCTGCGCCGGGCCGAAGCCGAGGAGCTGGCGCAGTCTTATGTGGCGGCCGTTCTGTCCGCCGTAGCCGAGGTTGAGGACGCGCTGGCCGGTGAGCGGCTCTTGGCAGAACGGTCAAGATTGTTGACGGCACGGCTTTCTGCCGCGCGCGAGGCGACCTCCATCGCCCGCGAACGCTACCGCGACGGCACCGGCACTTACCTGACTTTGCTAGACGCCAGCCGCAGCGAAGCTTCGGCAGAGACGGCCTTTCTGAACGTCGAAAAGTCGCGGTGGCTGAACCGGGTCGACCTGATGCTAGCGCTTGGCGGCACTTGGGCCCCAATCACACCCCAACCGGAGGTCACCCAATGAGCAATCCCAAACCCCGGGCCCGTATGATGGTCTTTGTCGCGGGCATCGCGCAGCTTTTGGCAGTTATCGCAGTGGTCGGCGGCACGGTATGGGTGTCGAACTACATGCGCGACAATCAGCCGGAGCGTGTGCAGATTGAAACGCAGACACTCACGCCAACAGTGCGCACGACCTCTGTGTTGATCGAAACACGGCGCATTCCGTTGGAAAAGACGGGTTCGGTTGAACCCACGGTCTATGTCGATATCTCGCCCGAGGTGTCGGGCGTGATCGAAACCGTCGCACCGGGGTTAGCCGGAGGGGCGGCCTTCGAGGCGGGCGATACCTTGTTCAGCATCTTTCGCGATGATCTGGTGATCGAGTTGCGCCGCCGAGAGGCCGACCTTGCTTCAGCGGCTGCCTCGCTGGATATCGAACGCGCACAGGCTGAGAACGCGCGGCGGGAATGGGAAAGCTTTGGCCGCGGCGAGATCACCGATCTCGCGGCACGGGGACCACAGGTCCGTTCTGCCGAGGCGCAGGTACTGATCGCGCAGACGCAGGTCGACACCGCTGCACTGAACCTCGACCGCGCGGGCTACAGCCTTCCGTTTGCGGGGAGAGTGGTTGAGACCTCTCTGGCGGCGGGCCAGCGGGTCAGTGCTTAGCCAGTCCTATGGCCGGGTCTACGGCTTTGACAGTATTGAGGTGACTGTCTCGCTGTCGGCGGAAGAACTCGCGTTGTTGGACCGCGTCGCGGGCACGCCCGCGACGGTGACGGCCCGGGTCTTGGGCAAACCCGTGACATTGCAGGGCAGCGTTACCCGGATCGAGGGCGAGGTGAACCGCGCTACGCGCCTGACGCAGATCATCGTCGGGTTGGACCCCGCCGTTGTGCGGGACGTGGGCCTGCAACCAGGGACTTTTGTCACTGTGGCCTTTGACGGACCCGAGATAGAAAACGTGGCCGAGGTCCCAAACGCCGCGCTGCAGGAAAATGATCAGGTCTGGCTTTTGGATGGTGATCAACTGTTCTTAACCGAAGATCTGCGCGTGATCCTGCGCGGACGCGACACTACTCTTGTCACCGGCCTCGAAGACGGCGCGCGCATCGCGCTCGGCACCATCGCCAGCGCCGCAAACGGCATGCGTATCCGGGCCGAGGCAGTTGCTGGCCCGGACATCCATTCCGCCAGCCTCAGCGAAGGAGACGCAGAATGACCGATTCTGTCGAAAAGCGCGGAGGTATCCTTGGCTGGTTTGCGGGCAACCACGTTGCCGCCAATATTCTGATGGTCGCCGTGGTCGTGGCGGGTGTCTACACGGTCATGACGATGCGAACCGAGGTCTTTCCCCCAATTGATCCGCGTCAGGTCTCGGCCAGTGTCTCTTACCCCGGCGCCAACCCCGAAGAAGTCGAAAGCGGCCTCGTGATCCGGATGGAGGCCGCTTTGTCCGGAATTTCCGGAATTGCGCGGATCACCTCGCTGGCTGAGGAAGGGCTAGGCATGGTCACGGCGGAGCTGACCTCTTTCGCAGATGCTGATGAAGTCCTGGCCGATGTGCGCGACGCGATTGACCGGCTTCCCGATTTCCCGCCCGAAGGTGCGGAAGACCCCTCTGTCGAAAAAGCTGCCGTCCGGCCACAGCTGATGACGATTGCCCTGTTTGGCGATGTCGGGGAACGCCCTTTGCGCCAGACGGCCGAACGCTTGCGCGACGATCTTTTGACGGTCAACCAGATTGCAGAGGTAGAGTTGGGCGGCGTGCGATCCTATGAGATTTCGATTGATGTGGATGAACAGGCGCTGCAACGCTATAATCTGACCTTTGAGACGATCTCGCAGAAAATCTCTGCCGCGTCACTTGATCTAGCTAAGCGGGACGTTGCGCACTGCCAACGGGGACATACTTCTGCGTACACCCGCCGAACGGACCGATGCGACTGAGTTCAGCGACGTCCCCGTCATCGTGACCGAGGATGGCGCAACCGTCCGTTTGTCGGATATCGGCACAGTGCGGGACGGTTTTGCCGACGGTGATCTGATCAACGTCTACAATGGCGAGCCCGCCGTCTTTGTCACGATTTATCGCGCGCCAGAGCAAGGCGCCATGGCGACGGAGGCCATCTTGCGCGACTTTCTTGATGGGGTCAGGCTTCCAGACGGTATCTCAATGGAAATTCGCGACAACGACACGGATGTGCTGCGCGACCGGATCAATCTCATGCTGCGTAATGCGATTTTTGGCTTTGGGTTGGTCTTCCTGTCGCTGGTGCTGTTTCTGGACCTGAAACTGGCCTTCTGGACCAGCCTCGCGATCCCGGTATCGTTTCTGGGCGGGCTGGCGATTGCCAGTGTCTTCGGCGCCTCGATCAACATGATCTCGCTTTTTGCACTGATCATCGTGCTGGGCATCGTTGTCGATGACGCCGTGGTGGTCGGCGAGAACGTCTATCAAGCGCAAGTCGAGGGGCTGAGCCCTTTTGACGCAACGCTCAAAGGGCTGAAAGAGGTTGCTGCCCCGGTCACCTTGGGGGTCACAACGACGATCATGGCCTTCGCCCCACTGGCCTTCACGAGCGGGTCGCTTGGACAGATCATTTCGGTCGTACCCATTGTCGTCATTGCGATCCTCTTCGTTTCACTCGTGGAATCTCTGTTTATCCTACCGGCCCATCTGTCTGGCGGCGGCCGGTGGAGCGTCGGTGCGCTCGCCGCGATTCAACGCGGGGTACATGCTTCGCTTCAAGCCTTCACTAGTCGCATTTTGCACCCACTGGTCCGGGGCGCGGTCAGGTTCCGGTATCTGACGATGGCTTTGGTGGCAGCGGGCATCGCGCTATCCGCTGTCGCCTTTCTGACCGGTCACCTTCGTTTTGTATTCTTGCCCCCGACCGAAGCCGATGGGGTCCAGTTGACCCTGACCATGGCGGAAGGCGCGCCCTTTTCGACCACTCGAATGGGCGCAGAGGCCGCGCTACTGGCCGCGTCACGGGTCAATGACAGGATCGCCGCACGCGACGGCACAGCACCGGTCTTGCGAACCTCCGCCACCATTGGTCAGGCGGTTGCGACCACTCCTATGGGCGGTAGTGCGGACAACGGCGCCAATGTCGCACAAATCCGGGTCGAATTGACACCGTCGGACGCCCGCAACATCGCCTCGGTCGATTTCGAAAAGCTCTGGCGCGATGAAGTTGGGGCCCTCGCCGGGACTGAAAGCATGATCTTCGTCAGCGGACTCTTTGTCCTTGGCGACGATGTCAGCATCGAACTGAGCCACCCCGACGATGAGGCATTGATTGCCGCCGCCGAGGCGCTGGACGGCTAAGCTTGCTGCCACCGCAGGCGTGTCCGATATCGATTTTTCGCTTCAGTTCGGCAAACGGCAGCTTGAGTTTCAGCTCTCCGAGGTCGGTCAATCCCTCGGTCTGACCGAAACAGACATGGCCCGCCAAATCCGCAACGCGTTCTTTGGTGAAACCGTCCAAACTGTGCAACGCGGGCTGGAAGAGGTCGATGTCGTGGTACGGTATCCGCAAGATGCGCGCAGCAGCCTCAGCGATGTTTACGCGTTGCGCATCGCACTGCCCGGTGGCGACACAGTGCCGATCACCGCTGTTGCGGACATTTCCGAAACGCGCGGGTTTTCGACCATCGAGCGGGCCGACGGACGGCGCGTCCTGCGTGTCACCGCCAAGGTCGACCCGGACGTCACAACTGCGGACAATGTGAACGGCAATCTCACCACAGCTTTCCTGCCACAGCTTTCCGACCGCTATGTCGGCCTGTCATGGTCCCTAAGCGGTCAAGCCGCGGATCAGAATGAGGACCTGACGAACCTTCTGGGTGCGATGGGCATCGCGATGCTGGGGATTTTCGTGATGCTGGCGTCGTTTACCCGCAGCTACGTCATGCCGATGGTGATCCTCACCACCGTGGCTTATGGCGTCGTGGGCGCGGTTGTCGGGCATGTTTGGCTGGGCTACCCGCTAACCTTCGTGTCGCTCTTTGGGATCGTCGCCCTGTCCGGGGTTGTCGTGAACGACACAATTTTGTTGTTGGATGACTACGGACGGCGATTGTCACATTATCCGCGGATCGACAAGGCGAAGGCCTTGGCTGACAGCGCGGCGCGCCGGTTCCGCCCGATCCTCATGACCACACTGTCAACGGCGTTCGGGCTATTGCCAATGATCTATGAGACGTCGATGCAGGCCAAGTTTCTGATCCCCATGGCGATCAGTCTTGGTTTTGGCATCCTGATAGCGACGCCGATACTACTACTTGCCGTACCAGCTACAATCCTAATCCTCGAGGACTTATCAGCACCTCTGCGTTGGGTCCTCCAGAAACGTAGCCCCGACATTGAAAATCGGCCCAATCGCCCCGCCTGCCCTTCACACTCTTTGACCAAAAGCATGTCATAGGTGCGTCACAGCACGCACAATGGACCGCACCAGGTAGTGGGCTGTTTTGACTGATGTCAGCTGCACGCAGGTGCAAGCTGACGTTCTGAGTGGTAGTGGGTCATTTTGAAATTCGCTTCTTGTAAGGACCGCGCTTCCTCATTCGTGTCGATGATACCAACCAGATCGGCAGCCCCAGATGCGATCCGCCGGACGACTTCCATTACGGTTATCACTTTCAAAGTCCGGTGAGTCTTGCACAACCAATCGACATCATAGTTGCGATCAGCCACTGGCCATTGCGCATCCGATACACCGGTCAGCAAAACCATCGCATCGGTGTAGTCGCTGATCTGACCGGTGGTGATGAAGAAGCAGACCGGGCGGCTGTCGGTTTCAGTGACAACACGCGGCTTGGTGTTCATTCCGGCCCTGGTTTGCCCAATCAGGCATCCACGTCCCCCTTTTTATAAGCCGCATCATCTACGCTATTTGAGCCAATAGAGATCACTCATCTGTCCCCCAAATCATTGGGGCGCGTGAACCATGACAACAACGCGGCATTAAGCCTACTATCGGGTCCTGAACCTAGAAATGAACCGAAAGCGTATCCAGTGGCTTTTGCGTTGGGGGTGCAAACTTGGTCAGGTCGATACCTTCGACCGCCGTTTTGTATTCATCAAGTGTTGGGGTCCGGCCAAGAATTGCCGACAAAACCACAACTGGTGTTGATGCCAAGAGCGACTCGCCGGTTTTTTCCGCTGAATCCTCTACAACCCGGCCTTTGAACAGACGCGTGGAAGTTGCCAGAACCGTGTCGCCCTTTGCCGCCTTTTCCTGGTTCCCCATACATAGGTTGCAACCCGGGCGCTCAAGATAGAGGATGTTTTCATACTCCGTCCGCGCTGTGCTTTTGGGGGCAAGATCATCAAACTCAAAGCCTGAATATTTCTGTAAGACCGCCCAATCCCCTTCTTCCTTCAACTCATCAATGATGTTGTAGGTTGGAGCGGCCACGACCAGCGGGGCCTGGAACTCAACCTTGCCGTATTCGGCTTCCAGATTGCGCAACATCTGGGCGACTATTTTTACATCGCCCTTATGCACCATACAGGACCCAACAAAGCCAAGATCGACCTTCTTTTCTGCACCGTAGTATGAGATTGGGCGGATAGTGTCGTGTGTGTAGCGTTTCGAGACGTCGACATTGCCAACGTCGGGATCAGCAATCATCGGTTCGTCAATGGCATTCAGATCGACCACGACTTCGGCAAAATACGTGGCATTGTCGTCCGGTCTCAGAGCCGGTTTTTCACCAGACCGGATTTGTGAGATCCGATTGTCCGCAATGTCGATCAGGCGTTGCAGCATTCCGTTTTCATGCTCCATCCCCTTATCGATCATAATTTGGATGCGCGCCTTGGCGATTTCCAACGACTCGATAAGTGTGTCATCTTCTGAGATACAGATTGACGCTTTTGCCTTCATCTCGGCTGTCCAGTCGGTGAACGTAAAGGCCTGATCAGCCAGCAACGTGCCAATATGCACCTCGATGATGCGACCCTGAAACACGTTGTCACCGTGTTGTGCCAGCATCTGTGCCTGTGTGGCATGGACCACATCCCGGAAATCCATATGGGGTGCCATATCGCCTTTGAACGTCACTTTCACGGATTCAGGGATTGGCATTGACGCCTCGCCTGTTGCGAGGGCCAGCGCAACCGTGCCGGAGTCCGCGCCAAAGGCCACACCCTTGGACATTCTTGTATGGCTGTCACCGCCAATGATAATCGCCCAGTCATCCACGGTGATGTCGTTCAACACCTTGTGGATCACATCGGTCATCGCATGATATTCGCCCTTGGGATCGCGCGCGGTAACCAAACCGAATTTGTTCATAAATGCCATCAAACGCGGCGTATTCGCTTGCGCCTTAAGGTCCCAGACAGAGGCCGTGTGGCAGCCTGATTGATAGGCACCATCCACAGAAGGGGACAGAATGGTTGCGGCCATCGCCTCGAGCTCTTGGCTGGTCATCAGGCCGGTTGTGTCCTGAGAGCCAACAATATTGACCTTAACCCGGACATCAGAGCCCGCGTGCAGCACTTTACCTGGTGTATTGCCACGTGCGTTTGCATTGAAGATTTTCTCAACTGCCGTCAGACCTTGACCCTCGTGCGAGACTTCCTTGGAAGGTGCAAAAGCAGATTTCAGCGGAATGCCGAGCGCCTCGCAGGCAAATGTCTGTAGCTTCTTGCCAAAGACAATGGCGTAAGACCCACCCGCTTTCATGAATTCCACTTTCTGTGGGGTGAAAGAGGCCGACATATCGACAAGCTCTTCATCGCCAGCGGCGTCATAAAGTGTTTTCTTCTTGGTGTTGATCGTCAGTACGGTGCCGGTCTCGACCGAGTATTTCTGCTCTAGGATGGGGTTGCCATCGTTGTTGAGGATCGGCTTGCCGTCTTCGCCCAGTTTTTTGACCCAGTTCTTAAGGTCGACACCAATGCCGCCTGTCACACCAACGGTAGTCAGAAAGATCGGCGAAATGCCGTTTGTGCCTGCCACTACAGGTGCAAAATTGACAAATGGCACATAGGGACTGGCCTGTTTGCCGGTCCAGAGCGCAACATTGTTGACCCCCGACATACGCGATGATCCAACACCCATCGTGCCTTTTTCCGCGATCAACATGACCCGTTTGTCAGGGTGCTGCAACTTCAGCGCTTCGATTTCCCTTTGTGCCTGCTCAGAGATGAGGCATTTGCCGTGCAGCTCACGGTCGGAACGAGAGTGCGCTTGATTGCCGGGCGACAAAAGGTCAGTCGAGATATCACCTTCACCCGCGATGTAGGTAACAACTTTGATCTCGTCTTCCACATCGGGAAGCTTTGTAAAGAACTCGGCGTCAGAGTAGCTTTCCAGAATGTCCTTTGCGACGGCATTGCCAGCATCCAATGCCTCTTTCAGCCGGGCTGTATCAGCCTCGTAAAGGAAGACTTGGGTTTTAAGTACTTCAGCAGCCTGGCGCGCAATCTCAGCGTCATCGCCAAGCGCGAGATCAAGCAAGACCGCAACGGAAGGGCCGCCTTTCATATGCGACAAAAGCTCGAACGCAAAAGCAACCGAGATTTCCGCAACGGTTTTTCGCCCCAAAACAATCTCTTTCAGGAACTGGGCTTTGACACCAGCCGCGCTGGTCGTGCCGGGCAGGGTATTGTAGATAAAAAAGTTGAGGGCCTCATCGCGATGCTGATGTGCCGGATCGTCTAAAGTAGCAACAATCTCAGCTGTCAGCGCGCCATCATCAATTGGCTTGGGGCTTAGTCCTTGCTCTTTGCGTGTCGCAATCTCTTCGCGGTATTGTGTATATTGGCTCATAACCTGGCTCCAGCGCAGAAAAGTGTATCTGAAAACTGCAATTGATCGAGTTTGCACCAGGACGTTAGTGCTGATTCATCGCATTTGTATGCCGATGTATACATTACAGCGTAATGCTGCAACCCCACTTGCCGCAGCAAGCGTTCAAGATGGTTGACACAAATGACGCCTAAGCCTGCGCAAGTGTGCCGCAGTTGTTCAGGCTGATTGTGGTCCAGTGTCGTGCAGGCCGTTCAAACCCTGTACTTTGTCACGTCTTCGGCTGGCTGAGAAAGATAAGAGGATGCCTGTGACACCGGATCATTATCCGAGAGCTATCGCATTCACCTGTCGGTCGTTGCCTTGCTTTAACGAAAAGAGAGGGTTCGGACCTGCACCAAACCCTCTCTTCACCCCGCGTGTTCCTATTCCACCACACGCAACTGAATATCTGGTTCAGACCATCCTAGTCCACAACCGACCTTAACAAGATATGGTCTTCCCTAGCAAACATTAAGCGCTTCGAAAGCAATTCAAATCAGAGACGTCCGCGACACAATAACGCAAAGCGCCCGCCAGATAGGCGGGCGCTTCTTATTCGTTCTATGAGAATCTATCCGTAAACGGACTCTTTGCCGAAGTGTTTTGTCAGCATGTAATAGACCACGGCGCGGTATTTGTTGCGCTCGGATTGGCCGTAAGTGTCGAGAACCGATGCAATCGCTTTATCAAGATCAGGGCTATCTTTCAGTCCAAGCTTTTTCATCAGAAAGTTGGTCTTCACGGTTTCAATTTCGCCAGCCTGGCTGCTAAGCAACGGTCGAGGCGTCTGCATTGTAAATCGCGGGACCGCAGCCAATGGTCACCTTCGTAAGAAGATCCATGTCTGGTGTCATACCACATTTGTTTTTCAGGTCGTCCGCGTACTTTGCAATTAAATCGTCTCTTTTACCCATGAGAGTGTCCCCGTTGTTTGTTTTCTTGTTTCAATAGTGGCGCGCTGCGCCCCAGTAGGCGCACGTTAATGGGACTGGCTGCATCAGGTAAAGAAAAAAGCCGGTTGGGTGGCAATGTTTCGCTTTTACGCGCGCAACACGTGCGCGCGTTCTTCGCGCTCCGATCACAGTAACGTGCACCTGCCGTGAGCATCCAATCAAGTTAAGAGGTCGTAAATCCTATATCCAATCATCAAAGGAAATCGGAAATGAAATTGCACTCACTCATTGCTGCTGCTGCTGCACTGGCGGCGACCCCAGCGACCGTATTTGCACAGGACTGGACCGGTCCTTATGCCGGATTTCAGATCGGCGGTTCAGACATCGACGTTGATGGCGCGCCTCTGACAGGCGACGGGCCATCATATGGCGTCTTTGCAGGCTACAACATCCAAGCGGGCAATCTCGTCTATGGTGGCGAATTTGACTATGACACGACCGAGTATGACGTCGACGGCGACGCTGAGGTCGACTCGACAACACGCTTGAAAGGCCGCATGGGCTCTGAAGTGGGTGGCGGCTTACTTTATGGTGCAGCAGGTTTGGTTTGGGCGACTTCTCCAGAATTGGGTGATGATGATGGCTACTTTTTTGGTGCCGGATACGACCTGCCGGTATCAAGCAATATGACCATCGGTGCTGAAGTCCTGCAGCACGAGTTTGAAGAGTATAATGGCGGTGCGCTTGATGTCAGCGTGACAACGTTCAAGGCGCGTGTCGCATTTAACTTCTAAGTTCACTTCTGTCGCGTACATCATAGTGCGCGCCAGCACCTACCGACACAGGCCCCAACCACGCGATTGCAGATGGAAATGGTCAGCATGCAGCCTGTTGTAATCAGGCGAAAGCGTAAGACTAAACCAATCGCACGCCCCATCACGGACGGTACGTAGAAACTCTGCCCTTGGCCCGGCAGGCTCCCAATCGGCAAGCAATCTGATACGGTTGCCATCGGCCAGCCCAAACCCGACAATATCTATGGCATCTGCCGTCGCGTGCGTACTCATCCGTGTTGAGGGTCCGCTGGCGGTGCGCATCACCCGGCAATTATAGCTGCCAATATGATCGATGCTGCTGACCGAGGTTCCCAGAAAAACTGCCGCTGCCGGTTGGACGCTATGCAGTTCCCACATCGCCAGCCGAAGGGCGATAGCACAGCGCGTCTCGACCGGGGCCAGTCGCGATTGCCCGACCGCACGCAGATCAACCCGGTCACGAATGAAGCATTGATCGCTGTCTTCCAACGGCGCGAGCGGTTGCAGGGCCGCATGGCCATCCAGGGCAGCCAGGCACTTTTCTTCGGACGCCACCGCCCGATTCAGTTTCCACCCTGTCATTGCCGTCACCGGGTCGCTGATCCGCAAAGGCTGGGTCGGGTTCCATTCCTGCGGCAACGGCGTGTCTGAATGCATGACGGCCTGATAGCCCGTAAAAGCCAGCACAGCCGCCACAAAAAACGCAGTGACACCGCTTCCGACGGCCCCACTGCGTTCACTTTTCCTGCGCTGCTTCTCAGCGGCATCCTGCGCCATTTGCTGTCGCTTGGCATGCCGCATCGGCGTTTAGTACCGGTAGTGCTCTGGCTTGAACGGCCCTTCGACGGTCACACCGATGTAATCTGCCTGTTCTTTCTTCAACTCTGTCAGCTTGACGCCGATCCGGGCCAAATGCAGGCGCGCGACCTTCTCGTCCAGATGCTTGGGCAGAATATGTACGCCGACTTCATAAGCGTCGCCGTTCTTCCACAACTCCATCTGCGCCAGCACCTGATTGGTGAATGAGGCAGACATCACAAAGGATGGGTGCCCTGTGGCGTTACCAAGGTTCAGCAGACGGCCTTCGGAAAGCAGGATCAAACGGTTGCCAGATGGCATCTCGATCATATCGACCTGCTCTTTGATGTTCGTCCACTTGTGGTTCTTCAGGGCCGCAACCTGAATTTCATTATCGAAGTGGCCGATGTTGCCGACAATCGCCATGTCCTTCATCTCGCGCATATGCTCGATACGGATCACGTCCTTGTTGCCGGTGGTGGTGATGAAGACATCCGCGCTGTCCAGCACATCCTCAAGCACGACAACCTCAAAACCGTCCATGGCCGCCTGCAAAGCACAGATCGGATCGACTTCGGTCACCTTCACGCGTGCGCCAGCGCCAGCCAGTGACGCGGCAGAACCTTTGCCCACATCGCCGTACCCACAGACAACAGCAACCTTACCGGCCATCATTGTGTCCGTCGCACGGCGGATACCATCGACCAGCGACTCCTTGCAGCCGTATTTGTTATCAAACTTCGACTTGGTGACAGAATCGTTCACGTTGATCGCAGGGAACGGCAGCTGGCCGTTCTTGTGCAGATCGTAAAGACGGTGCACACCGGTTGTCGTTTCCTCGGACACGCCTTTGATCGCATCGCGCGTCTTGGTGAACCAACCCGGGCTGGCAGCCATACGCTTGGCGATCTGCTTCTTGATAACCTCTTCTTCCTCGGACTGCGGGACCGAGATGATATCTTCACCCGCTTCGGCACGTGCCCCAAGCAGAACGTAGAGCGTCGCGTCACCACCATCATCAAGGATCATATTGGGGCCTTCGGGGAACATGAAGGATTGGTCAAGGTAATCCCAATGCTCTTCCAGCGACTGACCCTTGATCGCGAACACTGGTGTGCCGCTTGCGGCGATGGCAGCGGCGGCGTGATCTTGCGTTGAAAAGATGTTGCAAGACGCCCAGCGCACATCGGCGCCAAGGGCGGTCAGCGTTTCGATTAACACAGCCGTCTGAATCGTCATGTGCAAAGACCCGACGATACGCGCACCTGCCAGCGGCTTCTTGTCACCATATTCCGCGCGCAATGCCATCAGGCCGGGCATTTCAGTTTCAGCGATATCCAGCTCTTTACGGCCAAACTGTGCAAGGGCGATGTCCTTGACGATATAGTCTTTCATTGCTGCCTCCTCGGCGGGCGATTGATGCGTTTGCCTGGCTGATAGCAGGGCTTTTGCCTTGCGACAATGGCGGTAAGGTCGCGCCGATTGAGCAATATCAATGACCAGTCACATCAGCCTCATAGTCTGGAAGGATTAACCCATTATGGAGCTAGCCAATGACACTGCCTAAGACCATGAAGGCCGCCGTTGTAACGGCACTAGGTGATCCCCTTGATATTCGCGAAGTGCCAGTCCCCGAAGTTGGACCGGGCCAGGTGCTGATGCGCGTGCGTGCCAGCGGTGTCTGCCACACAGACCTGCATGCGGCGATGGGCGATTGGCCCGTCAAACCGACCGCCCCCTTCATTCCGGGTCATGAAGGCGTGGGCGAGGTTGCAGCCGTCGGTGAAGGCGTGACCCACCTGAAAGAAGGTGATCGCATCGGCGCCCCATGGCTGCATACGGCCTGCGGGCGGTGCGAACACTGTGTGGGTGGCTGGGAAACGCTGTGTGAAAGTCAGCAAATGACCGGATATAGCGTCGATGGTGGTTATGCCGAATTCGTACGCGCTGATGCCAACTATGTGGGGCGATTGCCTGATCAGTTAGAGTTTGGCCCCGCCGCACCGATCCTTTGCGCGGGTGTAACGGTTTACAAAGGCCTGAAGGAAACCGACACCAAGCCCGGTGATTGGGTCGCGATTTCAGGAATCGGTGGTCTGGGTCATATGGCCGTCCAATACGCCAAAGCGATGGGCCTGCATGTGGTAGCCGTTGATGTATCCGACGATAAACTCAAGCTCGCACGCGATCTTGGTGCAGATCTGACAATTCATGCCGTGGACCAAGATCCTGTCGGTGAAATCCAGACACAACTGGGTGGCGTGCATGGCGCAGTTGTCACCGCTGTGTCCAACAGCGCGTTTTCGCAAGCCGTTGGGATGATGCGACGCGGTGGCACCCTATCGCTGGTCGGCCTGCCACCGGGCGACTTCCCGCTGCCGATCTTTGAGGTCGTGCTGAAAGGCATCACTGTGCGCGGTTCCATCGTAGGTACCAGAAACGATTTGGCCGAGAGCCTTTCTTTTGCGGGCGAAGGCGCCGTTGCCTCGCATTTTGCATGGGACAAGCTGGAGAACATCAACGCGATCTTCGACAAGATGAAAGCAGGCGAGATCGACGGCCGGATCGTTATGAAAATCTGACACTGTGCTTTACCGATTGGCCGCTCCGCCTTATGTCGAAAGTTCGGTATTAAGCGGAGCGGGCATGGCGAAAACACAACCCAGGGCGTGGCAGCGGATGCTGTCAGGACGCAGGCTTGATCTGCTTGATCCCACACCGGTCGATATCGAAATTGAGGATATTGCCCACGGTCTGGCCTTTGTCGCGCGCTGGAACGGGCAAACGAAGGGTGATTTTGCCTATTCGGTGGCCGAGCATTCGCTGTTGGTGACCGAAATCTTCAAACGCCAACAGCCCAAAGCCCCGGTCAAATGGCAGCTTGTCGCCTTACTGCATGATGCCCCCGAATATGTGATCGGCGATATGATCAGCCCGGTAAAGGCCGCCGTTGGTCCCGGTTATGGCGAGTTGGATGATCGGCTGACCGCTGCGATCCATCTGCGGTTTGGTCTGCCTGCGCAAATACCGGCGACTGTCAAAAAACAGATCAAGAAGGCCGATAAGCTTTCGGCCTGGCTGGAGGCGATCCAGATCGCAGGCTTTACGCAGGCGGAAGCTGACAAGTTCTTTGGCAAACAGGACCCGGCATTGGCGGACAGCCTGCGTATTCAACTCCGGCCACCCGTTGATGTCCGTGACGACTATACTGCGGTTTATCACAAATTGGCGGCCGCCTTATGATCATTCGACCGGCGCCTTTTGATGATACGCCGCATATGACTGCCCCGCTGAAATAAATCATCGCGATCGGCGGCACCACGGCCCCATCGGATCCATTTGGACGAAAACCAAATGCGGGGGCGCCAGATCGCTTCGATCCGCGCAGATAACGTGTCTTGTTCGTGCCATTGTGTAGGCATCGGTTTTCGCGACTATGACAATTGGCGGACCTAGCGCTGGCTGATGAAACCATGGTCCACAAGGTGCGCAAAACGGATAGGCACAGTTTTAATCGGATTGAAGCAACGCTCCCTTAATCTATGCAGGGCGATACTCTGGCAGCGCTGCTGCAGGAATCATACATGCTCCCAACCCGAAATCAGGCTGAACACGCCACAGCCCGCCTTTTCCTGCGCAGGCCAGACCGATTGTGGATTCACTACTGTTTCGCATTGGTGATTGTGTTTTGCCTGATCGTGGCGACCCACCTTATCAACCGCATCATGGTCGAACGCGGGCTTGTTGCCGCAGACGGTATCGCAAAGACCAGCGAACATATCCTGCTCGCACAAGACATTGTCGCACTCTCGGATGATTTGGTTGCAAGCGGGGCGACAGATCTTACGGGGCTGGAGAAAACAGTTGACAGGTTCGAGGTGATCTATGGGCGCATTTTGGCGACCCAAGTGCGCTCTGATACGCTTGATGGCCATTTCTTTGCAAAGGAATCGGGCGTGCATCAGCGGATGCGGGCCTTCATAGACATTGCCAGGCAGTTGCCAGATGCTCTGCCCGACGCAAGGCAAACCCTCAACATGCAAATCAAGCAGTTGTACGATAGCGAGTTGGAAACAGACCTGCTTTTGACGGCCAAACTCGTCGCCCGGCAAATTGAGGTTGAAGCAGCCTATTTCAGCAGGGTGCAGCGTGCGATGTTCGTTGCATCTGGTGTGGTGCTTTTGGCCGAAGCGCTCTTTATCTTTTTACCCGCTCAGCGATCTGTGCTGGCCAATATATATGCCATGCGAAAAAAAACGCAGGAGCTGCGCACCTCGCAAAAGCAACTGGAAGAAATGAACAGCCAGTTGGAACATACCATTAAGCATGACCAGTTGACGGGGCTACCCAACCGCAGATCTTTGACCGAATACCTGAATGATGCGGTTGCCACAAAGAACGCAGAAGGGTTCAACCTGCTGCTGGTGGGGCTTGATGATTTCAAGTCTATCAATGACACGATGGGGCACGACTATGGTGATGCGCTCTTGATTGCGGTCAGCCGGGCTTTGAAAAGCTGCGTTGACTACGACAACATTGTTGCCCATGTCGGCGGGGATGAGTTTGCGTTGATTTCGAGCGAACCGATACCCTACGTCGTTCAACGCATTGTGGCTTCGCTTCAAGAACCATTTGCCATCAAAGGGCGGCGCATTCCCATCAATGCCAGCATCGGACATTTGGAGATGGGTGGGGACGGCAAAGCGCCTCTCGATATTCTGGCGGATGCCGAGATCGCACTTCAATTTGCCAAGAATACCGGCGGAAACCGCGCGCAGGCCTATACGCAGCGTCTGCGGGACGATCTGAGCATGATGCAACAGCTGCAACTTGACCTGATGGACGCAATCGTCAACGGCGAAATCGAACCATGGTTTCAGCCACAAGTGCGCCTTTCTGACGGCCGCTTGCACGGTGCAGAGGTTCTTGCTCGCTGGCGGCATCCGACACGTGGCCTGCTGACGCCTGATGCCTTTCGCTGCAGCGGCAGAACGCGCAGGACTAATGATTGACCTTGACCACGCAATCTGGCGATCAGCTATGGATCACGCAAAAGCATGGGAGACCTCTGCGATTTGGAACCCTGTTATCTCGTTGAATGCCGCGCCAGACACGATTTCCGACCCTCACTTGCTAGAGCGTTTCTTGCTTACCCTGCAACGCTCGGGCCTGAGCGCCGATCAGGTGATCGTTGAAGTGCTGGAAACGACATTGATCAACGGCAAGGATGATATCGCCGCAATCAACATCGACAGCCTTGCAGATTGCGGGATCGCGCTGGAACTGGATGATTTCGGCACCGGCTATGCGTCTCTATCAAAGTTGACGCAGTTGCCCTTGGCCGGGATCAAGCTTGACCGATCACTTGTGGCACCCCTGCCCGATCAAGCAGCCGACAGCGTTGTGCGGGCCATTTTAGCCCTTGCTGCCGAATTGGGGCTTCATGTCGTGGCCGAAGGCGTGGAAGTGGATGAACAGGCCGCACATCTTAACGCGCGCGGTTGCGGGGTGGGGCAAGGGTATGGCTTTGGCAAGCCCATGCCAGCAGAAGAATTCACGCGCTGGCTTGAACTACACGCAAAAAACCCGGTTTTGGCTACTCAGGCGTTGACGCGCTTCGCCTGAGCCACTTGAGGATCATGCAGACAAACCGTATCTGGAGCGGGTAAGACTGACCAGAAAAGGGCAACGCATGGCCAATCATCTCTACCAGAACGATCTACCGGATGGGCTAGACCTTGGTCCTGTTGTCGCGATTGACTGTGAAACGATGGGGCTAAACCCGCATCGTGACCGGCTGTGCTTGATCCAGATGTCTGGCGGTGATGGCAATTGTCACCTGGTGCAGGTCACACCGGGGCAAACTGAAGCGCCGAACCTTTGTAAAATGCTGGAAAATCCCAATGTGTTGAAGCTGTTCCACTTTGGCCGTTTCGACATTGCCGCGCTGCTTAATGCCTTTGGCGCACTGACGGCACCCGTTTATTGTACCAAGATCGCATCCAAGTTGGTGCGCACTTATACGGACCGGCATGGCCTGAAAATCCTGTTGCAGGATATGGTCGGCATCGACATCTCCAAACACCAGCAACAAAGCGATTGGGGCGCGCCGCAGTTGAGCGAAGCGCAGCTTGACTATGCCGCGTCTGATGTCTTGTACCTGCACCAGCTCAAGGAAAAATTCGATGTGCTTCTGGCCCGCGAAAACCGGACCGAGATAGCGCAATCCTGTTTTGATTTCCTGCCAACGCGCGCCAAGCTTGATCTGGCTGGTTGGCCTGAAACAGATATCTTCGCGCACTGATGGCAGATCACGCTAAATTTCTGGCCGCCGCGCGACGGGTCGTCACCCAAGAAGCGGAGGCATTGACCGTTCTATCCGACCATTTGGGCGACAGTTTTGGCGCAGCGGTTGACCTGTTGTTGCACGCCAAAGGCCGGGTGATCGTATCCGGCATGGGGAAATCAGGGCATATCGCTCGCAAAATAGCCGCAACCTTTGCCAGCACCGGCACCCCTGCGCATTTTGTCCACCCCGCCGAGGCCAGCCACGGTGATCTGGGTATGATGACGCGCGGCGATGTTGTTCTGGTCCTGTCTAATTCTGGCGAAACACCCGAACTGGCGGATCTTGTGGCCTACACCCGCCGCTTTGGTATCCCTATGATCGGGGTGGCCAGCAAACCAAAAAGCACATTGCTACAACGGGCCGATGTCGCCATCGTGCTGCCTCAACTGGGCGAAGCCTGTGGAACGGGTGTCGTGCCCACGACCTCGACCACGATGACTTTGGCGCTTGGCGATGCCCTTGCCGTCGCGCTGATGGAGCACCGCGATTTCACGCCCGCGAATTTTCGCGAGTTTCATCCAGGTGGCAAACTGGGCGCACAGCTGTCCAAAGTCTCTGATCTGATGCATGTGGCAAATGCTGTCCCGCTTGTACCAGCCGACACACCGATGAGCGAAACGCTCTTGGTGATCAGTCAGAAAGGCTTTGGCGTCGTGGGCGTCACGGATGACAGCGACCGTTTGATCGGGATTGTCACTGATGGCGACTTACGGCGGCATATGGTCAACCTGCTGGACCATACAGCAAGCGAAGTGATGACGGCACAGCCCGCAACTGTATCACCTGATGCCTTGGCAGAAGAGGCCGTCGCCCTGATGAATGACAAGAAGATCACCTGCCTTTTTGCTGTTGATCCCGCCGGTACCGGTACTGCGGGCGGGTTCTTGCATATCCACGACTGCTTGCGCGCCGGGATTGTCTGACAATGGTTCCAGCCGACAACACCTATTCACAGCTTGTCGGATGGGCAAAAATCATCCTGCCGCTTTGCGCTTTGGGCCTGCTATCGACTTTGTTCCTACTCGCAAGTTCATCGACCGAGCCCGGCGAGATCACATTGGAAGAGGTGGAAACCATCGCACGCGAACAGCGTGTCTCGGCGCCAGAATTTTCGGGGCTGACCGACGACGGTGCAATCATTGTGATCTCGGCCAACTCCGCCCGCCCGGATAACACGCAGCCCGATAAAGTCAGCATAGATGATATCCTGATGCGCATGGACAATACTGACGGCAGCAGTATCGAAGTCACCGCAACACAAGGTGAAATTGATGGCCGCACGCAAGTGGCCAGTTTTCTGGGACTCGCCCGCCTTGTCACATCCAGCGGATATGAAATGGAAACAAACGGACTGATCGCTGAGTTGCAGACCGGGTTGGTCACAAGTGACGGGCTGTTGGAAATTCGTGCGCCCTTTGGACAGCTGACAGCCGGTAAAGTGACCTTTCGCGTGGCATCAGAAAATATCGCACAGCAGATGCTATTCACTGATGGCGTCCGCCTGTTATACAAACCGCAGACCCCGTGACCAAGGATACGGCACCTATGCTTCGACTGATCGCCCTTTGTGCAGCTCTCTTTGTCGTCACGGCAGGACCAGCTTTCGCCCAGTCCAACATCAATCTGGGCGGAATTGCGGTCGACACTTCCGCCGCCATCGAAGTGACGGCAGATAGCCTTTCGGTTGATCAGGCCAGTGGTAAAGCAGTGTTTAATGGCAACGTGATCATTGTTCAGGGCGACCTGCGCCTGACCGCGGGTCGGGTCGAGGTGCTTTACGGCACTGACACGTCTCAAATTGCGCGTCTGATCGCAACCGAAGCTGTGACTTTCGTAACGGCAGAGGAAGCTGCCGAGGCCCAAGAAGCAGACTATGATGTGACCACAGGGCTTCTGATTCTGGCGGGCGATGTTTTGCTAACCCAGGGCCCAAGTGCAATCTCTGCTGATCAGATGACAATCAACGTGACCGATGGCACTGCGGCTATGGACGGCCGCGTGCGGACCGTTCTGCAACAGGGCGACAACTGATGCAGGACGCCGCCCCTCAGCTATCTGTTCAGGATGGCGATGTTGGCCTGCACATTGTTAGCTTGCGAAAAAGCTATCGAAAAAGACCAGTCATCCGCGATGTCAGCATCGACCTTGCGCGTGGTGAAGTTGTGGCGTTGCTGGGGCCGAACGGTTCGGGTAAGACCACGTGTTTCTATTCCATCGCTGGGCTTGTCACCCCGGAAGGCGGGCGCGTCATCATCGATGGGCGTGATGTTACGACACTGCCGATGTATCGCCGTGCGCAACTTGGGATCGGGTATCTGCCGCAGGAAATGTCGATCTTTCGGGGTATGTCTGTGGAAGACAATATCATGTCGATTCTCGAAATTTCGGTATCCAACAGCCACCGCCGCCGCGAACGTCTGGAAGAACTACTGTCAGAGTTTTCGATCGAGCATCTGCGCCGTGCCTCTGCTATGGCATTGTCGGGCGGTGAACGCCGCCGGGTTGAGATTGCGCGCTGTCTTGCCGCAGGGCCAAAATATGTTCTGTTGGACGAACCTTTCGCCGGGGTGGATCCAATTGCCGTGGGTGAAATCCGGCATTTGGTAGCCGATCTCAAAAACCGTGGGATCGGCGTATTGATCACAGATCACAACGTGCAGGAAACACTGCAAATTGTTGATCGCGCATACATTCTGCACGATGGTAAAGTGCTGATGAGCGGGACAACCAGCGAAGTCATAGAGGACGAGAACGTGCGCCGGGTTTATCTTGGCAACAACTTCCGTGTGAACTGATTCTTTTGCAGTATTGACTACTGGATCATTGACAATCGGTGGGGATTCATCGCCAAATAGAGGTGATGACGAACCCATTCACTTTCCCTGTATGTTTTCCGGAAAATCTCCGGTTAGTTCAGGTAAGTTTAAGAATATCAGGGTGTTATCGGTATCCACTCATATGACAAAAAGTGGTATGCGCCTGTTTGGCAGGCCATGACCTACTTTCTGTCGTGACTACTAAAGGAGAAACGATGCGTTACCAAATCAGCGGAAAGCAAATCGACATTGGCACGGCTCTGCAGACCCACGTAAAGACAGAGTTGGAGGATATTCTGAGCAAATATGCCGGACGACCGACCGAAGCCTATGTTGTTTTCTCAAAGTCAGGCCATGAGTTTGTCTGCGAGTCCGTGGTGCATCTTTCGACGGGATTGAACGCTCAAGCGACTGGTAAAGCGAACGAAATTTATGCGGCTTTTGACGCAAGTTCTGAAAAAATGGACAAACAGCTGCGTCGTTATAAACGCCGCCTGAAAGACCACCACAAGGAGCGGTCACAACCAGTTGAACTTTCGGACGCTGGATCATATATCCTCGAATCAAGAGACGAGACTGATGAAGCTTCGCAGGATTCGGTGAACGCGATGATCGTCGCCGAGATGGAGACGAAAATTCCGTCGCTATCTGTTGGCGAAGCGGTTATGCAGATGGAACTGGCGAGTGCACCGGTATTGGTGTTCCGGAACGAAAAACATAACGGAGTGAACGTCGTCTACCGACGCGACGACGGAAACATTGGCTGGATCGACCCCCGCACAGCGGGCTAGACACCAACATCAAATGAAAGACGCGATCAATGCAACTTGGCACCATTCTGAAAGCGGATGCGGTGAAGTCTATTGCCTCTTGCACCAGCAAGAAGCGTCTTTTTCATGATTTGGGCGATCTCGCCGAGGCCAGCTATGGCTTGAGCGCTGTTGACGTTATTGACGCCCTGATTGATCGCGAAGCCCTGGGTCCAACGGGCGTTGGTCAGGGTATCGCTCTGCCACATGCCCGCATGGCCGGTGCTGAGGGCGTATTTGGTCTGTTTTTGCGACTTGAAAAGCCACTCGATTTTGATGCGATTGACCGCCAGCCCGTCGATCTGGTCTTTGCGCTGATCGCACCAGAGGACGCAGGCGTTGAACATCTTAAAGCACTAGCGCTGGTGTCTCGTACATTGCGCGACAATTCGGTCTGCAATAAATTGCGCTCTAACAGCGATGCCAACACGCTGCACACAATCCTGACCGAACTAGAAGCGTCGCAAGCGGCCTAAGACCAGCTCTCAAATCCGAATGCTGCGTAGTCGCGCCCATAGGCAGCGCGCGCTGCTTCTTCGAGGGATTGATCATAGATCGCTTTCAGCCGACCCTCCCATCTATGTGCCGTGTTCGTTAACGTGGGCGGATCGGGTATGTTTACGGCCCGCGCAAGGTGCTCAAGTTCTTCGCGCAGATTGTCTTCGCGAAGTACAAGATCCGGGACAGCGAACTGTGCCATACCCTGCAAAAGTGTCAGTTGGCTGGCCCATGACGGATCGACACGAATGCTTGTCTGTCCGGCCAGGTTCATCTTTAGGAATGTCAGGAACCCCAAGAAAGCGTGTTTGTGATCCTGATCCGAATAGGCCGTCTGATCATCCAGCGCTGGGTCGTTATCGGGCAACTTCAGTTTATGCACCCGGATCAGATTGGCCCGAATTTCAGGCAAGCCGCGCGGCCCCTTCAACAAGATCCGGTCACAAAAAGCAGCATGTGCCCGCGCCAAAGGGTGACGTAGCACGGCAAAGCTGCGGTGCGGATGATGTATGTCCTGCCATGCGCGCAAGGATTTTTGTGTGAATTTTTCAATCAGCACATCAGTTGACGCGCTATCAACCGCTGCAAGCCATTGCCGCACAGCGCGGTCTGGCCCCGACCGCAGCGGCATGTACATCAGCCCCGTCTTTGGTGCGGCGATGTAGGTGGGAATCGCCGGGCCCCGGTTAGGCTCGAAATGCGGGGTTCGTGCCAGAACAAACTGATCAAGACGCGCCAGCGCCTGTGTCATCTCATCATAGTTCTTGACCCGTTGCTCCAAAGGTTCCGGGTTTTGCTTTTTCAGCTTCTTGTTCACGTTTGGCAGGCGGGCATCCACACCCAAAAACCGCGCGAGACCGTTCAGCACATCCACATCCCGGAGATCGTCATAGTTGATGTGAAATGCTGTCTGACCGGTCACCTGAAGGGTGCGTTGTATACGCAATTGAAAAGCCTGGATCGCATCAAGATGGGCTTCGAATTCAGCGGGATCAAAGGTGATCGCCACCGACTTGGAATGTGTCGCATTTGTCAGCTTCCACTGGCCCGTGGCCTGTGCGATTTTCCAACTGACAAAGCTGTCCAGCGGATTGCGCGTCAGGATGATTTTGGCACAGCGCGGATCATCAATACATGTATCCAGAACGCGCGGGTCATGGTTGTGAAAATACCGAAACCCTGCCAGGTCGTCGCCGTCCCTGATCTTTTTCAGTAAGGCGTGCGGGTCTTTTTCGCGGGAATCACGGTCAACACCTAACACTTCGTCAATCTTGGGGTAGCCAACGAACGCAGGGTTAAAAGCCTCCCCATGGCAACTGACCCCGTCCAACATGTTCAGGTTCGCTTCCAACAAGTTGGACCCCGTGCGCATTTCAGCCAACAGGATAAAAGAATGAAACCTGCTCATTTCCCGCTAATCACGTAAGGTTTGCGACGAGGGGTTGGCTTTGTCTGCCGGGTATTTCCCCCGGTAATGTCACCCGTCAGGAACGGGTGCATTCCTTGATTCTTCAAGTCTTGCAGAAAGTCTGGCAAGCCTGTCAAATCGGGCATCTTCGGCACTTCCTTCAACGCATTCCCGCGGTGCCCCGCAATTTCATCAATGATGGTTTGAAGCACATCCATTGGTGCCTCGATGAACTGTGCGAGGGTCATGATCCTGATCCGCGCCCGTGCTTCCGGCGAGCGCAGGACCTTAAGAAACTTGTCTTCAATCCGTTGCAAGCGCGCGGCCTCGGTTCGGACGTCACTGGCCGACCGGCCCGAAGCAAACAGCGGAATTGACCAAGCACCGGACACCACCCAAATGCTGGCGTTGGTATCCCGAGCCAACGTCCAGCGTATTTCTTGTGTATCCGCAGGCCCAAACTGGAAACATTGATGTTGGTCCCGACCATTCCAGATCAGGTTGGTCAGAAACATTTTGCCGTGATAGTCGCGCAGCCGCGCATTATCAGACAGCCCGCCGCGATAAACCACGCTTCCGTCAGCGAAATGTGCCCGGTCTTTTGCAAACAGATGCCCATGCACCTGCGCACCCGTTTGCCGCGTCAGCCACACCGGAAAATCAGGGAATACATTGTCCAGCCCTTGCAGCACCGCATAGGGGGCGGCAGCGATACAAGACTGACGGTCAATGCTGGGATAACGGCTTTGCATATAAAGACCGGCGCGGCCCAATATTCGTCGCTCGACCGCTTGCGAAAAGACCCGGTCGACCGCACCAGAATTCGGTTCCTCATCAGCACTCAGCGGATCATCGGACAACGGAAACATCTGATAAAGCTGGTCCGCGTCACGCCATATCTTACGCGCAACAAAACTCTTTGAACGTTGCAGCAGTTCGGCGTGATCATTGAAAAAGATATGCGGCTTGCCTTGATAATCGAACTTGGCCAAGGTCAGAGATCGGCTTTCCACCTTGCGGGCATGCAGGCGGGTCAGCGTTTGGTAATAGCTCTCATCGGGAATCCAGACTTTGCGAAAATAGGCATCATACGTCGCGCGGTTGGGGTCACTTAGGATCGCATCAAGTGTTTGCCGGGTCAGGCACCACCATTGCGACCCCATATGTGGCACGATCCCATCGGGGATGTTGCGCCGGTAACCCAGCATTTGTTGTAGTTTAACGAGCCCATCGAATAAACGCCGGTGTTTTTTCCATGCAAAGGGGAACTTGAGAGTGAACCGTTCCCGATCCAACCCACCTACGGTCCAGGGCACATCTGCCGTCGTCGCGCTCTCGATAAAATCCGTGTCCGGGTGGGCGTCCAAATAGCATTGCAGATCAGCGATCGGGCGTAACGGCAGACAGGCCCCAGACGCCAGAAACGCGTGCTGCACATCCGGGAACTCCTCAAGCAAGAGCGTCGCTGCCTCTTGCGACGCGGCGACCAGCCCCCAGGTCCCCCACTCGCACCGGTGCCTTTTTGAAAAGCGTACATCGGGCAGATCGGCCAGCGATTGGGAAAAAGTGTCATAGGTCGCAACCGGCACATTGCTATCCACATGCACCACAACCGGGCATCCGGCAGCGGCCCAATGGCGCACCATCTGTTCCGCCCGGTCAAACGCCGTGTGCACCAGCATGATGATACCCAAACTCATGCCCAGTTCCCTTTAGACATCAGGCCCAGTACTTCGAGTTGACGCCAGTTAAGGTATTGCTCGCTCCACTGACACCATAAGTCAGGGTCCGCGCCATAGCGTTCGGCGTAAGTCTTATATTCCTGACCACTGCGGTAGTGTTCGGCGCGCTGTGCCTCCTCGGTCGCGCGGTCCCCGAAAGTGTTCAGGAATTTCGCATGCAGCAAGATACCTGACGTCTTCTCCCCACCCTGCTGGTCATAAACCAGATTGAGCCCGCGCGGCAGCATCATATGGGTTGAGCTGACATAGGCATAAGGCTTACGCCACTTGACGAAAGGTATTTTGTTCAGCGCAGGTGCCTGTTTTGGCTTCGTCGCAAAGAAACTGCGCGCACGTGGGCCACCCTGAATCCAGAGATTCTTGAGCAGTTTATTCTGCGTCATAAAGTAGTTGCCGGGATCAAACCAATTGACCGTTTCAAACGGATCATCCCCGCGCATATAGGCCGTCTGCCCAACGGGCCCTTTGGGGTACATGTCCAGCAACATCGCCCCGAATGAACGCACTTGGGATGCATCCAGCCAATCGGCCAAAGCGCGAATAGGTCGCGTATCGCAGAACGGATAAACAAAGAACTCATCCACATCGACGGTCAACGCCCAGTGCCCATCCGCATATTTGCCCTGCAGATAGGTCAGCCAGTCCACACCATAGCGTGCGTCGCCATAAGGGGCGTCCGTGCGCCACAACGATACGTCAGGTTGCGCTTGCGCAAAGGCGGGCCCCGCGTCTTCGCTGCCATTGTTGATCATCAGGAAATGATTGATGCCCAGCTTACGATAGTAGTCAAAAAAGAATGGCAGCCGCACGTCTTCGTTGCGGAAGGTACAAAACAGCAGCACGTCATCAGGGCCAATATCGCCGGTCCGGTCGGACACCGGCAGCAACTCGCGCCCTTTGCGCAAAGCCCGCGCACGCAAGCGCTTGCGCTGCCACCGCAGCCGATATGATGTCAGAAAGCTCACGCCTGATGTGACCTGTTTGTCCCGTTACCATTTACCATATCAGACCCAACGCCCTTTGGTCATCAACCTAAGTTCAACCAATTGCGCGGGCCCATGATAGGGACAAGACCCATCGTACCAAAGGTCAGGGCCTTCAGTCAGCTTGCGATGGTAATCCTGATACAGCGCCGTGTTCTGGAAATGCTGCTTGCGTGTCAATTCTTCGGCAGATTTCGCGGCCACGATGGGCAGGAACTTGGTGTGCAGCAATGCACCGCTGACCTTACTATTGCCTTCGAGGTCAAACACATCGTGCAAACGGGTTGGCAAGATTTGATGAGTCGAGCTGACATAGGCATAGCGCCACGACCACCGCACCAAAGGCGTCTTGTTGAGCGTTGGCGCACGGGCGGGCTCATCTGCGAAAAAGACTCGTTCACGCACGCCACCCTGTATCCACAGATTTTGATAATAGTGGTGCAGTTGACTGCGGTAGTTGCCCGCATCAAACCAACACAGCGCCCGGGTTGGATCATCGCCGGGCGTATACGTGACCAACCCCAACGGTCCCTTGGGATAAAGATCAAGCATAAGCGTGCCAAACGACGCCTCGCCCTGACCATCCAGCCACGTTGTTAGCGCGCGCAAATCGCGGTTTTCGCAATCGGGATAGGTCAGCAACTCGTCCGCATCGACGGTCAGACACCAATGCTGGTTCCCATATTGCCATTGTAACCACCCAAGCCAATCCATCCCAAACCGTGACAACCGATAGCTGTGCGCTGTCGTCCACAACGAAACGTCAGGCTGCTTTGCCAGAAACGCAGCCGTGCCGTCATCGCTGCCGTTATCAACAAACAGAAAATGGTTAATTCCAAGTTTGCGGTAGTAGGCCAAAAAATGCGGGAGCCGGACCATTTCATTTCTTACCGTCGAAAACGCGAGGATTGCATCGGCAGAAATCTGCTGCGTCCGATCAACCGAAACGGTCAACTCTTTGCGCTTGCGCCATATCCGAAACAGAAACCGCCTGCGTTTCCAACGCAGGCGGTAAGCATGCCAAAGGCTGGTCCGAGGTGGTGACATGGGCGCCTACTGCGCGGCCTGCTTGGCCACTTGCAACTGCGTCAGAAACGCATCGAGTTCATCGCGCAGGTCGTCGCGGGCCAATGCGAAAGCTACCGTGGCCTGCAAAAACCCGCCTTGGAACCGCAGTCATAACGTTGACCCTCAAACCGGTAGCCGAACACGTCACGACCGGATCGAATTTCCTCGGCAATCGCATCAGTCAGTTGGATCTCACCACCTGCGCCACGTCCAACATGATCAAAATTCGCAAGCACCTGTGGCGTCAGAATATAACGCCCGATCACTGCAAGATTCGACGGCGCTGTACCTGCTGGTGGTTTCTCGACCATTCCGCGCGCAGTCACGATACGCGGGCTTTGGTCTTCTACGTCCAACACACCATAAGCCGACGTTTGTTCGGGCGGCACTTCCATCGTGGCGACCATCGCGCCGCCGGTTTCCTGATACGCCTCGACCATCTGCTGCAAGCATGGTTTGTCGCCTGCAATCACGTCATCAGGCAGGATAACAGCAAAAGGTTCATCCCCAATCAGTTTGCGGGCGCACGACACAGCATGCCCAAGGCCCAGCGCCTTATGCTGCCGCAGATAAGCAATTGTGCCGCTGTCCATGTTGGTGTTGCGCAGAACCTTCAGCAGTTCCATCTTGCTTAAGGCCGCTGCAAGTGAAGCTTCCAGATCGGGGGCCAGATCAAAGTAATCCTCTAACGCGGATTTGCCCCTTGAGGTGACAAAGATAAAATCCTCGATCCCAGCCGCGCGGGCTTCGTCAATTGCATATTGGATCAGCGGGCGATCCACCAAGGTCATGATCTCTTTTGGCACAGATTTCGTTGCAGGCAGGAACCGCGTACCCAAGCCTGCGACAGGGAATATAGCTTTTGATACTTTTCTGTTCATCCAACCAATCCTCAAAACGTGTGATGCTGAAGCAATAGCCCACCCGCAATATTATAAAGGTAATGCGGCAGAATTTGAGCCTTCTTACGTCAGAAGTTGCACAACTGCCTATTCTTGACCCATCTCTGCAAGCATTGCCTCTATCCGCGGCACATCCTCGGGGTTGTTCAACTCCCAGAACTGGCGGCCCTTGGCGGCCACTTCTACACATAGCATCGGCACGCCACGTTCAAGGAAACGCAACTGTTCCAGCCCTTCAAGCTGTTCCAGTGGCCCTGCATCCCATTGCGCATATGCCGCCAGCGCCTTGGGCCGATAGGCATAGACCCCAACATGATGAAAAACAGGGGTTTCATCGTGATCAGCAAAAACTTGACCCGTATAAGGGATAACCTCTTTCGAGAAGTATAACGCATTGCGATCAGCCCCAAAAACAGCTGTCGTTCCACCGACACGCCCCTCACGCCGGTCTTGCAGCAACCCATTTAACGCCCGCCCTTCGGTGCGCAAAACTGGTGTGGCAACATCCGCGTTTGGATTGTCACGTAGCCCGTGCACAAGATCTTCAATAAACCACGCCGGTGTCAGTGGTGCGTCACCTTGCAGGTTCACGATGATGTCGTAATCCTCGCCCAAGTTATCCAATGTTTCGGCACAACGTTCCGTGCCATTCTGGCAGGCGGTTGATGTCATCACGACCTGCGCTCCAAAAGATTCGGACGCCTGGGCAATACGTGTATCATCCGTGGCAACCACCACTTTGTCGACGCCTTTGACGGCGCAAGCCGCATCCCACGACCGCCGGATCAGGCTTTTGGCATCGCCGCTGGCACCACGCAATGTGACCAACGGCTTACCGGGGTAACGGGAAGAGGCGTATCGCGCAGGGATAACGATCAGCACCGACATCAAGGTTTCTCTAACTGCACGCCGGGGGCGTAGGCGATAAAGAACGGGTTCTCGAACCCCGGTTTGCCATAGGTCAGTGGCGTATGATCATCAAACCGCACAACTTCACCGCCAGCACCTTTCAAAACGGCGTGACCGGCCGCAGTATCCCACTCCATCGTACGGCCAAGGCGCGGATAGATGTCGGCTTCACCTGTTGCGACAAGGCAGAACTTCAGCGATGAACCCGCACTTTTCATGTCAGCAGCAGCGTATTTGTTGATATAGTCGTCCGTCGCCTGATCGCGGTGCGATTTCGACGCAACAACCAAGAGCGCGTTGCCGTCAGGCGTCGAGACTTTAATCGGATGTGTCGAACCGGGTGCATCTTTGGAAAACGGGCCTTCCTCTTCCACGGCAACACCACTGGCATCGGTGTAAAACAGCCGCTCTTTGGCGGGGGCATAGACAACACCCCGGATCGGTGCGCCGTCGCGTACATAGGCGATGTTCACAGTGAAATCACCACGGCGCTTGATGAATTCCTTTGTGCCATCCAACGGGTCGACAATCAGAAACGTGCTGACAGATTGGGTATGAGACGCGGCCTGTTCTTCGGTCACCAGCGGCGTGTCAGGGAATGCAGCACGCAAACCGGCGCTGATAATCGCGTCAGCGGCTTCATCGGCAATGGTCACTGGGCTTTCGTCGCTTTTTGAGCGGACCTTAAAATCATCCGATCCGTAGATCTCCATGATTTCGTCGCCAGCCCGCAAGGCCAGCTCGCGCATCACATTGGTTAACTTCGCGAAATCCATCATATATTGCCTGTCATCAAAAAGCCCTGATCAGGCTGTTTATGGTGTTTCGTCAAGCGATCAGCAAGGATATCGTGCGACAAACCGGCAAACTGTAAGGATGGGCTGACCAGACCCGCGATGTTCCAGACACCGATCCATAGAACACACCGCAGCAGCCTGCTTGGCATGCTTGAGGTGATGTACCATACGATCGTCCGGCAGGCCCGCAGTGGTCACCGGAATGCGGTGATCGCCATTCTTTTGAACATGGTGCAGGGCCTTACCATGATTGTGGCCTTCCTGCTCTTCTATCAGATCCTTGGGCTTAGAAGTTCGCCTATTCGCGGCGATATGTTGCTTTTCATCATGACCGGGATTTTTGTTTATCTTACCCATATCAAGTCGGTATCTGCGGTAATGGGCGCAGCAGGCCCGACATCGTCCATGATGTTGCATCGACCTATGAATACAATCATCGCTATTGTGGCCGCAGCGGTGTCATCGTTCTATCAGCAATTCACCATGCTGATCATCATATTGGTATTCTATCATATCCTCTTCACGCCGATCACGATTCATGATCCTATCGCAGCACTTGGTTTCCTGATCTTGGCGTGGTTTTCGGGGTGTGCAGTCGGCATGATCTTTCTTGCGCTCAAGCCTTGGTTCCCGCGCTTCACCGGTATCGCCAAAACGATCTACATTCGGGTGAATATGATTGCGTCGGGCAAGCTCTTTGTTGTCAATACACTGCCAGCATCGATGATGGCGATGTTTGACTGGAACCCGCTGTTTCACATTATCGATCAAATGCGCGGGGCTGTATTTTTACACTACAACCCCCAATTCACCAGTGTGGAGTATCCGATCTATCTCTCGCTTGGGTTGGTTATGATTGGTCTGATGGGCGAGTTTTTTGGCCGACAGCATGTTTCGCTCAGCTGGTTTGCCGGACGATAGATGGTTTGGCATTCGCCCGATTAAGAAAAACCGTTATTTTAAGCATTTCGCCGCAACGCAAACGCTTGCAGCCCCAATAACCCATCCCTATATACGCCAAGATCGAAGTTTGTGGGCTAAAGCCCTGAACTGACTCTTGTAACTGGCGCGGGTGCCGAAAGCGGGTTCGCGCTGCTCAAACCGCCTCAAGTAAAGGGATTTGAAAAATGGCCAAAGTGATTGGTATCGACCTAGGAACCACGAACTCCTGTATCGCCATTATGGACGGTGCAAAGCCACGTGTCGTTGAAAACGCCGAAGGTGCGCGCACGACGCCATCTATCGTTGCGTTCACAGATGATGAGCGCCTTGTGGGCCAGCCTGCGAAACGCCAGGCGGTCACCAACCCCGAAAACACAATCTTTGCGGTCAAGCGTCTGATCGGTCGTCGGTTCGACGACAAGGACCTTGCCAAAGAGAAAAAGAACATGCCGTTCGAGATCATCAACGGCGGCAACGGCGACGCATGGGTCGAAGCCAAGGGCGAGAAATACTCCCCCAGCCAGATCTCTGCCTTCATTCTTGGTAAGATGAAAGAAACCGCTGAGAGCTATCTTGGCGAAGATGTCACCCAAGCGGTTATCACCGTCCCAGCGTACTTTAACGACGCCCAGCGTCAGGCAACCAAAGACGCCGGTAAGATCGCGGGCCTTGAAGTGCTGCGGATCATCAACGAGCCGACAGCGGCTGCCTTGGCCTACGGCCTCGACAAGAAAGACAGCAAGACAATCGCTGTTTATGACCTTGGCGGCGGTACATTTGACGTCACCATTCTGGAAATCGACGACGGCCTGTTCGAAGTGAAATCCACCAACGGTGATACCTTCCTAGGTGGTGAAGACTTTGACATGCGCATCGTCAACTACCTTGCCGATGAGTTCAAGAAAGAGAACTCGGTCGACCTGACCAAGGACAAGATGGCGTTGCAGCGTCTGAAAGAAGCTGCTGAGAAAGCAAAGATCGAGCTGTCTTCGTCTTCCAGCACCGAAATCAACCAGCCATTTATCTCAATGGGGTCTGACGGTCAGCCGTTGCACATGGTGATGAAGCTGACACGTGCCAAACTGGAAAGCCTGGTCAACGACCTGATCAAGTCTTCGATGAAGCCTTGTAAGGAAGCCATCAAAGATGCGGGCCTGTCCACTTCTGACATTGATGAGGTTGTCCTCGTTGGTGGTATGACACGGATGCCAAAGGTGAAGGAAGAAGTTGCCAAATTCTTTGGCAAGGAAGCCCACCAGGGCGTGAACCCTGACGAAGTGGTTGCCATGGGTGCCGCCATTCAGGCTGGTGTTCTGCAAGGCGACGTCAAAGACGTGGTTCTGCTCGACGTGACACCATTGTCCTTGGGTATCGAAACGCTCGGTGGTGTGTTCACACGCCTGATTGATCGCAACACCACGATCCCGACGAAGAAGTCTCAGGTCTTCTCAACCGCCGAAGACAACCAGAACGCCGTGACATTGCGCGTGTTCCAGGGTGAGCGCGAAATGGCAGCCGACAACAAGATGTTGGGCCAGTTCAACCTTGAAGAGATCCCACCGGCACCACGTGGCCTACCACAGATCGAGGTCACCTTTGATATCGACGCCAACGGCATCGTTGAAGTGGGCGCCAAAGACAAAGGCACCAACAAAGAGCAGAAGATTACGATCCAAGCCTCTGGTGGTTTGTCTGATGACGACATTGAAGCAATGGTTAAGGACGCCGAAGCGAATGCTGAGGCCGATAAAGAGCGCCGTGAACTGGTGGATGCCAAAAACCAGGCAGAAAGCCTGATCCACTCGACCGAAAAGTCGATGGAAGAGCACGCGGATAAGGTTGATCCAACCACAATCGAAGCGATTGAGCTGGCGATTGCCGCGCTCAAGGACGATCTGGAAGCTGAAAGCGCTGACAAGATCAAATCTGGCATCCAGAACGTGACCGAAGCGGCCATGAAACTGGGTGAAGCGATCTATAAGGCGCAGCAAGAAGCAGAAGGCGAAGCAGAGCCTGATGCACCGGGTGCTGATGAAGAAATCCTTGATGCGGATTTCGAAGATCTGGACGACGACAAGCGTGACAACTAAGGCCATGCGCCGTTGAAAAGTGGCTAAGCCCCGTAAACCGGGCCGGTCGTTTTCATTCCCAAGGGGGAAAAATTCATGGCAAAACGTGACTATTACGATGTTCTTGGTGTCGCCAAAGGCGCAGATGCAGCCGCCATCAAAAAAGCCTATCGCCAAAAGGCGAAAGAGCTGCACCCAGACCGCAATTCAGACAATCCAGACGCTGAAGCGCAGTTCAAAGAGGCCAACGAAGCTTACGAAGTTCTGAAGGACGACAACAAGAAAGCCGCCTATGACCGCTATGGTCATGCTGCGTTCGAGAACGGCATGGGCGGTGGCGGGCCACGCGGCGGCCAGGGCGACTTTGGCAGCGCGTTCTCTGACGTCTTCGACGACCTGTTCGGTGATTTCATGGGTGGCCGGGGCGGTGGTGGCCGTCGCAGCGCTGCGCAACGTGGCAACGACCTGCGCTATAACCTGAGGATCAACCTCGAGGATGCCTTTGCCGGCATGCAGAAAACCATCACCGTACCAACGGCGGTCAGCTGTGGCGCCTGCAACGGTACCGGTGCTGAGGGCGGTTCGGAACCGCAGACCTGCCCGACGTGCAACGGCATGGGAAAAGTACGCGCGCAACAGGGTTTCTTTACTGTCGAACGCACATGTCCAACCTGTTCGGGCCTCGGCCAGATTATCAAGGACCCATGTAAAGTCTGTCATGGGCAAGGCCGGGTTGAGAAGGAAAAATCGCTGTCCGTCAACATTCCAGCAGGTGTCGAAACCGGTACGCGCATTCGTCTTGCTGGCGAAGGTGAGGCGGGCATGCGCGGCGGGCCAACGGGCGACCTCTACATCTTTATCGAGGTGCAGGATCACGCTCTGTTTGAACGCGAAAACACAAACCTTTACTGCCGTGTACCCGTGTCCATTGCGACCGCCGCACTGGGTGGCGAGATCGAAGTGCCAACAATCGACGGCGGCCGCAGCCGGGTGAAAGTGCCCGAAGGGTCGCAATCGGGCCGCCAGATGCGTCTGCGTGGCAAAGGCATGCCTGCGCTGCGCGGTGGTAGCACCGGTGATATGTTTATCGAACTTGCCGTTGAGACACCGGTAAAGCTGACCGCTCGGCAGCGCGAGATCCTCAAAGAATTTGATCAGCTGAGTGAAGAGAACAACCCGCAAGGGTCCAGTTTCTTTGACAGCGTCAAAAGCTTTTGGGATTCAATGAAAGGCTAGCGTTAACCGCGTAGTAACCATCGCTTTGGCAGAGTAGGGGTATGACCCACTTTGCCGAAGCACCCTCTCTCTTTGCCGATCATGACGACGTGACGCAGGTTTTGCCTCTGCAAAAGGGCAAGGTTCCATCTTACATGCGCGATCATCGCAAAAGACTGCGTGAAAGATTCCTGTCTGGCGGGGCCGCGGCGATGCCGGATTATGAACTGCTCGAACTGGTTCTTTTTCGCGCTATCCCCCGGCAAGATGTCAAACCGCTTGCACGGGAACTGATCGACACATTCGGTGATTTCAACCGCGTACTCTCTGCGCCCTTGACACAGTTGTCTGCAATAAAGGGAGTAGGCGATGCCGTTCTACTGGAACTGAAAATTGTAGAGGCAGCAGCCCATCGCCTATCGCGTGCAAAGATCATGCAGCGGCATGTTCTTTCAAGTTGGGACGCCTTGCTGGATTATTGCCACACGACCATGGCGCATCGCGAGACAGAACAGTTTCGCATTCTTTTCCTTGATACCAAGAATACCGTGATCGCAGATGAAGAGCAGGCGAAAGGGACAGTGAACCACGTGCCAGTCTATCCACGCGAGGTGGTGAAACGTGCGCTGGAGCTAAACGCCAGTGCGCTGATCCTTGTCCACAATCACCCATCGGGTGACCCAACGCCTTCAGACGCCGACATTCAGATGACGCGGCAGATTGATGCAGCGGCCAAAACGCTGGGCATTACGGTGCACGATCATCTGATCATTGGAAAATCAAATGAGACCAGCTTTCGCGCGCATGGTCTTTTTGATGCGGCTATCTAGTTCGACACAATGGTCAGATCAGAAAACTTGTCCCGCAGGAACACCACCTCACCGACCTGAGCACAGGAAGGCATCTGGGCTGCAATCTCGCTCTTGATCAGGGTTTGCCCAGCGTTGGTCTGGATGGTCATCGCATCAATCTCTCGTCCGCAGTTTTGTTCCGTTACAGTAACGCCGACACGCAAGTCGACCCCACCATCGCGGTTCATCTGACCCTCGGGAAACGTGTAGATCTCGGCTTGATAGGGAATTTCGGCACTCGCGTCACCCACATAGACCACAAACCCATTCTTGCCTTCGCGGGTGTCCTGGGGTGAATGCAGTGACGCCGACCAGACATGACCGGGGTCACCAATCTGCGCACCGTTTTCCAGCGCATGCAGGCGCATGTTGTCAGATGTCATCCATTGCAGGACGGCGCGATCATATTGGCGCAGCTCTGGTACAAAAATCTGGGTCGTGGCCTGTAGGATATTATCAAACGTCACTTTGAACTCTGCGTTTGTGACCAGCGCAGGGATACGTACAATTGCATTGCCCTGACTATCCGTGTTGGCTGCAACCTGCATACCACTGTGCGAAACGGCAAATACCTGTTCTTCGGCGCAAGGCGCAGATAACGACAAGGCAACCATGGCGGCCGGTTCGCGCGCCGCGGATAGCATCGTATCACACCCCGGTGCAGGCGAGGCCATGATCATCCCAATTTCAGGGACAGCCATTTCAGCATAAACAGCATCAACTGCGACGACGCGCTGCACATTGGCCGCATGATCAAGAGGAGTAGTTACAACATTTGGCACACCAAACACAGGTTGCCCCTGCGCATTGGTCGACAGCATCAAGGAACGCGGCGCCTTGTTATAGCTTTCTTCACTTTCACCATCACCAACGCGTGGCGTCGTTTCACCATATTGCACGAGGAACCCAAGGGTTACGGCAATCGTCAGCGTAGAGGCAACGGTTTTGACAGTACTAAAGCGAGACATCCCCATCCCTCACAGCGGCAGAAAAGCTGTTATAGTGATGTCGTGTTAACGTGACATGAACAGGACTGGCAAAAGGTCTTAGCGTGGCCCAATTATGTCCGCAATTAGGCGAGCCGACCGTGACAGTGTTTGAACTTTTTACCTGATCCGCATGGGCAAAGGTCGTTCCGACCGGGGTTGCCCCATGTCTTTGGATCGTTTTCGTCAAAGCCTTCCCGTGCGGCTCCGGCCGCCACGACCGCTGTTGCTGGGGCCGCTGCTGCGGCGGCGGCAGCCTGTTGTTGCTGCCGAATTTGAGCAACCATTTGTTCCTGCTCTTCCTTCGACATGGGCCGGATCTGTGACAGCTTCTTCGTCACATCCGTGCGCAGGCCGTCAAGCATGCTTTCGAACAGTTGGAACCCTTCGGTTTTGTATTCGTTCAGCGGATCACGCTGCGCATAGCCACGGAACCCCACGACTGAACGCAGGTGTTCCAATGTCAGCAAATGCTCGCGCCATTTGGCATCAATCGTTTGCAGCAAAAGCTGTTTTTCAACGTTGCGCATCGTCTCATCGCCAAAGGCCTCGGCCTTTTCCGCCATAAACTTGTCGGCGGCTTCTTCAAGGCGTTCGCGGATGTCATCATCATCGACGCCCTCTTCTGCGGCCCAGTCAATAACAGGGACGTCAACGCCGACGTTTTCAATCACAGCAGCATAAAGACCTTGAGTATCCCATTGATCGGCATAGGTTTTTGGCGGCATATAATCGTCAACCAAATCATCAATAACCTGATCACGCATATCTTTTGTGACCTCTGAAAGGTCTTTCGCTTCCATGATATCGCGGCGTTGCGAGAAGATAACCTTCCGCTGTTCATTCATCACGTCATCGAATTTCAACAGCTGTTTACGAATATCAAAGTTGCGACCTTCCACCTTGGCCTGCGCGCGTTCCAGCGATTTGTTCACCCAAGGGTGCACGATGGCCTCGCCCTCTTTCATACCCAAACCGGACAGCACTTTGTCCAATCGGTCGGAGCCGAAGATGCGCATCAAATCGTCTTCCAAAGACAGGAAGAAAGCGGAGCGCCCCGGGTCACCTTGACGGCCAGAGCGACCACGCAGCTGATTGTCAATCCGGCGGCTTTCGTGACGCTCGGTAGCCAGCACGAACAGACCACCCGCCGCTTTCACCTTTTCTTTTTCATCGGCGACTTCTGCCTCAATGCGTGCGCGCAGCGTCTCAATATCAGCATCGGGATCTTCCGCCATTGCCTGCAACACGCGCATCTCGACATTCCCGCCCAGCTGAATGTCGGTGCCGCGACCAGCCATGTTCGTCGCAATTGTGACCGCGTTCAGTTTCCCGGCATCGGCAACAATCTGGGCTTCTTGTTCGTGTTGTCGCGCATTGAGCACATTGAAGGTGATTCCCTCGGCCTTGAGCATCTCTGCCAGCGCTTCGGATTTCTCGATCGACGTCGTCCCAACAAGGATCGGCTGGCCCGTAGCATGTGCGTCTTTGATCTCATCGACGATACCGGTGAATTTCTCGCGTGCAGTGCGATACACCTGATCGTCTTCATCAATACGGGCGATGGGGCGGTTGGTTGGCACTTCAACCACGCCCAGACGGTAAATTTCCTGAAATTCTTCCGCCTCGGTCGCGGCTGTACCAGTCATGCCGCCCAGTTTGTCATACAGGCGGAAGTAGTTTTGGAAGGTCACGGAAGCCAAGGTCACGTTCTCGGGCTTAATCGAACACCCCTCTTTCGCCTCAATCGCCTGATGCAAGCCGTCGGACAGACGCCGCCCCGCCATCATGCGACCAGTGAATTCGTCAATCAGGACAACTTCGTCATCGCGCACGATATAGTCTTTGTCCTTGGTAAATAGCTTATGAGCACGCAATGCCTGATTGATATGGTGCACAAGCGTGGCGCTTTCGGGGTCATAAAGCGTTTGCCCTTCAGGCAGCAGACCCGAGGCGCTCAGTTTTTCTTCGAGAAAGTCATTGCCCTCATCGTTGAACGATACCTGACGGGTCTTTTCATCCAGCGTATAGTGTTCATCCAGCACATCCGGGATGACCTTATCAATCGTCGCATACATCTCGGACCGGTCCTGGGCGGGGCCGGAGATAATTAGCGGCGTCCGCGCTTCATCAATTAGGATACTGTCGACCTCGTCCACAATGGCAAAGTTGTGGTCGCGCTGGAACATCTGGCTGAGTTCGGACTTCATGTTGTCACGCAGGTAGTCAAAGCCAAGTTCGTTGTTGGTGGCGTAAGTGACGTCGCATGCGTAGGCCGCTTTTTTCTCATCTTCGGGTTGTTGGGGATAGATCACGCCAGTGGTCAGTCCCAACGCACCATACACCTTACTCATCCACTCCGCATCACGACGGGCCAGATAATCGTTCACGGTCACGATATGCACGCCCTTTCCGGTCAGTGCATTCAGGTAGGCAGGGAATGTCGCGACAAGGGTTTTCCCCTCGCCGGTTTTCATCTCTGCGATATTGCCCTGATGCAGAAAGATGCCGCCCTTCAACTGCGTATCAAAGGCACGCAGGCCCAGCGCGCGTTTGGCAGCCTCGCGGCAGTTGGCAAAGGCTTCGGGCAAAAGGTCATCCAAGCTCTCACCACCCATGGCGCGTTTTGCCAGTTCTTCCGTCTTATTTTTGATGTCCTCGTCAGAGAGCGCCTCGAATTCAGGCTCCAGCGCATTGATCTTATCAACCAACGGGCGGGCGGCTTTGACTTTGCGGTCGTTTGCGGTGCCAAACACCTTTTTGGCAATCGTTCCGAAACCCAGCATATTCTCTCCGGCGGCGCACGTGCGCCTGTCTGACATCTATTTGAGAGGAGGTCGCTTGTAGGCCCGGCGAAGGCCACATAGAAAGGGCCGAAGTGATGGAACTATAAGGCCTCCTCGAGGCATCTTTGGGATGTAAGGGGCTGCTACTACAGTGTCAACGCCGCGGGGTTCTGCGGCCTATCAAGGGATCGTTTAATGCTGAAACATGTTACATTTTTGGGTGGAGCTGCTGTGGCTTCTGTTTTGGCCACAGGGGCCGTCGCCCAAGACGTGACTGCCGATACAGTGGTTGCCACCGTCGGTGAAACAGAAATCACCATGGGCGAAATTATTGTCGCACGCACCCAGCTGCCACCACAATACGCACAGTTGCCAGTTGACGCGCTGTTCAACGGCTTGATCGATCAGTTGGTCCAGCAGCAGCTGTTGGCGGATGAGGCTGAAGAAGTATCTGCTCAGATCGAATACACCCTCAGCAATGAACGCCGTGCTTTGATCGCGGGTGAGGTAATTACCGCGATTGCAGATAACGCAATCACCGAAGCGGATGTCCAAGCTGCTTATGATGCGCGCTTTGCAGATGCCGAAGAAATTCAGGAATTCAACGCCGCCCACCTGCTTGTCGAATCCGAGGAAGAGGCCGCCGCCGCCAAAGCCCGGATTGATGAAGGTGCGGCCTTTGCCGATGTAGCGCGAGATGTCTCTACCGGGCCCACCGGACCCAATGGCGGCAACCTTGGCTGGTTTGGTCCGGGTGCGATGGTGCCCACGTTTGAAGAAGCGATCATGGCGCTCGAAGTCGGGGGCGTGACAGAGCCTTTCGAGACACAATTCGGTTGGCACGTTGCGACCTTGCTGGAAACCCGCGTGCAGGCCCGCCCTACACTTGATCAACTCCGTCCAGAAATCGCGCGCGAACTTCAGGAAGCGGCTGTGACTGCGCGTCTGGATGAGCTTGCCGAAGCGCAAACCATCACCAAACCAGAGCCGGGTGAGTTTGACCCGGCACTGATTGATGCGCTTGAACTGCTGGACTGACCAAACATGCCCGTCTCACCCTTGGCCCCCGCTGCCTTTCCGCAGTTGCCGGAAATTGGCGGGGCCACATTCGCGGCGACCGCTGCAGGCGTAAAATATCAAAACCGTAAAGACGTTATGCTTGCGGTACTTGCTGAGGGCACCGCTGTTGCCGGTGTCTTTACACGCTCTGCAACACGCGCAGCACCTGTATTGGATTGTCAGGCCAAACTCGGCAGTGACAGCAGTGCACCTGCGGCGATCCTTGTGAATGCAGGAAACGCCAACGCGTTTACGGGCAAACATGGTGATGGCAGTGTCACGGCACTCACAGCAGCGGTTGAAGCGGCAACAGGTGTGCCGCAGACACGGGTGTTCACGGCCTCGACCGGGGTGATTGGTGAACCGCTGCCGCACGACCGCATTGCTGGCAAGGTAACTGAGCTCAAAACCGCGCAATCACCCGGTGCGATCTCGGACGCAGCCGAGGCGATCATGACCACCGATACCTTTGCGAAAGGGGCATCTGCGACGCTGATCATCAATGGCGAAACCGTAAACATTGCGGGTATCGCCAAGGGTTCCGGTATGATCGCGCCAGATATGGCGACGATGCTCGTGTTTATCTTCACCGATGCTAAAATCGCCCAAGATGATCTGCAAACAGCAGTATCCGGCCTTAACAGCAAGACGTTCAACTGCATCACGGTGGACAGCGACACATCCACCTCAGACACGCTGATCGTGGCGGCGACCGGCGCTTCCGGCGTTGACGTTACCGGAAACACCGAGTTTGCGAATGCTTTGCACGACGTCATGCGCGACCTGGCCCATCAGGTCGTCCGCGATGGCGAAGGCGCAACCAAATTCGTCGAGGTGCAGGTCACCGGCGCACAAGATGATGGCGACGCGCATAAAGTGGCTTTGGCGATTGCGAACTCTCCTTTGGTGAAGACGGCGATTGCCGGTGAAGACGCAAACTGGGGCCGGGTGGTGATGGCCGTTGGGAAATCCGGGGCAGCCGCAGATCGAGATCGGCTGAGTATTCGCTTTGGCGAAATCATGGTCGCCGAAAACGGCTGGCGCGCGCCGGACTATTCGGAAGAGGCCGCAAGCGCCTATATGAAGAATGCTGAGCTGGAACTAGGTGTTGATCTGGGCATTGGGGTTGGCAAAAGCACGGTCTGGACCTGTGATCTGACCCACGGCTACATCACCATCAACGCGGATTACCGGTCATGAAGACAGTTCTGGTTTCGGCTGTCGCGTTGATCGACGCCGACGGGCGCATCCTTTTGGCGCGGCGTCCTGAGGGTAAATCAATGGCGGGCCTGTGGGAGTTTCCGGGCGGCAAGGTCGAAGCAGGTGAGACCCCGGAAATGGCCCTGATCCGCGAATTGCAAGAAGAACTTGGCATCGACACTTGGGCGTCCTGCCTTGCGCCGCTGACATTCGCCAGCCATTCCTACGATGATTTCCACTTGCTCATGCCGCTCTTTGCTTGCCGCAAATGGGACGGCACGCCGCAATCGCGGGAAGGTCAGGCACTGAAATGGGTGCGGGCAAACGAATTACGAGACTACCCGATGCCAGCGGCTGATGTCCCGTTGATCCCGATTTTGCGCGACTGGCTCTAGATGTCTAACGCGGCTGCGCCCGCAATCGCGTTCAGGTCAGGCTGGCCGCTGGGGCCGATCACGACATAATCCGCTTCGCCCGCCGTCCATGAGACAAAGTCAAAGCCGTTGATCGTTTGTTCATTGAAGGTCGGTGTCGCGGGCGGTGTCTTGCTGGTTCGTTGCAAGCAAAGCGCCACAACCACACCATCTGCATCACGATACATCAATTGCGCAACCGGTTTCCCGTTGGCGACAACCAAACGCCCACCTTCAAACGTCAGACCAAATTCTGTCAGATCGGGAATAGAGAACGTCGCCCCGACGGTGTTCCCCAGCCAGTTTTCAATATGATCGGATTCGTCGGCGCCCACTTCAACCAAATGGCGCACCTGACTGGCATAGATCGCATGATAGTCCGCAATATCAGCAAGCCAACCCGCGGTTTGGACAGGTGTGTTCTGTCCCTTCAACGCATAGCCACCAATACCGCCCAGTGCGAACACGACAAGGCTGGCGGCTAGTGCACCCCAAACCGGGCGGGCTTTCGGTGCTTCCGGTTCTGGCATCGGTGCCGATTTGATCTGTTGCGCCAATGCAAAGGGAACAGGCGCATTTAGTTCTGCTTCAAAAGCTTCCTGGGCCAATACATCCGCCGCAATCAGCGCATCAAGCTCCGCTTGCGCCGCAGGGTCTGCGGCAAGGCGTTCTTCAACGGCGGAAGCCGCAGAGGGATCGAGTTCGCCATCAAGGTAGGCGCTCAACTGTGTGGAAAAATCAGTCATGATGTGCCAGCCCTTTCCGTTACAAGACCCGAAATAAGCTGTTTTCGCGCCCGATGAATGCGACTCATGACCGTACCAATCGGAATCCCTAACAGTTCGGATACCTCACGGTAGCTGTATCCCTCAGCGCAGACCAACAGCAAAGGCTGTCCAAGCTCTTCGCCAAGTTCGGCGACCTTGCTACGCACTTGTTTGGCCTCCAAAACCTCATCAGCGCTACCGACGGCGTGAAGCTCTGGTGCCTCTTGTGCATCCACATGGCCTTGTCCCTGACGCACGTTGCGTTTGCGGATTTCACTAACCCAAAGGTTACGCACTACGCGAAACATCCACCGGTCAAAGGGCTGCGCCGGATCATACTGCTGCCACTTTTGCAGCGCCGCCGTACAGGCCTCTTGCAACAGGTCGTCGGCATCAGGGCCAGACCGCGTCAAGCTAAGCGCAAAGCGACGCAACCGCGGCAGCAAAGCAATCATTTCTGATTTGAACTGATCCGAGGTCATGCCTACCGTGAAGGTTGATCCAAAACTATGTGCAATATGTCCGATGTGCTTACCTTTTAACAGAGGGCATTCAACACGTTTCCGTTGCCTCAGCGAGACACCGCTTGCACCGGCTTTATTGCCGGTCTTGCTGGGGTTACGCGGAGGCCAACCGATTTATTCGCAGTCGGGTCGGGGATTCACAACCTAACGTGGCGGCAGTTTAACGGCCTGACCCGCGTTATCGCCTAAAAGCAAAAGGGCGGACCTATTGGCCCGCCCCCGTATTCTGCCGCTATCCTTACGGATCACAGGTTCCGTTCGACCTCTTCGCGCTCGAAAATCTCGATCACGTCTTCGGCGCGGATATCTTCGTAGTTTTCAAACGCCATACCGCATTCCTGACCGGACTGTACTTCTGGTACCTCGTCCTTGAAGCGCTTGAGCGTTTTCAGCGTGCCTTCGTGGATTACCACGTTGTCGCGCAGCAGACGCACACCCGCAGAACGACGCGCAACACCTTCGGTGACCAAGCAACCGGCAACTTTACCCACGTTGGAGACCTTAAAGACCTCCTGGATTTTGGCGTAGCCGATGAATTTCTCGCGAATTTCAGCAGACAGCAGGCCAGAGGCCGCCGCCTTCACATCATCCACAAGGTCGTAGATGACCGAGTAGTAGCGGATTTCGACACCCTTTTGGTTGGCTGTGTTCCGCGCGGACGCATTCGCACGCACGTTAAAGCCAAAGACCGGGGCACCAGATGCTTCGGCCAGGCCGATATCGGTTTCCGTGATCGCACCCACACCAGAGTGCAGGACACGCACGCGCACCTCATCGTTGCCGATCTTCTCCATCGCCTGAACAATCGCTTCGGCAGACCCTTGCACGTCAGCCTTCACCAAAATTGGCAATTCACTGACGTTTTCGTCTGCTTTGGCGTTCGCCATCAACTGTTCAAGGGTGGTGGCAGCACCGGCGGCAGCACGTTTCTCTTTCGCGGCTTTTTCACGGTATTCCGCAATTTCGCGTGCTTGCGCATCGGTTTCAACCACGTTCAGCACATCGCCTGCTTCCGGCGTCCCGTTCAGGCCAAGCACCTCAACAGGGACCGCAGGACCGGCCTCTTTCACACGCTCACCTTTGTCATTGATCAGCGCACGGACCTTACCGTGCTGCTCGCCCACAACGAAGATATCGCCTTGGCGTAGTGTGCCGTTCTGCACCAGAACCGTCGCGACAGGGCCACGACCCACATCAAGCTGCGCTTCGATGACGGCACCTTCAGCGGCGCGATCCGGGTTGGCTTTGAGTTCCAGAATTTCGGCTTGCAGGGCAATCGCTTCCAGCAGATCGTCCAGACCTTGACCAGAGATGGCCGAGACCTCAACGTCCTGCACATCGCCGGACATCTTTTCAACGATGACCTCGTGTTGCAGCAAGTCGGTGCGGACTTTATCGGCGTTCGCTTCGGGCTTGTCGATCTTGTTGATCGCCACGATCATCGGCACTTCCGCCGCTTTCGCGTGGTTGATCGCCTCAATCGTCTGCGGCATGACCGCATCGTCAGCAGCCACAACAAGCACAACAATATCAGTCACTTGCGCACCACGCGAGCGCATTGACGTAAACGCAGCGTGGCCCGGTGTATCGAGGAACGACAACACAGCACCGCTATCGGTTTTCACCTGATAGGCACCGATGTGCTGGGTGATCCCGCCCGCTTCGCCTGCCACAACTTTTGCGTTGCGGATCGCATCCAGCAGCGATGTTTTACCATGGTCAACGTGACCCATGATGGTGATGATTGGTGGGCGACCTTGCAGGTCTTCGGGCTTGTCTTCGACAGCCTGAATAACATCTTCCACATCAGCATCGGACACGCGGACAACGGTGTGACCAAACTCTTCGATGATCAGTTCAGCTGTATCTGCATCAATCGTCTGGTTCTGTGTTGCCATGATACCATTGGTCATCAGCGCTTTCACAACGTCAGCCACACGTTCGGTCATCCGGTTGGCAAGCTCAGAAACAGTAATCGCCTCGGGCAGAGCCACTTCGCGGAAGACCTTTTCACGCTCGGCCGACACACCCATGGCTTTCGCGCGGGCGCGATCCTGCTTGCGCTTCATCGCAGCCATCGAACGCTGGCGGCCACCGTCGCGGCCTGCCATCGCATCATTGACAGTCAGCTTACCGGAACGGCGGCCATCGCCACCACGGCCCGGCTTGGCTTTGCTCTTGTTGTCGCGGTTTTCCTGCGGGCGATCCGTTTTACGAGGTGCAGCCGTGGGGCGCGAAATCTCAGTCTCACCTGGAACCGCAGCAGCGGCAGGAGGGGCGGCAGCAGCGGCTTTCGCACGCTCTGCCTCAGCTTTTTTCCGCTCTTCTTCCTCAGCCTTGGCCTTGGCACGTTCTTCACGTGCACGATCTTCGGCCTCTTTCGCCTCAATCTCGGCACGGCGCGCATCGCGTTCGGCGGCGCGGGCCTTTTCTTCGGCTTCGCGCTTTGCAGCTTCTTCCGCTTCGCGGGCTTTCGCCATCTTCAGCGCCTTCATTCGGCGCTCAAGTTCCACATCCGAGATACCGGCAGGGCGCTTGGAAGGGTCACCACCAACCGGGCCGCTAGAGGCCGCAGGTTTGGCCGCACCGGGCTTGGGCACCACAACGCGTTTGCGTTTGGTTTCCACCACGACGTTCTTGGTCCGCCCGTGGCTAAAGCTTTGCTTCACGTTAGAAGGACGTGAACCACCAAGGCCGAGTGTCTTTTTACCGTCGTTATCGCTCATTTAGCTTCTTTATCCTTCCCGAGAGCCGTATCGCCCCCGTTCCCTTCGCGTAAACCGCGTAGCTTTGTGGCTTCCTCTACAACACGATCGCTGAGTCTGCCAGTCGCAAGCGCGCCATGTATCACACTTTGCCGCCCAAATGCCAAACCCAATTCCTGTGCCGTCAAACAGCCAAAATACCGGGCGCCTTCCGGCGTCCATAGTTTCGTTTTGCCCCGTTCCGACCCATCAGAGGCCTGAACCAGAACACGAACCCGCTCACCACCGGCAAGCCAGCCCTTTACCTTCTCAAACCCGCAAACCGCGCGGCCCGCTTTGCGGGTCAAGGCGATCAGATCAACGGTGCGGCGGGCCAATTGGCGTTCAACTTCGTCCGCCAAACCGTCCGGCACCGTTACAGCCTGTTTGGCTGATCGTGAAAACTGACCTTTCTTTGCTTCTTCAAGCGCCTTACGATCAGCCGTCACATACATGCCCCGACCAGGCAGTTTTCCCAGAACATCAGGCACCACCTGATTGTCGGGCCCCACAACAAAGCGGATCAGCCCAGCCTTTGGCTGCACCTCGCCTGTGACGATGCACTTACGTTCTGCATCGCCGCGGTCTTTGTTATGGCCACCACGCGCCATCTGCGATCCCATCAGAGGCCTGAAATCAGGCCTCCTCCTCCGCAGCTTCTGCTTCTTCCGCAGCGGCTGCTTCGGCAGCAAGTTCATCAGGGTCAACCCAACCCAGCATCACGCGGGCCGTCATGACCATGTCTTGCGCTTCTTCCAGCGACACATCGAATGGTTCCAACACGCCGTCATCCTTCACACGCTCACCATCAACTGTGGTCCAGCCACCGGCCAGTTCCCAATCGGCGCAGGTTGCAAAGTCTTCCAGCGTTTTCACGCCGTCTTTGCCCAGCGCCTCTAGCATCGCAGGTGTCAGACCTTCAAAGTTGACAAGGCTGTCTTCGACACCCAAGGCACGCGCCGCTTCCATCGCTTTCTTGGCTTCAGCTTCCAGATAGTCACGCGCACGGGCCTGCAATTCGCCAGCGGTGTCTTCATCAACCCCTTCGATCACCAAAAGTTCGTCGATTTCGACGTAGGCGACCTCTTCCAAGTTCGTGAACCCTTCAGATACCAATAGTTGGGCAAAGAACTCGTCCAGATCAAGGGTGTCCATGAACAATTTGGTGCGCAGCTCAAACTCGGCCTGACGGCGCTTGCTCTCTTCTTCCTCGGTCATGATGTCGATGTCGAGGCCAGTCAGCTGCGACGCAAGGCGCACGTTCTGACCACGGCGACCAATCGCCAAAGACAGCTGCTCTTCGGGAACAACCACTTCGATTTTGCCAGCTTCTTCGTCCAGAACAACCTTCGCCACTTCTGCGGCTGCAAGGCGTTTACAAGGAAGGTTGGCATATCTTCATTCCAAGGAATGATGTCGATCTTCTCGCCCTGCAATTCGTTGACGACAGCCTGCACACGGGACCCACGCATACCAACACAGGCACCAACGGGGTCAATGGACCCGTCATAGGAAATTACGGCAATCTTTGCGCGCGAACCGGGGTCACGGGCCACGGCCTTGATCTCAATGATGCCTTCGTAGATTTCAGGCACTTCCATCTTGAACAGCTCTGCCATGAATTCTGGCGCTGTACGCGAAAGGAAAATCTGCGGGCCACGCTGTTCGCGACGTACTTCCTTGATGTAGCAGCGAATACGGTCGTTAGGGCGGTACGCCTCGCGACCGATCTTTTCGTTGCGGCGCAGAACAGCTTCGCCAGCACCCACATCGACGATGACATTGCCGTATTCTTCACGCTTGACCAGCGCGTTGATGATCGTGCTTAAGCACGATCCTTGAATTCTTCGTACTGCTTGTCACGCTCGGCCTCACGGACCTTTTGCAAGATCACCTGCTTGGCAGATTGCGCGGCAATACGGCCCAATTCAACCGGCGGCACCTCTTCGATGAACTGCTGACCAATCTCCGGGTCTTCCATATACTGTTTAGCCTGCTCGACTGTGAACTCCGCCTGATAGTTCTCGAGCTCTTCTTCCTCGACCACTGTCCGCACGCGGGTGAACGTGGCCTTACCAGTCTTGCGGTCGATAGCGACACGGATGTCCATCTCTGCGCCGTAACGGGACTTTGCCGCACGGGCGAGCGATTCTTCCATCGCTTCCACAACAAGCCCGGGCTCGATGTTCTTTTCGCGGGCCACAGCCTCTGCTGTTTGCAAAAGCTCCAACTGGTTGGCGGATGTATATGCCATTTAAGTGTTCTCCTCGCCATCGATGATGGTTTCGATTTCATCAAACTGGGTCTCGTCGATCTGACCCGCATCTTTGCGTCCGCGCAAAACGTCGCGGATCAACTCATCTGTCAGGACCAGTTTGGCGTCTGACAGCCATTCGAACTTGAGGCCAATCGTGCCCTCAGCAATTGTGATCAGGATTTCATCGCCTTCAGTGCCAGCCAACTGACCTTTGAAGCGTAAGCGGCCATCAATCAGCTCTTCTGTTTCGATCTTGGCTTCAAAACCTTCCCACTGATCGAAATCCTTCATTCGTGTCAGCGGACGGTCGATCCCAGGGCTCGAGACCTCAAGGTTATAAACGTCCAGAATCGGGTCTTCCACATCCAGTGTTGCACTCAGCGCCGTCGAGATTTGGCCGCATTCGTCAACTTCAATCTGGCCATCAGGACGTTGCACCATGATCTGCAGAATCGTCTCTTTGCCCGACATCAGGCGCACGCGGACGACTTCGAACCCCATGTCTTCGACAACAGGGGTGATGATTTCAGCGATGCGGCGGTCAATGGCCGCTTTGGCAATCAGATCGTTCATCATATTTTCCGACTTATCATTCGGCACAAAAAAACGGGCGCGCGGCCCGTTGTGAATTTCGGTGGTGTCTGGGGGTGGAAGCCAGACGCCGCTTTTGAGTGCCGTATAGAAGAGCCTTGCCAAGACTGCAAGGGCAGAGTGACCTGCTCTGACAAATGCAATTGACGAAACGCACGTTTTTGTAGATTTCCTAGATACCGCCAGAGACTACACCGAGGTCCGGTTCATGCGTCTATTTCGATCCAAGCATCAGAAACTTGAAGCAGCAAAGTTTTATGTACAGCCGCAACCATCGGCAAACCCTCCCGACCGGATAGCAATTGCTGTGTTAGTCAAAGATGAAGCAGAACCCATCGCAGAGTGGCTTCGTTTTCATTATGCCGCCGGGGTAGACAAATTTCTTCTCTACGATGACGGGTGTAGTGACGCAACATTCAGTGTTGCAGGTGAAGCCGTACCAACGGAAGCCATTGAGATCATCCCCTGGTCACAACGGATAAAGGAGGAAAAGAGCGGATATGCGCTGGACAATCAAGGCCTCGCCTTTGCTCATGCCGTTTCGAATTATGGCGAAGATTTCCGTTGGATGGCATTCATTGATGTTGATGAGTTTTTGTTTCCGACCCGGTCCCACAGCCTTAAAGACTATCTGTTATCCCTCGGTGATATCGATAACATCGTTCTGCCGTGGCAAATGTTTGGCAGACAGGGATTTGCAGAGACGCCACCACTCGTTCTGCCGAATTTCTTGAAACGCTTCCGAGATCCTTATCAGGCGAACGTCAAAGGTGTTCTGAACTTCAAATGCATCGTAAATCCGTCACGTGTAACGAAAGCTTATGTACACGGCTTTGAAACCAACCATTCAAGCGATATTTACAACTCGCTCGGTCAGAAATTTGAATTCGGAGAGCACCGCCAAGCAAATTTTCATTGCGCAGCCGCACTGCAGTTGAACCACTATTACGCTAAATCAGATCAACAATTCAAAGAAAAGGTCGAAAAGGGAGCAATCAACGAGTCAACCTTCACCCGGCACTTCAAGCGACTGGATGGCCGCTCCGATACTTTGCTGCGACGTGTGCAAGAGATCGAAAGAGACACAGTGGAAGACCGTCTGATACTGGAGTTCTGCAAGCGAATGGCCTTTGATTTCAATGCGGTCTAAGAGTAGGAGAAAGTGCTGCTCGGAAAGGCAAGATACAAATGAATGATCGACACGACAGCTACAATGAGGATTTCTACAGCAGACAGATGGACGGCTCTTACAAGAGCGCGCAAATTGTTGCAGAGCATCTCAACTCTTACTACCAGCCCAAAGAAATTGTTGACGTGGGCTGTGGTAGAGGAACGTGGTTAAAAGCATTCAAAGAGCTGGGTGTGCAGAAACTTGTTGGGCTTGATGGTAGTTGGAACTCACAAACCGACATGGTCGATGAAGACATTGTCTTTCAGCAAGAAGATCTGAACAATCCATCAAGTATCGCCATCGAAAAACGGTATGATATGGCGATTTCGTTAGAGGTTGCCGAGCACTTAGAGCCTGAAGGGTCGGTCGGTTTCGTAGCGCTTCTAACGGCACTCTCGGATGTCGTTCTGTTTAGCGCAGCCTTCAACAAGCAAGGCGGCAAAGATCACATCAATGAACGGCTGCACAGCTGTTGGGCCGAAGAGTTCGCCAAGTATGGCTTTCGCCCTTACGACCTGTTTCGGCCTGTCTTTTGGGGTAACCCTGACGTTCGATTCTGGTACCAGCAAAACTGCTTTCTTTATGTGAAAGAGGGGTCAGATTTGGCGGGCAAGCTTGCATCGATGGGGCAGCATCCACTTACAAACCTCGCATTCATGAACTGCATCCATCCCCGGCTCTACGCACGATATACAAAGCCTCCGGCGCTAACCCGTCTAAAAACCAAAATCAAAAAGAGGATGGGTCAGCAAGAGGACAACAAGTAGTCTTTTTCGTCTATCACCGAAAACGCAAAACGCCCCGCCAACTGGCGGGGCGTTTTGTTTAGTATCAGATCAGACTTAGCTTACGCCACGGACCAACGCTCGGCCATGCGGGCGTTGTCCATCTGCCAGAGGTTGCCCACTGTGTCCGGCGACGCGATCCGGTTGTTTACCGCCTGTACGTAGTTGGCAAACATTGGCACCAGAACGCCACCATCGTCACGCAGAATTTGCTGCATTTCGAAGTACTGTTCGCGGCGCTTGTCGCTGTCCAGCTCTGCTCGTGCCATCAACAATAGCTCCTGGAAGCGGGCGTTATCATTGCTATCCCATTGGCTGTCGTTCCATGGCACACCAGCTTCATACGCTGTCGAGAACATCCAGTCCTCTGTCGCACGTCCAGACCAATACACAGCCGAGAAAGGCTTCTTCAGCCACACGTTGGACCAGTAACCATCAGCAGGTTCCTGCACCACATTGAGGTTGATACCGCCAGCGGCAGCAGAAGCCTGGAACAGCTGGGCCGCGTCAACCGCACCTTCAAACGCTGCGTTTGATGCGCTGATGTCGATGTTCAGGCTATCGAGGCCTGCCTGCTGCAGGTAGAACTTGGACTTGTCAGGATCATACTCCAGCTGCTCCATTTCTGCGTGGTAGAACTGGTTTGCAGGGCCAATCGGTGTGTCGTTGCCGACTTTACCATGCCCCAGAAGGATCTTGTCGACCATTTCCTGACGGTTGATGCCGTACTTGAGCGCACGGCGCACGTTCACGTCGCCGAATGGGTCAGAGTCTGTCAGCATCGCAAAGGTATAATGCTGGTTGCCAGTTACTTCCTGAATACGCAGCGCAGGGTTTGCACGCAGCAGGGCTTCTGTCTTAAAGTCGATCCGGTTGATCGCATCCACCTGACCGGTCATCAGCGCATTCATGCGGGCTGTATTGTCGTTGATGGCGATGTATTCGATTTCGTCAAAGAAACCAGCGCTGTCACCTTTGTAATGATCCGGGTAACGCGTCGCGACCATACGCACGCCTGGATCGAAGGACTGGACCTGATAAAGGCCTGTGCCGATCCCATTGGCGATTGCTTCTTCGATCTGGTAAGCAGGATACATCAGCAGGTGATAGTCCGACATCAAGTACGGGAAATCAGCGTTACCGGATTCCAGCGTGAACTGGACCTGACTGTCCGAAATCTTCGTCATTTCAGAGATTGCCGCAACGATAGGCTGGGCCGCTGATTTTGCACCCTCTGCCACGTGCAGTTGCAGCGACTCGATCACATCGTCAGCGCCAAATGATTTGCCATTGTGGAATGTTACGCCCTGACGCAGGTTGAATGTCCAGGTCTTGGCATCTGCCGATGCTTCCCAGCTTTCTGCCAGTTCGCCTTTCAGCAAACCGTCGGCGCCAACTTCGGTCAGGCTGTCAAAAACCGCACCCTGCGCCGAAGCGATCATATAAAGATCAGAGTGTGTCCGACCGTCCCAACTGTCAGATGTGTTGGCGCCTGACAGGCCTGCCGTCAGCTTTCCACCACGTGTTTGTGCGCGCAGCGGCATGCCTGAAAGGCTCAGCACACCGGCAGCAACACCCGTTTTCAATAGACCGCGTCTACTAATTCCTTGCATATTTTCCATTCTCCCTAGTTGTTTATTCAGGCGTGAGCCGCCCGATTGCGTCGTCACTTGCGTGACCGATTCGTGTTACATCTTATCAACGGCTGCATCACCGATGTTATCAACTCCGCGTTCAGCGAGCAGATTGGTTAACCAATCCGGGTCCATTTCAGGGACCGAAGACAGCAAAAGATCGGTGTAGGCGTGATGGGGTGGTTTGAACATTTCCGTCTTGGGCCCTTGTTCAACCACACGTCCGTCTTTCATCACCACCACCTCATCCGAGATGGCACGCACCGTCGCAAGATCATGGGTGATGAACATATAAGTAAGCGACAGCTCATCCTGCAAGCGCGCCAATAGTCGCAGAATTCCCTCTGCCACCAGTTGATCCAAGGCCGATGTGACCTCATCGCAGATGATAAATTTTGGCTCTGCCGCCAAGGCCCGCGCGATACCAATACGTTGCTTCTGCCCGCCGGACAGCTCGGACGGCAGGCGATTATAGTACTGTGACGGCTCCAGTTCGATTTGCTCCAACAGCGCATCGACTTTTTTGCGTCTCTCCGCACCCTTCAGCCCAAGATAGAATTCGACCGGGCGCGCAATGATCTGACCAATCGACATCCGTGGATTCAACGCGGTGTCAGCCATCTGATAGATCATCTGCACCTGACGCAGCTGATCTTTGCTGCGCCTGCGATAGTCAGGTGGCATCACTTCACCATCAACCAATACCTGCCCGGCCGTTGGAGGCAACAAACCTGTAATGCAGCGCGCCGTCGTCGATTTACCCGACCCACTTTCACCAACAACAGCGACAGTGCGACCTTCATGCATATCAAAGCTCACGTCATGCAAAACCGGGACCGTGCCATAGGCGGCATCCACGTTCTGCACGCTGACAACAGGAACCGAACCGGTCTGAACTGCTGGCTTTTGTGGGCGCTCAAAGCTGCGCACAGCCCAGAGAGATTTGGTGTATTCCTGCGTTGGCGCGGCAAGCATTGTGCGGGTATCGGCCGTTTCGACCTCATCACCCTTGAGCAGCACTTTGATCGTATCTGCCATCTGGGCAACCACGGCCAAATCATGCGTGATATAAATCGCTGCCGTATTGAACTGTTCGACAATATCACGGATCGAGGCAAGCACCTCGATCTGTGTGGTCACATCCAGCGCAGTTGTCGGTTCGTCAAAAATGATCAGGTCAGGGCGGCAAGACATCGCCATCGCGGTCATGCAGCGTTGTAGCTGCCCCCAGACACCTGATGCGGATAGCGAAAGCCAATCTCATCAGGGTTCGGCAGGCGCAGCTTTCGGTAGAGCTCCATCCCGTCCGTTTCGCTTTCGGCTTTATCCATCACACCATGCTGAACCGGGCCTTCAACATGCTGATCAAGCAGCTTGTGCGCAGGGTTAAAACTGGCAGCGGCTGATTGCGCGACATAGGCAATGCGCTTGCCCAGCAGGTCGCGTTTAACCGCAGCCGAGGCCGTCAGCAGATCAATGCCATCAAACTCAACACTGCCTTTGCTGATGCGCACACCATCACGCGTGTACCCCATCGCCGCCAGACCAAGTGTGGACTTACCAGCACCGGATTCGCCAATCAGACCCAGCACTTCACCCTTTTTCAACGTCAGGTCGATACCGTTGATGATCGGGTTCCATGTCTCATCACTCCGACCTTCCAGCCAGACATCGCGCATCTTGACCAGTATCTCTTCGCTCATTCTTTCAGCCCCGACGATTTGTGCAGCATCCAGTCAACCACAAAGTTCACGGCCACGGTCAGCAATGCTATCGCGCCAGCGGCCAACAACGGGGCCGTTGCAGCCATCGGTGCGAATTGCGCGAAGTTCACGAAACCGCCCAAGTCACGCACCATGGTCCCCCAATCAGCAAGTGGCGGCTGGATGCCGACACCCAAGAATGACAATGCCGCAATCGTCAGGAACACAAAGCAGAAACGCAGGCCAAATTCTGCCAGCAGTGGGGCCATAGCATTGGGTAAGATTTCCTTGAAGACCAGATAGCCCAGCCCTTCACCGCGCAGCTTTGCCGCTTCAATATAGTCCATGACCACAATGTTCTGCCCAACGGCACGGGCCAGACGGTAAACGCGGGTGCTGTCAATCACGGCAATGATCAGGACCATAAAGACCGTCAGCGGGATACCCAGTTCAGGTGCCCAAACACTCGCAATTGTCATCAAGAGCAGCGCAAAGATCAGGGACGGAATGGCCATCAGCACATCGACCGCACGTGACAAAAGCTGGTCCAGCCAACCACCCAAGGTCGCCGCCAGAAAACCAAATGTGCCGCCCAAAAGGAAAGCCAGAACGGTCGTTGCAAATGCAATACCGACGGTATTCTGCGCGCCATAGATCAAACGGCTGAGGATATCGCGGCCAATCTGGTCCGTCCCAAGCGGGAAGTCCGGGTTGCCGCCCAGCGCCGGATCGCCACCCGGAATAACGTTTGCCGCCACGCCGGGAATAATCTGCTCTTGCCCATAAGGCGCAATGGCACCAGCGAAAATCGCAAAGATTGCATAGATCAGGATCGTCAGAATTCCGAATGATGCGGTCAGCGGCATGGAGCGGAACAGTTTTTTGCTGCCCGCCGTGCCAACGGAACGCCCCAACAGGCGGAATACCCAGGCGGCAATGGCAAAGAGGATGAAGCCCTCAATCGCAATGCGCAGGAAGAAGAACTTGTTGGCAATGGCCTGATCATCGCTGCGCCCTTGCATATAGGCCCAGACCAACCACGCCAGAACGGCAACACCCAGAACGTATCCATAAGCCACACCATAGGGCATATCGCGAAACTTGGGCGCATTGCCCGTCGCCGCTTGCCCGGCAAACCGGAACCCCCAAGCAAGGGCCGCAATGCCCATGAGTGCTGCAACGAACCAGATCATTTCGGATGCCTCAGACGTGGGTTGGACAGGATCGACATGATATCAGCCGTCAGGTTGAGCAGGATAAAGGCCGTTGCAAAGATCAGGCAACACGCCTGAACAACCGGGATATCGCGGATCTTCACACTATCAACAAATAGCTGGCCAATGCCGGGATAGACGAACACCACCTCAACCACGACGACGCCGGTGATCAGGTAAGCCAGGTTCAGGGCAATCACATTGATGATCGGCGCCAGCGCATTCGGCAAGGCGTGCTTCACGATCACACGCATCGGCGACAACCCCTTCAGGCGCGCCATCTCAATATAGGGCGAGGCCAAAAGGTTGATAATCGCCGCACGTGTCATCCGCATCATATGCGCAGTAACAACCAAGGTCAGCGTCAACGCGGGCAGCATTGATTTCTCGACCCGTTCACTGAATGGCATGCCCTCAAAGATGTTCGATAGCGATGGGAAGATCGGGTTCAGAACGGCAAGAAACAGGATCAGGATGTAGGCCAGAAAAAACTCGGGGCTTGAGATCGAGGATAATGTAAAAATATTCGTCGCCCGATCAAAGATGGTATTGCGGTAAAGCGCTGCAAGAACACCCAAAAGGATTGAAAAGGGGACTGCGATGATCGCTGTGATCATTGCAAGGAACATCGTATTGGCAAAACGGGGTGCGATTTGCTGGGCAACAGTCGTGGCGCCTGACTCTGTTCCGGTAAAGCTGGCAAAGTTGGCTTGGGCAAAGCTGGTGCCTAAATCACCCTGCAAAACGCCGCCCAACCATTGGAAGTAGCGGGTCACAAGCGGTTGGTCGAGGCCGAGGTCTTCGCGGATCGATGCAACAGCCTCTGGGGTGGCGCCCTGACCGAGAATGGATTGCGCAAAATCACCTGGCAGAAGGTTCACCGCGACAAAAATCACGATCGACACAATCAACAATGTCAGGAGCCCAAGCGCCAGGCGCTGTAGAATAATCGTTAGGACATTGCCCAAAACTTATTTTTTTCCCTGTTATTTAACATGAAAGCTTAACGGCAATATTTCATCTGTAAACCCTAAAGCCCCAAGGAATGCCGCTGCGCGCCCATCATATCCATTGTGCGCACAAGTTCTGCACTGATGCCCGGTTCGGACAATGCATGCCCTGCGCGGCCAATATAAGTTAGCCGAGATTTCGGCCACATCTGCGATAACTTATGGGCCGATACAGGCGGGCAGATCATGTCGTATCGACCTTGCACAATGACACCGGGTACTTTCGCTATCTTAGCCATTTGATCCGGATGCAAGATCTGTTGCTCCTTAGTCAAGAAGCCGCCGTGATAAAAATAGTGGTTCTCTAGCCGCGCAAAGGCACGGGCATAGTCCGCCGGACTATCGCCTGTCACACCATCGCTATCAATGGATGCCAGCGCATTTTCCCAAGACGCCCAGGCGCGGGCATAGCGGACCTCAAGCGCACGATCACCCGAAAAGAGACGGCGATGGTAGGCAGCGATGAAATCGCCCTGCTCGTCCTGAGGGATCAGGCTTGCAAACCGCGCCCAAAGATCGGGCCAGAATTTTCCGGCACCGCCCCCATAAAACCAATCCAGTTCTGGCTGCGTCATTAGGAAAACACCGCGTAACGTCAAGGCGGCGGCACGCTCTGGGTGCGCTTGTGCATAAATCAACGCCAGTGTGGCGCCCCACGACCCACCAAAGACAATCCAGCGATCAATGCCCAATGTCTCGCGGATCAACTCAATATCGGCCACCAGATGCCAGGTCGTATTCGCCTCGACACTCGCGTGCGGACGCGAGCGACCACAACCCCGCTGATCAAAAAGGATGATGCGAAAAACATTTGGGTCAAAGTAACGACGCATTGCCGGGCTACACCCGCCACCCGGGCCACCATGCAGAACAACGACAGGCACCCCATCGGGGTTTCCGCATTGCTCCATATAGATGCGGTGACCGTCGCCCACCTCCAACATCCGCTGATCAAAAGGATCAATCGGCTGGTAAAGATGCGTGCCTGGGCGCTTTTGTCCTACGACTTTGTCCATAACCACTCTATATCGCGTGTTGAACGTACTGACCATGAGGCGGAGCGATGAAAATGTCGGCAACGAACACTGTAGATCCCGGTGAAATCGCAAAGTTCGAGGCGATGGCAGCGGAGTGGTGGGACCTGAAAGGCAAGTTCAAGCCGTTACACATGATGAACCCGGTGCGGCTGGACTACATCACAAGTCAGATCGCCGCAGAGTTTGGCCGCGATCTGAGCCAACCCGAACCTTTCAAAGGCCTACGCATCCTTGATATTGGTTGTGGTGGTGGTTTGCTATGCGAACCCATGGCGCGGCTTGGGGCGACCGTGGTTGGCGCCGACGCGGCTGAGCGAAACATCCCTGTTGCGAAGATTCATGCTGAGCAATCAGGTCTGGAGATTGACTACCGTCATACGACGGCCGAGGCGATGGCCGATGCTGGCGAGCAGTTTGATGCTGTGCTCAACATGGAAGTTGTCGAGCATGTGGCGGACCCCCAAGGCTATCTTGATGCCTGCCAAAAACTGATGAAACCCGGCGCGATCCACATCTGTTCCACCATCAATCGCAACCCAAAATCCTTTGCCATGGCGATTGTCGGTGCCGAGTACATCATGCGCTGGCTGCCCAAGGGCACCCACGAATGGAACAAGTTCATCACCCCCGATGAGCTGTTTGGTTTCATCGAAAAGGCTGGCATGACGCCGGTAGATCGCAAGGGTTTTGTCTTCAACTTTGCCAAGTTCACCTGGTCAATCTCAGACCGTGATCTATCAGTCAACTATGTGACCGCTGCGACAAAGCCGGTTGAATAAGCTCAATACTTGCGCCACGATCCATATTACGGCCCAGCGCGTGAAGCTTGGCTATTGTGAAAGCACTTTGATCAGCCTCTCAGGAGAACGTTGGCTATTTCATTTCTACGATTCAGACGGGCGTTACGTGCACCAGCTGTGCGATATAGACAGAGACGTTCAATCGTAAGCAAATGCGGGGCACAATTCAGAAAGATTGGTGTGGCACCGGTTTCTTTTAAAGTAGCCGCATCATCAGAGCCCGCATCACCGACCGATGTTATTCTCCGCAAAGAGCGCGATCAGATTACTGCCCTTATCAATCAAAGTTGGCCACCCGGGATCTTGGCATACGTTCAGGGCAGGCTGGCAGCCCCTATCTACTGGTTTCATCAAACTGGCAGCCACATTCGGCAGATCAGTGTGGACCTCTCGGATGGCAATGCCCCAAGCATGGCAGGCTACAAGTTCGCTACAACATCAGACGAGTTTGCATTGTTACCTGATCCCCACTTTTTCCGAGGATATGGATATAGCGCGACCGACAAATATGCTGCTGAGCATGCCCCGGATTGGGATAATCGCAGAGATGACATCGTTTGGCGCGGCGCATTAAATGGAACCGGATTATTTTCGCTTGATCCAAAAAACATTGACAATCAAGGGGTGACGCAAAGGTTGCGCATGGCATTAAAGTGCCAAACCATGGATGTCGATTTCAGGTTTGTTGTAGACAAAGGCAAAAGCCACCGCAAAGTCTTGCAAAAAAACGGCCTGACGGGAAACTACATTGGGCACCTTGAATGGGCAAACATGAAGTATGCGATTGATATTGACGGCTTCACCAATGCTTGGAGCAACTTCATGCAGCGCCTGAGGCTTGGCTGCTGCGTGCTCAAGGTTGACAGCCAGTTTGGCTTCTACCAGTGGTACTATCACAAGCTGGTTCCTTGGGAGCATTTCGTGCCTATCCGTGCTGACCTCTCTGATTTGCAAGACCAGATAGATTGGGTCAAAAGCAACCCAGCCAAAGCACGCCAGGTTGCCCAACACGGGCAGGCTTTTGCCAAGGGATTGACCTTTGAAAGCGAACGCCAATATGCCGTCGAAACCATCGAAGAGCGGGAAGCCCGCGGATGAGTTTTTGGCATGACAAGATCGTCATCGTAGCAGGCGGCGCAGGGTTCATCGGTCAGCACCTTGTTCAGGCGCTGTTAAATGCCCATGCCAGCGTTCATGTGATCGACAATCACTCGACCGGGCGCGCGTTGGAGGTTCAGCCACGCACACAACAGCAGCTGACCCAACAACACCATGATATCTGCACACCAACGATGATGCCAAAGGCAGATGTCGTCTATAATCTGGCAAGCCCCGCGTCACCTGTTCACTACCAAGGCGATCCAATTCAAACTTGGAAAACCAATGTTCTGGGCACTCTGAAAATGTTGGAACATGCGCTGGATTGCGGGGCGACGCTGGTACAAGCGTCCACAAGCGAGGTTTATGGTGATCCTCTCTCTCATCCGCAAAAGGAAACCGACTGGGGGAACGTGAACCCCATTGGTCCACGTGCATGTTACGATGAAAGCAAACGCGCGGCAGAGGCCCTTTTGATGGATGCAGTTCGCACCGCGTCCGCTGATGTGCGCATTGCCCGCATCTTTAATACTTATGGCCCGGGGATGACTGACAGCGACGGGCGCGCGATCCCCAATTTTGCCACTCAGGCAGAGCAAGGCACACCTTTGACCATCTATGGTGATGGCACGCAAACACGCAGCTTTTGCCATGTCAGTGATACTGTCGAAGGATTGATGCGGCTGGGTATGGTAGATGCCGCAAAGGGGCAGGTCATCAACATTGGCAACCCAACAGAAGTGACAATCCTGGAAATTGCGCAACAGATCAATGCGCTGTTCGGCAATAAAAGCGATATTGTCTTTGAAGACAGACCCGTTGATGATCCACAACGGCGCTGTCCCGACATTGGAAGGGCCGAAAGCCTGCTGGATTGGACACCACAGATGAAACTCCAAGATGGCCTAATCACGCTTCATCAGACCGGGCAGATACGTAAGTCAGCTTAAAATGAGCGATCTGGTGTCAATCGACCTGATTGAGCTTCAACCGCATCTCGCGCAGGACCGGCAGCACCGCCTTCGCTTTATCCTCACCCACCTTACTAACCACATCTGCGATCACAGGTGCAATTGCGGCAAGTGCCGCATCGCGCGCTGATTGCCCCGACGGGCTGATCGCGACCATCTTGCGGCGTGCATCATCCCAATCGGGGCGAATATGCACCCAACCGGCCCACTCTAGCTTATGCAGCGTATTGGTCATTGCCCCGCGGGTCAGGTGAAATGTCTTGGCCAATTGCGCAGGCGAGCGTTCGACACCGGCATGCGCCAGATGGTTCAATACCGAAAAATGCGACAGCTCCATACCCTTGGGCAGCACACGCGCCACATTGGCCCGCGCCAGTTGATCAACGGCAAGGATTTCGCTGAACAGCGATACAGCCAAGTTGTTAGCGGCTTCGGACATCAAGGGCCTTCAAAGGGGCGATCGTGGCTGAGTGCCGCAATCCGTTTGCGGCTTTGTGCCACTGACCGCAGGTCAAGATCAACCAATGCCATACCCGGTTCAGTACCCAAGTCGGCCAAAACTTCGCCCCAGGGCGAAATCGCCATGCTGTGCCCATATGTTTTGCGCGGTTTGCCCGACGCAGAGGCATGTGTGCCCGTCTGCGCTGCAGCCAGCACATAAGAACCCGTCTCAATCGCGCGAGCACGCAAGAGCGGTTCCCAATGCGCCGCACCAGTGACGGGCGAAAATGCAGCGGGTATCAACAGAATCTCAGCCCCCGCCTGTGCCAAGGCCCTGTAAAGATACGCAAAGCGTACATCATAGCAGACGCTCATCCCGATTTTGGCGAATGGCGTATCGGCAACTACGGCCTTTCCACCAGGACGGTAGCCTGCAGATTCGCGGTAAGTCTCAGTTTCTGAGACCGTCACATCGAACATGTGAATCTTGTCATAACGGGCGACAATCTGGCCTGCCGGATCGATGAGGAACGACCTATTGGCAAACCGGCCATCCGCATCATGGGTTTTCAATGCGATTGACCCGATTGACAGCCAGACGCCATGGCGCACCGCCTCTTCGCGCAGTTTCTTCAACGTGATGTCATCAGCTTCGTGCTGCAAAACAGCCGTCTGATCCGCACGGTCCTGCGAGATACAGTTGGTGACTTCCGGGGTCAGGATGAAGTCAGCACCCTTCTTGGCCGCCTCTGCGACCATGGCGATGGTCTGCGGCAGGTTTGCCACCGGGTCATCGCTGACGTTCAGTTGAAGCAGTGCAGCCTTCATGCCGCGAGCAGCGCGTCCAATTTGCCACCGCGTTCGAGTGCGAACAAATCATCACAGCCGCCCACATGCGTGCCATCGACAAAGATCTGCGGGACGGTGCTGCCGCCATTCGCGCGCTGGATCATCTCGGCCCGGCGTTCGGGTTGGGCGGAAATATTGACCTCGGCAAAACTGATACCTTTGGAGTTCAAAAGACGTTTGGCCATGTGGCAAAAGCCACAGGTCGGTTTGGTGTAAATCTCAACAGTTGCCATAATGGTCGTCCTTAGATCGGTTTCGCCCCTGATCTAGGCATCTTTCACCACTCTGGCCAGTGTAACAATCGACACGTTTGCGGCACCGGCTGCCTTAGCGGCCTCGCTACAGGCTGCCAATGTCGCGCCAGAGGTCATCACATCGTCAACCAGGATGACCTGCTTGCCAGCAATCTGATCCACCCGTTTGGGGTTGGGTATGATTGCGCCGGAAAGCTCTGAAAACCGCGCATCGCGACTATGACCTTCCAGCGCATTCGTCTTCTTGGAGCGCAGCAAAGCATCGACGCAGACGGGCAGGTTCATAACCTTTGCCAGTTCTTGCGCCAGCAAAGCAGATTGATTGTAACGTCGCCGTATCAGACGGACCCAATGTAGGGGTACGGGCACAATCACAGTGTCTAATAAAGGGTAATAGGCCAGTTTCTGTGCCATCCATCGCGCTGCTGTTGGCGCAAGGTCAGTGCGGTCTCCATGTTTGAGACCCAGGACCAAGCGTCTGCCCACACCGTTATACACCAGAACAGATCGTCCTTTGTCCCACGGGCGCGCGATCGTCATGCAGTCGTCGCATTGTACAATCTCGCCATGATCCTCGCCGGGCAGTGGCGTCCCGCAGGTGTCGCAAACCAGCCCGCCAATAAACTGCGTTTCTTTCCAACAGGACGCACATAGCCCAAAATCATCGTCTGTTTGCGCGTCGCACGCCACGCATTGCGGCGGATAAATTGCTCGAATGACGCTTTGCAACCGCATGAATGCACCCTAAATGACCCGCATGGATATGCCCCAAATCACCGACCGCGCAGCCCTGATGCGCAATCGCGCCCGTGCCATCCCCGAATCAATGTTCCTGCAAGAACACGCCGCCGATGAACTGCAAGAGAGACTGATTGAGGTTAACAGAACCTTTACATCAGTCGCGATCGTGACTGGTTTTCCCGATTTCTGGGCGACACGCTATCCTGATGCTACAATCGTGGCCGATGATCAGACCCTTGACCTGAAACCGCAGGCACATGACCTGATCCTGCATACGATGTGCCTGCATTGGGCGAATGATCCCGTGGGGCAGTTGGTACAAACCCGCCATGCCTTGAAGCCGGATGGGCTTTTGCTTTGCACGTTTCTTGGCGGTCAGACGCTACATGAACTGCGCGCGTCGCTTGCGGAAGCAGAAGCAGTCGTCGCGGGCGGTCTGTCACCAAGGATCGCACCCATGGGTGAAATTCGTGACCTTGGCGGTCTTTTGCAACGGGCCGGTTTCGCGTTACCGGTGGCCGACAGCACACCCTTGACGGCCAGCTATGCGAACGCATTCCACCTGATGCATGATCTGCGTAAAATGGGCGAGAACAACGCACTCGCCCAGCGTATCAAACATGCGACACGGCGCAATGTGCTGACCGAGGCTGCATGCATCTACGCAGAGAACTTTCGCAATGCCGAAGGCCGGGTTGATGCCACGTTTGAGGTCATCACATTGACAGGTTGGGCACCCGCCGACAGCCAACCGAAACCATTGCGACCCGGCAGCGCCAAAACGCGGCTTGCGGACGCATTGAATACCCAGGAAACACCGCTAGATAGGTCCAGTGAATGACGCAACGCATGTCCCATTTAACTTGGACCGAAATCGCGCTACCTAAGAGGCAATGAAAATGTTCGATGCACAAGCCAACGCCGAAGCGCGCCCAGCCACATGCCCCGTGCATGCGCAGCCCGATCACCCGGCGGTGAAACCGGCACGCGTCGGTATTCTTGTCGCCAATCTGGGCACCCCGGATGGCACTGACTACTGGTCGATGCGCCGCTACCTGAACGAATTCCTGTCTGACAAGCGCGTGGTGGATTACTCTGCCTGGATCTGGCAGCCGCTTTTGCAGTTGATCATCCTGACCAAGCGCCCGTTTTCTTCGGGTGCGGCTTACAAATCAATCTGGAACGAAGAAGACAATGAAAGCCCGCTTCTAACAATCACCAAAAAGCAGACAGCGGCGATCAAGGCGCAGATGGTCGAACGCTATGGCGACGATGTACGCGTCGATTTCTGCATGCGTTATGGTAATCCATCAACGAAATCCAAAGTGCGTGAGATGGTAGAGGACGGGTGTACTAAAATCCTGTTCTTTCCGCTGTACCCGCACTACGCCGGGGCGACCTCTGCGACAGCAAATGATCAGTTCTTCCGTGCACTTATGGAAGAAAAGTGGCAGCCTGTTGCGCGCATTGTAGAGCCTTACTTTGCTGAACCCGCCTATATCGAGGCGCTTGCGCAGTCCATTGAGCGCGCCTATGCGGAGGCAGAAACCAAACCGGAAAAGCTGGTTTGTTCTTATCACGGCGTGCCGGAACGCTATCTACGCGAAGGTGATCCGTATCACTGCCAATGCCAGAAAACGACGCGTTTGCTGAAAGAACGTCTGGGCTGGGATGACACCCAAATTGTCACAACGTTCCAGTCTCGTTTTGGTCCTGAAGAGTGGCTGAAGCCCTACACGGTCGAAGAGGTGGCGCGTCTGGCGGAAGAGGATGGTGTTAAGAACATCGCCGTTTGCGCTCCCGCATTCTCGGCCGACTGCATCGAGACGCTTGAAGAGATCAACGAAGAGATCAAGGAAAGCTTCGAAGAGGCTGGCGGCGAGCATTTTACCTATATCCCATGCCTCAACGACGACCCGTCGCATATTGATGCGCTATCGGGCGTGATCGAGAAAAACCTGAAGGGTTGGCTTGGCTAAACCCGCGACTGGGGTCATGCAATGAAAGTAACCCTGACCGAAAGTGGCGCTACGATTGATGCCCATGATCTTGGCCCGCTTCTGGGTCTGAACCCGGCAGACGTGCCTGCCAAAATGCGCGCTGGCGAAATCACCAGCCAATCAGAAGAGGGCGTCGCCGAGGATGCTGGGCAAATTCGATTGACTTTCTGGTATTCTGATCAACGTGTCCGGCTGATCTGTGATACGGACGGCAACGTCATCAAAACAACCCGGATAAAAGCCGCACGCTAGGCTGATTCTGTTTGGAAGGTCGGGTAACTTGGTTAACGTCTGATTAACAAGCACGGTTTTTAGGCAAAAATGATACTAACACTCGAGAAAGACTCTGTTTTCTGGAGCAAAAACATAACTTTTTTGCAGGGTTGCCGCAAAGGTAACATATTTCCATGACATCAAATATACTGTGAAAGTGTATTGTTTGGATCGCGTCGTGTTCCGGCGTGGCGAGTGGTGAAGATGACGGCAGTAACGCAAGCAAAGGAAGAGGCGGGCCAAGAACAGCGCAGTGAAGCGCTTCCAGATGGTACCGCGCTACTTGGTGACCAGTTTACAATTGACAGAGCGCTGAGCAACGGCGGCTTTGGCATTACGTATCTTGCAAAGGACAACTACCTTGATCGGAATGTTGTCATCAAGGAATGCTACCCGGAAGTGTTTTGTATGCGCGAGGGCAAGAACGTGCTTGTCCGTTCCGATCAACATGCCGCAAAATACCGCACAATTGTTGAGATGTTCATGCGCGAGGCGCGCAGCATCGCCAAGATGCGCCACCCCAATATCGTTGGCGTACACCGGATTTTCGAAGACAATGAAACCGCCTATATGGTTCTGGATCTGATCCATGGCCGCGACCTGCTGAGCATCATCAACGATAAAAACGACCCGCTACCCCCCGATCAGATCAAAGAAATCCTGATCAAGGTCTTGGACGCGGTGGACCTTGTCCATCAGAACGATCTGCTGCACCGGGATATTTCGCCTGACAACATCCTGCTCGACAAATGGGGTAGCCCGTTTCTGATCGACTTTGGCGCGGCCCGTGAAGAAGCCAGCCGCGAAACACGTGCTGTATCAGCCGTGCTAGTCGTCAAGGATGGCTACTCACCTCAGGAGTTCTACTTTGCTGGGGGTAAGCAGGGCCCGAGCAGTGATCTATATGCGCTTGGCGCCACATTCTATCACCTGATCAGCGGCGCTGCGCCGCCCAACAGTCAAACCCGCATGGCTGAATTTGCTTAAGCAATAACCCTGACCCATGTGAACCGCTATCAGGGCGCTTTCCAGAATATGATCAGGCTTTCCTAGAGGCCATTGATAAGGCGATGCAGATTCTGCCAAAGGCACGCCTGCAATCCGCAGCGGAATGGTTGAACATCATCAACAAAGAAGGAAAGCGGGTTCAGCAACTCAAGGTCTCGTCGAGATTCGACCTCGAAAAGACGTTGACGCGTCTGGTTTCAGAAACCAATGAGTACGTCCTAAATTCGCAACCGCGTGAACCTCAGAAGGCGCCACAGCAAGTCAAATCTGTTGATCCAGAAATTACCACCTCCCCCGGCTGGGTTGATGAGTTCAATCAGGAAACAACTGAAACGCTTGAAGAACAGCGCGCCATCAAAAAGGCCGTTGCCGAACTTGAAGCGAAGAAGGCCGAACGTCTGGCTGAACAGGAACGTGCCGCCTGGAAAAAGAAGAATTGGTGGCGTGTTGGGTTTCTCAAGAAGTCACCGCCCAGAAAACAATCTACCTGACCACTCAAACAAAAAGGGGCGCATCGTATGATGCGCCCCTTTTTGTTTTCGATCAGTCTCTTAGATCAAAAGAACCTGTGTGCCCACCTGGGTCAGCGCAAACAGTTCGGCGATCTGTTCGTTATAAAGGCCGATACAACCATTTGAGGAGCGGCGCCCGATCTTGCGCGTATCATGCGTGCCGTGAATACGGTAGTACTGCCAAGTCAGGTGCAGGGCATGCGTGCCTAGCGGGTTATCCGGGCCCGGACCTATGAAATCTGGCCACTCTGGGTTACGGATTTTCATTGAAGGCGTCGGTGCCCAGCTGGGTCCTTCGACTTTACGGGTGATTGATGTGCGCCCTGTTCGGGTCAGTTCCTCTGACAAGGGAACGCTGGTCGGGAACAGCTTGTAGACCGACTCGTCTTCGGACCAATAATGCAAGGCGCGCGATTGTATATCCACCAGAACAGCGCCCTTGTTCAGGTTGCTGAAGTAGGGTTGCCAATCCAGCGACCGAAAGCTTGCGACATTGCGCTGCACACTTGTGGAGATATCAGCCTCAACCTCGGTGCTGTCAGCGGTCTGTGCAACCGCACTTGTGCCAACCATAGCGGCGGATGCCGCCAGGAAACCACGCCGCGAGAGTGTCTTTGTCATATTGGTCCTCCTTAAAAGGATCAGATGTCTTTCAGAACTGACAGATAATGTGTCTGGCAAAGTGCTGCAATTCAAACAAATGTCATCCCTAAGCTTAGGCAAAGATGTGGGTTTGAAGTGTCACCTTATTCCCGCTAAAGAATGGCGATCAAAGCAAAGGCGAGTAGTGGAATGTTGCGACGCGAAGTAATCTTTGGGCTGGCGGCTAGCGGCCTGTCGGCCTGCGGGACAACCACGACCCGTCCGCTGGGGGCGGATGGTCTGCCGTTGCCATCGGCTTATGTGATCCGACCCGGCCAAGAGGCCGCAATCCAATTTCGCATGCTGGATAGCGTCAATGCCCTGCGCCAAACCTCCGGCGTTCAGGCTGTCGAACTTGATGCCCGCCTGAATGCCGCAGCTGCGACCCATGCACGGGATATGGCGGTGCAAAATCGCCCTTGGCTTTTCGGCTCTGACGGGTCCAGCCCGTTGGAGCGTGCGCGCCGCGTTGGTTATCCCGGGCGACTATTGGGTGAAAACATTTCCGAATCCTTTGAATCAGAGCTACAAACCCTCGCTGCATGGATGGCACAGGAAGACACGCGCGCTGTGATCCTTGACCCGAATGCACGTTTCATGGGTTTTGCCTGGTATCAGGAAGAATCAGCCAAGCTGTGGTGGACATTGAACATGGGCAGCGACCCAGCGGTCAGCCAACCCATCGCCGGGCTAGCATTCTAGGCATAGATGTAGATCAGCGTCCCTGTTTCCACCATCGCGTAGACTTCATCCATCTCATTGTTCGTGACGGCGATACACCCCCACGTCCAATCCGGGGTTCTTTCCCAGATAGGCGGGGTGCCGTGGATAAAGATGTCGCCGCCCGGATCAACACCTTTGGCGCGGGCATAGGCGACATCACTTGCATCAGGGTACGATATTCCCAACGACAGGTGGAACGAGCTGTTGGGATTGCGCCGGTCAATACGATAGCCACCCTCAGGCGTGCGTCCATCACCTTCTTGAACTTTGTGGCCCACAGGGGCAAAGCCCAGATCAATACTGTATGACCTCAAGAGGGTGCGGTGGTGCAAAAGCTGCATCTCGCGCCGTTCTTTCAAAACCTGAATACGTGTCACTTGTGGTCCGCTGTACGTCGGCGATTGCCTTGTGCAGCCAACCAACCCCAGTGCGGCTGTTCCTGCCATCATAGAACGTCGTGAAATCATAATCTCTGCCCATCGTTACGGTCTGCGCCGCTTTTGCCCTGCTTACACCAAACAACTTCATCACAAAAGAGAACCTGACGTAGAAGCCTTCATTTCCGCGTGAATGATGCAACAACCTCAACATGGGGGGACCAGCGGAACTGATCGACGACCTGCAACCATGGCATTGCAAAGCCTGCGTCAACCAATGTGCGTGCATCCCGTGCGAATGTCACAGGATTGCACGAGACCATTGCGATTGTGTTAATTTCAGACGCCGCAAGTGTCGCTATCTGCGCTTCGGCCCCTGCGCGAGGCGGATCAATGACCGCGGCATCAAAGTGACGCAACTCGTCAGCTTCCAACGGGCGGCGGAACAAATCGCGTGTCTCGGTGGTCACGCGCCGCAATTGACGGCCTTCACGCCATCCGCGATCCAGCGCATTTAGCATTGCCGCTTCCCCCTCAACCGCATGCACCGCGACTCGCTTTGCCAATGGTAACGAGAAGGTTCCGCACCCAGCGAAAAGGTCGACAATCCGAGATGCCGTTCGTGCGATCTCATTCACTGCGGCCACAAGCGTTGCTTCGCCGTGTTTGGTTGCCTGCAAGAATGCTCCGGGCGGTGGCACGACGCCGTTCCCACCAAAGTCTTGCTTCGGCGGGTTGATCATCACGACTGGCTCATCGTTCCAGACCAATCGTGACAGGCCATATTGGTTCGCCAAAGCGGCGAGTTCGACCCGCAATTGTGGTGTCAGATCTTTGTCGGTCTCAACCAGTACATCCGGGCCGAGGTCTGCTTCCGTCACCGTCAGATCAATCTCACCCTTGCGCGAGCAGGCCAACGCAGTCAGCGCCTCTAACGCGGGGAAACTGGCAATCAGGGCTGGCGTCAGCAATTGGCAGCCCGGCACCTGTACCAAAGTGTCTGAGGCACGCGTATGAAATCCAACCATCGCGCCCTTCTTGGTCCGCCTGCCGGACAGTTTAGCCCGCCTGCGGGACTGCGTGGGCGATGTGGCCATTTCGCGAAAATCAGTGTCTAACCCGCGCGCTTGGACAGCTTTTACGACGATATCCTGCTTCCAGTCTGCGACGAACGCATCCGTTGCATGCTGCATCGCGCAGCCGCCGCAGGATTTGAAATGGCGGCAGGGCGCCGCGACCCGATCAACCGACGGCGTCACAATTCGCACCGTCCCATCCTGTGCGACGTCCACCTCTTCGCCCGGTAAAACGCGCGGCAGCAAGGACTGCCCATCAGAGGCACGCCCCATCCCCAGATGGGTCAAACTTTCTATCGTCAGCATTTACTCCGCCGCATCTTTCACGTTGATGAACCCACCCGACTGCCGGTTCCAATAGCGCGCATATAGCCCGCCTTGGGCCAGCAACGCGTCATGGGTTCCTTCCTCGACAATGCGGCCTGCGTCAAGCACGACGATGCGGTCCATGCGTGCCAATGTAGACAGACGGTGCGCGATGGCGATGACGGTTTTTCCCTCCATAACAGACTCTAATGCAGCCTGAATCGAGGCTTCGACCTCTGAGTCCAGCGCGCTGGTTGCTTCATCCAGCACCAATATTGGAGCGTCCTTCAGGATAGCGCGCGCAATCGCGATCCGCTGGCGTTGCCCGCCAGAGAGCTTCACGCCCCGTTCACCGAGATGCGCATCATACCCACTGCGATCCTTATGATCCTTGAGGGTCTCAATAAACGCATGTGCCTCGGCTTGCCGGGCGGCATCTTCAATCTCGGTCTGCGTCGCATCGGGCTTGCCGTACTTGATGTTATCCCGGGCCGAGCGGTTAAACATCGCCGTTTCCTGCGTGACCATCGCAATCTGACGGCGCAAGCTTTCCTGCGTCACGTCACGCACATCGGTGCCGTCGATCTGCACTTTGCCGTCTTCTGTGTCGTAGAGACGCAAGAGCAGCGCGACCAAAGTCGACTTGCTTAGGCACCGGACGCCCCGACCAGACCCAGTTTTTCGCCCGGCTGCACGGAAAGGCTCACATCATTCAGCCCACCCGGACCACCGCCATAGCTGAAGGTCACCTGATCCAGCTGGATACTGCCATTGTCGGCCACCAGATCAGTCGCGTCGGGCGCGTCGGTCAGCGTATGCGCGGGGCTGAGCGTGTTCATCGCATCCTCAACCTCACCCACGTTCGCGTACATGCCCATCAGGGTGAAACTGACCCAACCTGTCATCTGCGACAGGCGCAGCGAAATCGCTCCCGCTGCGGCGATATCCCCGGCAGAGGCAGCACCGGTCGTCCAGAAATAGAGCGTCATGCCCACCAGGATCACCGGCAATAGCCCGCCCAGCGCCATCAGCCAGAACCGGAAGGACGCGGATAACCAACCATAGCGCACGGCAGTGCCCCAGTAATTCTCCATCGCGTCAATCGCGGCACGGTCTTCATGATCGTCATGGGCAAACAGCTTTACGGTCTTAATGTTCGTGATCGTATCGACCACCTGCCCCGTCACCATGGCGCGTTTTGCAGCCCGTGCTTTGGACCGTTCGCGGATACGTGGCATGAAAAACCGGATCAGCGCGATGTATGAAATCGCCCAAAGCGCCAGCAGACCGGCGGACCGCGCATCAATGGTAAACAGCAGGATGACCGACCCCACCAAGGACGCCAGCGCAAAGGCAACCGTATGGATCATATCGACGATCAGATCGGTCGTTGCGCGGGCCGCTTGCATCTGCTTCTGCGCGATGCGACCCGCGAAATCATCGTCAAAGAAAGTGACAGATTGGCCAAGTGAGTGGCGATGTAGCCGCGACAAGATCAAGTTGCCCAAAGATGGCCCAACGACCACAGCCTGCATCACGCCAGAAACGCCAAGGATGATGGGACGTAAAATGATGAAGAACGCGGTGACGCCCAGCAGGAGCAGCACGTTTTCGGTAAAGTACCCCTCGCCCGACGAACTCAGCGCAGCATCGATCACCCAGCCCAGCATCAGGGCCGTCGCGACCTCTAGCGTACCGGCCAAAGCAGACACCAAACCGGCCAAAAGCGTGACTGTTGTGCTGCCTTTCAAACACCACCGCAGGAACGCCATCAGCGTCTGCGGCGGGGGTCCTTCGGCAGGTTCAAAAGGGTCGATCCAACGTTCCGGGGTCATTCAGCTACCTTATCGCCCTGTCCCAGAAAACCCCCTGATTGGCGCGCCCAGAACCGTGCGTATTGTCCATTTGCCGCTAGCAGTGCATCGTGCGTGCCGTCCTCGACGATGCGCCCCTGATCCATCACGATGATCCGGTCCAACTGGGCAATCGTCGAAAGACGGTGGGCAATGGCGATGACAGTTTTCCCTTCCATCATGCCATAGAGCGTCTGCTGAATTGCGGCCTCGACCTCACTATCTAGGGCGCTGGTCGCCTCGTCCAAGAGCAGGATTGGGGCATCTTTCAGGATCACACGCGCAAGGCTGATCCGCTGACGCTGACCGCCAGACAGTTTGACACCGCGTTCACCAACGCGGGCATCATAGCCGGTGTTGCCTTCGTTATCCTCCAGACCAAGAATGAACTCATGCGCCTCGGCCTTGCGGGCCGCAGCGATCATCTGATCTTCTGTGGCAGCCGGATTGCCATAAAGAATGTTCTCGCGCACGGATCGATGCAACAGCGCACTGTCCTGCTGCACCATACCGATGGCGCTGCGCAGGCTATCCTGCGTCGCGAACTTGATGTCTTGTCCGTCGATCAGGATTTGTCCCTGTTCCACGTCATAAAACCGCAACAGCAGCTTCACGAGGGTCGATTTGCCCGCACCCGACTGCCCGACAAGCCCCACTTTCTCGCCCGGTGTAATCGTCAGGTCGATCCGATCCAAACCACCGGTTTGCTTGCCATAGTGGTGTGATAGAGACTGTATTTGGACTTTTCCGCTGGCAATCTGCAATGGCTTTGCCGCTGGCTGATCAACCAAAGTGACGGGCTGCGCGATGGTTTGCATACCCTCTTTCACGACACCTAGCTCGCGAAAGAAATCGGTCATCGCCCACATGATCCAACCGGACATGGCGTTCAAACGCAGCGCAAGCGACGTCGCCACCGCAACCACCCCAACAGAGGCCGCACCTTGCATCCATAGCCAGATTGACCAGCCGACAACGCCGACCACAAGGATACCGTTCAGCAGCATCAGCCCTGCATCCATGATCGTGTAAAGGCGCATCTCGATCTGGAAGGTGCGGCGCGCTTCTTCGATCGCATCCTTGGCATAGTCGATTTCACGGTCATGATGCGCGAACATCTTGACCGCATGGATGTTAGTGTAGCTGTCCACAACGCGGCCCGTCACCGCGCTGCGTGCGTTGGAGGCCGCTTCCGATGCTTAAGCGTGATACGGGTGATCACCCACCGCAGCAGGAAGATGTAAGGAACGAGCCATAACATTAGCGGCACAAGCAACCGCACATCTGCCTGCCCCAGCAGAACGGCGGCGGCAACAACGTAAGCAACCGCGAAGGTCAGCGCATCAAAAAGCTGAAACACGACCGCACCGGCAGTAAGCGGCGTTTGCATGATCCGATTGGCGATCCGGCCAGCAAAGTCATCCTCGAACCAACCAACGGACTGGCGCAGCACATGGCGGTGCGCCCGCCACCGCACCAATGTGCCAAAGTTCGGCAGGATCGTGTTGTTCAGCAACATGATCTGCAGCATGTGCACGGCTGGCCGTATGGTCAGGATCAGGATCGCAACTAGAATGAACTCTGCCCCGCTGGCCGCCCAAACCTCTGCCGGTGAGCCACCGGAGAGGATATCAATCAGACGGCCCAGATACCCCAACAGCCAGATTTCAACGATGGCGATAACAACGGACGTGATGCCCGTGATCCAGAACACACGTTTAAACGGCTCTGCGTATTCACGCAGAAACGGATAGAGCCGCTTGGGCGGCGTGTCGGTCTCTTTGTATGGCACATAGGGATCGACAAGACCTTCGAAGAATCGAAACATTGGCTTGCCTCTTGGGGTTATGGCTCAGCTATAGCAAAGGTTCGGTCAGAGAAAAAGCAGGACCGAAAAACCGACCAGTGCCAGCGCCATGATGCGCATGAAAATGCGCCAGGCGGCGGCGTTGGTCAGCAGGTAGGACAACAGGCTACCCGCCACAGCCCAGAAGGTGCAAACACCAAGGTTGACGGTTGAGAAGGTGCTGGCAAGTGCCAGCGCCTGCTGCACTGGCGCAAGGGTCGCGACATATGCGGTGGCGCTCAGGGCAACCGCCCAAACCTTGGGATTCACCCATTGGAACAGGACCGCCTCAATAAAAGTAAACGGCTTGTCCGTTTCAGTTGTCTTGGCCGGATCGGCACGCCACAGATTGTTAGCCATCCAAAGAATCCAAAGACTTGCGACAATCGTCAGCACAAGGCGTAGTGCAGGTTGCGCCTCGATCAGCACACCAATGCCAATCCCCGTGACAGCCGCGATCACACCAACACCTAGTGCGACGCCAATGATGTGCGGCACAGTGTTTTGAAACCCAAACCGCGCACCGGAGGCGGTGATCAGGATCACGTTTGGTCCGGGTGAGAAAAGCCCAAAGAACACAAAGCCAATGAGGGGCAGGAATTCAGTCAAGCAGTTCGGCTTTCGTTAACGTGAAGCCCGAGTTTATCCACCGCGCCTCGGCCTCTTTCAAGGCTTTGCCGAGCGCGGGACCACTAAGGTCTGGCATCAGGTCGGCGGCTTTGAGAGGGAATACCTGTTGGGCTGCATCGACGACGAGCTTCAACGCAGCGTGATCGACGGATTGGCCAAGCGACGCTGACTGAATCAGCAGCGCATCGCGCCCCATGTTCGCACCGTCCCTGTAACTTGCTTCAACAGGCGAAACTCCCGACCTCAAAGTGTCTAACCTGCGCATTTGCACGTTGGAGAGCCGTAGCGCATCATGGGGTGCCCCACCGATTACTGCCAGCCTGCGTAAAGGGTCCGGTGGCACCGCGAGCGATTGCTCCAGGTGGACAAGAACGGCAAGGTTGCCGGGTTCCGCCCCAGGCAGAACCCGCGCCAAAGCACCAGTTGAGGCCATTGACGCCAAAGCGGGCGCGGGATCAGGGGCGGCAAGCAGTTTGAGCATCTCAGCCGTCACGCGTTCAATCGAAAGAGATAGCAGTCCTTCGATGTTCTCGGCACAGGCGGCCAGCCCATCGGTGTCCGGGCCTTCGCTGACGTCGCCATACCACGCATAGAACCGAAAAAACCTCAGGATACGCAGATAGTCTTCCTTGATCCGACGATCCGGGTCTTCGATGAACCGAATGCGCTTGGCCTGCAGGTCGGGCAATCCACCAAGGGGATCAGCGATTTCCCCATTGGGGGCGGCATAAAGCGCGTTCATCGTAAAATCACGGCGGCGTGCGTCGTCGGTGATGTTGTCAGAGAACGCAACCGTGGCGCGCCTACCGTCAGTGGCGACATCGCGGCGAAAGGTTGTGATCTCAAAGGGGGTGCCATCAATGATGAGGGTCACTGTGCCGTGGTCGATACCCGTTGGAATCGCGTGAACGTTAGCCGCAATGGCCAAATTCATGACTGTCCGCGGTTCCGCGTCGGTGGACAGGTCAAGATCGGCAACCGGTTCACCCAATAGTTCGTTGCGCACACATCCGCCAACAAACCAAGCCTGATGGCCAGCATCCGTCAATAGCGTGCACATTGCTTGCGAGGCATCATCTTGCAACCAAGGCGCAGAAATCCGGGTCATACCATCCGCTCTGCAAAGGCGCGCAACATGCGGGCAGTGGCGCCCCAGATGTAGTATGGACCGAAGGGAACAGTGTAGTAGAGCCTGCGGCGGCCTTGCCAGCGACGGCCCTCAATCAGGTAGTTTGTGCTGTTCAACAGATGCGCAAGCGGGACTTCGAACACTTCACTGACCTCGCCTGCCTCTGGCACCGGTTCATATTGACCTTCAACCAACGCAAGCACCGGTGTGACCTGATAACCCGTTACAGTCTGGTGGGGCGGCAAATGCCCAAGGACATCAACGATTGTGGATGGCAAGCCAATCTCTTCACGCGCCTCCCGCAACGCAGCATCAGATAGCGTCGCGTCCGTCGGGTCTTGCTTGCCGCCGGGAAAGGCAATTTGGCCGGGGTGATGTTTGAGCCGCGCGGAGCGCTTTGTCAGAATAACAGTCTCTGTTTCAGCCCGAATGCCAATCAGGACAGCGGCTGAGGTCAACTCGCGCTCGGGTACTTTCACGTCAGCGTTCAGATCAAAATCCGAAGACGCGCCGCCCGGTTGGGTCAGCGCGTCTTGCAATTTTTGGCGTAGGTCAGGCACTGGCATCCTTGGCCTCAAACCCCAGCGTTTCGGGGTCAAAGGTGTAATGCGATCCGCAGAACTGGCAGTCAGCTGTGACGGTACCTTCTGGCGTAGTCATCGTTGCAATGTCCTTGGCCGAATAGATCGACAGGCTCTGACGGACCTTATCGTCAGAACAGCTACAACCAAATTTGATGGGCTGGGCATCGTATACGCGCGGTTGCTCTTCATGGAACAAACGAACCAACAATTCTGTCGGCGACACAGTTGGGCCGATCAGCTCAATCTCATCGACAGTATCCAACAGCGCATTGGCACGATTCCAGTTCTCACTTTCATCTGCATCCAGAATATCCGTCGCATCCAACAAACCATCTTCACCAGACCCACCTTCGCCGGTCACATGCGGCGATGCCTTGGGCATGTGCTGCAAGATCACACCTCCGGCGCGCCAATGGGTGGCTTCACCGGGCAACTGCGACTGGCCATAGGTCAGTTGGAAGCGGGTTGGGATTTGCTCGGATTGGGCAAAATAAGTCTCTGCACAGGCAGAAAGCGACCCACCGGCGATTGGCGTAATGCCCTGATAAGGAGTCATATCCTCACCTTGGTCGATCAGAATGGCAAAATAACCGTTTCCGATCTGGCTGAACGGATTGGCCGACTGATCCAGCGTTTCCGCATCATAAGAGGCATAGGCGCGGATGCGCGCAGGCTCACCATCATCGGTGGGCCCATAGTAATCCGTCGCGATCAAACGGGCGGGGCCGGAACCACGCACTTGCAAAGACAGCTTCCACCGCAGTTTCATGGTTTGACCAATCAACGCGGTCAGCAAAGCCATCTCGGCCACCAGACCTTCGATCATGGGGGGATAGTTGTGCTGTTTGAGAACCTGTTCCAACACGCCATCCAGACGCGCCACCCGGCCACGGATGTCGGAGGCGTCAAGTTGAAACGGCAGGACGGTATCGTCCCAGGCGATTTGGGTGCCTGTGGTCATAGTCTTTCCTAACAAGTCTAGGGGTGGCATACCGCGCCTATATAGGTGGGGCAAGGCAGCGTCCAAGGGGGTAGCTATGATCAGACGGTATGGCGAGGTGCCGCAAAACGGGCAGCGGTATAAGCACCGGGCGGGCGTTTATGCGATTTTGCCGCTGGCCGGAAAACTGCTGCTGACCTATCAGGGCGACCCGCATTTCGAAATCCAACTCCCCGGTGGCGGGATTGATCCCGGGGAACATCCGCTGAACGCGCTGCATCGCGAAGTGTTTGAGGAAACCGGATGGCGGATCGCGGCGCCACGCAAGCTCGGCACTTTTCGGCGGTTTACGTTTATGCCGGAATATGACCTTTGGGCTGAAAAGCTGTGCCATATCTATTTAGCGCGACCGGTGAGGCCACATGGGCCACCGACGGAACCAGGTCATTTGGCGTTGTGGCTGGAGCCGCAGGATGCGGTGATGAAGTTGTACAATCAGGGAGACGCCGATTTCGTGCAGCGCACTTACCTGACTGGCGCTGCGGTTTAGTCAAAAGCGCTCGACATCTCGCTTTGCTGATCAACGAGCGCGCGATCATACATCGCGGCGAGTGTTGTCACCTTGAGCACTGCAAAGGCCCAAATGAGCAGTGTTGTCAACGCAGGTTCAACAAAGAGACGGCGCTCAAGATATACCGCGACAAAAATCAGTATGAACCAGTAGGCTAGGTAGTAGACAACAGACCATAGAATTGCATGATATTTGTAAACGCGCGAAGCCCGCCATGCCGCCCGCCATGTCATGGGTTGCCCCACCACATAGGCTGGTAGCACAAGTGCAAAGCGTAGCCACAACCAACCACAAAAAGTGGATGCCAGAAGGGTGATAAGGAGTGGGAGATACAACATCTGTGTGTTGTTTAGGGGTTGGCTCTCGATGATCATAACACTGGCTGTGATCACGATGGTCCAAAGGACAATAACCACAAAACCCAATCCCAGAACACGCGCAATATAGCCGCCAACCATTTTCATATAGGTCGCAAAACCTATCGGCGCGGCCTCTTGCAACAAGTAGAGCCGTAGAAAGCGCGTCGCAAAAAGAGACATGACGATTGCCTGCAAGAAAAACTGCGGCACCCCCGTGGTGTAGAACTCAGCAAATACAAAACCCGGGTATCCGCGCAGCGATTTGACGACCACAATAGCCGCAAGTGTCAGCAAAACCGATGGTATGGAGCTGATCAAAATCAGCTTGGCGTTTGATCGGATAATCCCCAATGCCGCAAAAGCTATAAATCGTGTCACGCGCCGTCCTTTAAAGTCACCTGCTCGGACTGAACCCAAAACGCCAGCCCGTCAATGATGGCGACTTGTAGCGCAGTCAGAAAAACGCTATCGCGCCAATCAACTTACATTGACGTAAAGGCTCATCCTCATGACCGCTCCGAAGAAAGTTGTTCTGGCCTATTCTGGTGGCCTTGATACCTCGATCATCCTGAAATGGTTACAGACCGAGTATAACTGTGAGGTTGTCACCTTCACCGCTGATCTGGGTCAGGGGGAAGAGCTGGAGCCTGCGCGCAAAAAAGCCGAGATGATGGGTGCGACGTCCATTTATATCGAGGATCTCCGCGAGGAATTCGTGCGCGACTTTGTGTTCCCGATGTTTCGGGCAAATGCCCTATACGAGGGATTGTATCTGTTAGGCACCTCGATCGCCCGGCCTTTGATTTCCAAGCGACTGGTTGAGATCGCAGCCGCCGAAAGCGCTGACGCGATTTCCCATGGTGCGACCGGCAAAGGCAACGATCAGATCCGGTTTGAACTGGCCGCCTATGCGCTGAACCCCGAGATCAAGGTTGTCGCCCCGTGGCGCGAGTGGGATCTGGGCAGCCGGACCAAACTGATTGAATTTGCTGAAAAGCATCAGATTCCGATTGCAAAAGACAAACGCGGCGAAGCCCCGTTCAGTGTCGACGCGAACCTGCTGCACACCTCGTCTGAAGGTAAGGTGCTTGAGGACCCCGCCGAGGAAGCGCCAGAGTATGTCTATCAGCGGTCCGTTTCGCCTGAAGATGCACCAGAGACCCCTGAAATGGTCGAGATCACCTTTGAGCGTGGCGATGCCGTTGCGATTAACGGCGAGATGATGTCGCCCGCAACGATCCTGACCAAGCTGAACGAGCTGGGCGGCAAACACGGCGTGGGCCGTCTTGATCTGGTGGAGAACCGCTTCATCGGTATGAAATCGCGCGGTATCTACGAAACACCCGGCGGCACCGTTCTGTTGGAAGCGCACCGCGGGATTGAACAGATCACGCTGGATGCGGGCGCTGGGCACCTGAAAGACAGCATCATGCCGAAATATGCAGAGCTGATTTACAACGGTTTCTGGTTCTCGCCCGAACGCGAGATGCTGCAAGCCCTGATCGACAAAAGCCAGGAGCATGTGTCGGGTACCGTACGGGTGAAGCTCTATAAGGGGTCCGTAACAACCGTAGCACGCTGGTCGGATCAGACGCTCTATTCCGAAGAGCACGTGACATTCGAGGATGACATGGGCGCTTATGACCAGACCGATGCGCAGGGGTTCATTCAGTTGAACGCATTGCGGTTGAAGCTATTGGCGGCGCGCAATCGGAAAGGCTAAAGTTTTCGCTTAGCGAGTTTTTCATAATGCGGCATCGCAAGGTGCCGCATTTTTTCTTGGGCCGTAGCCAACTTGGGTACTGGGCCTTCTACCCCCGCAAAACCCGTACTTCGGTGTACGGCATTATACCAATGCTTTGCCCAAACGCCGTCCGCTTCGCGGGGTCCGGCGTTCCAATGCAGCATCGCAGGATCAAACGGCAGATCAATTGCATCGCAGAGTTTGCGCAGCATGCCCTCTGGGTCTGCGCGGATGTCGGCACTGTCGATGACGAGGCCACCAATCTTGTCATAAAGCGCCGCCTGCTGTTGAAAGCCGATGTCCTCCAAGGTCATCTCATCTCGCTTCGCGCCATAACTGGCAATGACACGTGCAGGGTGCCGGATAAGATGGACGTGGACACAATCCTTAGCCCAATCCAGCGGAAAGCCGTCAATCATGTGATGCGGCATGTGTTTCATGTAAAGGTGAGGCTTTTGGGCTGGAATAGTGTCTATACAACGCTTGGCCACAATCTGCGGATCAGTTTCGTGGGTGGCAATAATTTCGTCCCGCATCGGATGATCCAGCCCTGTTGCTTTCAGGTAAGGCGCATAGAACGGTTCATCCCAAACCGCGAAATCGGCGCGGTTTCCAAAGGCGTACATCATCGCGGTAGAGAGATTCCGCGGGCCCGACCACATTGCAATTCTCATGATTGATCCACCAAGTCTTTGTAAAGGCCACGCAGGCGTTTCGTCATAGGTCCAAGCTCGCCACTACCGATCGTTCGGCCATCAATGGTGCCGACAGGTGTTTGTGCGCCAAAGGTACCGGTAAGGAAGGCCTCGTCGGCAGAGTAGGTATCAACAAGACTGAAGTTTCGTTCAAACACCGGGATGTCATTGGCACGGCATAGGTCGATCACCTTTTGGCGGGTGATTCCGTTCATGCAATAATCACCCGTGCTGGTCCAAACGGCACCATTCTTGACGACAAAGAAATTGCAGGCGTTGGTCGTGTTCACAAAACCATGCACATCCAGCATCAGCGCCTCATCTGCACCTGCCTTTTGCGCAGCGATGCAGGCCAGAATGCAATTCAATTTGGAATGGCTGTTCAGTTTGGGGTCTTGTGTCATCGGCAAGCCGCGTTGGTGCGGCACAGTGGCGAGTGTGATCGGGCGGGGGATTTTGGGCTGCGAATGCTCCATGATTATAACGAATGTTGGCCCTGATTGCGACAGGCTCGGATGTTGGAACGGACGTACCTTAATACCGCGGGTGACCATCAATCGCGCATGGGCGTCCGTGGTCATTCCGTTGGCTTTTTGCGTCTCTAGCAAGGCGGAAATGATCCCTTTTCGGTCCATCCCGATGTCCAGATCAATCGCCTTTGCCGCCTCAAACAATCGGTCGATATGTTCATCCATGAAGGCCCATTTACCGTCATAAAGCCGCAACCCTTCCCATACACCGTCGCCCAACATGAAACCGCTGTCATAGACGCTGACTGTGGCTTCCGCCTTCGGCACGATCTTCCCGTCGAGATAGATTAGGATGCTTTCATTGCGGACGTCATCTTCGGCCTGGTGAGTGGTCACTTCGGTCATTCTTGTTCTCCCTTAAGGGGACGCTAGGACAGCAGATGAGATGTTCCAAGTGGTAAAGAGCGCGTGAGATCGGATGTCACGGATTGCGCAGATGTGGGTCGGCCTGAAAAGGTACCGGAAAAGGAGAATTCTTATGTTCAAACGCTTCATATTTATCCTTGCGTTGCTACCGATTGCGCAAGGCGCCGCTGCCGACACTCAGACCGCGATCTTTGCTGGCGGATGTTTCTGGTGCGTTGAAAGTGACTTTGAAAAGGTGCAGGGCGTGAGTGAGGTGGTATCCGGCTACACTGGCGGTGCAACGGCAAACCCTACCTACGATAGCATCAAAGGGTCTGGGCACTATGAGGCCGCAACAATCACATATGACGCGGATGTTGTCAGCTACAGCCAACTGCTGCATGCCTTCTTTCGTTCAGTCGATCCAACCGATGCCGGTGGCCAATTCTGTGACCGTGGCGAAAGCTATCGCACCGCCATTTTCGTGTCTAACCCAGCCGAACGGGCCGCAGCAGAGGCCGCAAAGGCCAGTGCGCAACGCGCGCTGGGCCAGCAAATTGTAACGCCTATCCTGGACGCCGGAACGTTCTATGAGGCGGAAGACTACCATCAGGACTACTACAAAGGTGAAAATCGTGTCATCACGCGTCGCGGCGTGAAGGTACAGTCTGAAGCCTATGCGTTCTACCGCGAGGCGTGCGGACGTGATGCGCGGGTGCTGGAACTATGGGGCGATGCCGCCCCGTTTGCGCATCACGAATGAAACGCCTGCACCTCTGATAAATCAGGGATCACATCCGCGGTGCCGTGGCGCATAACCATCAGCGCCCCGGCTTTGGTGGCTTGCCCAACCGCCTGCGCCATTGGCATGCCACGGTCCAGCCCGGCAAGAACATACCCGGTAAACGTATCGCCCGCGCCGGTTGTATCGACAGGGTCAACCTTGATTGCCGGGAAATGTTCTTTCCCGGCAGCACCATACCAATCGGCACCTTCTGATCCTCGTGTGACGATCACATCTCGCACAGGTAGGTCGCAGGCGGCTTGGCCTGTGGCAGTCTGTAATTGTTCTGCCTCGACCGCATTCAGGATGAGGAAATCGAGGTACGGCAACACAGCCTGTACCCGATCTGCATCGAAAGGGGCAGCGGCGTAGGCCACTTGCAAGCCCAGTTTCTTGCCCATCTCTGCGGCGGTCCGTTGCAGATTGGTTTCATTTTGGATGACCAGCCAGTCGCCTGTTTCGGCTTCGGCCATGGCAGCCTGCAAAGTTACCTGTGGGATCCCTGCGTTTGCGCCCGGATGCAGGACAATGGCGTTTTCACCATCCTGATCGACCATAATGATCGCTTGCGCTGTATCAGTGTCTAACACTGCGATATTGCGTGTATCGACGCCATATTCGAGCAGCCGTTCAACCGCCCAGCGCCCATCTTCACCAACCGCGCCAATGTGATGCACGCGCGCGGCGGCACGGGCCGCGGCAACGGACATATTCGTGCCTTTGCCGCCAAGGAACACTTGGCGATTGGTCGAAGAAAGCGTTTCACCCGGCGCCGGGATATGCGGCACACTGTAAACGAAATCCGCATTGATAGAGCCGAGGTTCCAAATCGCCATCAGTCAACCTTGCAGGCGGCAATCACCGCCATGTTCAGAATGTCGTTCACTGTTGAAACGGTAGAACAGATCTGGATTGGTTTACCGATGCCAGACAGGATTGGCCCAATGACGGTCGCCCCGGCCATTTCCTGCATCAGTTTGACCGAGATTGACGCTGAATGTCGCGCTGGCACAACCAAAACATTGGCCGGTCCGGTCAGACGCTGGAAAGGATAGTTTTCCTGCGCTAGCGCATTCAAAGCTACATCTACGGTCATTTCGCCTTCATACTCAAAGTCAGCTTTGCGTGCGTCCAGAACGCGAGGCGCCTGGTGCATCTTTTCCGCGCGTTCTGATACCGGATAACCAAAGGTCGAGAAGGACAAGAAGGCGACGCGCGGTTCCAACCCAAGTTCACGGGCAACGAAAGCGCCGCGTTCGGCAATATCGGCCAGATCATTCTCATCAGGCCATTCGTGCACCAACGTGTCAGAGATTAGAACAATCCGGCCATTGTGAAGCACAGCTGTCACACCCACGGCACCATCATGCGGCTGTGCATCAAAGACATGGTTGATCAGTTCCAAAATATGCGCGGACTTGCGGGTTGCCCCAGTCACCATCCCATCGGCATGCCCATGTGCCAACATGAGTGCTGCAAAGACGTGACGGTCACGCGCGGCCAAACGGTGCACATCCTGCGCATCAAAACCCTTGCGTTGCAGGCGTTCATAGAGGAAGGCCTTGTATGTTTCGAGGTGCGTGGTCGTCGCGGCATTGACGATTTCAAGCTCTTCAAACGCTTCTGGTAAACCCTCTGCTTCAAGCTTCTCGCGCACGTCATCATCACGACCCACGATAAGCGCTTTGCCCATACCGGAACGTTGGTACATGACTGCCGCGCGCAGAACACGAGGATCGTCGCCCTCAGCAAAGACCACGGTAGACTGGTTCGCACGGGCACGCGCGTTGAGGCTGCGTAGGATCGATTGCGTAGGATCCATCCGCGACTTGAGGGACAGCTCGTATGCATCCATGTCCACAATGGGCCTGCGCGCGACGCCGGTTTTCATGCCTGCCTGAGCGACGGCCGTAGGAATACGGTGGATCAGGCGGGGGTCAAATGGGGTTGGGATGATATAATCGCGACCGAAAGTTAGCTTTTTGCCGTAGGCCATGGCCACTTCGTCCGGCACATCTTCGCGCGCCAATGCTGCGAGCGCTTCAGCGCAGGCAATTTTCATCTCATCGTTGATGGCCCGGGCATGGATGTCCAACGCACCGCGGAAAAGGTAGGGGAAACCAAGGACGTTGTTGACCTGATTGGGGTAATCACTGCGCCCTGTGGCGACGATCGCGTCTTCACGAACAGCATGTGCATCTTCAGGTGTAATCTCTGGATCAGGGTTCGCCATCGCGAAGATAACGGGGTTTTTTGCCATGTTAGACACCATTTCCTGTGTCACAGCCCCTTTGGCACTGACCCCAAGGAAGACATCACAACCCTTCATCGCATCATCTAACGTGCGCGCCTTGGTGTTGGCGGCATGGGCGGATTTCCATTGGTTCATCCCCTCGGTCCGACCTTGGTAAATGACACCTTTGGTATCAGCCATGATGCAATTGTCATGCTTGGCGCCCATCGCCTTGAGCAGTTCGAGGCAGGCGATACCAGCAGCACCGGCCCCATTCAGTACGATCTTCACGTCTTCGATCTTTTTGCCCGACAGATGCAGCGCGTTCAGCAAGCCAGCGGCGCAAATCACGGCCGTGCCATGCTGATCATCGTGGAATACGGGGATGTCCATCTGTTCTTTGAGCGTCTGCTCAATGATAAAGCATTCCGGCGCTTTGATGTCTTCAAGATTGATGCCACCGAACGTAGGGCCCAACAGCTTAACGGCTTTGATGAATTCATCAGGATCTTCGGTATCGAGTTCAAGATCAATCGAGTTCACATCTGCGAAGCGTTTGAACAGAACCGACTTACCCTCCATCACCGGTTTACTGCCCAGCGCGCCAAGATTGCCAAGGCCAAGAACGGCGGTGCCATTAGAAATCACAGCAACCAGATTACCCTTGTTTGTATAATCATAGGCTGTCGCAGGGTCAGCCGCGATTTCCTCGCAAGGGATTGCCACACCGGGGGAATAGGCCAGTGACAGATCACGCTGGGTCGTCATCGGGACGGTGGCCTGAATCTCCCATTTGCCAGGGCTCGGCTGCATGTGGAATTGCAGCGCATCCTCACGAGTCAGCTTGTTCTTCGACATGTGGTCCCCCCTTTGAATTCAACCAGACATAGCGGTTTCTGGCACCGGGCCGCAACGGGTTCATTTCAGGGTTTCGCAGCTTTTATGTACTGCTAATGTGCGCGGGTTGATCAGGGGGATGCATGAGCAGCACCAAAAGCACCACAACGCCTATGATGGCGCAGTATCTGGAGATTAAGGCAGAACATCCCGATGCCCTGCTGTTCTACCGGATGGGTGATTTCTATGAGATGTTCTTTGACGATGCAGTTGCTGCAGCTGAAGCCCTTGATATTGCGCTGACCAAACGCGGTAAACACGATGATCAGGACATTCCGATGTGCGGTGTGCCGCATCATGCAGCCGAGGGTTACTTTCTGACGCTGATCCGCAAAGGGTTTCGCGTCGCCGTCTGCGAACAGATGGAAAGCCCCGCAGAAGCAAAGAAGCGTGGATATAAGGCAGTCGTGAAACGCGAGGTTGTGCGGCTAGTGACGCCCGGCACGCTCACTGAGGACTCACTGCTGGATGCGCGCCGACACAACTTTCTGGCCGCGTTTCACGTGGTGCGAGATGAAGGCGCACTGGCCTGGGTCGATATCTCAACCGGCGCGTTTCACGTGATGCCCTGTTCAGGCGCGCAGTTGGGGCCAGAACTTGCCCGGCTGACACCGCGCGAAGTGATTGTCGTCGACGGAAATGAGGCGATCTGGGCAGGAATAGTGTCTGATTCTGGTGCCACGCTGACGACTTTGGGTGCCGCGGCTTTCGATAGCACGTCGGGTGAAAAACGCCTTTGCAGTCTCTACAAAGTCGGATCACTCGACGCCTTTGGCAGCTTTGGGCGCGCTGAAATCGGGGCAATGTCTGCTGTTGCCGAGTATCTGGATATCACGCAACGCGGCAACCTGCCCTTACTGCGACCACCCATGCAAGAGGGTCAGTCTGCTGCGATGCAGATTGATGCCGCAACACGCAAATCACTTGAACTGACCCAAGCTATGAATGGCGGCAAGCAAGGATCGCTTCTGCATTGCATTGATCGGACAGTCACCGCCGGGGGCACGGCTGTTGGAGCGGCGTTTGGCTTCACCTTCGTGCAATGTAGATGTGATCGCTTCGCGGCTGGATTCAGTGTCTTTTCTTGCGGAAAACGCACATTTAGCAACAGACATCCGCGAAGCCCTGCGTGGCGTGCACGACATGGATCGCGCGTTGTCTCGGCTGGCGCTTGATCGGGGTGGCCCGCGCGATATGGCCGCTATTCGCAACACGATTGGGCATGCAGCGCAGCTTGCGACGCAATTGCCAAGAGATATGCCGCAGATATTGGCAGATGCCGCCGGGGATCTGACCGGGCATAATGCTCTACTGGACCTGCTTGACGAGGCATTGATTGCAGAGCCGCCACTTCTTTCGCGAGATGGTGGGTTCATTGCGCCCGGATATGATGCTGAACTGGATGAGGTGCGCACGTTACGCGATGAAGGGCGATCTGTCATCGCCAGCATGCAGGCAGAGTACATTGAGACCTCTGGTATTTCCTCACTAAAGATCAAGCATAACAATGTGCTGGGCTATTTCATCGAAACGACCGCGACTCATGCGGACAAGATGATGGCGCCGCCGCTGAGTGAAACCTTCATTCACCGCCAAACGACCGCCAATCAGGTGCGGTTTATGACCGTCGCACTGTCCGAAATAGAGACGCGTATTCTGAACGCGGGTGGACGGGCGCTTGAGATCGAAAAGAGGCTCTATTCCAGCCTAACTGAGGCGATTATCGCACAGGCAGGACCGCTTGCTGCGTTGGCGCGCGCATTGTCAGAGATTGATTTGATGGCCGCACTTTCACATCTGGCGGTAACGAACAATTGGGTGCGACCCAAGGTGGACAACAGCCGCGCGTTTGAGATCGCCGGTGGACGCCACCCGGTTGTTGAGGCGGCGCTTCAAAAGGAAGGCGCACCTTTCATCGCAAATGACTGCGGGCTGACAGACGCCTCAATCTGGTTGCTGACGGGTCCGAACATGGCGGGTAAATCGACGTTCCTGCGGCAGAATGCATTGCTGGCGATTCTGGGGCAAATGGGGAGTTTTGTACCTGCGGCCGAGGCGCACATTGGGATAGTCAGCCAAATCTTTAGCCGCGTGGGTGCATCGGATGATCTGGCACGCGGGCGGTCGACCTTCATGGTAGAAATGGTCGAGACTGCGGCAATCTTGAACCAAGCCGATGACCGGGCGCTGGTGATTTTGGATGAGATCGGGCGCGGAACCGCCACCTATGATGGTTTGTCAATTGCCTGGGCAACGTTGGAGCATTTGCATGACGTCAACCGGTGTCGTGCGCTCTTTGCCACCCATTACCATGAGATGTCAGCACTGTCGGCGAAACTGGATGGGGTCGATAACGCGACCGTTGCTGTCAAAGAGTGGGAGGGCGATGTAATTTTCCTGCATGAGGTCAAACGCGGCACAGCAGATCGCAGCTATGGCGTGCAAGTGGCCCGTTTGGCCGGGCTGCCGCCTGTCGTGGTGGAACGGGCGAAGGTCGTGTTGGAAGCTTTGGAGAAAGGTGAGCGTGAAGGGGGTGGATCACGCAAGGCGATTATTGATGATTTGCCGCTTTTTGCCGCGACACCTGCCGCAAAACCAGCCGCCGCAACGAAATCCGAGGTGGAAGAGGCGCTCAAGGCAGTTTTCCCCGACGATCTGACACCCAAAGAGGCGCTTGCGTTGATCTATGACCTGAAAAGCAAGCTATAGTTACCAACTGCCACTGGCACCGCCACCACTGGACCGTCCACCCCCACGACTGCCGCCGCTTGATGATGAACTTCTGGTCTTTCGAGGGATCGTTTTTGTCACGGTTTAATGTGCATGACAATGATGGCAGTCATAATCTGTTTCACGTAGTCCAGTTGAAGAATAGGTCGCTGATCTCACAACGCGACTGTCGCCCTCTACTGTGCGAAAATTGCATTCGCGGCAAGCACCATAACGTGAAAACCATGCACGATACCCTTCAATTGTCACGTGATCGCATCGGTCACAGTACCAAACATCATAGTCTACGCTTTCAAGCTGCTCTTCCATCAACTGACCGGGCGACAGGCTGTCATCTTCGGTTTCTTCCAAGTAGCGGCGCATGCGCGATCCGTCGTTTGGACAGGTCCGCGGGCGGTTACGCTTTATCCGACGCACCAGACGGATCACAAATGGGACCGCGGCGGCAAAAGGTGCGAGCAGCCACAAACCAAGGTCTGTTACAAAGCGCTTCAACCCAATCCATGTCTTTTGAAGGGGCGATGCATCATAGGTGCCCGGCGTTGCGCCCGCGACTTGGTAAATTGCCTCTTCCACGCCCATGCGAATGCCGTCTGCGTATTCATCCAACCGGAAGTTAGGTACGATCTTGGTATCAATCACGTGTTCCATTGGTCGGTTTAGGGTTGTGCCATAACCAGCGCCGACCTCGATGCGCAGTTCGCGATCCAGATGCGAGACCAAAAGCAGCACACCATCATTGCGCTCTTCGTCGCCTATGCCCCAGGTGTTGAACAGATCGGTTGCGAACGCCTCGATACTGCCGCTGTGTCCGTAATCCGACATCCGCGTGATGGTCAGGACGTTGAACTCAATGCCGCGCTCGTTGTAGAGTTCATCAAGATCACCGCGCAGTTCCTGCTCTTCTGAGTCAGTCAACAGGTCGGCGTAGTCATTGACGTAAAAGTCGATGTCTTCGGGAAAGCTCTGCGCAATGGCCGCGCCAACCCAAAGACCCAAGAAAAGGACCCCCGCGAAGAGGTGTTTGATCAAGATGCGGGCGTCGATGATACGCCAACCTGGGCCGGGCGCAGCAGCCGATCATGCAGCATGAACCCTTCAGCAGCGACCTGAATAATATCGCCTGCTTTAGTATCGGGCAAAGGTGCCTCGAACATCGCCTGATGCAGCTTGGGATCGAACTTATCGCCGACTTCGGGCGTAATAGGGTCGATTCCGTGCTTTTTGAAAACGCTGATCAGCTCGCGCATGGTCAGTTCCACACCTTCAAGCAGGGCCTTATTCACATCCTGCTCCGCTTCAGCGGCAGACTGCAGCGCGCGGCGCATGTTGTCGTAGACAGGCAGCATATCGCGGGCGAGCTTGGAGCCACCGTAGTCCTCGGCTTCGCGACGATCGCGTTCGGCCCGTTTGCGCAGGTTTTCGGTATCCGCAAGGGCGCGCATGAACTTATCGCGGTACTCGTCACGCTCAACGCGCAGGGCCTCAATTTCATCAAAGCTGGCTTCTGCCGCGTCAAAATCTATTTCATCGCCTTCGGCGGCGAGTTCATCAAGGCTTTGCAGTTCTTGGTCTTTCTCAGACATCGATCTTCCCTTTAAGAGCGGTCAGCAATCATTTTGCCAACCAGCTTTGCGGTGTAATTCACAATCGGCACGATGCGCCCATAATTGAGCCGTGTTGGCCCGATCACGCCGACCGCGCCAATAATCTTTCGGTCGGCGTTCATATAAGGGGAAACGACGAGAGATGAACCCGATAAAGAGAACAATTTGTTCTCTGAGCCAATAAAAATGCGCACGCCTTCGCCTTCCTCGGCCAGATCAAGGAATTCGGCGATATCGCGCTTGCGTTCAAGGTCGTCAAAAAGGGTGCGAATCCGTTCTAGATCGGCTTCATTTTCGCTGTCACCCAGAAGATTGCCGCGTCCACGCACGATCAGGCGTTCGGTGGGTTCGCCTTCATTTTCCCAAAGCGCGATGCCATCTTCCACAAGGGCAGCAGCGAGCTGGTCAATCTCTTGCTTAAGCGGGCTGCAATTTCGCGGGCAATCACGGCGCCGAGTTCTGAGAGCGTGTGACCTGCTGCTATAGCATTCAGGAAGTTGGCCGCTTCGCGCATAGAGGACGGGGTTTGGCCAGGTGGCGGCGTGAAAACGCGGTTTTCAACGTGACCGTCTGCGAAGACCAGAACAACAAGGGCCCGGTCTTGAGAGAGCGAAACGAATTCGATGTGTTTGATCGGTGCTTCGTGTTTTGGCGTCAGGACAAGGCTAGCGCCGTGCGTCACGCCGGACAGCGCCGTGCCGACTTGATCAAGCACAGAGGTGACATCCTGATCGTTGGTTGTCAGCGTGCGGTCAATTTTTTGGCGATCTTCGCCATCAAGATCGCCGACTTCGAGCAAACCATCAACGAACATCCGCAGACCAAGTTGCGTCGGGATACGACCAGCACTCACATGCGGGCTACCCAACAGGCCCAGAAACTCCAAATCCTGCATGACATTGCGGATTGTCGCCGCACTCACCTGTTCTGAGAAATCGCGAGTTAGCGTCCGCGACCCGACAGGCGCACCGCTTTCCAGATACCCTTCAACCACACGCCGAAAAACTTCGCGCGAGCGATCATTCATTTCTTCGATATCTAGCGGTTGTTCGGTCATCTTGTCCTCAGGCAAAGGCTGGGCAATTAAAACGAAGTTCAGGGTCGCGTCAATCGGGGTTGGATTTCATATGTGGGCAGCGTATCCCCACCCTGCAACCGATAGGAGAGACCCCATGCGTCCATCAGGCCGTCAGACAAACGAAATGCGCGAAATCTCGATTGAGACTGGCGTGACGATGCATGCTGAGGGCTCGTGCCTGATTAAATGCGGGAACACCCATGTTTTATGCACCGCATCGATCGATGAACGTGTGCCACCGTTTCTAAAGAACTCTGGATTGGGTTGGGTCACGGCGGAATATGGCATGCTGCCACGGGCCACCAATACGCGGATGCGGCGCGAAGCCAAGAATGGGCAGTCGGGACGGACGCAAGAGATTCAGCGCCTGATTGGCCGATCTTTGCGGGCTGGTGTTGACCGGGTTGCGTTGGGTGAGCGGCAGATTGTCGTGGATTGCGATGTGATTCAAGCTGATGGCGGGACACGGTGTGCGTCAATCACCGGGGGTTGGGTTGCTTTGAAGCTGGCGGTGCAGAAACTGATGAAAGCAGGCGACGTGATCAGCGATCCGTTGATTGATCCTGTCGCGGCGATTTCCTGCGGAGTCTATGCGGGCCAAGAGGTGCTTGATCTGGATTACCCGGAGGATAGCGAGGCCGGTGTCGACGGAAATTTTGTGATGACCGGTGGCAAGCTGATTGAGGTGCAAATGTCGGCGGAAGGATCGACATTTACGCGGGCGCAGATGGACGGGCTTGTCGATCTAGCGGAAAAGGGTGTGGCCGAACTAACCGCGGCACAACTGGCGGCGGTTGGCTGATGCGACGGTTTGACGGCAAGGAACTGGTTATTGCGACGCATAACCACGGCAAATTGGAAGAGATGGAAGATCTTCTGAAGCCCTATGGGGTGTCTTTGACGTCAAACGCCGATCACGGATTGCCAGAGCCAGAAGAAACCGAGACCACCTTTGTGGGCAATGCCCGGATCAAGGCGCATGCAGCGGCAAAAGCAACCGGTCTACCGGCTTTGGCCGATGACAGTGGGATCGAGATTGATGGCCTTGATGGCGCACCAGGTGTTCATACGGCAGATTGGGCCGAAACACCGAATGGTCGTGATTTCAAGATGGCTATGGAGCGCAGTTGGGCGGCGTTAGAGTCTGTTTCTGCGCCTTTTCCACGAACAGCCCGGTTTTGTTGCACTTTGGTTCTGGCATGGCCAGATGGTCATGATGAGGTGTTTCCTGGTGTAATGCCGGGCCAGATTGTCTGGCCGATGCGCGGTGATCAGGGACACGGGTATGATCCTATCTTTCAGCCCGAGGGCTATGACATCACCTTTGGTGAGATGGACCGCTGGGAAAAGAACAAGATCAGCCACAGAGCAGATGCCGTTGCCAAACTGATTGCGGGTTGTTTTGCCTGAAGATTGGGAACATGGAGGCTTTGGCCTCTATATTCACTGGCCATTCTGCCAGGCAAAGTGTCCCTACTGCGATTTTAACAGTCATGTGGTGGCTCAGATTGATCAGAAAGCGTGGGAAGCGGCCTATCTGAGCGAGATCACGCGGATTGGAGCCGACACTGAGGGCCGAGTGCTACGGTCGGTATTTTTTGGCGGTGGTACGCCCAGCATGATGGACCCCGATATTGTCGATGCGATCTTAGCGAAAGTGCGTGCGACATGGCCTATCGCCAATGATATTGAGATAACACTGGAAGCAAATCCAACGTCGGTGGAGGCTGGCCGCTTTGCAGGCTATCGCGATGCGGGTGTGAACCGTGTGTCGATGGGTATACAGGCATTAAACGACGTTGATCTGAAAGCATTGGGTCGTTTGCACACAGCGGCCGAAGCAACACAAGCCTTTGATGTTGCGCGCGATGTCTTTAACCGGGTCAGTTTTGATTTGATCTATGCGCGCCAGGGACAGTCGCTCGCAGATTGGTCATCAGAACTGTCACAGGCCGTAAGTTTGGCTGTTGATCACCTGTCGCTTTATCAGCTTACAATTGAAGACGGCACGGCCTTTGGTGATCGCTATGCAGCCGGGAGGCTGCGTGGGTTGCCAGATGATGATGCAGCAGCCGATATGTACGCAGCAACGCAGGACATTTGTGGAGACGCGGGTTTACTGGGCTATGAGGTGTCAAACCACGCCCGCCCCGGATGTGAGAGCATTCATAACAAGATTTACTGGAAATATGGCGACTATGCGGGCATCGGGCCCGGTGCACACGGGCGCTTGACGCTCGGCGGACATCGATACGCGACAGAGGCACCCCGCGCGCCAGCTGTTTGGTTGTCACAGGTGCATAAGACAGGAAACGGCGATTCTTGCCGCGAGAGACTTGATCGGGCGGATCAAGTTGTTGAATTCTTACTGATGGGTATGCGGCTGCGTGAAGGTGTGAAGATTGATCGGTTCCCGGAGCTGATGAATAATAAATATTATAATAATATCAATATTTTAGTTGATTCTAAACTGATCGAATACCAAGATGGCACGGTCCAAGCAACAGATCGTGGGCTTCCGATATTGAATGCCGTGTTACGCGAGATGCTCGACGTTTAGCCGCCCGACAAGGCACGCAAAAGATCATCAAGTTGATCAAGTGATTTGTATCCGATCACCAGTTTTCCACTGTCTGATCCTGCCGCGTGGTCAATGGTAACCTTCATGCCGAGCGTGGCTGACAATTCATTTTCGATTTGAACGGTATCGGCATCTTTTGGAACGGGTGCGCCGGGAACCGAGCGTTTTTTGATCGCCGGGCCCTTTTTGGCGAGTTGTTCAGTCTCGCGCACAGACAAGTTACGCTGGATAACCTCGCGGGCAAGGCTGACGGCCTGATCATGCCCAACCAAAGCCCGAGCGTGCCCTGCCGTCAGTTGGCCGTTTATCAGGTAGGTCTGAACTTCATTGGGTAGATTAAGAAGACGTAGCAAGTTGGCGATGTGGCTTCGGCTTTTCCCCAAAGCTGACGCCAGCTTATCTTGTGTGTGACCAAAGCGGTCCATCAACTGCTTGTATCCAGCAGCCTCATCTACCGGATTCAGATCAGCCCGCTGGATATTTTCGATGATGGCGATTTCGAGGACTTCTGTATCGTCATAGTCACGCAACAGCACGGGTATTTCATGCAGCTTTGCGATCTGTGCTGCCCGCCAACGGCGTTCACCGGCAACAATCTCGTAGGTTTCAGCAGCCGATGGGGACTGGCGGACGATCAGTGGTTGGATGATCCCTTTCTCAGCCACAGATGCCGCCAGCTCGTTCAGAGCGTCCTCGGCAAAGGTTCGGCGAGGTTGATCTGGGTTTGGCTGAACCTGTTCAATCGGTACAACCATATCAGGGCGCCGTGGTGACGCTTGTGGCGTTTCATCGGCAGCGACATCTGACATGAGAGCGGACAGACCACGACCCAACCCCCGAGATTTTTTTGTCGTACGCGCCATTTATGCGGCCCTTTTTTTCTTTGTTTTTTCAATAAGTTCTTTTGCAAGTGCCCGATAAGCTGCACTACCTTTAGATGCACTGTCATACGTCAAAACCGGAACAGCAAATGAGGGCGCCTCACTGAGACGCACATTACGCGGAATGACAGTTTTGAACACCATATCGCCCATATTCTCGCGCGCGTCATCCTCGACCTGAAGAGACAGATTGTTACGGCTGTCATACATGGTGAGCGCAATCCCTTCGATCCGAAGATCTGGGTTTGCTGTCTGGCGTACATCACGAACTGTGAGTATGAGCTGCGACAAACCTTCGAGTGCGAAGAATTCGCTTTGCAAGGGAACAATGATAGAGTTCGCTGCGACCATCGCATTGACTGTCAATATATTGAGAGATGGAGGGCAGTCTATCAATATATAGTCAAAACCTAGTACGGACGCGCTGGCCGTTTGCAGTACATCGCGCAATAGAAAACTGCGCTTTGCATTGTCAACAAGCTCAAGATCAGCAGAACTGAGATCAGTTGTCGCTGGGACAATTGAAAGGTGATCTATTTTCGTTTTCTGCACCGCCTCGGCCAAGGTGACATCACCGGACAGAAGGTCATATGTTGTGGCATCCCGTTGGTCATGATCAATACCTAGGCCGGTAGACGCATTCCCCTGTGGATCAAGGTCGATCAGCAGGACGCGCTTTTTCTGTTCTGCCAAAGCAGCGCCAAGGTTGATCGTTGTCGTTGTTTTACCAACACCACCTTTTTGGTTGGCAATCGCGATGATTTTCGGGTCATTGGCCAAGGGCTTTTATCCTTCGGATCGCAAGTATTTGGGCGTCAGGATCAGTAATACTGGCATAACTTTCAAGGTCAAACGCCCAGTTCTTTTGGCCGTCGGCGATTTCTTGTCGCGCCTGTCGACCCTTGTGAAATAAGGCGACCCCCCTGGTTTGAGGTGTCTTTGGGCGACGGGTAGAAGTCCAGATAGTGCGGTTAGTGCACGCGCTGATACCACATCTGCTGCTTGTTCAGGTGCGTTTTCGATACGCTGAGCAAGAACGGTCACGCGCACCCCGCATTCACGGGCAGCTGTCCTGAGAAAGGCGGCCTTGCGTTGGTCGCTTTCGATCAGAATGAATTGCGCTTGGGGATGAAATGACTTTGCCAAGATTGCCATGACGATACCCGGAAAGCCGCCGCCACTGCCGATATCGACCCATTTTTCATAGTCTTTTGGTGCAAAACGATAAAGCTGTGCCGAATCGAGGATGTGCCGTTCCCAGACTGACGCTACACTGCCACGTGCAATCAGGTTGATCTTGGGCGTCCATTTTGCGACCAGATCACCAAAAACCGCCAATTCAGCCATTGTTTCACGTGAAACATCTATACCTGCGATGCTGGAAACCATAAGGCTAAGTTCCCGTCGCCTTCTGGTGCTTCTTGGTAGCTGCAACAACCAACATAAGGGCGGCAGGTGTCATACCCTCGATGCGGCTTGCATGGGCAATATTGACGGGCCGTACCGCGGCCAGTTTTGATACAATTTCATTCGAAAGCCCCTTGATTTCAGCATAGTCAATATCCGCAGGGATCAGGTGTTTTTCATCCCGCTCCAAAACCGCGATATCGCGCTCTTGACGTGCAATGTAGTGTGCGTAAAGCGCGTCTTTCTTTACCTGATCTTGTATGTGCGCCGGAATTTGACCAACATCTTGCTCCAACTTTGCCAAATCGGGAAAATTAAAATCGGAAAGCGCAAGCGCCTCCAACGCTGTCCTGCGAGGGCCGTCAGCATTCAGATTGACGCCAACGCCAGCGATCTCTCGTGCCGACAATGTCATCTTTCCCAGTTTTTCCTTTGCACGGGTGATCTGGTCGAGCTTACGACTAAAGTGCATCCAACGGGCTTCGCCAACACACCCGATATCACGACCCCGTTCTGTTAGACGCTGATCTGCGTTATCTGCACGCAATGATAGCCGGAATTCGGCACGTGACGTAAACATACGGTAAGGTTCTGACACACCCAGCGTGATGAGATCATCAATCATCACGCCAATGTAAGATCGCGGCGGCTGAATATGATAGATTCTTGGCCTTTGGCTTTCGCGGCGGCATTCAATCCCGCCACCAGTCCCTGCGCCGCAGCCTCCTCATATCCTGTTGTACCGTTGATCTGACCCGCTAAAAACAACCCGCCAACATCGCGTAACTCCAACGTCGCTTGCAGCGCGCGGGGATCAACATAGTCGTACTCAATGGCATAACCTGGCTGCAAAATAATAGCATTTTCAAGACCGTAGATAGATTTCACGTAGTCTTCCTGCACATCAACGGGCAATGATGTGGAAATGCCATTTGGATAAACAGTGTGGTCGTTTACCCCCTCCGGTTCCAGGAAGATCTGATGAGACGCCTTTTCGGCAAAACGCACCACCTTGTCTTCGATTGACGGGCAATAGCGCGGTCCCACCCCATCAATTTGCCCACCATACATCGCAGATCGGCCAAGGTTCTCTCGAATAATCTCATGTGTTTGTACGTTTGTGTGGGTAATCCCGCAATCAATTTGGGGCGCATAAGTTCCAGTAGAAAGAAACGAAAACAATACCGGATCTTCATCGCTTGGCTGTACTTCAAGCTTATCCCACGCAATTGTCCGACCATCCAAACGCGGTGGTGTTCCTGTTTTTAAACGTCCCAAGGGCAAATCAAAGCTATCCAGGCGCTCCGCCATCTTCACCGAAGGGTCATCTCCCATACGCCCGCCAGGCCGCGAAACATCACCGATATGAATCACGCCGCGCAAAAATGTACCCGTTGTCAGAATGACTCCCTGCGCACTCAGCGCGGAACCGTCACACATTTGAACACCTGTCACTTGCTGGCCGGTCATCAGCAAATCAACAGCTTCACCCTCGATAATGTCCAGGTTTTCAAGGGATTTCAGCTCCGATTGCATCTCTGTGCGGTAAATCTGACGGTCAGATTGCGCACGTGGTCCCTGCACTGCCGGGCCCTTTTTACGATTAAGCAAGCGAAACTGGATACCTGCCTTATCCGCAACACGGCCCATGACACCATCCAGGGCATCAATCTCGCGCACCAAGTGACCTTTGCCCAAACCACCAATTGCTGGGTTGCAGGACATCACCCCAATCGATTCTTTGGTCAATGTAACCAGCGCCGTGCGTACTCCCATACGAGCAGCCGCATGTGCTGCCTCTGCACCCGCATGGCCACCACCAATAACAATAACGTCGTAGTCATGATGTTTCACGTGAAACACTCCCTACTTCCCGATGCAAAAGCTGCTGAAAATCTCATCCAGCACGTGTTCTACATCAACACGACCCACGATACTATCCACTGCGCGAATAGCGGAGCGAAGATCTTCAGCAATGATATCAGTCATCGAATCTGACTGATCCAGAGACATCATCGCATCATTCATATAAACGATAGCGCGCATCATAGCCACGCGGTGACGCTCCCGCATTGCGATCCCGATTTGACCCACCTTCTCCTGTAAGCGTAAGCTGACGGCAGCAATCAAATCATCAATACCGTCACCGGTCTTACCGGATACTGATAAGCCATTCTGCCCGTACAAATCCGACTTCGCCTGCACCACCAAATCATCTGGACCATAGGCCGCGTCAGCAAGGTCAAGTTGTAAGTGAATCCGGTAGTCAGCACGCGCCGCACGATCCAGTGCCCTTGCAACACCCAGACCTTCGATAACGTCATCCGTATCCCGCACACCAGCGGTATCAAGTAGCGTCACAGGTAGCCCGTCAAGGTCCATCTGCACCTCGATAACATCCCGTGTCGTTCCAGCTATCTCTGATGTAATGGCCACATCCCGCCCAGCGAGACGATTCAGCAACGTCGACTTACCCACATTTGGTGCACCAATGATCGCAACCTCAAACCCATCCCGTACCCGTTCCGCAACACGTACACCATCTGCCTCATGCACCATTTCAGCCTGTACGCCAGATAAGAGTTCTCTCACTTCGGGGCCAACATCTACCGGCACCTCTTCATCCGCAAAATCGATCGTCGCTTCCAACAGCGCAGACGCCCGAATAAGACGCGTCCGCCAGTTCTCTGCCAGCTCCCCCAAAGCCCCGGAAAAAACACGCACCGCTTGCTTGCGCTGACTTTCTGTCTCCGCGTCAATTAGATCAGCAAGACCTTCAACTTCCGCCAGGTTCAGACAACCATTCTCCAGCGCGCGACGCGTAAACTCGCTAAGCTTCTGCCTGCCTCAGATCTGGCATCTCACCCAACGACCGCAGCACAGCTGTCACGACCGCCGGACTGCCATGCAAGTGAAGCTCGACAACAGCTTCACCGGTAAAACTCCGCCCCTCTTTGAAATTCAAGATGAGCGCCTCATCAAGCAATTCACCAGTGGCATCACGCAGCTGACGCAGGCCCCGTTGCTTCGGAACAGAACCACACAACTGACTTGCCGCTTCCATAGCCTTTGGACCTGAGATACGGACAACAGCAACGCCTGCCCGGCCCTGTGCTGTGGCTAAAGCAAAGATAGTATCCATATATTAACCCATTGTTTTATAACAATAAGTTACGTATTCATTGAATCAAAGAAGTCAGAGTTCGTCTTGGTCTGCTTCAACTTCCCTATCAAGAACTCGATCGCATCTGTGGTGCCCATCGGGTTCAGGATACGGCGCAGAACATAGGTCTTCGCCAAGTCGCCCTTGTCCACCAACAGCTCTTCTTTCCGCGTTCCAGATTTCAGAATATCCATCGCAGGGAACACACGCTTATCAGCCACCTTGCGGTCCAGAACAATCTCGCTATTGCCAGTCCCTTTAAACTCTTCAAAGATCACTTCATCCATCCGCGATCCTGTATCAATCAGGGCCGTCGCAATGATGGTCAAAGAACCGCCTTCTTCAATGTTCCGGGCCGCACCAAAGAACCGCTTCGGCCGCTGCAAGGCATTCGCGTCGACACCGCCGGTCAGCACTTTACCTGAAGACGGCACGGTCGTGTTAAACGCCCGACCCAAACGGGTGATCGAGTCCAGCAGGATCACAACATCCCGCTTATGTTCGACCAGACGTTTCGCTTTTTCTATCACCATCTCAGACACCGCCACGTGGCGTGACGTAAGCTCGTCAAAGGTCGAGGATACAACCTCACCTTTCACCGACCGCTGCATGTCCGTCACTTCTTCAGGCCGCTCATCAATCAACAAAACGATCAAGTAACACTCAGGGTGGTTCTGCTCGATCGAGTTCGCGATGTTCTGCAACAACACCGTCTTACCCGTCCGCGGTGGTGCCACGATCAAAGATCGCTGACCTTTCCCAATCGGCGACACCAAATCAATGATCCGCGCAGACCGATCCTTGACCGTTGGGTCTGCCACCTCCATGTTCAAACGCTCATCCGGATACAGCGGCGTCAGGTTGTCAAAAGCAACCTTATGTTTGGCTTTTTCCGGCTCTTCAAAGTTGATCGTCTCAACGGAGGTCAGCGCAAAATACCGTTCCGTATCATTCGGTTCCTTCATCACGCCTTCAACCGTATCCCCGGTGCGCAATGAATGCTTCCGGATCATATCAGGCGACACATAGATATCATCCGGACCTGGCAAATAGTTCGCCTCAGGCGACCGCAGAAATCCAAACCCGTCCTGCAATACTTCCAGCACACCATCGCCACCGATGACCCACTCTTCATCCGCCCGCTCTTTCAGGATGGCGAACATCATATCGCCCTTCCGCATGGTCGAGGCGTTCTCGATCTCAAGCTCTTCAGCCAAGGACAACAAATCCTTCGGGCTCTGCGCTTTCAGATCGGCAAGATTCAAACGGTGCTGTGACATGAAATATTCCTAGTGCTGACATGAACGCCAGCATCTTTGCGATTAGAAATGGAAAATCACTTTCCCGGACGGGAAGCTGGGTAAGACATAGGCAAGCCGAACCCCAGAGTCAATCAACCACTAAAAAGGTCGCACAACCACGGCCACCACGATCAAGACCATGAGAACTGTCGGTACTTCGTTGAACAACCGGTATGTCCTACCCGAGCGTGTGTTCGTTCCCGCGACAAACTCCTTGCGTCTGGCACTCATCCATCCATGCGCTCCCGTCATCAAGATCACCGCCACCAGCTTCACCCAAGACCAGGCAGACCCCCAATCAAACGCACCCAAGCCGATCATGATCAAACCCGCCACCCATGCGACAATCATCGCCGGGTTCATAATCACCCGCAACAGCTTCTCTTCCATGATCTGAAACGTGTGATCCAACTCGGATCCAACACTGGCGCGTTCCGCATGATAGACAAACAACCTGGGCAGGTAGAACAGCCCAGCCATCCAGGCAATCACAGCCATGATATGGATCGCTTTGATCCACGGATAAAAACTGTCAAGAAGATCAATCATACTATTCCACTGTCAGGGCCCTACTCTTCCTTAATAAATATAAAGAGAAAGAAAAGATGATGTTGTTGTTTGTCGGGTGATTTTCTGTGGGTTGTTGATTGATCCTCAGACTTATCCCAAGACGGTAGAAATGAAATAAAAGCGCGGCGATTTCATTCTGAACACTTTAGTATATGAAAAACAAAAACTTAGGTGTAACCAATTGTAGCCATTTTTCGTCTTTCGTGGGGTTGACCACCTTATCACAATGATTCTTCCACAGCGGCAACTTATCCATATCCACCGTGGAGAAAGCTGGCTGGGCCAATGCGAAACGACAGATTTCTACCCAAGCTTAGACAGCATGCTAGTTATCCCAGAAACAGCTTGTCCTACAACACAGAACTTGTCCAAAAGGTTATCCACATGAGCGACCAGATTATCCTTGCCTCCGGCTCTGAAATCCGTGCTCAGCTCCTACGGAATGCAGGTTTGGATTTTGGCGTTTCGCTTGCCCGTGTCGATGAAGAGTCAGTTCGCGCATCACTGCAAGCCGAACACGCATCACCACGTGACATTGCCGACACGCTCGCCGAGCTTAAGGCGCAACGCGTTGCTGCACGTCATCCAGATGCACTTGTTATAGGTTGCGATCAGATACTGGCACTTGGCCAAGACATCTATGGCAAACCGGAGAACCCAGACGAAGCATTGACTCAGCTGCAATCATTGCGCGGCCAGAAACACCAGCTTTTGTCCGCTGCGGTGATCTATGGTGATGGTAAGCCAGTTTGGCGTCACGTCGGCGTTGTGCGTCTTTTGATGCGGGATGCCTCTGACGATTACCTCGCAGACTACGTCGATCGAAATTGGGAGAGTATCCGCCATTCGGTCGGTGCTTATAAGCTGGAAGAAGAAGGAGTGCGACTTTTTACACGCATTGAAGGAGATTATTTCAATGTCCTTGGCTTACCGCTCCTTGAACTCTTGTCATACTTGACACTTCGCGGAACATTGCCGTCATGACAAACATCCCGCGCGCTGCTGTCATCGGAAACCCGATCAGCCATTCTCTTTCGCCCAAGCTGCACAGCTATTGGCTGAACCGTTATGAGATCGATGGCGAATACACAGCATTGAAAGTGACAGAGGATGCTCTTGAAACAACGCTTCGCACCCTTCCCGCCCAAGGGTTCATCGGTGCAAATGTCACGATCCCTCACAAGGTAAGTGTGATGCAGTTCGCCGATCAGATCACCGATAGGGCGACGCTGATCGGTGCTGCCAACACGTTGATCTTTAAGGAAGATGGTAGGATTTTCGCGGATAATACGGATGGCTATGGTTTCATGGCCAATCTGCGGCAAAGCGCCCCGGATTGGGATCCGAAAGCTGGCCCCGCCGCGATTTTTGGCGCCGGTGGTGCTGCGCGCGCGATTATCGTGGCGCTGGCTGACGCAGGTGTTCCACAGATTGTTCTGGCGAATAGAACCCGCGCCAAGGCAGAAGCACTACGCGCAGACTTCGGTGCACGTGTCAGTGTTGTTGACTGGGTGCAGGCCGACCAGATGCTTGAAGACGCCAATACCGTCATCAACACAACATCCCTCGGCATGACCGGTGCACAGGAATTCAAAGTTTCACTTGATGCGCTTTCGCCCAATGCCGTCGTGACAGATATTGTCTATAATCCATTGCAAACTCCATTCCTGCTCGCGGCAACTAAAAAGGGCTGTATCACGGTTGACGGTCTGGGCATGCTTTTGCATCAAGGTGTCCCTGGTTTCGAACGCTGGTTTGGTCGGCGCCCTGACGTCGATGATGCCACCCGTGCGGCCGTGTTGGCGTGACGCATCTGTTAGGATTGACCGGCTCCATCGGCATGGGAAAGTCCACGACGGCCCAGATGTTTCGTGATGAAGGTGTTCCCGTTTGGGATGCTGATGCGGCCGTGCATGAACTTTATGCCAAAGGTGGCGCTGCCGTTTCACCTATTCAAACAGCCTTGCCAGAGGCTGTCGTAGATGGTTGGGTCAGCCGGGACCGTCTCAAACAGATGATTGCAGATGATCTGGGTGTTCTGCGCGAACTCGAAATAATCGTGCATCCTTTGGTCGCACAGCACCGCGCCGCCTTTCTTGATGCCAACAATGGTCCCCTTGTCGTCTTTGATATTCCCTTGTTGTTTGAAACAAGTGCGCAAGGTTGGTTAACCTCCGTTCTTGTCGTTTCAGCGCCAAGCTGACGTGCAGAAAGACCGGGTTATGGCCCGTCCCGGAATGTCTGAAGATCAGTTCGAGCGGATTATTGTGCGCCAAATGCCCGATGCTGAAAAACGTGCTGCCGCTGACCATGTGATTGAAACGCTGGACCTAGACGACACCCGGATGGCCGTGCGAAAACTGATTTCAGAACTGACAGGGCAAACAGATGCGTGAAATCGTACTCGATACCGAAACGACCGGTTTTGAACCGCATGAAGGTGATCGGATTGTCGAAATCGGTGCGGTCGAGTTGATGGGCCATGTTCCAACGGGGCGCACCTATCACCAATATATTAACCCGCAGCGTTCAATGCCGACAGAGGCATTTGGTGTGCATGGGATCGGCCCCGATTTGCTGGAACCGCCGCAAGAGCCAAAGCCGGGTCAAGAAACACTGCGGGATAAGCCGATTTTTAAGGATATCGCGCAAGACTTCGTTGATTTTGTCGGAGATGCCAAACTGGTGATCCACAACGCCGCTTTTGATATGAAGTTCTTGAATGCTGAACTCGGTTGGTTGAACCGCCCTTTGCTGCCAATGGATCAGGCGCTGGATACGCTCGCGATTGCGCGTCGCAAGTTTCCGGGCTCACCGGCATCGCTTGACGCGCTTTGCCGCCGCTTCGCCATCGATAACAGTTCGCGCACGCTGCACGGCGCGTTGCTGGATAGTGAAATCCTGGCAGAGGTATATCTTGAGTTGATCGGGGGGCGTCAGCCGGACTTTGCGCTGGCTGCCGATGCGCGGACCCAAACTGAGGGGGATCAATCTGATGACTGGCGCCCGATGCCGCGGCCCGAACCGCTGGAACCCAAGCTCACGAAAGAAGAAGCCGCCGCCCATGCCGCGTTTGTTGAACGGCTAGGCGACGGCGCGATCTGGAACAGCTAAGAATCTGGTTTAGTTGGCCTTCGCTTTTTCGGCTTCTGTCCGGCGTGCTAGCTCAGACCGATAGAGTGCCAGGAAATCAATTGTTTCAAGGTTCAGCGGCGGGAAACCACCGTCGCGGGTGACGTCACTGACGATCCGGCGCAGGAATGGGAATGTGATACGTGGGCATTCGATCAGCAGGTAAGGGTGCATCTGATCTTCGGGCACACCTTCCACGTGGAACACGCCAGCGTATTCAATTTCAAGCACGAAAAGGGGGTCGCCCTTTTCTTTGGTTTTGCTGGTGATGTTCAGCTTTGTGATCACCTCGTATTGGTTTTCGGTGCTGCGCTTGCGCGCATCTAGATTGACCTGCACCTGAATTTCGGGCTGTGCATCACCTGTCACACCCTTTTGCGCGAGGATGTTCTCAAAAGACATATCACGAATGTATTGCGCTAAAACGCGGCTGGTGATTTGCGGGGCCGCTGGTGCGGCGGCTGCACCGTTTTCAGGTGTATCTGTCATGGAAAACTGCTCCGGTTAAATAAGGTTCGCGCGTTCCTATCAGCCTAAATGTGCGGGCTCAATCCCGGGTCCACTCTGACGGACCGTTGTTGCGGCTTTTCTGTGAGGTTACGTCTTCAAAGTCACCGTCAATCACACGATCACCTGTTTGGCGTGGGTGCTGGGTGGGGCCTTGGCCCATTTCAAATCGCTGCACTTTCACTTTGGACTTTGCCCAGACAAAAGCTGCGCTGCGAACACTTGGAACCAAAAGTGATAGACCAACAACATCTGTAAAAAACCCTGGTGTCAGCAGCAATGCTCCCGCAAATAAGATCATCGCGCCATGCGCCAAGGGTTCAGTCGGATCTTGCAGCTCCGAAAATGATCTTTGCAGGTTGCCAATTTCCCGTAAGCCTTGATTGCGTACCAGATACGATCCGGCGATCGCTGTCATGAACACGATCAACAGGGTCCACCATACCCCGATAAACCCGCCAACCTGAATAAACAGCGCGATTTCGATCATCGGGACTGCGATAAACGCAAATAACAGCCACATAAGGTGTGCCTTTCATAACATGTGCGGGGGGTAAGGTGGACTCGGCCCCGCCTGCGACCTACATAAGGGACGAAAGGGCGTGTTTCCATGCCCTCCCCAAAACGAGGTCACAATGAACTCTCCGCTTATTCAGCTTTTGGTGCTTGCTGGCATCGCTGTTTTCTTGATTTTGCGCCTGCGTGGCGTGCTTGGCACGCGCGAAGGTTTTGAAAAGCCCGCCGTGACGCGGCCAGAGCCGTCATCGCGCGTTGGCAAGCCTGATTTCGATGTCATCGAAGGTGGTCCTGATCTGGATATCACGGACCACGTTGAGGAAGATTCAGACTCAGCCAAAGCGTTGGCCGCGATGAAGCGTATCGACCCATCGTTCAACGTCAGTGAATTTCTGGGTGGTGCCCGCGGCGCCTATGAGATGATCCTGATGGCCTTTGAAAACGGCGATCTGGATAGCATCGTGCCGTTCATCTCGGAAGATGTTTACGAGGCCTTCGCATCGGTCGTTGATGAGCGCCAGCGTCAGGGCCTGACCATTGATGCCAAGTTTATCGGCATCAGCGATATGACCTTGACCGAGGCCGTATTCGACGAATTCTCGAAAGAGGGTGAAGTGTCGGTGCGCTTTAAGTCCGAGATGACATCTGTCGTGCGTGACAATGCGGGCGACGTTATCGAAGGCAGCGAAACCGAAATCAAACGTCAGAAAGATACGTGGACCTTCGCCCGCAAAATGGACGCGGGCGACCCGAACTGGCGGCTTGTTGCCACCGGCGAATGATCCTTAGCTGGGTTTGTCGGTGCAGCGTTCTCTTTTTACTTGCGGGCAGCGCAATGGCTGAACCGACCTACACCCAGCTGACGTTCGATGATTTGCAAGGGTGGCGTGATGATGATCATCAGGCCGCCTTTGATGTTTTTACCAATACCTGCCGTGATCTGGATGATCCCCAATGGGAGGTCTTGTGTGATTTCACCAAGACGAACCCTGATCCACGTGGTTTTTTTGAAAAGTTCTTTAACCCTGTCCTGATTGAAGATGGCGACGAGATGCTTTTCACGGGCTATTTCGAGCCCCAGCTTCCCGGGTCGCGCGAAAAGCGTGCCTCATACCGCTATCCGATCTACGGGGTGCCGGATGACCTTGTGTCTGGAGAGCCGTACTATACGCGCCGCGAGATTGATGAGGATCAGCCGCTTGCCGACCGTGGTTTGGAACTGGCCTGGCTGACTGATCCTGTCGATCTTTTCTTTTGCAGGTGCAAGGATCAGGCCGCATCAGCCTGCCAGATGGCAGCATGATGCGTGTGGGTTATGGCGATAAAAACGGGCGCAACTATTCCTCCATCGGTATGGCGCTGGTTGATCGCGGGATTTTTGAACCGCATCAGGTGTCCGCCGCCGTGATCCGCAACTGGGTGCGTCAAAATCGCGAAGAGGGCCGCGCGCTCTTGTGGGAAAACGAAAGCTATGTGTTCTTTCGGGAAGTCAGCGAAGTGCCTGCTGATCTGGGCCCGCTTGGCGCGATGAACCGTTCGATCACCGAAGGTCGCTCAATCGCCATTGATCCTGCCTTTGTGACTTTGGGCGCACCTGTCTGGATTGAAAAGGAAGGTGCGGAGCCGATGAACCGCCTGATGATCGCGCAGGATACGGGCTCTGCGATCAAAGGTGCGCAGCGTGCAGACATATTCTTTGGCACCGGGGATGAGGCCGGACGAGAGGCGGGCAAGATCAGGGACGGGGGTCGCATGGTTGTTCTTATGCCGACGACAATGGCGCATCGTCTGGTTGTGGCGAACCGGTAGTGCGCAAGCCTCGTCATCTATCTGCGGAAGAACGCGCGCTTTGGGACCGGGTCGCCGAACGTGCAACGCCATTGCATGCGGACCGAGACTTGCCAAAGCCTGACGCACAACCGGTTCAAAAGCCCAAGAAAACTTTGGTTTTGCATGACCCGATACCTGATTTTCGCGTTGGTCAAAAAGCGGATATGGCACGCACCCATGACGTGATGCGTCCATTGGTTGATCGGTTAGCGGTCGCGCCGGTGAACATGGATAATAAGTCGTTCGGCAAAATGAAGCGCGGTAAGCTCAAACCCGAAGCACGCATCGACCTGCACGGCATGACAATGGCCGAGGCGCACCCGGAACTGGTCGCCTTCATTCTTGGATCGCAATCTATGGGGCACCGTTTGGTCTTGGTGATCACAGGCAAAGGCAAAGACCGCGATGATGGTGGCCCGATTCCAACCCGCTTCGGGGTGCTGCGCCATCAGGTCCCGCAATGGTTGGCACTGCCGCCTTTATCGCAAGCGATTTTGCAGGTCACGCCAGCCCACCTGAAACATGGTGGGCACGGGGCGTATTATGTTTACCTAAGGCGCAACCGCTAAAGCCCGCCGCGCTGTCTGTGTCGGAATGATCAGGATCAGTGCGGCGAAGGCAAAGGCCGCAGCATACCCCAGCATCTGCACTTCGAAACCAACACCTTGGTCGATCAACCAACCGCTCAGGCCCGGTCCGATAGCCGACCCCAGTACCATCAAAGCAGCGGCAGCTGATTTGATCGACCCAATGTGTTTGGTGCCGTAAAACTCGGCCCAGCAGGCGTTGAGCAAGGTAGCCTGACCGCCACCAGCCGTACCCATCAACACGACGGCAAGGGCAGTCCAGCCCAATGATGGCGCATACCAGTGCAAGATGAACGCGATCACATAGGGGATCAGGTAGAACGGCAAAAGCCGCGTCGCCCCGAACCGATCGATCGCCCAGCCATAGGCGATAGTTGAAAGAGCGAGCATGATCGTACCGAGCGGAAAAACTGACACCAGCGCGAGATGCGACCAACCCTTGATCTCGGCGAAATGGGCCTGATGAAACCAAAAGGCTGTGCCAAAGCCAGAGAATGACATGACTGCAGGGATCATGGCCCAGAACAAAGGATGACGCAGGGCATCGGCCCGGGTCCAATGCTTGCCGCCCATACCCGTTGCCTCGGTTGTTTCCGCCATGGATTGCGGTGTGCGCTCTAGCCTGAGTAAGCGGTAAAGGACAAAGCAGGCCAAGACACAAAAACCCGCGAAACAAACCCACAATGTACGCCAATCGATGAATGACTTCAGCCAGACCATGGTCAGTGGTAATGTCGCTTCGCCCAACATGAAGCCGAAAGCAGCGACTGCCAAAGCGCGCCCGCGTGTCGCGATGAACCAGCGCGACATGGCGACAGTTGAGACATGGTGCGTCATGCCCTGGCCTGTGAACCGCAGTGCAAAAATGACAAAGGGTAGCAACGCTGCAACTGCATTGAACGCCATGAACAGGCAGGCGGACGCGAGCATCAGAATGACGATGATTCCCAGCGTGCGCACGCGGAACCTATCAGCCAACCCGCTTAAGCAAACACCATTAAGAGGGCCGAGGCACCGGTACCGACCATGTAAATCAGTCCCCAGTCGCCGTTGGACAATCCGTATGCCGCGCGGATTTCACCACCGAAGATCGAGATAAAAAACGTCTGCCCGAAACTCGACAGAAATGACAATAGCGCCCCCGTCGCAAGGAACGGGACATTTTCGCGGATGAAACGCAGATATCCGGTCGGCTGGCTCATCCCGCTTTGATGATCCCAGACCACAGTGGACGAAAGCCCTAAATCACTTGTTTTGCCAATCGTGATATCTGTGAACCAACTCGCTCTCGCAAATCTTGAAACCAATATAGCTTAGCAGGGCTAACGCCCCCGAAATGGCAATCTCTAGCAATTGCACTAACGCGCCTTCCATCACAGCGGTCCACCCGAACTCTCGGATGAACCGAATGTTTGCCATCGACATCTGAAACAGGTTGAGCGTGGCATAGGCAAAGATGATGGTAAAAAGCCCTGCGATCAGCAGAATGGCAAAAACCGGATATCTGTTCAGCTTTAGCACAGATCAAAGCACATAGCGGCTGACATCCATCGACCGCGACAGCTCGCCCAAATGCTCTTCGACAAAGGCCGCGTCAATGGCAATCTCGTCACCAGCGCGGTCGGGCGCGTTGAAGGATAGGTCCTCGAACACCCGCTCGATCACGGTATAAAGACGGCGCGCGCCGATGTTTTCCACGGCTTCGTTGACCTCGGCTGCGATCTTGGCCAGCGCCTTGATCCCGTTTTCTGTGAAAGTCACCGTGACCTCTTCGGTTTTCATCAGCGCCGAATACTGCAGCGTCAGCGCGTTGTCTGTCTCGGTCAGGATACGGACAAAATCATCCTCCGTGAGCGCACGCAGTTCGACACGGATCGGCAGGCGACCTTGCAATTCGGGCAGCAGGTCCGATGGCTTCGCCACGTGGAATGCGCCAGATGCGATGAACAGGATGTGGTCCGTCTTGATCGGCCCGTGTTTTGTCGAAACTGTTGTCCCTTCGATCAACGGCAGCAAATCACGCTGGACGCCTTCGCGCGACACATCGGCCCCACGGGCATCGGCGCGCGCGCAGACTTTGTCGATTTCATCCAGGAAAACGATGCCGTTTTGCTCGACAGCTTCCAACGCAGCCTTTGTGACAGTTTCATCATCCAGCAACTTGTCGGCTTCGTCGGCGATCAGCGCTTCATAGCTGTCGGCGACGCTCATCCGCTTCTTGACGGTCCGGCCACCCATCGCTTTGCCGAATAGATCGCCAAGGTTCATCATGCCGCCCATGCCACCGGGCTGACCGGGGATTTCGAAACCGCCCATGGGGTTGGAATTGTCTGTCAATTCAAGTTCGATGATGGTGTCGTCCAACTCGCCCGATTTTAGTTTCTTGCGGAACATCTCGCGCGTGGCGTCGCGGGCATCGGTTCCGGCGACTGCGGTGATCACCCGGTCTTCCGCTGCCGCACGCGCCTTGGCTTTCACGTCTTCACGCATGTGTTCGCGGGTGTCGATGATCGCGGTATCCACCAGATCGCGGATGATTTGTTCGACGTCGCGGCCAACATAGCCGACCTCGGTAAACTTCGTCGCCTCAACCTTCAGGAACGGCGCGCGCGCCAGTTTCGCCAAACGGCGCGAGATTTCGGTTTTACCAACGCCTGTGGGCCCGATCATCAGTATGTTCTTCGGATAAACCTCATCGCGTAAATCATCGCCCAATTGTTTACGCCGCCAACGGTTGCGCAAAGCCACAGCCACGGCGCGCTTGGCGTCCTTCTGGCCGATGATGAACCGGTCGAGTTCCGAGACGATTTCGCGAGGGGTGAGGTCTGTCATGTCAGTCCTTAAACTTGAGAAGGCGGAAGGCGGTGCAGTGGGACGAAGCCAGGCATCAGACGCAGGACGCGTGCCCTGATCCGTTCCCAAAAGGCACCAAGCAAGAGGAGGACAATGCCGAGTATCAGCACGGTCAGTGCGGCCCCGTCACCATCAAAAACAGTAGCCGCCAGCGCCACAATATAGCCAATCGCGGCGATCAGGAACGACCGGCGGTCAATGACAATGGCGACGACAGCGAACAGGAAAAGAACAGCGAGGAGGATCAGGTTTGATCCGCCGTTTTCCTGATCCAGCAGCGATAACGCCATGGTGTTGACCAAGGCAGGGGCCGCGACCACATGCAGCCAGAACCCGTTCGCAGATCTGCGTGTCACTCGGTGCGGGTCGCTCATGTCGAACATCATCGCAGCGATAAAAACCAAGATTCCAAGGGCCAAGGTGATCCACGCGAAGGGCCCATCGGCGGATAGAAGGAAGAACTCATTCAGGTTTGTGCCGCGTCCTTGCTGGCTGGCCGCGTAAACGATCGCGACGACGAACAAACCTAATGCAATCATGGCCATGGCAAATGGCACGCGAAAGCGCCACCAATAGACAAAGATACCAACGGTCGCCAACAAAAGGGGCAAAGGAACGCTGGAATAGTCATTCTGCGCGATCATGAAAGGCTCGGCCAGCACAGCATTGAATCCAAATGCCGCATTTCCCGCAAATAGGATCGAAAGCGCAATAGCGGGGGCAACCATGCGCCGTTTGCGCACGAAGTATTCAGACAGCAACCACAAAATACCCGCCGCAATCAGCGTGACCCACATCGCATAGTCCTGCAGGTTCACGACCTCATCGCCCAGCGCAAGGGCCACAACGCCCCACCAGCCAAATGACAGGATGATCAGGCCGATGACGATGAAAATCTCATTGAACCCTTTGAACAGTTCAAACGGCTCATCGCCCGGGTTCAGGTTTTCGCGCGCACCGCGGCGGCTGTCAGATAGGCTGATCAGCCCTGCTGCCTGCCTTTCGCTGATCAGCCCGCTGCCAACTGCGGCTTTGAGATCATCGCGTTCGATCATGCTTTGATGGACTCAACCGTCAGATTGCCGTTGGTGTAAACACAGATATCCGCCGCAATCGCCATCGCTTCGCGGGCAATCGTTTCGGCATCTTTCTTTGTGTCCATCAATGCGCGACCAGCGGCTAGCGCGTAATTTCCACCTGACCCAATAGCTGCAATATCATGTTCTGGTTCCAATACGTCGCCTGCACCAGTGATGACAAACAATTCGGATCCGTCGCTGACGATCAGCATCGCTTCGAGCTTTTGCAGGTATTTGTCGGTGCGCCAGTCCTTGGCAAGTTCGACCGAGGCACGGGCCAATTGGCCGGGTGTCGCCTCCAGCTTCTTTTCCAAACGCTCAAGCAACGTAAAGGCATCTGCCGTCGAGCCAGCAAAGCCGCAAATCACATCCTGTCCACCGGGGGACAAACAGCGCACTTTGCGCGCGGTGCCTTTGATCACGGTTTGGCCAAGGCTGACCTGTCCGTCACCAGCAATGACAACCTGCCCGCCTTTGCGAACCCCGATGATTGTCGTGCCGTGCCAGCCGGGGAATTCTTCACTTGCCATTGATCGCTCCTTGTCGTCTCACGCCTATATGGCGGGGCGATGGGGGCAAACAACCCCGGACGGGTTGTTCATGGTGTATGCTACAGCTAGCGTTCGGCGGATGAGCGCCCGTGATACAGTGACATTTTACCTACCACCGCAACTGCGCAAACAGGCTGAGCGGGGCAATCAAAACTTCATCAAAAAGGTGGCGGAGGTGCTCTCGGAGGCTGGGCTGACCGTTGCCTTTGATGGCGATGATGATCTGGCGCGCCTTCGGGCGTTGGCGCGGCCAGGTCGCGGGCTTTACCTCATGGACCAACCTGTGAATGGGCGCGGGTTGACGTTTCGAAAGACCTATATTTACCCGTTCTGGCATATCGAGAAAGAGGCCGCGCGCTGGAATTGGCCGGTCGCTCAAGATGTTTTTGATCCAAAGAAGGTTGATGCACGCAAGGCCAAGAATTTCTACCGGTTGTGGCGGCAACGGCTGTTTCAAGATGCACCTGACCACGCCCGTCAAGACGGGTTTGTCTATATTCCGTTGCAGGGCCAGCTTCTACGGCAAAGATCGTTTCAATCATGCAGCCCGTTGGAGATGGTGAAAGCGGTACTGGCCCATGACTCGAAACGACAAGTCGTCGCCACATTGCACCCGTCCGAGGCGTATTCGATCGAGGAACAAAAGGCGTTGGAGGATTTGGATTCGAACGAAGACAGGCTCATCATCGACCGTGCTGGTTCACCCCGCTACTTGCAAAACTGCGACTACATCGTGACGCAGAACTCAAGTGTTGGGTTTGAGGGATACTTCTTCAGCAAACCGCTGATCTTATTCGCGAAGTCAGACTTTCATCATATCGCATTGAACGCCATTGAATTGGGAGCAAACCGCGCATTCGCGTCAGTCGAAGATCATGCGCCGAACTATGCCGCATACCTCTATTGGTTCCTGCAACTGCGTGCGATCAACGCAGGGCGGCCAGAGGCAAAGAAGCGGATAGCGGCGTCATTGCGGTATCACGGTTGGCCTGTCTGAACGCAAAAAGGGCACCATAAAAGGTGCCCTTCATGCAAAGTCTATTAAGTGGCTTAGATCGACTCTTCGATCCAGCCCTGCAGTGCCGCCTTTGGTGCGGCACCGGCCTTGTTCGACACGACTTCACCGTTCTTGAAAACGAACAGCGCTGGAATGCCGCGGACGCCCATCTGAGCAGGAGAATTCGGGTTCTCGTCAACGTTGACTTTGACGATCTTGACCTTGCCCTCCATCTCGGCGGACAGCTCTTCAAGTGCGGGGCCGATCTGTTTGCATGGGCCACACCATTCGGCCCAGAAATCCACGACGACGGGGATATCGGACTGGCGGACTTCGGCGTCAAAAGTTGCGTCTGTGACTGCTACGGTTGCCATTGGGTTACTCCTTGGCGAAAAATCATTGAAGACCGAAACTAGGAACCCTACTGCGGTTGGTCAAGATGTAGCGAGCGCGTTCAGCGCTTCGTGAAGATGTTGTTGCGAGAAAACTGTCAGAGTGCCGCTGTGCGTCCACAAAATTGCCGTTGATATCTGATGATCAGGGTAGATGTCGCGCAAGGCATGATCATAAGCCGCAAGCTGACGTTGCAGGCCAATTGGTGTCGCGTCAGCGGTGTCAGGGACAAGCCGATTTGATTTGTAGTCGATAGCCGTGATCGTATCCGCCCCGATGATCAACCGGTCAATCGCCCCATGGATACGGCCAAGGTTGGGGATGTCGGCGGTGATGACAACTTCGGTCAGGGCATCAGCCCCCCACACCCAATCCAGTTCCGGCTTTTCGATCAGAGCGATCACGTCATCCACAAGGCTTGCATCGTCGGATTGCAACAGTTGCAGGCCAAGTTGATGTCGCTGATCTTTGGCGATCATTGGCAGATGTTCGAGCAACAGGTGAATTTGTGTGCCCCGCGCGAGTGCGTCTTCGATATCGTCACCGGCGGGATCACCTGGCATAATTTTGGCACCTGGCAGTTCTGACGGGGCGATGGTCTTGGTGGGTTGGGGGATTGGTAATGTACCAAATGACGGCGGTGCGATATGCGGTTTCGGTTCTGCTGTCTTCGTCACCAATTCAAGCGAATCCCAATCCAACTCGGACACCCGGCGCAACGGCATATCGCCCAACATCGCATTGTAATCACCGCGTCTGCTCATGCCGTCAGCGACGATGTTGTACCAACTGGCATCGCCCTCGCCCACGTCTCCGGCGGCGCCAACAATCAGCCATTTTTCAGCGCGCGTCATGGCGACATAAAGCAAACGCATCCTTTCGCGCGCTTGCTTTGCCACGACCTGATCGCGCAACGCGGTCACCGCAGTTGCTGACGTTTTGACGGGCGTTTTCCAGATCAGATGGTCGCCCGCTGGCAGAAGTTCCTGATTGACCTTCACATCACGCTTGGCGGTGTCGGGCAGAATGACGATTGGTGCTTCCAAACCCTTCGCGCCATGCACTGTCATCACACGGATGCGGTCGCTTTGGCTTTCTATCTGGCGTTTTACTTCCAGATCGTCCGTTTCCATCCATGTCAGGAATCCCGTCAGGCTGGGCACGCCGGTGCTTTCATAGGCCAGCGCCTGGGATAGCAACGCATCGATCCCATCCTCGGCTTCCGGCCCAAGACGGGCGAGTAGTTTGCGTCGTCCGTCATGCCGGGTCAGGATGCGTTCGATCAGATCATAGGGGCGCAAGAAGTCCGATTTACTGCGCAGATCGTTGAGGATGTCCAGCGTGTTGATGTGGTCGGTGTTACGCAGTGCTTCCCATAGAAAACTATTCTCTGCGCGATGATGCGCGAGGGTAAACAGGCTCTGTTCGGTCCACCCGAACAGCGGCGATCGTAATGCAGAAGCCAGCGATAAATCGTCCTCGGGCAATGCGAGAAAACTCAGAACGGCAGCAAGGTCTTTTACGGCAAGCTCCGCACCGACACGCAGCCTGTCTGCACCCGCGATCTTCAGATCGGCGGCCTTGCAGGCGCGAATGATCTCGGCAAAGAGCTCAGACCTGCGTTGCACCAGGATAAGGAAGTCACCTTCGGTAATCGGACGGCGACAAAACGCCCCAGAATTCCCAATCTCGTCGGGGATCGTTTCATGCGCGATCATATATTTGATCTGTTCTGCAACGCGCTGGGCCATTAGGACAGTATGATCGGTGGCACTTGGTTGATCGACAGGCTCGAACCATTTGCGATCATCTTCGTCGTTGGATTTTTCAATCACAGGCCAAAGATCCACACGGCCAGGCATATTTTCTTTGAAAGCGATGTGGGTCAGGCTGTCGTCCATCCCTGCGGCGCGATCACCGATGAACGTCTGATCCACAACCGACAGTATGGCTTGAGATGACCGGAAAGAGTGATCCAGCGAAGTGACTTCAAACGGCTTGCTAATCGCCTGATGGGCATTTTTGAAGTGTGCTTTCATCTGATCAAAGGCAGCCGGGTCAGCCCCTTGGAACGAATAGATTGACTGCTTTTTGTCGCCCACTACAAACACGGTACGCTCGCGGTCCATCCGTGCGCCTTCGCCCGTGGCAAACTCCTGCGTCAGCTGTTCAATAACGGACCACTGGGTCGGGCTGGTGTCTTGGGCTTCGTCCACAAGGATATGGTCAATGCCGCCATCTAGCCGGAACAGCACCCATTGTGCTACATCGCGGTCCGTCAGCAGTGCCTTGGCTTTGCGGATCAGATCGTCAAAATCAAGCGCGCCCAGCGCAAGCTTGCGATCTTCATAGGCCGGGACAAAAATGTCGGCAAAATCATAGAGCGCCATGGTCCGGTCCAAGGCATCCATGGCCCACAGGTGCGCGCGTGCGCCAGCGACCCGGTCCATCCAATCGTGGACGGCTTCGGCAATCGGTGCCATCGCTTCGACTGCTTTGCCGTGGTTGCTTTGGGGGAAGTTAACAGACTTGGAATTACAGGTGCCCGCATAAAGAAACAGCTGAAAAAGCGTGTCTAACGCGGCCCAATCGGGGTTTTGCAGATCGAGTGCGGCCAATGCCCCTGCAAACTGCTTGTAGGTCGCAGACTGCCCTTGAAAGACGGTTTGCAACTCTGCAACAGTCTCTGCCTCATCGCCCCGAAACGCCATCGCCAAAGCGTCTTCGCGCTGGGCTTTCGCGTTTAGGCCAAGGGATATCTTCACATCAGCCTGAGAGGCCTGTCTGGCGAAGACATCGCGTTGGCTCGCGATTTCTGCCGTGAACTTGGACAAGTCGTTGCCAGAAAAATGGGCCAGCAATCGGTGTACGACGTCGGCTTCCGGACCCATCACAATCTCATCCACGACTTCGGCGCGCAAAATCTCGGCTGCGCGGTCTTCGATTTCGCGGAACTGGGGGCTGACCTGCGCTTCTAACGGAAAACGCCGCAGGACGCCTGCGCAGAAAGAGTGGATAGTTTGGATCTTCAAGCCGCCAGGCGTTTCGATTGCACGGGCAAAGAGGGTGCGTGCTTGGGACAACTGCGATGCAGTGATCTGACGATCAACGCCTAAGCCCTGCAACTCGGCGCGCAAATCATTGTCTGCCATCATCGCCCACCCGCCCAGACGCTGAAACAGGCGGTTCTGCATCTCTGCCGCGGCGGCCTTGGTGTAGGTCAGGCAAAGGATGTTTTGCGGCGACACGTCTTCCAGCAACAGACGCGCGACGCGGTCCGTCAACACGCGGGTCTTTCCAGACCCAGCATTCGCTGATAGCCACGTCGATGTACGCGGATCAGCGGCATCAACCTGCCGTTGGGTGGCGGCATCACGGATCATGTCAGGACCTGTGGTTCGGGATCATCACTGGTATCCCATTCCCCATAGCGCGATAGGTGATCATAGGGGCTTTGGTCGGTTTTTGAGAAAAGCGCGAGGCGGGCCGTATACCCCCGTTTGGGGTCCTGCCAATTGGTAAAAAGTGTTTCTAACTCTGCCCAAACCCGGTCTGCTGGCTGCTCCTTGAGTGGTGCCGCGACGTTCTTCATCGCGGCATTCACCCCGATAAATTCAGCACCACCGACAGGCACGGGGCCAAGGGTCTTAAACGCACCAAGCTCGACCATTGCGGCTTCAAGCAGCAGTTGTTTGTCGAACGTAAGCTGTTGGTTCTTGGTCGGCACAGCCCCGGTTTTATAGTCATAGATCAATGCCGCCCGTGTTTCCGTAAGGTCAATACGGTCGGCCTTGCAGGTCAGTAGCAAGCCTGTGGGGGCAACCAGAATTTCCCCATAAGCTTCGGTCTTGTGGTCCGCTGCAAGCGCTTGTCGCGCCTCTTCATCGGCAAGGAACTGATCGGCACTACGGTCCATCCGCGCCATCCATTGGGCCCGGATTGTCGGCCACGGGCAATGTGCTGCGAATTCTGCCGCAGCGATCCGCATCAGTGCCTCCCGATCATCAGCGCCATGTCCGGCGCGGATGAATTTCTCTAGGATACCATGCACGATGATGCCGCGCAGCGGGGCATCGGCGGTAGGTGACAGTGGATCGAGCGGATTGAGATGCAAGGTCTTGCGGGCATAAATCGCAAAAGGATCGCGGATCAGTGTTTTGATCTGAGTGACGGATAGCTTTTGGGGCCGTGCTACAACGGGCGGGCATGGCGATGGGCGCGGCGCTGGCGGCACGCGCATGTCCGGCGACGATAGTGCCGCCGCCATGGCGCTCCAATGATCGCCTTTTGCTTTCATCGCGGCCAGTGCATCCGGGCCGTTCTGTTGTGGCAAACCCGTCAGCAGATTGGTCAGCCGGTTCACCCAGCGCGACGGCACGGTTTCCGCATCGGCAGAGCGCTTCGCGCGCGTGATCCAGACCTCGCGTCCGGCGACCGCCTGTTGATAGTCATGCGCAGACAGCCCAATCCGCCGTTCGGGTAGCAGCAACCCTGCTTTTGCCCGCATAACCCGATTCAGCCAAGGATCTGGTGGCGGCGCCTCGGGCCAAACCCCATCGTTCATGCCACCCAGGATCGTCAAATCAACCCCTTGCACCCGCGCCTCAAGCGTTCCCCATATCAGGATATTGGGGTGACCTGCATCACGGTCGCGCACCACACCTTCAGCGATGACTGCACCAAAAAGGGCGGCGTAATCGCGCGGGTTCATTGTGCCATGCGGCACTGGCAGCTTGGTTCAGGTTGTCGCAGGTTTTGCGGGCTTCGCGCCCGGCGGCTTCATGCCAAAGCCCGCCCGATCCTAACGCAGAGGGGCCAGCGCAAAGCCGTTCGGCCAGCGCGATGTGCCGGTCTAGATGGTTAGTCAGCGTTTCGGGCCCAGCGTCTGCCAGTCCGGTGATTAGCGACGCCAGCCATGTAGCCCAATCGTCGCGCCCATTTCCCTTCTTAGCCCATGACAGAAGGTCATCCGCCCTTGGAAACGGTGGCCCATAGCGGCGCAAGTATAGTTCCAAGTCCCGGGTGTGGCGCAGATGCTCGCCCCGATCATCGCGTTCGGAATGGCACAGTGGATGTTTGAGCAAGGATAAGAGTGCTTCGCCGGTTAACTGTTTGCCAAAAAGATCAGCAACGTGGCGCAAGAACCGCCCGGGTGGCGACAGGGCCAGCGGTGTGCCCGCACTGTCGTCAGGTTTGATGTCCCAACGGTCAAGCGCTGCAGTCACCTGTCGCGTCAGCATCCGGTCCGGCGAAATTAACGCGGCTGATATTCCATCTTCGGCGGCCTGGCGCAGGCGCAGCGCGATGGTCTCGGCCTCGGCCCGCGGCGATGCGGCCTCGACCAGTGTCAACCCGGCGGTGGCCCTATGCAGGTCACCCAAACCTGGCCCTTCAGATAACCATTGATCTGTCACTGGCGCTGGGCGGAGCGAAAGGGATATCAGCGCATTCCGCTGCGGATGGGTTGGGGAACCAGATGACCACTGTTTAACATCGTCACGCTGAAACCCCATCAGGTTCATCAGATGGCGAAACCGAAATTGCGGGTGATCCTCTGCAGTCATGTCATCATCCATGGCATCCCAAACGGGATCAGGCAGATCAAAGTCAAAGCCGGGCAGGATGATCGCCCCCTGGGGCAGTTTTGCAACAGCCTGCATGAACAGGGCAGTCGCGCCGCGCGATCCGGTGGATCCCGCAATCAGGATGGGGTGCTCGGGTGGGTTTGTTTCCCACTTGGTCGCAAGTGCTTCGATCACCATACGTTGCCGTGCCTCTTGGTCTGGCGGTTCGTTCTGCTGATCAAAGAACGGTGTGATGATCTTAAGGAAAGCAAGCGCGCGTTCCCAATGTCCCGACTGGTCGGTGATGTCGAGGGCGGCTATTGCTTCGGGGCTAACGCCCTCGCCCTGCATCTCATCCATCAGTTTGGCCAGACTGTCAGACAGATCATAAAGTGCGGAACGCGGTGCCAGATCGGGTTCTTTTTCCAGTAGCTTGGCCACGAACTGCGATAGCTCTAACCGCCGCCGCAAAGGCGACACGGCTGGTGGCAGGGCCAGCGAAACGGGATCATTGGCAAGGTCTGTAATCAGGCGCACACGCGGCAACAGCCGCGCTGGGCCGTCGTCGAAAACAGCCCTGATCCGGCGTTGCATACGGGTGGTGTTCACATAGATTTCGACCCGCGCCAGATCAGTCGGGGTCATATGCGCGATACGCGCGATCAACCCATCAACAAGGCCTTGCGCGAAATCAACACCAAGGGGGTTGGCAAAGACCCGTGGTTTTCGGCTTGGCTCAAACATCTAGCATCGCCTCTGCCGCCGCAATGCTGGAGGGCTGCCCGACATCGCACCATTGCCCCGGATAAGTTGTACCATAGAGACCGCCGCGGCTGGCAATCAGGTTCCATGCAAGGTTCATTGAGAAAGCTGTTTCAGGGATTTCGCCCAGAACATCCGTGCGGATGATTTGAAGGCCGGTATAGATTTCTTCGGGCGCGCGGTGCAGGCGCCCATCGCCGTTGATACGAAAATCACCTTTTCCCAAATGACCATGAACATTGGGCTTTTCGATGATCAGAAGTAACGCCTCCATCTCTGGCCGCCATGATTGCAGGATGCACTGCACCGGATTTGGCCCTTTCCATACGGCGTCGGTATTCATGGTCAGCACCGGATTACCATCAAGCAAAGGCAGTGCCTTTCGCAATCCGCCGCCGGTTTCTAGCAGCGCGTCACTTTCATCAGAAAAGATGATGGGCTGACCTCTCAGGTGATCTTTGATCATCTGACCACGATAGTGCAGATTAACGACTTGTCTTTCTATGCGGGCAGCAGCAGCGATCTCCAACGCGTGGTCTATCAGCGGCTTGCCAGCAACTGGGATAAGTGGCTTTGGCACAGTTTCGGTTAGCGCACCCATGCGGGTGCCCATACCCGCCGCAAAAAACAGGATTGGCATGCTCATGCGGTCAGCCCTGCCAGTTTGTTGGTTGTTGGAGCCGGTACCGTGTCCAATACAGCTTGCTGCAGGTCCTTGAGCGCGGGGTCTTGCAGATCATGTAGGATGTGGCCCCAGACACGGGGCATAAAATCAAGATATCTTGGTTTTCCAACCTCAGCTACAAGGCGTGCAAATACACCAAGGATACGGAGGTTGCGTTGCACACCCAGACAGGACAGTGATGTGCGAATGGGGCCTTTCGCATGGGTCTGTTCAGCAAAGTAGCTGATGAGGTCATCTGCGACCTTGGGGCTGACATCACGCCGCGCGTCGCGCAAAAGCGAGACAAGATCATAGCCGGGTGGCGCAACAAAGGCATCCTGAAAATCCAGCAAGCCAACGCGCGCGTCGTCTTGCTGCGCGTTACGCCATATCAGGTTCTCGGCATGGAAATCGCGCAAGGCGAGCGTGGTTGCATCAGGTGCATAATGTGTTAGCGCCAGTTGGATTTGGGCGCAAAGATCATCGGTGGGTTTATTGCTGTAATATGGGCCAATGATCTCGATCATCTTGGCTCCCGCGGCGGGTGTCATGCGCTGAAGGTGACTGGGCGCATCGACCTTTTCGAGCTTCAGCAGGATATCTGTGGCGGCACGGTAAAGTACCTTCTCATCGGATGGTGCATTTTGTAGCCATTGGGCAAAGTCTACGGGGCCTAGGTCGCTAAGCAGTAGCAAACCCTGCTTTGGATCATGTGCGAGGATATCTGGTGCGGCAAGGCCATGTTGGTGCAACAGCCTTGAGATTTCGACAAAAGGTGTCGTATCTTCCCCGTTTTCGGGTGGTGCATCCATCAGAATGGCTGTCTTGGACCCCGATGCTAGACGCAGGTAGCTGCGAGCAGACGCATCACCAGCGAGTGGGGTTTGTGCCCAGTCCTGCCAAATGCTGTTGGCTAGAAAACTGGCGATAGCTGCGGTGCGATCAGGCATCCAACCCTCGCAGCCGATCGGCCCAAAAGGCGGGTCCGGAAACAGTGACATGGTGTTGGTCGTGTTGCGCCACAAAGGCCAGGGTCAGCGCGGTTTTGGGGGCAACGTCGCCCAAGCGATCAGGCCATTCGACCAGGCAGATGGCTGTTTCAAAGGCCTCATCAAGGCCGAGCTCCAATGCTTCGTCAGGGTGGCTCAAACGATACAGATCGCAGTGCCAGATGTCGCCTGCCGCATCTTCATATGTCTGGACCAACGTAAATGTAGGTGAGGGGACGTCCTCTATCCGGCCAAGACGTGCGCGGATCAGTGCGCGCGCAAAGGCCGATTTTCCAGCGCCGATTTCACCCTCCAGCAAAAGCGTATCGCCCGGTTTTAAGCGTCCAGCGATTTGCGTGGCCAACGCACCGGTTGCTGCTTCATCGGCTAACGGAAACTCGAACAATGTGTAGGCCATGCCCCGACATTATGAGCTTGCGCAGGCCCTGCAAGCGGAAATCAGCGCTTGGCAGCCCGTATGGCCGTATCATGCATCATTAGCTTTCTGATTTCAGGCCGTTTGGCCCGGGCAATGGTAAAGCGCACCATGGTCATGCCACCTGCAATGGGATTCGCATGGCACTCCATATGCCGCCCATCATCCATCAGTACGGTGTCTGACCAAGGCTGCCTTGCGCCCAGTTGTTGGATGTAATCGCGCAGTTCGTTCCACATTGGCGACGGGATGCACTGATTTTGCCATGTTTTCATCTCTGACTGCAGAATACGATGCTCCATCACCTGGTCTGGCCCGTTTGACCAGAGCCTGCCATAGGCGCGATTGGACATCACCAACGTACCGGTTGATGAAAAGACCGCGATCCCATCGGAAAGCGTATCAAGCACGGCTTGTCCGGTTTCGATATCCAAGCGGAAACGCCGGGTGAGCGAAACCTCAGCACTGATATCTTCAAACAACAAAGCGAACGCGCCGTCCGGATGTGGTCTAGCCTGTGACCCGGTATGTTTGGCCTTCGGGTAAGGTCCATTTCTTGCTGTAAGTTCCGGCCTTTGCGGCATCTTCCACGGCGGTGAATTGTTCGCGCCAGGATGCATAGTGTTTGGGTTCCGGCATCATGCGTAACTCGCGCAAACGGTCAAGAACCGTATCAATGGCCGGGCTAGCGCTCAGAAAATCAAATGGCAGCGATGTCATGTCCACAAAGGCGGGATTGAACATGGCCAGCTGCCTGTTCTTGTCAAAGATGGCAAGGCCGATCGAGAGTTCTCCGAAAGTTTTACCAAGTGTTTTGACAAATTCAGATCGGGCATCATCGGCACGCACAACCTCGGTCGCGTTGTTTGCAAAATGCAACCGCCCATCGCCGTGCGGGACAGTTGATACATCAAACCATTGTTCTCTTTTGTCGTTCCCCGGGTGCACTGCAATCCGGCGTTTTTGCGGGTTTGAAGGGTCGTCGTTGTTGTCGAGAATTGCATCAATGCTGAGGTGCCGCAGTGCATCAGCATAGGCGTTGTTGGCCCACAGCAGATTGCCGTTGCCGTCTTCGTGCCAGACAAGTTGAGTGGAATGTGCTGTGATGTCATTCATCAAAGCGGTTTCGGCGTTGCTGACATCACACGACAAGCGTAGCGAAACCAGCGCACGCGCCCAGTCTTCATCGCCATTTAGTGATATCCGCAGACGATCGCCAGTCCGTTTAGCATCGATAAAGACAGTCAGGTCACTTTCGCTCGAGATACGGAACTCTTTGGCGGCAGGGTCGGCAAGCTTGTCTTTGATCTGCGGAAACTCTTGGGAGATACTGGCGATCATCAGGTCAAGATCACTGATGTTATTGGAACCATGCCCGATCAGTGCCCAGGCCTCTGCGGTGGCATCAATCAGGTCTTTCTTAAGCAAAAAGGAAAACGATGCCATCCTGGGACATGGTGTTGAATGCAGCGACGGGCTGTACGTCGGACGATTTCCTGAATTGCAGCAGTGCGATGATCAGCACAGCGCCACATAAAGCCGCAACCGTGATGGCGCCAAGCTCTGCCACGTTCAACAACATAATCTTTCCATTCCCGAGTCTGCCCGGTTAAAATATCGGTCAGGAAAGTTAATGTGGGCTTAACGTCAAAGGTGGAATTAAGGCCAAATTGCAAAGGGTTGGTTCTGGCCAAGCGGTACATTCTCGTTTGGCTGGTTGGTTTGCAGCATTCTGCGCGGCCAACTGACCTCTACTATCGCGCCGCCCGTGGCCTGCCCGGTCCAGCTTGCATGGCCGTGCCTGCGGCTGTTAGAGAACTTCAGCTTTGCGCCAGAGCGTTCTAGCAAAGTCTTTGCAATAAAGAGCCCCAACCCCATTCCTTCGTAGCCGGGGCGCCGCGCGCCATCTTCGGACAATCGGCGGCGTTTGACATAGGGATCGCCGATGCGGCCAATGACAGATTGCGGAAAGCCGCGGCCATCATCAGAAATACGCACGTCGATGCTGTTTTCGGACCATGTCATGTCCACCATCACCCGTGAGCGTGAGAAATCGACAGCATTTTGAACAAGGTTGCGCAATCCGTGGATAATTTCGGGGCGCCGTTCAATGCTAGGCTGAGTCAGGTTGGCACCGTCCTGCGGCACAACACTGAACTCCACTCGCTTGCCCCGGTTCAGATGCGGCTCTGCAGCCTCTCGGATGACTGTCTCGACCGGTGCGAAGCGCACTTGCAGATCGTCTTTTCCAGACCGTCCCATAGACTGCAGGATGTCACGACACCGATCGGCCTGAGAACGGATCAGTTCAGCATCTTCCAGCAATTCGGGCTGATCCTGAAGTTCTTCTTTCAACTCGCTGCTGACCAGCTTGATGGTCGCCAGCGGTGTTCCCAGTTCATGGGCGGTTGCGGCAACAACGCCGCCCAGATCCGTGAGCTTTTGCTCGCGTGAAAGCGCAAGCTGCGTAGCAAGCAAGGCCTCGTTCATGGCGTTCATTTCGGATGTGACCTGACGTGCATAGAGTGCAAGGAAAACCAGACTGATCAGCAAAGCGACCCAGAAGCCGAACTGAAACAACACCGGCATTACAAGCTCGGCACCGTCGTCGCCTATCAAAGGTATGTTGTTGCCGCTGATGACTGTCATCAGCGCCATCGCAGTCAAGCCAAGAAAAATGGTGCTTCTTGTGTGCAGAACCGTTGCGGAAATCGTTACGGGGGCCAATACAAGCATCGCAAACGGGTTATTCAGCCCGCCTGTGAAATAGAGAAGCGCCGTGAGCTGCAATATATCGAACACCAGCCAAAGCGTTGCTTCGAACTCCGAGAGACGCTTGTTGGTGGGATAAGCGTAATAGGACGCCAGATTGGCAAAAATGGAAACCGTAACCACAAGCGCTACTGCACCTAAGGCAAGATCAATATTGTAGACCCGGTTCGCGACAAGAATGGCTGCTGATTGGCCAATAATTGCGAACCAGCGCAGGGTCATCAGCGTCCGCAGCCTAACCCAGTCGCTACGCTCTTGTCGTTCCAGCAGCTGAAAGTCGGTCGACGGCATACGTGTTGGTCCGATACAAACTGTGGTGGATAGGATAGCCTGAATGATAGGATGATCAATGCGACTTGATTGTCGCTTAGGTTTACATGCTCTATAGATTTGGCGGTGCGAGTTGACGTCGCCCGCGACAATCCTACCTAAGTCTAGGAAAGAGCAATAGGTCTGAATATGAATACCGAGGCGTTGGATCTGGGCGAAGACAAAAGCCTTCTCTTGGTTGACGATGACGAAGCGTTTTTGCGCCGACTTGCAAAAGCAATGGAAAAACGCGGGTTTGACGTCGAAATGGCGGGCTCTGTCGCGGCAGGCAAGGCAGTTTCAACAGCGCGTCCGCCAGCATATGCAGTTGTTGATCTGCGACTGGAGGATGGGAATGGCCTTGATGTTGTCGAAACCCTTCGCGCCCGCAGACCCGATGCGCGTATTGTTGTCCTGACCGGATATGGTGCGATAGCCACAGCCGTTGCTGCTGTAAAGATTGGTGCAACCGACTATTTGGCCAAGCCAGCGGACGCGACCGATGTGACCAATGCCCTTCTCGCACTGACAGATGAGCTGCCGCCACCACCGGAAAATCCAATGAGCGCAGACCGCGTGCGGTGGGAGCATATTCAGCGGGTGTATGAGCTGTGCGACCGCAATGTGTCTGAAACCGCGCGGCGGCTTTCAATGCATAGGCGAACCTTGCAGCGCATCCTGGCAAAGCGCAGCCCGCGTTAAGCGGCATTTCTGATCTACTTGTCTTCTTCGGTTTCGCGGTTCAGCAGATCAAACTTACGTAATTTTACATAAAGTGACTGGCGCGAAAGCCCAAGCATCTCTGCAGCCGCAACCCGGTTGTTCATTGTCAACTCGACCGCCGTTTCGATACACATCTTTTCCACGACATTGGTTGTTTCGGCGACGATATCTTTCAAAGTCGCGCTGCCGACAAGTTCAACGACAGAGCGCATGCTTTCGTCGTTGGCGGGGTGCGTACGTGAATGGGCGACTTCAGCGCGGTTGGCGTCGCGCAGCACAAACGCAAAGATCGTGTTTTGACCCGCCAAAAGCTTTGTGACTGAAATCTCGACGGCGCGAGGGCTTCCGTAAGCGCCAGCGATTTTTGTGGCGTAATTGCGCATGCGCCCGGCGCGCGCTGCGTTTTCTGCCATAACCTTGAAATCTACGCTGCCCCGCTGCAGATAATCAGCAAGACTGCGGTCGCGCACATTGATGTCATGTGCCACATCAATCATGTTGAGGAATGCATCGTTGGCTGACAACACATCACCGGTATCCGTGGTAAACACCATCGGATCGGGCCCGTCTGCATAGAGTGCTTGAAGATTGTGACTAAGTGCGTCTGCCTTGGCGCTCGTTTGGTTTTCGGGGACCAGCCTACACAGCAAGATACGCTCTCCGGCGGCGCGGAACAGAGTTGGGAAAACCTCAACCGTGCCACCGTTGCCGCGTAAATCGACCGTCATCTTCTTGTTCTGATCCGAGATTGCCTGTGATGCCAGGGCATCGACCATATCGCCTCGTTTGCGCCCTTCAAAACATCCTGACAGTTGATTGCCAATCAGGTTTTCAAGCGGACGATCCAAGAGTGCAACTGCGGCCGAGTTTGCCTCCGTAATTTCGCCAGTCAGTACCGACACAAACATCACAGCGTCGCTTGTGCTTTCCATCAGCACGCGAAAGCGGGTGTCGTATTCGCGCTGGGTCTCATAGTCACGCTCCAAAGACAGCTGCGCTTCGACCAATTGCTGCTGCATCTCCGCAATCGGGCGCAGATCGCGACCAAGCAGTAATATCGCGCCGTCCGGCCCAATGCGGTGAAAGCTGTATCGCACCGGAGATTCCCACCGGTTGTTGCCATCTGTGTGGTTCAGCTCGACCGGGCGAACCCGAGAGTTATCTTCAAGGAACTCTGCGAGGCGGCTTTCAAATTTGGACACACTTTCAATCGTCAGAGCGGTACGAATATCTTTGTTTTCCCAGCTTTCAAGCTGGCGGAAAGCTTCGTTTGCGGGGTTCACAAGGACAGAGAGGATCGAGCCGGTTTCAGAGATTACCACGCCAACGTCAGCAACCTCTGCAATAATGTTACCAAGGATTTCAGGCGCAATCAGTGGGATCGCCCCGCTATTCCAGTATTTCGTTCCGCGGGATGTCATTGAAGACGCCTGTGATTGGGAACCCTTTTCATGCGTTAGGTTCCGTCTTTGGCGTGTGTTATTTGGTTGCGCGTGTTTTCTAGTAGATTGCAAAGCTTCAGGGCCTCGTCCGGAATTCTTGTGGCATAGTCAGCCCCTGTGAGTGCCGTTACATCTTCAACTGTTTCAACATCCAGAATAGTGCCACCAACCACGACAGGCGGTGGTGTATCCGTTGATGTTTTTATAACATCAATGATGTGGCGCAGTGATTCAAGTGTTTCGCCGCGCGATGATGATATAAAGACAGCATGATATTTAGTACGCACCAGGCGTTCGGCTACATCTTCGGCTCTGCACCCCAAAACAAGCTTTACCGAAAAGCCCTTGCGGCGCAGCTGGCTGGTTAAAACGATGGCACCAAGCGTGTGATAGACGTCTTGCAGAACCAGCAAAAGAATGGATGGAGCACCTGGCGTCATGGCGTTGTCGCCGGTCCAGCTTGGCCCCAACTCACGCATCATGGCTTGCAACCGCGATACACCGATGGTCACGCTGGCAAAGCTCAGTTCGTCTTCGCACCATTGGTCACCCAGATCACGTGCGATAGCCGGGATGTACAAATCTGCCAAATCCTCGGGCCGGGTACCGTCTGCAAGGGCTACATTGACCGTATCGCGACAGGCATTGCGATCAGGGCTAAGCGCTGCCGCCTTGAGTGTCGCCAGAAGTGCGGCATTCATTTTCTGGTCGGCGCCATCATTAAAAAAAGGAATCGCGCCACGACGCTCTGCCTGCACCCGGGGTACAGTGTTTTCCTTCTTGGCGTCAAAGTTCTGACGATCGGCCATCTATGTGTCCTCTGACTGAATCAATGCCAAAAGGCCTCTATTGCAGAAGTTGTGTTATTCTCGTTGGTGGGTGCAGGAATGTCAAAGTAAATTGACATAGAACAGGTATTGGTTAACGAAGTATTTGAAATAAGCCCTATTATATTGACATTTAGCCTTGATCAATCGCCGTTTCCCGTGCGTCAACTCGTCCTGACATAGGTGTAACTTGAAGTTGACACATAGATAGTTTGACACCTATTCTTGACACAATAGACTGTCAGGGAACATTTACATGACCATCGCCAGTACCAATACAACAGGTGCGCAATCGCTTGGTCGGCGCCTTTACTCGGATGCTGAAAGAGCCCGCCGAGACGCCACGAAATGGACCCTTGTTCAGGGCCTTTTGGCACCCTTTCAATTTGTTGTTTTCCTGATCTCCTTGGTGCTTGTGATCCGCTATCTGGTAACCGGTGTCGGCTACGAAGCAGCAACCCTGTCGATCGTCATCAAAACGGCGGTTTTACTGCTGATTATGGTGACAGGGGCAATCTGGGAAAAAGTGGTCTTTGGACAGTACTTGTTCGCACCCGCATTCTTTTGGGAAGACGTGTTCAGCTTTGCCGTTATCGCATTGCATTTACTATATGTTTTTGCGCTTCTAGCTGACGCATTTACGCCCGTGGATCTGATGTATATCGCACTCGCAGCCTATGCAGCCTATGTCATCAATGCCGCCCAATTCGTCTGGAAATTGCGCCTTGCCAGACTGGACGCAGAGGCGCGCTTATGAACGTCCCGCTGCCCCCCACAAACGGCGGTTGTCGCACGGCTCCGGTTCTCAAGGAACGGGGCCAGCGTGAGGTGTTTTGTGGCCTGACCGGAATCATCTGGTTGCACCGCAAAATGCAGGACGCGTTCTTCCTCGTGGTCGGGTCCCGGACTTGTGCCCATCTGCTGCAATCTGCGGCGGGTGTGATGATCTTTGCAGAGCCGCGATTCGGTACGGCGATTCTGGAAGAGCAGGATTTGGCCGGAATGGCCGACGCGCATCAGGAGCTTGATCGCGAGGTTGAGAGACTTCTGGCGCGCCGACCAGACATCCGACAGTTGTTCTTGGTTGGGTCGTGCCCGTCGGAGGTGATTAAGATTGATCTGGCTCGCGCAGCAGAGCGTTTGAGCCAGGTGCATGCGCCGCATGTCCGCGTGTTGAACTACTCTGGCTCCGGTATTGAGACGACATTCACCGAAGGTGAGGACGCCTGCCTCGCCTCGATGGTTCCGGTATTGAAAGACACGACTGCGCGCGAGTTGCTTGTTGTGGGCGCCCTGCCTGACGTGGTTGAAGATCAGATGATGTCGCTTTTGACCGACATGGGCATCGGCCCGATCCGGCTGCTGCTTAAGCACGTCGGATTGATGACACCACTGCCGTCGGCGAGAACACCGTCTTCGCGCTGACCCAACCCTTCCTAGGCGATACGCATGCCGCACTTGAGCGGCGGGGCGCCCGCCATATCGCGGCCCCGTTCCCGTTTGGTGATGAAGGGACAACAGCATGGTTGCGCGCCATCGCGATTGAATTTGGCGTCAGCGATGAAACCTTTGAGGCCGTTACAGCCGCCCCACGTACGCGGGCGCGCAAGGCGATCGCGCAAGCGGCAGAGGCGTTGCGTGGTAAATCGGTGTTCTTCTTCCCCGATAGTCAGCTGGAAATCCCCCTCGCCCGCTTCCTGACCCGCGAATGCGGGATGACGGCCGTAGAAGTCTGCAGCCCCTACATTCACGATGCGCTGCACGGCCCTGACTTGGACTTGCTACCTGCTGGTCCGCAAATTTCCGAAGGACAAGATGTTGACAAACAGCTAGCGCGCGCGCGTGCTGCCCGCCCTGATTTGACGGTTTGTGGCCTTGGCCTTGCCAACCCGCTTGAGGCTGAAGGCCTTTCGACCAAATGGGCCATCGAACTGGTTTTCACACCGGTGCACTTTTACGAACAAGCTGGCGACCTCGCCGGTCTTTTCTCGCGTCCTCTGCGCCGCAAGTCGGTCCTCCAGTTGGAGGCGGCCGAATGAAGTTGACCGTCTGGACATACGAAGGTCCGCCCCATGTTGGTGCGATGCGTGTTGCGACGGCGATGAAGGGTCTGCACTACGTGCTGCATGCCCCGCAGGGCGATACATATGCTGACCTGCTGTTCACGATGATTGAGCGGCGCAATCACCGTCCGCCGGTGAGCTATACGACCTTTCAGGCACGTGATTTGGGTGCAGATACGGCAACTTTGTTCAAAGCGTCCTGTCAGGATGCTGTGGATCGGTTTGACCCAGAGGCGATCATTGTTGGTGCGTCCTGCACCGCTGAACTGATCCAGGATGATCCGGCCGGATTGGCTGAAACGATGGGCCTCAGCATCCCCGTCATTCCATTGGAACTACCCAGCTATAGCCGCAAAGAAAACTTCGGCGCGGATGAGACGTTCTATCAGATCGTGCGTAGCCTCGCGCAGCCGCAAGAGCGGACTGCGCGGGTCACTTGCAACATTCTTGGCCCCACGGCGCTGGGCTTCCGCGCCCGCGATGACGTGGAAGAACTGACCGGGCTTCTGTCCGACATGGGGGTCGACGTAAACGTGGTCGCCCCCTTGAACGCAACGCCGTCTGATATTGCGCGCCTCCCAGCGGCGCATTTCAACGTGTTGCTCTCGCCCGAAACAGGTGAGGCTGCGGCACGGTTCCTCGAAAAGAACCATGATCAGCCATTTACGAAAGTCGTGCCTATCGGCGTGGGTGCGACACGCGACTTCGTCAACGAAGTCGTGGAGATGACCGGCGTCACTGGTCGCCCTGATGAAAGCCGTTTGCGGATGCCTTGGTGGTCGCGTTCGGTGGATAGCACTTACTTGACCGGCAAGCGCGTCTTTATCTTTGGCGACGGAACCCATGTTGCGGCTCATGCCCGGATCGCCCGCGACGAGATGGGTTTCGAGGTCGTCGGCATCGGCTGCTACAACCGCGAAATGGCGCGACCTATCAGGGCGCTGGCCAAGGAATACGGTGTCGAGGCGCTGATCACGGATGATTATCTGGAGGTCGAGGCGGCGATTGAGCGGCTGAGCCCTGAAATGATCCTCGGCACGCAGATGGAGCGTCATATCGGCAAGCGCTTGGGCATTCCATGCGCCGTGATCTCTGCGCCGGTGCATGTGCAGGACTTCCCAGCGCGGTACTCGCCGCAGGTCGGCTTTGAAGGCGCGAACGTTATCTTTGATACGTTGATCCATCCGCTTGTGATGGGTCTGGAAGAGCATCTGTTGACCATGTTCCGCGATGATTTTGAGTTCCACGACGAAGCAGGACCAAGCCATCACGGCGGTAAGGCGAAAGCCAAGACAGAAGATGCACCTACCGAGCAAATTCAGCCGATAGATGACAATGTGATTTGGCTTTCTGACGCCGAAAAGGAACTCAAGAAGATTCCATTCTTTGTGCGCGGCAAGGCGCGCCGAAATACCGAGACATTCGCCATAGAAAAAGGGCTGCACGAAATCAGCTTGGACACCCTTTACGAAGCAAAGGCCCATTATGCGCGATGAGGTGATACATAAACCTTACCGCGTGGTGATTGTCACACTGGACGCGCATGCTGCTGGTCCGGCGCTGCGTGTCTCATCGCGTCTGGCCCCTGATTTTCCGGGGCTTGAGGTGCAAGTTGTTGCGGCGGCTGAATGGTCGGAATGCCCCGACGCACTGGCCCGCGCACAAGAGGCCGTGGCGCAGGGCGACATCATCATTGCCAACCTGTTGTTCCTTGAAGAACATGTGAAAGCCATTCTGCCGACGATGCAGGCCCGCAGGGACCAGTGCGATGCGATGTTGGGTGTGATCGCGGACGCAGAAATCGTCAAACTGACCCGCATGGGTGAGCTGGATATGTCCAAGCCTGCCAGCGGCGCGATGGCTTTGCTCAAGAAATTGCGTGGCTCATCCAAGGCCTCGGCCAGTTCGGGCGCCAAGCAGATGAAGACCCTGCGCCGCTTGCCTAAAATCCTCAAACTGATCCCCGGTAAGGCGCAGGATTTGCGTGCCTGGTTCCTGTCAATGCAATACTGGTTGGGCGGGTCTGACGATAATGTCGAACAGATGATCCGCTTTCTGATTGGGCGCTATGCGACGCGGCCCAATTGGCAGGGCGCGAAAGCCGATTTGCCGATCGAGTATCCTGATGTCGGCCTATATCATCCTGATCTGCCGGGGCATCACATTGTTACCGAGCTGGGTGATTTGCCAGCTCCCACGGCACCGGTTGCGACCGTCGGCCTGTTGATGCTGCGATCCTACATCCTTGCGTCTGATAGTGCCCATTATGATGCGGTGATCCGATCATTTGAAGCCAAGGGCATGCGCGTGATCCCGGCCTTTGCAGGCGGGCTTGATGGCCGTCCTGCGGTCGAAAGGTATTTTCAGGGCCGCGTTGATGCGATGGTGTCCTTGACCGGATTCTCTCTTATTGGCGGACCAGCCTACAACGATAGCGACGCGGCCGTGGCGCTTCTTGAGACGTTGGATGTGCCCTACATCGCCGCCCAGCCACTTGAATTTCAGACTTTAGGGCAGTGGGCTAACAGCGGTCAGGGTCTTGGCCCGATTGAGACCACCATGCTGGTCGCGCTGCCCGAAATTGACGGTGCCACGAACCCGACCGTCTTTGCCGGACGTCATGGTGCCGAAGGCTGCCAAGGCTGTGCGGTTGCTTGCTCTGCCCAATCTGACTGCAAAGCGATGGCACCCTGCCATGAACGGATCACCAGCCTGACCGAAAAAACACTGCGCCTTGCGCAGCTGCGCCGCAAACGGAACGCTGACAAGAAGGTCGGTGTCGTCCTGTTCGGGTTCCCGCCAAATGCAGGCGCTGTCGGGACCGCCGCTTATCTGAGCGTGTTTGAAAGCCTGCACAATACGCTGACGCAGATGAAGATGGATGGCTTTACCGTCGATGTTCCCGAAACGGTTGATGATCTGCGTGCGGCTATCCTGCAGGGGAATGCGACGCAATATGGTCAGCACGCGAATGTCGCTGCCCACGTTGATGCCGACACGATTGTGCGGACCACGCCACCGCTTGCGGCTGTTGAGGCCGTTTGGGGGCCGGCACCGGGCCGCATCCAGTCAGACGGGCGCGGTGTTTATGTGCTTGGCCAGCACTTTGGGAATGTGTTTGTCGGTGTTCAGCCAGCCTTTGGGTATGAAGGCGATCCAATGCGCCTGCTCTTTGAAAAGGGCTTTGCGCCGACGCACGCTTTTGTCACCTTCTACCTTTGGTTACGCAATACGTTTGCAGCTGACGTTGTGCTGCATTTCGGGATGCATGGCGCGCTGGAGTTCATGCCAGGTAAGCAAGCGGGATTGGGCGCGCGCGATTGGCCGGATCGCCTGATCGGCGAGATGCCAAATGTATATCTTTATGCGGCCAATAACCCCTCCGAGGCGACTTTGGCCAAGCGCCGCTCCAATGCCGTGACGATCACACATTTGACGCCCCCTTTGACGACAGCAGGCCTTTACAAGGGGCTGGCTGAACTGAAAGACAGCCTGACCCGCTGGCGCGAGATGCCAGAGGGCGATGACCAGCGCGCCGATTTGGAGCAGTTGATGCGCGATCAGGCAAATGCGGTCGATATGAACGCCCGCGACATTGACCGGCTTTGGTTGAAGTTGCTGGAGACCGAAGGGTCTTTGATCACCGAAGGTCTGCATGTTGTAGGCAAGCCGCTGTCCGGCGCGGCACGGGCAGATATGATCCGCCTGATGCCTGCGGGCGAAGCAGCGGATCATGCAGCAGAGCTGTTGAAAGAAGACCATGAACTGCCAGCGCTGATGCGTGCCTTGTCCGGGCACTACATCCCGCCAGTCCCCGGCGGCGATCTGATCCGCGCGCCACAGATTGTGCCCACGGGCCGCAATATCCATGCGTTTGATCCGTTCCGCATGCCGACCGCCTTCGCCATGTCCGAAGGGGCCAAACAGGCCGATCTGCTGCTGGAAACCCATGCCGGTTTGCCACGTACTGTGGCGTTAGTGCTTTGGGGTTCCGACAACATCAAGTCCGATGGCGGACCGATCGGTCAGGCGTTGTCGCTAATGGGTGCGAAGCCGCGGTTTGACAGTTTTGGCCGCTTGTCCGGCGCTGATTTGATCCCGTTAAAGAAGCTGGGCCGCCCCCGCATTGACGTGGTGATGACCCTGTCTGGGATCTTCCGTGATCTCTTGCCTTTGCAGACGCGGATGCTGGCTGAGGCCGCTTTGAAATGTGCCATGGCCGACGAGCCGTTGGAGCAGAACTACATCCGGGCGCATGCACTGGCTTACGCAGAGGACATGGGGTGCGATTTAGAGACGGCGGCGTTGCGGGTGTTTAGCAACGCCGAGGGTGCCTATGGGTCCAACGTGAACCAGTTGGTCGATAGCTCGGCCTTTGGCGATGAGGATGAACTGGCCGATGCTTATGAGGCCCGCAAGTCCTTTGCCTATGGTGTGAACGGCAAGGCCGCACAGAACCCGGCCCTGTTGCAGAAGGCGTTGAAGGACGTTGATCTGGCCTATCAAAACCTGGAGTCAGTCGAGTTGGGTGTGACCACGGTTGACCATTACTTCGATACGCTCGGTGGCATTTCCCGTGCCGTGAAGCGTGCGAAAGGTGGCAAGAGCGCGCCGGTTTACATTGGTGATCAGACCCGTGGGTCGGCCAAGGTGCGTACCCTTGCAGGATCAGGTGGCGCTTGAAACGCGTAGCCGGAGCCTGAACCCGAAATTCTACGAAGCTTTGCTGAACCACGGGCACGAAGGTGTCCGCCAGATCGAGGCACATGTGACCAACACGCTGGGCTGGTCTGCAACGACCGGCGAAGTGGAGCCGTGGGTCTATCAGCGCCTGTCCGAAACATTTCTTCTGGATGACGAAATGCGCGAACGCCTTGCGGCGCTCAACCCGCAGGCGTCCATGCGCATGGCGAACCGCCTGCTTGAAGCGTCGGATCGCGAATACTGGGCGCCCGACGAAGACACATTGGCGGCCCTTCAGGATGCAGCGGATGCGCTGGAAGATCGGATGGAGGGGGTCGCAGCAGAATGATTGTGTTGATTGGGCTTTGCGCTCATTCGGAGCGCCGGTGTGGGGGCGCTGCCCCTGTCCCTACGGGACTCCCCCGAGGTATTTTTGAACATGAGAAATGGGGTCTGTCCCCAACAATGAAAGGAGGCTCGCATGAGCCCCAGAGATGACGTTCCGAACCTAAAAGGCTTGGATGGCGAAGGGTCCGTCCAGGTCCATCAGCCGGACGATGCAAAGATTGAAGGTGCAAAGGTGTTCTCGGTCTACGGCAAGGGCGGGATTGGGAAATCGACGACATCGTCGAACCTGTCAGCCGCCTTTTCGATGCTGGGCAAGCGCGTATTGCAGATTGGGTGTGATCCCAAGCATGACAGCACGTTCACGCTGACGGGGTCTTTGGTGCCGACGGTGATTGATATCCTTAAAGAGGTCGACTTCCATTCTGAGGAATTGCGCCCCGAGGACTTCATCTTTGACGGTTTCAACGGTGTGAAATGCGTCGAGGCGGGTGGTCCGCCTGCCGGTACCGGTTGTGGTGGTTACGTAGTTGGGCAGACGGTGAAACTGCTCAAGCAGCATCACCTATTGGAAGATACCGATGTCGTGATCTTTGACGTCTTGGGCGATGTGGTTTGCGGTGGTTTTGCCGCACCGTTGCAGCATGCCGACCGTGCGTTGATCGTGACCGCCAATGACTTTGACAGCATCTACGCGATGAACCGGATTATTGCCGCCGTTCAGGCGAAGTCGGCCAACTACAAGGTGCGGTTGGCCGGTTGCGTCGCAAACCGTAGCCGCGAGACCGATGAGGTGGATCGCTATTGCGAGACCGTGGGTTTCAACCGCATTGCCCATATGCCTGATCTGGATGCCATCCGCCGCAGCCGTCTGAAGAAGAAGACCTTGTTCGAGATGGAGGACGAAAAGGACATCGTTCAGGTCCGCAAGGAATACATCCGCCTCGCTGAGACGCTTTGGAACGGGACAGAGCCTTTGGCCCCGGCCCCACTTCCTGATCGTGAAATCTTTGAATTGCTTGGGTTTGATTAATGGCTGACTACGCCGCCACACGTGACCGGGTCGAGCATTATTTCGACCGCACCGCGACCAAGGTTTGGGAGCGGCTGACGTCTGACGCGCCTGTTTCCGGGGTGCGGGCCACGGTGCGTGCGGGGCGCGACAGGATGCGTGCGCTGATGCTGGCGCAACTGCCCGAAGACCTGCGCGGTGCGCGGATTTTGGATGCGGGTTGCGGCACAGGCACGATGGCCGTGGAACTGGCCCAGCGCGGGGCTGACGTGGTGGCCGTTGATATCTCGCCAGCTTTGGTGGGGATCGCGGAACAGCGGATGCCTGCAAACCTAGCGGGACACATCACTTGGGTTGCAGGCGATATGCTTGAGGCCACGACCGGTGTTTTTGACCACGCGCTCGCGATGGACTCGATGATTTACTATAGCGCGCCCGACATCGCCGCCTTGCTTGCGAAGGCAAGCCCGCGCATCAACGGCAAGTTCGTCTTTACCCTGCCGCCGCGCACACCTGCGCTAATGGCGATGTGGCGTGTCGGCAAACTGTTCCCGCGGGCCGATCGCAGCCCGACGATGATCCCCCAAACAACAGCCGGTATTGCCGACGCTCTGCGGATGGCAGGTGTGAAAGGCCGCCTGGTTGAAATCGACCGTGTGAAGTCTGGTTTCTACATCTCGAACGCCTTGGTTTTTGACGGAGGGAAGACATGATCTTCAAAGCCTCCTCTCTGAAACAAGTCTCGGTGAAACTACTGCCGTTCAGCGATGCGGTGAGCGATGAGTTGCCGCTTGGCCAATTGCTGCGCCTGTCTCTGTTCCAGATTTCGGTGGGCATGGCGGCTGTTATGCTGCTGGGAACGCTGAATCGGGTGATGATCGTTGAGCTGAATATCGGCGCAATGCTGGTGGCGGCGATGATCGCATTGCCGGTCTTGGTTGCCCCCTTGCGCGCTTTGGTTGGCTACAAATCTGACAACTACAAATCCGCGATTGGGTGGAAGCGTATTCCATACCTCTGGCTGGGCACCATGTGGCAGTTCGGTGGTTTGGCGATTATGCCGATGGCGTTATTGGTGCTGTCTGGCGACCGCACGATTGATCTGCCAATCGCAGGATATCTTGGCGCAGCCCTGGCGTTTTTGATGACCGGCTTTGGCATGCATATGACGCAGACCGCAGGTCTGGCACTGGCTGCTGACCGCGCGACCGAGGAGACGCGACCCAAAGTCGTGGCCCTGCTTTATGTCATGAACCTTGTGGGCATGGCGTTTGCCGCCATCATCATTGGTGCGTTGCTGCGTGACTATTCGGCGCTGCGTCTGGTGCAGGTTGTGCAGGGCACGGCGGTTGTAACGCTCTTGCTGAACCTGGTCGCCCTTTGGCGGCAGGAGAAGGTCAAGCCGATGACCAAAGCGGAACGGGCCGAGGCCTCACCGACGTTCCGAGACGCCTGGAATGATCTGGCGGCGGGTGGCGATGCAGGGCGTCTCTTGGCGGTCGTGTTCATCGGGACCATGGCGTTCAATATGCAGGATGTTTTGTTGGAGCCTTATGGCGGCGAAATCCTTGGGCTTTCGGTGTCTGCGACAACCTTGCTTACAGCCATGTGGGCTGGTGGCGCATTGATTGCATTTGGCTTTGCGGCGCGCTGGCTGGCGAAGGGCATGGACCCTTACCGTATGTGCGCGCGAGGCATTTTGGCTGGCGTGCTTGCCTTCAGTGCCGTCATCTTTTCGGCACCCGTCGGATCGCCTGTCTTGTTCTATATCGGCGCGGCCTTGATCGGTTTCGGAGGCGGCCTTTTTGGCGTCTCAACCCTGACCGCTGCCATGACAATGCCCACGCTTGGCAATGCTTAGCCGTGGTTTGGCCTTGGGCGCCTGGGGGGCTGCGCAAGCCACCGGTGCCGGGCTGTCCATCTTTATCGGGGGCACGATCCGTGACCTCGTGAACCATGCCGCTGGGAACGGCACCTTGGGAGAGGCGCTCGCCACGCCTGCCACAGGCTATTCGGTCGTTTATCACACCGAAATTGGCCTTCTGTTTATCACCCTGATTGTGCTGGGGCCGCTTGTGCGGCTTCGGCCCATTAACACCGGGGGGTCTGCCAAGCTGGGATTGGCAGATTTCCCGACCTAACCACCGAAAGGACATCAAAATGGTTGGTGAAACATTCTTTGGAGACTTCGATCTGGCGAGCGCGGCGATTTGGCTCTTCTGGATCTTCTTTGCGGGTCTCATCGTTTATCTGCAGACCGAAAACATGCGTGAAGGCTATCCTTTGCGTGACGATGAAGATGGCGTTCCGGCGAATGAGAGCCTGTTGCCGATGCCAAAGGAAAAGACCTTCAAGCTGCGCGATGGGCGCGGTGAACTGACTGTCCCGTCACGTGAATACGAAGATGCCAAGATGCGCAATGATCTGGCATTGGCGCAGTCATCTGCGGCGTCCGGCTCACCTTGGATCCCCACCGGTGATCCGATGGTTGATGGTGTTGGCCCTGCGTCATGGGCACCGCGCCGGGACGAACCTGAACTGGATGCGCATGGTCACGTCAAAATCCGTCCGATGTCGCTGCTGGCGGACTTCAAAATTTCCGCAGGTCGCGATCCGCGCGGGTTGGCCGTGGTTGGCCGTGACGGCGAGGTTGTTGGCCGCGTGACGGACATGTGGGTCGATGTGCCCGAGCAGATGGTGCGTTTTCTAACAGTTGATCTGAACCCAGAAGGGACGGGTAAAACACGCCTGATCCCCATCAACATGGCCAAGATCGGCACGGACCGCGTGGTCGTGCGGTCACTGATGGAAAGCAATTGGGACAATGTGCCCGCGACCAGAAGCATGGAGCAGGTGACCGTGCTCGAGGAAGACAAGATCATGGCGTATTACGCCGGCGGCACGATGTACGCCTCCTGATCTGATGACGCAACGCCGCGACCCCGGCTCGCCACCGGGGCCGCATCGGCAATGAAAGGGAACATGCCATGAGCCATGACGACTTTAACTTTGAACCCATCAGAGGGTTGCCTGAGCAGTTGCCTGAAGGGGAACATATCTTGTGGCAGGGTGCGCCTGATCCACGTCGCCTGGCGCGCGAGGCATTGGGTGTGCGTTGGGTCATGGCTTATTTTGCGTTGCTGGCCTTTTGGCGGGTTGGCGTATCATCGGCGGATTTCCCATTTGGCATCGCGCTGATGCATGGGGTGCCGTTCATCATCTCTGGCTTTTTGGCCTGTGCTATCCTTTGTGGCATCGCCTATGTGCAGGCGCGTTCGACGGTCTACACCTTAACCAACAAGCGGGTGGCGATGCGCATTGGCGCGGCGCTGACGATGACGCTGAACCTGCCTTACACTTGGATTGGAACAGCGAAACTGGATCTCAAACCATCCGGTCACGGCACCTTGGCGTTTGAGCTGATCGGCGAAACCCGGATTTCCTATCTGATGTCCTGGCCCCATGTGCGGCCGTGGCGCATGGCGCGGACCCAGCCCGCGCTGCGCTGCATCCCGGATGCCGAAAACGTCGCCCGCATCTTTGCCGAAGCGGCAGAGACCCGGATTTCCGAACCACGTGTCACACGGGTTGATCAACCAGACGGCACAGCCGTCGCAGCGGAGTAACTGGCCATGTCTCAGCTTGAACAACAAATGCGTCACCGGGACAAAGAAATGGTCCCTCGGATTTTAGTACAGGCCATGTTTGGCCTGATGGCGGCAAGCCTTGCCATTGTGGCCTATGCCCAATGGTTTGATGTGCCCAACAGGGGTGTTCTGGTTGAAGCACCCGTTGTGCAATCGCTTGACATTGTGATGGAAGGCGACCGCAGCGGCACCTACACCGTCACGACTTTGGACGGCACCCAGATCGCATCTTCGGCTGATGAAATGGGCGGCTTTATCGGTGTGATGGGCCGGGTTATCGACCGCGAACGCCTGGTGCATGACCTGCAGGGGAATGCGCCCATCACCGTGGTGCGCCGCGAAAACGGCAACATCGCCATCATTGATGACACGACCGATTTGCGGGTCGAACTGATCGGATACGGCAAAGACAACGTGGCAGCTTTTGCCAAGCTGCTTAACTGAAACCGTGCGCGGGTTAGCCACCGGCGCCTAATGTGAAAGGGAACTCACATGGGACTACTATTCAGAGAGAAAGAAACCGCGCCTTGCACGGTCACAATCTCGCATCGCTTTGAAGAATTGTCAGCGCACGTGCGCCTCGACAACGGTGCAGTGATCCACCCAGGCGACACGGTGCAGGTGCAGGGGCCCGAGATCATGGCCGCTTTTGGCGAGATCATTGAAGAAAAGCGTACAGCGGTGATTACCCGCGCCTCCAAGCTCGAACAGCTGTGGACCCGCGCCACGGGCGATCTGGAGTTTATGGAACTTTGTGAGTTTTCATTCAGCGAAGAGGTGATGTCATGAATATGCATTCATCCACTGCCGCGACCGCAGAAGAGGCGATTGCCGCGCAAGAGGCCCTGCCGCCGCTGACCAATGAAGAGGCGACAGAAGTGGCGATGGCGAACACGTTGCTGACGCCGCGTTTCTATACCACAGACTTTGATGAAATGGACGCCATTGACGTCACGCCAGTCCGCGAAGAGTGGGACAAGCTGATCGCCGCAATGAAAGCTGACCCGAACAAGGGCCACTTCAAGAAAAACGAAGACTGGGACGATGTTGATTGGGATGGGATGGAGCCTGCGCTGAAGGCCGAGTTCATCGACTTCCTGATTTCCAGTTGTACCGCCGAGTTTTCGGGCTGTGTTCTGTACAAGGAAATGAAGCGCCGTGGCTCAAACGAAGATATCACGACGTTGTTCCAATTGATGGCACGGGACGAAGCGCGTCATGCTGGTTTCATCAATGATGCCCTGCGCGAAGCCGGTATCGCCGTGAACCTTGGCTTCCTGACACAGGCGAAGAAGTACACCTACTTCCGTCCCAAGTTCATCTACTACGCGACCTATCTGTCCGAAAAGATTGGCTATGCCCGTTACATCACCATCTACCGTCATCTTGAGGCGAACCCCGACAAGCGGTTCCACCCGATTTTCAAGTGGTTCTGCGAGTGGTGCAATGATGAGTTCTCGCATGGTGAAGCCTTTGCGCTGTTGCTGAAGACCGATCCAAAGCTGACCGAGACTTGGGCCAACAAAATGTGGATCAAGTTCTTCCTCACCGCCGTCTTCTCGACCATGTGGGTGCGCGATCACCAGCGTCCTGAATTCCACAAGGCGCTGGGCGTTGATCCTAAGTGGTACGGGCAAGAGGTGTTCCGCAAAACGTCCGAGATCTCCAAGCAGGTGTTCCCGATGACATTGGACATCGACCACCCACGGTGGGAGCCAACGCTGAACCGGATGCAGGACGCCAATGTGCAAATCGCCGAAGGCCGCAAGCAAGGTGGGATTGGTGGTTGGGCCAAACGAATGGTCGGATCGGTCAAGGCCGGTTTTGCCTTTGTCTCGCTTCTAACCATTCCCGCCCAGAAAAACGCTGTGCCTGACAGCCCACGGTTGGAGCCTGCTTACTGATGACCTCGCCGTGGATCGCATCGCTGATTGCTATTTTCGTCTGGTGGTTTGCCACCGGGGCGATTTTGGTGGCGGTGCGCCGGGCGGATCGTCTGGGCACGCATGGGATGACGACAGTCATGGGCCTGCCGTTGCTGGCGCTGGGCGTTTGGGCGGTTGCTGTATCGCTGAGTGATGCCAGCGTTGCAGGTGCCTATATCGGGTTTTTGGGCGCATTGGCGATCTGGGGCTGGATTGAATTGGCGTTCTTGGCCGGGGTCATTACCGGCCCGCAACGCGAAGCATGTCCACCGGGCCTATCCGGGCGCGACAGATTCTTCCGCGCCTTTCAGACCGTGGCCTATCACGAACTGGCGCTGACCATGGGTCTTTGGGGTTTGGTCATAGCATCAGATGGGGCAGAGAACCGGATTGCGATGGCGACCTATCTGGTCCTGTTCCTCGCCCGCATTTCTGCCAAGCTGAACCTGTTTTACGGGGTGCCGCGAATCAATCTGGAATTTGTGCCCGACCGGTTGTCCCACCTCAAATCATACTTCCGGCGTGGTCCGGTGACCCTCGCCTTCCCGGCGGCGATCACTATTTTGACCGCGCTTCTCGCGGTCTGCGCCGAACGGCTCTGGACTGCCGGATCGGACGTGACGGTCGTGGGCTTTGCCCTTTTGACCGCAATAGCGGGCCTTGCCCTGCTTGAACACTGGCTGATGGTGGTTCCACTGCCAGATGCGAAACTCTGGCGTTGGATGCTTCCGGCGCAAAAAACGATGCCCAAAGAAGAAAGACAGTAGCGATGGATTTTGACGCCCTATTCAATGCCCAGTTGGATCAGCTGAAAAACGAAGGTAACTACCGGTACTTTGCCGAGCTTGAACGAAAATGCGGGAAGTTTCCGAGGGCGGCCAACCACGCCGAGGAAGGCGTGCGCGATGTCACCGTCTGGTGTTCCAACGATTATCTGGGCATGGGCCAGCACCCCAAGGTGATTGGCGCAATGTGCGAAGCTGTTGAGCGAACCGGCACCGGCGCAGGCGGAACACGCAACATCTCTGGCACGAACCATGATCACCTGTTGCTGGAACGCGAGCTGGCTGATCTGCATGGCAAGGAGGCAGCGCTGCTGTTTACCTCGGGCTACGTATCAAACTGGGCCGCGCTCAGCACATTGGGCAGCCGGTTGAAAGACTGCGTCATCCTGTCGGATGAAGGCAACCACGCTTCAATGATAGAAGGCATAAGGCACAGTCGCGCGACCAAAGTCATTTGGAAGCACAACGACGTCCATGATCTTGAGATGAAGCTGCGGACCCTGCCAGCCAACGTGCCCAAGATCGTTGCCTTTGAAAGTGTCTACTCGATGGATGGCGACATAGCGCCCATCAAAGAAATCGTCGAAGTGGCCGAGAAGTATGGTGCGATGACCTATCTGGATGAGGTGCACGCCGTGGGCATGTATGGCCCCCGCGGCGGCGGTGTTAGCGAACGCGAAGGGCTGGCTGATCGCATTACCCTGATCGAGGGGACGTTGGGCAAGGCCTATGGCGTTGTGGGCGGTTACATTACCGGGTCGGCGGCGCTATGCGATTTTATCCGTAGCTTTGCCTCTGGATTTATCTTTACCACAGCACTGCCGCCAGCGGTGGCGGCGGCGGCGCGGACATCAATCGCATATTTGAAGGAATCCCAATTTGAACGGGCCCAGCAAAAGCGTCAGGTTGCGCGTTTGCGCGCTGCACTTGATCGCGAGGGTATCCCCCATATGCAGAACGAAAGTCACATTGTTCCCGTCATGATTGGTGATCCAGTCAAGACCCGCATGCTGGCAGATTATTTGATGCGTGAATGGGATATCTATGTGCAGCCTATCAATTATCCGACCGTCCCCAAGGGGACCGAGCGGCTACGTTTCACGCCGTCCCCTCTTCATACAGATGCTGATATTGATCACCTTATCAATGCCTTAAGGGTTTTGTGGAGGCAATGCGCCCTCGCCCACGCGGTGGCATAGCGCCTATCACGCAATCTTTTGCACACCGGGGGTGGACCGTCCCGCTTGTTGTATTACATTGCCCACCGACTGGGGCGAACGGTCACAGAACTAGATCGAAGAGGAATACGATCATGAAGAAGTTTACAATCGCAGCAGCCTTTGCTGTTCTTTCCGCACCCGCCTTTGCCGATGGCCATGCCGCGACTGTTGGTGATGCTGCTGCCGGAGAAGAGCAGTTTAACCGCCAGTGTGTTGCGTGCCATGTGGTTGCCGACGCATCCGGTGAGGTCCTGGCTGGCCGCAATGCGCGCACAGGCCCGAACCTCTATGGTATCGCTGGCCGTACAATGGGTACAGTCGAAGATTTCCGCTACAGCGACGCATTGATCGAGCTGGGCGAAGCCGGGACATTGTGGACTGAAGAATCCTTTGTTGGCTATGTTCAGGACCCAACCGGCTGGTTGCGCGAAACTCTTGATAACCGTCGCGCCCGCGGCAAAATGGCCTATCAGGTCCGTCAGGAAGAGCAGGCGTATGACCTTTATGCCTACCTTGCAACATTTGTCGCAGAATAAGCTTAAGCGACAAACAAACCCATTTTTGTGTGGTGGTATTCAGGTAGGCGGGGAAAATCCCGACGGCCTTTTACGTTTCAAGAATGACGCGCGCGACCTGTTCGGGATCCTCTTCATGCGCCAGATGGCCGAGGTCAGGCAACTCAGTCAGATAGCCCTTTGGCAGTCTTTCGACAGCCCTTCTGCTGATGTCCGGTGGCACTGCTTTGTCAGCCAAACCGACGATCAAATGCACGCGGATATCAATCTGTTCAAGCCGCGACAGCAACCCATCAAGCGACCACTGTGCCATCATGGATAAGGTCGCATCGACATGTCCTTTGTCGGTGGCAAGTCGATAGTAGAGCTCCAGTCCATCTTGATCAAGCGTCGAGCCTGTCCCTTCCACTAGGTTGCGCACGCTGGCGCGAGTTGTCGTGCTGGCGAACAAACCGGCGCTGAAGGGCGTAACAGCAAGCGCCTTGGCCATCATCGGGAAAAGCCAGCCTGCCATACCTTTGAAATTGCCAAGGGCCGCATTGATCCCGACAATACCCTCGCGGGGCTGCATGCCAAGTTCCCACATGCGCAACGCAATCGCCGTTCCGGCAGAGTGCCCGACGACGATATCGGGCATCCAACCTTGGTTGCGGCATAGCGCCAGCAGGTCATGGGACATATGATCCAGCCCGCAACGCTGCTGGGCGCCAAGTTGGGTAAACCCCTGCCCGGGCAGATCTACGGCCACAACACGGTGTGTTCTTGCCAACAGCGGAAACAGCCCCCGAAAACTCTGCGTGGCGCCGCCTGCACCATGGATCAGTAGGATGAGCGGGCCTTCTCCATGTTCCTGAACATGCCAACGATGTGGACGATGCAGGATTTGGCGTGAATAAGCTGTCAGAGGCCAGTCCCGGGCATCATCGGGCCAGCGCATCAGTCGCCCAACGCTGTTGCGACAGATTTCGAAAGCCGTTCCGCATCGGCCCGGGGTAGCGGCAGATAAGCCGCGTCCAGTGTTTGCGCGAGGTTGCGTAACGCGGGTTCGGGCCTGTTGCCCGTGTCGATGACAATAGCGTCGGTGCCATGTGCACGCAGGACACGCGCTATCTGTTGGGCGTCCGTTGCAGCCTGTTTGCGGTCGGCTTGCCCATCAAGTGCGATATTTGCACGTCCGTCGGTAAGGATCGCAACCGTCGGTGTTAGCCCGCGTAAAGCTAGCTTGGGTGGCTTGCTCAAATGCAGTCATCATCCCCGCAGCCAAGGGTGTGCCACCACCACCGGGCAACGCCGCAAGACGCCGTTTTGTTTGAACAAGCGAACGTGTTGGCGGCAACAGCAGCTCCGCCTCCGTCCCGCGAAACGCCACCAACGCCACGTGATCCCGGCGGGCGTAGGCCTGTGCCAGCAGCAGTTCGACCGCACCTTTCGCCTCGGCCAACCGTGTCAGCGCCGAGGATCCAGAGGCATCAACCGTGAAGATCAGAAGGCGGTCTGATTTCTCTTCAAAACGCTTGATGCGGATGTCGGCGGGCCTGATCTGCAATCCATCACGTCCAGTCGCGTTGTGTCGGATCGTTTGCCAAGGGGCAGCAGCGCGTAGCGTGCCTATGATATCAATCCGCGCACCATCACTGATGCGGCCAGCGCGTGATGGCAATGGTCTGCCACGCCGGTTGCCCTTGCGCGCGGCCCCAGTGCCATTGCCGCGCCCAGCCCGCGCTTTCTGTGCTGCCAGTTGATCAAGCAGATTATCCGGCAGAAGTGCGTGTACGGCTTCTAGCAGCAACTCATCAGGCAGATCGAAACTGTCCTCAGCCGCATTCTGGTTGTCCTGCTCGGGCGGCGGCGCGGGTGGGTCTTCCTGCGTTTGTGGTTCGGGTATACGCGTGGCGCGGTGTGCCAATGTCAGCGCGCAGGCCGTTTCAACATCTTCAGAGATGACGCTATCGCGGCCATGCATTGCTGCATGCGCCCGCGCCGCACGCATTGCAAACAGTGGTGCGCGCATGCTGTCGATGCCAAGATCATCGGCAATGCGTGTGATCTGCGCTGTCGTCTCTGCCGCTATCGTAACGCTTTGAGAAGCGTTCGCTGTTTCGGTCATTCTCTCGGCGCTTTTGATATCGGCTAGACCGCAATCTGACAGATCAATGTGAAAGGCCAGACGCTCTGCCAGTTTCGGGTTCAGGTGTGCGTCGGGTTCGGCGCCCTCGTCCAATGCGATAAGGCAGTGCTCATCGCCTTTGTCCAAAGCAACAGCGAGCCGGGCTGCGAGGCCGGTTGTTGCGCGTTCGGCCATTGCCAAGATCAGGGTTCCGGGGGTCGCGAGAAGCCCCTTGTCCTGCACCAGTTGCCCACTTGCCAAAGTTGCAGATAAATCCAACCCGCCAAATAGGGCCTCGTCCGATACGGCCGGATGCAACCGTCGTGCCTTTGCGTCAATCAGTGCCGTCAGCCGGTCGCGCACCGGGCCCGATCGCGCACGGATACACATCCCGCCTAACCCCGGATCAAGCCGCAGCAGTTGCAACGCCAGCGTTGCGTGCATCCAGCGTCGGTCAGCCAAGAACTTCTTCCACGGTACGGGCAACGCGCATGCCGCTACCAGCCTCGTCCAAAGGATCGCGGCGCAGGCGATGGCGCAGGGCCATTGGGGCGACTTCGCGGACATGGGCGCGGGTTAATGCCGTATCATCGCGCCACGCGGCATAGGAACGGGCGGCCTTCAACAACGTCAACTCTCCGCGCAGGCCGTCAGAGCCAAGCGCAAGGCAAAGTTCAGCCACATCCGTCAGTGTCTTTTCGGATGTCTTGAGTTTAGACAGCGACTTCCGCGCCTTTAGTATCCGGTCTCGGATCGCCGCGTCCTCAGCCTGCCAGCGGAGCATAAAGGCGGCCTTGTCGTTTTCAAACGCATCGCGGCGTTTGATGACCTCGACACGCGTGTCCACCTCTTTTGGTGAGGCCACTTCAACGGAAAGACCAAAACGGTCCAGCAATTGAGGGCGCAGTTCCCCTTCTTCAGGGTTGCCTGACCCGACCAGAACAAACCGGGCAGGGTGACGGATTGAAAGCCCTTCGCGTTCGACCACGTTCTCACCCGATTGGGCAACGTCGAGGAGCAGATCAACAATATGGTCCTCAAGCAGGTTCACTTCGTCAATATACAGATAACCACGGTTCGCACGCGCGAGCAGGCCGGGCTGAAACGCCTTTTCGCCTTTGGTCAGCGCCTTTTCGATGTCGAGCGCACCGGTCACCCTGTCCTCGGTCGCGCCAAGTGGGAGGTCTACGACCGGCGTCGGCATGTCTTGCGCCCGTTTCCCGGTGACGCCCGCCCATTCAGGCACGTCCTTGGCTTTGGCGCTGTTGATCGGGCAGCCCTTGATCGCCTTGATCGGGGGCAACAAAGCCGCCAAAGCCCGCACAGCGGTCGATTTGCCCGTGCCGCGATCGCCAAACACCAGAACGCCCCCTATGCTGGCGTCAATCGCGGTGAGGATCATCGCCTGTTTCATCTCGTCCTGACCGACGATGGCGGAGAATGGAAAGGGTTGCATTTAGGTAACCTCAAGTTTGGCTAGGGGTGAGGTGCCGTTCCATGTACCGCGGTCCGAATGGACCGCGAAACGAGCATAAAGCTCTTCGCGAAACCAGCCTTCATCACGGACGGCGCGGATCGCTTCGGCGTGGGGGCCAGTGCGGGCGAAACCGGCCATCGCTTGCTCAGACGGCCAGATCGAGAACGTAACCTGATGCAGCATGGGCACTTCGCCGATGCCGATCTTGAAAGCGACATTGGGGTCTTTGCCGATCATTTCCGAGATATTTGGCACGCGGCCCCAGAACCGGGTCAGAATACGGGGTTTGATCGTGGCGCGCGTCAGCGCTGCCAAAGGGCCGGATGTCTCAGCAATGGAAGGCTCAAAAGGGGTTTGGCCCGACCATACGCCGCGGGCGGTTTGTGTTTGCAGGAAAACGGTCCAGTTTTCAGCCGCCCACTTTTGGTAAGTCGCAAAGATTCCTGATTGCGTCCTGTTTTGGGCGGTCCTCGCATCTGGCCATGTTGCCAGGATCGCATAGACGGCTGTGTTCGGCACCGGCGTGAACCCCTCGCCTGTGCCAGAGCCGCAGAGTTTCCAAAATCCGATGTCAGGTGTACGTGACAGTGGCAGCCTTGCTGCGCCCATCATTGCCAACGCCCAAGCACGGGCTAGCGGCCCGGCAAAGCGAAAAAACGATAGGCTAACAGTCTGAGTCACAAGCGTATCCTCACTGTGTGTCAACAAATCCTGACACATTTGGCCGAAGTTGGGAAGATGGTGACGATAAGAATTGTCAACTTAAACTTACATCTCTACTGTTAAGTCATGCTTACAGACGTCAAGGGTGATTCAAACGCAGCAATTGTCATCGGCGCAGGGCTTGGCGGCCTTGCTGCGGCCATGCGATTGGGTGCGAAAGGCTATGCTGTGACCGTGCTGGACCGGTTGGATAAGCCCGGTGGCCGGGGGTCATCTGTCACGCAAGATGGACACCGATCGATCTTGGGCCGACGATTATCACCGTACCGCAGGTATATGAGGATTTGTGGGCCGCCTGCGGGCGCGACTTTCACAAAGATATCGATCTGCGCCCGATGGACCCGTTTTATGAGGTCCGCTGGCAGGACGGATCAACCTTTACCGCGCGCCAGGACACCGATGCGATGCTGGCCGAGGTTGCGCGTCTTAGCCCGCGTGACGTGAAGGGCTATAAGCGTTTCCTGAAGGACAGCGAGGCCCGGTATGTGGTGGGCTTTGAGGGCATGGTGGCCAAACCGATGCACCGCCTTTGGGACACCATCAAGGTGTTGCCGCAGTTTGCGCTGCTACGTGCTGACCGGTCGATTCTGGGATTGGCAAAGGCCCGGGTGAAAGACCCCCGTTTGCGCATGGCACTGTCATTCCATCCGCTGTTTATTGGTGGCGATCCGATGCATGTGACCTCGATGTATGCCCTTGTTGCTTACCTCGAAAAGGAGTTCGGTGTGCACTACGCGATGGGCGGCGTACAGGCGATTGCACAGGCGATGACGGGCGTGATCCGGTCGCAAGGTGGTCAGGTACGGCAAGGTATCGAGGTCGACGAGATATTGGTCGAAGATGGCGCGGCGAAAGGCGTGAAGCTGGCGAATTCAGAGACTATTCCAGCGCAACTGGTGGTCAGTAACGCTGATGCGGGTCACACCTACCAACGCCTGCTGCGCAACCAGCCGCGCAAGCGCTGGACCGATAAAAAGCTGAAATCGCGGCGATGGTCGATGGGCCTATTCGTCTGGTATTTCGGCACCAAAGGTACCGCCAAGATGTGGCCCGATGTGGGCCACCACACGATCACCAATGCGCCCCGGTACGAAGGGTTGCTGCGCGATATCTTCATCAAGGGCAAGCTGTCGGATGACATGAGCCTTTATATCCATCGCCCTTCCAAAACGGACCCCGGCGTTGCGCCTGCGGGTGATGATACGTTCTATGTGCTGTCACCTGTCCCGCATCTGGGCTTTGACGACCCTGTCGATTGGCAGAAAGAGGCTGAGATTTACAAAGCCAAGGTGCAAGCCGAGGTCGAAAAGACGTTGCCGGGTTTTGCCAACCATATCAGCACTGAAATGGTGCTGACGCCCGAGGATTTCCGTGATCGTTATCTGTCGCCCAATGGCTCTGGCTTCTCAATCGAACCCCGGATTCTGCAATCTGCTTGGTTCCGTCCGCATAACATCAGCGAAGAGGCCAAGGGCCTGTATCTGGTTGGCGCTGGTACCCACCCCGGCGCAGGTGTGCCCGGTGTGATCTCCAGTGCGGAAGTGTTGGCCAAGATGGTGCCGGATGCGCCCGTGGTGCCAGAGATGAAAGTGGCCGCCGAATGATCCACCCTGATGACCTTGAACATTGTCGCGAGGCGATCCGCCATGGGTCGCTATCGTTCCATGCGGCCTCAAAACTGTTGCCTGCCAAGGTCCGCGATCCGGCGCTTGCGCTTTATGCGTTCTGCCGTCTAGCGGATGATGAGGTAGATGAAGGCGATTATCAGGCTGGCGCTGTCTTTCGCCTGCAAGAGCGGTTGGATGCCGCATATGCTGGCACGCCGAAGAACGCGCCAGAAGATCGGGCCTTTGCTGCGATTGTTGAAGATTTCGAGATGCCGCGCGCCTTGCCAGAGGCGCTTTTAGAGGGCCTTGCATGGGATGCCGCCGCGCATCGCTATGACACTTTATGCAGTGTTAGAGACTATTCAGCCCGTGTGGCGAGCGCTGTTGGCGCGATGATGTGCGTGCTGATGCGCGTACGCGATCCTGACGCATTGGCGCGCGCCTGCGATCTGGGTGTTGCAATGCAACTGACCAATATTGCGCGGGATGTTGGCGAAGATGCCCGCATGGGCCGCATCTATCTGCCATTGGATTGGTTGGCTGATGCTGGGATTGACCCACTGAATTTCGTGCGCGACCCACTGCCCACACCCGAGGTGCAGCGCATGGTCAAACGTCTGCTGGCCGAGGCGAACCGGCTGTATCTGCGGTCTGAAGCCGGAATTGATGTCCTGCCTCTGCAAGCGCGCACCGGGATCTGGGCGGCGCGGTTGATTTACGCGGGGATCGGAAAGCAACTTCGCCGACAGGGGTATGACAGCATTTCCATGCGCGCCCGCACGTCGGGTCGTCAGAAACTGGGCTGGTTGATGCAGGCGGGCGCCCGCACGGCCACGTCATTGGTCATGCCAAAATCAGCGGTGATCTACGCAAAGCCGCTTCCAGAGGTGGCATTCCTTGTCGACGCGGCCAGCCGTGCAAAGCCAGACCACGGCCGGTCAACCACTGTGCTTCAGATATTGGCAGAGCTAAAAGCGCGTGATGCAGGCATTGGAACTGACCGCCCGATGGCTTAGGTATATGGGGCAGCCTGAAAGGCCCCGAAGATGGATATTCTACTTTTTTGTTTGTTCCTTGCCGCGACTTTCGCCGCAGGCGCGACCGGTGCGCTTTTCCCGACAGGCGAATGGTACAAGACCCTTAATAAACCGACATGGACGCCCCCCAACTGGGTGTTTCCGGTCATGTGGACCTCGATCTATCTGTTCATTTCTTTTGTTAGCGCGCGCGTCGCCGTCCTGGAAGGCAACGCTTATGCGATGGCCTTCTGGGGGATGCAGATAGCGTTCAACGCGCTGTGGACGCCCGTTTTCTTTGGCTTGCGCCACCTCAAAGCGTCTATCCCAATCATGCTGGGCCTATGGATATCGGTGCTGGGTGCAACGATCACCCATATGCAGCTGGATTTTTGGGCAGGCTTGGCGTTTGTGCCTTATCTGGCATGGGTCACCGTTGCTGCCGCTTTGAACATGGCAATGGTTCGCCTGAATCCTGATCAAGAGCCATTGCAGCTTCAGAACATCTGAGACCCCCTTGAACGTCCCCCAAATCGGTGAAACCATTGGGGATGGAAACGCATTTCAAATCATGGGCCGAAGTTGCCTCCCGATTGGTGGCCGTCGCCGCAGGGCGCGATAAGGCAAATCTGGTCATTCGCGGTGGCAAGCTGGTGAATGTCCAGACTCGCGAGATTCTGGATGGCTGGCAGGTGGCTGTTGCAGAAGGGCGCTTTGCCTATGTTGGCCCAGATGCCTCGCACTGTATTGGTGACGATACGCGGGTGATCGAGGCCGAAGGCCGCTATCTGATCCCTGGCCTCTGCGATGGCCACATGCATATCGAAAGCGGCATGCTGACCCCGGCAGAGTTTGCTGCCGCCGTGATCCCCCATGGCACGACCACTATGTTCACTGACCCGCATGAGATCGCCAATGTGTTGGGTCTGCGCGGCGTGCGCATGATGCATGATGAGGCGCTGATGCAGCCCGTCAATATCTATACACAGATGCCATCTTGTGCGCCCTCTGCACCGGGGTTGGAAACGACCGGGTTTGAGATTTCCGCGAAAGACGTAGCCGAGGCGATGGCGTGGCCGGGCATTATTGGCCTAGGCGAGATGATGAACTTCCCCGGTGTGATCAACGGTGATCCCCAGATGCTGGCCGAGATGGCGGCAACGATGCATGCGGGCAAGACAGTGGGCGGGCACTATGCTTCGCCTGACAAGGGTATCGCGTTTTCGGCCTATGTCGCGGGCGGAGCGGCGGATGATCACGAAGGCACCGCTGAGGCAGATGCGATTGCGCGTGTGCGCAATGGGATGCGGTCAATGATGCGCCTTGGATCGGCTTGGTATGATGTGGAAAGCCAGATTACCGCGGTGACCGAGAAGGGTCTTGATCCACGCAACTTCATTTTGTGCACGGATGATTGCCATTCTGGCACCTTGGTCAATGACGGACATATGAACCGCGTTGTGCGCCATGCCATTGCCTGCGGGTGTGATCCTGTGATTGCCTTGCAAATGGCCACAATCAATACAGCCACCCATTTTGGGCTGGAACGTGAGATTGGCTCAATCGCGCCGGGGCGCCGCGCCGATATGATCCTGACGTCTGACCTGACAACGCTGCCGATTGAAGAGGTCATTGCGCGCGGTCAAACCGTCGGGAAGGACGGCAAGATCACGGTTGATTGCCCGCACTTCGCTTGGCCTGCCGACGCGCGGAACACAGTGCATATGGGGAAAGCGCTGGATGATACGGACTTTGCGATCCCAGCCCCTGAAGGCAAGAACAAGGTCAAAGCAAGGGTCATAGGTGTCGTCGAAAACCAGGCACCGACTGAGGCATTGACCGCTGAGCTGCCCGTTGTTGATGGGCGGGTTGAGGGCGAAGGCGATACATATCAGATCGCTCTTGTGGAACGGCACCAAGGCACCGGTAAGGTCGTGAACGGCTTTGTCTCTGGCTTTGGGTATACTGGTAAGATGGCCATGGCCTCAACCGTAGCGCACGACAGTCACCATATGATTGTGGTGGGCACGGATCGCGCCATGATGGCGGCTGCGGCCAACCGTCTAGGTGAAGTCGGTGGCGGTGTCACTGTTTGGAAAGACGGGAAGGAACTGGCGCTTGTCGAGCTGCCCATCGCTGGTTTGATGTCTGACAGCCCTGCCGCAGAGGTCGCTGCCAAAGCTGATCAGATGGTCGCGGCCATGGCTGCCTGTGGCTGCACATTGAACAATGCCTATATGCAGCATTCGCTGCTGGCGCTTGTTGTCATCCCATCGTTGCGGATTTCTGATCTGGGGTTGGTCGATGTCGACAAGTTTGAGATTACCGAAATATTTGAGGAAAATGCATGAATATGGCCCAAGAGGTGTCAATCCGGACACCTGATATCCCGAAACCTGAGAGTTTCACCGATGCAAAGAAGGCTGTCGCCCGGTTGCAGGAGCTGTACGCCGCGGCGGTGAAATTCCTGTCCGAGAACTTCGGCGAAGCACTGATAAACGGACAGCCTGAAGCGCGAGTACGCGCTTACTATCCGGAAATTCGCCTGACGACGACGACTTATGCCAAGACGGATACGCGCTTGTCGTTTGGCCATGTGGCTGAGCCCGGCGTTTATGCCACCACGATTACCCGGCCTGATTTGTTTGCATCCTATCTTGAGCAGCAGATTGGCCTGCTGATCAAAAGTCATGGGGTGCCGGTTGTGATCGGGGCGTCGAGCACCGAAATGCCTGTACATTTTGCGGCTGCAAATGACCCGGGGCTGACGGTGCCGCAGGACGGCTCGATGGAGTTCAATCTGCGTGACAATTTCGATGTCCCAGACCTGAGCACGACGCACGACAATATCGTGAATGGTGAGACATTTACCTATCCCGACGGCGCGCGGCCCTTGGCGCCCTTTACCGCACAGCGCGTTGATTATTCACTGGCGCGTTTGGCGCATTACACGGCGACGGCGGCAGAGCATTTTCAGAACCACGTCCTTTTCACCAACTACCAGTTCTATGTGGAAGAGTTTGAATCCTACGCGCGCCATATGCTCGCTGATCCCGAAAGCGGCTATACCAGCTTTGTGAGCACCGGGAATGTGGAAATCACGGATGCAGATGCACCCATCCCCTTGCCTGGCAAACTGCCACAGATGCCGACTTATCATCTGAAACGCGCCAACGGCAGCGGGATCACTTTGGTGAACATTGGTGTGGGCCCGTCGAACGCAAAGACGGCGACTGACCACATTGCCGTGCTGCGTCCGCATGCTTGGTTGATGGTCGGCCACTGCGCTGGGCTGCGCAACTCGCAGCGGTTGGGTGATTTCGTGCTGGCGCACGCTTACTTGCGTGAAGATCACGTGCTGGACGATGACTTGCCGGTGTGGGTGCCGATTCCGGCGCTGGCGGAAATCCAGATTGCGCTTGAAACGGCTGTGGCTGATGTGACTGAACTTGAAGGCTACGAGTTGAAGCGGATCATGCGGACGGGCACTGTTGCGACTATCGACAACCGCAACTGGGAGCTGCGCGAACAAGCGGGGCCCGTGCAGCGCCTGTCGCAATCGCGTGCCATTGCGCTGGATATGGAAAGTGCGACAATTGCCGCCAACGGTTTCCGTTTTCGGGTGCCCTATGGGACGCTGCTGTGTGTTAGCGACAAACCCTTGCATGGAGAGCTGAAACTGCCTGGTATGGCCTCAAACTTCTATAAAACACAGGTGGCAGCGCATCTGATGATCGGCATTCGGGCGATGGAACGTCTGCGCGAAATGCCGCTTGAACGCATCCACAGTCGGAAATTACGCAGTTTTGAGGAGACGGCTTTCCTCTGATCAGCCAAAAAACGCAAAAAGTGGCGCTTTTTCCCTTGTAAACCTACACTAATCGTTGTGGTCTGCCACAACATACCGTTAAATGTGCGGGTAATAGGCCCTACTGCTGGGGCGAATGAGGGAGACCAGAACAATGGCTACAAAACCAATGACAAAAGCGCAGCTTGTTGCTGCTTTGGCCGATGAAACAGGCATGGATAAGAAAGCGGCGGGTTCCGCACTGGACGCTGTGACTGGCATCATCACCAAAGAAGTATCCGGCGGCGGTGCTGTGACACTTCCTGGCGTTGGCAAAATCTACTGCCGCGAGCGCCCAGAGCGTATGGTCCGCAACCCAGCTACGGGCGAGCAGATCAAGAAAGACGCAGACAAGGTTGTCAAAATGACAATCGCCAAAGCGCTGAAAGACAGCGTGAACGGCTAAGCCATCGGCCGAAAGGCAGGATGCAGATGTTGAGAGGGTCGCCAGATTGGCGGCCCTTTTCCGTTGCGGCGCGTGATTGGCATTTCCCATCCTGATCTTCTTCGATAGGTGGCGGATATGGATATCAAAGCAATCGCAATGGGTTTGGCGTTCGCGCTGATGTGGTCCTCGGCCTTTACCTCGGCGCGGGTGATCGTGGAGTATGCGCCGCCGCTCAGCGCGTTGGCGTTGCGGTTTCTCATTTCCGGGTTGCTGGGCGTTGCAATAGCTTGGGCGCTGGGACAGTCAGCTCGGCTATCGGGCAAGCAGTGGCTGGGTGTGGTGATCTTTGGCGTCTGCCAAAACGCCCTTTACCTCGGTTTAAATTTCGTGGCGATGCAGACGATACCTGCGTCATTGGCGGCAATCATTGCCTCTACGATGCCCCTTCTGGTCGCTCTGGCTGGTTGGATCGTTTTTGGCAATCGCGTGAGGCCCTTGGGGATCGCGGGGCTTATCGCGGGGCTTATCGGCGTGGTCTTGATCATGGGCGCGCGCTTGCAGGGTGGCGTTGATGTTTATGGGCTGATCCTTTGTGTGATCGGGGTGGTGTCTTTGACTATCGCAACACTTGCAGTTCTGGGCGCCTCATCGGGTGGCAATGTGCTGATGATTGTGGGCTTGCAGATGCTGGTGGGCAGCGCAATTCTTTGGGCGCCTGCGCTGACACTCGAAGTTTGGGACGTTACTTGGAACTGGCAGTTGGTTGTCGCGTTCGTCTATACCACTTTGGTGCCCGGGCTGGCGGCGACTTTGGTCTGGTTCCTGCTTGTGGGGCGCATCGGGGCGGTGAAGGCCTCAACCTTTCACTTTCTCAACCCGTTCTTCGGGGTCGCCATTGCGGCGGTCTTGCTGGGCGAGGTGATTGGCGTTCTGGACGTTATTGGCGTTGCGATTATCGCGGGAGGTATCTTGGCCGTGCAACTGTCGAAACAGTAGTTAGCCGATCTGACCGCGCACGCCGCCCGTTTGCCCGCGATCCAGAAGCAGGTGATCGAGGATGACACAAGCCATCATGGCTTCGCCGACAGGTACCGCGCGGATGCCGACGCATGGGTCGTGACGCCCCTTGGTGATCACTTCCGTGGGTGTTCCGTCCATGCGGATCGATTTGCGCGGCGACAGGATTGATGAGGTTGGTTTTACGGCAAACCGCACCACAATGTCCTGTCCGGTGCTGATCCCGCCAAGGATGCCGCCAGCGTGGTTCGAGCTGTAATCTGGCCCATCAGCTCCCATGAAAATCTCATCCGCATTGTCGCGGCCTGTCAGCGCGGCGGCGGCCATGCCTTCGCCAATCTCGACGCCCTTCACCGCGTTGATCGACATCATCGCAGCAGCCAAATCGGTGTCTAACTTGGCATAGACCGGTGCACCTATGCCTGCGGGCACGCCGCGTGCGACAACTTCGATGATCGCGCCGACAGAGTTGTGATCGTCCTTGCGCAGCCATGCAAGGTAGTCGTTCCATTCGGCTGCCGCCTCGGCATCCGGGCAGAAGAAATCGTTCTGATCGATCTGGTCCCAATCCATTTTGGCGGGATCGATCTTTTTTGTGCCCATCTGGGTCATATAGCCTTTGATCTGGACGCCCGGCGCAATCGCATTGATCGCCTCGCGCGCCACACCCCCAGCGGCCACACGCGACGCCGTCTCCCGTGCAGATGATCGCCCGCCCCCACGCGGGTCGCGCAGACCGTACTTCTGGTGGTAGGTGATATCTGCATGGCCGGGTCGGAACGTGTTGATGATATCGCCATAGTCTTTCGACCGTTGATCGGTATTTTCAATCATCAGTTGGATCGGCGTACCCGTCGTTTTACCCTCATACACACCCGACAGGATCTTCACCGCATCAGGTTCATTCCGCTGGGTCGTGTTCTTGTTCAGACCGGGGCGGCGCTTGTCCATCCATTGCTGGATCATCGGTGCCTCAAGCGGCACGCCCGGTGGGCAGCCGTCAACCGTCGCACCCAAAGCAGGCCCGTGGCTTTCACCCCAGGTAGTGAAGCGAAACAAATGACCGAAGCTGTTGATCGACATAGAAGTACCCCTTTGCCGCTTGGGTCTAGCGGGCGTGACAATCAGGCTCAAGTGCTTTCCCTTGCCTCGCTGCCCAAACCGGCTTAGCTAAGACCTACCTCGGGGGGCCACCAGCGTGGCTGAGATGCAATCATGCGGACCCGTAGAACCTGAACCGGTTAAGACCGGCGGAGGGAAGGTTTAGCAACCCCGCTATCCCCCAATCCGCCCGTCGCATTTGGAGGATACGATGAAACCAACCACCTATCTGCCAGCTGTTGCGGGACTTGCCCTATGTGCCACAGGCGCCATGGCCGAGACCCCAGTGCTGCAAGTCATGACCTACGACAGTTTTGTCACCGAATGGGGCCCCGGCCCCGCGATTGAAGCGGCCTTCGAGGCGGAATGTGCCTGCGATCTACAATTCGTTGGCACTGGTGACGGTGCGGCACTGCTGGCGCGGCTGCAGTTGGAAGGACCACAAACGGATGCAGACATCGTGCTGGGTCTGGATACGAACCTCACAGCAGCTGCCCGCGAAACAGAATTGTTTGCGCCGCATGGCGTTGATGCTGATCTTGATCTGCCGATTGCATGGACTGACGCCGAGTTTCTACCCTTCGATTGGGGCTATTTCGCTTTCGTTGGCAATGCAGGTGCGGATGCGCCCGCGTCATTGCGCGCATTGGCTGACAGTGACACCAAGATCGTGATCCAGGACCCGCGTTCATCCACCCCCGGTCTGGGTCTTCTGATGTGGGTCAAGACGGCCTACGGCGACGAAGCCCCTGCGCTTTGGGCTGATCTGGCTGACAATATCGTCACTGTGACCTCGGGCTGGTCCGAGGCCTACGGCATGTTCCTTGAAGGCGAGGCGGACGCAGTCTTGTCCTACACCACATCGCCCGCCTACCACCTGATTGCTGAAGAAGACGACAGCAAGGTTGCATGGGCTTTTGATGAAGGCCACTACATGCAGGTCGAAGTTGCGGGCAAAGTTGCGGGCACGGACCAGCCGGAGCTTGCAGATCAGTTCCTTGCGTTCATGGTGTCCGATGGGTTCCAAAGCGTGATCCCGACAACAAACTGGATGTATCCGGCGGTGACGCCCGCAAGCGGCTTGCCAGAGGGGTTTGAGACATTGGTCACACCCGGCACATCTTTGCTGTTGTCGCCCGAGGACGCGGCTGCAAAGCGTGATGCGGCGCTGGATGAATGGCGCACAGCGCTGTCCCGGTAACTGCACGATGGCCTGACGCCGCTGCGGCGGCGTTGGTGCTTGTGTTAACTCTTGGTACGCTGGGTGCTGTTGCCTGGCGTGCCGAATGGGGGGCGGGCTGGCCCCCGCAGATTGGGCCGCAATCCGGTTTACGGTTGTGCAGGCGCTGCTTTCTGCTTTCTTCAGTGTATTGTTGGCAATTCCAGTTGCTCGTGCCCTTGCGCGGCGCAGGTTTTGGGGCCGCCAGCTCTTGATCACGCTATTGGGTGCACCGTTTCTGTTGCCCGTCATTGTGGCCGTTTTGGGCCTTCTTGCTATCTTTGGTCGCGCTGGGCTGCTGAATGACGGGTTGGCATGGTTGGGTATCTCGCCCATTTCGATCTACGGCCTGCATGGCGTCGTGCTGGCGCATGTGTTTTTCAACATGCCGCTGGCCGTGCGTTTTATTTTGCAAGGCTGGCTGGCGATCCCGGCTGAACGGTTTCGCTTGGCCGCTTCGCTGAATGTGCCGGTGTGGCGGTTGCTGGAAGTGCCGATGCTGCGCGCAGTGGTGCCCAGCACCTTCCTTGTCGTCTTCCTGCTGTGCCTGACGAGCTTCGCCGTGGCGCTGACGATGGGCGGTGGCCCGCGTGCGACAACGGTCGAGTTGGCTATCTATCAGGCTGTGCGTTTTGACTTTGATCTGGGTCGTGCGGCTTTGCTTGCGTGCATTCAGTTTGTGCTCTGCGTGTTGGGCGCTGTTTTGGCATGGCGGGTCACTGGCAATGATCCGATAGGGACCGGGCTGGACCGTGTCATACAGCGGTGGGATTTGGCGCGGCCGGGCGTCGATTATGGTGTGATTATCTTGGCGGCGGTCTTTCTTTTGTTGCCACTGACCATGATCGTTCTGCGTGGATTGCCGGAGTTCTTCAATATGCCAGCCACAATCTGGGTAGCCGCGCTACGATCAGTGGTTGTCGCGCTTGGATCGGCGGCGCTTTGTGTGCTGATGGCGCTCGCGCTCGCCCTACGGGGTGGCATGATGGTTTCCGTTGTTGGGGTCATGCCTCTGGCGGCGTCTGGTTTGGTCGTCGGAACGGGCGCATTCTTGCTGGTGTTTCCCTTCATTCGCCCGGCTGATGTTGCATTGCTGGTCACGATGCTGGTGAACGCGACCCTAGCTTTGCCATTTGCGCTGCGCGCGCTTGCACCGGCAGCCGCGCAAGTCAAAAAAGACTATGGTCGCTTGGCGCTATCGCTGGATATGGCCAAAGGATCATGGGTACGTTTGGTGGTTCTGCCCCGGGTGCGACGCCCGCTGGGGTTTGCTTCCGGGTTGGCGGCGGCCTTGTCGATGGGGGACCTTGGGGTGATCGCCCTGTTTGCGGGGCAGTCCGAGGAAACGCTGCCACTGGCGATGTACCGGTTGATGGGGGCTTACCGCATGGAATCTGCGGCGGGAGCAGCGCTGTTGCTGGTGGCATTGAGCTTCACGCTCTTTTGGATATGTGATCGTTGGGGGCGGGCGGATGCTGACATGTGAAAATCTGGTGCTGCGCCAAGGGTCGTTCTCGCTGCGATCCGATGTAGCCTTCGAGATGGGCAAGGCTGTTGCGCTGATCGGGCCATCCGGGGCAGGAAAATCGACATTGCTGGCGGCGATTGCCGGGTTTCTGTTGCCTGCATCAGGGCGGTTGCTGTGGGATGGCGTCGATTTGTCAGGCGCCGCGCCGGGTGCGCGCCCTGTCAGTATGCTGTTTCAGGACAACAACCTTTTTCCGCATTTAACGGCTGCGCAGAATGTCGGGCTGGGGCTGCGCCCGGATTTGCGTTTGAACGCACAAGACGAAGCTGTAGTTGCCGCAGCTTTGGCCGATGTCGGGCTGGATGGCTTTGGTGATCGCAAACCCGGCGCGCTATCTGGTGGCCAGCAAAGCCGGGTGGCCTTGGCGCGGGTCCTTGTGGCAAACCGGTCTCTTGTTTTGCTGGACGAACCCTTTGCGGCACTTGGCCCTGCGCTCAAGGATGAGATGCTGGATTTGGTGAAGGCCAAGCTGGTTGCGGGCGGGAAGACGGTGATTATGGTGACCCACGATCCGGCTGACGCCCGGCGGATTGCTGACATGGCGGCGTTGGTCGCAGATGGGATGGTCCATGCGCCGGTGGCAACAGATGTGTTGTTCGACAACCCGCCATGCGGCGCTGGCAGCCTATCTTGGGTAAGGTGGGTCAAGGGTCCACCTGATGTAAAGCAAAAGGCCCGCCAATTAGCGGGCCTTGTGTTTGTCAGATCAGTTCAAACTTAATCTTTGTGCTTATGTGGTGCCCACAGGCGCTTGTTTGTCAGGTACAGCAGCACCGACAGAACCGTTAGGAACAGTACACCTGTCAGGCCTGCTTCCTTGCGCGCGACCAGCTTTGGCTCTGCCGTCCACATCAGGAATGCCGCAACGTCCATAGCGACGTCTTCCAACTCGGCAGAGTGACCGTCTGCGTAGTCAACGTCGTCGCCCCAAAGCGGTTGAGCCATCCCGATCCAGGAGCCGGGTACCATGTGCTTACCCTTTTCATCGATGCAGCTTTCAGGGAAGCCGCCTGCAGCGAAGGCCACGTTATAAGAGCCGTCCATCGGTTCGCCTTCCAGCGCACACTCTGGCTCTTCGTGGTAGCCTGTCAGTAGCGACGCGATATATTCAGCACCGCCCATACCATACACAAACTGGTTGATCCCCGTGCCTTCAGGACCGTGGAAACCAGCACGTGCCTTGGCCATCAGGCTGAGGTCGGGCGCATTTTGCGCTTCGTTTGCGGGGAAGGTATTTGCCGGTGAAAACGTGATCTGATCGTCTGTTTCAGGATCAATATATTGCGGGTTCGCATCCCAATCCCAAAGCGTGAACTGCTCTGCATAGGCACGCATCTGATCTTCTGGCAACGCGGGGCCACCTTCGTCATGCAGGTTGCGAAATGCAACAAGCTCTAGCCCATGGCACGAAGCGCAAATCTCAGTATAGACCTGAAGACCACGTTGAAGTTGCATCTGATCATAGCTGCCAAACGGGCCCTCAAACGGGAACGCGTAGTCAGTGATCTCGACCTCGACTTCGGCAGCCATGGCTTGCCCTGCTGTTAGGGCAAGCGCTGTTGCAGCGGTGAGTGTGAATTTACGGAACATATTCATTGGTCCTCTCTCACTCGGCCGGGTTCGCGACGGGCTTGGCGCCGTCACTCTTCGGCGCGTAGTGCGCGTTGAAGTCTTCTTCGATGGTTGCGTTGAAGCGGCGTGTTTGGCTTCTCGATCACGCCAAGCAGAGGCAGGATGACGAGGAAGTATGCAAACCAGTAGGTCGACCCGAGCAAGGCGATGTAGGGGTAGATCCCTTCAGCCGGACGCGCACCAACCCACATCAGCAGGATGAAGTTAACGACGAACAGCCAGAACCACCATTTAAACATCGGGCGATAGCGACCGGACCGCACTGTAGAGGTATCCAGCCAAGGGGCCAGCGCCATCACGACGATCGCGCCGAACATCGCCACAACGCCGAAGAAGGCTGCGTCGACAATGCCGAATGTGATCCAGTTCACGGCAATGACCAGCCAGACCTCTTGGTCGAATGCCCGTAGAATCGCGTAGAACGGCAGGAAGTACCATTCCGGCACAATATGCGACGGCGTCGCTAGCGGGTTAGCAGGGATGTAGTTATCCGGGTGACCCAGATAGTTTGGCATGAAACCAACAACCGCAACAAACACCGCAAGAATGATCGCCAATGCAAACAGATCCTTGATCACGAAGTACGGCCAGAAAGGAAGTGTATCTTTTGCAGCGTCTTCTTTTGATGTGCGACGCACCTCAACACCGGTTGGGTTGTTGTTACCTGTCGTGTGGAACGCCCACACGTGCACGATTGTCAGACCCAGCAGAATGAATGGCAGCAGGTAGTGCAGCGAGAAGAAACGGTTCAGCGCAGGCTGTCCGATGGAACCGTTCGGTGTGCCCAGCAGCCAGATTTGCACAGACTCACCAATGAACGGGATTGTGCCGAACAGGCCGGTGATAACAGCAGTCCCGTGGAAGGACATCTGCCCCCATGGCAGCACGTAACCCATAAAGGCTGTACCCATCATCAGGACGTACATCAGCATACCAACGATCCATGTCACCTCACGCGGTGACTTGTATGAACCGTAGTAGAGCGAACGGAAGATGTGCGCATACACGGCCACAAAGAACAGCGACGCGCCGTTCATGTGGAAATAGCGGATCATATGGCCGCCATTCACGTTGCGCATGATGTGCTCAACCGAGTTGAACGCCATATCAACATGCGGCACGTAGTGCATCACAAGCACGATGCCTGTGATGATTTGCAGCACAAGTGTGAAAACAAGAACGATACCCCAGATCCACATCCAGTTCAGGTTCTTGGGTGTGGGGATCATCAGTGTGTCATACAGCAGGCCAACGATTGGCAAACGGCTGTGCAGCCACTTTTCGCCTTTTGTGCCTGGCTCATAATGGTCGTGGGGAATGCCGCCCATGGGTTTTTCTCCTTAACCGAGTTGAATTGTTGTTTCGTCCACGAAGGACGCGATCGGAACAGGCAGGTTGCGCGGTGCCGGGCCGCGGCGAATACGGCCAGCGGTGTCATAGTGTGAACCGTGGCATGGGCAGAACCAACCATGGAAATCGCCCGCGTTGCCCAAAGGCACACAGCCAAGGTGGGTGCAAACGCCCATCTGAACCAGCCATACGCCATCTTCGGTCAAGGCGCGGTTTTCATCAGTTGCCGGAGCTTCACCCAGATTTTCGTTATTGGCGTCCGCATCTGGCAGTTCGCTGAGCTCAACAGCGCGCGCTTCTGCGATCTCATCTTCGGTACGCGCCCGGATAAAGACCGGCTTACCTTGCCACAGCACTGTAATCTGTGTGCCCGGATCAACGGCGCTGACATCAACGCGGATTGAGGCGAGCGCCAAAACATCGGCGGAAGGGTTCATCTGGTTTACCAGTGGCCAAACCGCTGCCCCTGTTACGACGACACCCGCACCAGCGGTGGCATAGTAAAGAAAGTCGCGGCGTGTGCCCTGATGATCATCTGCATGTGACACTGGATGCATCTCCGATTCTTTTGATGGGCGAATTGCCCGCACGAAAAAATAGACCGATGCAAAGATCAGTCAATTTTGGCGCTGTTTAACTACCAAAGCCTTCAACGTCCAGCGGACAATCCCGCGCAGGCCGACAGGACGTATATTTAAGTGGGCAATACCCAACACAATGTTAATCGCAGACAGAGAATCGGGCCAGTGCAGATTGTTCCCTGTGGTCAAGATACACCGCAATGGGTGTGACACAAAGTAGCCGTTTTTTGCCGCAATCGGCGGATTTTCTCTATAAATTGCCCATAGTTGTGTTTGGCGTGCCACATTCGCATTGCGGTGACATATTGGTGATTAATGTTTTGTTGTCAGCTTCGTTGCACAAGTCTACTCACTTCAAGCATCACTCACTTCGGACTTTATGTTATGAATCGCGTCTTGGCCCCCTTCATCAGCCTGATGATCGTTCCATCATTTGCGGCAGCAGATGTTGAGCTGAGCTTTTACGGCGGTGTGCAGTCGGCACCCTCGTCTGATATTTCGATTCGAGATCCCGAAATCGGTGATGATGATTTCTCTCAGGAGTGGGAGGGGCGGTCGTTCGAGGCACCGCCCTACTATGGCATTCGCGCGACCCAATGGCGTTCGCCAACCTTTGGGTTTGGTTTGGATTTTGCCCACAACAAGGTCTACCCAAAAGATGATTCATTGCCAGCCGGGTACGAAGTGCTCGAGTTCACGGACGGCTTGAACACCCTGACAATCAACGCCTATCGCCGCTGGACTGATCTCGCGGGGAACATCACGCCTTATGTTGGCGGTGGTGTTGGCATCGCCTTGCCGCATGTCGAGGTGACCAACGGCGCGTCAGAAACCTTTGGTTATCAATTGACGGGTCCTGCCGCTACTTGGTTGGCTGGTGCGTCTATGCCGATCAACGATCAGTGGTCGGTGTTTGGTGAGTATAAGGGTACGTTTTCATCCAATACCGCAGATCTTGACAGTGGCGGTACCTTGGAAGCGGACATTGTTACCAACGCCCTTAACTTTGGCGTCAGCTTCAACTTCTAAGCCTTGTTATTCAGGTTTTGTTGCAACCATGCTGTCGCGCGCGGCAAACGCCGCGTGCCAATTGGCCAGTGCTTCATTCCCATTCCGCCAACCGTGCCCGTTATGCCGCAGGTCAATGTAGGACAATGCACAAGCCACGCTGATCTGCCCGATATTCAATGGGCCTGACAGGTGGCTCATCCACCGGCTATTTACCGCCGCGATCCCGCGCGCGGCTTTGGCCCATTGTGCCTCGACCCAATCTGCCGATTGCAATTCATCTGGACGCAGCCGCTTTTCGTAAGACATCGCAACTGTCGCATCCATGATTGCGTCTGCGGTGGCTTCTAGAGTGAGGATTTCCCAGATGCGGCTTTGCGGGTAAAGGTTCGATCCTGCCAAATCGTCCAGAAACCGGGTGATGACACGGCTGTCATAGATACCGGGGCCATCCGCACGGATCAGCGCAGGGATTTTGCCCATCGGGTTCGCGGCCACAACCTCTGGCGCCGAGTTCATTGGCGTTGTGGTGACGTTCACCTCTTCCACAGTGTCCATCAGGTTGGCTTCGCGGATCAGCACGCGCACTTTGCGCACGAATGGGGAGGCGGGTGAGATCAGCAGTTGCATGGGTCCGGGTCCTTATCTGGGGGTCAGGGGAACAAGACCTGATCCTGTCCGTATTGCCAAGGCGGATGTTTGGTCATGATTCCGCGAAAGCGGTCAGAGGCGAGGAAATCATCAAGCCATCTGGTGAGCGGCCTCAACCCTTGTGCGTCAAACCATGCGCGGTCGGTATTTGCGAACTGGCGCACGAATGGCAGGATCGCCATATCAGCAAGGGTGCGCCGTGGGCCCATCAGAAAAGGCTTCTCTGTCAGTCGATCATTGAGGTCCGTTAGAAAGACCATGGCTTTTGCCCGCTCATCGGCTTCATCGCGGTCAGGAAAGCGCACAGCGTATTTGGTATGGTCTAAGGCACTCTTGAATGGGCCATCGCAGGTGTCGATGAGGCTATGACCCGCGTCCGGCATATCAAGCCAGCCTTCAGGGTCATTGCGGCCCAACGCCCAAAGCATCACATCGCGGCTTTCTTCGATCACACGGTTGCCATCTTGGACGACAGGGACTGTGCCCTTGGGCGAAGCCGCGAGGAAAGGTGCGGGTTTATTTCGCAACAGGATTTCCTGCAGGATGACGTGCTGCCCGCTCGATTGGATCGCCAGCCGCGCGCGCATCGCGTAGGGGCAGCGTCGGAAGGTCCAAAGGATGGGAAGCGCAGTCATGCGGTCAATTGCTGACCTGAAATTCCGGTGATTTGCGCCTGCACAATCTGGCTTTCCGGTTGGTCAGTGTCGAACAGGACTTCTGTAAACTGCTCCGTACGCCCCATCCGAGCGTTTTCCATGAGGATGTGATGGGTCTTGCCCGCCTGCGCTTTCAGATGGTGATCCACTTGCGTCGTTCCTGCCGTACGCAATGCCGCCGCACGTTCCTTGATCAGCTTGCCATTCACCTGCGGCATGCGGGCCGCGGGTGTGCCGGGGCGCGGCGAGTAGGGAAAGACGTGTAGCCAGGTCAGATCACACTCTTCCACAAGCGCAAGGGAGTTGGCGAACATCTCATCCGTCTCCGTCGGAAAACCGGCAATGATATCCGCGCCATAGGTCATATCTGGCCGCAGCTTGCGCGCTTCCTGACAGAATGCAATCGCATCGTCCCGCAAATGGCGGCGCTTCATACGCTTCAGGATCATATCGTCGCCGTGTTGCAGCGATAGGTGCAGATGCGGCATCAAACGCGGTTCGGTCGCGATGGCCTGCATGAGATTCTCATCCACCTCGATACTGTCGATTGAGCTGATGCGCAGGCGCGGCAGGTCCGGCACCAGTTTCAGGATGCGCATGACAAGATCACCCAGTTTCGGTGTCGCTGGCAGATCCGCGCCCCAACTGGTCAGATCGACGCCGGTCAGGACAACCTCATTGTACCCAGTATCCACTAACCGCTTGATCTGATCGACAACAACGCCCGCAGGCACCGACCGCGAATTCCCACGGCCATAGGGTATAATGCAAAACGTGCAGCGATGATCGCACCCGTTCTGGACCTGAACATAGGCCCGGCTGCGGGTGCCAAACCCATCAATCAGATGGCCAGCCGTTTCGGTCACCGACATGATGTCATCAACCTGCACAGGTTCGGTTTGACCAATCAGATCAGGGGCCATGCCTGCCCATGTGGCTGGGTTCATCTTTTCAGTATTGCCAAGGACAACATCAACTTCGTCCATTATAGCGAAGGTGTCAGGCTCGGTCTGTGCTGCGCACCCCGTGACGATCAGCTTTGCATCCGGGTGATCGCGGCGCAGCTTACGGATATCCTGGCGGGCTTTGCGCACGGCCTCGGATGTCACGGCACAGGTGTTCACCACAATTGCATTGTCAACGCCAGCAGACGCGGCGAGTTCCTTCATCGCCTCAGTCTCGTATGCGTTCAGGCGACATCCGTGGTTGGAGAATATTGGGGCGATCTTCGTCATCAAAGCCGCCATTGCCCGTCAAAGACGTGGGCCGTCGGCCCTGTCATCCACACACCGTCATCACGCCAGCTGACGTGAAGTGTACCTCCATCAAGGTCAATCTGCACATCGCGTCCGGTTAACCCCCGTCGGACTGCGGCAACAGCGGTCGCACAGGAAGAAGAGCCAGAGGCAAGCGTGATCCCCACGCCACGTTCCCACACGCGCATGCGCAGGTGGTCCGGGCCGATCAGACTCGCGAATTGTACGTTGGTGCGTTCCGGATAAAGCGGATGATGCTCCAGTTCTGCGCCGTTGATGGCAAGGTCGACGGCTTCGGCGTCATCAACAAAGAACGTGCAATGCGGATTGCCCATGCCTGTCGCAGTTGGCGCACCCGCGATTGGCAATTCAAGCGTATCCATTGCGCGCGCCAGTGGTATGTTCTGCCAATCTAGTTGCGGTTGGCCCATGTTAACCGCCGTTAGACCGTTGCCCGCATCTTTGGCGCGCAAAATACCACGCGCAGTCTGCAAGGTCAGCTCAGTGGCGCCTGTCTCATCCATCACATGCCGCGCAATGCAGCGCGTCGCATTTCCACAGGCCGCCGACTGCGAGCCATCACTGTTCCAGAACACCAGACGCACATCGGCATCCGGCGTATCTGAAAGCACAGCAAGCTGATCAAAACCAACCCCCCGATGCCGGTCTGCAATCGCCACCGCGACAGCAGAATCCACGCGCGAGGTGATTCCCCGTTCGTCAACGACAACAAAGTCATTTCCCAACCCATGCATCTTCATGAAGGGCAAATATGATGAGTCGCGCACAGCCATGGCGGCGATATAGGGCAAGGCAGGCAAGTTATCCAGCGGTGCGCGGCATTTGGGGCTTGACCGCACCCGCCCGCCTTTCTAAGTAGCGCGCTAGTGGGCCGTTAGCTCAGTTGGTAGAGCAACTGACTTTTAATCAGTAGGTCGATGGTTCGAACCCATCACGGCTCACCATTTTTTCTTTATGAAAGATGACACGAAGTTTGTCTCTTTCGACAGGAGTCTGTCGCTTTTTAGCGCAGATCAGTGGATTTTGCACATCGCGAATTTTGTGAGTACCGCAGATTTAGGCACTCTCGATAGAATTCAGACAAAAACTGCGTTCATAGCTGCCCATTTGCAAGCTGCTCTGGTTTCTATGCGGTTTTCCCGAATCCCAAGTAGACTGCTGGCACTTTGTCAGTGAGCCAAACGCCGTTGTCGGCGCAATAGAACAGAAACCCGTCCTCAAACATTCGTTGCGCCTCGACTCTTAGAACAACAGGTTTTCCGTGTCTTTGGCCGACGCGTTTAGCCGTGTCAGGATCCAAAGAGAGGTGAACTTGATGACGACGCCCAGGGTTTAGTCCGTCTGAGAATATTGCATCCAGATTTGCGCTGGCTGTGCCGTGGTATAGCTCGTCAGGTGGACGTCGCGGTTCTAGACCCAAGTCCACATTGACTGAGTGACCTTGAGCTGCCCTGATCCACAAGCCATCCTCGGACAGAGTGAAGCGCTTCTTATCGTTGTTTTCGACAAGCTGAATGAGTTCGTCACGGCTTAGCTTGCGATTGGCTTTCTTCAGCTTCCGCAGCAAATCATCAACACGAACCCACCCGTGTTTATCAAGCTGAAGACCGATCTCTTCAGGTTTGTGCCGAAGCACCAAGCTTAAGAACTTGCTTTCTCTGCTCATCTATTGGTTTCTTTAGATTCTGACTTGATTGGCTCTTACCACGAAGCCTTGCTATTTGGAATTGGATGGGTGGTTCCAAACATCAGTGCAGGTCTAGCTTCCTTCTCCGGCAAGTTTTCTTTTGTTTCGTTCGATCTGCGGCGATCATGATTTCTCGCTTCGCGTTCAAGGGGCTATTGTGGTTCAATTCGGGTGCTGCGCATACTTCGTATGCCACGAAAAGTTATCGGGTTAAGGGGACATACACATTTCTGATTTGAGTCCTAGATCGACTGGACCAGCAGGTTCTCAATTTGAAGCAAAAGTCGGCACCCATTACGCTTTAGCGTTGCTGGCCACGACTGAACCCTTCGGACTACCAGGCGCCACTATTGATCGCATTGAATTTCAAAGAGGTGGCCAAGAACATCCTCTAGACGACGTAATTGTACATGGAAAAACGATCGAGGGCGAAGACCAATGCCTAGAGGTTCAGGTCAAACGAGCAATGGCGTTCACCGAACGGGATGCCAATTTCGCTTCAATCGTGGAAGGGGTCGTTAGTGCAAGAAAAATAGAACCTGATCGCCGCTTTGCAGTTGCGATAGAACGAACGACGGGCGTGATTGACAACGGTGTTCAAGAGGCGCTGGAACTTGCACGGCAGACTGCTGACGTCGGTTCGTTCTTGCAACTTCTTGGAACTCCTGGTCGCAGCAATAACGAGATGCGAGCTTTTGTCGCCGCGTTCAGAACGCATCTCACAGCAGCTGGTGAATCCGGAGACGAAACACTCTATCAAATCCTACGATCATTTTCGGTTTTGACATTCGATTATGCCCGACCAAATTCAATTGCGGAGCATCACGATCGTATACGGGCCCGACAGCTGGCGTCGGCGAACGGTGGTCCCGATCCGTATGACGGGATATTCGGGCTGGTGCTTCGCTCCGACGCAATAGGCGGTGAACTGAACCGAAGCGAACTTATCGCTAAACTGAAGGAACTCGGGATAAGCATCGGCTCGGCACCACGGCTTGCTGTAGCTCGTAGCCAAATTGAGGAACTGAGCCGCCACGCACTTGACGATATCGGCGTCACGGTAAGTGAGTGCCGCCTCGCGCGGGAAAAGCCTCGGCGCGAATTGGAGGCACTTCTTGAGGGCGCTGACACTAAAGGCTCTGTCGTGGAGATTTCAGGCCCTGGGGGGACTGGTAAAGGCACTGATCACGCTGGAAACCTATGAGACCATTCAAGCGCGGCGCTACAGCAAAGGCATTGCGCCCAATCGCAGCACCGCCTATCGCTGGATCAAGCGCTTGATGGCTGATGCAAACATTCGTGGTGTACAAGCCTGCCCGAAGAGTCTGCGGCATGGGTTTGGCATACATGCGCTCAACGCCAGCATCCCGCTCAACCTGCTACAAAAGTGGATGGGGCATGCGGATTTGAGCACCACCGCGATCTACGCAAACGCGAGTGGTGCGGAAGAACGGGGGATTGCAGAGAGGATGTGGTGAGTTGATGTGTTGTCAGAGGCGAGATTTGTTTGGTTAGCCCACGGGCGGTACGAACTGCTAAACCCAAACAACTTGTTCCGATGGCTCTATCTTCTGATCATCTTCTTTTTCTTGTAAGACTTTTGGTTTGGGCCTTGAGATAGATCAAGAAAATCGGTGACGCTCAGGTACAACCTTTGAGGTTGTTTGCTTTTGCCTAAGTTGCATTTAGAGAATCGATATTGTGCGTTATTGAAAAGTTTGGATTGAGCGTTAAACCCCCCAATTCTTTGTTGTGTTTGGATCGCTTGCAGGGTCAGCTATGGATGCAGAAACACTTTCTGTGTTTCAAAATCGAAAGTTTCAGATACCTTGCTGCATTACAATAATCCTATCGAGGAGCTTACTCTCAAATGAACACTATATTTCCTGTGGCAGTCTTGTGTTGCACAGCTAGTGCATCAATTGCCGAAGTGAGTGAGGCAGAGTGCTCGCAAATCATTTCTACCTTAGAAGTTTTATCCACGGATACTAAGACATACGAGAACCCGGTTGTTTCGTATTCGGTCCCAACGACCGTTGAAATGCAATCAGCCCTAGCTATGCTCGATTGGGAGCCATTGATAGTTTCACCAAGAAATCCGCCGCGCCAGCAGTTTGTAGCGTTTCATGATCTAGACGGCGACGTAATTGAGGCCGCGAGTTGCTCCATACCGGTTGATGGCAGCTCTTCTCCCCTAACATGTACCTACATATTTGTTAGAGAAACAGACGAAATACGCGCCTCTAAGAACCCCATCAAGATTGTCGTTGATAAACTGTATGCCGCGGATTGCGAGGCTAAATAGATGGGAGAACATCAAGAGTTAGAGATTTCTGATCGTTATATTGTAGAGTTTGACCCGACAAACCCTTCGAACATTAACCTACTGAATGACGTTGCCTTTGCGATGGCACGAGTGACCGACGGTTTTCAGACTCGCAGTGCCTGGGGCAGTATGCAAAGTGGGCTGCCTGACAACCAAACAGGCGGTGCTGGGTTTGGGACCGCAATGGGCAGTATCGCTGGAGGCATGCTAGACGGCATAGGTAGTTCGTTTTTCACGCTTAAACGTATTGATCCAGATTTCCCGCATACTGCTTGGGAGCTTGAAGACCACTGGGCAGCTTGGGAAAGAACCGGTCAGCCAGAATTAATAAAGCAGATGTTCCCAAACAAGAACTTTGCACAGCAATACGTCTTTACAATGAGCCAATTTACCAACTTGACCCCTGAGGATCTGTTGCGGTTCAACGAATATATACAAGAACTACCCGTAGAAATAAGGATCGAGCTGCCAGTGAGTTATGGCGGTCTTAAGGGCGCCGAGTGCTTCGTTCCTGGTACAAAAATACTCCTGGCTAATAGTTTCGAGGTATTTATTGAGAATATTGATCTGGGTTCCAAAGTCTCCGCTTTTGCCACACCGCAGGCCAATCGGAGCAAAACATTTGAAATTAGAGAAGTCACTCGCCTCTACGAAAACGTCACGCAAGAACTGATCCGTCTCAAGTTCACTGATGGTCGCGGCGATCTGGTCACAACGCCAGGCCACGCGTTCCTCGATGAGACTGGTTCTTTCACGAAAATTGGCGATTTGGTCCGCCTTGGCGGCGGCAAGGCGCGCATCATTGATCAGTCCGGTGACGTCATTGCGGCGCAAGCTGAGTGGCTGCACTATTCTGCTGAAACTGCTGACATGTTTGAGCAGGCCTCAGTTAAATCCATGACAGTTGGCGGGAACCTCGCCTATGAGGAAGAAGTTCAGACGGGTTGGAAGACGTATAACTTTGAGGTTGAGGGGCTGCATACGTACATTGCGGGCGGCGTCCGCGTTCACAATAAATCAGGTCCGTTAGGTGAGCTGGGAAACAGAATTAACCACGGCCTCGACAAATTTGCGCAGGATGTTTTTGATGCAAAACCCGGTGGTGCATTTGACCAATTCACAAATATCATAACCGAGCCGTTTCACTGGGCCGGTACTGCGCTTACTAGCACCCTCGACTTCCTCGGCATAGAGACCGGCATCAGCGCGGAACGTGCCTATCGTCTCTATAAGCCGAACACAGATGATTTGGTCATTGGCGATCACAACAATGACGGCGTGCCTGACTTTTTTGACCCTGTTTCCGGCAGGATCTTTGAAACTGACCGGCACGGTCGCACTCCTGAAGAGATAGCCCAAGGTCGACAGAACGCAGAAAACCTCAAAAACTTCTGGGATGGCATTAAGGACCTTTTCGGAGGTGACGATGGCAGGCAGAATACGTCCAATAATCCTGGCGGCACACCAAGCCGTGATAAATCACGAGATAAGTCTGATCGTAAGGATAGAGACAAAGAGAAGAGCAAGACTGATAAGGAAGAAAAAAATCTAAACCGATCATCCTCGACCTAGACGGCGACGGCATTCAGATCACCGAACTCTCCAATTCGTCTGTTTACATGGATGCGACGGGTGATGGTTTGCAGAACCGGACGGCCTGGGCGGGTGCTGGGGATGCGGTGCTGTTTTATGATATCAACGGTGATGGGAAGATCACCGAGGCCCGTCAGTACATCTTTACAGAGTGGGATCCGACGGCGAAGTCGGATTTTGAGGCGCTGGCCTCGGTGTTTGACAGCAATGGTGATGGTTTTGTGGATTGCTTGAAGAGTCGCCCCCAATATTTGCGGCGCCAACGCTATTCTTTCTCACCAATTAGTATTTTTAGTGCTGTAACCTGTGTCTTCGATCAACAATTAGGATTAAGAGTATGAGCGACCGTAAAAAGGGAGAAGCAAGATACACAGCCTCAAGGGTAAAGAATGCCTTGGCGATAGTCTGCGTCTCAACATTCATATGGCTGGTTTTGTTTGGCGATCTACTCGAACGAGAGCAGTCTCCAACCACGGTTGTCGTACTGTCAATTTGTTGGCTCTCTTTTTCTGTATTGGTTTTGTTGAGGGTGGCGAGTTTCTTGGGTTTGGGAAGGAAATAGATTATGACGAATGGACGTGATGGGGATATCTCATTTGGAATTGAAGGTTACCAATTGGGTGGCGTCTACACCCGCGAAACTAGCACACCTTCAGGTTGGGGTAGTGTTGGAGTCATTGCGGAAGTTAACACGACTACTGCACATGCGAAACCCAGTCTGACAGGTACAATAGGCGATATCAAAGCAGGCCCAATTACGTTTGGGTTAGCTCGAACGATTGAAAGCGGTTCGGTGAGCTTAGAGTTTAGCGGAACTGTTTTTGGGTACGGAAGCCAGATAACGGTTGCAAAGGACCTTGGAACAGGGACGATCAACCTCTCAGATGGGTGGATAGCGGATCCTAGTCTTTCGGTTGGATTGGGTGCAACTGTTGCAGGCCATGGACTATCATATGAAATCAGCGGAGCCGCATCTGGAGGATCAATCTTAGTCACAGAGCATATGGTCATAGGTCGAGGCCATAGACTTGATGTTGGAGAATATTCAGCGAGAGGTTCCGACAATGACCAAACGCCGCGAACGACGATTGTTCAAAATGACATTCCCCCAACAGGTACTGCGCTCGATCTTCTAAAAGGCAATGTTTATGAGCCCGGAAACGTCGGAATCGGTCAAGAATTAAATGCTCTAGATCAAGCAGCGCTTCAGGGCCTAAGTCCAGCAGCCCAGCGGAGAGCACCAGGGACACCCCCTCATAACTTTGGCGACAGCGACCCGACCAATGACAACGACTGGCGACTGTCTCCAAATGATCCGCGACACTCCAGCAACAATCCTAGTAGCGCCGGATCGGGTGCGGATCGCGTGCCAAGTTTGGGTGGTAACCGTGACAAGGGTCGCGACAAAGATCGTGATCGCGATGATGCTTCGGCTAGACCCACGGATTCCAGATTGGATCGGACAAGAGATGACAGTCAACCGAATACGCCGAAAACGAAGGCGCCAGATCAAACAAAGGTGAAACCTAGAACGGATACCAAGGGCCGCACCGAAGATGATCCGAACTTCACCGGACCGCGCCCCATCCTCTTCGACCTGACTGGCGACGGCATCCAGATCACCGAACTCTCCAACTCGTCTGTGTATATGGATGCGACGGGTGATGGTTTGCAGAACCGGACGGCCTGGGCGGGTGCTGGGGATGCGGTGCTGTTTTACGATATCAACGGTGACGGGAAGATCACCGAAGCTCGTCAGTATATCTTTACTGAGTGGGATCCGACGGCGAACTCGGATTTTGATGCGCTGGCTTCGGTCTTTGATGGCGGTGGTCATGGTGCAAGGTCATCGGCAGCAGGATGTTTTCCGGCTTGACATGGATCAAGGAACCGCATGATGTGCAGTCACAACCTGCGGTAGCTGTCGCAAATTGAACGTTTTCGTGGTGGGGAATTATTTTGTACGCGTTTGGTGCTTCGAAAAGAGCAACACTTTCTTCAATGTCTATTCTGTTTGGGGTAACTGCCGTTTCTGCAGAAAATGCGGAGCCATTAGTCTTTTCAAAGACTGCAAATCAACAACTAGTAGTTAATATCAATGCTCATCCTACAGCAATAACCGAAACGACAATGGACTCACATTATGCTTAAACACTTACTCATATTGCTCTTACTTCTCGTTTTTCAAGTTGTTACACCGCCAGCAATTGCTAATGAAGCGGACTGCATAAACCATGTTACTCTTTTAGACACACCGCTCGAAGACTTGTCGGATATTCCAGCATGCGATCGCATTGGCGCATCTTACCTTCGAAGTTTCGGTATCCGTGCAGAGACAAGTATGGAAGGACTAAGACAGCAAATCACCGAAGAGTTTGAGTATTATCTTTTTTTAGAATCTACATTACGACAAACTTGAATTTTCCGGAAGTAAATCGAGATAGTGAGGAAGAAACTCAAGACTTGAGTGCGCTGATGGTGGGTATGGCCGCGCTTGCTAATGCAGATTACGACAAACTTGATGACCGTAGGCGGATCGATCTATATCGCGCTTTCGCACTTTATTATTTTAGTCAGGAAGTTGATTTGGAGAATTCACAAACTCCATCCTTTCTCGTTCGCTACATTAGCGAATTGTTAGATCCTTGGAGACCATTAACGCCTGCAGAACTCTCCTGCTTTGTTCAGTTTGATATTCCGACTTTTTCAGTTGATCAGATAATAAATTCCCAAAAGTACACTAACTGTTTGGGTGAGGGCTGATGTATGGTTGATGTTGTTTATAGCTATGATCCCTACGGCTATGTTAGAATTGATGTTGCTCGACCGTCATCAGCAGATGTTGCATCGGCGTTCGCCGGTAGTAAAGATCTGCGAGATACTGCCGCAGATGCTGCTAGCGACGCTCAGCTTCGGGAAACGATTAATGTCAATGCTTTTCGTCTTCAACGTGATCATAACGATGCGGTCGAGCAGCTAAGGAATGACCCTACAAATATGAACCTTCGAGAGAAGGTTAGCGCTTACCGTGATGAAATTAGCTCTTTGGCAGATACAGCACCAATAGCTGGTGGCGGCTTTGGTGAACTATTTGAAGATGCATTGAGTAATACTGCGGAGGCTGGCTTTTCTTCTGTGGCGAGAGGCGTCATAAAAGAATTGGAGCAACAAGCCAGAGAGGCTGGATTTAGCCAGACGCAAATTAATTCATATATGGATAGTTTCATAAGATATGCTAATTCGAATAGTCAAAACCTTTTTCCGGAGAATATTGGTAATGTACAAGATAGCATCGGCCAACCAGATTTATTGGGTAGTCCGAGATACATTGAATATCTAATAAACAGTCTTTTTCTCAATAATATCTCCATATCTACGCCCCCTGGTATTCCACCAGCTCGCAAGCGTCCCATCGGCTGGGCTACCGTCAGCGCTGTATCCTCCAGTAGAAGGTGGTGGTTTGCCGGTATTTGAAGGCCCTCACATACCGTCAAGCGGCGGATCAGGTGTTTCCTCATTCGCCCCAGAAACCTCGCCGCGCCCGTTAGCAAGGCCGACGGATTACTCTGCAAATGGGTATACGTTTTCGGACAATGGTACTTATTGGGATGACTCTGATGATTATTGGATTATCGACGGTGAAAAAGTTGAGCACGGTCGCTTGGGGCGGACCGTTGTGCAAGAGCGTGGCGCCTGGGAAAACTGGGATTGGCTGTTTGGTACGAACAGAGCAGACGAAATGCGTGGCGGAGGCAGTGATCGTGATCGTGATCGCGACCGTGATAGGGACCGCAGTAAGGACGAGAGCAATATTGGTAGATGGGACCAGGATCGTGACAACGACGGTACGCCCAACTGGCGAGACTTCGACGACGGTGTAGGCTGGGCGGACAAGAATAAGCCTATTCTCTTCGACCTTGATGGCGATGGTATCCAGATCACGGAGCTGTCCAACTCGTCTGTGTATATGGATGCGACGGGTGATGGTTTGCAGAACCGGACGGCCTGGGCGGGTGCCGGGGATGCGGTGCTGTTTTATGATATCAACGGTGATGGGAAGATCACCGAGGCCCGTCAGTACATCTTTACAGAGTGGGATCCGACGGCGAAGTCGGATTTTGAGGCGCTGGCCTCGGTGTTTGATAGCAATGGCGACGGTGTCTTTGATGCCAATGATGACGCCTGGCTCGACTTCAAGCTGATGGTGACGCAGGACGACGGTTCTTTGGTGGCCAAAACCTTTGCGGAGCTTGGCATCACCTCGATCAATCTGACGGTTGATACGACCAATATCGAACTGCCTGACGGCTCGGTCATTACCGGCCAGACCAGTTTTACCTATGCTGATGGCACCACGGGCACGGCGGGTGATGTCACGCTGATTGCGGAGGCGGATGGCCACCGGATTGAACAGGTCGAGACGTTCGCGCCTGATGGCGCGCGCACTGAAAGTGACCACGGGCTTTAACGCGGACGGCAGCATTGCCTTTGTGAACATGACCGTTGTTTCTGCGGATGGCACGCAGACGTCGAATACCTATGACGACAACGGCGACGGTGTGGTGGATCGCTTGCAGACCATCACCATCGTGACCAACCCGGATGCCTCCACAACCAAGACCGTGACGAACAGCCTCGGTGCTGCAGCGGCGACCGCCATTCTGCTGAACCAGACGGTGACGACGACGAGTGCGGATAGCAATACCGTCACGATTGAGCGCGACTCGACCGGCGGTGGCTGGTTCGATCAGATCGAGGTGCGCACGACGGCTGCGGATGGCAGCATGACGATTGTGACCACGGATGTCAGCAAAGGTGATCCCACGAATGGGACTCCGAGTGAGACCATCCGTTCTGTAACTGAGAACGTCTCTGCCGATGGTCTGACCCGTACCGAAGCCATCGACAATGATGGTGACGGTGTCGCGGATATGACGATGGCCCATGTGATTGTCGTTAACCCCGATGGCAGTCGCGCGGAAACCACAACCGTGACCAACCCTGATGGTTCGGTCCGTTCTGTTGTCACGGAAACCGTTAGTGCGGACGGGCAGACCAAAACGATTGCGCGGGATATTGATGGTGATGGCAATATCGACACGGTTGAAGACACGGATATTGCGACCTCGGCCAATGGCACGACCTCCACCATTGATGTGACCAATGGCGACGGCTCTGCGCGGACATCGACAACAGTCACGCAATCCGATGATGCGCTGACCAGCACGACTGCCGTGGATTTGGATGGGGATGGCGTGGTTGATGTGACGACCGTCGATGAAACGGTCATCAATGCGGATGAGAGCCGCGTGAACACGATGACTGTGACCAACGCCAATGGCTCAATCCGCAGCATGCAGCAGACCACGTTGGGTGCGGATAAGGTGAGTTCAGAAACCTATTTTGATCTGAACCAGAACGGCGTGTTTGAAGCGACGGATCTTGTGCGTGAGGTCACCGTCGATGGCGCAACGGGCGCACGTACCGCAAAGACCTGGGATCGCAATGCGGACGGGTCGATCAATAGTGTGACGACGTCGGTGACCAGTGCTGACGGTCTACTGCGCACAACGACGATTGATCGTGATGGCGATAGCGACACCAATGGGGATGGTGTTGTTGACGTACTAGCCAACTTCGACACGCAAATCGTCGATGAGACGGCCGTCAACGGAGCCGGTGAGGCCGTGCGAACTGTAACCACGACCAACCAGGATGGCACGTTACGCTCTGTTTCAACAGAGACCACAAGTGCAGATGGTCTAACCACCACCACGGCGTTTGACAGCGACGGTGACGGCGCTTTGGACGGCACAACTCAGGTGACTCAGACAAACAACGTTGATGGTACAGTCGTGTCTGACAGCGCCACCTATGCTGGTGATGGCGTTGCTTTGCTGTCGCAAAGCGTGTCAACACAGAGTGCTGACCGGCATATTGTCACGACGGATACCGATGCAAACGGCGATGGCAGCGTTGATCGTACCACTGTGTCTACACAAGCGATCGATGGTGCACAGACCATTGTCGACACCAGCTTCCACGCTGATGGCACGGTTGCAAGCACGCAAACAACAACGGTCAGCGCCAATGGTCTTGTCGGAACCACTGCCACAGATGCGGATGGTGATGGCGTCACCGAGACGCTATCGACCAGCACCACCACGTTGGATGCTGATGGCGGTCGGACGCAGGTCAATGAGGTGCGCAACAACGACGGTAGTTTGCGCAGTGAGAGTGTTGTCACTGTAAGCGATGATGGTTTGACCACTGTGACCCAGACCGACAGTGATGGTGACGGCGGCGCAGAGCGCACCAGCACCAGCATAACAACCCTGAATGCAGACGGCAGCCAAACCACGGTTGCCCAGCTAACCGCTGAAGATGGTAGTCTGATCTCACGGTCGCTCGCAGACACCAGCGATGATGGGTTGGTCGTTACCCAATCAACGGATGCGGATGGTGATGGGACCTATGATCTGATCAGAACGACCACCACGACGCTTGATGTTGATGGTGGCACAAACATGATGAACGAAGTGCGCGACGCAGCAGGCGTTCTGCGCAGCGGTTCTACAACGACAGCTTCTGACGATGGCCGCCAGGTGACACGGTCCGTGGATACCAATGGCGACGGCGTCACAGATGTGTCCAGTGTGACACTTGAGGCTGATGACGGAACACTGACCTCGACCACCTCACAGCTCGCTGCGGACGGCAGCTTGCAATCGGCAACCGAAACCATTCTGAGTGCTAATGGATTGACTACGACCGTGAGTGAAGATCGAGACGGCGATGGCATTGTTGACCTTGTCATGCTGGAGAGTACAACGCTCAATGCTGATGGCTCAATTACCGTTCTGACCGAGGATCGGAGCCGTGATGGTGCAACCTACAGCAGTTCTACAGTTACAACCAGCGCCAGTGGGCGCACGACAACTCAGACAAACGATTATGATGCGGATGGCATTGCGGACCTGACGGTTCAATCCGATCTCGATATCGCGGTAGATGGTGTGCAAACACAGACAACGACACGCACTGCGGCCAACGGCGATGCAATTGGTCGTCTTACAGTCGAAAACAGCGCAGATGGTCGCACAGTGACGACCTTCAATGACGTCGATGGCAATGGGCATGATGATATGCGGATCACGGCAACTGTTGCCGATGACGGGACTCGTCAGTCGGAATCCGAGTATCTGTCGACGGGTGGCGCATTGCAAAGCACCTACACCATGACCACAAGCGGTGATGGTCGCACCATCACCCGAGAGAGAGACCGCAATGGCGATGGTGAGATTGATCTGCGGACAGTTGATGTAACTGATATCGCCACGAATGGGTCGGTCACGCGGGAGGTTGCGTATTACGGCCGAGAGGACGCCCTTTCGGCACGGGAAATCTATGAAACAAGCGATGATCAGATGCGATCAAAGATATCGTTTGATTTCGACGGTGATGGGACAGTCGAGGCCAGTAACGAATCGCAGACCATTTACGCCGGAAATGGTGATGTTACACAGACTCAATATGTCTATGGCTCGCCGATCGTAAATGGCGACAGTATTGGCACACCGATCGAGGCAACGATTACCACAACGACCAGCGGCGATGGCCTGTCTACCCAGACCAGCTCCTCGATACTTGGTGTCGATCGAAGCACGAATATTGAGCGTGGTGCAGATGGCGGCTTGACAAGCTCTGTAGAGTATTTTGATCGCGACGGGATTCTGGTGCGTCGTGAAGCGCAGTCTCTGAGCGCAGATGAACGCAGCAGTACTGCATCCATTGACCGCGACGGCGATGGTACTGTCGAACAACAAGTTCAGACCGTCATTGACCTGAGTAGCAATACGACGATGACCTATTCCGGTTTCGCGTCTGACGGGACGTTGGCGCAAAGTATCGGCGTTTTTGAAACGGCGAATGGCCTGAGTGCCCAATATAGTCTCGACATCGATGCGGACGGCACGACCGACATCCTACGCACAACGGATGTCACCTACGCCGACAATGGAGATATGGTTCGGTCGTTCGTCGAGACTTTTGCTGGTTCGACAGTCTACAGCATGCAGCAGACGACATCGGCGGATGGTCTGTCATCAACCCGTGTATTTGATGTTGACGGTGACGGGACAACCGATAGCGCCACGATAGTGAATACCGTGCTTGATGCTAACGGCAACCGGACAACGACGACGGAAACCCGCTATGCCGACGGCGATCTGCAATCGCGGATTGTGGAAACTGTTAGCGCCGATGGTCGCACGACCAATCGCGAGACAGATTATGACGGCAACGGTATCGCCGACAAAATCTCGGAAACCGTTATCGCGTCGGACGGCTCCCAGGCGGTGACGTTTCATTCCTTTAACAAGGCGGGCATTCTTAACAGCAGTTTTGTGACAGAAACCTCTTCTGATAGCTTGATCACGACCGAAACACGGTTCGATGCCACAGATGGTACAACGACGGTACAGACGACCACGCGTTCACCGATCGATAACGGAAGCTACACGTGGGATAATGGGGTCGATCCGGCCGACGGAACACATATCGTTACCACGCACGAAGTAGACGCATTTGGCATCGATAACTGGACGGTCACAGAGACTTCAAGCTCCGGCGCCGGAAGCGCTACAACAGCGATCCGTATCACTCTTGATGCTGAAGCCAAGCAACTGCTGTTTGAGGAGGCTGCGAGCATCTACGATACGATGCTTGATCGCGACCTTACCGGAACGGAGCGTGAGCAACTGGCAAAACATGTCGCTTACGACAGTCAGCTCCTCGACAAGACCGCGTTGATCAACGAATTGATGAGTTCGGATGAATTCCTGATACGCTATGGTGACGGGGTCACCGTATCTGACGCTCAGTTCATCGCGCAGATTTACATGAATGCCTTGGGCCGTGTTCCAAGCATGGCGGAGATCGCTGAAGGTCTTGAGGATCTCTCATCAGGTGCCACGGCACGGGCAGACTTTGCCTTACAGATTTCTGACTCGATTGAGCATCAGGTTGTCGGCAACGGTCATATCATGACTAACAACTTCGATGTAGAGATGAACCCAGCACTGCTAGAGCGCAATCTAGATGAGGCCTATGTCAGAGCGCAGGTCGCTCGACTGGTTGATGTGGCGTTTGATCGTGATGCGACAGAACATGAACTGACCTATCTGTCTGATCGTTTGATGAACGGTACAGAAACGCTGGCGGATGTCGCATCACTGCTTTTGCAAGCCGACCCATACATCCGCGTCATCAACATAGATGGAAGTACGCCGCATATCAGGGTCAATGACTTATCGGACTTGAATGGATCAAGACTGGTCGAAGAAGCTTTCAAGAGTGCTTTTGGCCGTGAACCTGATGCAAATGAATTACAAACATGGTCAGGCCACCTGTCGTCTGGACGGATTTCAAAGGCAGAGTTCATCACGTTGCTTTCAGAAAGCGTGGAACATGTCGCCGATGGTAATGAGCACATCGCGTTCCGAGCTTCTGGTTTCGAACGCTTGAATGGAAGCTCTGCGTCAGAAACCATAACTGGTGACGGCAAAATGAATGCGATCTACGGCTACAAGGGCAACGACAGACTTTACGGCGGTGCCTCAAGTGACGTGCTGCATGGCGGCAAAGGTGACGATACGCTCTATGGTGGCAGCGGCAACGATTACTACGTGTGGCGCCGCGGGCTCGGAAACGACATCATAGATGATACAGTCGGTAATACGACCGAGGAAGATACGCTCAATCTACCGGACCTGCTGGCGCATGAAGTTGAACTCACCCGGTCATCAAATGGACGGGACCTTCTGATAACGATCATTCCCACGGGTGCTGTGCTCACTGTCAGAAACCAGTTCCAGAATGCTTACGAGGACAAGGGGCTTGAGGCCATCGTTTTCAGCGATAACACCGTTTGGGATCAAGCCGACATCTTTGCGAATACACGGCTTGAAGGCACAACTGCTGCGCAGACCCTTGTCGGATACGAAGGCGAAGATCAGTTCTATGGGATGGGCGGCGATGACCGACTTGAAGGCGGCGCAGGTGACGACACCTACCATTGGTCTGCTGGCGACGGTAACGACACAATCGTAGAGCTGGATGGGCAGCGTTTTGATATCGATACACTTGCCCTGAATGGCGTATTTGCGTCTGACGTTCGCCTAACACGCGCGGTGACGGGTAATGACGCTGCCCGCGGCACGTTGCGGGTTGAAATCACCACTGCGACAGGTGTGTCGAGCATCGCAGTTCTTAATCAGTTTGCGGACAATGATGGCGGCGGTATCGAAAAAATCGTTTTTGAAGATGGCGAAATCTGGTCCTTGCAGGACATCCTTGACCTGACAGTAATGGAAGGAGCTGCTGCGGGGGAAACCATCACGGGTCTGTTAGGGCAAGACAACATCAATGGCGGGGTAAGCAACGACACTCTGAATGGTGGTGACGGGCACGACACGTTGCGTGGTGGCGCTGATGATGACCAGTTGGACGGTGGTACGGGTGCGGATACCTACATCTGGTCGCGCGGTGACGGCAATGACGTCATCAATGACACAGGCACGGATGTGCTCGCGCTTGATCATCTGGTCTTTGATGATGTCGCCTCGACCGAAGTTGACGTTCGGATGACGTTCAGTGGCGCAATGGTGATCGAAGTTCCCGGCGCAAATGGCGGCAGGGTTGAAGTGCTAGGTCAGTTTGGCGGCGGTACCAGAGGAATTGAGCGGGTGACGTTTGCGGACGGCATCACTTGGACCTCAGACAACCTCGTCGCATCACTTATGCTGAATGGCTCACCCGGGGATGATCAGATCACCGGCACACTAATGGGTGACATGCTCAGCGGCGGTGCAGGAACTGACATGCTCTTTGGATCAGAAGGCGATGATATCATTGCAGGTGGTGCCGGAGACGGTGATCTACTGCGCGGCGGACTTGGCGACGATACGTATATGTTCAATCGGGGCGACGGCAGAGATATCATTGATGAGAGCAGCTTCACAGTCACTGAAGGTGGTGTGACGACTATCCAATATGATGATGAAGGGTTGGCAACTAAGTATAACCCACCAAGTGGAAAGGGAGCCGTCACTGGCTTACACACTTGGATTCATGACACAAAAACAAATGCAACCGTAGCGGCTCGTGAGGGCGGGTTTGATACAGTTCAGTTCGGTCCAGACATCGGAATTGCAGATCTGATCATTACAAATGAGGAGACTTCTACAAACGGAAATGAAATATTTCCTGACCGGCGGATTGATTTTGATACGTTCATCAATTTCATCGATGGCAGTGGTGCCATCTCGCAGCAGGATCAGTTGACGGTTCGCAATTTCGGAGACAGCAAGTTTACTGTCGATGAGATCAAGTTCGAGAGTGAGTATGTCATAGAGTTAGAAACTTTCCCATTTAGCTTAACCGGGAACAGTTCTCTTTTAGGCCTCACTGGGGATGCGGCAGATAACAACCTGACTACGGCGGGTGGATGGGTTACGGGACTTGCAGGTAACGACATCATTGTTGGACTGGCAGACAATCGTGATTTCATTAACGGCGGAAGTGGTGATGATACTTTGACAGGTGGACAGACGTCACGTCGAGATGTTTATCTCTCAGATTATTTTATCTTCAACGAGGATGACGGAAACGATATCATTACCGACTTTGAGGTCGGCCACGATACCATCATTTTCGACATAGAGGGTATGGTGTTCTCTGACCTGACCATCGAAACCAGCTCCGCTGGTGCTGTCGTGCGGTATGATGGTGACGACAGCATCACCCTCAATGGCGTGACTGTGGGGCAGCTAACCCAAGACCACTTTGACTTTGCATGACCACCAGGTGAAGACTGAGGGTGGCGCCAACAAGCTATCTGCCGCCCTTGGCGATATGCTCTGGCTTTATTCGCTGTCCGAAATTCACCAGTCCTGGCCGATTGCGTCACTGCATAAGTGGCTTCTACCGCCCTTGGAACGCGGACAGTATCGTCTCTACCACCAAGGCCAACGGCCGGTCGGCTTTGTCACCTGGGCATGGATGAGCGAACAAGTTGAGCAGGAGTATATTCACAAGAAAGGCGCTTTGGATAAACACCAATGGAAAACAGGTGACAGAATCTGGATCATCGATTTCATAGCACCGTTCGGACACGCCTGGATGATTGCAGAGGATCTGCGTCAAAACCGGTTCTCGACCGACATCGGCCGGTTCCTGCGCGTTAAACCGGGAACTGAAAGGATGCGCATTGCCTATGTGCATGGGGTCAACGCGATTGCAAAGGCCCGAGACACCAATCTCAATACCCCCGTGCTTACGTAACGACCGAGAAACCCCAGCAAATGTTATGACATGTGAGCCGGTGCAGCGTCACACATCAACGGGCAACTTTTCGATCCGTCGACGGTCACTACTGATCAGGACCAACGCTCACAAGTAAAATAATTTACCGCCTTTTATGTTTGAGATTTTGTGGGTCGATTTTGATGGAGCGTTGCCTGCGGGCTAGCGTTTTTGCACCAAATGACAAACTCTACGCTGCTTTCTACCGCAGCGATAGTAGTCTCGTACCCCGGTCTTATCGCTTTGTTGGTTTTCAGTCGGGTCGACCCAAAAACATCATAACCAATGCTCTCGGCGAAACGTTCCATCGCGCCAACAGATGGTGTCCCAACAAGCGCTTTTTCTTGTCCAGCGAAGTAAGGTGCCGCATTTAGTGGATTGTCTGTTCGTTCTCCAGTGATTTGGATCACTGCATTGTTAGCATTCAGGAATTCGCTATCAATAATGATGAGTTTCGGTCGAAGCTGCCGGATCAGATCAAAGAGCCGATGGTGATCCATCGTGTGATAAAGAAACCCCAGAATTGCAACAACATCGAAGGTCTCGTTTCCCCTGACCGCGCTATCCAAATAGGTGAATACTTCTTGGCATTTGAAGTCAACCGACGCCTTCAGCTCGTCGTCTGGATACGAAGAGAACTGATCAACAAGCGCCTGCCTAGCTTCAATCGCCACGATTGACGTAGCCCCTGAGCAACTAAAGGCGTAGGCCCATCTCCCGTCATGTGCGGCAATGTCCAAGACGCGCATGCCGACTAGATCTGGCTGGATCGGCTCTATGATCATTTGCCAACGTTTCCACAATCGCTCCAATGACTTCGGCTGATCGACATAAGCTGGAAACAAGACATTAGGACGATTGAAGTTGGTCACATAAGCACCTTCTCTGATGTCAAGGACTGCTACGATTGCCTAGTTTCAACAATTGATTGTACGTCACTACAAACCGATTTCGTCGCGATGTCTCCACCAAAAGCGCACAAATGCGGTGAATTTCGGCAAACTAGTGCAGCGTTCACATCGAACCGAGCAGTTAGAGAGCCGCATCACAAAACTGCCCCTCATTGAGCAGTTTCTAAAAGAGTTTTGGTAGGGCTACCCCATCGCCGCAGCGAGCTTGGTTGGTGGCCCCTTCATCACTTCTTGCGCCAGCGCCAGTGCTTCAAACAGCACCATACTGCGTGGCTCAAAATCAAAGATGCGCCGTCGCTGTTTGGGCAGATATCCTGCGATCTCCGGGTATTCCACGGCCAGGGCCTGCGCCTCTTCATATTTTGAAGGATAGCTGCGCGGACGTTGTACCGAGACATCCAGCACGTGATTGTGGCTCGCCAGCTCCGCAATGGCTTGTATCAGCGCCTTGGTGCGCTGCCCCTTGCGACAGCCCGTGGTGCGCTTCTCTGTCACCACGACATCAGGCTTCAACTCAAAGATCAGCTCTTGCACGTAGCCAACCAAATCACTGGTTGATCGCGTGGCCTTGAGCGCAATGCCCCAGTCCTGCAGCTTGCCACCGGACAGATAGACATAGCCCACCTTGCCGGAGGCCACCGCGATAGCCAACACACTAAGCGCCGCCATGCGGTATGGGATTAAGAAGGCGCTCATGCAGCGCTTTGAGCGATGATTGGCGATTAAACGTATGGGCGGTATCGCGCACATTATTCGACACATGCTTCAACCGTCGTTTTAGCCGCGTGGTTTCATCTGCGATACGCAGTTCCAGAGACTTGATAGTCTCTGCGTGATCGACCTCTGATAGACGATCACTCCAGGCAATTTGCAGCTTCGTCGCTTCCGTTTCGTCGATCACAAATTCCATCAGCTTCCGCATAATTTGGGCTTCCAGCACATCTTCACGGATCGTCTTCATAGCGCACGATTTGTTCTGACAGCGGTAGTAGACTCGGCCTTTTTGTAGTTCCGGCGACATTGGCCCACCACACAACCCACACCGAAACAAGCCCTGGAACAGATGATGGTGTCGCGTCACCTTGCGCCAAGAACGCACCCAGCTTATTTGCAATCGGTGACACGCCATCAGTGCTGGTCTGGTAGTTTAGAGCCGGAAACTCGTGCTTCCAAAAGAAGCGCACTTGGGGGTCGGTTAGTGCTTCGATGATTTGGCGGCGATAGCCCTTGTACACGAAAAGGCGCATCAGGTCGCGCAGGTCGGCTTGTGGCTGCTCTAGAAGCGCCAACACGGCATGACGCAGCAAGTGTTCCATGCGAGCACCCCAAGCGTCTGGCCATTGCTTCTTAAGCGTTTCAATTAGGCCGGATGCGACGAGCGGACGGTATTGCTCAGCGACGCGCTTTATCGGGTTGTATCCGAGCGGGCACGAAGGATCAGCCACGTCCCAATAAAGATGTGTTTGGTTGACCTTGCGGTGCAGACTTTCAGCCAAGTTACCATGCGGATCGATGAGACAGAAGCCGTTGCCTAACATGGCATCCTGCCAAGCCAGATTCTGCAAGAGCGTTGTCTTCCCAGTGCCCGTCTGGCCAATCGCGTACGTATGCAGGAGGCGCTCATGGACACCCACTCCAAACGGTCCCGGGTCTTGATACCGGCGGAACGCCAGGCCGATGATTGGAGTGTGCATCGCCTAACTTACAGTCCACTTTGGCTCTCGTCTGTAGGCAGTTGTAACGATGGCCGCGCTACCGATAGTGCTGGCGGTCGAATCAAGACCGCTGCCTTCCATATCGTGTGTCGCGAGGTCAACATGAACAAATTGGATATCAAACTGACTTTTGATTTCCTTAGAACCAATCGGCCCGCTCATGATTGTAACGATTTCGAAGTTGGTATCGTCTTGCAACCACTCTCCTTTGCCAGAGGACCGCTGAATTGAAGCCCACGATGCTTCTTCAAACCACGAAGTATTGATCTCGGAGTTAAAAGCCGAGGTTAGTTCAATACCATTCCACGCATTTTCAGCTTTGGCGTGGCTTGCGCCACCAAAAGTGAGCAAAGCGCTGGTCAGCAGAACGGCAGAAATGCCAATTAGTCCACTGCCTGACCGTCCCGATCCGCCTCTCGTTTCAATATCTTCAATTGACCGGCGGATTTCAACGCACCTGCGCGCGAACGGCGCATAGAGGATCCGAGCCATTGCGCGAACTTTCAACCAGAACTCGATGCCCCCGTCGGTAAATTCGATCATTACCGGTGTTCGATCACCGCCATCAGGATCAGTCGAGATTTTCAGGACCTCAATATGAGTAAAGAAGGCACAATAGTTCAGTAGCGCAATTCGTTTGTTGCCGCCATCGGTATGGAAGATTTTCCTCGCGCTCTGAGCTAGCCCAAGCGCAGCGTTATTTCCATGGGCGATGGCCTCCGTCCGTGTTTGAAACAGGTAGTGCATAATCGAATAGCCTGTATGCCCCATAGCGTCCGGCATGATCTGGCAAAACTCACGCAAATCCGTTGTCTGCACCTTTTCTTTTACCCTGACGGTCTTCGTTTGTCCCGGTTTCTCAGGGTCATCGATAACCTTTTCAACTTCGATTGATTTGGTTTTCTTTGGGAAGAAGCTCGCGAAGTCCACGAGATCAGGGTAGCGAAATTTGTGGCAGACCAACTTGTACTGTTTCTTGGCCGCTTCCATTAACGCAACGAACTCAGTAAGGTTGTTGGCTCTTGCACACTTCTCGAGTTCTTCCTTTAGATATTTGACTTCGTTGTGGGGCATTTTGCGGACGGCCCAGCTAAGTACCATGAAGCGGAAACAGGCTTGAACGATAAGCTCTGCCTTTCCTTCATTTACTGCCAACCGAGAGTAGAGCTCTTGAAGAATTGCGTCAGTATTCTCGTTTTGTCCCATTGGAACCTCCCGACTGATATGCTGTTCAGTTTCACCTCAGGATGCGTCACTTCGCAGATAGGCGCGACGGAAAAGGATGATTGCTGGTTTGCAAAGATCACCAGAAGATCAAATGGTGAGAGCAAGATGACGTTCATAGTTGCCTTGGGCCTTAAAAATTGACATTAGTTGGGTAGGAATTTGAAAGCTGTTGTAGGTTTTGATTAGCATTTATGTCTGACCGATTTTCGGATGAGTGGCTTGCTGCGTTAAAGCGCCTAGTTGGTTACATGGTCGAGGATGTTGGAGGTCTCGCGGAAGTGTCGCGAAGGTCTGGCGTATCTCGGTATGTTTTGACCAACTTCCTTAGCGAGGCGAAGTCTACGGTCCCAAAGTTCCGAGATGTCGGAGCCATTCATGAGACCATCAGAGTTCACAGCGTCGAAAAACCAGATACACGCATGATTGCGCTTGGCAGGGCTGAATTAGACCTGGTCTTCGGGCCTCGAGAGCTCGACCGGTACTCTGACTTCAAGACAATGGCACAAATGCGCCACGAGGATTTGGCTGAACTTTCCAGCCTAGCAAGCGGCACCTTTCTATCCTTCAGAGCCTATCGTGGCGCTGATGGTGAAGGCGTTTTCGTTTCGTTTGTTCGAATCTTTGACAGGTTTGAGAGAGTGGGTTTGCCTACTTTTCATATGCGGCGGAAAATGCTCTCAGGTGAGACAGTACCGATAGATGGTTCCATATCTACAAAAAATGGACGCCTCTATATGCTAGGTTACGATACCGTCACCGGTGATATGACTTCAATGAAATTACTTCACCCTGGACGAGTATTTCGGACAGTTTCAGGCTTTGTAACTGGTTTTGAGCGATCGGGAACGGCTTATGCTGTTCCAATAGTCTTGTCACGTATGAGAGAACCAACTGGATTCTTGCAGTCGGATCCAGTCACGGGGGTTCAAATCCGGGAAGTTACAGGTCTAGTGACGTCAGAAGCCGAATTGGTGGCCATAGCGGATCAGTACCTTGAAGCAGGCGCTGAAGTGCTTGGTCGCATACCGGAAAGAGAAAATGCATATCTGAGTAACTCCAATGGAGCGTAAATTGAACCAAGGTGGGGAGCTGCACCCACGCTTTCTCTAGCTATGATCTTTGAGTAACGATAACTAGGAATTATCGATCCCTTGCGCCGATGGCGAAAGCTGCCCTTCGCTGCGGTATCAGCGAACTGGAAAGATGCGGGACTTTGCAGTCATTCGGTTTTAGATTTTTGGTTGACGCAGCATCCCTTCGCAGGCGCGACACAGTTTTTGCTGCGCAATAGAAATTGCCGCCATAGCGGTCGTTCAAACAGCGTTCCGATGGCCTTCTCCAAACTATATTTTCGCCATACGATCTATGAACAAACTCAGAGGCGGACGAGGTGGACTGGTGCGGGTGCGGCTAGTCCTTATGCAGCATCCATTCGCTCGCGCAGCACTAGTACCGGAGCGATGCGATCTATTCCAATGAGCGGACATTGAGGTCCAGTTTGAGAAGCAAAACTCCAAAACGGCTCTTTCGCTGCTTAACTTAATAAGGATCAAGGGGCCTGGGGAGCATTCGTGGGGCTTTAGGAGCTCGGTAAGGCGGCAGGCATTTGCAGGCGCGATATGTCTTCGTTCACTGTAAAGCATGCAACTGAAATAAAGCATGCAACTGAAATGATCATTCTCAACAGGTCGTGTAGATGATGTCAGTCTTGCTTCGGTTGTCACAGTCCCATTAGCTAAGGTATCGACAGCTTTTCGACTGCTTTTGATCGGGCTCCAAACGGCACAAAATGCAAACGCTACGTAGCTTTCCATCTTCGATACACCATCTAGCATCTTTGAGGATTGCACTGCATCGCTCCAAAACTTCATTTCTGGTTTGCAGAACGGTCGCGAAAGCGTTCTTATTTGGGTGGGAGGACTTCAAGATGGCAGATGACTATAACATGTCGATCCGCAAGCTGCTCAAGCAGGTGGGCGTCACATCACAATCAGCGATTGAGGCGGCCCTGCGTGACAGCAGTCGCGCGGCTGGCCAAACCCACACAATCACGGTGACGGTCAAAAGCGAAAGCCTTGGACTGAATCATAAAGTGTCGGGTGAGATCTCGCCAGGCGCATAGCCTTGCCGAGCGATCAGCAGATGCAGCAGCTTTTGACCACTGAAAACGCCAGTGCGGCGATTTCTGAACAGTTTGACCGCGACCTTGCCAGCGCGCGCGTTCTGGTTGTCGATGACGAATTGGGCATGCGCAACTTTCTGCAAAAGGCATTGCGCGACCACTGCGCCGTTGTCGACACTTGCGCGGACACGGCAGAGGCCTCAGCACGCCTTGATGAACACAGCTATGACGTCATCATCCTTGACAATATCATGCCGAAACAAAGCGGTCTGGACTGGCTTACAGAACAAAAGCGCATTGGCCTATTTTCCGACGCGATCCTGATCACCGCCTATGCGGATCTGGAAACGGCAATCTCTGCAATCCGGGCTGGCGCGTCTGATTTCCTGCTAAAACCGTTTCGCAGCAATCAGGTTTTGAATGCGCTGGGGCAATCGCTCGCGCGGTCGCGTCTGCGCTTAAGCAAAACTTCCTGCTGCGGCATGAATTAGCGGTGGGCAAGGATCTGCTGCGTCACCGTGATGCGCTGATCGGGTCATCTGAGGTCATTGAAGAGGTGCGGCAGGCGATCAGCCATGCCGCCGGGATCCGCGCCCATGTCGTGATCCGTGGGGAGGCCGGGACCGGTAAACAGATCGCCGCACGCATGCTGCACGGCCTGTCTGACCAGTCCGACAAGCCGTTTGTCTGGCTGCAATCCTTCGGGATGACCGAACAGACATTTCAGGCCCGGCTTTTCGGCCGGGTGGAGGATGTGGCGAACGGCACAGCGCAAGGCGAAGACGGCATCCTGATCAACGCAGCCGGTGGCACCGTCTTTCTTGAAGACGTGGAAATGCTGACTCCGGCCTGCCAGAATATCCTTGCAGAGCTGCTATCGACCGGCCGGTTCAGCCCGCTGGGGGCTGAGCGGAGCATGCGCCTTGATGTCCGGGTTATCGCGTCGACCACGCGGCCTTTGCAGCAAGCGGTGGAGGATGGCAGCTTTCGCCAGGACCTCTACTATTTACTCAACGTCGCAACCATCAATCTCGCCCCGCTGCGCGAACGGCAAGACGATGTTCTGGACCTGATCGCGTTCTTTTCCGAAACCCTATCGCAACAAATGGGCGTAACCCCGCCGCCGATTGATGCCGTCACACGGCGCCGCCTTTTAGCCTATGCGTGGCCCGGCAATGTCATGGAATTGCGCAACGCGGTTGAGCGGGCACTGATTATCGGGCGTTTTGATCCGCCCAATGGCGGCGATGATGATCCGGCAGAGCTTGAGACACTTGGCGCTGTTGAACAGCGCCATATCCTGAAAGTGCTGGATGCCTGCGGCGGGAACCGGGCAGAGGCTGCGCGCAGGCTCGGCGTGGCGCGCAAAACCATTGACCGCAAGTGCCAGTCATGGGGTCTTTGACAATCAGGCGATCGGTCAGGCTGCGCCTGCTGACATTGGCTCTCTTGCCGCTTGTGGTCCTGCTTCCTGTCCTTCTGGGCGTCACGATGTGGCGCTGGATCGATAAGTATGACGACCTCTTGATCTCTAAGGTCGCCAGCGACCTGCGAATTGCAGAGCAGTATTTCACGGCTATCGAAATCACCCAAGCGACCGAGGTGCAGGCCTTGGCCAGATCCGTGGCCTTTGCAGAGGCGCGGGGGCAAGGGCCAGAGGCGGTGACAGCACTGCTCAGCGACGATGCGGTCAGGGGTGATCTGGATTTTCTGGTGCTGCAGGGAAAGGACAATCCTGCAGCACCCGCGATCTTTCGCAGTGTGGCTGGTCTGGCATCCGCGGACACGCCCAGTGCAGGTCTTGCATTATTGAGTGAAGATGATCTGCTCGCCGTAAATCCGCAATTGTCAGAGCGTGCCAGACTTGATCTGGTCCCGACAGAGGCCGCGCGCACGATCGATAAGACGGTCGAAACGCGCGGGATGGTCATACTCGTGGCAAGCCCGGTGCCGCAAAGCGATCAGGTGCTGATCGGCGGGCGGCTCCTGAATCGCGATCTGAACATCATCGACACGATGAATGCGCTGATCTACCGCGAGCGGCAGGATATCGACGCCCGCACCGGCACCACGACTTTGTTTCTGGAAGATGTGCGGATTTCGACCAATGTCCGCCTGTTCGCGGATGAACGCGCGCTTGGCACCCGTGTGTCAGAGGTCGTGTTCGATCAAGTGATGGGCCAAGGGGAGCCTTGGCTGGATCGCGCCTTTGTGGTGAATGAATGGTATGTCTCGGGCTACGTGCCGCTGACCGACATCAGCGGGGACCGGATCGGGATGCTTTACACCGGTTTTCTGGAAGAGCCTTTTGCAGCGCAGCGTAATGCAACCATCCTTTGGCTGCTGTCGTCGTTCCTTGTTGTTTTGGCGGTGACGATCCCGCTGTTTTTGAGGTTGGCGCAAGGGATTTTTGCACCGCTGGAAAAGATGTCCGCGACCATGACCCATGTGGAGAAAGGCGCGCTAGAGGCGCGGATCGGACCGGTTGACGCACAGGACGAAATTGGCGAGGTCGCCCAGCACCTTGATCGCTTGCTCGATCAGGTACAGGAACGCGACGCCGAATTGCGGGATGCGGCAGAAAACCTCAACGATCTGGTCGATAAGCGGACGGCTGAATTGCGTGAGGCCTCCAAAAAGCTCGAAGCAACGTTTGCGCAGCTTGTCATGTCTGAAAAGCTCGCCTCCATCGGTGAGATCACGGCAGGCGTTGCGCATGAGATCAATAATCCTGTCGCTGTCATTCAGGGCAATCTTGAGATCTTGCGCGCCTCCCTTTCGCCCGAGGCACAGGAAGATCTGCAAATGGAACTTGATCTGATCGACGCCCAGACCCACCGCATCAACACGATCGTCGGCAAGCTCCTGGACTTCACGAGACCGGGGGAATTGTCCGACGCAACAACATCTGTGGATGTGGTGAAGGTGGTTGAAGATACGCTGGTGCTGGTGGCAAGCGATCTGCGAAAGCACAATGTTGAGGTTGTTGTTGATCACCATCCGGCGCCCAATATCCATATTGTTGAAACAGAACTGCAGCAGGTTCTGATCAATCTGGCCATCAATGCAGCACAGGCCATGGGCCATGGCGGCACATTGACGATTACAACTGGGCCGGAAGACCGGGAAGGCATACCCGGTGCGTTGATCAAAGTTGACGATACCGGGCCGGGAATTGCACCAGACAAACTCGACCATGTTTTTGATCCGTTCTTCTCAACCAAACTGTCAGAAGGGTCGGGACTCGGCCTCTCGATCAGTCAGGCGCTGATCCGTCGGACGGGCGGATTGATCACGGTAAGGAGCACCATGGGGCGCGGCACAACATTTTTGGTGTGGTGCACGGTAGGGGACAATTTGTCTGATGCGGGCAATACCTAGGGCGAATAAGTGGACATTTTGTCCTGTTGAACCCACCCGACCACCGATGATTGTTAGACATTTTGACCTTTCTGCGATGCAGCTGAAATCATCTAACATACTGTTTATAAAAAATAAATAGTTTGACAATACGTCAAAACAAGGGCCAGACCATGAAAGACGCTGCATACGATTGTGGACAAATCGTCCGCGCGCAGCTGCATCGGGGGCTTTCCCCACATTCATGGGAGGACACGCAAATGTCGAACTCAGCATCGGGACCGCTAGGGTTCTTGCGCAAGGAAAACATCATAGCCCCTGACGGCTACAACCGGTGGCGCGTGCCACCGGCGTCAATCGCCATCCACCTCTGTATCGGGTCGGTCTATGCATGGTCGGTCTTCAATCCGCCACTGACGCGCGAACTGGGTGTCGTGGCTTCTGCCGCGAATGACTGGTCACTGTCCTCGGTCGTGTGGATTTTCTCCGTCGCCATCGTCGTGCTTGGCCTCACCGCCGCCGTCGGTGGCAAATGGCTTGAAAAAGTCGGGCCGCGCTATGTTGGCGTCGTGGCGGCCACCCTTTGGGGTGGTGGTTTCATTGTCGGATCGCTTGGTATCGCCTGGCATCAGCTTTGGCTGGTCTATCTTGGCTATGGCGTTTTTGGCGGTATGGGGCTGGGCCTTGGCTATGTCTCGCCTGTGTCTACGTTGATCCGATGGTTCCCTGACCGGCGTGGTATGGCCACGGGTATGGCGATCATGGGATTTGGCGGCGGTGCGATGATTGGCGCACCTCTCAAGCAATGGTTGCTGGGCATCTACAGCAAAGCGCCAGACTATCTGGGCGCCGAAGGTGCTGTGTCGCTGATCACCGAAGGCGGGCGTCGTTTCGCCGAAACTGCCGCTGGCAAGGTTGAGGTTGTGGTTGCATCGGCAACACAAGCGGCGAATTTCGGAGGCGAGGCTGGCGTCTATGTCGTCGGCACTGGCAACACGGGTGCGGGCGGCGCGTTCATGACGCTGGGGATTATCTATTTCTTCGTGATGATCTTTGCCGCGTTTCAGTACCGTGTCCCAAGAGACGGCTGGAAACCCGCTGGATGGGAGCCGAAGCCTGTCGCGTCCGGCATGGTCACACGCAACAATGTCCATATCGACGAAGCGCTGAAAACGCCGCAATTCTGGCTGCTTTGGATTGTCCTGTGCTTTAACGTGACCGCCGGGATCGGCGTGATCGGCGTGGCGAAGACGATGATCAACGAAATCTTTGGTGATCTGGCGCTGGTAACCGCTGCCTTCGCAGGCACCTATGTGTTGATGATCTCGGTCTTCAATATGATTGGCCGGTTCTTCTGGGCCTCCACCTCAGACTTCATCGGGCGCAAGAACACCTATCACTGCTTCTTCATCCTCGGGACGATTCTCTACTGCTCGATCCCCTATTTCGCCGGGTCCGGCGGGATGACGGCGCTGATCGGGTTCTACATCGCCACGATGATCATCTTCACGATGTATGGCGGCGGGTTCGCGACGATCCCGGCCTATCTGGCTGACCTCTTTGGCACAATGCATGTGGGCGGTATCCACGGGCGTCTGCTGACAGCATGGTCAACGGCGGGTGTGCTTGGACCATTTGCGATCACCTACTTGCGCAATTCATCCAAGGAAAGTGCGATTGCCGATCTGGCATCGGTGGTTGATCCGGCGGCCTTTGCCGAGAAGTTCGGGGCACCCATCGCACAGCTCAATGAGCTGGTGGCGGCCAATACGGTCACCATTGCGCGTCTGATGGAGATTGCGCCAGCCTACACGGTCGATCCAACCTCCACGCTGTACAATACGACGATGTATTGCATGGCTGCGCTGTTGGTCATCGCATTCTTTGCCAATCTGATGGTGCGGCCTGTCGGCGAAAAGCACCATGTGGAACGGGCAAACCCCGACGCGGTACCAGCCGAATAACTCTCCCTGTGCCCGTCCCTGCGTCATGCAGGGCCGGGGATATCCTGGGGCGGCACGTCTCCCCGATGCCGCCCCTTCTTTGCCATACGCGCCAGCTAGAAAGGCCCATGTCAGATGGACCAGATCGCTCCAGCCAAATTCAAGCGCCGTGACCCGTCGCTCCCCAAGGGTCGCCAGATTTCAGACGCCAATGTTGCCGACGTCGCAGCCCTGCTGGGCAACATGCCCCGCCGCCGCGATCTACTGATTGAGGCGCTTCACATCATCCAAGACACACGCGGCCACATCACCGCAACTGCCATTGCCGCTCTGGCCGAACTTTTCCGCCTTGCGCAAGTCGAGGTCTATGAGGTGGTCAGCTTTTATGATCATTTCGACGTCGTCCGCGAAGGTGAAACACCGCCACCGCCAGTGACCATCCGCGTGCCCACAGGCGTGTCGGAGGAGCTTGCAGGCGCCTTTGATCTGATCGATGCACTGAAAGCCGCAACTGATCCGAAAGAGGTGCGCGTGATCGCAAGCCCCTGTATCGGGCAATGTGACGCTGCGCCCTCAGCATGGATCGGCAAACGGGTCTTTCGCCATGCAACGGTTGAGAGGCTGCTGAAGGCATTGACCGAGGATAACAACACACCTGACCTGCCAGAGTATGAGGATCTGGCGGCGTATCGTGCCGCTGGCGGCTATGAAATGTTGGGCCGTGTGCTGTCAGGCGACATCACAGCCGATGCAGCAACCGAAACGATGTCAGATGCGGGTTTGCGCGGGCTGGGCGGCGCTGGCTTCCCAGCGGCCGCAAATGGGGCTTTGTGCGCGCCTATGACGGCCCCTGCCTGATGACCGTGAACGGGGATGAAGGCGAACCAGGCACGTTCAAAGACCGCTGGTGGCTTGAATCCAAACCGCACCGGATGCTCGAAGGCGCGCAAATCGCCGCCCGCGTCGTCGGTTGCGACAAGATCTATATCTATATGCGCGATGAATATCCCGCAGTGCTTGAAATTTTGCGGCGTGAGATTGCGGCACTTGAAGCCAGCGATCTGGACATCATCCCGATTGAACTGCGCCGGGGTGCGGGTGCCTATATCTGCGGCGAAGAAAGCGCGATGATCGAAAGCATCGAAGGCAAGCGCGGCCTGCCACGTCACAAACCGCCCTTCATCGCCGAATTTGGGCTTTTTGGGCGCCCAACGCTGAACCACAATATCGAAACGGTCAGCTGGATCCCCGACATCCTGCGCAACGGCCCCAAATGGTTTGCCGATCAAGGATGGGACGAAAACCACAATGGCCTGCGCAGTTTTTCCGTCTCTGGCCGTGTGAAGGAACCGGGGGTAAAGCTCGCCCCGGCTTAAGCATACCCCTGATCCGTTTGATCGCGGATTATTGCGGCGGCATGGCCGATGGCCACACGTTCAAAGCCTTCTTTCCGGGTGGTGCCTCCGGCGGCATCTTTCCCGCCGAAATGGCGGATCGGCCCATGGATTTTGGCACATGGGAAAAAGAGGGCGGATTTATCGGTAGCCACGCGGTCGTGATCCTGTCGGATCAAGACAGCGTGCGGGCGGCAACGCTCAACACCATGAAATTCTTTGCCCATGAAAGCTGCGGCCAGTGCACACCGTGCCGGTCTGGGACCGACAAGATGGTGCGACTGCTCAAGGCGCAGGAACAGGACCCTGACCTTTTTGAGGATCTGCTGACCGTCATGGGTGACAGCTCCATCTGTGGCCTCGGCCAAGCCGCGGGCAACTGCGTAAAACATCTGATGAAACATTTCCCCGAGGAGTTCGCGACATGAGCCTCGACGATATCCATATGCCGGTCATCACCTTCACACTTGATGGGAAAGAGGTGACAGCAAAACCTGGCGAAACGATCTGGGAAGTTGCGCAGCGTGAAGGCACCGCGATCCCGCATCTCTGCCACAAGGACGTGCCGGAGCTTCGGTCAGACGGCAACTGCCGTGCCTGCGTGGTTGAGGTGGAAGGCGAACGTGTGCTGGCCGCATCATGCATCCGGCGCCCAACCGACGGGATGGTCGTGAATACTGGCAATGTAAGGGTGCAAAAGAACCGTGAAATGGTGTTTGATCTGCTCGCCTCTGACATGCCCGCCCGTGAAGACAGCCCTGACCCGCAAAGCCATTTCTGGCAGCAGGCCGAACTCGCCGGGCTCGACAAGGCACGGTATCCATCCGGGCGGCCCGGTGCGGGCAAGGACATTCCTGTCGACAGCGTCTTTCATGACGCGTCCCATCCGTCCATCGCGGTCAATCTTGATGCCTGCATTTCGTGCAACCTGTGCGAACGCGCCTGCCGCGAGGTGCAGGTCAACGACGTGATCGGGATGGCGGGCCGCGGGGCTGCGACGGTGCCAGTCTTTGATGTCAACGACCCGATGGGCCTGTCATCCTGCGTGGGCTGCGGTGAATGCGTGCAGGCCTGCCCCACCGGCGCGCTGATGGAAAAGACAATGCTGGATGCCACGGCAACCAAGCGTGACGTCTATGACGTCGAAAAGAAAGACAGCGTCTGCCCGTTCTGCGGCGTCGGTTGCCAGACAGAGGTCAGCGTCAAGGATAACGATATCGTCAAGGTTGACGGGCGGCCCGGCCCGGCCAACCGCAGCAAATTGTGTATCAAGGGGCGGTTCGGGATGGACTACGTCATGTCGCCCGAACGGCTAACCAAGCCGCTGATCCGGCGGGAAGGCGTGTCCAAAACGGCAGATGCCCGGATGACATTTTCTGACATTGATGACGTCTTCCGCGAGGCGACATGGGACGAGGCGATGGCATTTGCCGCCGGTGGCCTTACCAAGGTGCGCGACACGATCGGCGGGCATGCAATTGCCGGTTTCGGCTCTGCCAAGGGGACAAATGAAGAGGCGTATCTCTTCCAGAAATACATCCGTCAGGGCTTTGGCACGAACAATGTCGATCACTGCACGCGGCTCTGTCATGCCTCATCCGTTGCCGCATTGATGGAAGGGGTCGGGTCTGGCGCCGTCTCTGCCCCGTTCACAGCTGCCGACGATGCCACCTGCATCATGACCATTGGTTGTCGGCCGGAACAGAACCACCCGGTTGCTGCCACCTACTTCAAACAGGCGGCAAAGCGCGGCACGAAACTGATGGTTTTTGACCCGCGCAAACAGGGGCTCATGCGCCATGCCTCCCACCCGGTCATCTTCAACCCCGGGCGGGACGTCCCGATGCTGAACGCCATGATCCATACGATCATTGATGAAGACCTCTATGACGAACAGTTCATTCAGGCCAATGCCGACGGCTTTGATGCGCTGGCAGAGAAGACCCGCGATTTCACGCCTGACGCCATGGCCGATATCTGCGGGGTCGAAGCGGAATATCTCCGCGACCTTGCCCGCACCTTTGCGACCGCTGAACGGTCGATCATTTTCTGGGGCATGGGGGTCAGCCAGCATGTGCACGGCACCGACAATGCCCGTTGCCTGATCTCGCTGAGCCTGATCACAGGTCATATCGGACGCGATGGCACAGGTCTGCACCCGCTGCGGGGGCAGAACAACGTACAGGGCGCCTCTGACGCGGGGCTGATCCCGATCACCTACCCCAACTACAAATCTGTTGAGGATGCCGATGTCCGCGCGCGGTATGAGGATGCCTGGGGCCGCAGCCTGGACCCAAAAAAGGGCCTGACGGTGGTTGAGGTGATGAATGCTGTGACCGACGGGAAGGTGAAAGCGATGTATGTGCAGGGTGAAAACCCCGCCATGTCGGACCCCGATCAGCACCATGCGCGCAAGGCGCTTGCCTCGCTCGACCATCTTGTGGTGCAGGATATCTTTCTGACCGAAACAGCATGGTTCGCTGATGTCATCCTGCCCGCCTCGGCCCAACCGGAAAAGCCGGGGACCTACACCAATTCTAACCGTCAGGTGCAGCTTGGCCTGCCAGTGCGCACGCCGCCCGGTGAGGCGCGGCAGGACTGGAAAATCCTGGTTGAGATGGGTCAGCGATCCGGCCTTGATTGGGACTACGCGGATGTCGGCGCCGTCTACACGGAAATGGTAAGCAACATGCCCTCACTCGACAATATTTCGTGGGAGCGCTTGATGCGCGAAGGCGCTGTTTGCTATCCCACCAAGTCAGAAGATGGGCCGGGGGAAGAGGTGATCTTTTACGACGGCTTCCCAACCGCGTCAGGCAAGGCCAAGCTGGTCCCGACCGACTTGGTGCCACCGGATGAACTGCCGGATGACGATTTCCCCATGGTGCTGACCACAGGGCGGATGCTGGAGCACTGGCACACTGGTGCCATGACACGGCGTGCGACCCATCTGAACGCGCAGGAAAGCGAGGCGGTCGTCTCCATGCACCCCAAAGATATTGGGCGGATGGGTTTCCAGCGCGGTCAGCAGGTGACGGTTGAAACCCGGCGCGGCGCGATCACGCTGACACTCCGGGCCGACCGTGATGTCACGCCGGGCATGCTGTTCATTCCGTTCTGCTTTGTCGAGGCACCGGCGAATTTCCTGACAAACCCGCAGCTTGACCCGTTTGGTAAAATTCCCGAATTCAAGTTCTCCGCGGCGCGCATCTTCGCCGCGCCAGTCGCTGCGGAGTGAATTGTCGCGTCACATTCGTCCGATGCATCGCGCATCAATGACTGGTTTAAGTACTGCGACGCGTTGCGCAGCACTTCGCACTTGCAGCGGCTCTCGCACACCGTGCGTTCTCAGCAGAAAATTGAAATGGCTGCGTTGGGTTCGCAGTGAGGTTTCGCCGCCAGTTGTGCGAACTACGGTACCCGACCCGCCAATGGCTGCTCATCACGCAACAAGTCGCGATATCAAGGGCTTGGCCTGAACGCCCGACGACTGGTCCGAACTTGCTTTCTGCAAAGGCACTGCCGCGCTAGCATTGGGCAGCTTCGAACGCATACCTGCAAAAATTTCGCTTGGCAGCGAATGTCAGCTTCCAAGTCGCATGTCGGGATCGAATATCCTACGATTGAAAGGCAAGCTAGGCCAAGAGGCAGTTCAAATGACAGATTTAGTTCTTTTTGCATCTAAGGCGTCACGTTCTCTGGCCGGATACTGGATGCTCGAAGAGCTCGGCATTCCCTACGAGGTCGTTGACGTTGATATCCGAGAGCGGAAAAACAGGGAGCCAGAGTTTCTAAAGATTAATCCTTCCGGTCGCGTACCCGTGGTTTCCGTTGATGGCATGGTTGTGAGTGAACGACCGGCGATCTGTGCACTTCTCGCCGATCGATTTGGGTATGGAGCTCTAGCACCCAAAATCGACGCAAAAGATCGCGGGCCTTACCTGAAATGGCTGGTTTATGCGACGGCTGTTCTTGACCCCGCGATAGCAGTACGCGCATCGCACCTTGATGCGCCGCTCAGACATACCACCTGGGATAGTGCTCAAGATGCAGTGGATATTCTTGACCAGGCGCTCGATGGGCAGGAATGGTTGCTGGGAGACCAGTTTACTGCTGCAGATGTCGCCATAGGGTCGGTTATCACAATGGCTCAATTCAATGATTTGCTTCCTGAAAGCCAAATATTGGACGACTATGGTAACAGGTTAAAAGCACGCTCGGCCTTTCAGCGGGCTGAACGACTTACCTGGCCCCCAGAACTCTTCTCATCCTGAGCGGTCGTTTGGCCTATTGAGGACCATCGGTCGGTTCGCCTTTAGTCGCGCCCTCAAGCCTTCGAAATTATGACTGTATTGAGCCCATCACAGCTTAAGCATTGCGGCTTTTAAAGGGTATGTTTTTGGATGTCCGCTGCGCCTGCTATATCGACGCTTGACCAAGTATCCTCTCTGCCGAAAGAAAGACCTGCTCAAGCTCGGAGTTCATCTTTCCGGACTTGACTACAGCTTGCTTGTCCGCGCTGACGCCTAGGGCAATCTCCTCAAGAAGCCCAGGTTTCATCTCCTCCAAACGAGGGAGTAGGACGCTCAGCACGTAGTTCGCCCCAGCATCGCTTCTATTCATCGAGTTCACCTCTATCCAAAGCCGTGTGTCCTGTACCAATGCAGGCGCATTTCAACCCAAAAGGATACATGAGTCGAGGGTGGACTAAGGCAGCAAACTCCTGCTGATCTTTCGATCAGGTCCTGTAGAGCAGTGTTTTCTCTGGCGCTGCTAGTAGCCATCGGGAGGGGTCGCTCCAGATGCTCGTGTTGAGCCCAAAGTCACCGATGCTGCTGGGCGAACACATGACGGCTTTGGTATGCTCGAAATCGTTTTGTAGTCGCTACTTTCAGGATGAGGCTGGCTTGGAATTTTGAATAGGGAGAACCCAATGATTGGGAAACACTTGCTGAAAATCGTCGTTAGCCTCTTGACGGTCTTCTACGGTCTTGTCCCTGCGATTGCCGACCTGAACGAAACGCACTTGCTCAATCCGCTATGGAGCGAACACGCTCGCTTTCATGGCGCGTGGTTTTTGGCATTTGCGGCCGGTATCGCGCTGACGGCGCTCTTTCTGATCTGGGTGCGGGACCAGGTCGTTTTGCCGATCGTATTTGGACTGCTGTTCGCCGGTGGCTTCTGGGTCGCAACACTCTTCCAGTCCGCTTACGGGGGCGGCCTGGTGGACCCAAACGGGTTCGAACAGCAGATAATGGGGTTCGAGTCGAACTTGTTCCTGTTCTCGGTGGTGAGTGTGCTCTTCCTTGCTGCGCTTGGGTTTTCAGTGAAATTCTATGGAAGCAGCTCAGGGGATGAATGACAGAGCGGTGACATCATTTCTAATCCTCGCCTTTGCGATGTTGTGGTTACCCTTGGGGCAGCACGCTTTCTTGACCGAGCATTGGATGAAACTGGGCACATTCATGGCCCCGTTTCTTCTATTTGTGGCTTTTGCCGTCGCAAAAGACGATGATCCGCGCACTAACCCGCGCTTCCTTTCGCTCATCTTGCTGGTTGCCTACATCGTTCATCAGTTTGAGGAACACTGGATCGACGCTTTCGGCCAGACCTACGCGTTCCATCCCTATTTAAACGACTTCTTATCGGATCTCACAGGAAGCCAGCGCGGGACTGAATTCATGTCCCCAACCTCGATTTTCGTGATCAACACTTCGCTCGTGTGGCTGGTTGGCGCTTTGGGTCTTTGGCGCGGAAGCAACCATATCTTTGCGACCTTGTGCATGGCGGCCATTGTCGTCGTAAACGCCGTCAGCCATATCGGCGCTAGCTTGATTGCGGGAGGTTACAATCCTGGTTTGGTGACCGGCATAGTGATTTTCGTCCCCTTAGGCGTCGCGGTGTATGTGTGGCTGCTGCGGGCAAATCTGGCCACCTTGCGTCAGATACTCGGCAGCATTCTTTGGGGGCTGGTCGCCCATGTGATCATGATAACCGGGATTTTAGTGATGCATCAGTTTGCCCCGGTTCCCGAGGTTGCATATTTTGCAGCTTTGATCGTCTGGTCGCTCATCCCGGCAATCCGCGTCAAGGGACCGAGCATGCCATAGCTCTAGCTACGATGACTGCCGACCTTCATCACCGCGAGCCTAATGCCAGCAGAGTCCCGCGACACGCTCGCCCGAGCAGCCCGATCCAATAACGGCTTTGGGCTGCACGGGTTATCCAGGCAAGACAGTCAGATGGCAGCGGCGAACCCTCTTTGACAGATGCTGCGGATTGTCAGAAAGTCTGCTATCAGCTTGATTTGAGACATCAAAAAATGTCTCATCTTTATGCACGTTTTGGTCAGGCATGAGCAAATGAAACAACTCGAGGACTTCGTCAGTGCTTTGCGGTCCGCAAATGCAATCGCGACAACTTGGCTGGTCCCAAGTCGGCAACTCGAGCCGACTTTCCATGGATTTGCAGAAGTCTCGTTGCCCGATGACCTCATCGCCTCATGGTCTTTGTTCAATGGTATGACGGTACCGCCGGAGACCCCATTGGAACAAACTTGGTTAGATGGTCAGTTCTTGTATCTTAGCTTCGACAGTGCCGGAGAAGACTATCGTTTGGCAAAGGAACTGTGGGATGAAGATCCTCTTTTCGACGCATATTGGCCAAATGGTTTTGTTCCGATTGGGACGCCTGGTGACGGTTCTCGCTTATTGGTCAACTGTAGGGACGGTTCGCCAACTTACGGTGCCGTCTACGAACTTATGCATGCGGTTGGCGTAGCTCGTCTGTCGAATTCGCTATCTCGATACTGTGAAACGTTGAACCAAGCATTGGACGAGGGAGCGATTACGGTCTCCGAGCATGGCCTAGTCAAGATGGAATTCCAAAAATTTGCAAGGATTGGCGCACAAATGAATCCTGGATGCGATGGTTTCGATGAGAGCATACCATCAGCCTCTGAAGCTAAAGACTGGGAGTGAAAATTCTACCTGCGCCATGGATTAAGGTCTGTTGACTACAGCTAACCAGACCTTCGCTGAGCGATTGCCAATGGCTGCTACGTCCCGCATCCCTCCAGTTCATGCGCCATGCCGCGAACGGCAGTGTTTCCCGAACCGACCTCTCGTGACTAATGCGGCGAAGGCTAAGCCGAAGGATTTTCGCGGTGCCTTTTGACGATGCTGAGCACAGTGTTTTTGCTGATACCGAGGTCGCGGGCAATCCAGCGGTAGCTACGGCCTTCCTCAAGGGACGCGAGCACCTTTGGCGCGAGCTTGTCTGATATAGTCTATGACGGTAGTGCGGGACCTTACTGCCGTTGACCGAGCTGTCTCGAAAGTCCGCTTCGATAAACGACCCCTCACCCACGCTGGCCGGAGGGTCTCGGCAACTCTTCTCTCGTGTTGCATTTCCGTCCTGTCGACTCCCAACACCAATTGTCGGTCAAAAACCCAGACAAAACTGAAGCTTCGGACTGCGTGTAACTGAGCGTGAAACCAATCAGACCTGCCAAAGCGTTGACAAATATCAGTTCTTTCCGTAGTGATTCTATATTAGAAATTTGTTTCTACGAAGTAGAACTTTCTAGGAGGAGATATATGAGTGAATCGGACCGACACGTGGAGTCTGTGCTGTCCGCACTTGCGGTGTTGGACTGCTTCGAAAGCGATGAGCCCCTTCGGCTTAAGGATTTTCATGCCCGTACAGGTCTGACCCGCAGCCGCATCATTCGGCTTGCGGGAACGCTGATGCACAAAGGATATCTAACACAGGACAAAGAGACCTCTCAGTATCGACTGGGGCCGACGCTTTTTCGGCTTAGCACGCTTCTCTCGGATCGCTTCGGATCGCTTTCGGCGAGGGTACGCCCGACGCTTGTTGAACTGGTCGCGTCCACGGGTCTGACGGCAATGTTCTCAGTTGTCGGCGGCCGGGATCGTTTGATCCTTACCAAAGAAGAACCGGATCAAGCAGTTCGGTATACCGTGAAAGAGGGGCAGCAGAGGGCCATCCATCTGGGCGCGTCCGGCCGCGTTCTGCTGGCGTTTTCCCGACCCTCATTGGCCAGTGACATCCTGGATTCACTGTCCTTGTCCGAGGGCGCCAAAGCCGCGCTATACCGTGACTTGGAGCCGATCCGCGAAAAAGGATTTGACCTAAGTGAATCCGAGCTGACTCGGCACGCGTTCGCGGTTGCCGTCCCAGTTTTGGCCAACACCGGAGAGCTGCAGGGCGCTCTCACGCTGGCTGGTCCGACGCTTGATTACAGCAGGGACAAGCTCGAACACCTCGTCGCCTTGCTGAATGAAAAATCAAAAATTCTAGAGCGCGGCGGGACCAAGAAACCTGTCCAGTCAGCGCAGACCTGAGGGGCCGAAATGACGGATCAAAGCAATCTTTCGCGGCTGGAAAAAGACTACGCGGAATATGACGAACTGGGTCGGATCTGGGGTGAAGTTCCCCTGTCGCGTATTCGAAAAGTGAAGTTCGATCGTGTCTCCGAAAAGGTCCGCCAGGCCTTTCTCAAGCTCACCGATCTGACCACAACGGTTGCGGACTCGCTTGATAAATCTGGCATCCGCGGGGCGGTCGCTCAAACGCATCTTCCGAACTTGGTGCCTGGGAAAAGGATCGCGGGAACGGCGATCACGCTGCGCAATATTCCCGAGCGAAAAACCCCAACCCAAGGGACGCTCGACAAAGACCCGATCAAGATGTCCAGCCGGGAGTGCCACTATCTGTCGGAAGTGGGCGATGTGCTCGTGGCGGATTTCGGCGGCAACGTCGAGGCCTCCAACATGGGCGGGCAATCCTGCCTAACCGCAAAGATGCAGGGTGTCGCCGGGGCAATCGTGGACGGTGCCGTGCGCGATGTGAACACTATACGCGATCTTGAATTCCCGATCTGGTGCCGTGGCGGAACGCCGAAGACCGGCAAGTACCGCATGGAAGCCATCGAAATCAACGGCCCCGTAACGGTGCACGACGTGGTGGTCGAGCTCATTTTGGAAGAAGCACAAGCAACCGAAGCGGCAGAGGAAGCCGCGCGCGAGCTCATCAGGCGCAAGGCGCCTTTGTCCGAATTGAAGCCATTGTTCCGAAGCCGGTACAACAGCTGACGCAATCAACAATCAAGTCGAACAATTGGGAGGATACTATGCGACTTACAAGGAGACTACTCTGTACCGCCGCCGTGGCACTGGGGCTTTCCACGCTGGGTGGAGCAGCGGTTGCGCAAGACAATTGCGGCATCGAGCGACCCATTCGGGTTGTCGTTGGATACGGCGCCAAGCGGTGGAACCGACAGCTATGCGCGTATTCTGGCAGGATCGATCCCGGAATTTCTGGATGGAACGCCAATGGTCGTAGTCAACCGTCCGGGCGGAGCGCAGGTCAATGCCATGCGTCAAGTCCTGGACGCGGATGCGGACGGTTTGACGGTGCAAGTCGCGGCCATGGGCGGGGCTTTGATGAGTACCATGATCCGCGATCAAGGAATTGACTGGTTCGAAGATTTCCGCGCCGTTGCACAGTTTGGCGAAACGAACCAAGCGCTGGTTGTTCAGACCGAAAGCGCCATCACAACCGCCGAAGAACTTCTGGCCTCTATCCGTGCGCGTTTTGAGAGCGGTGAGAAAACAACCTGGTCGCATCCGGGCCGTGGGTCTGTCAGCCATGTAGGCGTGACCGCGTTTCTTGAGCTGAACGGCGTCCTGGATATGACGCAGGATGTGCCGTTCCAAGGTGGCGGTGAGACCCGCAATGCATTGTTGTCCGGCGATGTCGACTTTTCCGCAAGCGGCGTACACACCGTGCCTGCCTTTGCTGATCGGCTGGTGGCGGTTGGTTTGCTCGCCGAAGAGCGCGACCCGGTTGTCGACAACGTGGCCACGCTGGCAGAGCAAGGCGTTGACTTTGTTCCGACATCGTCGCCCATCATCGTCGCAGCACCTGCAGGTGTCTCTGACGAATATGTCGAGTGCCTTGCGACTGCGGTGGCTAAGCGCGGTCGAGCACAGGTCATTTCTTAGCCTGACAAGCAAAGCGAAACAGGCCGTTGTCTATCGGAACTCTGGCGAAACCACGGCCTATCTGGAGGGTTTGGCTGACGCCTGGAAACCCACAGTAGATGCGGTCAGAGCGACGCTTGAAAACTAACAAGAAATCTCCCGAGCGAGGTGGGTAAAGTGGGACCGGAACAAACAACAAATGACAGCAACGATCAGCCAGTGAGAGACCTCGGAGCGGCGGTTCTGATGCTATTGGTTCTGGTCCCCTTTTCAACGCAGATCTCCGAGATATTCGTCGACCCCTCGGACCCCGGTTTTGGGTCACAGGATTTTCCGAAGCTTATCGTATGGCTTGGGATAGCCTTAAGCTTGGCCTTGGCCGCGAAGGCGATCTGGGCCATGCGCGGGGTGCGTGCGCCTGTTTCCATCTCTTTCGATCAGCTTGCTGGTCCCGCGCTTTTGTTCGTGGTGGCAGGGTTCTACATCTACGCCATCGGGCTTTTTCAATATGCCCTGCCGACCCTTGCGCTCTTGGTCTTTCTTTCGGCGTATTTCGGGAACAGGGGATGGAAGCGCACAATTCTGATGCCACTTTGCGCGGTCGGGATCTATTACTTCGTCTTCTTCATCCTGTTCGGTATTTTTGAGGAGCGTGGCACGATCCTGTCCTACGACAGCTACGGGTTCGCGCGCTCTGTGCGCAGCCTTTTGGGCCTCAACTAAAATCACGAATTGGGAGGGGTCGATGGGCATTATCGACGGTTTTTCTGCGCTCTTTGGCTCTTGGCAGCCGGTTTTCTTCGCGATCCTTGGAACGCTGATCGGGTTGATCGGAGGCGCTATCCCGGGCCTGTCGTCGGGCGCCATGATCGCAATCCTGATCCCGGTGACCTATTATCTTGATCCGCTGGCGGCGCTGGCGCTGATCTATACGGTCTCAAAGTCTTCGGACTTCGGGGGGTCGATCCCGGCCATCCTGTTCAATACACCGGGCACACCCCAGGCCTCGGCCACGCAGATCGAAGGGTTTCCGCTGTGCAAGCAGGGAAAGCAGGGCAAGGCGCTTCGCATGGCAGTTATTGCGTCGGCGCAGGGGGATTTGTTCTCTGAACTTCTTCTGATCTTTGGCGCGGCGATATTGGCCGTTTATGCCGCCTCGCTGGGACCTCCTGAATTTGTCGCCATCTACTTCTGTGCTTTCGTCATCATCGGCGGATTGCTTGGAAAATCCGTTATCACCGGCTTTCTGGGGTTGTTTGCGGGAGGGGGCGAAATGACACTCTAAGGATTTTCGCGGTGCCGTTTTACGATTGTGAGGACCGTATTCTTGCTGATGCCGAGGTCACGAGCGATCCAGCGATAGCTGCGACCTTCCTCGACCGCTGCAAGAACTTTGGGCGCGAGCTTATCTGATTTTGGTCGTTGACCCGGCTGACGGCCGAGTTTTCGACCACGCTCCCGCGCCGCCGCCAGTCCAGATTTCACACGTTCACTGATAAGATCGCGCTCGAACTGGGCGATCCCGGCGAGGATTGTTGCCATCATCCGGCCATGTGGTGAGTCCAACTCAAATGTCATGCCACTCATGGCGACAACTGAGACTTTCCAGCCTGCCAATTTATGCAGCGTATCAAGCAGGTCTTGGGTGGATCGTCCCCACCGGCTCAGCTCTGTCACCAGAACCGCATCAATTTTCCTTGTTTGAGCAAGAGCCATCACTTCGTTTCGTGCTGCTCGATTTGATGCTGTGCCCGACACCGTTTCTTTGAATTGTCCGACGACTTCAAAGCTGCCACGCGCTGCGAATGCGACCAGATCCGTGATCTGCCGTTCGCAGGATTGGTCATTGGTCGAAACCCGCGCATAGATGACAGCCCGCTGTCCCAATTGAACCCCTTCGGATATTGACCTTGCAAGTCGTTGATATTGTTGAAGTGGTTATTGTCACAAACAAACACTTGTTCAATAGGTACAGCATTCATGCCCCGGCGTAGTATTTTGACCGAACGGCAGCGTTCGGCGCTCCTTGATCTACCAACAGATGAAATGTCATTGCTCCGACATTACACGCTGTCCGACGAAGACCTTGAGAATATCAATGAACGCCGCCGTCCCGAAAATCGCCTCGGATTTGCGCTCCAACTTTGCGCACTCAGATATCCTGGGCGGGTGTTGTCACTTGGGGAGGTTATCCCACATGATGTCTTGGCCTTCATCGGCGCGCAGTTGGGGCTGACTGGTGACGCTCTACTTTCTTACGCTGCGAGGCGTCAGACACGCCAAGAGCATCTGGAAGCACTGCGCGACATCTACGGATACAAGGCATTCACGGGCCGGGGTGCGCGTGACCTGAAGGATTGGCTGGACGCGCAAGCCGAACTTGCGACCTCGAACGAAGACATTGCCCGCCGGTTCGTTGAGGAATGTCGCAGATCTCTAACCATACTTCCCGCCATATCAAAGATTGAGCGGCTCTGTGCGGATGCGTTGGTGGCGGCAGAAAAGCGGATTGAAACAAGGATCGCTGACAGATTGACCGATGAGATGCGCGTCAGGATCGATGCATTGCTGTCTGAACAAGTCGATGAGCGCCTGTCGCGGTTTGTCTGGTTGCGGCAATTCGAGGTGGGAGACAATTCGGCAGGAGCCAATCGCTTGCTGGACCGACTGGCGCTCCTTCAAGGATTTAATCTCTCGCCAGACTTGTTAATGGGTGTGCCAACTCATCGCGTCACGCGACTCCGCCGACAGGGCGAAAGGTATTTTGCGGATGGTTTGCGTGATCTGCCAGATGATCGCCGCCATGCCATACTTTCAGTCTGTGTTGTCGAGTGGCGCGCCGCAATTTCTGATGCTGTTGTCGAAACCCATGACCGGATCGTTGGCAGGACATGGCGAGAGGGGCAAAGACTGTGTGATGCCCGTGCGGATGATGCAAAATCCGCCGTTCAACACACCTTAAAGTCATTCCGAGATTTGGGAACGGGACTGTTGGGGGCCAAGAATGACGGCGCATCGCTTGATACTGCCGTGACTTCCTCTACGGGCTGGCCCGATTTGGAGGCATTGGTCGCAACAGCATCACAGTTGACCGACATACTTTCATCAAACCCCATTACTCATCTCGTGCTGGGCCACAACCGCTTCCGACGCTATGTGCCTCGAATGCTCCATCTTCTTAAGATTCGTGGGGCGCATGTCGCAATACCTCTCATTGCTGCTATTGAGTTGATCAAAAATGGCGCAACGCATGATGTGCCAACAGATTTCCTGCGGCGCACCTCGAAATGGCATCAGTATCTGAAGGCGCAAGAACCGGAGGACCGACGCCTTTGGGACGTGGCTGTTCTGTTCCATCTGCGTGATGCCTTCCGATCGGGCGATATCTGGCTGGCACAGTCGAAACGCTATGCTGATCTTAAACAGGTGCTGGTTCCCGCCTCAACGGCAGCAGCAAGTGCGCGGCTTGCCGTGCCGCTTGATCCTGAGCAGTGGTTGGCAGACCGCCACGCCCAGATGGAAATTGGTCTCGAAAAGTTATCCAAGGCAGCGAAGCGAGGAACCATCCCCAGTGGTACAATCGAAGATGGGGTGCTGCAACTCAGCCGGTTGCCGACCCAAACACCAAACGGTGCGGCGGATCTCCTCTTTGATCTCTACAAGCGTGTGCCGGATATGCGGATCACTAACATCATGCTGCACGTCGATGAGGCGACCGGTTTCACCGAAGCCTTTACGCATTTACGAACTGGTGCACCCCCAAAAGATCGGATTGGCTTGCTGAACGTGCTGCTGTCCGAAGGTCTCAATCTGGGTCTGAGCAAAATGGCTGACGCAAGCAATTCGCATGGATTTTGGGAACTGATGCGCATCTCGCGCTGGCACATTGAAAGTGAATCATACGGTCGTGCCCTTGCGAGCATCGTCGATGCGCAGGCCAAGTTACCAATGGCGCAGTTCTGGGGCATGGGGTTGACCGCATCCAGCGACGGTCAGTTCTTTCCCACCACCCGTCAGGGCGAGGCGATGAACCTGATCAATGCTAAATACGGAAATGAGCCGGGGTTGAAAGCCTACACACACGTTTCGGATCAGTTTGCACCGTTTGCATCTCAAGCCATACCCGCCACGGTCAGCGAGGCACCTTACATCCTTGATGGGTTGCTGAACAACGATGTTGGCAAGCGGATCAAGGAGCAATACGCCGACACCGGTGGCTTCACCGACCATGTTTTTGCGGTCACATCGATCTTGGGTCATAGATTCATTCCGCGTATCCGGGACTTGCCATCAAAGCGGTTGTACGTCTTCGATGCTGGGGGAACACCGCAAAACTTAAAGGGAATGATCGGCGGCAAAATCCGCGAGGGGTTGATTGCCAGCAATTGGCCCGACATTCTCAGGATCGCCGCGACGATGACGACCGGCACTATTGCGCCCAGCCAGATTCTGCGCAAGCTGGCGTCATACCCTCGCCAAAACGATCTTGCTGTTGCTTTGAGAGAAGTTGGCCGTGTCGAACGTACATTGTTCATGTTGGATTGGGTCCTCAACGCCGATATGCAGCGGCGCGTACAGATCGGGTTGAATAAAGGCGAGGCGCACCACGCGTTGAAGAATGCGCTACGCATCGGCAGGCAGGGCGAGATCCGTGACCGAACAACCGAGGGACAGCACTACCGAATGGCGGCGCTCAATCTGCTGGCCACAATTGTCATATACTGGAACACCGCCCGCCTTGGCGAGGCTGTCGTGCAGCGTCAAGAGGCAGGTCTACCCGTTCAGCCAGACTTGCTGGCGCATACATCGCCGCTCGGTTGGGCGCATATCCTGCTGACCGGCGAATACAAATGGCCTAAGAAATGATGAGTATTACAGCGAGAATACAAGCAGACATTGATTTAGTGGAATATTATTGAGGTAGTTCCAACGGTTCGACACGACCCAAGAGCATAATTTTTTGCATACGGCCATCCTAAGGGTAACCATGTCATATTAAAGTTACGACGAGTTGATCTATGGTTATGGACAAGCAATAGTTGATTCTATCCGCGGCGTTGCATTTCATAAGTGTAACAACATGATCGTGGTGGTAGGTTTCCTAAATTGTGTTGGCGTTGAATTCGCCTTCACCCCTGTTGTATTACCTTTGTTCGTTTTCCATGGTTAAACCACAGGCTTTCAACATGACGGCCTTGAAGAAAACCAAGTCAAACTGAGGGCACAATGTCAAAAAGGCATTTATCAACTAGTTCATTAGCTGATGGTCTCGAAAGCGCACTGATTTACAGTCTTCTTTCGAGTGCATTACTTACGCTGAGCGTACCATTAGTCAGTGCAGAAACCGAAAACATTGAATGCCAGCAACTATTTGCACAACCTGCCGTTTTGGAGTTCATCGATGGATCCACAAACAATAATTCTCTTGACGTGGTACGAGGTTGGAATGCTTGGGACCGGCCAATGGAAAGCCGCATCCGCATTGATGATGTCATCCAACACACAGCTTTCGAAGCTTCAACATACGACAGCGCATTCTGGCTAAATCTCGATCTAAATCACGATGGTGCAGAGGACCTAGTGATCGCGACGGACCTGCTACAGGGCAATGGTCGTCCCAGCTACCGCAAATCAGCAAATATACGGGCATACTGTTCAGAAGGCGGACAAAATTTCGTTAGCCTTCAAAGTCCATGCTCAATGCTCTCGCTTGGCGGTTCTGTGGTCATCACCAATTGGGACATTACGGGCGCGCCCGAAGTTGAACGCTACGCGAACGATGGTTGGACTGTAGGGGTCGCACCGCTAAACATTGACGGAAATAACTATCTATTTACAGCTCATTCGTCAGTTATTGATGAGGAAGTAAATATTAAGTTTTTACTTTGGTCTCTTAACGAGCGCGCCTTTTCTCAAATCGCAACTTGCCAAATGGAGAATTAGACATGCCACTCGCAAATGTTACCGTGTTGGATCAGAATACTTATGAAGACTTGCGCAATGAAGAAATCAAACGAAGCGAGAATAATCAACTTGCGACAGGAGCCATTATTGAGCATTCAGTTCAAGATGATGGTACTGGAAGTTTATTTATAGGTTACGGTTGGGACGTTGATCAGAACTCCGCCAACGATACAATTGACCTCTTTGATAATGCCGGGATACCGCTTACCCAAGCCGAACAAGTCGCTTTGACACAGTATAAAAGTGGCACGATCAACGAAGCTGACTTCTTGGCCGCATGGGCGGGTGTAACGGTAACAGAAGCAGAAGCAACAGACTTGCTCAATGTTGCTGTCGAAGAATGGGAAGCTGGTCTGACCGCCGCACTTGGAGCCGACGATATACAGATTTCATCTGAACGGGCGGCGTTTATTTCTCAAACCTACAATTTGGGTAGTGGTGCGGGCATTCCCGCTAACATTCCCACACAGATTGGGTTGGTACAGCGAAACCCACAAGATGATCCAGGAAGGTTTGAGCAAAGAGCTGAAATATGGTGGGAAATAGCATACAATAGTAACTCGCTTACTCAGGATAATGCCGTGCTGTTTGGACTCCAGAACCGGAGATTTCGTGAAGCAGACACATTTGACCTTTACTCAAGTGACAGCGAGCCTCAAACCAACGAAGAAGCCAAGTTTATTTATCAGTTTTTGGCTCGAAAAAACGGAACACGCGTATTGAGTATACGGTTTCGCGAATATGATCGGAGCTAAAGGTCGAACTTCAATCAGTTTGAGTGAATGCCCTACATACTACCGCAAAGGCACAACGCGCTGCGATAGTTGATGTCTCCGCGCGCCATGCCTTTGCTCATATCGTCAGTGTTGGTCATGTCCACCGCCAATGACCGAAGGTGATCAATCTCAATGACTGCAGGTGCCCAATCGATTGACCGTCGCCAGCAGAGCGGGTCGATGAAAATAACGTCGTGCTGATGGAAGACGGCGATGATATCGTATTTGGAGACGTCGGAAGCGATTATATCGACGGCGGGTCAGAAAATACGGGTGATCTACTTTCTTACGAACTTCTAGCCAACGGGGTGCAGTTTAACCTAGGGGCAGAAGAGGGACTTGACGGCACGGCAGTTTTTGCGGTGACGGATCGAACCAACCCAACGCTTTGGCAAGACTTTGTCTCCAATTTTGAAAATATTTCACTAACTAACTCCGATGATATTGTCGCCGTAACCGAGGAACTGCTGGATCAAGCCGGGGTAACGGTTGATGCTTTAGAACAAGAGGAGGCGTCTCTTGGCGGAGTTGGCGATGACATATTGATTGGGGGCCGCGACTTTAGGGAGGCCACGCCGACAAATGCAGATTATGCGGCAGATGATCCCGACTTCCTTTATGGTGGTGCAGGTTTTGACACTTACCATGCCGTTCGAAATGACCAGATATTCGACCGCGACTTCACTCCGGATGGACAAGTCTATGGAGATGGCGAAGTGTTCTATGAGGGCCTTTTACTGACCGGTGGGTCGGAAGTACCGCTTGGCACAGCGCCGTTTCTGTCAATTCCTCAGTTAGGACTAACTCCCGAAAGCTTCACATACTATGAAGCAGCGTCTGGTGAATTCTATTGTGTGGCGGACACGACCTATACTTTCCAGGAGTTACCCGACCGACAACCCTTTGTGTTGTCCTAAAGGATGACCCACTCAATCCAAATTCACTCTTCATCTTTGACTTTGATACCACCGCATCAAGCTACCTCGGCATCACACTAACTGATGCACCAGCAACTTCGTCTATGACAAGTTCACTTGATAGTGGTTTTGGGGGTTTACCTGCGACAGAGGGGAGCCATGATACATTTATTTTTACAGAAAATCGTGCCGTGGATCTTGTTGAGGTCGAGCTGACTATGCAATCAGATATTGATGTCGGTGTTTCGCGGTTAAGTCCAGTCGAAGAAGTGGCGGAAGCGGACCAACTTATCGATCTCATTGGGCCGGTGGAGCCTGACCAGTTCATGTTGGCTTAACTCATCTCTCGCGACCTGTTTTACATGCTTTGCTTAGAGTTTCATTTCGCCCCATACCGCAAACGACCCCGTTCAGACAATGCGCGGCTAAAAGATCAAAAGAGCCCAATCTGTGAATTCAAAATTCTCGCTGCGCGCGCTCGCAGCACAACATTTGCTGCAGATGCCCAGTTCGGGACGCCGCGCGGCAGCGGAGATCGCTGCCATTCGTTCACCTCGCAGCGAGATTTGTCAGGGTAACTCACAGGTTGCGGACAAACCGGACCATTAGTAGATTTCGGGCAACGACCGCTTTTGCGTCGCCAAACGGAATCGGGAGGCGTTATCGGACAAGCTTCTGCGTTAACTGCATGCGAAAGAACAAGCCTTCGTCATGAAGGTTTCGTTCGATTGCCGCAAATTAGCTTGCAATTTACACGGCTAAGGCGACATCTTAGCTATTGTGCTTCGTCGTTGGTTGCGTAAGTTGAGATGAAACTAGCTGACACGAAATGTAGTAACAGGAACTCAGTTGATCACAAGCAATGCAATGAGGTGCGTGATTTTAGCATTCACGCTGATACTCATTTGGTCTCAAAGCAGTGCGCAAGATGTTGAAGGCGACCCCTTAAATATAGGGCTTGCAGCGGAGGCTCAAACAATACTTGACGCCGGACAAGGGCAGGCACGTAAGTGGCTGGCTCCGCCGGATGTCGTTGTGGTTTACAGAGATCCCCGTATGCCCGCATTCGTCCAATCAACACTTGCTGAAATTGAAATGGGTCGTGAAAATTTCTTCGGTTTTGGCGAAGTTAAGTTCTTTGATTTAAATGATTACACTGATGATCTTTACCGTAAAACAGATGTCAGCATTATTCGTATCGGTGAGGAAGGTCACGAACGGAAACTGAGATTAAGTTTGAACCTTGGCGACCGAGATATCCGGATCCATGGGAATATATTTGTATTCACTGTTGGCCTAGAAGAAATGCTTCTTCTAGGCGCTTTGACACAAACTGATCCACAATTCATGCGCACAATGGCGAAAGATGAGGAACAGAATTGCCATTACTCGGCTTGGTCGACTGATGACGTAATACACACAGCGGCCACATATGTACGTAGCGACTATCCCGAAACTTGGATTCTCAACTGCCTGTATGAGGAAATGTTTCAGTCACTCGGGCTGTTAAACGATGCAGTAGGATCAGTTAATTTTACGTTTGATGATACTTTACGACCAGTTGAGGATCGCACGCTCGACCGCTTGCTCCTTGACGCACTTTATCATGATACAGTCCAGCCAGGATCCCCTGTTGGTGACACTGTAGACATATTCACTCAAACTTTAGAACAAAGGTGACCCGATAGGCCTGTACAGATCAGATTCAAGTCAAATTATTCCTACCATTGTAGATGAGGACGGCTACAGCTTCGACTACGATGATTTCATAAATAATAATGGAAACGATCCAAGGTTCGATCTGGACGGAGATGGCGACGTCGATAGGGATGACTATAACTACTACGACAATAACAATGATGAGTTACTGACACCGGATGATGATTTTGATGGTGATGGGATCATTGAACCATTTGAAGATCTTCTGAGTGATAGCGATCCTATTGGAGACGCGTTTAAAGACCTTGCCAACTACTTTCAAAACCCACCAAACTCCCCGCTAGTTCTCGACCTTGATGGCGACGGTATTGAACTCACCTCACTCAACGGCGCCACGGCTTACTTCGACGTTGACGCGAATGGCTTCGCCGAGTTGACCGGTTGGGTCGCCCCTGATGATGGTCTCTTAGCACTTGATATCGACGGTGATGGGATCATCAACGACGGATCCGAACTATTTGGTGACCAAACTGGTTATGATCACGGGTTCCTCGCGCTGGCCGCGCATGATGGTAACGGCGACGGCACTATCAACGCTGATGACGCTGTATTTGACGATCTGTTAATTTGGCAAGACGCAAACTCTGACGGGATCAGCCAGGCAGGCGAAATGCGCGGACTAGCTGAAGTCGGTATTGCGTCAATATCGGTGAATGCAACAGCGACGAACTATCAAATCGCTTAAGCAACGATATCCTTTGGGAAAGCACTTTCACTTGGGCTGATGGGACATCTGGGGATGTCGTTGATGCATTTTTCCAAGGCGATATGCTTGATACAGTCGCTTTGGTGCCTGACGATTTCACCTATCATGCTGATGCATTCATTCTTCCCGGGTTTGTGGGGGTAGGATCACTGGCCTCCAGTTGGGTTGCATTGTCTCAAGACGACGCCTTGCGACAACAAGCAATCAACTTGGTCGCACAAGCATCGTCCGGCGATATTACAGGCTTCCGAGCAGCTTTTGAAGACTTCGTTTTGGCGTGGGGGGATGCAGACGATGTTGCGGCCGGAAGCCGTGGCCCCTACATTGATGCCCGCTATTTGACGTTTCTAGAAAACGTCTTTGATGAAAGTTTTGCTGGTGGGAGTGGCGGAAACCCGCAAACACGTGCTGGCGCACAGATGACCGAAGGAATGACAAACCTGTTGGACACTATGGCAGCAGAATTCCTTGCAAAGGTAGCTCTATCAAATGCGGCGTTGAACAGCTCTGATGACGCGACATTTGATGCGCTTCTGTTGTCCAACCCTCTCACTGACATCTTTGACGTAAACATCGCGACATCATTCAGCGAGATTGTAGCCGACTACGACGCCGGGACCTTCAGTATCGATGATGTCAAAGCGCTGCTCTGGCTACTTGAGAACGCAAGCGGGGATGAGGCACAATTTAGAGCAGACTTCATAGACGGTGTAGCCAATGCTGGTTCGAGCACTGCTGGGTTTCTGTATGCGGCCCGTCAAAGTGGCGCGGAGCAAACCGTTGATGGCACGTCTGCAAGCCGAAACTTTGTCAGCAACAGCGGGCTCGCTCATCGATGCGGGCGGCGGTGATGACTACATCTATGGTAGTTCATCATCGGACGTCTATTTCTATCAAGCCGGTGATGGATCTGACACTATCCGTGAAGATGGCAATGGCGACGATACGTTGGTGTTCACGGACTCAAACGCTGTCGATATGTCCTTCTCGCACAACAGCGGAGGCGATCTGGTAATCAGCATTGGTGCCGAAACGATCACAGTGATTGATCAGTTTTCCACCAGTAGCCGGGATATCGAGGAGATCGTCTTCGCCGACGGCACTGTTCTTGACAAGGCGGGCATCCGCGCGAAGGCGCTGATTGACCAGAGACACGGGCTACATTCGCGGCTTCAATGAGGCCGATAGCTATGAGCACACGGCAGGTGATGGATCTTACACCATCCGGGAGAATGGCAACGGCGACGACACCTTTGTCTTCACCGATCTGAATGCCGGTGATGTCACTTTCTCTCACAACAGCGGTGGCGATCTGGTAATGAACACCGGTGCGGAGACGGTGACCGTCACGGACCAGTTCTCCAGCAGCTCGCGCGACATCGAAGAGATCATCTTCGCCGATGGCACTGCGCTGGATAAGGCCGCGATCCGTGAGAAGGCGCTCATTGACCAGAAAGACACGGGCTATACACCTATGTCGATTGATCTCAAATCAATGACCAGAAAAGACCTCGAAAAACTCAAAGTGAATGTTGAGAAAGCGCTTGCGCGGGTGGTAAAGACGGAGATGAAAGAGGCTTTGGTCGCTGCCGAGAAAGCCGCCAAAGCTCACGGATTCTCTTTGTCGGAGCTCACCGGCGGAGGTGTTGCATCAGACAAACCAAAGAGGCGTGCGGCCAAAAAAGCCAAAAAGTTGGGTGCGCCAAAGTACGCCAATCCTGATGACAAGGCAAAGACCTGGACAGGCAAAGGGCGTCAGCCAGACTGGTTTGAGGCTGCGATGGCTGCAGGCAAGACGCCTGAAGATATGGCAATCTAAGAAAGATAACCCAGGGTTGAGTCAGGCTCACATTGTAGTCTCTCTCAAAGGCACAGATCATATATAGATCGCGCCAATTTGTACTAGCTTTTGTCGCTCAACCTCATTGCGAGGGACAATCGCCATGAACGTTCTGGGCGGGAGTTTGCCTCGGCCAAGCTCCTGCAAAAGACCGTTGCCAAAGGTGTCCGACAACAACGCTATTCCTTCTGGACCCAGCACGCCTCGTGCACCCTGGTTTTTCCTCAGGCGTTTCATCGGATCGTCCTGGTCAAACAAGAGCGCCTCGACCACCTCTCGTGGGACCGGCTTCTCCAGGTTTTGTCGGAAAAACTCGGAGGCGCGCGCGGTGCCTGGCTGCAACTTCCTAAGCTCTCGAAACGCTGCCATATCGAATGCTCGCCACACTGATGGCGGAAAGCCTGCGCCTTCTGCTAACCACAAGACATTCTCCACGGCACCTGATTTGACGCCCCTCTTTCCGTCTCGATTGGGCGCATTGAGATATTGCTCCCGAGCTAGCATGACCCCCATCCAGCATCGGCTCTCATCTTCCTTTGAGTTGATGACCAGGCATGGTCCCTCGTCACGGTACGTTTCGGGTGGAATCATCCAGCTATTGTCGAGGGTGTTCTTGATATCTACGTCCCGGTTTCCGATGACCAAATCACGAATCCCCTTGGGAGCACCCAGAATATCGCGCACGTAGTGTTCGATCTTCAACCCGACGAAGGTCTTCTCTACGTTGTCCAGTTCACGGATTTCAGTGCGTCCAGTTCGAATTGGGTCCAGGACAAAGTCGATGGCATCACGAACGGCTTGTGGGAACGCATCTTGTATTTCCGCATCGCCGCCAGCGATATCGAAGATGCCGTCACGAATTCTGGCCAGCTCTTCGAAGTCTGGATGACCAGGCATCACTACTGACGGCAACATCTTCATGCCGCATCATTGACGGCATTTGTTGGTGTTGTGGAGTCTAAATGGTTGAAAAGGCTGGCGTTTCTTTGTCCGCTACGCCACTGCGTACAGAGTCCTTGCGGATAGCGCGACATGAAGCTGCTTGCCTACCGCTTCGGCAACTGGCGGCGGAAAGGCGTTTCCTACCTGCCTATATGCGTTGGTCTTGGCGCCAGTGAAGTGCCAACTGTCCGGGAACCCCTGCAGTTTCGCCACCATCGGAACAGTCAAACGTGGCATACCAATGTGGTCTCGATGAGGGGCTTCCGGTGCAATTGTTCGCCCTTCCACGCCCAGCGATGCCCAGGCTTTGCGGGCACGGGTTGGCCCAAGGTCGGGACCGCCATGTTTCTTGCTGCCTCCAACGATTGTCGGGGCGATCTCGTTGGCTTGTTTCACCCACGAGTCAACGCCCTGCCAGCCATTTTCTGACATCATGCGTTTCAGAGTTTGGCCAACCGTCCTGGGCTTTCTTTTCGCAGGCTCCGGCCACGAAAAATGTTCTACTCGACTTTCTTCGATGGCCATGATGACAACGCGAGGACGAAGCTGCGGCACGCCATAATCGGAGGCGTTCAGGAGCTTAGGCTCAGAATGGTACCCTAGCTTCTTGAGCTGTTTCTTGAGATGCAGGCGGTAGTCTTCGAACACAGCGTCCAAAAAACCGCGAACGTTCTCAATCATGATCGCTCGTGGGCGCACGACATCAATGATATCGATGGCATCGTCGAAAAGATTGCGCTCATCTTCTTGACCGAGTTGCTTGCCCGCCTTGGAGAACGGAGGGCACGGCAGACCGCCAGCAAGGAGGTCGGCGCCCTGGTACTGCGCCGCATCCTCTTTGAAGTGGCGCATGTCTTCTTCTAGGACGTTCCACTTAGGTCGGTTGTGCCGCAACGTGTTACAACAGTGCTTGTCAATCTCGACCAAGGCTTGATGTTGGAACTTTGCTTTCTCAAGGCCAAGCGCTTGGCCACCGGCTCCCGCACAAAGTTCTAAAGATGTCAGCATGTAGCGGGCCCTCCTTCACACATATACAACAGGTTGCGGAATCCGGTGCAACAGTCTTTAGCTTACCTGCCAGATGTTCACAATATGTTCTAGAGCCTAGAGCAGCTATCTTGATTGCCTTCAAGCTCAACTTCACACAACGCTTACACTTGGTGAATTTAAGCTTTACAATCAAGAAGTGTTAAGGTCGTACGATGGCATAGCTGCCGCGATCGCTCGAAAACTGCTAAAATAATCCAGAAAACTCCTAATGGCAAAAACAACTGTACTTACTGATCAGAGTGGAGACGTGGGCAAGACATTGGCTTCGTATGTTCAATCTGGAAACTTAAACTTCCTAGTCGGTTCCGGTGCCTCGATGCCTGCAATTAGTGTTGCGGGTAACATCGAAAAGGAAATCAACGATCTCATAGAAGCTGGAGACGTAGCAGCTGCCAACCTTGCAGCATTAAAGTTCATTGAAGAGATCGAAGACGCCAATGAAGACATTGTGGCGGATATGGTTGATGGCGACGCCAAAACGACTTTTAATGCATATCTTGGTTTTCTCAGCAACGTTGACCGAATACTCTTCGAACGAAAAACTAACTTGCTATCTCGGCAAGCAAACCTTTTCACAACAAACTACGACATGTTTTTTGAACGAAGCGCTGATGCTCTTTCTGGCTTTATCTTGAATGATGGCTTTGACCGAGCCACCGGCCTGACAGATGCATTTAGGTTTGCGCCAGAGAAGTACTTTGACCGCACCTATCGGTCTGGCAGCGTTTACAATCATCAAGCTGAAGTACCCACGTTCAATCTGATTAAGATACATGGTTCGTTGAGCTGGGGGCGAAATAACCAAGAAAGCATCGTCTTCGAACCGAGAAGACCTGCTGGACTTTCTGATGTTGACAAAGCGAACCCCGAAAAAGTCATCGCTTCATTGAAACAACGAGCTTTGATCTTGCCAAACATTCGGAAGTTTGAATCGACGCTACTCGACCGGGTGTACTTTGATTTACTCCGTCTATTTTCCAATGCCCTTGAACGAGAAAATGCGTTGCTGGTCGCATTCGGATTTTCGTTTGCCGACGAGCACATACTCGATATTACACGTCGAGCGTTGCGCAACCCAACCGCCCAACTGATTGTCTTCTCATACAGTGCCGAAGGTGCGGAGACATACGCCGAAATGTTTAAGCAACAGCGCAACGTGCTCATTGTAGCCCCCGTTGACGGCGCCAGACTTGGTTTCACCGAGCTCAACAAACTGCTCGCGTCAATAGCGTCTGAAATTGACAGCCTATGAGTGATGCCCGACTGCAAAAAGAGGCTGTACTCCGTATCGGCGAGGTTACGGCAGTAACTGGGCGTCGAATTTCGTTGGGCGTCGATGCCGACAAGAACCTCTCTGAGCTTTTCTTTGACGGCGATTTGATTCGCAACGTGGCTGTTGGGAGTTACATCGATATCCGCAAAGGGTTCATTAGTCTCATTGGCCGGGTCGAGGGCGAGAACGCCGTGCCTGACCTCAAACATGGCGAAGAGGGAAAACCTGCCGCGCAGGTCAAGCGAACACTTACCATCGCATTAGTGGGCTTTCTTGATAGATCAGGGACATTCTTCGGCGGAACAAAAGAGCTGCCGCTTGTTGGCAACGAAGCCTTCCTTCTGACCAAGGAAAAGGTTCATCAAGTTCATGACCTTACCGTCTCGTCTACCCTATCCATGAGTGTCGCAACCTCAGAATACGAGGGCTACGACATCAACCTGCCAATCGATACGTTGATGAACAGCCACATTGCGATTTTTGGAAACACAGGCAGCGGGAAATCAAACACGCTCGCATCTTTGTATCAAGGCTTTATCGACACCATGCGAGCAAACAACGAGGTGGCATTTGACGCAAACAGCCGTGTTCTAATTTTCGATTTTAACGGTGAATACGCCAGCAACGATTGTCTGACCACCCAAAAGCAGGTGTACAACCTATCAACTCGCAATGACACAGGAGATAAAATTCCTTTGTCGGACACTGGGCTCTTGGATATCGAGATGCTTTCAATTGTGGCTGATGCAACTGAAAAGACTCAGAAGCCATTTCTCCGTCGCGCACTTAAACTACAAAAGCGTGTCTTGGACGGTGACGAGCCGCTTGAACACACGCGAAACATCCTTCGCAACCAAGTAAAACAAATTCTGCAGATGTCAGACAAGATACGAGCTGACCTCTTGATGGACTACTTGAGGCAGGTATTGCCGGAAGAAGACGAGCATGGTGATGCGGTTGAACTTGCGGCTGACCTCGACTGGCACAATAACTCGGCCGAGTTCAAACTAGGGAACGTATTTCTCAAGCAGAACCCCGATTACATAGAAAACACAACAGTCTATGGTCATGTCGCTCAATTTGAATTCGCTAATGATATCATCTCTGATTTTGTAACATTTGGATACATTCAGCTAATTTATGATGTCCTGTCGAACCGCGCTCAGAACGATCACATTGCTCCGGCGATCAACAAGCTTAAAAGCAAACAAGCGGATATTCGAAAGATATTCGACCCGGTTATTGCTGGCGATCTCTTTGCTAACAATGTCGTCGTGATCAATCTACATGACGTGAACCTTGAGATGAAGAAGACGATCCCTTTGCTGATCTGTCGCAAAGTGTATCAGGAGCACAAGAAATTAGGTGCCCGGAAGTCGCTAAACATTGTTATCGACGAAGCGCACAACATCTTGTCGCGCGAGTCATCCCGCGAAGCTGAAAGCTGGAAAGACTACCGGCTTGAGACGTTTGAGGAAATCGTGAAAGAGGGGCGCAAGTTTGGTGTGTTCGTCACTATTGCAAGCCAGCGTCCGAGTGACATTTCACCGACAATCACCTCACAGGCGCACAACTATTTCATTCACCGTCTGATCAATCAGAAAGACTTACAATCAATCGCCAGTGCAGTTTCTTACATCGACAAGATCACCGAAGAATCCATCCCCACCCTACCAACCGGAACTTGTGTCTTCAGCGGCATTGCTGGTCAGATGCCTCTAAAGCTCGCAATGAAGCCTTTGGAACAGCACCTTCAACCCTCCAGCACGACGCTAAAATTTCAAGATATTCTCGAACAACCTCAAGTGGTTGGTGACTAAGAAAAACGGATGGCCGGGTTTGCAACCCCGGCCACCCAGCTCCTGAAATCAGGAGTGTCGGTTTGGTTTTTCTCGCTGCGCCAGGCGCTTTTGAATCCAGTCCTGCACTTCACTCTCAACCCAGCCCACCCGGTTCGGACCCAGCGGTACCCGCTTAGGGAATTGGCCTGCCTTCTCCAGCCGGGCTATGTGTTGGGGTGAGTACAGAACAAGCTCCTTCACCTGACGTTTTGAAAGTATCCTCATCACGATGTTCTCCATGATTGGAGAGCAACGCGATGCTCTCAGGTTTCGACAAGTCTCCCGAGAGGTCTGTATGCTAAGTCAAAACCTTCCGCTGATTCAATCAACATGCGCCTAGCGGAACATAAGGGCACATAGCATCTCGGCAGAAAGGGTGGACTAAATGGGGGTCTGGAAATTCTCCATCAAAAACTTCTGAATAAATTCAGCAATTTACGGGGAGTATTGGTGCCCAGGAGAGGACTCGAACCTCCACGTCCATACAGACACCAGCACCTGAAGCTGGCGCGTCTACCAATTCCGCCACCTGGGCAGGTCACGTCCGGGCGATTTACGCGCCGATCCAGGTTCTGTCAACGCGATTCGAGTACAAAAAAGTAATGGCTGTTTGATTCATTGCCATTGCGCCTTGTCTTAAGGTGGCGCCGAGGGGTAAACCCGGGGCAGCTACTTATCTAAAGGCCACCGCAATGTCTCAGCTTGTTACCATCTTCGGCGGATCCGGTTTTGTCGGCCGCTACATTGCCCGCCGTCTGGCGAAAGAGGGTTGGCGTGTGCGTGTCGCCGTCCGCAACGTCAATGAAGCGATGTTTGTGCGCCCCTACGGCGTTGTCGGACAGGTGGAGCCGGTTTTTTGCAACATTCGCGATGATGCCAGCGTTGCTGCTGTCATGGACGGTGCTGATGCGGTTGTGAACTGCGTCGGTGTGTTGGATGAGGTTGGCAAGAACACATTTGCAGCTGTTCAGGCTGAGGGCGCCGAACGTATCGCCCGTGTCGCAGCTGCCCATGGCGTGGCGCGTATGGTTCATATCTCGGCTATTGGCGCCGATGCCGAAGCTGCAAGCGTGTATTCCAAGACAAAGGCCGCTGGTGAAGTTGGCGTGCAGGAAAATATGCCAGATGCGGTGATCCTGCGTCCGTCTATCATTTTTGGTCCAGAGGATCAGTTCTTCAACCGCTTCGCTGGTATGTCCCGGCTTGGCCCCGTTCTGCCAGTGATTGGTGCCAATACCCGTTTCCAACCGGTCTATGTTGACGATGTTGCGGCGGCAGCTGTCAAAGGTGTGCAGGGCGAGGCCGAAGGTGGTATTTATGAACTTGGCGGCCCGGATGTGCACACGTTCCGCGAGCTGATGCAGTTGATGCTGGCTGTCATCCGCCGCCGTCGTTTGATCGTGAATACGCCATTCTGGATCGCCCGGATTATGGCGACCGCGTTTGGCATTGGCCGCGCGGTGACCTTAGGTTTGGTCAAAGGGCCTGTGACCAAGGATCAGGTGATCAATCTGGCCGTTGATAATGTCGTTTCAGAAGGTGCGCGTGGCTTTGATGCGTTGGGTATGCGTCCAACGGCGATGGAGGCTGTGCTCCCCGATTATCTGTGGCGTTTTCGTCCGTCGGGTCAGTACGACGCGATCAAAGAGTCGGCTAAAAACCTGAAGACTTAAGCATAGGCAATCCACAGTAGCACGACCCCCAGTCCGATCCGGTAGATCACATAGGGTGTGAAGCTGACGGATTTCAGCAGGCGCATCATCAGTGTCAGTGCCAGAAGTGCCGCCGCAAATGACATTGCGATGACAATGCCGATGTCGCGTATTTCGCCTGTGTCGCCCGTGCTGATTACGTCGAGTCCCAGCAATGCGGCCGACGCAATAATCGTCGGGATCGACATCAGCATGGCCAGCTTGGCAGCGTCTGAACGGGTATAGCCCAGCATCCGCCCCGCCGTGATGGTGATGCCCGAGCGCGATGTGCCAGGGATCAGGGCGACCGCCTGCCATAACCCCATTTGGAAGGCGTCTTTCAGTGACCACTGCGGGGCGGTCTTTTCGGTTGGGCCGTTCTGGTCAGCCCAGTACAGCAGCACGCCAAAGATGATCATCGCCCAGCCGATGACGGCAATCCCACGCATGGCATCTGATAGTCCGGTGACTTTCAGGATCAGGCCGACGACGATTACCGGCACCGTGGCAATGATCAGGCAAAGCGCGAGGAATGCGCCTTGGGTGTCGATCTTGCCGCGTATCAGGCGGAGCAGGCCGCCAAGGGCCAGTTTCACGTCAGACCAGAGGTAAAGAATGACCGCAGCGAGCGTGCCAACATGCGCCGCGACGTCAATGACTTGGCCTTGGTCGTTCATGCCTGACAGGGACGGCAAAAGGATCAGATGTCCGGATGAAGACACTGGCAAGAACTCGGTGATCCCCTGAATCAGGGCGATAAGAAGCAGGTGAAATGTCGTCATTGATCCGGTCTTTGATTCGTCGGGTTCAACCTAACCGCCCCATTTCTTGGGGAAAGAGGCGATATGGGTATCAAAGCGGACCTAAATTTTGATAATTTATGCCGTTAGGCATTGCGAGGCGGTTGATTTTCTTGCATATGGGTCAGTAATGCTGCCTTTTCATTTCACTTGCCGCGTTTTAAAAGGCGGCTCGCCTCGCCAAACGGGAGAGTAGCCATGGCTGGTCAGAAGATGTTGACGTTTACTAAGGTCGAGCGGGATATGCCCGAGAAGCGTCCGCCTAACCTGCGCAAAGAAGACTTTGGTGAGATTTACGCAGAGTACGCCCGTGACAAGGCCGCCGAGCAGGCCAGCCGGTGCAGCCAGTGTGGTGTGCCTTACTGCCAGACCCATTGCCCGTTGCACAATAATATCCCCGATTGGTTGCGCCTGACCGCCGAAGGCCGGTTGGAGGAAGCCTATGAGTTGAGCCAGGCAACCAACACATTTCCTGAAATCTGTGGCCGCATTTGTCCACAGGATCGCCTGTGCGAAGGCAACTGTGTGATTGAACAGTCGGGTCATGGCACCGTGACTATCGGCTCAGTCGAGAAATACATCACCGACACCGCGTTCGAAGAAGGCTGGGTCAAGCCGATCCGCCCGCACCTAGAACGGAGTGAAAGTGTGGGCATCATCGGTGCTGGCCCCGGTGGTTTGGCTGCCGCTGATATGCTGCGTCGTCAGGGCGTGCAGGTTACGGTCTATGACCGCTATGATCGTGGCGGCGGGTTGCTGACCTATGGCATCCCCGGCTTCAAGCTTGAAAAAGATATTGTCATGCAGCGCATGGCGCAGCTGGAAGATGGCGGCGTGCAGTTTGTGTTGAATTGCAATGTGGGCGAGGACCTGTCATTTGATGCGATCCGTGGCAAGCATGATGCGGTGCTGATCGCCACAGGCGTCTATAAAACACGGGACCTGCCGGATTCCGGTGCCGAAGGCATTGTTGATGCGATTGATTATCTGACCGCAAGCAATCGCAAGAGTTTCGGCGACGATGTGCCCGAATTTGACAGCGGTGAACTGAACGCAGACGGCAAGCGTGTGGTTGTTATCGGTGGTGGTGACACCGCAATGGATTGTGTGCGCACAGCTGTGCGTCAGGGTGCGGAAAGCGTCAAATGCTTATACCGCCGCGACCGCGCCAATATGCCCGGATCGCAGCGCGAGGTGCAGAATGCCGAGGAGGAGGGCGTTGAATTCGTCTGGCTTTCTGCACCCAACGGTTTCGAAGGTGACGCCGTCACCGGTGTGAAGGTGCAGAAGATGCGCCTTGGTGCGCCGGATGCGACGGGCCGTCAGGCACCAGAGTTGATTGAGGGGTCCGACTATGTCGAAGGCGCGGATATCGTCATCAAGGCGCTGGGCTTTGAACCCGAGGACTTGCCGAAGTTGTGGGGTGTTGATGGGCTGGAAGTGACCCGTTGGGGCACCGTGAAGGCGGACTTCAACACAGGTAAGACCAGCCTTGAGGGCGTTTATGCCGCCGGTGATATCGTGCGCGGCGCTTCGCTTGTTGTCTGGGCAATCCGTGATGGCCGTGACGCCGCAACCGCAATGTTGGAGTATCTGGGTCAGACGGCCAGCGTCGCCGCCGAGTGATATGCAACGCGTACACATCCCGTACACACAGCGTAAGTACACTCCGCACCATATACGTCACCAATACTGACCTGAAGGGTTAAAGAATGATGAAACCTTGGATGATCCTGACAGCATTGGCTGCGGCCGCACCCGCCACTGCCCAGCAAAGCTTTGCCGCGCCCGAGGGGTGTGAGGCGATCCTGACCGTGCAGAACAAGGGCTGCGTCATGACGAACATCTGGCAGTGCGATGCCGATGATCCCGGTGATCAGTGGATCGCACTGTTGACGCAGGGCGGTGTGTTCAGCGTGCAGAAAGTTGACGCCGAATTCCAATGGATCGAGGCCTATAAAGTTACCGGCAATGAGCGTTTGATCACGCCTGCCGATGACCCCGCATCGTTGACCGAACTGTTCGACACACAGATCGATACGTGGGACTTCACGCTGGAAACCGAAGATGGCACTGAGCGCAACGTCGGATATGACCTACTGACAGGTGAGACGACTGAGATTGACGGCGAGATCCTGTTCGAGACCGAGTATCAGGGCCGCACGATTGATGCCGACGGCAATGAGATTGATGCCAGCAACGGACGCCAGTTTGTCAGCGAAAAGCACCGCATGTTCTTTTTTGGCGAAAGCTGGCCGCAGGATAACCCCGACCAAGTCATCGATATGTCCCCGGTTGAATTTATCTATCCCGGTGAAAGCGGCTTTTTTGCAGACCGTCCAAAGTACGAATGCAACGTGATTGAATCGGGGTACCAGCCATGAGGGTCGCGCTTGCACTCGTCGCACTGGCTGCCCCTGCCGTCGCGCAGGACGGACCTGCCACATTCAGCCTGCCGGGCGGTTGTGACGCTTACCTGACGATCCAAAGCGAAAGCTGTCAGGTCGACCACCACTTTACCTGTGAAGGCGATCCGGAGGGGCATCAGCGCCGCGTCAGTCTTGACGAACGCGGTGTGACTTACGTGGGCGAGATTGACCGCGAAACCCAGTGGATCAGCAGCTTTCATGTGATGAGCGGTCATCGTGAGGCGTTGGAAAGCAACCCGGCCGAACCTGCGTCGCTGTCTGATCTGATCGAAAGTGGTGTGGATGACTACGATTTCCGCACATTTTCCGACGAGATCGGCACGACACGCTATGTGGGTCAAGACACGCTGACAGGCCGTGAAATCACCATTGACGGTGTGACACTCGCCGAGACGACCTATGACATCACCGCCTTTGATGATGCGGGCAACGAAGTTTGGTCCTCCAAGGGCAATGAATTCATCAGCCGGAATTGGCGCATGTTCATTGCCGGGACGGGCACAGTGACAACGCCCAACGGCGCGTTTGAGCAAAGCAACCGCCCTGTCGAGTTCATCTATCCCAGTGAGCCGGGGTTCCTGAGCAGCAGCCCAAAGCACGGTTGCGGCGTCGCGATCTCTTAAGACCTGAACATCAAGCCCATCCGTGTGATGGCTCCTCCTCGAAAGGAAATGCACATGACAACATATGACGAAACTTGGGTCGCCGCCGAAGAAGCCAAGCGTCAGTGGACGGCTGAAAATGGCCTCTACAAGGATGATGATGAGCATGCCTCTTGTGGTGTGGGTCTTGTCGTGTCGATTGATGGCACCCCGTCCCGCGGTGTTGTTGAAAAGGGTATTGATGCTCTTAAAGCCGTTTGGCACCGCGGTGCTGTTGATGCAGACGGCAAGACCGGTGATGGTGCGGGTATTCATGTGCAGATTCCGGTGCCGTTTTTCTACGATCAGATTCAGCGCACCGGTCATGAGCCTGATCAGGATCACCTGATTGCGGTCGGTCAGATCTTCCTGCCCCGCACCGACTTTGCAGCGCAAGAGCAATGCCGCACGATTGTCGAAACCGAAGTCTTGCGCATGGGCCACTACATTTACGGCTGGCGCCATGTACCTGTGAACACCGAGGTGCTGGGTGACAAGGCCAACGCGACACGGCCCGAGATTGAGCAAATCCTGATCCGTGATGAAAAGAGTCTGGATGAGGAACAGTTCGAGCGTGAGCTTTACATCATCCGCCGCCGGATCGAGAAGGCAGCGACCGCCGCAGGTATTGGCGGTATGTATGTCTGTTCGCTGTCCTGTCGCTCGCTGATCTACAAAGGTATGATGCTGGCCGAACAGGTGGCGGAATTCTATCCCGATCTGATGGATGCGCGGTTCGAAAGCGCCTTTGCCATCTACCACCAGCGCTATTCCACCAACACATTCCCGCAGTGGTCGCTTGCCCAGCCATTCCGCATGTTGGCCCATAATGGTGAGATCAACACCCTAAAGGGCAACGTCAATTGGATGAAGAGCCACGAAATTCGTATGGCGTCGAATGCGTTCGGCGAAAAGGCGGAAGACATCAAGCCGATCATCCCGTCGGGTGCGTCTGACTCATCAGCTTTGGATTCTGTGTTTGAAGTGCTGGTCCGTGCTGGCCGTACGGCGCCGATGGCGAAAACCATGATGGTGCCAGAGGCGTGGTCTCAGCAGGCGGTAGAAATGCCGCAGGCGTGGCAGGATATGTACGGTTATTGCAACGCAGTGATGGAGCCTTGGGATGGGTGGCTGCCCTGGCCATGACTGATGGCCGCTGGGTCTGCGGTGGTCTGGACCGGAACGGGCTGCGCCCGCTGCGTTATGTCGTGACAGGCGATGGCTTGCTGGTGGCCGGGTCCGAGGTTGGCATGGTGCCCGTTGATGAGGCGACCGTGGTCGAGAAGGGCGCGCTTGGTCCCGGCCAGATGATCGCCGTGGATATGCAAGAGGGCCGCTTGTTCCACGATGAGGAATTGAAAGACAAGCTGGCCGCGGCGCAGCCGTTTGGCGCATGGGTCAAGAAGGTTGTCGATCTGAATGACATCATGCGTGACGTGCCCGAAAAAGCGTTGTTTGACGGTGCCGAGCTACGCACCCGTCAGGTGGCTGCTAAGCTACAGCATCGAAGAACTGGAGCAGGTCCTTGCACCAATGGCGGAAGACGGCAAAGAAATGATCGCATCAATGGGCGACGATACGCCGTCAGCGGTGCTGTCCAAGACTTATCGGCCGTTGTCGCATTTCTTCCGTCAGAATTTTTCTCAGGTGACAAACCCGCCAATCGACAGCCTGCGCGAAAGCCGCGTGATGTCGCTGAAGACACGGTTTGGTAACCTCAAGAACGTGCTGGACGAAGACAGCTCACAGACCGAGATTTTACAGCTTTCCAGCCCATTCGTGGGCAATGCGGAATTTGATGAGATGGTCACGCACTTCGGCGACAACGTGGCCGTCATTGATTGCTTGTTTGAGCCCGGTCCCGGTGCGTTGAATGCAGGTTTGCAGCGCATCCGCGATGAGGCGGAAGATGCTGTGCGTTCTGGCGCCGGTCACATTGTGCTGACCGATCAGAACCAGTCGCAGGACCAGGTCGCGATGCCGATGATTCTGGCGACGTCTGCGGTGCATTCTGGTTTGACGGCGAAAGGCTTGCGGACCTTCTGTTCGATCAATGTGCGCTGTGCTGAATGTATTGATCCGCATTATTTTGCGGTGTTGATCGGCTGCGGTGCGACCACCGTGAACGCTTATCTGGCGCAGGATTCTATTGCAGATCGCCTGCGTCGCGGTTTGATTGACGGTACGCTGACCGATGCGATGATCCGTTATCGCGCCGCGATCGATGCGGGTCTGCTGAAGATCATGTCGAAGATGGGGATTTCGGTGTTGTCGTCCTACCGCGGCGGTCTGAACTTCGAGGCCGTTGGCCTGAGTCGCGCAATGGTCGCCGAGTACTTCCCCGGTATGCATTCGCGCATTTCCGGGATTGGGACGTCAGGTATCCAGACGAAGGTGGAAGAGGTTCATGCGCGCGGCTGGAAGGGTGCGTCTGATGTTCTGCCAATAGGCGGTTTCTACAAAGCGCGCCGGTCCGGGGAAAAGCATGCGTGGGAAGCACAGACCATGCATATGCTGCAAGCGGCCTGCAACAACGCGAGCTATTCACTCTGGCAGCAATTCTCTAAGTCGATGCAGTCAAATCCACCGATTCATTTGCGTGATCTGCTGGCGATCAAGCCGCTGGGCAAGGAGATCCCGATTGAAGAGGTCGAAAGCATTACTGCCATCCGTAAGCGTTTTGTGACCCCCGGCATGTCCTTGGGTGCGCTGTCACCCGAGGCGCATAAAACACTGAACGTTGCGATGAACCGCATTGGGGCCAAGTCTGACAGCGGCGAGGGCGGTGAAGACCCGGCACATTTCCACCCGGAACCTAATGGCGACAACCCGTCCGCTAAGATCAAGCAGGTGGCATCCGGTCGCTTTGGGGTGACCGCTGAATATCTGAATGCTTGTGAAGAGCTGGAGATCAAGGTCGCCCAGGGTGCGAAGCCCGGTGAGGGTGGGCAGTTGCCCGGTATGAAGGTCACGGACCTGATCGCCCGTCTGCGTCACTCGACCAAAGGTGTGACGCTGATTTCACCGCCGCCGCACCACGATATCTATTCGATCGAGGATCTGGCGCAGCTGATTTACGACCTCAAACAGATCAACCCACGCTGCAAAGTAACGGTCAAGCTGGTGTCGTCCTCTGGTGTCGGTACGATTGCCGCCGGTGTGGCTAAGGCCAAGGCGGATGTGATCCTGATTTCTGGCCACAATGGCGGCACAGGTGCGTCCCCCGCGACGTCGATCAAATACGCAGGGCTGCCGTGGGAAATGGGCCTGACCGAGGCGCATCAGGTGCTGGCCATGAACAACCTGCGTGAGCGGATTACGCTGCGCACCGATGGCGGCCTGCGGACAGGCCGTGACATTGTTATGGCCGCGATGATGGGGGCCGAGGAATATGGGATCGGCACCGCTGCCCTGATCGCGATGGGGTGCATCATGGTGCGCCAGTGCCAGTCGAACACTTGCCCCGTGGGTGTGTGTACGCAGGATGAGGCGCTGCGGGATAAGTTCACCGGCAATGCCGATAAGGTTGTGAACCTGATCACCTTCTATGCGACTGAGGTACGCGAAATCCTCGCATCCATCGGCGCGCGGTCTTTGGACGATGTGATTGGTCGGGCTGATCTGCTGACGCAGGTGTCACGCGGTTCGGCGCATCTGGATGATCTGGACCTCAACCCGCTGCTCATCACGGTCGATGGTGCGAACAAGATCAACTATGATCGCAACAAGCCGCGCAATGCTGTCGATGACACGCTGGACGCGCAGATTGTGAAGGACGCAGAGCGCTTCCTCAATGATGGCGAGAAGATGCAGCTGGATTATGCGGTGCAGAACACGCTGCGGACGATAGGGACGCGGACGTCTTCGCATATCGTGCAGCAGTTTGGTATGCGCAACGCGTTGCAACCTGACCACCTGACGGTGAAACTGCGTGGTTCCGCCGGGCAATCTCTGGGTGCATTTGCTGCACCGGGGTTGAAACTGGAAGTATCGGGTGACGCCAATGACTACGTAGGGAAAGGTCTGTCGGGGGGCACGATTGTCGTCCGTCCGCCAATGGTCAGCCCGCTGGTCGCGTCTGAGAATACGATTATCGGCAACACGGTGCTGTACGGGGCCACCGATGGCTATCTCTTTGCGGCTGGCCGCGCGGGCGAGCGTTTCGCAGTGCGGAACTCCGGCGCGAAAGTGGTGATTGAGGGCTGTGGCACGAACGGTTGCGAATATATGACTGGCGGTGTTGCGGTGATCCTTGGCTCAATTGGCGCGAACTTTGGTGCCGGTATGACGGGCGGGATGTCCTACATCTATGACCCAAAAGGTGAAGCGGTTGATTTGATCAACATGGAAACACTGGTGACAAATCCGGTGACGGTGGATCATTGGGAAGCGCAGTTAAAGGGTCTGATCGAACGGCATGCGGAAGAGACAGGCAGCCGGAAGGCCGCCGATATCTTGCAGCATTGGGACATTGAGAAGGCGCATTTTGTGCAGGTCTGCCCGAAAGAGATGCTGGTGCATCTGCCTGCACCGCTCAGCATTGAGGACACCGCAATCCCTGCGGAGTAAATGACACGCCCCCGCGTTTAAGTGCGCGGGCGCCCCAACGGGAGCTCCATGATTGAGGTTTCTTCTAGCCGTACCTTTTGGCCTTTGGCTGCTATGTCGGAGAATAAACCACTTTTTGATAGAGAGGCTTGAGTCTAGCGTCCGGTCATACTGTTTGATTTGGTTTCCAATTGCATTCCTAGGGTGTGCGATTGGACTATCGGCGATAGCCCGAATTACCCTCATTTTTGAGACTATTCTCATTGCCAAAATTGCTATCGCGGTACTTCTAGTCCTCCCGGTTTTGGGCGTCTTGGCACTGTCCCATTTACTGCTTAGTCAAGCCTACTTTAGTTTCGTCGTACGACAGGGGATGAGCGGGGCAAAGTGGTGTGAAACTGCAGCGAAAGGAGCCGTGAACTTCTTTCGACCTGACGGTTATGAATCTGAGGGCACCACGCAACGATTTCATGATAAAACCTAGATTGGTGACTCATCTTCTTGACCTGTGAACGCCTGCCGTGGCTTATGGTGCCTGATGGCAGAGACGAGCTCAGCAAAAAAGAAACCGGCAAAAAAGTCGGCACCCAAAAGAAAGCCAGCGAAGAAAACCAAGAAACTGGGCCCGGTTGCCCGGGTTCGTCGGCTCTTTCGCAGGGTGTTTCTTTGGGGCGCTTTCGCGGCGTTTTCTTTTGCTCTGATGTGGACGCTGCTTTACGCCGTCATCAATCCCCCCACGACGCCCTACATGTGGGCCGAGGCACATCGGTTGGTCAATATCGAACAGGAATGGGTCGATATTGAAGATGTCGCCCCGGTGATGGCCCGTGCGGTCGTGGCCGCAGAGGATGCGAATTTTTGCCTGCATTGGGGCCTCGATGTGAACGCGATCCAATCGGCTGTGGAGCGCGGACGCGGTGGCGCCTCGACCATTTCGCAGCAGGTCGTGAAGAACGTGTTTCTCTGGCACGGGCGCAGCTGGTCGCGCAAGGCGATTGAGGCGTTGTGGACACCACTGACCGAGGCGGTCTGGTCCAAGCGCCGGATCGTCGAGATTTACCTGAACGTCGCCGAGTTTGATGAAGGCGTGTTCGGGGTGCAGGCGGCAGCGCGGCATTACTTTGGTGTGGATGCCTCGGACCTTTCAGCGACCCAAGCGTCCCGTTTGGCTGCCATTTTGCCGTCGCCCAAGAACCGCTCGGCCAGTAACCCCAGCACGTTCACCCGCAACCGGGCTGCTTCGATCATGAGTGGAGCGGCGACTATTGCGGCGGACGGGCGCGCGGAATGCTTTGAAAACTGACCGAGCCATTGATCAGGGCGGCAGCTTGCGGCATTGAAGGGACAGTCCCTTAAGTGAGCCCATCATGAACACCCTTTACCATTACCCACTGTCTCCGTTTTCCCGCAAAGTCCGTTTGTGTCTGGGCGAGAAGAAGATCGAAGTCGGGCTGGTCGAGGAACGCTATTGGGAAGAAAACCCGGATTTTCTGCGCCGCAACCCGGCGGGTAAAGTGCCGGTGTTGAAAATTGATGGGCGCACGCTGTCAGATAGCGTGGCGATTTGTGAGTACATCGAAGAGACCCACCCGACAGCCGGCTTTGTTGCCCAAAACAACCGATGCGCGTTGCGAAGTGCGTCGTTTGGTAGGCTGGTTTGATGATAAGTTTTATCATGAGGTCACGATCAACCTGACAGGTGAACGTGTGAACCGTAAGGTGATGGGGCGTGGCTATCCCGACAGTACGAATGTAAAGGCGGGTGCGAAGGCGATTAAGTACCACCTCGACTATATGGCGCGTTTGCTGGATGAGCGCCGTTGGCTGGCGGGAAACGATATGACATTGGCTGATTTCGCGGCTGCGGCACAGCTGTCCTGCCTCGATTATACCAGCGATGTGGATTGGAACCGGCATGAGGTTCTGAAAGACTGGTATGCCAAGATCAAATCCCGTCCGGCATTCCGGTCGATCCTGGCGGACGAGGTGCCCGGCTTTCAGCCTGCTGCACATTATGCTGATCTGGATTTCTAAAGGGGGCCAGCCCCCTGTCCCTTCGGTCCTGCCCCCGAGGTATTTTGGAACATGAGAAGCTTGAAAGAGCAGCTTGTGACGTTTGCGCATGAGGCGGGGTTTGCCTCTGTTGGGGTGTGTCGGCCGGATGCGGTGCCAGAACTGCCTGAACGCCTGCAGTCTTTTGTCGATGCAGGACTGCATGGGCAGATGGGCTGGATGGCAGAGCGGATGCAATGGCGGTCCGATCCGGCGGCTTTATGGCCGGAAGCGCGGTCGGTGATCATGCTGGCAGAGCCGTATACGCCGGAGCATGATCCTTTGGCGGTGTTGGAGGAATCGGATCGGGCTGCCATCAGTGTCTATGCGCAGAACCGCGACTATCATGATGTCGTCAAAAAACGACTCAAGCGGGTTGGTCGCTGGCTGATTGAGCAGGCGCCGGGGGCCGAGATCAAAGTATTTGTTGATACCGCACCGGTAATGGAGAAGCCTTTGGCGCAGGCTGCGGGCCTTGGTTGGCAGGGCAAACATACCAACCTGTTGAGCCGTGATTTGGGGAACTGGTTCTTTCTTGGCGCGATTTTTACGACGGTGGAATTGGAGTCTGATCAGGCCGAGATCAGCCATTGTGGGTCGTGCACCGCATGTTTGGATATTTGCCCAACGGCGGCGTTTCCCGCCCCTTATCAGTTGGATGCGCGGCGCTGTATTTCCTATCTGACAATTGAGCATAATGGGCCCGTGGATGAAGACCTGCGCGCCTTGATTGGTAACCGAATATATGGCTGTGATGATTGTCTGGCAATCTGTCCCTGGAACAAGTTTGCGGTTGAGGGGCGCGATGCAAAACTCGCCGCGCGGGATGATTTGATCGCGCCGCCGCTTGCTGATCTCGCGGGTCTTGATGATGCGACGTTTCGTGCGAAGTTCGCTGGGTCGCCGATCAAACGCATTGGCCGGGATCGTTTTGTGCGCAATGTGGCTTATGCGATTGGGAACTCGGGTGATCCTGCGCTCCTCGCCGTCATTTCACCTTTGGTTGATGACCTTGACCCGGCGGTGGCCGATGCGGCGCGCTGGGCTATCTTGCGGTTGAAGGAGGACTGATCATGATCCGTATTCTTGCTTTGATGCTGTTGCCGGTGGTTGCCAATGCGCAAGTGGCACAAGGCCGCGCAAATGCTGACTTTGCGCCTGCCTTTGCCGAACAGACCCGTGCGCCCGCAATGGCCGATACACCAATCACCGTTGAGGTCTTCGCCGAAGGATTGGACGGCCCTTGGGGGATTGCACCTTTGGGTGCGGGGCAGTTTCTAGTTACTGAAAAGCCCGGCGCATTGCGGGTGATCAATGCGGATGGCAGCGTGTCTGGTCCGCTATCCGGGTTGCCGGATGTCGCCGCCCAAGGTCAGGGTGGATTGCTCGATGTGGCTGTGTCACCCGGATTTGCGCAGGATCGTATAGTATTCTGGACATACGCGAAGTCAGTGCGCGGTGGTTTGGTGACTGCTGCGGCGCGTGGCGTGCTGGCGACCGATGGAAGCTTGAGTGAGGTGCGCGACATCTTCGTGCAGGACAGCCCGGCCCGGAATGGGCGCCATTTTGGTAGCCGGATCATTCCAATGCCGGATGGTACGGTTTGGATTACGACCGGTGATCGGGGTGCGGGGGATGGTGGTACGCTGGTGCAGAACATTAACAGCACGCATGGCAAGGTTATTCGTGTCAATGCGGATGGATCTGTGCCTGCCAACAATCCCTTTGTTGGTCGCGAGGGGGATGATCAGATCTGGTCGCTGGGGCATCGTAACATGCAGGGCGCGGCGATAGGGCCGGGCGGGCTTTGGACGATTGAGCATGGGCCGCGTGGTGGCGACGAGTTGAACCAACCCAAAGCAGGGCTGAATTACGGATGGCCAGTGGTGAGCTATGGGATCAACTATCGTGGATCGGATGTGGGTGAAGGCCAGGCGCGCGCGGCGGGGTTTGAAGAGCCGGTTTATTACTGGGACCCGGTGATCGCACCCGGGGGTATGATGTTTTACGATGGGCCCTATGCCGATTGGCAGGGTGATCTGCTGATTGCGTCACTGAACCCTGGTGGGCTTGTGCGCCTGAAAATACAGGATGGCCGTGTGGTCGGGGAAGAGCGGATGCTGACCGATGTGGGCCGCATCCGCGACGTTGAGGTCTTGGATGACGGTGCGGTTTTGGTCTTGCTTGACGCAGGTGAGATACTGCGCGTGACGCCCGGTTAAACCGCCAGCTTGCGCGCTGCAGCAAATGAAATCAGGCGACGCGACTTTTCATCCCACAGATCAAGGCTCGCGCATTTGATGCTTTGTGCGATCGTCATACGGCTGACTTCGACCAGTTCGTTGTGGTCACGCAGCACCTCTGTAAGCCGGTAGAACGGGATGCGGCTGTAAAGGTGATGCACATGGTGAATGCCGATGTTGGCTGTGAACCAGCGCAGGATCGGTGGCAGGTCATAGTGTGAACTGCCGTGCAAGGCGGCTTCGTGCAGTTGCCAATCTTCGTTTTGTTCCCAATGCGTCGTTTCGAACTGGTGTTGGACATAGAACAACCAAACGCCGATAGATGAGGCGATCAGGGTTGTTGGCAGGAAGACGAGGAAGAGCGCCTGAAACCCACCGAAGTAGACGATTGTGCCAAGAATTGTGAGGATTGCCGCGTTGGTACCCATCGCGCTGATCCAGTATTTGCGCCCCTGGTCCATCAGCCCCAGCGGCAGCCGATTTTGCAGGAAAAACAGGTAGGTCGGACCGAGGCCAAACATCACGAAAGGATGCCGGTAGGCGCGGTATAGGAAGCGCCCAAATGCGGTGCGCTGATGGTATTCTTCGACGGTCAGAGTCATCACATCACCGATGCCACGCTGGTCAAGATCACCTGCGTGACTGTGATGGATGGAATGGGTGCGCCGCCAAACATCATATGGGGTCAGCGTGACAACGCCCAGAGCGCGCCCGATCCAGTCGCTGACATTGCGGTTATCGTAGAACGAGCCGTGCCCGCAATCGTGTTGAATACAAAACAGGCGCAGCAGAAATAGGCCATTGGCCGCAGAGATCACAAACGCTGCAAAATAGCTATATTGTGCCACCCAGCAGGCCAGCACCCAAAGCACAACAAAGGGGATCAAACTGATGGCAAGTTCAAAGCTGCTGCGGATGCTGCTGGGTTCACGATACTTGGCTAAAATTCGGACCCAGTCGCGCGGGGCCATGTTTGCGGGAGTCTGAATTTTATCTTGCATACACTGCTTCTTAGCCTGATTTGGTTTTCGATAACCTAACGTCAGACATTAGCAAGCGAAAAAGGCTTCATTGTGGTTTGATCACGCCTTAGTGTCGCCACGAAGGGAAGACCCATGCAGCCATTCCGCGGCATCATTTTCAAGATCATGTCGGTCTGCATGTTCATGGGGATGGCTAGCCTGATCAAAGCCGCATCCGCAGACGTGCCGCCCGGGCAGGCTGTTTTCTTTCGGTCTTTCTTTGCGCTGCCGATTATTCTGGGCTGGCTGGCCATCCGGCATGAGTTGCGTGATGGCTGGAAAACCAAAAACCCATTGGGTCATTTTTGGCGTGGTTTGGTCGGCACATCCGCTATGGGGCTGGGATTTACAGGCCTTGGGCTGTTGCCTCTGCCAGAGGTCACGGCGATTGGCTATGCCGCCCCTCTTTTAGTGGTCGTGTTTGCGGCAATGTTTCTGAATGAAAACGTGCGTGCCTTTCGGCTATCCGCAGTCGCCATGGGGATGATGGGGGTTTTGATCGTGCTTTCGCCGCGTCTTTCGGTGGGGGCGACACTGAATACGTCCGAGACATTGGGTGCCGTTGTGGTGCTGATGGGTGCCGTTTTAGCGGCGCTGGCGCAGGTGTTTGTCCGTAAACTGGTGGCGACCGAGACAACTGCCGCGATTGTCTTTTGGTTCACAATCACCTCTTCGGTGATGGCGCTGTTTACGCTGCCATGGGGCTGGGTTGTGCCCCCTGTCCATGTGGCCGTCATGCTGGTGATGGCGGGTTTGTTGGGTGGGATTGGGCAGATATTGCTGACTTCCAGCTATCGCTATGCCGATGCATCACTGGTTGCGCCCTTTGACTATACGTCAATGATATTGGCGCTTTTGATTGGGTACTTCATCTTTGATGAGGTGCCGACAGGCACGATGCTGATTGGAGCAGGAATCGTGATTGCTGCTGGCGTGCTGATTATTTGGCGCGAGCGTGCGCTTGGTTTGCAACGTGCGCAGCAACGTAAGGCGACGGGGAATGTGGGCAACTAGGCCCGTCGTCCGATTGCACTGAACCTTTGGAACAGCGCCTTTGCACGTGCGACCCTGCGAACAAAACCGGGTGGGTTGGCGTCGACCTGCAAACCAAGCTCCGAAAAGATCGACCACAGATGTGATACTTCGTTTGGTTGCAAATGTGGTGGAACTTTGATTGGGGCGCCGCCTGTTGGTTCCAGAAAGCGCTGCGGGATCTTGAATGGCAGAGATCCTTGGGGGTGCGCCATCAGTTTTTGCTTGGTGCGGGCAATCGCCCGTGGGTCTGCATCCAAGGGTTCGACCTGAACACGATGCGTCCGGTATGACCCTGTATCCCAATTGAGCAAAACAAGCGCAAAGAGGTCAGAAGGCCCGGGGCGCAGCGGCAGCGGTTTTGGATCATCAAGATGCAGCACAGGGTCGCTGCGATAAAACGCATGCACCGCAATCGCAAAATCACACTCTGTCTGGCCCAGCATCCAATAAACCAAAGTGTCATGCTCTGGCCCGCGAGTACGCCGCAAAGTGTCCAGCCACAGGTCTTGTGGCGACGACTTGAGCACACGGCGCAAGTGCATCTCACTCTCCGAAAGCTTTGATTTGTGGGATATCGGTAGTGCGTTGACGTTGCTGGGAAATATCATGACACTTTTACTTTCTGTACGTTTTAGGTATCGCACTGAAAGCGGTCTGAACTTTGTCTGCGACGAACACATTCAGATATTTATTGTTTCGAAATCGGGTACAATTTTATGAGAATTGGCCGTCTGCGCTTTCCTTCATGTGAAATGTGGGCATTGGTCGAAGTTTGCCGATAAGCGCGCAATCATTTTGGAGATATGGTATGGTAGGGGATCAGATCGGAGGATGAGATGACAAAACATGTACTCGACAGACCAAAGACTGTTTCACCGGCAATGATGAAACAGGCCGTGGCGATCGAACGCCAGAACGGCCCGCATCGGGCAACGCTCGCACTGCAACGCCGCCGCCGGAACAGAGCGTGGGATCATCGCGCAAAGTTCTACACGCTGTTCGCGCGTGGTATGGAGCCTTAGAATGCAATAAGGGGCGCCAGAGCGCCCCTTTTCGTATTGGTGATGATGGCGTTAGGCTCGCACCAATTTCTCGTAGTCTTCTGAGATCTCGCGCGTGATCGCGCCAACCTCAAAATTGTAGTCACCGATTTCGCCAACCGGGGTGACCTCCGCTGCCGTACCTGTCAGCCAGCATTGCTCGAACCCTTCCAGTTCTTCGGGCATGATGACCCGTTCATTCACGGTCAACCCTTTGTCTTTGAGCATCCCGATCACAGTCTGGCGGGTGATCCCGTTCAGGAAGGCGTCGGCTTTGGGCGTGTGCACCTCGCCGTCTTTCACGAAGAAGATGTTGGCACCCGTCGCTTCGGCCACATAGCCGCGATAGTCGAACATCATGGCGTCGGAACAGCCCTTTGCCTCTGCCGCATGTTTGGACATGGTGGCGATCATATAGAGACCGGCTGCTTTGGCCTGCGATGGGGCGGTTTCGGGGCTGGGGCGTTTCCACTTTGCGATATCAAGCTTGGCGCCCTTCATCTTGGCGTCGCCATAGTAGTTGCCCCATTCCCAAACCGCTACGGCCAGATGGACCGGGTTGCGGGCCGCGGCGACACCCATGTCTTCACCGGAACCGCGCCACGCAACGGGGCGCACATAGGCATCGGTCAACCCGTTGGCATCAAGTGCGGCCTGTTTTGCGGCCTCGATTTCATCCACCGTATAGGGGATTTCAAAGTCGATCAGTTGACCGGATTTGATCAAACGCTCAGAGTGTGCGCGCGATTTGAAGATTTTGCCAGAGTAGCACCGCTCACCCTCAAAAACGGATGAGGCGTAGTGCATGGCATGTGTCAGGACGTGCACTTTTGCATCGCGCCAGTCGACCAACTGGCCGTCCATCCAGATCTTTCCGTCTCTGTCGTCATATGCACCGGCCATCGTATCCTCCATCCGATTTGCATTTGTTACGCTGATAGGTCCGTTTCGGACATAATATTGCGCAGTTTCTGCATTTTCTTACGAGTTGATTCTTGGAATGTCAACAAAGCTGACGTATTGTGGGTGAACGACCAATGGGAGGACGCGCATGAACGATGGGATGCCGCCGCAGATGGGCCAGAGCCTGCTGTTCCTGACGGATGAGCAGCTGCGCAAAGGGATTGAGGCGATGTTCTTTGCATATCGCGGGTTTACGGCGGATCCTGACCGAATCCTTGCGCAAAAGTCCTATGGTCGTGCCCACCACCGGGCCATCCATTTCATTCATCGCAGCCCCGGAACGACGGTGAATAATCTGTTGTCCATTCTTGGCGTTACAAAACAATCGCTTAATCGTGTGTTGCGTACTTTGATCGAAGACGGTTTGGTAGCGAGCACCGTAGGGCAGCGTGATAAGCGCGAGCGCCATCTGCATTTGACAGAGGCCGGTGCCGCGTTGGAGCGTGAACTCTCTGATGCCCAGCGGGACCGGATGCGCGCCGCTTATCGTGCGGCTGGTCCGGCGGCGGTTGTCGGGTTTCGACAGGTGCTGGAAGCGATGATGGATGAAGAACCGCGCCACCATTATGAGGCGATGAAGGATAGACCGGAATGAGTAACGATGACGCACACTTGCTAATTGTCGACGATGATGAGCGTATTCGTGGTCTTCTGCAGAAGTTCCTGATGCGGTCCGGTTTCCTCGTCAGTACCGCCCGCGATGCCGCGCACGCGCGGCGCATTCTGTCGGGGCTGGAGTTTGATTTGATCGTGCTGGATGTGATGATGCCGGGCGAAGATGGCATGGCGCTCTGCCGTGATCTGCGCAAAACGATCACGACGCCGATCATGTTGCTGACCGCCAAGGGCGGCACGGATGACCGGATTACCGGGCTTGAGGCCGGGGCGGATGATTATCTGGCCAAACCGTTCGAGCCAAAGGAACTACTGCTGCGCATCAACGCCATTCTGCGCCGCATGCCTGCGGCAGAGCCTGCAGTTGTCTTGCCCAAGGTCCTCAATATGGGTCCCGTGCGCTATGACATTGAGCGCGGCGAGATGTGGCATGGTGAAAAGCTGGTGCGGTTGACCGCGACGGAAAGCCAGTTGATGCGCATCTTCTCGGGTTCTCCGGGTGAGGCGGTGACGCGGACCCGGCTGGTTGAGGAGTTGAGCCGGTCGGGCGGACAGACCCAGGAACGCGCGGTGGATGTGCAGATCACGCGGCTGCGCCGCAAGATTGAGCTGGACCCCAAGCAACCGCGCTATCTACAGACGGTACGCGGTGCAGGGTATATGCTGGCACCGGAGTAGACGGAAACCGCCCCCGCGGTATTTTTCAACATGAGAAGATGATTGACCTGGATTTTACCTGAGCTGTAGGTGGATATGATCATCGTGGCGGGCAGCCCGGCATCCTTGGAAGCGGATCTTGGTGTGGGTGATGTCGAGGCTTTGAAGCAGATGCGGTTCGACGAAAATGCGCCCTATGCGTGGATCATCTGCTAGAATTTGCAGCACCGCGCGGTTGCGTTCGGGTGCCAACGTATAGTTCGGCCACAGCGGTTGCAGCGCTACAAAGTCCCATCGCAGTGATGGCCAAGTGGGTGTGCAATTGGTTGGCCCCGGCTCAAAGGCAAAGTACCCGATGGGGGAGCGCGTCGCTCCAGCCAGATACCCTGTCCCATCTTGGTAATAGAATGCGAGATCCGCTTTCTCACCATCGTCGTGGGACAGGTGCGGAAGTAGCGGAAAGTTATCGAAGAATGGGAAGTTTGCATCCAGAACCAGCGTGACCGTACCCGGATAGCGTTCATCCATCTCAATTGCCGTTGCTTCGAGGGCTTCGGCGAGTTCAGGCGTCACGTAGTTTCGGTTCAGGGCACAGTACATCCAGTGTTGCACCTGAAGAGGGCCATCCGCGGCGCAGCTCAATGCAGTGCGGCCAAAGCTGGGCGCGATCCAGAGTGTCCCGAGCGTCATCGCCGTGTACGTCAGCAGAAACGCGAACAACCGTCTGCGGAACATAAGTGCTACGATCCATGCCAGACCACCGATCTGCGTCAGCACGGTGAGAAGCAGTACGCATATGGATTGAAGAAAGAAGCGGATCACTTCAATAGACTAACTTAGGATTTATGATCAACAAGTGGAAAGGTGCTACGCATTGATGACAAAGGCGGTTGTGCTTCGGCCCTGAATCTCGTCTTTTGTCTTCATGACAACAGCACTAATTTCTCATGAAGACTGCGCGGATCATGTAACCCCCCCGGCCACCCTGAACAGGTGGCCCGATTGGATGCGGTCTTGGGTGCGCTGAGCGGTTTTGATTTGCAGAGGGTGAAGGCGCCGTTGGCGGCGGAAGATGATCTGCTGCGCGCCCACCCAAAAGCCCATGTCGATGCTATTCGTGCAGCGGCCCCCGCAGAGGGGTGGCGTTCCTTAGATGCCGATACGCATATGTCTGTCGGTACCTTGAAAGCCGCCTATCGCGCGGCAGGTGGCGTGGTCCGCGCCGTGGATATGGTGCTGGGCGGTGAGGCGGCGAATGCCTTTGCCGCCGTGCGCCCGCCGGGGCATCATGCGGAACGGCAGACGGCGATGGGATTTTGCTTTTTTGGCAATGTCGTGATTGGGGCCAAACATGCGCTCGACCATCATGGGCTGGACCGCGTGGCGATTGTTGATTTTGATGTCCACCACGGCAATGGCACACAGGACCTGGTCGAGGATGATCCGCGCATTCTGTTCTGCTCGACCCATCAATCCCCGCTTTACCCCGGCACGGGCGCCGCGCATGAGGTGGGTGTGGATAATGTGCTGAATGTCCCCTTGCCCGGCGGGACTAGCTCAAAGGTGTTTCGCGATGTTATGGAACGCGTTGTCTTGCCCCGTGTTGACGCATTCTCTCCGCAACTCGTCATAATTTCGGCTGGATTTGATGCACATATGGATGATCCATTGGCGGGTATGAACCTGACGACCGAAGATTTTGGTTGGGTCACCGAACGCCTGTGTGATGTGGCCGACCGTCATTGTCAGGGTCGGGTGGTATCGAGTTTAGAAGGTGGATATGACTTGGCGGCATTGGGCGCATCTGCGGCAGCCCATGTGAAGGTATTGGAGGAACGCGGCCGATGACCGACGTTGAAAAGATGAGTTTTGAAGATGCGATCAAAGAGCTGGAAACGGTTGTCGGCCAGCTTGAACGCGGCGATGTTGCCTTGGATGAAAGCATCGCCCTTTATGAGCGTGGTGCGGCATTGAAAGCCCGTTGCGAGGCCAAGTTGAAAGAGGCCGAAGAAAAGGTCGCCAAGATCACTTTGGGTGAAGGCGGCGCACCAGCAGGGACGGCTCCACTCGATGGCTGAGGGCGCGCAGACATATCAAATCGCCGCCTTGCAACGCAAACCTTTGGAAAAGGCTTTGGCAAACGCATCAAAGATTGCGGAAGCCAGAATTGGTTTTGCGCTGACCGGATTGGAGGGCGATGTGCCGGCGGCGATGCTCTATGCCGCCTCGGGTGGTAAGGCTTTGCGGGCGTTTTTGGCTTTGGAAACAGCACGCATGCTCGGGATCAATCCGGTCGCTGTGGCCGGTGCTGCCGCTGCAATTGAATGCATCCATGCTTATTCGCTGGTTCACGATGACCTGCCTTGCATGGATGACGATGAGCTGCGTCGTGGTCAGCCGACGGTGCATAAAAAGTGGGATGAGGCGACGGCCGTTCTGGCAGGTGACGGATTGCAGGCCCTGGCGTTTGAATTGCTGGTACAGGCCGAATGCGGACCACGGGCGAAACTGAACCTGATCATGTCATTGGCCAACGCTGCGGGTGTCCGTGGCATGGTTGGTGGACAGGCGGCTGATATTGCTGCTGAAACCGCCGCAGTACCGCTTGATTTGCAGCAAGTTATGGATTTGCAGGCGGCCAAGACAGGCGCGTTGATTTCGTGGTCAGCCCTTGTTGGGCCGCGTATGGCCGAAGCGGAGCGGGAACCGCTTTCGATTTACGGTGCTTACCTTGGTCTGGCCTTTCAGATTGCCGATGACGTGCTGGATACGACGGGAGACGCCGATACTGTCGGTAAGGCCGTTGGCAAGGATGCTGCGGCTGGCAAAGCCACTTTTGTGTCACTACTTGGCCTGGATGGGGCAAAAAGCCGCGCGGCAGCGCTGGTGGAAGAGGCCTGTGATGCGCTATCTCCCTATGGTGACGACGCCGACACGTTGAAAGAGGCCGCACAGTTTGTGATTGCGCGCACGCATTAAGAAGGGTCGCTATGTCTGACCAGCCCCACACCCCTGTTCTGGATCGCGTCAACATGCCTGATGACATGAAAGGCATGTCAGACGCCGAGTTGCGCCAGCTGGCAGATGAATTGCGGGCCGAGACGATTTCGGCTGTATCCGTGACGGGCGGGCATTTGGGTGCCGGTCTGGGTGTGGTTGAGATGACAGTGGCGTTGCACGCCGTTTTTGATGCGCCCAAGGACAAGATCATCTGGGATGTGTCGCACCAGTGTTACCCGCACAAGATCCTGACAGGGCGCCGGGACCGTATTCGCACCTTGCGGACCGAAGGTGGGTTGAGTGGTTTTACCAAGCGGTCCGAGAGCCCCTATGACCCGTTTGGCGCGGCCCACTCCAGTACATCGATATCAGCGGCCCTTGGTTTTGCTGTGGCCCGTGATCTGGGCGGTGAAGGTGGCGATGCGATTGCCGTGATCGGCGATGGCGCGATGTCGGCGGGCATGGCTTATGAGGCAATGAATAATGCCGGTCATTTGGGTAAACGCCTGATCGTGATCCTCAATGACAATGAAATGTCGATTGCGCCGCCGACCGGGGCGATGTCATCCTATCTGTCGCGTCTCTATGCTGGTGAACCGTTTCAGGAGTTCAAAGCTGCCGCCAAAGGCGCTGTCTCGCTGCTGCCAGAACCGTTTCGCGAAGGGGCCAAGCGCGCTAAGGATATGCTTAAGCATATGACCGTGGGTGGGACGCTGTTTGAAGAGCTGGGTTTTTCCTATCTGGGTCCGATTGATGGGCACGATATGGAACAGCTTTTGTCCGTGCTGCGCACGGTGAAAGAGCGTGCCGATGGCCCGATCCTGATCCATGCGATTACGAAGAAGGGCAAAGGCTATGCGCCTGCCGAGCGCGCCAACGACAAGGGTCATGCGACGGCCAAGTTTGATGTCATCACCGGACAGCAAAAGAAAGCGCCAAGCAATGCGCCATCTTATACCTCTGTGTTCTCGGAAACCCTGTGCAAGCTGGCCGCCGATGATCCTAAGATTTGTGCGATAACGGCGGCGATGCCAGACGGCACGGGCCTGACCAAGTTTATGGAACGCTATACCAGCCGCTGTTTTGATGTCGGGATCGCCGAGCAGCATGCGGTGACATTTAGTGCTCAGCCTTGCGGCTGGCGGCATGCGTCCGTTTTGTGCGCTTTATTCGACATTCTTGCAACGTGGCTATGATCAGGTTGTCCATGATGTTGCGATCCAGCGTTTGCCGGTCCGCTTTGCGATTGATCGTGCGGGGCTTGTTGGGGCCGACGGTGCGACCCATGCGGGCTCTTTTGATATCGGCTATCTGGCGAGCCTGCCCGGACTTGTTGTGATGGCGGCGGCTGATGAGGCCGAACTGGTACGTATGGTTGCCACTGCCGCTGCGCATGATGAGGGTCCTATCGCTTTCCGCTTTCCGCGGGGCGAAGGTGTGGGCGTTGACATCCCAGAAAACGCGGAACCGCTGGAGATTGGCAAGGGCCGGATGATCCGCGAGGGCAAACAGGTGGCGATCCTGTCTTTTGGCACACGCTTGCAAGAGGTGGTTGCAGCCTGTGAAGCTCTGGGAGCGAAGGGGATCAAACCGACGGTGGCTGATGCCCGCTTTGCCAAACCGCTCGACCGGGATTTGATTTTGCAGCTGGCTGCGGAGCACGATGCGCTGATCACCGTTGAAGAGGGCGCCGTAGGTGGTTTTGGATCACATGTCGCTCAGCTATTGGCCGACGAGGGCGTCTTTGATGATGGCCTAAAGTACCGGTCGATGGTGCTGCCCGATATCTTTATTGATCAGGCCAGCCCAAAGGCGATGTATGATGTGGTTGGCATGAATGCCGAGCATATCGAGGCGAAGGTACTTGAAGTGATGGGCGTGGCAACGTTGGAGAAGCGCGCTTAGGGTCTATGGCGGTTTAGAGTCCAAGGCGGAAGTCTTCTAATGATGCTGCGAGCACACGCAGCGCAAATTGTGCGGCGCTCGCACTGTCTGTTCCTCTGCAAGTTGGCGCGAAAACCGGCCGTTCGAAGGCTAAGCGGAGCGGATCGTTGGAGCAATTCACAGGGTGCGGACGAAGCTGAAGTCCACCGCCTATTGCTGCCAAATCAAATCAAATTCGTCGCAAACTCGCCCCAATTTGAACATGGAGGACATATTGAAGGTCGCTGTGGGCGATCAGCGAGTGATTGTGCCCAATCTGACCAACCAAAGAGATCAAAATGAAAAAACTGACGCTTCTCGCCGCACTGCCCCTGCTTACAGCTTGCGCCAGCGGCGGCTCTGGTGGCGATGTTGATAGCACTGCCTCGGCATCTAGTCGACCGGTCGCGATAGCGGTGAGTGGTGGGCAAATCACCCCCTATGTCACTGGGAACGGCTACCGTCTCACCGATGGCGTTTTTCTAGATAATCTGGATATTCCGACCCCCGGAAATGTCGCCGGTGAAGAGCTGGTTTTGACTGGAAGCTTCGGACTCGCAGGTGCTGTGTTTACTGGCGACAATGTCATCGTCGCGGCTGCGGGGGGCAGTGATGGCCTTAGTGACGGCTTTTCAATCATACAAGGCACTACCGAAGCGATACCCACCGGCAATGTCACTTATCAGGGGCACTATACTGTGGCTGCTGACGATGAAATCGCCGGACATGGCGCACTTGACCTGCAATATGCGTTCTTCAACAACACCTTGGTCGGCAGGTCTGATGATGCACGCCTCAGTGTATTTGGCACCGTCGACAACAACGGCGTAATCACTGGCAGCGTAGATTTCGACGGGACCGACATGGCGTTGGATGGCGGCATCTACGGCAGCGACGCAAATGAGGTTGCAGCGGGTTTCAGTGACTCCGATCTCGGCGGTTATTTTTACGGAAAACGGTAGTATATGCCAGTCTGCGCTCCGGCATAAAGTTGAGCATATGCAACTATGTGCCGCATCTCTTATCTCCGCCTTCTTCAAGTCTTAGCCTTGACGGGATGTGCGTTGAATATAAGGATCAAAAGCAGAACCTAGCGCAGCCGCAGAGAAATTGCGGTTTGGATCTTGTGTTCCGGGACGCTCGGCAATGACTGCTTTCGTGACAACGGCCGCGGTGCGGCAAGGCCTCTGTTGCACCTGCCAGGCGATGCTGCGTCAGCGAAGCGCGAAAACCTAGAGTCAGCTCTGTCCGCATGCCCGCCATTGCCTGCAACGCGTGCCTCGGCTACCCTTTCCACTATGAAACATGTCCCGAAAGAAACCACCGATGATGCCCTTATTCAGGAATTCCTGAACAAAGGTGGCAAAGTCAGTGTGGGTAAAACCAAACCTTTGGCGGCGGAACTGGGTCTAAGCAACAATGTTTGGAACAATAAGCTGACCAAGGAAGAAAAAGCTGCGCGCGACAAAAAGTAAGTCGGCGTAGAATTGATATGGCTTGCGCCAGATCAATGCGCTTGCGTGTTGTTTCTTCATGCTGGCAGCAAAGGAGGATATCCGATGTTACCAATTACAGCCGACAAGATTGCCGAGGTGATCATTCTGGCCCGGGAGCTTGACCGTGCCGAGAATGAGTTTGATGGCTTTGTCGATCAGCTTGCCGATGATGAAAAAGCTGCACTAGTTGCGATCTTCTGGGTCGGACGCGGGAGTTTTGAGCCCGAGGATATGGCCGAAGCCCTGGCAACGGCAGAGCGCGAAGCGACAATCCCGGCGGCGGATTATCTGAAAGGGTCACCGCATTTGGCTGATCATCTTGAGGCGGGTATGGCGGCCCTTGGGGTTGATCCGTCTGCGGCAGAGGACGATCTTTATCGACCCGCATGAGTAAGGTGAATCGTGATCCACCTTAGCCCCAATCAACAGTTGGTCCTATCGGGATGATCCCCAGCGGGTTCCGCTTCTCGCTCGCGCTGAAATACCCCCGTTTGTAGATGTCAAACCGCACTGTCTCGGCCACGCCGGGCATCGCGTAGATTCTTTTGGAGTAGGGCCAAAGGTGTGCGTAGTCCGATAGCATTCGCAGATTGCAGCGAAACGCGTAGTGATAGGCCACATCGAACCGCGCGAGCGTTGGGAACAGCCGCAGGTCAGCTTCGGTGAAAGTATCTCCGCAGAGGAACGCGTGTTTGCCCAGATGCGCATCGATCTTGTCGAGCGTCTCAAATACCTGATGCGCGGCTTTCTCATATGGTTCCTGCGCCGATGCAAAACCCGCCCGGTAGACCCCGTTGTTCACGGTCTCGTAGATCAGCGTGTTCCACTCGTCGATCTGCGCCTGATGCGCTGCTGGATAAAGGTCCGGCCCGTCGAAGGCTGCGTTCAGCATCCGCACGATGTCGGCGGATTCGTTGCTGACCATCCGCCCTTGCACCTTATCCCAGAGGACGGGCACGGTCAGGCGCCCGGTGTATTGCATTGGATCGGCGCTATAAACCTCGTGCACGGCGCGGACACCAAGAAGCGGATCACTGAACTCACCCTCTTTGTCAAAGACCCACCCCTGATCATCACGGTTGGGTCTTGCATAGGATACGGTGATCTCGTCCAACCCCTTAATCGCGCGGGTTAGTAACGCCCGATGCGCCCATGGGCAGTTCCATGCCACAAAGAGGTGATAGCGCCCTGCTTCTGCTGGGAAATCGCCCTTGCCGATCCAGTGTCGCACCGTGCTGCGGCTACGCTCCCATTCGCCGTTGGGGAGCGTCTTCGTTACATCTTCTCCGATGTGATAGACGCCATCGACCATATACCCCATCAGGCGGTTGCCCGATCAAACCAGCCTCGCGCCCGCGCCCAAACCCCGTCATCGATTTGGGAAAGGGTCATCAGATGCGGCAAAAGCTGTTCAGCAAAATCTTCGCTGCTTTCAGTGGGTAGCATGGAGGGTAGGTTGTCGATGGCGGTGACGTCCAGCGCAGGCTGGTCATGCACGCGGAGGGCGGGGGCATCCCAGCTTGTTATACGATCATAGACCTTGATAGGAGAAAAGTCGCTATCAGGATCGCAGGCGATGTCACCAATGACCGAAAGCGTGCGTTGTGCTACTTTCGCGCTGGCAGGCACAAAGACCGGTGTGCCCGGTCGTGCCAGTATACAGTTGAGGAAGATGTCGTGTGCGAGAACCTCCGGGAACGGTCCGCCGGAAGCTGTCTCGGCCATGTCCCAATTGGTTGTTGCGACACCCATGGCCTGACACAGGTCAGCGGCACCCGTGCCGACGCGGCCCAAGGCGCCAATGATCAAGGCCGTGGGCCGATTGGTGCCCAGTGCCATCAGCTCTTGTTGGAGTTCCATCAACAGATGGTTGGCGCTAGGGTAAGCTTTGACCGGTGCCGCGACGTCGCCCCTTTGCTGTGCCATCCAACACATCAGCGACACAGCCGCCCCGGCATATCCGGCCCAATACCCGAACGCAGCAACGCGCCGCCCATCTTCCTGGGTCAGATACTCCAGATCATAGAGTTTGCCGCCGCCCGCTTTGAACCGCTCCAGCAGAATTTGACCTGCGGGCTGTCCCTTATAGGCGTGTCCGAACATGATATGGCGATGGCGCAGGGGTGTGCCGTCTTCGGGCAACTCCTTAAGCCCAAAGATGATCGCGTCGTCGGGTGCGTCGACCCAAGAGAACTCTGGCGCAATCGCGCATCCCGCCGCGGCGTAGTCGGCGATAGGCAGGCTGCGCTGCGTGCTTTCCTCAACAGTCACCTGATACCCTGCTGCGATCAGCTTGGCGGCACCTTGCGGTGTCAAGCCAACACGTTCTTCATGCGGGCGACTTTCTGAGCGTACCCAAATGTGGGTCATCACAGCATTCCTTTTTCAAAGACGGCCTGCACGGATTTATGCGTATTCATGTCATGCTGGAAGGCTGCGAGGCGGGGATAGTGAGAGATATCGACACCATCGCCAGGCAACCAAGCGAGCACGACATAGAGATAGGCATCCGACAGCACTTCAAGCGTGCCTGTTCTGAATGGTAAACTCGGCAGGAATTCTTCCAGATGCGCCGCGCAATCTGCCATTCGCTGGGGCACTTTGCGCTTCATATCCGCAAAAGAGCTTTCCTCATCGGCCCAGCGTTCGCCCCGGGTGCCGTGGGCATGGTGCGGGTGCATGGTGCCATTGAGATAGGAAATCAGCTCGCGCATCTTGGCCGCGGCATAGGCGTCCTCTGGTACCAACTGGGGTGCGACGTATTCGATGATCGCGGGGGTTTCGGTCAGAATGCCCTCTGGTGTTTCCAGTGCCGGGACCCGACCTTTGGGATTAATCTGACGGTAGTCATATTTTGTTTGCTCTGCATTCGCGAAATCGACACGCAGCGCCTCATAGGGCATCTCCAGTTCTTCCAGAACGATGGCAACAGCGACAGAGATCGTGCGCGGGGCATAGTGCAGTTTCAGCATAGCGGGTTTCCTTCAGTAGTGTGTCTGGGCATGCAGGCGATCATCCTGATCCAGATGTGGCACAGCGTTGAAGCTGGCAAGGATTGGCCCTTGGGGGATCACGCGGACCCGGTGCAGCGAACTGTTCATGATCGGCAGCAGGACATGGGCCATGCGGGTTGGGTCAAGGTTCAACAGATGGCGAATGATCATACCGATGACCCCACCAGAGGTCACGCAGAGCACCCGGACCCCCGGATTGGCGGCCTCTTGCAGCACGGATGTGACCCGATCCTCGAACGAGGTGAAGCTTTCGACACCCATAATCTCGGCCTTGTGCCAGGCTTCCATCACTTGAGGGACGTGGCTGGCAAATTCATCAGGGCCGGGAAAGGGCACACCATGCACATCTTCGAGCGCCTGACCCAGATTGAAGTAATCCATCTCATTCAGGCGGGGGTCGATATGGGGGTCGACGTATCCAATACCGGCCGCGGTCTCTTTGTGGCGGCGCAGGCTGCCGGAAATGACCTTGTCAAAGCCATCTTCGCGATCAGAAAGATATTCACCCAGCCATTTTGCTTGCTGGTGGCCCAGATCAGACAGCCGATCATAGCTTTCTTCATCGGTCGCGCCGGAATTGGCCTGTCCGTGCCGGACTAAAATGATCTCGCCCATCACATTCCTCCTGAACCAACAGGGTTAAGTGGTGTGGCAGGGGTTGGCAACGACTCAAAATTGCGGATTCGGGGGTGCAGTGCACGCATATGACGTCCGCTAAGTCCCGGATTTCATGTCACATCAGTCACGCAGGCGCGAGAACAGAGAAATAATCACCGCTCACAGAAAAAAGTCGAAATGAAATCTGTGAACGGGTGAAAAACTTTTGATCCAGTTTTGGCTGCCCTGGAGGCAACTGGCGCACAGAGTAGGATTCATTTCTGTGCGTATATGCGCAGAACTGCATACATAGAATGAAAATCTTCATGTCAAGCACCAAACCAGATCACATTGATCACCATTTTCGTGATCGCTGAAGACCTTTCCGAACGGCCTTTCATACCCAATCTTCAACTCATCGAAACGCGGCACCGATCGCCGCACAAACAAACCAAACGCGGTTCTCCCGCCGCACCTAACAAACTGAAAAGGAACATAACCATGTCTATCAAATCAATCGCACTTGTTGCCGCTACGATCGCCGCTACCGCTTCTGTTGCATCTGCTGACAGCTACTTTGAATTCGGCGAAAACCTGGAAAGCAAATCCACGCTGGACCTTGGTCTGGTTCGCGCTGAAGGCGCTGGCGTTGTCGAAATCTACGACTTTGCCACAGGTGAAATCGGTGCGCTGCTCGGTACCGAAGCTGTGAACGCCGGTGCAAACGCAGATGTTCGTGTGAACCTCGGCATCAGCCCTAAGCAGGACGTGATCGCAGTTCTGAAAGTTGACGGCGAGACCGTTGCTCAGCGCGACTACGACATCATCCAATAATCATCCCCCTCGGCGGTGGCCCGCTGACGGGTCACCGCCACCCCAACACCAAGCAGTTCTCCCGCTGCACTTACAAAGCTGAAGGAACATAACCATGTCTATCAAATCAATCGCACTTGTTGCCGCTACGATCGCCGCTACCGCTTCTGTTGCATCTGCTGACAGCTACTTTGAATTGGGTGAAAACCTGGAAAGCAAGTCTACACTGGACCTTGGTCTGGTTCGCGCTGAAGGCGCAGGCGTTGTCGAAATCTACGACTTTGCCACAGGCGAAATCGGCGCATTGCTCGGCACCGAAGCTGTGAACGCCGGTGCAAACGCAGATGTCCGCGTCAATGTTGGTGTCCGTCCAAAGCAGGACGTGATCGCCATTCTGAAAGTTGATGGTCAGGAAGTTGCCCAGCGCGACTACGACATCAACAGCTAAACAGGAAGGCGTCCCCCTTCCTGTTCCTGGGGCTAGCACCTTTGGTTAGGTGTCGGCCTTTTGCGTTTTGCCGCAGGCATTGCTCTTGTTAACAGATTCTTGGCATGGGATTGTGACCCTCGAGAGCAGCAAGACTTAAAAAAACAGGGTATCGCGTGTCCACCACATCGCTTCTGAGTGACGTTTTCGGCTTTGATGATTTTCGGCCTGGCCAGGAAGAAATTGTCGAAGCTGTGATCAAAGGGAAAAACACGCTAGCGATCATGCCAACAGGTGGTGGGAAATCCTTGTGTTTTCAACTACCTGCCCTTGCCAGAAGCGGCGTAACCATTGTGATATCACCCTTGATTGCCCTGATGCGCGATCAGGTACGCGGCCTGCGCGAAGCCGGTGTTGCGGCGGGCGCGCTGACGTCCGGCAATACCCCCGAAGAAACCGATGCCGTCTGGCAGGCGCTGGAGGCCGGTACGCTCAAGCTGCTGTATATGGCGCCCGAACGTCTCGCCTCGGGCGGTACGATGAACATGCTGCGCCGTGCAGGTATCAGCCTGATCGCTGTGGATGAGGCCCATTGTGTCAGCCAGTGGGGCCACGATTTCCGCCCCGACTATCTGCGGATTGGTGAGTTGAAGCGGATGCTGGACGTGCCTTTGGCCGCGTTCACGGCGACGGCCGATGCCGAAACCCGCGACGAGATTGTCGAAAAGCTCTTTGGTAGCCAGCAACCCGCTACCTTCCTGCGTGGTTTTGACCGGCCCAACATTCATCTGGCTTTTGCCGTGAAGGACGGCCCGCGCAACCAGATCCTAAACTTTGCCGCAGCCCGGAAAGGGCAATCTGGCATTGTCTACTGCGGGACGCGCGCAAAAACCGAAACGCTTGCCAAAGCTCTGTCCGATGCTTACCATCGAGCCTGCCACTATCACGGCGGGATGGAGGCAGACGACCGCCGCATCATCGAACGTCGCTTTCAGCAAGAGGACGGGTTGATTGTCTGTGCCACGGTTGCCTTTGGCATGGGGATCGACAAACCAGATATCCGCTGGGTCGCGCATGCCGATCTGCCCAAGTCGATTGAGGCCTACTATCAGGAAATCGGCCGTGCGGGGCGCGATGGTGCGCCTGCGGAAACGCTCACGCTATTTGGACCCGATGATATCCGCTATCGCCGCCAACAGATTGATGAAGGACTGGCCCCGCCTGAACGTCGCGCGGCAGATCACGGGCGTCTGAATGCGCTCTTGGGTTTGGCAGAGGCATTACGCTGTCGGCGGCAGAACTTGTTGGAGTATTTTGGTGAACCCTCCGAACCCTGTGGGCACTGTGATCTGTGTGATAAACCAGCAGAGGTGTTTGATGGTACAACCGCCGTGCGCATGGCACTCTCGGCTGCGTTGCGCACCGAAGAGTGGTTTGGCGCAGGGCATCTGATTGATATCCTACTGGGCAACCAGACCGATAAGATCCAGCAACGTGGCCACGACAGCCTGCCGACGTATGGTGTCGGCAAAGACTATGACAAACGCCAATGGCAGGCGATTTTCCGGCAGATGATGGGGCATGACCTGTTGCGCCCTGACCGAGAACGGCATGGTGCGTTGCGCATGACCGACCATGCGCGCCCGATCCTGCGTGGTGAGGCATCGATTGAACTGCGCAAAGACAGCATCAAAGCGGCACGCGGGTCCGGCCCCAAGGTGCGGATGTTGGTCAGTGAAGAAGATGCGCCTTTGCTTTCCGCATTGAAGGCCAAGCGCCGCTATCTGGCTGAACAGGCCAATGCGCCAGCCTACATCATTTTTAACGATCGCACCCTTATCGAGATGGCCGAGAAACGCCCGATGACGCTGGATGACATGGCGCATATCGGCGGGGTCGGTGCCAAGAAGTTGGAAAACTACGGACGCGATTTCCTCGAAGTCATCGCCGGTGCCTTTGAAAACGTACACCCGATGCGCCGCAAACTGGCAGGGCGTGACGAAGGGGCGGTCTATGACCGGTTGATGCAGGTGCAGGCGTCACTTAACCGGGGCCCGCATGGGGCGGATAAGCCGATGAGTTGTTCGGCCTCAATGCTGGCAAAGGTGGCGCAGCTGCGCGGCGCAGATATGGATCATCTGACCCGTGTGATTGGTGACAAATACGCAGAACGCTTTGGTGAGGCGTTCTTGGAAGTGCTTGAAGGCAGTTAATCCAGCCGCAGCTTGAATATCGCGTAGACCAGTAAAGCAGCGCAACAGAGACCAGCGAGCAGGAAAGGCGCACGGATCGCCATTTCGCGCCCGATGTCGTCTTCGAGAACAGCGACCAGCAGGCCACCGGCCAGCGCGCCCAGTGGCATGGAGCCCCACCCAAAGAAGCGGTAAATACTGTTGACGCGGCCCAGAAGTTCGGAGGGGATACGGCGCTGACGCCATGAGACGGTGATCACATTCCAGAGCATGGCCGCTGCCATCACACCATAAAGCGCGCAGCCCATGACAATGCCTTGCGATGTCAATCCGATCGTGGCGTAGCCAACGCCCCATCCTGCGATAGACAAAAAGAGGCAGAGCTGAATGCCAAACAGTCGCGTCAGCCAAGGTGCCAACAGGCTGCCGGAAATTGCACCAACGGCTGCCGCCGAAAGCACCAGGCCATAGGCAGCGGGCGACAGGTTCAACACATCCTGCGCGAACAGCACCTGCACCGTCAGGGTTGCGGTGGCGATGAAGTTTGCGATGCCGAGTACAATTGCCAGTCGCAGCAACAGGGCGTCACTGCGCATGAAGGCGATGCCTTCCAGTAAAGCTTGGCCGAACCCCGCTTGTACCTTGATCGTGGGTCGCAACGTGATCAGCCAGACCAGCCCGGCCGCCAGAACAAGGAATCCGGCATGCAGGCCAAAAGGCAATGCGATGCCCGCGGCGATCAGAACGCCCGCCAGTGGTGGCCCAATGAACTGACCGGTCAGTTGCTCAGTGCTCCACAATTGTCCGTTAGCCTTTTCAAGGTCTTCGGGCGCTACGATGGAAGGCAAAATGGTTTGCGCGGCGTTGTCGCGGATCACCTCGGCGGACCCGAGTAGAAACGCGAGCCCGGCGAGCAGCCAGACAGCCCCGGCATGATACTCCTGCAGTGCAAGCAACATGATCGCAAAGGCTATCACTGCCCGCAAAAGATCCGCTCGCGCGATCAGCTTGCGCCGATCCACCCGGTCAATCACAACGCTTAGGCCGGGATCGCGAACAAGAGCCACGGCAGGCGGCCTGCCGCCGCCACCGCACCAATCATCAGCGCGTCATCCGTCATCAGCGTGGCCAGCCAAGGCAATGCCAGAACAACCAGCCCATCGCCAAGGTTTGTCAGCGCACCTGCGCTGAAAAGCAGACGAAAATTGCGGTTACGTGCGAGGAGGGCCGTTGCCATGTGATTTTCCGGAGTTTGATGAGCGGGAATGACGCTGATACCAGCCTGCGCCAACCGCTGTGCTTTGTCCATATTGACCCGCGCAACCCGACGCTCTAGCAAGCGCCCATTCTGACAAAGGGCAATGACATGGCACGCAGACGGAAAGGTCGCGATATCTCGGGATGGCTGGTGGTGGACAAACCCGCTGGCATCACGTCAACGGCTGTCGTGAACAAGGTGCGCTGGGCGTTGGACGCCAAGAAGGCGGGCCACGCAGGTACGCTTGATCCCGAGGCGACGGGCGTATTGGCAGTGGCCCTGGGTGAGGCGACAAAGACGGTGCCTTACATCACCGATGCGTTAAAAGCTTACAGTTTTACCATGCGGTTGGGGCAGGCCACCAACACCGATGACGCCGAGGGCGAGGTGATTGCAACCTCTGATCTGCGCCCTGATGACGATGCGATCAAAGCGGCGCTTGGTGCCTTTGTCGGTGACATCATGCAGGTGCCGCCGCAGTTTTCTGCTGTGAAAGTGGATGGCGAGCGCGCCTATAAGAAGGCCCGTGATGGCGAAGAAATGTCGCTGTCCGCCAGGCCCTTGTGGGTTGAAGAGCTGGTATTGGTTGATCGTCTTGATCCTGATCACGCGGTGCTGGAAATGACTTGCGGTAAAGGCGGCTATGTCCGCTCTATCGCGCGTGATCTGGGTGATGCGCTGGGCTGCAAGGCCCATGTCAAATCACTACGTCGTATCTGGTCAGGGCCGTTTCAGGCGACCGAGGGTGTGACGCTGGAACAGGTCGATGCGATGGCGAAGACGCCTGATCTGGACGCTTACCTGCTACCGCTGGAGGTTGGGCTGGTGGACCTGCCAGAAGTCCGTTGCCTTGCCGAAAGCGTGGCCAAGCTGCGCAATGGCAACCCGGCCTCTGTTATCGCTTCAGACGTAGAGTATGGCGAAGAGGTTTGGGCCTCTTTTGACGGCCAGGCTATCGCCGTCGGCACCTACCGTGGCGGCGAACTGCAGCCATCCCGCGTGTTTGTCGGCTAGATGATCACACGGACACATCTCAAGGACGATGCGCCCTCGACTGCGACTTATTCCGATTGCCAACGTTATCGTTATGCGCTGACCCGGACGTGGGATGCGCCGGGCAAGCGGGTCTTGTTTGTCATGCTCAACCCCTCAAAGGCCACCGAAGTGCAGAACGATCCCACGGTAGAGCGCTGCGAACGGCGCGCGCGAGCGCTGGGTTTTGGCGCGTTTCAGGTAACAAACATCTTTGCATGGCGCGATACCGATCCGTTTCAGATGCGCAAGGCAGTGGACCCGGTCGGCCCCGAGAATGACGCGACAATTCTGGACGGGGTTGCTTGGGCTGATCAGATCATCGCCGCATGGGGCACACATGGCGTGCACCTTGATCGTGGTCCGCAAACCGAGGCGTTGTTACGCCAGACGGGCAAGCCACTCTACTCGTTGGGCCTGAGCAAACAAGGGCATCCCAAGCACCCGCTCTACATCAGCTATCAGCAGCAACCGATCCTATGGGAAGCGGTGTAGACGTTAACCAGTTGCTTAAAATTCGCAACGTTTTGCGCTTTCGGCATGCTATCTAATTGTCCACGGGTTGGGGGCGACTCGGTTAGTGGCAGGTAGACGAAATGCTCGCTCTTTTTGGATTGATGGGGGTCGCGATGGCGGCTGTGGTGATGTCGGACTCGGATGAGGAGGACGCGCCAGTCAGTGATGAGATGCCAGAAGATGATGATCCCAGCGTTGAGATCAAATCGGTCGATGAGCTGATGGATCCAAGTGATGAGGACACCGTGATTTTTTCCGGTGATCTGGATGATATCGTCCTGACGGGGGCGGGGGATGACTATCTGGATGGTGAAGACGGGAACGATCACCTGGCCAGCGGTGCGGGGGATGACATCCTACACGGTGGTCGCGGTGACGATGTTCTGGATGCCGGGGCCGGTGATGACCAGTTGAACGGTCATGTGGGCGATGACGTGCTTGCTGGTGGCGATGGGAATGACGCGCTGAACGGCGGCGACGGAGATGATGTGCTGATGGGCGGTGCGGGCGATGACGCGCTGTTGGGGTCATTGGGTGATGACGCGCTTGTGGGCGGCAGCGGGGCCGACACACTGCATGGCGGGTCTGGCAATGATACGCTTTATGATCGTGATGACGACGACAAGGATTACCTGAACGGCGGGGCTTAGCGATGACACCCTGATGGGTGGCGCGGGCGATAACCTGCATGGCGGGACAGGGGCCGATACCTTTGCGGTGCTGGCTGACAACGATCTGATTGTTGAAGACTTTGACGCAACAGCGGATGTGATTGAGCTGACCTATGAAGGCAAGGTACCGGAACTCAGCACCATGGAAACGGAGGATGGCCTTGTTCTGATGGCAGATGGCACGGTGGTCGCGACCTTCCTTGAGCTTGCTGATCTGGATATTCATCAGATCACCTTGGTTGCCGCCTAACAAAACCCTTTCCTTTTGCACAGAATCCTCCTATTTCGGCGCATCTGCGCAGGGTTCCCCTTGCCCAGACCCTCCATGGGCCTTTCTGGACGACATCCCGGATCGTGCCATTAACCCTTGATATGAAGGAGACCCCGATGTCGATTACTGCTGAAGACAAAGCACGGATCATGAAGGAATTTGCGACCAAAGAGGGCGACACTGGTTCCCCCGAGGTGCAAGTCGCTATCCTGTCCAGCCGCATCGCGACACTGACAGAGCACTTCAAGACCCACAAAAAAGATAACCACGGTCGCCGTGGTCTGCTGAAAATGGTGGCCCTGCGTCGCAAGCTTTTGGATTATACAAAAGCCAAAGACGAAGCCCGCTATCAGGATTTGATCAAGCGTCTCGGCTTGCGTCGCTAAGGCGATACGACATGCTAAGACGATGAAGCGCCCACCTTTTGGTGGGCGTTTTGCTTTTGTTGATGCCGCGCTAAGAGACCGTCTTGGTTTCGCCCTCTTCGGCGGGGTAATCCCGTTGGATATGATAGGCTAGTTGCCGCCACCAAATGGAAAGGGCGTATTTTTCGCCCTCTTCAACAGGACGACCACCGTGACTGGAGTGCGGATGCTCCATCGTTGTTCCCAGACGAGTGTTACCGAAAATCAGGACCCGGCCCAACTTTGGGGCCACCTTGATCTTCAGTGCCGGGAATTCTGTTTCGCCGCCTTTGCCGACATCGTTGAGATAACAAATTGTCGTAAAGAGCCGCTGCCCCCCTTGGGAAAGAAAGTCACGCCCCCCGACGCTGTTGTCAAAAGCGTCGGTGTGCGGGTCAAACTTCTGGTCACCTTCATATCGCAAAAGTTGGGATGGCTCTGCGTTCTCGGGTGGAAGCCGCACAAAGCTTGCGATTTTCGTCACAAGTGCCGACATCTTTTCATGTGCCCATTGGTCTATGACGCTAGCGTCGTTTGTCCGGCTATCGTGTTCTTTCCCGCCTCCCGCACTGCGTACGACGGTCGCTCTGACCAGGGTGTCCTGCCCAAGTGAAATGATTTCGTTGGCCAATGCCGCGTCAAAGACATCGTCCATTACAACAACCAAGGGATTCAAACAAAGTAGATTTGCAGACAATATCCATGCCTCACTTAGGTGGGTAACGCGTACCCAACTGAATGCGGCCAAACGCGTCAGCCGCATATAAATCAGTAATGTCCAGATACCCTAGTTCGGTTAAGGGGTAACTGGTCCAGGTGTCGGAGGAGTTGGTGGCGTCGGTGTTGTCGGCGTGTCGCCATCATCATCGCTACTTGATATTGCGACTGCGGCCAGCGCACCGAAAATGAGAACCGGGATAATCCAATCGGAGCTTCCAGTTGGTGCTTCGACAACCTCGGGTTGGATCACAGGCGTTTCATCGATAGCATCAGCCAAGCCATTTAGCCATTGATTGTGTGGCTGCAAGTGAAATCGCTGCTGCGTGAGGTACGTATTTCATTGAACTATGATCCCAATTATTAAAATTCTTTGCGCTTCTACCCATCAAAGTAGCAAGCGAAAGCGACTCCTGCCAAGCTTTTTGTTCGCCCATCGAAAGAACCGCGAAGGCAAATGTGGTAGGCTGGGCAGTCGTCGGCGGAGAAACAGCGGCTAGTTGGGTCGCACCACCTCGCTTCACAAACTTATCAAAAATCTATCACGCTCCACCAATCCGGTGGGCTTTTCTGTTTGTATGGTCTGCGTTGTCACTTTTGCTTTGCTTTGCAATAGTCCCATCCGAAAAGCTTGGGATAAACGATGACCTCATTCCTCAAAGTCGCTGATGTCGATGCTGATGATATTGCCACATCAACCGATGCGATGGTCCGGTTGCGCGCGAATGATCTGGGTGCTGTCATTGTGCGCGGCGTTTATCCGAAAGAAGCACTGGCAAAATTGCCGCCTGTTCTTGCCAAGAATGCACCGGACTTCGTTAAGACAACCTTTCCACCGGCGTTCTGTGCCTACTTCTACGGTATCAACCTGAATCTCGCTGACAGCGACCTTGCCCCTTACTTTGCGGCAGAGCCGGACTTTCGGGCAAAGCTCGCCGCGCTCGATTTCGGGGGTGCGCCGTTGGAGCGCCGGATCACTGGCCTGCTGTCACAACTTGACGAAGGTCGCGCCTATGGTGCTGCACCCGGCCCTGACGGTGCGCGGCACTTCTTCACAACGCTGCGTGCCCACCTGACTGGCGGATACATCCCCGCCCATTTCGACAACGAAGCCGCGATCCGGCCTACCTACCAACATGTTGCCGCCCTTTGTGAGCCAGAGATTTACTCCTTCGTGCTTTGCATTGATCAGGCTGAGGCGGGCGGTGCGCTTGATGTCTACAACCTGTCTTCGGCCACCGACGCGCAGGGCTTTCGCAATCGGGATACCGGCCAGCCAAAACGCGACTTAAGTGATATCGAAAAAACCTCTATCCGTCTGGAACCCGGTGAAATGGTGATCCTGCATTCCAGCCGATATCTGCATGGTGTCAGTAAGGTGCAGGGCGATCGCACGCGCTGGACCGTGTGCAGCTTTATGGCTTTGGCCAAAGACGGATCACAGGTTTACTGCTGGGGATGAGTGATCGGGGGCTCGACTATATTCCCGGTCTGATCGCAGCCTACCGGGCGGGGTATGCCACTGATCATGTGCATCTGGGGTTTTGGCCAGAAGGCGAGGTTCTGACGTGGCCGCAGGCACAAGAGGCAATGACCGCGCTGCATCTTGATGCACTTAACCTGCGGGATGGTATGACTGTCGCCGATATAGGATGTGGGATCGGGGGCAGTCTGCGTGTGATCAACGACAGGCTTCACGATGCGACGCTGATCGGCCTAAATATCGACCCAAGGCAGTTGGCCATTTGCGATGAGATCGCGGCCAAGAATGGCAACAGCTTGCAATGGATTGAGGCGGAAGCTGCACAAACTGGCCTGCAAACCGCGAGTGTCGATTGTGTTCTGTCACTTGAAGCGATGTTCCATTTTCCAGATCGGCAACACTTTCTGGCCGAGGCAGCAAGGGTCTTGCGTCCCGGCGGCATTTTGGTGTGCAGCGATATTCTTTTTGAGCATTGCAACTCAGAAGATGCTGCGGCCTGCCTGGCAGTGATCACCGAGGGTTATGCGCCTTGGCCAAACCCCCGCGCAACTGCCGCAGATCACGAGGTGAACGGGCTGAACCTGCGAGCAACCCGCGATATATCAGCGCATATCGATGCCACATGGGATCACATCGTTTCATCCAGGATGACGCCGCGCGCCTCGCCCGAGGCTGCCATGAAAACGCTTCATCGCGCGGGGCTGATGAAATACGTCATGAGCGTGCTGGACAAGCCTGCCACATAGTACAAGCCGTTCCCGCTGGGCGCACCCCATTTGCCTGACAAAACCCATCTTTCGAACAGATCCGCCGATAGTCGTTTTTGGCTTTGGCGAAGCTGGACCGCAGCTTTTGGCTTTCACGGGGGCTGTATGACGATCCGCTTTAAGTCGCGCCAAAGGCAAAGTTTTCAATGGAAACCGTTTCAATTCCCTAGCCCGCTTCGACACATACAGTCGATTCGGCAGCTTTAAGAAGTACTTGCGCAATGGCATTGCATTCCTGAAGCTCAAGCCGGGCTGGTAGACGTACATCGCAAGCGCGATCAAGCATTGCACGGGTTTTTGGCAGATCAGGGTTGTCGCCTAAAAACTGCCAATTCCAAAACGCTCGGGCGTTGTCTTGAGAACGGCCAAAGACTTGTACCTTCAACCCGTGTGCTCCCGCTTCCTTGACAAAACCATCAACCTGCTCGTCCGACATGTTCACCAAATTGAACTGAATTGAATCAGGTGCACGTCGCTCCTTTGGCAATGGTTGCGGTACGAAGATATTCGGGCTGTTGTTTAGAATGTCGGCAACATGGTCATGATTGCGACGCCCTGCTTCGACCCGACGCGCAAGAGCATCCAACTGCGGCCGGATCAAAGCGGCCGACATTGTATTCAGTCTTTGATTGTACAACGGCAGCTGATTTTGCCATTTTGCGACGGCTTCATGAAGGACAGGATGCCGTTGCCAATTATGTTCATAGGCACCTGACATGATGACGGCCCTCGCAATGAGGTTCTCGTCATCGGTGATCATAATGCCGCCTTCACCCGCATTGAGCATTTTGTAAGATTGGAAGCTGAAACATCCGACCTTGCCAATAGTACCAATATTGCGGCCTGCCCAGGTTGTGCCAAGACTATGTGCTGCGTCTTCGATCACTGCAACATCGGCGGCATCGCACATTGCCATAATGGCATCCATATCAGACGTATGGCCGCGCATATGACTTATGATAACGGCACTGCAACCCGGTAGCTTGTTTTCGAAATCGACCAAATCGATCCGATAGTCGTCTCCGCATTCGCACAGCACCGGAATACAGTCTGCATGCACGACCGCTGACGGCACGGCAGCAAATGTAAACGCTGGAAGCAGTACTTTCGCATCACGTGGCAGGTCGAGCGCTTTCAGGGAAAGAAACAAGGCCGCAGAACAGGATGACACAGCTAGTGCATACTTACTTCCAAGAGCAGAGGAGAACTCGGCCTCAAGTAGAGAAACGGGTGATTGATCTGAGCTGTATCTGAACAAGTCTCCTGTGCGCAGTATCCGATCGACTTCTGCCATGGCAGAATCAGGGATTGGTTCAGCGGCGTTCAGGTTTGGGAGTTTCACCATCCTCGTCTATTCCTGTCTTGGTGTGAGAGTTAATGCGCGTGACCAGCAGACATGCATGGTATTCCACCTCTTTGTGTTCCAAATGACTTCGACGCTGGGTGTGCTTTCAAAGCTGTTGCGCAGCTATACTTGGACAAGTTTAACAATTGTGTGAAATGAATAGAAGCAACCTTTCATATCTGCAGCATCCAGTAAGATGGGTTCAAAGCTGTATCTCGATGCAGACATTGACAACAAAGCTTCGTCGCATAAGGCACGACAAACCACTGATCGCGACACCCCCTTCCCAAACCACTTAAAACCCGCTAAGCCCCGCAAATCTTGAGAAGCAGGCGCCCGCATCCCAGCGCCATAGCAAGATACCGGGGTGAGGGGGAATACGCCCCCTACGCAAAAGGCCAAACAGGCCAACTAGGAAAACATCATGTTTAATGAAGTGAAGAAATCAATTCAGTGGGGCGAAGAAACGCTGACACTGGAAACGGGCAAGGTTGCCCGCCAGGCTGATGGCTCTGTCATCGCAACATTGGGTGAAACCAGTGTCATGGCGAACGTGACATTTGCGCGTAAGCAAAAGCCGGGGCAGGACTTTTTCCCGCTGACCGTCCACTATCAAGAGAAATACTATGCCGCCGGTAAAGTGCCAGGCGGCTTTTTCAAGCGCGAAGCGCGTCCGACTGAGAAAGAGACGCTGACCGCCCGCTTGATCGACCGTCCAATCCGCCCATTGTTCGTTCCCGGCTTCAAAAACGAAGTTCTGGTGATGTGCACGGTGCTGTCCCACGACATGGTCAACGACCCCGACATGGTCGCGATGATTGCGGCCTCTGCCGCGCTGACCATCTCTGGCGCGCCGTTCATGGGTCCGATTGCCGCTTGCCGCGTGGGGTATGAGGATGGCGAATACATCCTGAACCCTGAAATCGACGACATGCACAACCTGCGCATGAACCCAGAGCAGCGTTTGGACCTTGTTGTTGCCGGGACCAAAGATGCGGTGATGATGGTTGAATCTGAAGCTTACGAGCTGACAGAGGACGAAATGCTGGGCGCCGTCACATTCGCCCACGACAGCATTCAGCCGGTCATCGACCTGATCATTGATCTGGCCGAAGAAACCGCGAAAGAGCCGTTTGACTTCCAGCCAGAGGATTACTCTGAGCTGTCCGCCGCTGTGAAGGCCGCTGGCGAAGACAAGATGCGTGCTGCTTATGCGATTACCGATAAGCAAGAACGCACTGCCGCTGTAGCTGCTGCCAAGGCGGAAATTGTTGAGGCTCTGACCGAAGAGCAGCAAGAAGACGGCAACCTTGGTGCGGCGCTGAAGAAGCTGGAAAGCCAGGTTCTGCGCGGTGATGTTGTCAAGAACGGCAAGCGTATCGATGGCCGTGCCCTTGATACTATTCGTCCAATCGTGTCCGAGACAGGTGTCCTGCCCCGCACACACGGTTCTGCCCTGTTCACCCGTGGTGAGACACAGGGTTTGGTTGTGACGACGCTGGGTACCGGCGACGACGAACAGATGATTGACGCGTTGACCGGCATGTATAAGTCCAACTTCATGCTGCACTACAATTTCCCACCATACTCTGTTGGTGAGGTTGGTCGTGTATCTGGCCCGGGCCGTCGTGAAATTGGTCACGGCAAACTGGCATGGCGTGCGTTGCAGGCCGTTCTGCCTGCGGCGACAGACTTCCCTTACACCATCCGTCTGGTGTCTGAGATCACTGAATCAAACGGCTCGTCCTCAATGGCGTCTGTTTGTGGTGGCTCCTTGTCCATGATGGACGCAGGCGTTCCGCTGAAAGCACCGGTTGCCGGTGTGGCGATGGGTCTGGTGATGGAAGACGACGGCGAATACGCCATCCTGTCCGACATCCTGGGTGACGAAGACCACCTTGGCGATATGGACTTTAAGGTAGCTGGTACCGAAAACGGCATCACATCCTTGCAGATGGACATCAAGATCGCAGGCATCACGCCAGAGATCATGAAAAAAGCTCTGGAGCAGGCCAAAGCGGGCCGTCTGCACATTTTGGGCGAGATGGGCAAAGCCATCACTGGTGCGAATGAATTCAGCGTTCACGCACCTAAGATCGAAACCATGCAGATCCCAACCGACAAGATCCGTGAAGTCATCGGGTCCGGCGGTAAGGTTATCCGCGAGATTGTGGAAACATCTGGTGCCAAGGTTGATATCAACGACGAAGGTATCATCAAGCTGGCCTCTAACGACGCGGATGCGATCAAGAAAGCCTACGACATGATTCATTCTATCGTGGCTGAGCCGGAAGAGGGTGTGATCTACAAGGGCAAGGTCGTGAAGCTTGTCGATTTCGGCGCCTTCGTGAACTTCTTTGGAAAGCGCGACGGTCTGGTGCACGTGTCACAGATCGAAAACCGCCGTTTGAACCATCCTTCCGACGTTCTGAAAGAAGGTCAGGAAGTCTGGGTCAAGCTGCTGGGCTTTGATGATCGCGGCAAGGTCCGTTTGGCCATGAAGATGGTTGATCAGGAAACCGGTGAAGAGATCAAGAAAGAGGATGCTGCCGAGTAAGCAGCGTCTCTGCCCGGGGTTGTTCCGGGGTAACGAAAACACGAGGCCTCGGCGTCACTGCCGGGGCCTTTTTTGGTTTCAAAATCAAGCGTATAGTGCAATTGCACCAAGCAAATATGTGACATTTGGTTGGTTGCGTGACCCAATGCCGCCGTCATCACTGATACGTCCAATCAATGCCGTTAGAATTTCTTCACGCCGTAGGCGCTATGATTCTGTATTGTTGAAAGGAATTGGAATGAGTTTGAAGATGATGACAGCCGCACTGGCGATTGCATGCCTGAGCACTGCTGCACAAGCGCAGGACGCAGGTGAAATCTCTGTCGGTGTGGGCGTGACCAACTTTGGTTTCGCGTTGCAGGGTGAATATGATGTGGCACCGCAGGTTGCTGTGCGCGGCATGATCATGGGTGGCTTTGACATTGATGATGAGTTTGAGGTTGATGATGCCAATGTCGATGGGCAGGCTGATTTGGGCGGTGTCGCCATTCTGGCCGACTATTACCCGTTGTCGAACGCTTGGCGCGTGTCAGGTGGATTGTTCTTTTCGAACACCGAAATCACAGGACAGGTCATGGACGGCCTCTTGATTTATGATGGTGAGGTTGCCCTTAAAAACGAAGTGGCACCAATGATCACAACTGGCTTCAACACAAAGATCGCGCCGGGCTGGTCCCTGTCAGGTGATCTGGGGGTGATTGTTTCATCGTTGGAGGTTTCATCGGATGATCCAAGCACAGATGTTCAGGATGACATTTCAGAGCTGAATGATGATCTTGAGGATTTGCCAGTGCTGCCGTTTGTCGGTTTTGCTGTCAGCTATACCTACTAAAATCCCACAGCGCGAAAAAAAGCCCCGGTCAAAAGACGACCGGGGCTTTTCTGTTAGATAAGCGTCAGTCTTTTAGCTTGGTTGTCCGCAGATACGGCAAGACCGTGGTGAAATCACCAAACTTCGCCTTGGCATCTTCATCGCTGACTGTTGCTGGGATGATTACATCATCGCCCACGTTCCAGTTCTTAGGCGTGGCCACGCCACGCCCGGTGGATGTTTGCAGGCCGTCCAACGCCCGCAACACTTCGGCAAAGTTCCGCCCGACTGTCATGGGATATGTCATCGACAGCTTGAGCTGCTTGTCAGGGCCGATGATGAACACGGAACGCACGGTGGCGCTATCTGCTGGGGTACGGCCATCGGGCAGGTAGGCCTCGGCGGGTAGCATGTCGAAGGCTTTGGACAGTTCCAATCCGTCATCGGCAACAATCGGGAACCCGGCAGGTGCGCCGCCAACAGTTTCAATATCGCCTTTCCACTTCTTATGGTCCTCAACGCCGTCTACGCTGACGCCCATGACCTTGGTGCCGCGCTTGGCCCATTCGTCGGCCAGTTGCGCAACGGCACCAAATTCGGTGGTGCACACGGGGGTAAAATCCTTGGGATGTGAAAACAGGATTGCCCAGCTATCGCCGACCCAATCATGCAGTGACATTGTTCCCTGATCGGTCTCGACCGTCAAATCAGGGATGGTATCGTTGATGCGCAGACCCATTGTAGTACTCCTTGCTCTTCATTTTCCGAATTCAATATAGGGGGCATGGCGGCGCAACACCACATCCGCTTGCGCAACACCTTTTGCGATGCCACATATTCTGTGAGCGAGAGGAGAGCTGCCATGATTGAGAGTCGCAATTTCTATATCAACGGTGCGTGGGTGCCGCCGGTGCAAGCGCATGATTACCATGTGATTGATCCTTCGACCGAAGATGCTTGTGCCGTAATTTCCTTGGGCGATCAGGCGGACACCGATGCCGCCGTTGCGGCGGCTAAGGCTGCTTTTCCCGCGTGGGCGGCGACCGATCCTGAGGTGCGCGCCGGATATGTCAAAGGCATTCTTGCACAGTATGAAGCGCGTGTTGAAGAAATGGCCGAAGCCATCAGCCTCGAGATGGGTGCGCCCATTGATATGGCGCGCAGCAGCCAAGCCCCGTGCTTGCCATGGCATTTGGAAAGCTCTCTTGCGGCGTTCAAAGAGATCGCGTGGATTCGCCCGCTTGGCCCCCACGCACCGAATGATCGTATCGCGATGGAGCCAATTGGCGTTGTGGGCCTGATTACGCCGTGGAACTGGCCGATGAACCAGGTGACGCTCAAGGTGATCCCGGCGCTTCTTGCTGGTTGCACGATGGTTCTCAAACCATCCGAGGAGTCGCCTTTGTCTTCACTCCTCTTCGCTGAATTTGTCCATGACGCGGGCGTCCCGGCTGGTGTCTTCAATCTCGTGAACGGTGATGGTGCCGGGGTCGGCAGTCAGTTGTCCCGCCACGAAGATGTGGCGATGATCAGCTTCACGGGGTCAACCCGTGCCGGTAAGGCGATCTCTGCCGCGGCTGCTGAAACGCTCAAGCGCGTGACGCTGGAATTGGGGGGCAAGGGTGCCAATGTGATCTTTGCCGATGCGGATGAGAAGGCGGTCAAGCGCGGCGTAATCCATTGCATGAATAACTCCGGTCAGTCCTGCAATGCGCCGACGCGCATGTTGGTGGAACGCTCGATCTATGACCAAACAGTCGAGGCTGCGGCCGAGATTGCCAAAGGGATCACCGTTGGTCCGGCGTCTGAGCCCGGTCGCCATATTGGCCCCGTGGTAAACAAAACCCAATGGACCAAAATACAGGACATGATTGAGGTGGGCATCAACGAAGGTGCCCGGCTTGTTGCCGGTGGCCCCGGCCTGCCCGAGGGGATGAATCGTGGCTATTATGTCCGTCCGACGGTCTTTGCTGATGTGACCAACGACATGCGCATCGCGCAGGAAGAAATCTTTGGCCCGGTTCTGTCGATCATCCCGTTTGACGATGAGGCAGATGCGGTGAAGATTGCGAATGACACACCTTACGGTCTGACCAACTATGTTCAGAGTGAAGACGGGGACAAACGCAACCGCATGGCCCGCGCGCTGCGTTCTGGCATGGTTGAGATGAATGGCAAAGGTCGCGGGGCCGGGTCGCCCTTTGGTGGTGTCAAGATGTCAGGGCGCGCCCGCGAGGGCGGCGTTTGGGGGATTGAAGAGTTCCTTGAGGTCAAGGCCATCTCTGGCTGGGCTGCCGAGTAATGTCATGTGCATGGGCGCACCAAATAGGTGCGCCTATCGGTCTTTTGTGCGACGGCGTGATCGCTATCTATTCTGTCAAAGGAATAGGAGAGCGTTATGCTAAAACAGATCAAAGGACTCCACCACGTCACCTCGCTGGCCAGTGATGCCCGCGAGAATAATGCCTTCTTCACGAATGTGCTCGGCCTGCGCCGGGTGAAGAAGACCGTGAACTTCGATGCACCCGACGTCTATCACCTCTATTATGGCGATAAGGCTGGATCGCCGGGTACTGTCATGACCTACTTCCCCTTCCCGAATGCGGGGCGCGGGGCAAAAGGTGTGGGTGAGGTTGGGCGCACCGCGTTCAGTATTCCAACCGGGTCTTCACAGGCTTGGCTGGACCGGTTTGCCACGTTCGCGGTTGATGGCGTCGCGCAGGATACCCGCTTTGGTGAAAAGCGTGTGCTGTTTGATGGTCCCGATGGTGACCAGTTTGCCCTAGTTGAAAGCGACGACGATCGCGCCCCTTGGACCGGGAATGGCGTGGGTGAGGCGATGGGCATCCATGGCTTCCACTCTGCCGATATGCGTCTGAAGGATGCGGCCGTCAGTACTGAGCTGTTGCAGTTCATGGGATATGAAAAGCTGGACAGCCAAGACAATGTCACCCGCTTCTCTGTCCCCGGTGGCAATGACGCCAACACGATTGATATCGAAGAGCTGCCAAACGCGGGCCATGCCGCGCAGGGGGCCGGATCGGTGCATCACATCGCGTTCGCCGTGGAAAACCGCGCGCGTCAGTTAGAGGTGCGCGAGGCATTGCTGGACACCGGCTATCAGGTGACGCCAGTCATCGACCGTGACTACTTCTATGCGATCTATTTCCGCACGCCCGGTGGTGTGTTGTTTGAGGTTGCCACGAATGAGCCCGGCTTTGACCGCGACGAAGACACAGCCCATCTTGGCGAAGCGCTCAAACTGCCTAGCCAGCATGAGCATCTGCGTGGGCGGTTGGAAGGTATACTTCAGCCGTTGGGTGACTGATATGTCCTATGTAGCGAAACGCACGGAAGGGGCAGCGGGCAAACCGCTGTTCCTGACATTCCATGGAACAGGCGGCAATGAAGACCAGTTTCATGGCTTTGCCGAACAGTTGATCCCCGGTGCCCATGTGACCTCGCCGCGCGGTGACGTGTCTGAACATGGCGCGTTGCGGTATTTTCGTCGCACGGGCGAGGGTGTCTATGACATGGCTGATCTGGCGCAGCGGACGGCCGCGATGGCCGGTTTCATAGAGTCTGAGAAAGACTCTACGTCGCCGTCAAAGACGCTTGGTTTGGGTTATTCGAACGGGGCGAATATTCTGGCGGCGGTTGCGCTTGAACGGCCTGCGCTGGTGGATGATCTGATCCTGATGCACCCGCTGATACCATGGGCGCCTGATCCGCAACCCGGTCTGGCGGGGCGTCGCATCTTGATCACAGCGGGTGAGCGCGATCCGATTTGCCCGGCACCGATGACACAAGCCTTGGCGGACTATCTAGGCACGCAGGGCGCAGGCGTGACAGTGCATTGGCACCCTGGCGGGCATGAGATTGCTCAGTCGGAAGTTGATGCGATTGCGCAGTTTGTCACAGGCTAAAAAGGGCACTTCGCCGTAACACGCATGCCTTGCCCGCCATCGGGATGCCGAAATTGCAATGTCTCGGAATGCAACATCAGGCGCGGGAAATCCCGCGCCTCACCTTCTGCGTAAAACGGATCGCCTAGGATCGGGTGGCCGAGTGCTAGCATATGCACCCGCAACTGATGCGACCGTCCGGTGCGTGGCATCAGCCGAACGCGGGTTTCGCCAGCCTTTGCCCGCACAACGCGCCAATCGGTGACCGCTTGCTTGCCGTTCACTTGATCCACCATTTGCCGTGGACGGTTCGGCCAATCGACAATCAATGGTAAATCAACGGTGCCGGTCTTCTCGGTCATCTCACCCCAGACGCGGGCGACATAGGTTTTCTTGGTCTGCCGCTTTTCGAATTGCAGGCCAAGGTGGCGCTGGGCATGCGGCGTCAGGGCAAAGATCATCACGCCGGATGTGTCGCGATCGAGGCGGTGCACCAGAAGGGCGGTGGGAAACGCCGCCTGCACACGTGCCATCAGGCAATCGGCAAGGTGGTCGCCCTTTCCGGGTACGGACAAGAGCCCGCTGGGTTTGTCGACCAGCAGCACCTCATGATCATCATGCAGGATGGCAAGCGGGTCTTGCGGCGGGTTGTAGTCGCCGCTCACCCGTAAACACGCTCACCAAAGATGGCAGAGCCGACGCGGATATGCGTGGCCCCCAGCGCGATGGCGCTTTCAAAGTCGCTGCTCATACCCATAGATAGCCCGGTCAGGCCATTGCGTGCCGCGATCTTGGCCAGCAGGGCAAAGTGCAAAGACGGTTCTTCATCAACGGGCGGAATGCACATCAGGCCCTTCAGTGGCAGGTCAAGCGCGCGGACCTCGGCTACAAAAGCATCCGCCTCTGCGGGCAGAATGCCCGACTTCTGCGGCTCTTCGCCTGTATTGACCTGAATATAAAGATCGGGGCAGTGGCCCAGATCCTGCGCATGGCGCGCGATTGCCTTGGCCAGCTTGGGGCGATCAACGGTATGGATCGCTTCGGCCAACTGCATGGCTTGCTTGACCTTGTTGGTCTGCAAGGGCCCGATCAGATGAAGTTCGATGCCGTCATAGCGCGCGCGAAAATCGGGCCATTTGCCTGCGGCCTCTTGCACCTTGTTTTCGCCAAAGATGCGGTGGCCCTCTGCCAGCACCGCTTCAACCCTTTCGTTGGGCTGCACTTTTGACACGGCTATCAGCTTTACATCATCAGGATTTCGGCCCGCCGCATCACATGCGCTCGCGACTCGGGCCTGAATTTCGGCTAGGGGCATGGCAGACTCCAAGAAATAAGGATCACGGTAAGTTTCGGGCTGAAATAGTGCGAAATTGCACCCGTGTCATGATTGAAATAATTGTGTGTCATTGATGCATCATTTTTATCAAAGACAGGAATTACAGCCCTATTTCACTTGAGTGTTAAGGTGGAAGGGCGCAGGTAGACGCCAATGCTAGGACAACTGGCATTCTTGGGAATGCATAACACGAGGGAAAATATCCATGAAAAGCACCCTTCTTACAACAACAGCGCTGATCCTGCTTGCAGGTACATCCGCTGTTTACGCTGATGGCCATGCTGGCGTCTCTTTCAGCGGCGACTTTACACTTGGCTTCAACGACGACAACGATGATGATGATACAGTAAAGATTGGCGACAACGACGGTTTCTACTGGGAAGGTGACCTGAACGTCACTGGTACAGCGGCACTGGACAACGGTGTAACGGCGTCTGCGACTTGGGAATTCGACATCACAGACGAAGACAACGGTCAGGCAATCAACTCTGATAGCGTTGTTTTGTCGCTGACAACAGACGATGCTGGCCTGTTCTTGGGCGACACAGCATTTGCTGCTGAAACTCACTGGTCCGCTGCTGGTGACATGGAAGCCGATAACTTCTCCGAAGCGGATGGTGAAAATGTTCTGCGCGGTGACGTGTCAGTTGCTGGCATCGACGCATCTGTATCGCTTGCTCTTTCGAACAACAAAGGTGAGTTGGTCTCTGACGATACTGAAGAAGACTACGCACAATTGTCTGTTGGTGCAGCTTAGCGAATTTGGTATGTTTAACTTTGCTGTGGCATATCAAGAAGAGAACGAATTCCCCGGTTATTTCACCAATGATGATGATGTAGGCCCTCCAATCACTGGCGACAACGGCGACTTCACCGACAACGAAATCTTTGGTATCTCGGCTGGCGTAAGTGTTGCTGGTGCAGACATCACATTGGCATACGCCCAGAAAACAGGCCTCGGTGCTGATGATGACGAATCATCCACAGGTATTCAGGTTGCATACCCATTCGGTGGCGGGATCACAGGCACAGTTTACTATGTGTCTGAGGACGACAACGACAACGACGAAGATAACTACGGTGTGACTGTAGCTTATGCACCAGATGGTGGCCCATTTGCGGTGACCCTTGATTACGACTACGATCAAGGCGTGAACAAAGTTGCGCTGGACGGTTCTTACGACGTAGGTAACGGCTTCACTGTACTTGCCGGTGTCTTTGATGAATCTGACAACACGGCCGCTGCTGATGACGGCACAGACTTCTATGTCGCTGGTACATACGACCTCGGCGGTGGTGCAGAGCTGCTGGTATCCTATGCCGAAGCAGAAGTTCCAGGCACAATCGACGACGACGAAGTTGGTGATCCAGAGTACCAGGTTGGTACAACTGTTGAAGTATCCTTCTCCTTCTAATCGAAGCAGAACGATCTGAAATAGCGAGAGCGGCCCCTTGGGGTCGCTCTTTCTTTTTGTGCAGGCCCCTAACCGCTTGTGACCACGTCCCCCCTTCGCTACATATTCCTGCAACGTGATTGACCCGATCAGAGGGGAAGTGGTTTGACTGTGATTTCTGGAATTTGGCGCAAGGCGCTGGCGATCTTTGCTTTGGCGGCCCTTGTGGCTTGTGGCAGCGGCACCCCGCCAACCCCACGGGGTGCAGAGAATGTTGCGGTGAACCGCTATCTTTGGGCCGCCTCGCTGGATGTCCTGAGCTTTTTGCCGGTGCAATCCGCCGATCCATTTACCGGCGTGATCACAACAGGCTTTGGGACACCCCCCGGCAGTGGCCGCGCCTACCGTGCAACGGTGCAGGTGACTGATCCGGCGATGGATGCCCGGTCACTAAACGTCAACCTGCTGACCCGCAGCGGCCCAGTTGCTGTTGAGACGGAACGCGCTGTGACAGATGCGATCCTCGCGCGTGCCCGCCAACTCCGTATTGCTGATGGCGCCCTATAGCCATCGGCATAAAGCCCGATTATGAATAGCGCCGGGCCCACTGCCCGGCGTTTTGCTTTTTTCGAAAGACCGATGAGATGACGACTTACACCCCCGCCACGATCGAGGCGAAATGGCAGGATGCCTGGGCCGAGGCCCAGACCTTTAAGGCTGAGCGCAGCGCGGATAAGCCCAAGTACTATGTGCTTGAGATGTTCCCCTATCCGTCAGGCCGCATCCACATGGGTCACGTGCGCAACTACACCATGGGCGATGTGATTGCGCGCTATAAGCTGGCGACCGGGCATAACATCTTGCACCCGATGGGTTGGGATGCTTTTGGGATGCCCGCCGAGAATGCGGCGATGGCATCGGGCGGCCACCCGAAGGATTGGACCTACAGCAACATCGCCGACATGAAGGCGCAAATGAAGCCGCTGGGCCTGTCGATTGATTGGTCGCGAGAGTTTGCGACCTGCGATCCGGACTATTACGGCCAGCAGCAGGCCCTGTTCATCGACTTCCTGTCTAAGGGCCTGATTTACCGTAAGAAAGCCGTGGTGAACTGGGACCCGGTCGATATGACCGTGCTGGCCAATGAACAGGTCATCGACGGCAAGGGCTGGCGCTCTGGTGCCGAAGTTGAGCGGCGTGAGTTGGTGCAGTGGTTCTTTAAGATCAGCGATTACTCCGAAGAGCTGTTGAGCGCCATCGACGGGCTGGATAACTGGCCCGCCAAAGTGAAACTGATGCAGGCGAACTGGATCGGTAAATCGCGCGGCTTGCAGTTCGCCTTCCAGCGCACCGATGGTGGTGAGATCGAGGTTTATACGACCCGACCGGATACGCTGCTGGGGGCGTCCTTTGTGGGCGTTTCTCCAGATCACTCGCTGGCAAAAGAGTTGGAAGCGAAAGACGAAGCTGTTGCCGCGTTCTGTGCAGAATGCCGCAAAGGTGGCACGACTGCTGAGGCGATTGAGAAGGCCGATAAGTTGGGCCATGACACCGGCCTGCGCGTAAAGCATCCGCTGGAGGGTCAACCGGACCTGCCCGTCTACATCGCAAACTTCATTCTGATGGACTACGGCACTGGCGCGATTTTTGGCTGTCCGGCCCATGACCAGCGCGACCTTGATTTCGCGCGTAAATACGGCCTGCCTGTGATCAGCACCTATGCGCCTTTGAAGGACGAAGGCATAGTGATGCCCGAAGATGGCGGCGATGCTTATGTCCCGCCAAAGTCAGAACCCGTCATCTATATCCGCGGTTTCGCTGGCGAGACCGAGCAAACCGGCGACGCGGGCATTGCCACAGCGATTGCCTTTTGTGAGAAGCATGCCATCGGCGAAGGTGTGACCAAGTTCCGCCTGCGCGATTGGGGGTTGAGCCGCCAGCGCTATTGGGGTTGCCCGATCCCCGTTGTTCATTGCGATGACTGCGGCGTGGTGCCTGAGAAGAAAGAGAACCTGCCGGTTGAGCTGCCCTATGACGTCAGCTTTGACGTGCCTGGCAATCCGCTAGACCGTCACCCGACTTGGCGCGACTGCGTTTGTCCATCCTGCGATAAGCCCGCAAAGCGCGAAACGGACACGATGGACACGTTTGTGGATTCGTCGTGGTACTTTGCACGCTTCACCGCGCCTGACGCGGACACGCCGACGAAGATGGAAGATGCCGCCTATTGGATGAACGTCGACCAGTACATCGGTGGCATTGAGCATGCGATTTTGCACCTGCTCTACAGCCGCTTTTTTGCCCGCGCGATGCAAATGACCGGCCACCTGCCGCAAGGCACCGAAGAACCGTTTAATGCGCTGTTTACGCAAGGCATGGTGACGCATGAGATCTATGTGACACGCGATGAAAGGGACCGCCCGGTCTATCATCTGCCCGAGGATATCGAGTGGACCGAGAGTGGTGCACGCTTAGGTGCGACCGGGCAGGATGTTGATGTGATCCCATCTGCGAAGATGTCGAAGTCCAAGAAGAATGTCGTCGACCCGGACAACATTCTGGCCAAATACGGTGCCGACACGGCCCGCTGGTTCGTACTGTCTGACAGCCCGCCCGAGCGTGACGTGGAGTGGACCGCCTCGGGCGCCGAGGCGACCTACAAGCACCTGAACCGCGTCCATCGTGTTGTGACCGAGATTGCGGCAATGGATGAAGGCACGGGTGCGGGTGACGAAGACCTGCTGCGTGCCATGCATAAGGCAATCCATGACGTGACTATGGGGGTGGAGACGTTTGGTTTTAATGCAGCAATTGCAAAGCTTTATGCTTTCACCAACGTATTGGCAAAGTCAAAGGCGGGTGGTGCCGCCAAACGTCAGGCGGCCCGGATTCTGGCCCAGTTAATGTCGCCGATGACCCCACATTTGTCAGAAGAGATCTGGTCGATGCTGGGGGGTGAAGGTCTGATCGCGAATGCGTCCTGGCCGGTCGCGGATGAGGCAATGCTGGTGGAAGACACGGTCACCATGCCGATCCAGATCAACGGCAAACGCCGTGCGGAAATTCAAGTGGCTGCCGATGCCTCGAAAGATGCTGTCGAAGAGATGGCAATGGCATTGGAGGTCGTGCAGAATGCCCTTGACGGCGGGGCCCCCAAGAAGCTGATCGTTGTCCCAGGACGGATTGTAAACATTGTCATCTAAGCCCATCCCCCGCCGCGTCCTTCTCATCGGATTGATGGGGCTGGCGAGTTGCGGCTTTGTGCCGATTTACGGCGCTGACAACGGGTTCAGAGGGCAGGTCGATTTTTTAACAGACGAGAGCATCGCGGGCTTTCGGCTACGCGAACGGCTGGAAGATCGACTTGGCCGCAGTGTTGCGCCGCGGTTCACGCTCAAGACGACACTCCGGTCTTCGCAAAGGGCTGCGGCGATTTCCTCAGAAGGTGATACATCACGCTTTAACATCATCGGGACGGCAGAGTGGTCGCTGGTTTCGCTTGAAACCGCGGCAGTCTTGGACAGCGGCAAGGTTGAAGCCTTTACCAGCTATTCGGCCACCGGCTCGACTATTGCGACGCAGGCGACACGGGACGATGCCGAGGCGCGGTTGTCGGTCATATTGGCAGATCTGATTGTCAGCCGTATCCTTGTTCTGGACACTGAGCAGGACCAATGAAACTAACCGGTGCTGCGGCCAACACTTATTTCCGCCAACCGGACCCGTCGCATGCGGCGCTCTTGATCTTTGGTGCCGATCCGATGCGCGTTGCTGATAAACGTCAGCAGGTGATCAATGCATTGGTCGGCCCACAGGGCGAAGAAGAGATGCGGCTGACCCGGATCAGCACCGCTGATTTGCGCAAGGACCCAGCCTTGCTGGACGATGCGATCAAGGCGCAAGGGTTCTTTCCAGGTCACCGGGTGGCCTTTGTCGAAGATGCCACCGATGGGATGTCGAAGGTGTTGGCTGCGGCCTTGGCCGATTGGCAGGCAGGCGACGCACAGGTCGTGATTACCGCTGGTCAGTTGACCGCGAAATCAGCGCTGCGCAAGGTGGTTGAGGGGCACAAAAATGCCGTCGCAATTGGCCTATATGATGACCCGCCGACTGTTGCCGATGTGGAGCAGGCACTCAGGGACGTTGGCGTGGATTTGCCCGAACGGGATGTGATGGACACATTGATGTCGCTGGCCAACAGCTTAGAGCCCGGCGACTTCAGACAGACAATCGAGAAAGTCAGCCTTTACAAACGCGGCGATGATACTGCCCTAAGCATCGCAGATGTGACCGCAAACGCCCCACAATCGGCCGAGGTCGATATTGATGACGTGCTTGAGGTTGTCACAACGGGGCAGGCGGATCGGCTTGGGCCACTTCTGCGGAACCTCTACGCACAAGGGGTAACGCCTGTCGCGCTAAGCATCGGAGCAATGCGCCACTTCCGCAGGCTGCATGCGGTGGCAAGTGATCCGGGCGGTGCGGCTGCTGGGGTTGGTCGTTTGCGTCCGCCCGTCTTTGGTCCACGTCGCGACAAGATGGTGCGACAGGCCAATCATTGGGGCCGTGACCGGGTTGAGAAGGCGCTCACCGCGTTGACGGATGTCGACCTACAGTTGCGTTCTGCAAATACAGCGCCGCCCAATGCATTGATGGAGCGCGTTCTGATCCGGCTTGCAATGCTGGCGCGTCGATGACACGAAAAAAGGCAGGCCAAGGCCTGCCTTTCCATCAAAATCGTAGACTTTGATTAGTCTTCAGCAGCGGCTGCAGCGATCAGAAGTGCTGCAAGCACACCCAGAACAACATATGTTGGGCTAACAGAAGAAGCAGCTGGTGCTGGTGCTGGCTCGGCCATCACGACAGGTGCTTCCATAACTTCGTCGGCCATGCCACCAGCTGTGGCGGCAACGCCGGAAACTGCAAGAGCTGCGGCAGCGGCAAGTGTTGTTGTAAAGCGCATATTGATACTCCATTCATGCACGGGGCGGTGAGGTCAAAGCGTGACCGAACCACATTGTGACATTGAATCAGGGATTGCCGGTAAATCCTAGATGCGAAAATACATGGAATATCTGGCGCATTTGGGCAGTATCATGCCGAGGCCGCAGATTCCTACTCTACCGCATGTAACGGAACAAATATTATTTATTTATAACAAATAGTTATGTGGTTTCTGTATGGGCAACGCCTTGCTTGACGCGGCACTGCCCCACGATGTGTCAATAGAAAACAGTCTGAAGTAGGTGTATTTCCGCAACAGTTCTAACCGCAATAAGACGTGAGTTGGCGCTTTTCACGATCCGCTGCAAGGATTCTGATTTGCCATGTTGTGGCAGACAACTGTTACTAATCCCTGCTCACCCAATGAAAGCGGCGGCGCTCGCACCTGCCAGTGCCCCGGTCGCAAGGCACCCCGTGATCAGATAACCGCCGGTTGGGGCTTCCCAATCCAGCATCTCGCCTGCGCAAAACACGCCCGGTCTATGTTTGATCATCAGGCTATCGGTCAGTGCATCAAACCGCATACCGCTGCAAGCGGTCGAAATCGCTTCATCGATCGGTCGCGGTCCTAGATGTGTGATCGGCAGCGCCTTGATCAACGGTGCCAGATCATCAGGCAATGGTCGCCCGAATTCTGACAGCAATGCGGTTTGTACTGGTGTGAATTTCAGCATCTTGCGCAAGTGGTTTGACAGGCTGCTCTTACCACGTGATCTGCTTAAAGCAGAGCGTACCCGATCGTGCGACCAGTCCGGTTTCAGATCAATGGTCAACGTCGCCCCATCACGCATGGCACGTGAGACCATATAGATCCCACCTCCTTCGATTCCCTGCTCGGAGATGATGAATTCGCCGCGTGATCTCTGATCTCTGGCGGTCAGCGCAACCGATTTCACAGGTGTCCCAAGGTATGGTTTCATGTGGTCCGACCAATCGACAACAAATCCCATGTTGGTAAGCTGAAACGGTGTAACATCCTGTGCCAGATGTACGGCCCATTGGCCATTTGCGCCCAGGCGCCTCCAGCTTGCGCCCCCTGTTGCAAGGATGGTGGTTTTCGATTGTATCCTTTGCAGGCCTAAGGGGGTTTCAAAAATCAGGTTGTTGCCCTGCCATCCGTTCCACCGCCAGCGGGTTTCCAGACGCACACCAAGATCACTCAGACGCGCCAGCCATGCGCGTAGTAGGGGTGACGCCTTCATTACCGTTGGAAAGACCCGTCCGGTTGATCCGGTGAAAACGGATTGTCCCAACCCTTCTGCCCAATTGATCACCTGATCGGGGCCGAACTCATCAAGCGCTTTTTGCAAAGCAGCGGGCAACTGGCTGCCGTAGGCGGCAAGAAAAGCGGCACTTGGTTCAGCTTTGGTGATGTTCAGCCCAGATTTTCCGGCCATCAGAAACTTGCGCCCCACCGAGGGCATCGCCTCTGCCACCGTAACCGACAGACCAGCCTGCCCCAAGACCTCAGCCGCCATCAGGCCAGCGGGGCCTGCGCCAATGACGACGGCGTCTGTCACGTGGGCATCTGCCCTTTGAATTCGACCACGCGATGCGGATAAGGGATTTCGATATCGTTTTCCTTGAGTGCGTTCCAGATAAGGAACAACACGTCAGAGGCATATTTGTTCTTGCCGTCGTCGATGCCTTCGACCCAGAACTCAACACCAAAATCAATGCCGCTATCGCCAAAGCCGCGCAACTCGCAATCAGGGCCTTCAGGTTCTTGCAAAACACCGGGGTGCTTGGACACCGCCGCTTCGATGATCGCGGGGACTTGGTTGATATCGGTGTCATAGCTGACCGAAAACGGCACTTCCAAACGGTTGGCAGAACCCGAGTCGGAATAATTGACCACCCGTGTCGTGATGAAATCTTCGTTCGGGACCACGATCCACCGTCCATCGAATGTCTCAAGAATCGTTGCACGCGCGGTCATCTTGATGATGGTGCCTGCCTCGCCGCCATCCAGTTCGACATAGTCGCCGACGGTAGCTTGCCCTTCGACCATCAGGATCACGCCCGAAATGAAGTTCGACGCGATCTTTTGCAAGCCAAAACCAAGGCCCACACCAACGGCACCGCCAATGATCGCGAGCGAGCTGAGGCTGATGCCCATGATGTTCATCAGGATCAGGAAGGCGATTGCGAAGATCGCGAACTCGGATGACTTTATGGCCAACTGCCGAATCGCAGGCCGCATCGGCTGTTGTTCGATGTAGGACGACGACTGCGAGTTGGACCATTGGCCCAGCCAGAACAGGATGCTGCCAGCAACGATGCCCCTTACAATTGCCAGAGCAGAGAAACTGATGTTGCCGAGGTTAACCTGGGCTGCATCGAGCGCCGCGACGATCTCATCCAAAAAGCCCACCGCGTAGAGTGCGGCCGCCGGGACGAGAACGTATTTTGCAAGTGTCCGTAGGAAGGGATCGGTGATGATGTGCTTGGCCAAGGCGCGAGCGGCCAAAAACAGGAAAACCCGTTTGCCAAAGGCGATGACGGCGCCGGACCCGAAGAGTGATCTTGTGACAGCTTCGCCGATGGCGGTGAAACCATAGGCCAATAGCGGCAAAAGGAGCGGGAGAAAAATCAGAATGAAATGGCGTGCCTTTGCCAGAATAGACTGATTGGCCGCATCCGGTGTCAGCAAAGCGGTGAGACGTGGTGTAACGATCCGATTGACCAGACGCGCCAGCAGATAGGCCCCGATCAGCAGCGCAAACTGCGACCATGCCGCGGGCGACAAAAGCCAATCCTGCGCCAGTACCAAGGCCTGATCAAAGGCGTCGCGCGCCTGATCCATCAATGTCGTTGGTTCCATCAGGGCCGCCCCTATCCCGTTTCTTTTGTTCTGACGTCTGCCTGTTCAACAAGCATGGCTAAGCCGTCATGCCCTTAATGCCCGCAATATGGTCAGGTGCGGCGGACAGCACATCGGCACCCAGTGCAAGGGCCGTGCGACGCAATGCATCGCCGTCAACGATCTGATTAACCAGGCCCCAGCCATAAGCTTGATCAGCGGTGATTTTCTGGCCTGCCATCAAGATCAGTTTCGCGCGCGCTGGGCCCACCAGCGTGACAAGACGCGGTGGGTCGGACGGTTGCGGCAGAAAGCCTAGCTTCATCACCGGGTAGAAGAACTTGGCTTTTGCAACCGCGATGCGCAAATCGCAGGCCAGCACCATGCCGAACGCGCCGCCTGCGACAGTGCCGTTCAGGGCCGCAATTGTCAGTCCTGGTAGATTGGCAATCGCGGTCGAAAGCCTTTCCCAGACAGGATCTGTAGCAAGGCCTGCGCGCGCGGCGTCCAGATCAGCGCCTGCGCTGAAGACGCCGCCGGTGCCCGACAGGATAAAGAGTTTTGCTGATTGTGCGGCCTCGGCAATGTCGGCCAATTCGGTCAGCATTTCACGCGTGAGTGCCCCGGCCTTGTCGGGTCGGTCAATCGTGACGGTCCATGTATCCCCGTCCTTGTCGCAACGGATCATGTAAGGCCGACCTTTTTGCGAATGTCATCTTCGCGCAAGCTGATGTCTTCGCCCAGATAGTCGTCTGCTTCGGGGGTACACATCCACAAAAGCGCCTGTGCTGGCCATTCCGGTGGGATATGTACCGACCAGTCAAGCTGGCTGACCGGGTTGATGCCAGAGGCCTTAATTTCGCGTTGCATCTGGGTGGCGACGGTGCCGGGGGACAAGCCCATGATCCGCAGACCTTTGTCGCGCGATTCCTTATCTGCCGCGCGAGTCAGCATATAAACGGCCGCTTTCGAGCTGCAGTAGGCCGTCCACCCCTCTACCGGGCCATGCGCTGCCCCCGATGAAATGTTGATAATTGTGCCGTGCCCCTGCGCAATCATCCCCGGCATCACGGCATGCAACCCATGCATTACGCCTTTGAGGTTGATGTCGATTGTACGTGACCATGCCTCTGGATCGGTGTCTTGCAAGTGGCCGATGGGATCAACAATGCCCGCGTTGTTGACCAGCACATCCAAGCCGCCAAAGGTCTGCGCAGTCGCCTCAACCGCTGATGCGACCTCGGCGTAGCGCGAGACATCGCAGGGAATCGCAAGTGCCTTCTCACCGATTTTCCCTGCGATTTCAGCAATATGGTCTGTGCTGCGTGCAACAAGGGCAACATTTGCGCCAACTTCGGCAAAAGCATAGGCGGTGGCCTCTCCAATCCCGCGGCTGGCCCCGGTGATAAGTACGGTTTTCCCGACTAAATTGATGTTTTTCACGGCCATCCCTTTCGGATTATGTTTTGGGTAGCTACTTATCGAGTCAATAGTAACGCCCTTTGGCCCATATTAGAAAGTCAAGGCGCGTTCCGAAAGAGACATAAAGAAAGGACCTTTAATGATCTATTCAACTGGAATGCGCAGCGCTGTTTGCATCGCCGCACTAATCGCTGGCAGCGCAGCAAACGCCGATGTGACGGCCGCGCAAGTCTGGGAGGACTGGAAGGCGCAGTTGGCCATTTATGGCGAAGACAACCTGACGATTGGCGCAGAAGAGACCTCAAGCGGTACGGTCACAGTGCGTGATCTTGGTTTGCGCGTGTCAGACGACGACGTCACGGCTGAAATGACGATGGAGGCTATCACCTTTAACGAGCAGTCTGACGGTTCGGTGCGCGTGACGATGGATGAAAGCTATCCGATGGTCGTGACTGGCGACGATGGTGTGGTGATCACAATCAACGTCAGCCAGCAAAACATGGAAATGATTGTCAGCGGTGATCCTGATGCGATGGATTATGAGGTCACTGCCGATCAATATATGATTGCGCTTGAAGATGTCGTCGATGGTGATGTGACCTTCACAGGTGACGCAGAAATCGCAATGAATGATGTTGATCTGACATATCAGACCACGGTTAGTGACCTGCGCAATATCTCTTACGGTGGCACGATCGCATCCGTTGACGTGCTTGTTGATTTCCAGATTCCTGGCGGCGGTGGTGAATATGTGACTGGTGGTGGCAAGATGGTTGGCCTGACGACGCAGGCTGAGATGGCCGTGCCACTGGATGCAAACTTTGAAGACCCCGATAGTCTGGTGAACGACGGTTTCGCGATGGCGGGTGGGTATACGATCGACAGCGCGGACTATATCTTTGATGTGAACGCGGACGGCGATCAGGCCTCTGGTTCTATCAGCATGGGTGCATCCATGCTGACGGGTGAGATGAATAGCGACACCGTAGGCTATACCTCGAAAACAGACGATATCGCGCTGAATTTTGTCTCTGGCGATCTTCCTCTGCCGGTTGAACTGAGCCTGGCGCAATATGGCATCAACTTTCTGATGCCGATGGGTGCAGCGGATGAAGCGTCTGACTTTGCCATTGGTTTTGATCTGATCGATCTGAATATCAGTGATGCGATCTGGAATATGTTTGACGGAGGCAGTGTTTTGCCGCGCGATCCAGCCACGATCCAATTGGCAGTCAGCGGCAAAGCCAAGGCGCTGTTTGATATGTTCGATCCCTCACAGCAGGATGCGATCAACGATGCCGAGATGCCATATGAACTGGAATCAGTTTCCATTGATACCCTGAACATCAACGCAGCAGGCGCAATGGTCACGGGCGATGGCGCGTTCACCTTCGACAGCAGCGATATGCAGAGCTTTGCACCGCTGCCGCGCCCGGAAGGTGAAGCCTCGGTCGAGATTACAGGCTTTAATGCGTTGCTTGATAACGTCGTCGCTATGGGTCTGGTCCCAGAGCAGGACGTGATGGGTGCGCGTATGATGATGGGCATGTTTGCCCGTTCAACCGGTGACGACAAGATGGAGACATCAGTTGAAGTTCTGCCGAACGGACAAGTCAATGTGAACGGCAACCGCGTTCGCTAACCACATCGGTTTTGCAATGGGGCGCGGGTGGCAACACCTGCGCCCTTTGTGCTGTGCGTATCCCTTGGCCTTGCGGGCCAGACGCCAGCGCACTAGGTCTTTGGTCAAGCAAAGGATACCTGATGACCCAATCTCTTTCCGACCTGTCTGATCAAATCTTGCAAGCGGCCAAACGCGCTGGCGCAGATGCCGCCGATGCGATTGCGGTGGACGGCACGTCACTGTCGATCACAGTGCGCGAGGGCGCTCTGGAACAGGCGGAGCGGTCTGAGGGTATCGACATTGGTTTGCGGGTCTTTGTCGGACAGCGGCAGGCCTGTGTATCGTCGTCCGACACCAAGCCCGATACGCTGACCCAAATGGCCGAACGTGCCGTTGCAATGGCCAAGGAAGCACCAGAAGATCCGCACGCAGGCTTGGCTGACGCAGCGCAGCTGACGACAAACACTGCCACTGAGGCGTTGGAGCTATTTGACCCAAGTGAAGAACCGGACCCGGCTGCCTTGCAAGAGGATGCGACCCGCTCCGAAGCGGCGGCATTGCGCAACGCAGGGATCAGTCAGGTCCAATCCGCCTCTGCGGGCTATGGCCGCCGCCGCATTCATCTGGCAGCGTCCAACGGGTTCTCAGCCGGATATGCGCGCAGTGACCGCGGTCTGTCTTGTGTTGCCATCAGTGGTACAGGCACAGGAATGGAACGTGACTATGACTATGATAGCCGCGTGTTTCAGGCCGATTTGCGCGATGCAGAGGAAATCGGGCGTATCGCGGCGGAACGTGCGGTTGAGCGTGTCGGTGCGAAGAAGCCGCAGACAGGTGCGTTTCCGGTTCTCTTTGACGAGCGTGTTGCCAGTTCGTTGATTGGCAGTTTGCTACAGGCCACCAATGGGGCAACGATTGCGCGTGGCTCCAGTTGGCTGCGCGATGCTGTGGGGGAACGGGTCCTGCCCAAAGGGCTGTCCGTCATCGAGAACCCCCATCGCGCCCGTGTTACGGGGTCGCGCCTGTTTGATGCAGAAGGATTGGCCACATCGCAGCGGGCTATTGTTGACGATGGCGTGTTAACAGGGTGGACACTGGATCTTGCGACAGGTCGCAAGCTGGGCATGGAAAGCACAGCAAACGCGGCGCGCGGTACCACTTCGCCACCCACCCCCAGCCTGACGAATGTGGCGCTGACCCAAGGCGATCAATCTCGCGCTGACCTGATCAAGGAAATGGGTACCGGGCTTCTTGTGACCTCGATGATCGGTTCGACCATCAACCCCAACACAGGCGACTATTCGCGTGGTGCTGCAGGCTTTTGGGTCGAGAACGGCGAAATTACTTACCCGGTGAACGAATGCACGGTTGCCGGGAACCTGCGCGATATGCTGAAGACGATTGTACCAGCCAACGACGGGCGCATGCATCTTTCGCGGGTTGTACCCTCTTTGCTGGTCGCGGGGCTCACCCTTGCCGGAGACTGATCTCGTTTTGCTGGTCGAGGCGGCACGCCAGTCCGGCGACATCGCAAAACGCTATTTTCAGCAAGACCCAGATGTGACGGACAAACCCGGCGGGGCAGGGCCGGTGACGGCGGCTGACCTTGCTGTCAATGATATGCTGGAAGGTGTCCTGCGGGATGCGCGCCCAGACTATGGTTGGCTGTCAGAGGAAACCGAGGATACAACAGCCCGGCTTGAGACCCGGCGCCAGTTCATCGTTGATCCGATTGACGGCACACGCGCCTTTATCGACGGTAGCAAAGACTGGGCGCATTCGCTTGCCATCACAGAGGATGGCGTTCCTGTCGCTGCGGCGGTGTATCTGCCCATGCGTGACATGATGTTTGCAGCTATGAAAGGCGCAGGTGCCACGCTGAATGGTGCGCCGATCAAAGCGACAACGGCACCAATGGCAGAGGCGACTTTGCTGGGTGCAAGGCCAAACTTTGAAGGACGTTTTTGGAAAGGCGGTATGCAGCCGCCCATCAAACGCGCGTTTCGTTCATCGTTGGCCTACCGGCTTTGTCTTGTGGCGCAGGGGCGGTTTGACGGGATGATCACACTGCGCCCCAGTTGGGAGTGGGACATTGCCGCTGGCGCATTGATTGTGGAAGAATCGCAGGCTTCGGTCACCGACCAAAATGGCATGGGCTTACAATTTAACAACAAGTATCCTCAGGTTCCAGGTGTACTGGCTGCCGGATCAGGTTTGCACAGTGATCTGCTGGCCCGGCTTGAGCCACAACAGCCAAACCCCTAGAGTGCACCCAACACGCATACATACAAAGGTATTCCCATGACACAGCGCTTGCATCTCGTCTTCGGCGGTGAGCTTATCGACCCAAGCAAGAACGCGTTCAAAGATATTGAAGCAATTGATATCGTTGGCATGTTCCCCGACTACGACACCGCCTACAACGCATGGAAAGGTGCCGCCCAGCGCACGGTGGATAATGCCCATATGCGCTATTACATCGCGCATATCCACCGTTTGCGGGATGAAGAAAAAGAGTCCTCTCCGACCGAAGAACTCGACAACTGATGTGAGGCTCTAGGATCGCAAAATGGCAAGGTCCCTCGCAATTGCGGCCTATCTGGCGGGCCTTGGATCGCCGGGCAGGCCTAGCAATCCCACAGAACAGCCGCCCCGACCGACAGGAACGATCATCTGGGCGCGGTGTAGCCATCCGGACCAACTGACTGCGGTTGAGACGTTGGATCGCAAGCTGGCAGAGGATGGCGACCCAGTGCATGTTATTGCAACGCTGCTGGACTGGAACCCGGTTTTTGCAGATCGTGCCCTGCCAGAGCCGCGGGGCCGCCCCGACATTCGCGAGTTCATCGCCCACTGGCAGCCCGTCATGAGCGTTTGGGTCAGAGGTGATCTTGACCCCATTTTATTGGCCGAAATGCGCAATGCCAATATTTCGACTGTGTTTGTCGATGCTTCTGCTGAAGGGTTGGAAGACGTTGCAGGCACATGGGTACCTGGTGCTATGCGGTCGCTTTTGTCGCAGTTTGAGGCCGTCTTTGCCCTGGACCAAAACGCTGCCGATCGCCTGATCCAGTCAGGAACCCCGCCCGAAACCGTTTTAGTCACCGGTGCGATGGAAGACTGCGCACCTACTTTGCCTTGTGATGAGAGTGACAGGAGCGAAATTGCCGCTGCTATCGGCACGCGCCCGGTCTGGCTTGCGGCCGCGGCCTCACTGGATGAGTGCAAAGGTATCGCGCGTGCGCAGCAGGTCGCGAGCAGACGTGCGCATCGGCTTCTCTTGATATTCGTACCCAAACATCAGGTCATGGCCTCGCATATCGCGGATGAATTACGCCGATACGGCTTCAACGTGGCGCTGCGGTCGTCCGAACCGGAACCTTCAGAGATTACACAGGTTTATGTTGTCGATACCGACGAAGAACTTGGACTGTGGTATCGCATTGCGCCCATCACCTATCTGGGCGGCACGCTGGATGGCGGCGGATGCCGTGACCCGTTCGAAGTTGCAGCTTTAGGGTCTGCTGTTCTGTATGGTCCGCAGGTGGCACCTTTTCAGCGCCATGCGGCGCGTCTGAATGCGGCGGGCGCGTCCCGTCTGATCCGGTCGGCGTCTGATCTGGGGCCAAATGTGGAAAGCTTGCTGTCTTCGGAAAAAACCGCGCAGTTGGCACATGCCGCGTGGGACGTCACCTCGCGCGGGGCCAGCGTAACCAACCGAATTGCCGCGTTTATTCAGTTGCGGCTGGAAGAGTTGGTGTAACGGATGCGTGCACCTTCATTTTGGTTTACGCCACCGGATCGCCCAGCATTGCTAGCCCGGGCTTTGGTGCCACTGGCGGCGCTCTATGGTGCGGCAACGGCGCGGCGCGTGCGGCAGCCACCCAAGATTGACGCGGATGTGCCGGTGATTTGCATCGGCAACATCAATGCGGGCGGGACTGGCAAGACACCCACAACAATTGCGCTGATCGAGCGGTTGGTGGCCAGAGGGCGCGCACCGCATGTCGTCTCGCGTGGCTATGGTGGCAATCTGAACGGTCCTGTACGGGTGGATGAACGCAGCCACAAAGCGGCTCAAACCGGGGATGAGCCGCTTCTGCTGGCTGCCTTTGCCCCAACATGGGTGGCTGAGGACCGCGCTGCGGGGGTGCAGGCCGCGCAAGCGGCGGGTGCTGATGTGATCTTGCTGGATGACGGATTTCAAAACCCCGATTTGGCCAAAGACCTGTCGGTCGTCGTGGTGGACGCGATGCGCGGGTTCGGCAATGGCCGCGTGATCCCTGCTGGTCCGTTGCGCGAGACTGTGACGGCGGGCCTACGGCGCGCCGATCTGGTACTTTCCATTGGTCCGCCTGACGCGCAGGACCGGTTCAGCGCTGACTGGAGTTTTGATGTTCCGCACCTTGTTGGGCATCTTGCACCTTTGCCAACCGGTATGCCTTGGCGCGATTTGAAGCTCCTGGCCTTTGCCGCATTGGCCACCCCGAAAAATTCTTTGTTACTCTGCGCGATATGGGGGCTACGCTGGTCCGCGCCGAGGCGCTGGGCGATCACCAGCCACTGACAGATGCGCTGATGAAGCGGCTCGAGATTGAGGCAGAGGCGCGAACGGCGCAGTTGGTGACGACAGAGAAGGATGCCGTGCGCCTACCTGACAGTTTTCGCATGAAGGTGCTGACGCTACCGGTACGTTTGCAATTGGTGGATTGGGCACCGATTGATGCGGCCTTTGACAGGCTAGGCCTTTAGTCCAACAAATCCTGATCGGCCCCCAATTTGGGTGATGCGGCCTTTGGGTCGACATCTGCATCTGAAAACGTAATCGGCAATCGCACGGATGGGATACCCTCCAGATCAACGCGCAGACCGCGATGAATGACCTGCGGGTCGGCGAAGGTTTCTTCAAGATTGTTGATTGGTCCTGCTTAAGCACGCCGTTTTCTTCGCAGGCGGCCAACAAATCCGCCTTCGACCGCTGCCGCGTCTTCTCGGTCAGCAGCGTTGTCAGAGCCTCGCGGTTCGTCAGGCGGGCGGCATTCGTTGCATAGTCGGGGTGTTCAGCCAATTCTACCAACCCCAGAAGGTCGCAGAAATGCCCGTACTGCCCATCGTTTCCGCTTGCGACAATGATATGCCCATCGGCGCAATCAAAGACCTGATAAGGTACGATATTTGGATGCGCATTTCCCATCCGCTTGGGCGCGTCGCCCGTCACCAAATAGTTCATGGCCTGATTGGTCATCACGGCAGTGGCAACATCCATCAGCGCCATATCAATATGCTGGCCTTTGCCCGTTGTATGGCGCTGGTTTACCGCGGCGAGGATGCCGGTACAGGCGTAAATGCCGGTAAACAGATCGGTTACCGCGACACCCACCTTCTGCGGTTGGCCATCGGGTGGGCCGGTGACTGACATCATACCAGACATGCCTTGGATGATGTAGTCGTACCCGGCGCGTTTAGCGTAGGGCCCGTCCTGACCGAACCCCGTAATCGAACAATAGATCAGGCGTGGATTCAGGGCAGACAGGCTGTCATAATCGAGGCCGTATTTGGCTAGCCCGCCAACCTTGAAGTTCTCGATCAGGATATCCGCATCGGCAACAAGCTGGCGCACCTGTTCCTGTCCTTCCGGTGTCCGCAGGTTGATGACAACGGATTTCTTGCCGCGATTGCAGCAATGGAAATAGGCGGCGCTTTTCTCGCCATCATGGTCAACAAAGGGCGGGCCCCATTGGCGTGTATCATCGCCTTGGGGGCTTTCGATCTTAATGACCTCTGCCCCAAGATCAGCAAGGGTTTGACCGGCAAGCGGGCCCGCAAGGACCCGCGCCAGTTCAATTACTTTCAGGCTTAAGCAAGGGGCTGCATGGGTCATTCTTTCAGTTCAAGCGATGGGCCGATTAGCCCAGCTTCCCGTCCAGAACACCAGCGAATTCATCATAGGCCATGTTTGAATACTGCTGCCCGTCGATCATGAACGTTGGGGTCGAACGGACACCGTCACGTTCTGCATTTTCCTGATACCAAGTGAACAATGCCTCCGCCTTTGCTCCGTCGCTCAGACAGGCATCAAGCGTTGCATCATCCAGACCCGCAGTTTTGGCCAAACGGCGCAGGTCTTCGATGATCGTTGCCGGATCACCGGATGCGGCCCATGCGCGTTGTTCGGCATAAAGCACATTGGAGAATGCAAAGAAGAAATCGGTGTTTCCGCTACAACGCGCAATCATCGACGCCCAAAGGCCGGGACGGTCAAAATAGACCTCACGGTAGATGAACCTGACTTTGCCAGTGTCGATGTAATTCTCTTTGATCGCCTTAAACTGATTGGCGTGGAATGTCGCGCAATGTGGGCATGTGAAAGAGGCATACTCAATCACTTCGACGGGTGCTTCAGGATCACCCATGACCATTTCCGTAACGGTGGGCATCTCGCCATCTGCGCTTTGCGCCATTGCGGCACCGGGCAAAAGCCCCGTTTGCGGGTCAGGCCGTGTCAGTGTCCAACCGGCCCCCAGGGCCACAAGCGCACCGCCACCAGCGGCCAAAAGAGTTCTGCGTTTCATATCTACCTCTGATCAGAGTTTTGTTTTGTTAAGACATTTGCGCCCAGCGCCGTCAGCGCCGCCCGCAGTTTTTCGTTTTCCACCGGTTTAGATAGGGCTTCTGCCGCCAATTGCATGGCGGCATCTGGTGTTTTCTTGACCTTGGGCGCAGGCGCGAAGGTCACACGTCCCTCGGCAAAGCCAGTGGGCGCGGTTTGCGTAATCCGCACCCGTGATATCGCGCGATACCCATAGCAGGCATTCACCTTTTCGCGGATTTGTTCTTTTTGCATCTCCAGCATCGGCGCCTGCGCACCTGTGGTCAGCAGTGTTAGAGTCGCCCCCATACCGCCTTTGCCGTAGCTGACGTTCACAGGGGTAGCAATCTCGGCTGTTGCATCACCGGCAACCTCGGCCCAATGGGTCAGCAAACGCGTCACAGCAAACCCACGCTCTTCGCTGGCTTTGCGAATGTCGCTTTGCATCAATGTAGCCGCACGGGAAAATCCACGCGTGGTGCTGGTGTGCCGTGGCTGTTTCATGTCTAAGCCCTACTTTATTACGAAAGATGCGCCAAGTCTGTGTGTCAGGATGAAACGGATAATAAAAATTGCGTGACCTTAGTTCAGAGCTGTTGGCGTGGTATGACGTGCATGCGCGCGAAATGCCGTGGCGGATTTCGCCTGCGGACCGCCAAGCGGGGGTTCTGCCAGACCCTTATGGGGTCTGGATGTCAGAGATCATGTTGCAGCAGACAACGGTTGCCGCTGTGCGTGACTATCACCGCAAATTCATGGGGCTTTGGCCGACGGTCCGTGATCTGGCGGCGGCTGAGGATGCCGATGTCATGGCCGCTTGGGCCGGGCTGGGCTATTACGCCCGTGCGCGCAATCTGCTGAAATGCGCGCGCGCCGTTGTGGCGGATTGGGATGGCATATTCCCCGATAGCTATGACGAGTTGCTGAAGTTGCCGGGCATTGGCCCTTACACCGCAGCGGCGGTGGCGGCGATTGCGTTTGATCGGCCAGAAACGGTGGTCGACGGCAATGTTGAACGTGTCATGGCGCGTTTGCATGACATTCACGCGCCATTGCCGGGATCGAAGGCTGAACTGACAGCCAAGGCCAAAGAGCTGACCCCGCAGAACCGCCCCGGCGACTATGCACAAGCGGTGATGGACCTTGGGGCGACGATCTGCACCCCGCGCAGTCCAGCTTGCGGGATTTGTCCTTGGCGTGATCCTTGTGCGGCGCGGGTGGCGGGGACGGCGGCGGAATTGCCCAAGAAGACCCCGAAAAAGAAAACGCCCACGCGGTTTGGAATCGTCTATGTGGCGCGCAGGACGGATGGCGCTTGGTTATTGGAAACTCGGCCTGAGAAAGGGTTGCTTGGCGGCATGCTCGGTTGGCCCGGATCAGACTGGGGGGATGAGCCCGAGGAGGCACCACCATTCGAGGCTGATTGGCAGCTGCTTCAAGAAGAGGCGCGCCATACCTTTACCCATTTTCATTTGCGGCTGAACATCATGATCGCCCACGCCGATTTGGACACACAGCCCCTGCGTGGACAGTTCCTGACGCCCGATGCTTTCAGCCCGACGGCGTTGCCGACCGCGATGCGTAAAGTGTTTGATCTGGCCCATATGACGTTACGCCACATTTGAGAAATGAAGCTAGCAGTCGTACACTGTCGTCCTAGCGTTGCGGAGGCGAGATGACGTCAATTCCTCAGACACCCAAGATCGCAAAGATCACAACCGCGTTGCCGTTTTGGCTCTCGCTCGGACTGGTCCCTGTGGCCATCTTTGCTGCGACGTATGGGGGCTGGGCGATTGCGCTATTGCCCCTTTCAACGTGGTTTCTGTTCACTGGGTTGGATTATGTTGTCGGGAAAAACAATGAAAACCCCGATCTGGAAACGCCCGAGGATCAGTTGGGTTGGTATCGGCTGATCACCCTGCTTTGGACGCCGATACAATTGATCACCATTTTTGGGATCATGATCTATGTGATTGGGTCTGATCACCTGACGCGTGTTGAAGAGTGGCTTCTCTTTGCCGCCCTTGGGATTCTGTCCGGCACAATCGGTATCGTCTACGCGCATGAACTGATGCACCAAAAGCCCAAGCTGGAACGCTGGATGGCGGATGTTTTGCTAGCATCAGTCTTGTATTCGCATTTCCGATCCGAACACCTGTTGGTCCATCACCGCTATATCGGCACGCCTCGTGATCCCGTCACGGCCCGCTACGGTGAAAGCTTCTACCGCTTCTTTCCGCGCGTGCTCTATCAGTCGCTAGTGTCGTCCTTCAAAGCGGAAAAGGCATGCTGGCGCGTAAGTCATTGCCTTGGCTTCACCTCTCAAACCCCTTCTGGCTGTATCTGACGCTTCAGGCAGGGTTTGCCCTGCTAGCATGGGTCATTGGCGGTTGGTGGGGCGTCTTTTTGTTTGCAACACAGGCGTTCTGGGCTGTCTTCCAACTCGAGTTGGTGGACTACGTTGAACACTATGGTCTGACCCGTAAACACCTTGGCGATGGTAAATACGAACATGTGTTGCCGCGCCATTCATGGAATGCCACGCAACAGGCCTCGAACTGGTTGCTGATCAACCTGCAACGCCATTCAGATCATCACTACAAACCCAACCGGCGTTTTCCTTTGCTACAAACCTATGATGACGATGAAGCGCCGCAACTGCCCTATGGCTATCCGTTGATGACGATGATCGCTTTGGTGCCGCTTGCGTGGCGTAAAATCATGAATCCGCGCGTCAAGGAATGGCGACGGCGGTACTATCCAGAGATCAAAGATTGGCGGCCTTACAAGAACGCGACTAATCCGTTGCCCCGATAAGAGGGGCTATTTCGCCCCGAAAAGGCGATAGTACATCCAGTCGGGCATGAACTGCGACAGGCGGAAGACCCAGGAAAAGACCATCGGGAAGCTTTTCTTGAAGGCGTCGGTGTTCATATGTTCGAACACTTCTTTTGCTGCATCCTCGGGCGACATGATGAACGGCATGTTGAAGTCGTTCTTTTCTGTCAGACGCGTTTTGATAAAGCCGGGGTTGATTAACTGCACTTCGATAGGTGAGGTGCGCAGGTCCGCCTGCATGGATTCCGCCAAAGACATCATCCCGGCCTTGGACGAGCAGTAGCCAATGGCACCGGGGAGACCCCTGAAACCTGAGAGCGAGCCAACCAGCACGATATGCCCCGCGTTTTTGGCGACCATGCCCTTGATCACGGAACCTACGACGCGTGATGCACCAAGGAAGTTTACCTCGCCCATCATGTCGGCCTTTTCGTTGTCCCAATCCTGCGCCTTCATGGGCCAATATACCCCGGCGAGATAGACAACGCCATCAATGTCACCCACCTTTTTCGCCGCCGCCTCAACAGCGGTGCGGTCGGCCACATCAACGGTCACATATGATGCCTTGCCAGGCAGTTGTGCCACCAGTTCCTTTAAGCGGTCTTCGGATCTGGCAGAGACAATCACCTCGGCCCCGGCGCGGCTTATGCTGAAGGCCACTTCGCGGCCCAACCCTCGCTCGCGCCAACGAGCCAGTAGCGTTTTCCTTGCCAGTCTTTCACGGTTATTCTCCTGCGTAGGCCTTGTCTTTGGGGCGCATGGTTGCGACAAGCTCGGCCACTTTGATCCCGAATTTGCGGAACTGGCTGCGGTTCATGATGGAGCCGTTGGACATCAGGTACATCCAGTCAGTCACATCCAGCGCATGTCCGCCTGCCTCTTCGGTCAGTTTGATGCGGTAGTTCAACAAGACGGCAGATCCGCTTTGTTGGCCCGTGCCCGCTCCAACAACATCAGGAGCTTCGGCTTTGATCTTGCCGTCATTGCCCAGTGTCAGGGTCCATTCACGGTTCTGTACCTGACCGCTGTCGTAGTAGAAAACCTCTTTCATGGTGCCGACATTGCCATTCCAGGATGCTTCAAAATCAGCCACGAAGCGTGACGATACTTTGCCGGTAGGACCGTAGATCACGCCTTCACATAGAATCGGCCCATTGAACCGTTCGCGAATGTCAAAGATGGGCCCATCTGCGTAGTCATCAGACTTTTGCGCCCAGAAGGACACATAGCGCTCTTTGAAGAACACCGCCGTTGCCATGAGCGCCGCTCCGAGCAGAATGTAAGTGACAAACGACATCGTTAGTCCTCGAGTTTCGTGGCGATCAGCAAGCCGATGGCCAAAAGTTTCAATAGTGACGGCACAAGTGCGTATAGCACCGTCAGCATGGTGATCGCTTCGGCGGGCAAATCGGTGGCCCCTGCCGTGAAGCCAGATCGTTCAAGTAGCGGCAGTAGAACCACCGCGGCGAAGGCAAGCGTGAACTTGTTCACCAAATTCCAAAGGCCAAATCCCTGCCCCCCATTGGGCGAAATTGCAGCCATCCGTTTCGCGAACATTGCGGGCAGCAAAGTGAGGTCTGCCCCGATGGTCGCTCCACTTAATACGCAGATAACTGCAAAAGGGATCACATCGCCGGGCGATAAAGTGAGGGTGTAGCCAAATGAAAGGACCGCGAGGATCATGGCGGCGATCAAAACAGGCTTGGGGCTGAACCGTCGCGCGAGGGCTGACCAGATAGGGGAAGAGAGCGCTGCCGCCAGGAAAAAGAGGACCAGTAGCGCACCTTCCCAGCCAACGCCCCCCAATTTGCTTTCCACATAAAAGAGGAACAGCGTGGACGAAACCGCAAGTGGTGTTGCATTGACCAGCGCCAGGATCAGGAGCTTTCGCGCGGTGTTGTCGCGGATGATTTCACCGATCTGTGATGGTTCTTGGCTGACGCGTTCTTTCCATTCGGGCCACATGAAGAAGGCTGCGATGAGTGTTAGTGCGGCAAATCCATATGCAAAGGCGGCAAAGGGGCTGGCAACGACCCCAATCAAGACCGTTGGGATGACAGCCGCGATGCACACACCCAACAGCGCCCCACTTTCACGCCATGCCGCCAGTTTGACGTGACCCTGTGGGTCGCTGCTTACCTTGCTGACCCCTTGGGCGTAGAAATTGATGGATAGGAAACTGAACGCGGTGAAAAGCGCGGTGACGGTGATCCCAAACCACCAAATCGGGGCGATGGGCGGGATGACCGCAAAAAGGCCGATCATGGATAGCGCCATGACGAGAGCGGTCAGTGTGATCACCAGTTTCTTGGATCGCGTCAGGCGTTCACTGATCCATCCCAACACCGGGTCCTGAACCATATCGAAAAGGCGCATCGCGAACAGCAGTGCACCCAGTGCAGCCAAACTGACCCCAAAGGTATCAGCGTAGTATTTGGGTGCATAGATATAGATCGGCAGGCCAGCGCCAGACAGCACGGCCGCAAAGACCGAGTAGGCGGGCAGCCGCTCTGACAGGGCTTTCATCTGCTGACCTCGTTGGTCGGCGGTTCAGGTTGGGATCGGAAAGTTGCACCTTTCCACCATAGTTTGATCGCTTGCCAGTGGATCAACGTCAGCACGCGCCGAGACCCGAAGGGTCGCCGAAGCGCTGCCTTGATGATGGAGCCATTGGTAATGGGCTTACGTGGCCCCGTCAGCGTCGCGATCAAACCGCCATTGCCGCGTGAATAATCGATCCAGATGCCAATAATGTCGGGCTGAATGTCAAAACGGAAGGTATATCCGCCTTCGATGGGTTGAAAGGGCGACACATGCATCAGCTTTTGAGCTGAAAGTGTTTCGTCTTTGGTGATCGGTCGACCATCATCATGACGGCACAGATAAGAGTGACGGTCGCCAAACGTATTGGTGACTTCGGCGATGACAGTGGTGAGGGTATCATCGCCATCGTAACACAGCCAGAAGGAGACAGGGTTGAACACATGCCCCAGCACGCGCGGCTGCGCCAGCAGCTCAATCCGGACCGCGTCTGTCACATTGTATGTCGCCAGCACATCACGGACCCAAGCGGCCCCTTTGCCTTGCTTGGGTGCACCGCCATGGTCGCGGTCGTGCAATGACATCAGGTTGCCGCTGTTGCGCGAAAAGAACGCTGGCGTTTGCGGCGTCGCCTCAGCGTCCGTCAGAACATAGTCGATGGAATAGCGAAAAGCGTTCTTCGTCGCCCCACGCCGCCCATGATAGGTTTCCGCTGCGATATGATGAACGGCAGAGGTCACTCGGCAGCAAGTTGCAGATGATTAACAGCATTGAGCGAATGCACGACATCAAGCGCGCTGGACAACCCGTCTTCGTGGAACCCGTTCTTCATCCATGCGCCGCAGAACCAGGTACGGTTCGAGCCGTTCATTGCCGCGGCGGCCTCTTGGGCGGCTATCGCCTCAAGATCATAGACCGGATGGCGCAGCGTCACTTCATCCCAGATCAGCTCTTCTTCGATGGGCCTGTTGCTGTTCAAGGTAACCATCATGTCCTCGCCTTTTAGCCAAGGCTGCAGCGAATTCATCCAGTACGTCAAGTTGATCTCTTTGTCGGTGCGTTGGGCATCTTCGGAATAGATCCAAGACGACCAAACCTGACGGCGCTTGGGCATGATCGAGGTGTCCGAATGCAGCACGACTTTATTGGGCTGGTAGCGCACGGCCCCAAGAACAGATTTTTCGACGGCAGTGGCATCCGACAGCATTCGCAATGTGTCGTCCGAATGGGTGGCAAAGACCACTTCGTCAAAGGCTTCCCAGCTTTCGCCATGCGTCTTCACGTCAGCCCCTGTTGCCGTGCGGCGCACGGCGTCAATGGGTGCGCCAAGCCGGATATCAATACCGCGTTGCACCATATCAGCGGCAAGGCGCGTCACATACTCGCGCGACCCACCGTCGACAGTGTACCATTGATGCTGACCTGTTGCGCCCAGCAGCGCATGATTGTCGAAAAAGCGCATCATGGCATAGGCCGGAAAGTCGAGGATCTTTTCCTTTGGCGTTGACCAGATCGCGCCGGAAAAGGGCAGGAGGTAGTGGTCGCGGAAGTAATCGCTGAGGTTCAGCTTTTTCAGCAACTCACCAATCGTCATCGTTTCATCTTGGCTTGCTTCAAGCCCGTGGGCATTGAATTTCAAGATATCCCGGACCATGCGCAGAAACTTGGGGCTGGCAATGTTGCTGCGCTGGGCGAATAGCGCGTTGAGGCTGGCCAGACCGTACTCCATCCGGCCCCCGCTGAAAGAGGCGCCAAAGCTCATGTTGCTTTTGATGACCGGCACATCAAGGTGATCAAACAGCTTCGTCAGGTTTGGGTAATTGGCATAGTTGAAAACGATAAACCCTGTATCAACGGCCTGATCCCTGTTTTTGCCCGCCATTCGTGTACGGGCGTGGCCCCCTAACCTGTTCTCGGCCTCAAACAGCACGACGCGGTGGTCTTTTGCCAGTGCGTGCGCAGCCCCCATACCTGAAATACCAGCACCAATCACCGCAATTTTTCTGGGAACGGCTGTCCCGGTCTCGAATGGCATGTCAGGGGGCTCCAGTGTGTCTTGATCATTTGTTATTGTTGTTACGTGTCCATTACTTACATGGATCACAAGAAAATCGCATGTGTGGTGATCCAACCGCGGGTTGGCGGCGTAACACCTATATGTTGACGGAACCGAACACCCTCACAAAAGCGGATGCGCTGCCGCCCGCTGTCACTTATGGTGATGCGAAAGTGCAGCCCATGCGCAAAGTGAGGAAGACAAAGGTGAACCCCGAAGCATCATCAAAACGCATGGCGTGGGTCGTTCAGGTGTATGCCGTGCGTGACAGCCAGGATCGCAAGGCCTTTGCCGAGCTTTTTGGCTATTTCGCGCCGCGCGTGAAGTCATTTTTGATGAAGTCGGGGGCCAGCCCGGATCTGGCAGAAGAATGTACACAGGAGGTCATGGCGACCCTTTGGAACAAGGCCCATATGTTCGATCCCACGAAAGCGAGTGTATCCACTTGGATCTTTACGATTGCTCGTAACCGAAAGATCGACATTTTGCGCAAGCAGCGACGGCCCGAACCGGAAGACCTGCCATGGGGCCCCGAAGCAGAGCCAGACCAGACCGAGGCTTTGGGACTGCAGCAAGAAACGGAACAACTCGGGCAGGCCTTGGCCACATTGCCCGCAGAACAGAGAAAACTGATCGAGCGCGCCTACTTTGGCGAGCTGAGCCACAGTCAGATCGCCGCTGAGACGGGATTGCCGCTGGGGACGATCAAATCGCGGATTAGATTGGCGCTGGATAGACTGCGCCACGCAATGAAATGATGAACGATATGAAAAAGATCAAACACCACCTGACCGAGCAACTTCTGATGGGGTATGCTGCTGGAACGCTGCCGGAGGCCTTCAATCTGGTCGTGGCCACGCATATTTCGATGTGTGATACCTGTCGCGCAGCCTTGGCCGAGTACGAAGCGCTGGGCGGGGAAGTGATGTTGGAAAGTGACCCGGCTCAGATCGCTGAAGATGCGTTGGAAGCAACGCTGGCGATGATAGATGGCGGGCGGTTCGTAGAAAAGCCAGCGCCGCTTCGCGACCAGCGCAGCATGTTTCCAGGCCCCCTGCAGGATTATATTGCCGGTGATATCGATAGCCTGAAGTGGCGCAAGATCGGTGGGGGTGTCAGTCAGCTTGTCCTGAACACCTCAAAGGACGCCAGTGTGCGGCTTTTGCGCATTCCTGCGGGTACGGCAGTGCCGGATCATGGGCATCGTGGGACGGAACTGACGTTGGTGTTGCAAGGTGCGTTCACCGACGAAGAGGATCGATTTGCGGCCGGTGACATTGAGGTCGCCAACGAAGATTTGCACCATACGCCAGTTGCGGAAGAGGGCATGGATTGCATTTGCCTTGCTGCGACTGATGCGCCGCTGCGGTTTAGTGGCATCGTGCCGCGCATTGCACAGAAATTTATTGGGATCTGAACCGGGACCCACTCACAAAAAGGCGCGCCGATGCAAATCGGGGTGTCTTTTTGTATCTGGAATCGCGTAGCAGTAACGACAGCGCGTCTAGACCGAATGATAAGTTTCGGTATTGCCATCGACAGCAATCGCCTGGCCTGAAACGAATTTTGCGGCATCGGATGATAAATATGTGCAAAGCTCCGCTATTTCTTTGGGTTCTGCAAAGCGACGCAGTGAACTGCCAGAGGCATAGTCGAGATACACCTCATCCGGGGTAACGCCGCGCGCTTGGGCTTCTGCGGCAAGAACCCGATCCATCCGGTCACCACTCACCGCGCCGGGACAAATGGCATTGCAGCGAATACCATATGGACCCAGTTCTGTTGCGATCGTTTTGGTAAATCCGATCACAGCCCATTTCGCTGCGGCGTAAGGCGCACGAAACGGGGCACCAAACAGGCCTGATGTCGATGAGAGATTGATGATTGTCCCGGATTTTTGCCTTTTCATGACAGGGGCGATGGCGCGACAGGTGATCATCTGAGCGTCCAGATTGACCGCAAGGCAATGTTTCCACTGCGCAAGGTCAAGGGCTTCAACCGGGTCTGCCTGACCCGCGATGCCTGCGTTGTTGATCAAGACATCACAGCCGCCAAAGTGGTCCAGCCCGGCCCTTAGCCATGCGTCCAAAGCTGCTTCATCGGTGACATCCACAGGGGTGCCGGTGATCCCTTTTCTCAGCTCATTGAGGGCTGCATTGTCCTGATCACAGACATAAACCTGTGCGCCTTGGTCCGCATAGGTTTCGGCAATCACTTTGCCGATCCCGCCTGCTCCGGCAGTGATAAAAACACGTTGGGCCATGGTCATCCTTTGGGCGGCATCATTGGAACGACCTTTGGGTCAGGCTCTGGCGCGATCTCTTCGAAGTCAAAGTTATCCAACCGGTGGGCGCGCTTACCTGCCTTTTCGGCCGAAATCTTGATATCTTCGATATCCTTGGCGGCTTGCCCAAAGTGCCGATCCAGATTGCCGACGCGGGTCACGAGCCGCTCAACATCGCCTCCCAGCATCGCGAGTTCTTTGCGAATGGCACCTGTCTGCTCGCGCATCCGCGCATCTTTCAGAATGGCACGCATGGTGTTGAGCGTGGCCATGCAGGTGGTCGGCGATACGATCCAGACACGGGCGGCAAAACCTTCGCGCACGATATGCGGGAGGCGGCTGTGCAACTCGGCATAGACAGCCTCGGACGGCAGAAACATCAGCGCGCCATCGGCGGTTTCGCCCTCTATCAGGTAACTGTCCGAGATTTTCCTGATGTGCGCCTTGATGGCCTGACCAAAGGTGGCCAGTGCGCGTTCCCGCTCTGCCTTTGTTTCCGCTGCCATTAGCGCCTCATAGGCTTCCAGCGGAAACTTGGCGTCAATCACGATGGGGCCGGGCGGATTGGGTAGATGTACCAGACAATCGGGGCGGCTGTTGTTCGACAGGGTCGCTTGCCACGTATAGCTATCAGACGGCAGGGCCTTGGACACAATGTCTTGCAGTTGAATTTCGCCAAAAGCCCCGCGGGTTTGCTTGTTTGACAGAATGTCCTGCAAGGACAGCACGTCGCCGGACAGTTTTTCAATATTCGTCTGCGCCTTGTCGATGGTTGCCAAGCGTTCTTGCAGCTCGGTTAGGCTCTTGGTCGTCTTCTCGGACGATCCCGACAGCGTGTCTTTCATCCGCTCTTGCATTTCAGCCAAAGAGCGCGCCGATTTGATGGCATTGTCAGACAGGCGTTCGGCCATCTGCGCCTGCACCTCGGCCAAGCGCGCTTCCATCGTTTGGACCACCTGCACCTGAGCTGTCGCCTGCGCGTCACTGACGGTGCGGATGTTGCCTGCCAGTTGTTGCTGCCCTTGCCCAAGTGCGTTGACGTCCTGTGACAGGCGCCCGACCTGCGAGGCGACAAATTGCACCGCTTCGGTCGACGTGCCTGCGCGGCGCACGGTCATGATCAGTAGGATCAACACAACCAGCATAAGCACTGCGCCAGCCATCACGCCCATCACCATGGGATCGCTGAGGTCGTAGATATTTTCACCGATTTGGATCATGTGCGCCCGAAAAGCCGCTCAATATCGGTCAGTTTGAGTTCGACGTAAGTCGGCCGTCCATGATTGCACTGGCCGGACAGCGGCGTCGCCTCCATTTCGCGCAAGAGCGCGTTCATTTCAGCGGCCTGCATGCGACGGCCCGAACGGATGGAGCCGTGGCAAGCGACCCGGCTGAGTATTGCCTCAATCTGCGTTTGGACCGATGCGCTGTCGCCCTGGTCGGCCAATTCGTCGAGGATATCGCGGATCATGGCTGCGGCATTCACTTCGCCCAGAATGGCGGGGGTTTCGCGCACGGCAATTGCGCCGCCGCCAAAGGGTTCGATGGTCAGGCCAAACTTGGCGAGGTCCTCGGCGATTTCCAGCAGGTGTCGCGCTTCGTTCTCTGACAGCTCAATCACCTCAGGGATCAGCAAGGCCTGCGCGGCAACGCCGTTTTCCGCCATCTGCGCCTTGAGCTTTTCATACACCAGCCGCTCGTGTGCGGCATGTTGATCAACAATCACGATCCCGTTTTCGGTTTGCGCGATGATATAGTTCTCATGCACCTGCGCGCGGGCGGCGCCAAGTGGCAGATCGTCGGGTTCATCTTCGATGACCGGTTCGATCCGGGCTGAAGGTGCTTCGCCAAACCCGGGCGCCTGCGCCTGAAACGTCATCGAACGCGCACTGAAGCTGGGCCGGTCCATCTGATAGACGCGAGGTGTCATTGGTTCTGGCGTGATCGCGCCCAAAGTTGCATTCGCGACCGTGGTAGAGGCGCGGTGTCCGGCGTCGGCTAAAGCATGGCGCAGGCCCGAGATGATCAACCCGCGTACCGTACCGGGGTCGCGAAACCGCACCTCTGATTTTGCGGGGTGGACGTTGACATCCACCTGCGTCGGATCGCAATCGATGAACAGTGCGGCAACCGGGTGTCGGTCGCGTGACAGAACGTCCATATAAGCGGCGCGCAAGGCACCCAGCAGCATCTTGTCGCGCACCGGGCGTCCGTTCACGAAAAGGAATTGTGCGACTGCAGCCCCGCGCGAATAGGTTGGCAAGGCGGCATAGCCTGTCAGGTGGAACCCTTCACGCTGGGTATCAATCCGCAGTGCGTTTTCGGCGAAATCCTTGCCCAAGACCGTGCGGAGCCGCCCATGTAGGGCGTCAAACAGATCGCCGGTTTCGGCATCGGCGCGGAACACCGTGCGATTGTCACCTTTGGAGGCGTCTTGCAGAATAAAGGTGACGAATGGCTCTGCCATAGCAAGGCGTTTGACGATATCTGTCACCGCTTGCGCCTCTGCCCGGTCCGTGCGCAGGAACTTGAGCCGTGCGGGTGTCGCATAGAACATATCGCGCAACTCGATCACCGTGCCTGATGAAAGCGCGGCGGGTTTTACGCCTTCGGCTTTCCCGCCCGCAACAGCGATCATCGCGGCCTCAGCGCCTTTGGCGCGCGACGTGATCGTCAGGCGGCCCGTTGCCCCCAGCGACGGCAAAGCCTCACCCCGAAACCCGAACGATCGGATGTTGAGCAGGTCCGACCCATCAATCTTTGACGTCGCATGGCGGGACATCGCCATTGGCAGATCCGAGGGCATCATGCCACATCCATCATCGGTCACGCGGATCAATGTCTTACCACCATCAGCGATAACCACTTCAATGCGCGAAGCCCCTGCGTCGATACTATTTTCAACAAGTTCTTTGACTGCCGAGGCAGGGCGTTCCAATACTTCGCCCGCCGCAATCCTGTTAATTGCGGCGTCGTCCAATTGCCGGATCACCGGGTGTGGCTGTATTTGGGGGTCTGCGATGGCCATACCACAAGTTCTAGCATGTTCATGCACGATTCTGCGAGTGGAAAACATGCGAAGGAAATTCTGGAATTTCCTTCTGACAAAACAATTTTTATCTAAAATTGTTCGCCGCTAAGGTGTGCTTTCCAATCCAACAGGTTTGCCGACCACCACGAAATGCAGGTTCTCCGGCTGCAGCAGCTCTGCTGCCACCCGGTTCACATCGTCCAGCGTTACAGCGTCAACAAAATCATTGCGATTGATAACATAGTCGGGCGTCAGCCCAACCATTTGCATGCCAACCATGATCTTGGCGATTTCCGCATTGCCATCGAAACGCAGTGGATACTCACCGGTCATATAGGTTTTTGCGACGGCCAGTTCCTCTGCCGTCATCCCTTCCTCGGCCATGCGGGTCCATTCGTTGCGGGTCACTTCAATCGCTTCGGCAATCGTTTCATTGGAGGATGCGACTGATCCCAGCATGACCTCTGAATGAAACCGTGGCACCAGATAAGAGCGGATGCCATAGGTCAGACCGCGTTTTTCCCGCACCTCGGTCATTAGCCGCGATTCAAACCCACCTGCACCAAGCACGCGGTTAACGATCACAGCGGCAAAAAAATCCTCATCATCGCGTTGCATGCCACGATGCCCAAAAAGGGCGACGGATTGGGGTGTGTCGAAATCTACCACGGTGATCCCACCCGCAACGTCATAGACAACATTTTCAGGCAGTGGCGGGCCCTCTTGAGGCAAATCGCCTAAAAGATCGTCCAGTAAGCTGCCCACGGTCTCGGCTGTTGTGTCGCCGACAACGGATACATACAGACGGTCCCTGACCAAGGCATTGCGGTGGGCTGTCACCATGTCATCTTGTGTCAGCGCACTGACGCTTTCCACGGTACCCTCAATCGCTGACCCGTAAGGATGATCGCCGTAGGCGGCCGCGTTGAAAACCGCACTTGAGATCGCATTTGGGCTCTTTTCGTCGCTGGCTATTCCCGAAATCACCTGGGCGCGTACCCGGTCCAGCGCGTCCTGATCAAAGCGTGGCTCCAGCAGTGCCTGACGCAAAGGGCTATGACCTCCTCTTTGTTCTCGGTCAGAAAGCGGGCCGAGACAGAGATCGTGTCATCAGACGCCCGAAAGCTGATGCTTGCAGCAAGTTCCTCCAGCGTTGCCTGGAATTCCTGCGCCGACATATCGCCGGATCCTTCTTCCAAAAGCCCTGTCATCAGGTTTGTTGCGCCGCGTTTGCCGGGCTGGTCCAACACGGGGCCACCCTGGAAACGCAGCTCGAGCGCCACGAAGGGGATTGAAGGCTCTTCCACCACCCAAGCGTTGATACCACCGGGGGATGTGACCTCTTTGATGTCAATCTCGGCCCGTGCGGTTGTCGCGATAATGGTCAGGCACAAAGCAATCAGAATACGCAGCATCAGCGTGCCTCCTCATCGTTGGTCACGACCCAGCCGGTGACCGCCTGATCCCGAATAAAGACCTTTGCGGCGACCGCTTTGATGTCGTCTTCGGTGACCGCTTGCAAAACATCTGGCCATTCTTGTACGTCCGCGACGGTCAGGCTTTGGGTCAGGGCCGCGCCATAGCGCTGCGCGATCCCTTGGACATTGTCGAGCGCGTAGATTTCTGACGCACGCAGCTGTGTGCGGATGCTTTCCATACGGTCAGGATCAATCGTCCCTTCCATAAAGGCGCTGATCACCTCATCCATTGCGGCTTCGGCTTCCGAAAGGGTGACCCCTTCGGACGGAACCACCGCAAAGAGAATGTCGCATCGTCCAGCCATGAGCCACTGTAGGATGCATTGGTGTAAATCGCGGTTTCTGTGTCAAATTGCAGCGCTTGCCCCAGCGCTGACGTGAAGGGTGATCCACCCAACAGTTCTGCCAAATAGACCAGTGCTGCCGCTTCGGTCTGTGCGCCAGGGTCACGTTCCGGCGCAAGGTAGCTGCGGACCAGATAAGGCTGGCTGACACGCGCATCGACATAGGTGATGCGTCGTTCCGCGCGTTGCGGTGGCTCTTGCGGGCGTTCACGGACTGGCAGCTGATCTTCGGCGGGGATCACGCCGTAGTATTGCTCGGCAAGTGCAAGCACTTCGTCGGGCTGTACATCACCCGCTACAATCAGGATGGTGTTATTCGGCGCATAGTAGAGGTCATAGAAGTCCTGCACGTCTTGCTGATCAAGCTGCTCCATCTCGTGCTTCCAGCCGATAATCGGCACGCCATAGCGGTGGTTTTGAAACAAGGCTGCGCGGAACTGTTCGCGGGCCAAAGCATTGGGGCTGTTTTCGGTACGCTGGTTGCGCTCTTCCAGAATAACGCCACGCTCGCTTTCGACCTCTTCTGGCGTCAGCACAAGGTTGTTCATGCGATTGCTTTCCATCTGCATCATCAACTCAAGCCGATCAGCGGCGACGCGTTGGAAATAGGCCGTATAGTCATAGCTGGTGAAGGCGTTATCACTGCCCCCGTTGGCCGCGACGACGGATGAAAACTCGCCCGATGCGAGTACATCGGTGCCTTTGAACATCAGGTGTTCAAGGAAATGCGCAATGCCAGAGACGCCTTCGGGCTCGTCCGCGGAGCCTACTTTGTACCATAGCATATGCACGACCACAGGTGCGCGGTTGTCTTCGATGACGACAACCTCCATCCCGTTATCCAGCGTATATGTTGTAACTTCTTCGGCCTGTGCGGCAATAGCCGACATCATGATTGCCAATGCGGCGAACAAACGTGTCATGAGCACCCTTTTTTCAAATGACTGCCCTGATACCTACGCTGCTTTGCGTTTCGATCAAGTCACCATACGCGGATGTGAGGTGTGGTTATTGCGCTTCTGCAGGTTCGTCGGTTTCACAAACGCGGCGCAAGCGCCCATCGGGTGATCCGATTGTCGTGAACACACAGTTTTCACGCAAGCCAAATTGTCCCAATAGTCCGGATGCAGCTGTCTCGCGTGCTTCAACCGCTTCGGCAGGGACTTGCGGCACAAGAACCCCCAGGGTCCCAAGACGTGCCAGCTCTGCTGGTGCATCAAGTGCGTCGCGGCTGTAAGCGGGGAAATATCTGTCGCGTCCGAGTGGGTTGACGACATTTAGTCGCCGCGCGCGTTCCAGCTTCGCTGCATCTTCTGCGGCCAAGACGGACCGGATGTTCGGATCCACGCCATAGCGGTTCGTTTGCGCCAGAAGGGCTGAATCACCTGCAGGTATACCGCCAGCGATCTGCGCGGATGGCGATCCACCCAGCGCGCGGATGGCGTCGGCGTTCGGTGATGGATCGGTGCGATTGGCACCCCCGGTGTAGGAGTTGGCAGATCACGTGTTTGCGGGATTTCGAGCGGGCCGAGCGGGATCACCTTGAATTCGTCCGGACCTCCACCTGCCGACCGCAGGTCACGCAAGGGCCGGTCGGTGTTGCCACAGGCGGTCACCAAAATCAGGGCCAGAACAGAGAAAGAAAGCGCACGCATCGAAAAACCCTCAGTGTGTTTTTGGTGTTTAACCCATGGTCGTGGGGACGTCACGCTGATTTCTTTTTGTCATCGGCAAGAAAGGCCAATCCGACTGCACCGATAAAGATACAGATGTCAGCGACATTGAACGCATAGGGATTGTTGATCCCGCAGCACGACATATTCAGGAAATCAGCAACGGCGCCATAGAAAAAGCGGTCGATGACATTGCCCATCGCACCGCCAATCAGCAGCCCGCCCGAAATGTAGACCCACTTGGTGCCGCCGACTTTGTTCAGCCACCAGATGACAGCGGCAGTGATTAAGAAGGCGACTGCAATTAGCACCCAGCGCATATCGAATTCTGCAAATAGGCCAAAGTTCACACCGCGATTCCACGCCATGCGCAGGACAAGAAAGGGCGGGAACACCTCGACTGATTGCGGATAGGGCAGTTGATCTGATGGCACGGTTACTTGCGCCCACTTCAACCCGAAGACATTGAACAGCACGTGGAATTTGATCAGCTGATCAAGCAGGAAAATCCAAAAGGCCGTCAGGAACATCAACCGCATCGCAAAACCTCTAGTGCCGGAAGTGGCGCATGCCGGTGAAGACCATTGCGATGCCAGCTTCATCGGCAGCCGCAATCACCTCATCGTCACGCATGGAACCACCGGGTTGGATCACGCAGGTCGCACCCGCAGCGGCGGCTTCCATCAATCCGTCAGCGAAGGGGAAGAACGCATCGGACGCGACCGCAGAACCCTTGGTGAGCGGTTCCGGCAAGCCCATCGCCTCGGCCATGCGCTCCGCCTTCTTGGCAGCGATCAGCACGCTATCAAGGCGCGACATCTGGCCAGCGCCGACTCCCACTGTTGCCTTGTCTTTTACATAAACGATAGCGTTGGATTTGACGTGTTTGGCGACTTTCCAAGCAAACAGAAGGTCGGCCATTTGATCGTCGGTTGGTGCCACTTTGGTCACAACCTTCAGATCATCCATGCCGACATAGCCGGTGTCTTTGTCCTGCACCAACATGCCGCCCGCAACCTGACGGTAGGTGGTGATGGGCGCTTTCACGTCCGGCAGTCCATCGGTTGTCAGCAGGCGAAGGTTCTTCTTTGCGGCAAACACGGCTTTGGCCGCATCAGAGGCACCGGGTGCGATCACGACTTCGGTGAAGATCTCGACAATCGCTTTGGCGGTGTCCTCATCCAACGGCTGGTTCAGTGCGACGATACCGCCAAAGGCACTGGTGCGGTCGCAGTCAAAGGCATTCTGATAGGCCTCCAGCAAAGTCGTACCACGCGCTACACCGCAAGGGTTGGCGTGCTTGATAATTGCGACGGCGGCGCCGTCGGCAGGGTCAAACTCTGCCACCAGTTCAAAGGCGGCGTCCGTGTCGTTGATGTTGTTGTAGGACAGCTCTTTGCCCTGATGCTGCACGGCAGTCGCCACGCCGGGACGATCTGTGCCATCGGTATAGAATGCCGCCGACTGGTGGCTGTTTTCGCCATAGCGCATGGTCTGTTTGTATGTGCCGCTGAAAGACCGCCGCCGCGGCGTATCTGACCCAATCGCTCCAGCCATCCAAGTGCTGACCGCTGTGTCGTAAGCGGCAGTGCGTGCATAGGCTGTCTGCGCTAGGCGCTGGCGCAGTGCCAGCGTAGTCTGCCCGTCATTGGCTTCCAGTTCGGCCAGCAACGCATCATAGTCTTCCACATCTGTGACCACATTCACAAAGGCATGGTTTTTCGCTGCAGAGCGGATCATCGCAGGCCCACCAATATCTATGTTTTCGATACAGGTGTCGAAATCCGCACCTTTGGCGACGGTCTCTTCAAACGGATAAAGGTTCACTACCAACAGGTCGATTGGCCCGATGTTATGCTCGACCATCGCATCACGGTGTCCTTCCAGATCGCGACGGGCCAGCAAGCCACCGTGGACGACCGGGTGCAATGTCTTGACCCGCCCATCCATCATCTCGGGAAAGCCCGTCACATCGGCCACATCGCGGACTTCAAGCCCGGCATCCCGCAGCGCCTTAGCCGATCCGCCGGTGGACAGCAGTTCAACCCCGCGTGCAGCGAGCGCACGACCAAGGTCAGTTAACCCGGTTTTGTCAGATACAGAAAGCAGGGCGCGGCGCAGCGGGGCAAGATCGGTCATGTGGGTCCTTACGAAAGGCTAATCTATCGCGTCCAATGGATCGGCCTTGGCAAAGTCACGCACCGCAGTCGGTGTGTCTTGCGTTTTGGCCAAGGACCAACGGACACGCGTCGCATAGGCCATTGCGCGCCCGGATAAAACCACCTGTTGTGTCGCAAGGGGTTTTAATCGCCGATTTTGCAGATAAACTGACGGCGCGAGGCCAAGTTTTGCTGTACCGTCATGACGCAACTGCCAAATCTCGCCTGATTTCAGAGTGAGCGAGACGGTCGTGCAAGCAACATCAATTGCGGGGATGACATCTGGGTGCAGATGAAAGCGGATCACAAATGGCAAACCACCCGGCGTTTGCACTTTGTCAAAAACGGTTTCGTCATTGGGGCCGAGTGTGGTCAGCAGGTCTTGCCCTTCCAACGTACGCCCATCCGCCGAAAGATGCAGGATGCGCGCATGGGTTAAACCATGCGAGGCTTGGTAGCCGTTGTGCGATAGCTCCAGCTTGCGCCCATTGTCCAGGTCAGAGAAGGCGCATTGCACTTGCGTTGGCAGTTCAGTCAGCAATTCGTCACCGTTTGCCAAACGTCCCTTGGGGCCAAGATGCGAGGATGACACCCCTTCAATCATCATGGTTGCATGGCTGGGTGTTGCACGGCTGGCCCTGCGCCACTCTTCCCCAAAGCGCGCACCAGAGCCGCAGTTGACGATCATTGGGCGGCGGCCAGAGGTCAGTTCAATCCCAAGTGTGCTGGCATGTGCCTCAACCGATGCGGCGCCTGAAGGGGGTGTGTCCGCATCCACAATCAGCGTGGTGCGTCCAGCGGCGAGCCGCGCATAACCCATATAGGGCTGTGCTGCTTAGGCTGCGTCTTGATCCCGGTGGACACCAGCGCTTCGTCCAGGCGCCCTTCGATCCCTTCTCCGCCACCATGAAAGCGCGCAAGACTGCCATCAGCATGGCGCAACGCCCGCAAAGTCGGCACGATGCGGGCAATGGCATCCGTGAGCTCACGTGGCACAGTGCGTTTGGCATCGCGTAGTGTCTGCGCGGTCCAGTTCAGTAGGCTGAGGATGTCTAACAGGTCCTGCGGCTTGCGCGTTGCAATCGCCCCATCAGGACCAATCTGTGTCGCACAGTCTTGTACCAGTGCGGTAAGTGCGGGGTCTGCATGGCTTTGCATGCTTTTAAGCGACAGGCTGGCGTGGATTGTCCCGGCAAGCGCCTCAAACCGCCGCAAACCCGGTCTTGCCGTGTGCAAGCGGCGCGACAGAAACAAAGTCTGCCGCGCAAGGCTCTGAAAGAACCGGGCAGATGTGTATTTGTCATGGCCGCGTAGCAGAAAGGGCCCGTGGTTGATCCAGCGTATCAAACGGCGCCCGGTGATACCCGGTGTCCAGCCGTCACTCCGGCCATGGCCGTAGGTGTCGATCCAGCCAAAGATCCAGTTTTGGGCGAGCGCCCGCGCTTTTTCGTCGCCCACTGCGGCCAGATCATCCAACCACGCGCAACCTTGTGCTTCGTCTACAACTTCCGGATATGCTGCCGCGATATCCCAGATGGTGTAGTCTTTGCCTTCGACAAAAAGTCCTGAAAACAAGAATTTTCCTGCTATCAACTGCTGTCCGCGTTCCACAACGCCAATGGTTCGCGGTTCTGGCGGGGATACAAATTCCGTCGCAAGGGCCGCCCGGGCAGCGCGGCGGGCATGCATCCGGTTCATAAAGCGCGTGCGCTTGTCCTGCCATGTGATTGCTTTGGCCAATGCCTGTAGCCTTAGTTTGCACGCGTAACATACGGTTTTGTGCAAACCATAGGAAAAGCCTGACGCTAAGTCACGCAGGCTTTCGCAGGACGGCCATGTAGAACCCGTCCATGCCGCCGGTGTCCGCCCAGTAATCGGGGCGCAGGCGCAGCCCGCCCTCATCGGTGACCCAGTCAGGGCTTATGCCGCCAAGGCGCAGGGCGTCCGCCTCAATCGTGAGGTCAGTATGGCGGGCCAGCGCCTCTTCTACTTGCACCTCGCCTTCATCTGGCAAGAGCGAGCAGGTACAAAATACCAACCGGCCCCCAGGCTTCAGCAGGGTCAGCGCATGATCAATCATTGCCTCTTGTTGGTCGATCAGCGCGCCAAACTCGGACCCGTCCTTGGCATAGGGTAGATCGGGGTGCCGTCTGATGGTGCCTGTGGCGGAACAGGGGGCATCCAACAGGACGGCATCAAAGCCGCCTTCATTGAAGGCAAACGCATCGCTGATCACACATTTGGCTTTCAGACCCACGCGCGACAGGTTTTCACCAATCCGTTCCATCCGTTTTTCGGATATATCGACGGCGATAACATCAGCCCCCAAGGCCGCCAGCTGCATCGCCTTGCCACCCGGCGCTGCGCAAAGGTCCAGCACCTTCAGGCCTTTGACATCACCCAGAAGCTTCACCGGGATGGCCGCCGCTGCATCTTGCACCCACCAATCTCCCTCGGCATAGCCGTGCAAAGTGGATACCTGGCCCGCGTTCTGCAAACGCACCGAACCTGTCGGTAAAACCGTGCCACCGAGGGTTTCTGCAACAACTGCCGCGTCACCCTTCACCGATAGATCCAATGGTGCGCCTGTGAAATGCGCGGCTTCCATCCCCATGACGGCCTCACGCCCCCATGCCGCAACCAAAGGTTGGCGTAACCACCCCGGCGTAAGCGGCACAGCGCGTTTGGCCCAGCCGTCCGGTCCTTCGGCAGCAATTTTCCGCAAGACGGCGTTGGTCAAACCCTTCATCGCTTGGGTGCGCTTGTTACGGGCCACGATCTCGACATAGGCGTTCACCACCCCGTGTGCGGCCTCACCGCTGCACAGTTCTATGACACCGAGACGCAAAGCATTCATCACGTGATCAGGTGGCGTTTTCTTGAGGTAGGGCTTTAACATCCGGTCGGCCCGGTCCAACCCGCGCAAAGCTTCGGTCGCAAGGCGCTGGGCGCGGGCACGGTCATCGCTTTCCAGCCGTGCCAATGCGCCGCTGCCGATCAGTTCTGCCATCAAACGGCCTTCACCGGTGATCTGCATCAGCAGATAATGCGCAGAGCGGCGGGCGGGCAAACCTGTTTGGTTCATGACGGTCTCACTTGAAGCTGGGTGGCCGGGGCGTATATCAATCCATAGACATCGACAAGGAGGGTGCCGCCCGTGACCGATCAGCCCAAGGACCTGCCACCTGCAGCACAGCGTGCGCTCGCCGAGGCGGAAGAGCGGCGTAAGATGGCGAAGGATCAGACCTTGCCGACCGAATTGGGTGGACGCGATGGGCCGGAGCCTGTGCGCTACGGCGATTGGGAGAAGAAGGGTCTGGCCATCGATTTCTGACCTTAGCGTGGCCGCGCAAAAGATATCTACTGATTTTGCAAACCAAGCGCTGTTGCCTATGTTGTTGGCGGTGTAGGGTATTCGGGCTGCTACAAAGGAATCAGGTTTGCTCGTCCCAAGATTTGCTGCCGTCATTGCGTGTTTTGCCCTTGCCAGTTGTGGTTTGCCCCGTGGCGCGGGCTTCCAATCGGAGATTTTAGCGGCGTCTAACGCCAATACGGCCGCTGAAGGCGAAGAACCCGTCTATGACTTTGCTGTCTACGAGGTGAACCGCGATACATTGCCCATTCTGCAAGGATGGCCAGTGACGGGCGATGATACGTTGCCGTGGATCGTGGCGCAGGAACAGCCCGCATCCTTGATGATTGCCGCAGGTGATACGGTGCAGGTGACGATCTGGGACGCCGAAGAAAACTCGATCTTCGGGGCCACCGGTGTGACACCTTTGCAGCCCGAAGTAGTGAGCTCCAACGGGCGGATCTTTGTACCTTACATCGGTGATTTGCGCGTGACTGGCATGTCTCCATCCACCGCGCGGCAACGTATCGAAGAAGAGTTGATCCGAACTGTGCCATCTGCACAGGTGCAGTTGTCCGTTGAACCGGGGCGGTCCAATACGGCCAATCTGGCTTTTGGTTTCGCCGCGCCTGGCCTTTATCCGCTGCTTGATCGCAACGTCAAAATCCTTGATCTGTTTTCACAGGCGGGCGGACCGAACCCCGAACTGAACTCGCCTCAGGTCCGTCTCGTCCGTGGGTCGCGCACCTTTGGTATCCCGTTCGAACGACTGTTGCGGGAGCCCAGCGCCAATATTGCGTTGCGAGGTGGCGACCGCGTTTATGTCGAAGATGACGCCCGCAAGTTCATTGCGCTTGGCGCCACCGGCACCCAAACCGTTGTTGATTTTCCCGAGGTCGAATTTTCGGCCATTGAAGCGCTTGCTTTTATCGGGGGTGTTAACGCTTAAGCAGCGCCAACCCCGAGGGCATTCTTATCTTGCGCGAATATGCCACAGGTGCCGTGGCTGACGGGATTGCCGGGCCACCGCAAGAGCGGGTGGTGTTCAACATTGACCTGACCACCGCTGACGGCTTGTTTTCGGCCCGCAATTTCATGCTGGAAGGCGATGATCTGATCTACGGCACCGAAAGCGCGCTTGGCCCGGCATTGACGTTGTTTAGTCTGACCAACAACGTGCGCAGCCTGGCGAATACAAACTGATAGAGTCTAGAACAGGGCGATGTCATCCGCGAAAGTGGCGGGGTCTGTGATCCCGTTGACGATCAGGACGTTGCCATCTTCAAAATCAATAACGGCGCGCCCGTCGGCGATATCACCGTAGACGAACAGCACATCCGCAGCCGAGGTCAGACCCGTCCAAAGCGAGGGGTCAAGGATGATCTGGTCCACCCCTTGCGCGAAGTCGATAATCTCATCGGTTCCGCTATTGAAAATAAACGTATCCGCACCGGTGCCGCCAATCAGCACGTCCTGCCCCGAACCACCGTCCAAGGTGTCCGCACCTGCACCACCCAGCAGCGTATCTGCCCCCTGATCGCCCAAGAGCATATCGTCGCCTGCGCGCCCAAAGAGCGCGTCATCGCCCCGATGTCCACGCACCACATCAGCACCCCCACCAGCAAAGACAAGATCGAACCCGGCACCGCCTTCCAGCGTTTCCGAAGCGTTGCTGCCGTCAATCACAAGGCCAGATCCTTCGCTTGATGATGAACCCATGGTTCCGCGTAGCAGATCGAGATTGCCGGACTTGATCATCTGCCAGGGGGTCAAAGGGCTGTTGTCGCCATTGTCGGCTACAGGTGGCGTGGGCAGGGTGCCGCCCAGCGGTGGTGTAGGTGTGGCTGGGCCCGGATAGCCAGGTGTCAGGTCGACTGGCAACCGGGACAGGCCAATCAGATCACCCGTACTCAGCGTGCGATAGTCAATCGGGTTGCCATCTGAACTGATGACATGCAGTACCTCATCCCCATAGATAATCCGCATGCCATCGTCTTGCAGCGTGATGAATAACTGGCTGATGTCGCGCAGCATCGGCCAAAGCGACAAGTCGATCTTGTCCTCGCCCACGGCGAAATCTGTGATCGTATCCGCCTCGCCATCGGCAGATAGTATGAACACATCTGCGCCCGCGCCGCCAGCCATGATATCGCGGCCCAACCCATCACGCAGGATATCGTCGCCGCCTTCACCGTTGATTGTGTCATCGCCGTTGTGGCCTTGTAGAATGTCGCCGCCAGCCGTGCCGGTCAGTTGGTCGCCATCCACCACAGCCGTTATGGTTATGCCAGCCAGCCCGGTGTCTAGCCGCAGTTGCGTCACCCCGGTTTCACTGCTGCTGGCGGCGAATATATCAATGCCTGCGTTGCGCGCAGATGCAGCAACCGCGCTGACGTTATCCAGACCGAAATCATCGGTATCTTCTATTGAGGCGCGGTGTACTAACAAGCCGCCTTCCAGCAACAGAAAGACAGAGATCCCGTCATCTGCGCCGCCCGCGATAACATAGGTTTTGCCGTCCGCTTCGATCACATCAAGCGATGTGACGCCGCCAAAGCGGGTGTCGCGGCTATCGAGCACATGATCGCGGACGATCATGCTACCACCTTCGCCCAGTTCGACGACGCTCAGGCTGCCTGTTCCAGCAGCGGCAAGGACAAGATAGTTTGTTCCACCCACTGTTGCGGTCTCAAGTGCGGTTGGTGCGCTGATCCATAGGCCCTCGTCCGCTCCGATGGTGGTTTCGCTGGTCACATGCCCCGCTTCATCCACCGCCCTTGCGGTGATGCCGTTTTGCACAGTGCTGGTTGTGATGAGGAAATTCTGCCCGGCAACCGCCGTCGTCGCAGATGCTGTGATGCCAGCGGTCGTGTCTGGTGTCACGTCCTGCAGAACGGTGTGGCCAAGCAGCGTGCCGCTTGCGTCAAAGTTAAGACGCGCCAGCCCGGTTTGCCCGGCCAAGGCCCCGTAGATCACCTGACTGCCGTCGGACAGGCCGACGTTTGTTCCAAACTGGAAACCGGTAAAGGTGGGGGGCAGCGACGTTAGCGCCGTAGTCACCCCAAAGCTCCCATCGGTGTTAAGGACAACAGCCTCAAGTGCGCCATCAGTTCCACCACCGACGAGCAATGCCTGTGATCCACTTATAGAGAGTCCGGCGATGCTACCTGTACCACCGGCCATCACCCCCCGGCAAAGGGCTTGTCTTCACCAATGCTCAGAACACCGCTGTCAATGTCCCATTGTCGCAACACGCCGTCATATCGGGTGCTGCTATAAAGCTGTGCGGTGCCGTTCACATCCATGACCATGAGGTCAGTAATATGCGAAAGCGCCATGTCACCGGGACCGGTGACATAATACGAAAAGGATATAGAAGACATGAAATAGGTCCCCCCCGGAACCATGTGTCATCAGAATGTTCTGTTAAGATGCGTGGCACTGGCGGTCGGATAGGGGCGCAATTGCGGCGGGGGTATGAAGCTTGCCGTGCAATTTGTTTAATATCGTTACGGATTTAAGATGAATCCCCCGGTGATCTTGAGCTTGATGGCGCGGGAACATCTGTCATGCTGGGGGTCTGCAATTGGATCACGGATATGCCCCCCAAATTTGGAACCAGCGGCCTGCGCGGCCTTGTGACCGAGCTGACATCCCGTTGTGTGGGCGACTATGTTCACGCTTTTCTCGCAAGCTGCCCTGTAGGCCGCGGCCTTTATGTCGGATATGATCTGCGCGAGTCCTCGGCTGGGCTTGCCGATGTCGTGGCGCAAGCAGCCGTCGATGCGGGGGTGATGGTCACGCTGTGTGGCGCGGTGCCCACGCCCGCATTGGCCAATGCGGCGCTGTCGGATGGCGCAGCGGCAATCATGGTGACTGGCAGCCATATCCCGGCAGATCGCAATGGGCTGAAGTTTTACACCCCGCAGGGTGAGATCACCAAGGCTGATGAAGTGTTGATCCAAAGGGCTCTTGGTCAATCCTGTATTGCAGCCTCTGCTGGCGCTGTGACGCGCGCGACGGATGTGCAGGCCCGCTACGCGGCGCGATACCAAACTGCATTCGGTCAAGCATTGGCTGGTTTACATATTGGGCTTTACGAACAAAGCGCAGTGGGGCGCGATGCGCTTGCTGATCTGTTGGGCAGCCTTGGTGCAAAGGTTACGCCACTGGGCCGGTCTGACGTCTTTGTGCCGATAGATACCGAGGCGCTGTCAGATGATTTGCGCGACCAACTGCACTTTTGGGCGCAGGAACATGACCTTGATGCGATCGTGTCGACCGACGCGGATGGTGATCGCCCGCTTTTGACGGATGAAGATGGTGCCGTTGTGCCAGGCGATATTCTGGGTCAGATCACGGCAGAGGCGCTGGGGGCCGATACGGTTGTCACCCCGATTTCATCCAACACTGGTGTGTTGCTCTCGGGTCAGTTTACACGCGTTGTCCGCACAGCGATCGGTTCACCGCATGTGATCGCGGGGATGCGGAGCAGTGCGGGCGCAGTTGTGGGCTACGAGGCGAATGGCGGCTTTTTGTTGGGCTTTCAGGCGCAAGGACCCAGCGGGGCCTTGCCGCCTTTGATGACGCGTGATGCGGCCTTACCCGTCATCGCGGTTCTGGCGCAAATTAGGGCCATCGGTGTTAAGGCGACGGTTGCGGCGCAGCCGCAGCGCTTTACGGCCGCTGACAGATTGCAGGATGTCGATTTGGATAGCGTCGCCACATTTCTCCATCAGCTGCGGCACAGTGATAATGACAGGGCCGCGTTTCTGACCCCACTTGGCAGCACATGTCGGTCGATTGATGAAACCGACGGGGTGCAAATGACCTTGCTGGACGGCCACATTGTCCACCTGCGCCCGTCAGGGAACGCGCCAGAAATGCGGCTTTATGTCGAAGCGTCATCGCCAGAGGATGCGCGTAACATGTTGATGAAACTCATGCCGGTTTTGGCGCGTGCCTTTTCGCCGCAGCAAGATAGATAAACTTTGTGACAAAACGCACAGAACGTATCGAATTGTATCTATATATAAGTTGTTGGGGATAATTTGTGTGGTGAGGGTTTAACGGTATATCTTCATTGTGCCTTGCATCTTCAGATGCAAGGCACGTTTTATTTACGCACCTTCATAGCCATTCGGGTTCTTTGACTGCCAGGCCCATGTGCTTGCTGTCATCGCCTCCAGATCATGTTTCGCTGACCAGTTTAGTTCTGCATTTGCGCGACTAGCGTCGGCCTGCATGGCCGCAATATCACCTTCGCGTCGCGGCGCCTGCCGGGTTGGGATGGATTTGCCGCTTGCCCGTTCAAATGCAGCCACCATATCGCGCACGCTATAGCTTTGTCCGGTGCCAATGTTGAAAGGCCGGGCTCCGGTGGCGGTTTCGGCATAGTTGATGGCGGCAACATGGGCGCGAGCCAAGTCTACGACATGAATATAGTCGCGCAAACCTGTCCCGTCAGGCGTATCATAGTCATCGCCAAAGACCTGTAAGGCCTCTCGCTTGCCGACGGCGACCTGCGCGATGAAAGGCATGAGGTTGTTTGGAATATCCTGTGGGTCCTCACCGATCTGTGCAGAGGCATGCGCGCCGACGGGGTTGAAGTAGCGTAACAGCACGGCGGTAGTGTTGGGATGCGCCGCCGTCCAATCAGTCAGGATATGCTCGGCAATCATCTTGGACCGCCCGTAAACAGACATCGGGTTTGTCGGATGCGCTTCATCATAGGGCAGGTAGATGGGTTCGCCATAAACGGTTGCAGATGATGAAAACACAATGCGATTGCAGCCGGCACGGCCCATCGCATGCAAAAGTGACAGGGTGCCAGAGACGTTCACATCATAATAGTGAAGCGGTTTCCGGGTGCTTTCGCCAACGGCCTTCAGTCCGGCAAAGTGGATCACGGCCTCGGGCTGAAAATCCTGCATCACCTGATCAAGTTTGCCCGCGTCCCGCACGTCGCCAACATAGTCATGCAGCACCCCGTTCGATAGCGACCGCACACGGTTCAGCACTTCTGGCGTTGCATTGCTGTAGTTGTCCAGAACGCAGACCTCGTGTCCCTGCGCCATCAGTTCCAACAACGTATGACTGCCGATATACCCAGCGCCGCCCGTGACCAATACACGCATGACCGCCTCCAAATGTTGCTGAACGTTTCTAGGCAGTCCGAGGGTCGGGTTCAACTGCGCTATAGCTCTTGCATGAAAGCGGCCACAGCCGTGTCCCTGATCCGCCACATAGGATGACTGGTCTGATTTTTATGATGCGCGTAGGTTGCCGCCCGTCTCCTGCATCGCGCAGTACCAGTCATAGGTTTGGGCCATGCCGTCGCGTAGCGATATCTTTGGCTGCCAGCCTAGGCTTTGCATCACGGATGTATCCAGCAGTTTGCGTGGTGTACCATCAGGTTTGCCGGGATCTGTCTTTGTCTCTCTTTGAAACCCGGTCAGATCGGCCACCATATAGGCCAGTTCCAGAATGCTGATGTCTTTGCCCACGCCGACATTCAGATGACTTTGCATGGGCTTGGTTGCTGCGGCGTATTGTTCCTGACTCAAACCCATTGTGAAAAGAACCGCATCGGCCAGATCGTCGACATGCAGAAATTCGCGCCGTGGTGTCCCGGTTCCCCAGATCGTCACAGCCCGTTGGGCGGTGCGTACCGCATTGTCATAGCGCCGCAACAGGCTGGGCAGGACATGTGCGTGATTTGGGTGAAAGTTGTCGCCAGGCCCGTACAGGTTTGTCGGCATCAGCGATCTGTAGTCGCGGCCATACTGCCGGTTGTAGCTTTCGCATAGCTTGATGGCGGCGATTTTGGCCAGTGCGTAGGGCTCGTTCGTGGGTTCCAGTGGCCCGGTCATCAAAGCGCTCTCGGGGATCGGTTGGGGCGTGTCACGGGGGTAGATGCATGACGATCCCAGCTGGATCAACTGCTGGACGCCTGCGGCATGGGCCTCGTGGATCAGGTTGCTGGAGATCATCAGGTTGTCCTGAATAAAATCGGCAGGCCGTGTATCGTTGGCGATGATGCCACCGACCTTGGCTGCCGCAATAATGACCAGATCAGGTTTCTTCGCCCAGACAAATGACCGGACAGCGGCTTGATCTGTCAGGTCCAAGGCTGCGTGCGCCACCGTGATCACGTCATGATCGCCCGTCGCGACCAGTTTGCGCAGGATAGCGCTGCCCACCATGCCAGTATGACCTGCCAGAAAAATCCGCATGGTTACGCCTCCAGCGCCACAGGCATATCCATGCCGTGTTCGCGCAGTATGGCATGGCGCTGTGCGATTTTGAGGTCGACTGCGACCATCTCGGCACAAAGGTCTCGCGGTGTGATTGTTGGTGTCCACCCAAGTTGTTTCTTTGCCTTGGACGGATCGCCCAAAAGCGTTTCAACTTCCGCAGGTCGAAAATAGCGCGGGTCAATGCGCATCACGACGTCACCAGTGCGCACGCTCGGGGCACGGTTGGAGTTCACCGCCGCGACCGTCGCAATCTCTTCTGTGCCATTGCCGCTAAAAGCCAGTTTCATGCCTAACTCTGCCGCCGTCCATTTCACAAAATCGCGGACGGAGTGCTGCTGGCCGGTCGCAATCACATAGTCCTCGGGCCGGTCCTGTTGCAGCATCAGCCACTGCATTTCGACGAAATCCTTCGCATGGCCCCAGTCACGCTTGGCGTCGATGTTACCCAGATAAAGGCAATCTTGCAGGCCAAGGGCGACCTGCGACAACCCGCGTGTGATCTTGCGGGTCACAAATGTTTCACCCCGGCGCGGGCTTTCATGATTAAACAGTATGCCGTTGCAGGCATACATGCCATAGGCTTCGCGGTAGTTCACGCAGGCCCAATAGGCATAAAGCTTGGCGACGGCATAGGGGCTGCGCGGGTGGAACGGGGTGAGTTCAGTTTGTGGGGATTGTTGGACCTGTCCATAAAGTTCGGACGTCGAGGCCTGATAGAAGCGTGTGGTTGTCTCCATTTTCAGAAAACGGATCGCCTCTAGCAAACGTAATGTGCCAAGCGCATCGACATCTGCAGTATACTCGGGGGTATCAAAGCTGACGGCGACATGGCTTTGCGCGCCAAGGTTATAAACCTCATCTGGCTGCACTTCTGACAGAATTCGCGTCAGGTTCGAGCTGTCTGTCAGGTCACCATAGTGCAGGATCAGCCGTGCATCATCGGTTTGTGGATCCTGATAGATATGATCAACCCTTTCAGTATTCAGAGAGGAGGAGCGGCGCTTGATGCCATGCACCTCGTACCCTTTTTCTAGCAAAAGTTCTGCAAGGTATGATCCGTCTTGTCCGGTAATTCCGGTGATAAGGGCACGTTTGGGCATGGGTCCTCAATCGACTTGTAAAGCTGTTATTAACCTTCATGGATGGGAACCCCTTAATGTAAAGTTAACTTGCGCACGTTGGTGTAAGATATTCCTGACACTTTGGCCGAAATACTGCGCGTGAACCCATCGTTTAGCGGAAGGCGCACCCATATGTCAGAACAGACCCCAAACCTTGCTATGCCATTCATCATGCCTGCTCAGGCGCAAAAGCATGTGACCCATAACGAGGCAATCGAATTGCTTGACACAATTGTGCAGCTAACGCTGGAGAACAGCGACGCAGTGACGCCACCGGCGTTACCAAGCGAAGGTGAGGGCTGGGCGCTGGGCGCGTCGCCGACGGGGGATTGGTCGGGCCATGGTGGGCAAATCGCGACCTGGCGTGGCGGCGGGTGGCTTTTTGTCGCACCGCGAGAGGGCTGGATGGCCTGGGTCAAAGATGACGCGGAGTTGCAAGTCTTTACCGGCACGAGTTGGGCGAAAGTAGCTTAAGCACTGCTCCATGATTGATCGAACGCGATTCCTTTCAATCCATTAAGCGAAACCGCAGCGAAGCCTTCTGTGCCAGCGCGAGCGATCCGCTAGTAAGGAGCGCGGCCGGTTGCATAGGTCAGCTCCCACTCAAGATGCACTGCGCTTAGCTTCTTCGCTGCGGACCACCAGCACTTCCTCGATCTTTGCTTCGATCTCTTCTCTTGTTGCTTTGGTCAGACGAAAGAGGTCTCTGCAAAAATCGACTAATTCGTCCCAGCTTTCAAACGACCAAGGGTAGACTTCGTGTTTCTCGTCGATCTCAGTAAACCCAGCGTCTTCCAGAAGCGCGGTGAACTCTCCTTTGACAACAAACATGCCGTCATGGCCAATGTCGGTGAATTGATCGACGGGACCATTAAGCCAGCGCGCAGGCTTTGTTCCCTCAAGAACATCGGCCACGGCGATCACGCCACCCGGCTTCAAAACGCGGAATGCTTCCTTGAAGAAGCGGTCTTTGTATTGGACGTGGTGTAACCCGGCCAGATTGCATACGCGATCCATTGAGTGGCGTGGCAGAGGAAAGGCATCCATTCCGCAAACCACTGGCACAAAAGGCTTGGGGATCGTTGCGATAAAATGCTCTGCTGTATCACTGCAGATGATCGTCCCGTTTTCAATCACCGATTGTGGGAAACCTTGAACAAGGTACCCCCCACCGGAACCTGTATCCAGAACCCTGTTATCCGACTGCAAGTCCAGTCGATCAATCAGCAACTGACGTTCGATCCGGCGCGCGTGGGGACTGTGCGAATTGGCAAGATTGAACGGGGCAATACGTTCCGGGCTGTAGTGAGTCACGCGCCGGTAATAGCTGTCTGATTGCTCTGTCATTTTGGCGCTTGGCCCATTTCTCTTTTGCGTGCTGCCCAATGCGTAGTATAGGACGAAGCGGATCTGATAGCACGCCGGTCGGGCTGAATATGTTGACTTTCATAGTGGAAATTCAAGTAAAATGCTTCATTTGATTGTCCACGCCCGAAATGCCGAAACGACCAGAAACATTTCGTTGGCGCCCCCGCAGATTTCGGGCGTATTTACTTGCCATACCTACCAACGCCTTTTTGCACGGCGATGTGTGCCTGCAGGCGCGCTGATTTTCACTGATTTTGATCACCTGCAAAGCTACGAGCTGGATGCTGCTGCCATTTTGGCAAATGCAGTCCGTACGGCTCGTCCGGATCTGCCGATCCTGAACCATCCAGCTGAGGCTTGTGAGCGTTTTGATCTTTTGAACCGGTTGTACCAAGAAGGGTTGAACCCCGTCGAAGTCACGCGATTACCTGGCCCCCTAGTGCCGCAACACTACCCCTTGTTCCTGAGGGCCGAAGATGGGTGTGCAGGACCTGAGACGGATTTGCTGGAAACGCCTGCCGAACTGGACAACGCCCTGAACAGTTTCGCTGAAGCGGGCAGACCGATGAAGCGAAGAATCACGGTTCGATTTACATCGGACCGAGACGATCAGGGCTATTTTCGTAAATATGGAGCCTTTGTCATTGGTGACAGGATAGTCCCGATCCACATCATGCGAACAAAACACTGGGTGGTTAAGCACAACCAACGTGACGATGATGCCGCATTCATCAAGGAAGAGTACGCGTATTGCGAAGAAAATCCGCACGAAGACTGGCTGCGCGAGGTGGCGCATAAAGTGGGTATCCGCTATGGTCGTATAGACTACGGCTTCTTTGAGGGCAAACTCGCCGTATTTGAGATAAACACGAACCCGACCTTTCCCGACGTGGATCCGGATCGTGATCAGGGCGGGCGTGAAAAGCGCAAATCATTTGTCATCCCGCAGATGGCCGACGCACTGGCATCGATTGACCCCGGTCCCGAAGCATCGAGTGGTGTCATTCGATTCAATCTGAGGAATGTTCGGGGCGCGAGTTTTGTTGAGCGTGAGGAATGGTACGAGGACCTATCGTATAGTCTTCGCCGAAAGTTGCGCTGGCGCAGAAGGCTACGGAATCTGCGACGCCGACTAACTGGGTCGTAGCGCAAAGTATTCAGCGAACGCATCGTTGGACAGAAACCAGACAACCTCATGTACACCCATCGGGCGTCGCGCTTTCCCTCTTTCGAGCAATATGCCCAAACAAACGACCAGAATTTAGCCTCAAAATGCCTGTTCAACTACAATCAGCGCAACATATGCACCTGCCTACAGTGGATTCTTGTCGCAGGGTGCTTGCGACACCAAGAGGGCTCTGCTACATCGCGCAGGATTTTGCCGCTTTCGCGTTTTCGTGAGGGCCAAAGAAGTTGCCCAACCGTTGTCCGATCGCTCGGGCGTCACGGGTCCGGGCCCAAGATATCGGAAGGCTCCACGTGTCCGAAACTGCTGGTATTTCGACAGGCATCGCCGCGCGCTATGCGACTGCCGTCTTCGACCTCGCCAAAGAAGGCAAGGCGATCAAAGCACTCGAATCAGATGTTGCGACTTTAGAAGCAGCAATGGCCGAAAGCGCCGATCTGCGCACATTGCTGACATCACCGCTTTACAGCCGTGAAGAACAATCTGGCGCGATCTCTGCTGTCGCCAAGAAAATGAAACTCTCAGACACCACAAGCAATGTATTGGCGCTGCTGGCAAGCAAGCGCCGTTTGTTTGTGTTGCCACAGCTTTTGGCCGTTCTGCAGGACATGCTGTCTGAAGAGCGTGGCGAAGTGACCGCCGAAGTCATCACCGCCAAGAAGCTGACCAAGGCACAGGCCGACAAGCTGGCCAAAACACTCAAAGCCCAAGTGGGCAAATCAGTCACCATCAAAGAAACCGTCGATGAGAGCATCATTGGCGGTCTTATTGTCAAAGTGGGCTCAAAGATGATCGATACGTCGATCGCCTCCAAGCTCAACGCACTCCAGAACACTATGAAAGAGGTCGGATAAATGGCGATCCAAGCGTCTGAAATTTCTGCGATCCTGAAGGACCAGATCAAAAACTTCGGTCAAGAAGCCGAAGTGGCCGAAGTGGGCCGCGTATTGAGCGTTGGCGACGGTATCGCCCGTGTTTACGGCCTCGACAACGTCCAAGCCGGTGAGATGGTTGAATTCCCCGGTGGTATCCGTGGGATGGCGCTGAACCTCGAAGCTGACAACGTGGGTGTCGTTATCTTCGGTTCCGACCGTGACATCAAAGAAGGCGACACTGTTAAGCGTACACAATCCATCGTGGACGTCCCCGTCGGTGACGAACTGCTGGGCCGCGTTGTGGATGGTCTGGGTAACCCGCTGGACGGCAAGGGCCCTATTAAGACAAAAACACGCGCTGTCGCAGACTCAAAGGCTCCCGGCATCATCCCCCGTAAATCGGTTCACGAGCCGATGGCAACTGGTTTGAAATCTGTTGATGCCATGATCCCGATTGGCCGTGGCCAGCGCGAATTAATCATTGGTGACCGTCAGACTGGTAAGACAGCGGTTGCGCTTGACACCATGCTGAACCAGAAATCCTATAACGATGCGGCCGCATCCGAGTACGACAAGCTTTACTGCGTTTATGTCGCTGTTGGTCAGAAACGTTCCACCGTTGCCCAGTTGGTTAAGAAGCTCGAAGAAAGCGGTGCGATTGAGTACTCCATCGTTGTGGCTGCAACCGCGTCCGACCCGGCACCAATGCAGTTCCTTGCACCTTACGCGGCGACTGCGATGGCAGAGCACTTCCGTGACAATGGTCGCCACGCGCTGATCATCTATGATGATCTGTCCAAGCAGGCTGTGTCTTATCGTCAGATGTCCTTGCTGCTGCGCCGCCCACCAGGCCGTGAAGCTTACCCAGGTGACGTTTTCTACCTCCACTCCCGCCTGCTTGAGCGTTCAGCAAAGCTGAACGAAGATAATGGCGCTGGTTCTTTGACAGCTCTGCCGATCATTGAAACCCAAGGCGGTGACGTGTCCGCGTTTATTCCAACCAACGTGATTTCGATCACCGACGGTCAGATTTTCTTGGAAACGGAACTCTTTTACCAAGGTATCCGCCCAGCGGTGAACACGGGTCTGTCGGTGTCTCGTGTGGGTTCATCCGCGCAAACCAACTCCATGAAGTCGGTTGCTTAAGCCCTGTTAAGCTTGAGCTTGCGCAGTACCGCGAGATGGCTGCCTTTGCGCAGTTCGGTTCCGATCTGGATGCCGCGACACAGCAATTGCTGAACCGGGGCGCACGTCTGACCGAGCTGATGAAGCAGCCACAGTATGCGCCGCTGACAAATGCCGAGATTGTATGCGTCATCTACGCAGGGACAAATGGCTACCTCGACAAGATTGACGTCAAGGATGTGGGTCGTTTCGAGGCTGGTTTGCTGAACCACCTGCGCACGAACGCTTCTGAAGTGCTCGACATGATCACCAAAGAAGACCCAAAGGTCAAAGGTGAAGCGGAAGACAAGATCAAGGCGGCTATCGAAGCCTTCGCAAAAGACTTCGCTTAATCTTTGAGACAAAGGAGACTTTGCTTTGCCTAGTCTTAAGGACCTGAAAAATCGGATCGAGTCGGTCAAATCGACCCGCAAGATCACCAAGGCCATGCAGATGGTCGCGGCAGCAAAACTGCGCCGCGCCCAAGATGCAGCTGAGGCGTCACGCCCTTACACAGAGCGGTTCAACGCCGTGATGGGTGGGCTGGCCGCATCGGTTGGCGGATCAGAGTCTGCACCAAAGCTGTTGTCCGGTACGGGCAGCGATCAGGTGCAGTTGCTGATCATCATGACCGCGGAACGCGGGCTTTGCGGTGGCTTTAACGGCAACATAGCCAAGCTGGCCAAGACGCATGCTCAGGAGCTGCTTTCAGCAGGCAAGACTGTGAAGATCATCACAGTCGGCAAGAAAGGCCGCGACGCGATCAAGCGTGACTTGGGCGATCACTTTGTCGGTCACGTTGACCTGACCGAAGTCAAGCGCGTGGGCTACGCTGACGCACAAGGCATCGCTAAGGATGTTCTTGGCCGCTTTGACGCTGAGGAATTCGATGTGGCGACAATCTTCTTTGCGCGATTTGAAAACGTTGTCACCCAGCACCCGACCGCACAGCAGATCATTCCAGCCAAGTTTGAGCAGGATGAAGAAGCTGATGTCACGCTTTATGACTACGAACCCGGCGAGGAAGAGATCCTGGCTGACTTGCTGCCACGTGGTGTGGCCACGGCGATCTTCAGCGCTTTGCTGGAAAACGCCGCGTCCGAGCAGGGTGCACGTATGTCTGCGATGGACAATGCAACTCGCAACGCCGGTGAGATGATCGACAAGCTGACAATCGAGTTTAACCGCTCACGTCAGGCTGTGATCACCAACGAGCTGATTGAAATTATTTCGGGCGCGGAAGCGCTCTAGACCCCGGAGAAGACCATTATGGCAAACGCAAAAGGCAAGATCACGCAGGTTATCGGCGCCGTCGTCGACGTGCAGTTCGATGACCACCTGCCCGAGATTCTGAACGCGCTGACAACAGACAACAACGGCAAAGAGCTGGTTTTGGAAGTGGCCCAGCACCTTGGTGAAAACACAGTTCGCGCAATTGCGATGGACTCCACCGAAGGTCTGGTACGCGGCCAAGACGTCACTGACGCAGGCACAACTATCACCGTTCCTGTGGGCGACGCGACCCTTGGCCGCATCATGAACGTTGTGGGCGAGCCCGTTGACGAAAAAGGCCCCATCGGTGAGCAAGATCGCCGCTCCATCCACGCTGATGCGCCTGCTTTTGAGCAGCAGTCCACAGCGTCTGAAGTTCTAGTGACAGGTATCAAGGTCATCGACCTGCTGGCCCCTTACGCGAAGGGCGGGAAAATCGGCCTCTTCGGTGGTGCGGGTGTTGGTAAGACTGTTCTTATTCAGGAACTGATCAACAACATCGCGAAAGTGCACTCCGGTTACTCCGTCTTTGCGGGCGTAGGTGAGCGGACCCGTGAAGGGAACGACCTTTACTACGAATTCATCGAATCCGGTGTTATCGACGCCGAAGACCTGACCAAGTCCAAAGTGGCACTGGTCTACGGTCAGATGAACGAGCCTCCAGGTGCACGTATGCGTGTGGCGCTGTCTGGTTTGACAATGGCGGAGAGCTTCCGCGACCAGTCCGGTACAGACGTTCTGTTCTTTGTCGACAATATCTTCCGCTTTACACAAGCCGGTTCCGAGGTGTCAGCGCTTCTGGGCCGTATCCCATCCGCTGTGGGCTATCAGCCAACACTGGCGACCGACATGGGCTCCATGCAGGAACGTATTACATCGACAAAGAACGGTTCGATTACATCTGTTCAGGCGATCTACGTGCCTGCGGATGACTTGACCGACCCGGCGCCAGCGACGTCGTTTGCGCACTTGGACGCCACAACCGTTCTTAACCGTGCGATTTCCGAAAAGGGTATCTACCCTGCGGTTGACCCGCTCGATTCCACATCACGTCTGTTGGATCCTGCGATTGTGGGTGAAGAGCACTATAGCGTGGCGGCTGACGTGCAGCAGATGCTGCAGCGTTACAAGTCGCTTCAGGACATCATCGCCATTCTGGGCATGGACGAACTGTCAGAAGAAGACAAACTGACTGTTGCCCGCGCACGTAAGATCGAGCGCTTCTTGTCTCAGCCGTTTGACGTTGCACAGGTCTTCACCGGTTCCCCTGGTGTTCAAGTGCCGCTGGAAGATACAATCGCGTCGTTCAAGGCTGTTGTGGCTTAGCGAATACGATCACTTCCCCGAAGGTGCTTTCTACATGGTTGGCGGCATCGACGAAGTGAAAGCCAAAGCCGAGAAAATGGCTGCAGACGCAGCTTAAGGAGAAGCCATCATGGCAAACCTACAATTCGATCTGGTCTCGCCCGAACGCCGTCTGGCGTCGGTCGAGGCGTCCGAGGTCCAGATCCCCGGCGCAGATGGTGACATGACGGCAATGGCTGACCATGCCCCCACCATCACAACACTACGCCCCGGCGTTCTGACTGTGGTGCATGGCGGTGGGTCTGACGCCTATGTGGTTTCTGGCGGTTTCGCTGAGATTACAGCCACAGGCGTATCGGTTCTGGCCGAACAAGCCCTGCCCAAGGACGAAGTGACCCAAGAGGTCTACGACCAGATGGTTGAAGACGCGAAAGCGGCTTACGGCCGAGCGCAAGAGACTTTTAAGAACGAACCGGGCCCTGTTGATGATGCAGCCAAGCTGTTGTCTGACATGGTGGCTATCGGTGGACACATTGGTCTAACCGCCAAGAACTAAGCGTTACATAAACGAATACAAAGGCCTCGCTTTTGCGAGGCCTTTCTTATGTGGACAAGTGTCAACCATAATCCCAAGTCGACGACTGAAGAGAGTAGCCGATACCACAGCATCGGTCAGAATGAGCGCGCCCTTTGCATTTGAGGGCGAACGAAGCAGCCGCAGCGTTACGACCATTTCGCTTGACTAGTCAAAGAAAGGCCCCTGCAATGCAGGGGCCTTTCTTTGTTGATATGCTATGTCGCTTACGCGTCGTCGCCTTCTGGAACGGGTGCGGCATCACCAAAGACCTGCGCTTCTGACGCGTCCGCCATCTCCATCGGAGCGGCGAGGCGTGCAGCCTCTTCGGCCTCTTCGCGGCGGGCCTCGATCACGACGTTGTCGCGGTCTTGTGCCACGCGGCGCACCTGCTGTGTCGCACCACCGGTCCCGGCTGGGATCAGACGGCCCACGATCACGTTCTCTTTCAGGCCGATCAGCTTGTCGCGCTTACCTTGCACGGAAGCTTCGGTCAGAACGCGTGTCGTTTCCTGGAACGACGCGGCAGAGATGAACGACCGGGTCTGCAACGACGCTTTGGTGATACCGAGCAAGATCGGCTCACCCTGCGCAGGGCGATCGCCCCGTGCCAGTGCCTTTGCGTTGGCTTCATCAAACTCAGCCTTGTCGACGTTCTCGCCTTTCAGCAGAACGGTGTCACCGCTGTCCTGAATCTCCCACTTCTGGAGCATCTGGCGCACGATAACTTCGATGTGCTTGTCGTTGATCTTCACACCCTGCAGGCGGTACACGTCCTGCACTTCGTCGATCATGTAGTCCGCAAGGGCCTCGACCCCCAGAACCGCCAGAATATCGTGCGGGGCTGGGTTGCCGTCCATGATGTAGTCGCCCTTCTGAACGAAGTCACCTTCCGCAACCGGAATGTGCTTGCCCTTGGGCACCATGTATTCGACCTTCACGTCTGCGTCGTCAGCAGATTCAATCGCGATGCGGCGCTTGTTCTTGTAGTCCTTGCCAAAGCGCACGTAGCCATCGATTTCAGCGATGATTGCGTGATCTTTCGGACGACGGGCTTCGAAGAGTTCAGCCACACGTGGCAGACCACCGGTGATGTCTTTTGTCTTCGCACCCTCACGTGGGATACGTGCGACAACATCACCCGCTTTGATCTCTTGCCCGTCTTCAACAGACAGAACGGCATCCACGGACATCGGATAGGCAACTGGGTTGCCATCCTCTTTGACCGCAGCTTCGCCATCGGCGCCCAGAACAATGATCTTGGGAGCAAGCTCATTGCCTTTTGGTGCAGCACGCCAGTCAGATACGATACGCTGGGTCATACCCGTTGCATCGTCTGTTTCTTCACGCACGGCGATACCATTGACCAGATCGACGTATTTGGCTGTACCGGACTGCTCGGCAATGATCGGCAAGGTGTATGGATCCCATTCGAACATTTTGTCGCCGCGCAGGATGTCCTGACCGTCTTTGACAAAGACCTTGGAGCCGTAACCCACCTTGTGGCTGGCCAACTCGTTCTCGTCTGCATCCATGATGGACAAGGTCATGTTGCGACCCATGACAACCATTTCGCCGGATGCGTTTTCCAACAAGTTCTCGTTGTCGAAACGCACCTTACCGGGCTGTGACGCCTCCTGGAACGACTGCTGGCCACCTTGGGCAACACCACCGATGTGGAAGGTCCGCATGGTCAGCTGTGTGCCAGGTTCACCGATGGACTGTGCCGCAATGATACCAACGGCTTCACCGATGTTGACGCGTGTACCGCGTGCAAGGTCACGGCCATAGCACATTGCGCAAACGCCATCCTCTGACTCACAGGTCAGCGGTGAACGGATACGCATCTTGGTGATGTTGGCAACGTCGATCATGTCGGCCTTGCGCTCATCGATCAGCTCGCCTGCTTCGACAATCACCTCATCCGTACCCGGCTTGACAACGTCATCAGCAGAGACACGGCCCAGCACACGCTCAGCCAGTGAAGCCACAACCTCACCGTCATTGACCGCAGCCTCAGCAGTGATCGCACGCTCAGTCCCACAATCGACCTCACGGACGATGCAGTCTTGGGCGACGTCCACCAGACGACGTGTCAGGTAACCAGAGTTCGCGGTCTTCAATGCTGTATCCGACAGACCCTTACGGGCACCGTGTGTGGAGTTGAAGTACTCAAGAACAGTCAGACCTTCCTTAAAGTTCGAGATGATCGGCGTTTCGATGATCTCGCCGTTCGGCTTGGCCATCAGGCCGCGCATACCGCCCAGCTGCTTCATCTGTGTGACCGAACCACGCGCACCGGAGTGGGCCATCATGTAAACCGAGTTTGGTTCACCCTGAGAGCCATCTTCGAGCGTCGGTGTTTCACCAATGGTGCCCATCATCGCGTCAGTGACTTTATCGTTGGCCTTTGACCAGGCATCGACAACCTTGTTGTACTTTTCACCCTGCGTGATCAGGCCGTCCATGTACTGTTGTTCAAAGTCTTTCACCTGCTCGCGGGTCTCATCAACCAGCGACCACTTGGTGTCAGGTACAACCATGTCGTCCTTACCGAACGAAATGCCTGCCTTGAACGCTTCACGGAAGCCCATGGTCATGATCTGGTCACAGAAAATGACCGACTCCTTCTGACCGCAGTAACGGTAAACAGTGTCGATGACCTGCTGCACCTCTTTCTTGCGCAGCAGACGGTTGACCAAGGCAAACGGTGCTTTCGCGTTCAGCGGCAACAATGCACCAAGGCGCAGACGGCCCGGTGTGGTTTCGAAGCGTTCGTAGACTTCGTTCCCCTCATCGTCGATCTGCGTCATCCGCGCCGTGATCTTGGCGTGCAGATGCACCTCACCAGCGGTCAAGGCGTGCTCAACCTCCTCGATATCCGAGAACGACATGCCCTCACCCTTCATGCCCTCACGCATGATCGTGGTGTAGTACAGACCCAAGATCATATCCTGCGAAGGCACGATGATTGGCGCACCGTTTGAGGGCGACAAGACGTTGTTCGTGGACATCATCAAGACACGCGCTTCCAACTGGGCCTCAAGGCTCAGTGGGACGTGCACCGCCATCTGGTCACCGTCAAAGTCGGCGTTAAAGGCCGAACACACAAGCGGGTGCAGTTGGATAGCTTTACCTTCGATCAGCACAGGTTCGAACGCCTGAATGCCCAAACGGTGCAGCGTTGGCGCACGGTTCAGCATAACAGGGTGCTCGCGGATCACCTCATCAAGGATATCCCAGACCTCTGGACGTTCTTTTTCGACCAGTTTCTTGGCCTGCTTCACTGTGGAAGACAGACCTTTGGCTTCAAGGCGCGAATAGATGAACGGCTTGAAGAGTTCGAGCGCCATCTTTTTCGGCAGACCACATTGGTGCAGCTTCAGTTCCGGACCGGTCACAATGACCGAACGACCAGAGAAGTCGACACGCTTACCTAGAAGGTTCTGACGGAAGCGACCTTGCTTACCTTTCAGCATGTCAGACAGTGATTTCAACGGACGCTTGTTGGCACCCGTGATCACACGGCCACGACGGCCGTTGTCGAACAGCGCATCGACAGATTCCTGCAACATCCGCTTTTCGTTACGGACGATGATGTCAGGTGCACGCAATTCGATCAGGCGCTTGAGACGGTTGTTCCGGTTGATCACGCGACGGTACAGATCGTTCAGGTCAGACGTCGCGAAACGGCCACCATCAAGTGGCACCAGTGGGCGCAGTTCTGGTGGGATCACGGGGATTACGGTCAGAACCATCCACTCAGGGCGGTTGCCGGACTCAAGGAAGCTTTCGACGATCTTCAAGCGCTTGATGATCTTCTTGGGCTTCAGCTCGCCTGTCGCCTCTTTCAGATCAGCGCGCAGCTGCTCTGCTTCGGACTCAAGGTCGATCTGAGACAGCATCTCGCGGATCGCTTCCGCACCGATGTTGGCCTGGAACGCGTCCATGCCATAAAGATCTTGCGCGTCGTTATACTCTTCCTCGGTCATCAACTGGCCGTAGGTCAGATCAGTCAGACCGGGCTCGATGACGACGTAGTTTTCAAAGTACAGGATGCGCTCAAGATCACGCAGCGTCATATCCAGCATCAGGCCGATGCGGGATGGCAGCGACTTGAGGAACCAGATGTGCGCAACAGGCGCAGCCAGCTCAATGTGACCCATGCGCTCACGGCGGACCTTTTGAAGTGTCACTTCCACACCGCATTTCTCGCAGACAACGCCGCGATACTTCATACGCTTATATTTACCGCAGAGGCATTCGTAGTCTTTGATCGGGCCAAAGATACGCGCGCAGAACAGGCCGTCACGCTCTGGTTTGAACGTACGGTAGTTGATGGTTTCCGGCTTTTTGATCTCACCGAAGGACCACGACAGGATGCGTTCAGGTGAGGCCAAAGAGACCTTAATTTCGTCAAAGGTTTTTGCCGGTGTAAGCGGGTTAAACGGGTTATTTGTCAGTTCCTGGTTCATTGCATGACCTTTCCAGGTTGGGGACATACAAAGCTGTAGTCCCGAATATCATAGATGCTGATTCCGCGCGTCAGCGCGAGAGTTTCTGAACTTGCATCGGGAAGCTTGCATGTTTCCCGTGCCGCGCTCAAAGCCAGATCACCTCCCGCTTCGGCGTCCGACCAGTTCCCGAAAAATCCAAACGGGCTCAAACGCACAAAAGCGTTGTGAGACCGGGGATCTTCAGCTGCCCGTACATCTACTGATGCACAGGCAGCCAGAACTGAAAGTCCGCCTAGCGTTGAAGCGACCGAAGCTGCTTTCACTCTTCATCCTCCGCATCCAGGAGTTCCATGTTGAGGCCGAGGCCCCGGACTTCTTTCACGAGCACGTTGAACGACTCCGGCACGCCCTCAAAGTTGTCCTCGCCCTTGACGATGCTTTCGTAGACTTTCGTCCGCCCTGCCACGTCATCCGACTTCACAGTCAGCATTTCCTGCAAGGTGTAAGCGGCACCGTAAGCTTCCAATGCCCAGACTTCCATTTCCCCGAAACGCTGGCCGCCGAACTGGGCTTTACCACCCAGAGGCTGCTGCGTGACAAGACTGTAAGGCCCGGTTGAACGCGCGTGAATTTTGTCATCGACAAGGTGGTGCAGCTTCAGCAGGTACTTCACACCAACCGTCACAGGGCGGCTGAACTGCTCACCCGTGCGGCCATCATAAAGCACCGACTGACCAGAGGTGCTGAAACCGGCACGCACCAGCGCGTCGTTCACATCAGCCTCTTTCGCACCGTCAAAGACTGGCGTCGCAATCGGCACACCGCGTGTGACGTTACCTGCCGCTTCAATCAGCTCATCCTCGTCCATGCCAGCGATGCCTTCGTCATAGACGTTGTCACCATAGACGATCTTCATGGCGTCCCGCACAGGTGTCAGATCACCAGAGCGGCGGTATTCACCCAGCGCATCGTCAATCTGAATGCCAAGGCCACGTGCAGCCCAGCCCATGTGTGTCTCAAGGATCTGACCGACGTTCATACGCGACGGCACGCCCAATGGGTTCAGACAGAAGTCGACAGGTGTCCCATCGGCAAGGAATGGCATGTCTTCCATAGGTACAACCTTGGAAATAACACCTTTGTTGCCGTGACGGCTTACCATCTTATCGCCGGGCTGCAGCTTGCGCTTCACAGCCACAAAGACTTTGACCATCTTCATCACACCCGGAGGCAGATCATCGCCGCGGCGCACTTTCTCGACCTTGTCTTCGAAACGGGCGTCCATGGCACGCTTCTGGATTTCGTACTGTTCGTTCAGTGCTTCCACGATCTTGGCGTCATCTTCGTCAGCCATCGCCAACTGCCACCACTGACCACGTGTCAGTTCAGAAACGCTTTCCTCGGACACGACAGAACCAGACTTAAAGCCTTTCGGGCCTTTCGCTGCTTTCTTGCCGCCTATGATGTCCCACAAACGCGCATAGATGTTGCGGTCAAGGATGACCATCTCATCGTCGCGGTCACGGGCAAGGCGCTCAACCTCTTCACGCTCGATCTGCAACGCACGCTCGTCTTTTTCCACACCATGGCGGTTAAAGACGCGGACCTCTACCACGGTACCAAAGTCGCCCGGTGGCAGGCGCAAGGATGTGTCACGGACGTCAGATGCTTTCTCGCCAAAGATGGCGCGCAGAAGCTTTTCTTCTGGTGTCATCGGGCTCTCACCCTTCGGTGTGATCTTACCCACAAGGATATCTGCCGGGCCAACTTCGGCACCGATATATACGATACCCGCTTCGTCGAGGTTGCGCAGGGCTTCCTCGCCGACATTTGGAATATCGCGTGTGATTTCCTCTGGCCCAAGCTTTGTGTCACGGGCGGCGACTTCGAATTCCTCAATGTGGATCGAGGTGAAGACGTCGTCGCGCACGATACGCTCAGAGATCAGGATGGAGTCTTCGTAGTTGTAGCCATTCCATGGCATAAACGCGACGACCACGTTCTTACCCAAGGCCAATTCACCGATATCGGTGGATGGACCATCGGCAATCACCTGACCCTTCTGGATCGTGTCACCCACCTTCACCAGCGGACGCTGGTTGATGCAGGTGTTCTGGTTGGACCGCTGGAACTTGCGCATGCGGTAGATGTCAACGCCTGCGTCACCCAACTCAAGGTCAGATGTCGCACGGATCACGATACGCTGGGCATCGACCTGGTCGATGATGCTTCGGCGCGTTTCGCCATGATTGCCGCACCTGAATCTCGGGCAACGACTTCCTCGATACCAGTACCCACCAATGGGGCCTCGGCCTGAAGCAATGGAACCGCCTGACGTTGCATGTTCGAACCCATCAAGGCCCGGTTCGCATCGTCATTCTCAAGGAACGGGATGAGGGACGCCGCAACAGACACCAGTTGCTTAGGTGACACGTCGATCAAGTCCACGTTTTCGCGTGGGGACAGGGTGTAGTCGCCGTTCTTGCGGGTCGAGACCAATTCGTTGTTGAACGTGCCATCGGCACCCATATTCGCATTGGCCTGCGCCACAGTGTGACGCATTTCTTCGGTCGCGGACATGTAGGATACTTCGTCTGTAACCTTGCCGTCTGTGACCTTGCGGTATGGTGTTTCGATGAAACCGTATTTGTTCACGCGGGCAAAAGTGGCCAGCGAGTTGATCAGACCAATGTTTGGACCTTCTGGTGTTTCAATCGGGCACATGCGGCCGTAGTGGGTTGGGTGCACGTCGCGCACCTCAAAGCCCGCACGCTCGCGTGTCAGGCCGCCGGGCCCAAGTGCTGAAAGGCGACGCTTGTGCGTGACCTCTGACAGCGGGTTGGTTTGGTCCATGAACTGGGACAGTTGGCTGGAGCCGAAGAATTCGCGCACGGCTGCGGCTGCAGGCTTGGCGTTGATCAGGTCCTGCGGCATCACGGTGTCGATTTCGACCGAAGACATACGCTCTTTGATCGCGCGTTCCATGCGCAGCAGACCGACGCGGTACTGGTTCTCCATCAATTCGCCAACAGAACGGACGCGACGGTTACCAAGGTGGTCGATGTCATCGACATCGCCCTTACCGTCACGCAGCTCAACCAGTGCTTTGATGCATGCAACGATGTCTTCCTTGCGCAGAGTGCGCATGGTGTCTTCGGCATCCAGATCAAGACGCATGTTCATCTTCACGCGGCCAACGGCGGACAGGTCATAGCGCTCGCTGTCAAAGAACAGCGTATCAAACAGAGCAGATGCGCTATCAACGGTCGGCGGCTCACCCGGACGCATGACGCGGTAGATATCCATGAGCGCGGTTTCGCGGTTCATGTTCTTGTCCGACGCCATGGTGTTGCGCATGTAAGCGCCGACGGTGACGTTATCGATATCCAGCACAGGGATCGTCTTGATGCCCGCATCAACCAGATCCTTGAGCGTACCACCGATGACTTCGCCATCTTTGTCCATCTCAAGCGTCAGTTCATCACCGGCTTCGACGTAAATTGCGCCGTTTTCTTCGTTGATGATGTCCTGCGCGACGAACTTGCCGACGATGTTTTCATAGGGGACCAGCAGGTCAGTGACTTCACCAGCATCGATCAGTTTCTTGACCGAGCGCGGGGTGACTTTCTCACCCGCTTTGGCAATCACTTCGCCGGTCTTGGCATCCACAAGATCAAACGCAGGGCGTGTGCCACGAACACGCTCGGGGAAGAACTTGGTGGTCCAACCCGCGCCTTTTTTGGCCAGCTTGTACTCAACGGTGTCATAATAGGCATTCATGATGCCTTCCTGATCAAAGCCCAGCGCATAAAGCAGGGTTGTCACCGGAAGTTTGCGGCGGCGGTCGATCCGGCAGAAGACAAGGTCTTTGGCGTCGAATTCAAAGTCGAGCCAGCTGCCGCGGTAGGGGATAATGCGGCAGGCAAACAGCAGTTTGCCGGAAGAGTGGGTTTTGCCCTTGTCGTGGTCAAAGAACACACCGGGGGAACGGTGCATCTGGGAGACGATCACACGCTCGGTGCCGTTGACGACAAAAGTGCCGTTCGGCGTCATCAAAGGCATGTCGCCCATGAAGACGTCCTGCTCTTTGATGTCTTTCACAGACTTTGCGCCTGTGTCTTCATCGACTTCAAACACGATCAGACGCAGGGTAACCTTCAGCGGGGCGCTGTAGGTCATGTCACGCTGCTGACATTCCTCAACATCGTACTTCGGCTTTTCCAGCTCGTACTTGACGAACTCAAGCACGGCGGTCTCATTGAAGTCTTTGATCGGGAACACCGATTGGAAGACACCCTTGATGCCTTCACCGTCAAGCGGTGTGTCGCTGTCGCCAGAGCGCAGGAACAGATCATAAGAAGATTTCTGAACCTCGATGAGGTTCGGCATTTCAAGTACTTCGCGGATTTTGCCGTAGTACTTACGCAGGCGTTTCTGTCCAAGGAACGTAGAAGCCATGTGCGGTATCACCTTTTGTTTTGTCTCTCGAGTGCTGCATCGCCCGGGCCGCGATACATCACCCATTTGACAGGGGGTCCAAAGTCTATTCGTGGCAACCGTCCCACCGGCGCCTCCCGACTAAGAAACCTACCCAAGAGGTCGGTCAGCAGAATGGCCGACCTCTAAGACAGGTTTGGCTGGACCCACGATTTGCGAGTCCAGCCGTGTTTTTGGGGCGAATTGTACTTCGCCAAAAGCGTGGTTTAGGCCAGCTCGACCTCTGCGCCAGCTGCTTCCAGCTTGCCTTTGATCTCTTCGGCTTCGTCCTTGGACGCGCCTTCTTTGATCTTGCCACCAGCTTCGACGAGGTCTTTGGCTTCTTTCAGGCCAAGACCTGTGATGCCGCGGACTTCTTTGATGACGTTGATTTTGGATGCGCCAGCGTTTTTGAGAACGACGTCGAATTCTGTCTTCTCAGCAGCAGCTTCGCCACCACCATCAGCAGGGCCAGCCATCATGACAGCGCCACCAGCGGCAGGTTCAATGCCATACTCGTCCTTGAGGATGGTTTTCAGTTCTTGTGCTTCGAGAAGGGTCAGACCAACGATCTCTTCAGCAAGTTTTTTCAGATCAGCCATTTTATGCTTTCCGTTTCCGTTATGTGTGTTCCAACGTGGGAGTAGACCCCCAAGTCAATTCAGATGCTTTATGCAGCTTTCTCTTCGATGGTTGAGAGAACGCTTGCGATGTTCGAAGCAGGCGCGCCAATGGCCCCGGCGATGTTGGAAGCAGGTGCACCGATGCAGCCCACGATGGAAGCAATAAGCTCCTCACGGGATGGCATACCGGCAACAGCTTTCACACCAGCTGGATCCAGCGCTGTATCGCCCATGGCACCGCCAAGAACGACAAGCTTGTCATTCTCTTTGGCATACTTGTCGACAACCTTCGCCGCAGCGACAGGGTCTTCCGAGTAAGCGAGTACAGTCATGCCTTCGAGGTATTCCGCAATGCTTGCGCATGGCTTGCCCTCAAGGGCGATCTTGGCGAGCTTGTTCTTGGCAACGCGCACGGAACCGCCCGCTTCACGCATGTTCGCGCGCAGGTCCTGCATTTCAGCAACTGTCATGCCTTCGTAGTGGGCAACCACTACGACGCCAGAGCTTTCAAAGATCTGGCCGAGATCTTCGACCAGCTGTTCTTTTTGTGCTCTATCCACAGTTTTACTCCAAGTTTGGGGTTTCCCCCGGCTCAATTTTGTCAAACGGTCCGGGCCGCCCAACAGTCTACAGTCCTTGTAAACGGGGCATGCCAGAACGGATTGAGACGAGCCTCAAGAATTCTGGTTTATCCCATCTCAGGCAGGAATTACTGGCATGTGGCCAACCCACCGTCTCGGACGAATAAAGGCCCAAACGAATCAATCGCACGGGCCTGAGCGTTCAATTAGTACCCCTAGGCCAGAATGCCAAGTGCAATTCAGGTATTATCAACCAAAAAATGTCGTTTGTTGGGGCGGCTAACCACTTGTTTAGGCTCCTGCGGTTATCTCCATATATATGGAAAGACATCCCATCACGAAACACCGCAATCTAGAGGACTTTGCCGAGATTGCATCTGATTGGTTTTGGGAAACCGATGCCAACCATCGATTCACCTTCTTTTCTGGTAAACTTGAATCCGTTTTAAAGATCAACCGCAAAGATGTGCTTGGCCATCACCGGGTCAATCTGGCGGAAGCCACTCTGCAAGAGCCCAAGTGGCAGACACATCTGGCTGACCTTGACGCACGCCGCATATTCAGAAACTTCGAATACCAATACAGGCGCCCTGCTGATGGAAAGATGCTTTGGTTTCGCGTGTCGGGACAACCCAGGTTCGATGCATCTGGCGCATTCATCGGCTATCGCGGAGTCGGCAACGACATCACCGCCGAGGTCGAAGCGTTGGAGGACCTGACGACTGCGAATGCCGCGCTGGCGGAGCGCAACATGGAACTCAATGAAACCCGCCGCGCGTTGGAACGCAGCGCGAACCAGGACAGCTTGACCAATCTACTGAATCGCCGCGCCTTTGAGCGGGATTTAAACGAAGCCTTGGCCGTACCGGGCAAGGAAGTGATCCTGATGCATATCGATCTGGATCGCTTCAAATGGATCAATGATACGCTGGGTCATCAAGCGGGTGACGCTGTCCTGACTACAGTCGCCGAAAGGATCAGACACCTGGCAAGCGGTACAGCACCCGTCTACCGGGTCGGCGGTGACGAATTCCAGATCGTGCTTGCAGATAACGCCGATCTGGATCGGGCCCGATGGATCGGCGACGCTGTTCTGGAGGCCTTGAGTGCGCCGATTTGGGTTGGGCGCCAAAATACGTCAACTGGTGCGAGCCTCGGCATTGCCTGCGGCATAGGAGGAGAGATCACGCCCAGCGAATTGACCGCCAATGCAGACATCGCGCTGTATGATGCAAAACGCGGCGGCCGTGGATGTATCCGAGAGTTGACCGGACAGAGGCTGTCGCAAATGGCCGCGCGGCGGCAACTGGCCAGTGAAATCCCGCATGCGCTCAAAAACGGCGAGTTTATTCCCTTCTATCAACCGCAGATTGACGCCGACACAGGCGCCATCATCGGTGTCGAGGCTCTGGCGCGCTGGCAGCACCCCGAGCACGGGTTACTGGCCCCGGCTGCATTTCTGGATCTTGCTGCAGAACTGGGTCTTGTTGCCGCTCTTGACCGTTGCATGCTTGAGAAAGCGCTTGAATTCGCCGGTAGTGTGGGGGACATGAATCTGCATCTGCCATCAATTTCGGTCAATCTCAGCGCGGGTCGACTGATCGATCCGCATTTAGTTGATGACATCGAAAAGTATTGGACGAACCGTCAGTGCAAGCTTTCAATTGAACTCCTTGAAACGATCAGCTTTGACGCATTGCAGCAAGAGACATTGGTCAGCGAGAATCTGGATCGCCTGCGCGCGATTGGCGTGCAGATCGAAACGGATGATTTCGGCAGCGGGCGGGCCTCGATCACCAGTCTATTGCAGGTGCGCCCAGATCGCCTGAAGATTGATCGCAAACTCATTCAGGCTGCCGTTCATGATCCAGTTCAACGCACTGTCGTGTCAGCCATTCTGGAAATGACGCGCGCGCTGGGGATCGAAACGCTCGCTGAAGGGGTGGAAACCGAACAGGACGTGGCAATCATCCGGGCGCTCGGCTGCCGGTTGTTTCAAGGCTATGCCTACGCAAGGCCGCTCTCCGAGGCGGACTTCTGCACTTTTTTAAGCGAAAAAGCGACAGTGTCTAAAACGCGAACGGCAGGCCCATTGGACCTGCCGAAACTTGCTTAAGTCTTTTTGAGACTAACCTAGTCGTTGCCAGTCGCCGAAGCCACGTCGATAGAAACACCTGGGCCCATTGTAGAGCTGACCGCGATCTTCTTCATGTAAGTACCTTTGGCACCTGTTGGCTTGGCTTTGCTGACCGCATCAACAAATGCCTTCATGTTCTCCGCGATCTGATCGGCAGAGAAAGAGGCCTTGCCGATACCGGCGTGAACGACGCCTGCTTTTTCAGCCTTGAACTGCACCTGACCGCCCTTTGCTGCTTCCACAGCTTCTTTGACGTCCATGGTGACTGTGCCAACACGTGGGTTTGGCATCAGGTTACGTGGACCCAGAACCTACCCAAGCGACCGACAACGGCCATCATGTCAGGTGTGGCGATGCAACGATCAAAGTCGATCGTGCCGCCCTGAACAGTTTCCATCAGGTCTTCAGCACCAACGATATCTGCACCGGCGGCCTTTGCCTCTTCCGCCTTTTCGCCGCGGGCGAAAACAGCAACGCGGACAGTCTTGCCGGTGCCGTGCGGCAAAGACACAGTGCCACGGACCATCTGATCGGCATGACGCGGGTCAACGCCCAGTGTCATTGCGATCTCAATGCTTTCGTCGAACTTTGCCTTGGCGTTGTCTTTGACCAAAGATGCGGCTTCTGCAACGGATACGTTTTGCTTGCCTTCGAATGCGGCGCGGGCCGCAGTTGTGCGCTTACCAAATTTTGCCATTACTTCACCTCAATGCCCATAGAACGGGCAGAACCCATGATGATCTGCATTGCGCCTTCGATGGACGTCGCGTTGAGGTCCTTCATCTTGGCTTCTGCAATCTCGCGCACCTGCTTGCCGGTGATGGAACCCGCCACAGATTTACCAGGCTCTTTGGAGCCGGACTGCAGCTTGGCAGCTTTCTTGATGTAGTAAGACGCGGGTGGCGTCTTGATTTCCATCGAGAACGATTTGTCCTGATAGTAAGTAATCACGGTCGGGCACGGCGCATTCTTTTCCATGTCTTCTGTCTTGGCGTTGAACGCTTTACAGAATTCCATAATGTTGATGCCGCGCTGACCCAGCGCTGGACCGACAGGGGGGAAGGGTTTGCAGCGCCTGCAGGGACCTGCAGCTTAAGCGTACCCACGATTTTCTTGGCCATTGGCCTTCTCCTTTTGCAACTCCCGGAACGACGCGCCGCCCGAGATTTTCGTTGTGTGGTGCGGCCGGTCACGCGCGCGCGCCGTACCTCCCACATGGATGCCGCAGCTGAAGACCGCGACAGGCGGTGCAACTAGGGGTGAATCAGACGGTTTGCAAGGGTTATTCGCGTTCGGATCGGGAAAACTGTGACGTCAGCGATGCTGAGATCGTGTGAAGAAGTTGCTGCTTTGACTGGCCTGATCGCCAAGGAGGGGCGGCACGGCATACCTCTTCTTCGTGACTGCAAGGCCACCCTTTCTCAACGCCATCTCCGCTGAGCTGCCGTTGGTTCATCACGCTGTAAACGTCTAACGTGGCAATAACTATTGAGGTTGGAGCGGATAGCGCATACCGCGTGGAATGTCTTGTCTCAGAAGCACGCATTAGAGGGCGAGCCTTTCGGGCGCCCCTCACTTATCCAGTTGCGCAACAATCATCTGCAGGCCTGGGCTATGGTTCAGCGCGGTCGCTTCTTTTGCGGTAAACCAACCCGCATCACTGACATCATCAGCAGCGACGGGTGTTCCGCTTTGGTAGATGCAAATCACCACCGCCAACAGATAGTGAAACAGGACTGCTCCTTCATCGTCGTAGGTGATGACATCAATATTCGTCAGATAGCGGTCCGCTGTCCCGACAATGCCGGTTTCTTCTGCCAGTTCGCGTACCGCCGCCTCAAACCCGGTTTCACCCAGTTCCACATGCCCACCGGGAAAGCCCCATGTGTTGGCATTGGGTTCCTTCTTGCGTTTGACCAGCAGAAAACGTCCTTCGTGATAGACAACCGCGATGGCGCCAAGCTTGGGTTGCATCACATTGCCTCGATTTTGGCAGCGATGGCCCTGCCCAGTGTCACGTGATCTGCGGCCTCGAAATGCAGCCCGTCCAAAGCGCTGGGTCTGATATGCGCGCTTAAGCATCCAGAAAGGCGATGCCCCAATGATCTGCCAGCTGCGCAATGGCAAAGGGCAGGTCGCGCGACTTTTCATGCGCCCCCAAAAGGGTATCACGATATGTGCCTTGCTCCAACACAAGTGGCGGCGCGATCAGCAGGATATCGAACCCATCATGGCGCAACTGGTATGGCTCTGAACGGGCAATGGCCAGCAACCCGGCCAAGCCACCCACAACCTGATCAACCTTCGCCGCATGCTGGGTTTGCATGTCATTCGTGCCCAACATAATCACCAGCAGATCAATGCGTCCGTTGCTTTCCAACGCAATCCGCAAACCCAGCTGTCCGTCCATATGCGCACCCATCACCGGGTCAGCGCGGCACGTTGTGCGCCCGGGCAAGCCGTCTTCGACTAGCGCCCAATCGGGGCCAATGGCCGCTTGCATGACCGTGGGCCACCGCACCTCTGGCCCGAACCGCCGGTATTCGCCACGCGCATGGGCAGGTGGGGTGCCATAGGTGTTGCTATCGCCGAATGTCAGGACTGTTTTTGTCATGGGTGCACGCTATGTCTCGCACTTGGAATGGTAAAGCCGCTTTGCCCCCTTGGCCTCGCGGTCTGGAGCGCACATATAGAGCACAACACGAAGTTGAAGGAGACAGACATGCTGGAATTGGATGCAAATGCAGGCGCCCCCGCTGATCTGATCAAGGACGGCACCGATGCAAGTTTTGCCGCAGATGTAATCGAAGCCTCTAAGCAGGTGCCGGTTATCGTGGATTTCTGGGCACCGTGGTGCGGCCCCTGCAAAACGTTGGGCCCCGCGATTGAAGCGGCGGTGACCAATGCCAAGGGCCGGGTCAAGCTGGTCAAGATCGATGTAGATGCCAACCAAGCCTACGCCGGTCAGTTGCAGGTGCAATCAATCCCCACGGTCTATGCGTTCTTCAATGGGCAGCCCGTTGATGGGTTTCAAGGCGCTTTACCGCCGTCCGAGATCAACGCCTTTGTCGACAAGATCGCAGCGCTCGCGGGTGATCCAGAGGCTGAAGGGTTGAGTGCAGCGATTGAAGCGGCGGATCAGATGCTCGAAGAAGGTGCTGCGGCAGATGCGGCAGAGACGTTCGCCGCGATCTTGCAGGAAGAACCAAACAACGCGCCCGCCTACGCCGGGTTGGTGCGTGCCTATCTGGCACTCGATGATGTGGATCAGGCCGAGGCGATTTTGAACGGCGCACCGGCAGAGATTTCAACCGACCCGCTGCTTGAAGCGGTTCATGCGCAGATCAGCCTTGCACGCGAGGCGGCGAATGCCGGTCCGGTGGCCGAGTTGCAGGCAACGGTTGAGGCTGAGCCTGACAATCATCAAGCCCGTTTTGATCTTGCCATTGCCCTTCATGCCAACGGGCAGGTTGAAGATGCCGTGAACACGCTGCTTGAACTTTTCCGTCGTGACCGTGAATGGAATGACGGGGCAGCCAAGACGCAGCTGTTTACAATTTTCGACGCGCACGAAGCGAAAGATCCGATTGTTCTGAATGGGCGGCGCAAGCTCTCTTCGATGATATTTGCCTGATCAAAGGTTCGGCCTACCTTTGCTTGCATGATATCAAAGACCGACCTGCCCGACACGATCCCGGTGTTCCCCTTGCCCGGTGCGCTGCTTTTGCCGCGATCTCGCCTGCCGCTGCATTTGTTTGAACCGCGTTATCTGGCGATGCTGGACGACGTGCTGAAAACCTCGTCGCGGCTGGTTGGTATGGTGCAACCATATGATACGCCGGGCGGCAGTGGGAAACTGCATGCGATCGGCTGTGCGGGCAAAGTGACAGCCTTTTCCGAAACGGAAGATGGGCGATACATGATCACCCTCTCCGGAGCATCCCGGTTTCGCATTACTGAGGAGGTCGAAGGGTTCACCGCGTATCGCCGTTGCAATGTCAGCTGGCAGGGTTTTGACCGAGATCTTGGACCAACCGAGAAAGACACCAGCTTTGACCGGGAAAAATTCATGGCGGCGCTGGGCCGCTATCTGGTTGATCAGGGGCTGTCGACTGATTGGGAAAGTCTGGGCGAGGCGGAAGATGAGCTATTAATCAATTCGCTGTCCATGCTGTGCCCGTTCGAGCCTGAGGATAAACAAGCTCTACTCGAGGCACCCTCCTTGACCACGCGCCGCGAAACACTCATGACTTTGATCGAATTCGCTTTGCGGGGCGGATCAGGTGAAGAGGTGATGCAATGAGCGAAACAGCGTTTGACCCAAAAATGCTCGAAGCGCTGGTCTGCCCCATGACGCAGGCTACGTTGACCTATGACGTCGAGAAGAATGAGCTTGTCAGCAAGGCAGCGAACGTCGCATTTCCGATCCGCAATGGCATCCCGGTGATGCTGATGGATGAAGCCCGCGGGCTGGAGTGAAACCTCACCCGATCTATTCATGCACCTCAAGGATGCGCCGGTGCTTAGTCGCTTCTTTCCGCACGTCGGCAAAGGTCTGAAAACCCCGCGCTTCCAGTATGGGCAGCAGAGCTGCAAATGCCTCAGCCGTTGCCATCGCATCGCCTAGGGCGGTATGGCGCAGTTCTGCGGGAATGTTGACGTCAAGCCTGTCGCAAAGCGCATCGAGTGTATGCACCGCCGATCCGCCAAACACGATGGCCGACAAATGGACCGTGTCCATCACAGCATTCTGAAACGCGTGGTCGTTGCGATTGAGAAACGCCATGTCGAATGGCGCGTTATGTGCCACAAGGACAGCATCCGCGACAAAGCGTTGAAAGGTTTCGCGGACCTGCCCAAAATCGGGGGCATCGGCGACCATATCATCATTGATCCCGTGCACCTTGGTTGATTGTGCGGGAATGGGCCTTCCCGGATTGACAAGCGCATCAAAGGTCTCGGACCCGATGATGCGCCCGTTGACAATCCGCACCGCACCCAGCTGAACAACATCGTCCTTTTGTGGATCAAGCCCGGTGGTTTCGCTGTCGAACACAACAAACGTCAGGTCGCGCAAGGGTGTTTCATTGATGTCTTTTGCGGGTGTTTGGTCGAACAGGTCAAAGTCATAGACCAAAGGCCGGGCCGCATCAGGGTCCAGTGGTTCCAGCATCACCATATATCCGCTGTCATCTTCAAAGACACGGATGTGACCAGAATACACAGCGCCCGATTTCCCTTTGATCGTGATCGGGCGACGCATCACCTTGTCTTCCTGCATCCGGGCAAGCGTTTCGTGCAATGTGTCCGCGTCCAGATAATCGCAGACGGATGCGTTCAGCCTAGCCGGTGCTTCGCATTCCATCAGATCGGCAGCCTGCCCATCATATAGCACGATCTGATCGTCGGGTGTCGCGACGATTACGGCGACAGGGATATCGGACAAAATGCGCAAAAGCTGCGCGCGCTGGCGTTCCAGACGGGTGGTTTTCTGGGCGACCGTTTCGGCAGTCGCCTGTGATGCCCGGCCCAGTTTGTCGCTGATCGCAGTGGCGGCGGGCCCGAGATCACCAAGGTACTTGGCAGATCTTTCATCCAAGGCCGTGTCGATCCCCGCCTCAGCGCGCACGCGGATTTGTGCGGCCAGCGCTTCGATGGGTTTGCTGATGTTTTCGTCAAACAGTCGCCAAACAAAGGTCGCCAAAGCCAGAACGCCGAAACCTGCTGTGATGGCAACAGTCGCAAAGGCCGAAAACGCCTCGGTCATGCCGAGTTGTCGGTAGCCCAGGATCAGCGCCCCCAGAACCACTATGATCCCCCCAATCCCGATCAGGCTGAAGAAAAGGAAGACGCGCAGACGCAGGCTGAGGTGGGTCACGTTACACCTCCGCGCAGGCGGTTCTGAGCAATGGGTCGGCGGGTTCAAGCAGGAACCATTGTGCATTCGTCACAGCACCGTCATCGCCAAAGGTGATCCCATCAACGACATCGGCGCGGCGATTTTCGGCGCAATCAAACAGCATCGGCACCTTGGCCGTCCGGGTCCAGCGCCCGTAGAACACCAGATCGACGATGCGTTGGTCCGGGTGGTTGGGGTGGGTGCGCGTGCTCACCTGATCCACCGCGACATAGCGGGAAATAAAGGGTGCTGCGTAGGTCCATGGGCGGTAGAAGGCGGTTTCTTCGATTGTCTGTGCGACAACCATCCCCTGCGGCATCGTCGCTACGGTACGGTCATACCAGCCGTATTCGCTGGATATGGTCGCGGCCAGCATCGCAGCACCGGCAGAGGCTGGGATTAGCCATTTCGGCAACCGTCCTTTCAGTGCTTTGTTGATCGCCCACACCAACAGCGCAGCGGCAACGCTTACCACAATCGTGCCGATCAGTTCGAAAAACATCAGGTCTCCTCCCTGTTGTTCATGTTAGCCCAAAACGCCGCGTCCCTGCATCAAGGCAGATTGCATTGTTTTGATCACCACGAACGCATCGCGCAAGTGGCTGCGTTCGAAGGCGGACAGGTCCGCGGGCGGCAGAAAGTTGTCCGGCGCTTTGCCTTGTTTAATCTGGCGGGCCTGATGCTCAAGCCGCGTTTGCGCAACCAGATCGTAGGCGTCCAGCAAATCACGCCCGCCACTTTCGCTGACCACCTCGTCTCCGATAGCCGCTTGCAGACGCGCGCGGGTATTCACCGGCTCGAGTTGGCCTTGCAACGTGTACATGCGGCCAAGATCGACAACCGGAACGACGCCGCTGAGTTTCATATCGACTGTATTGCGGTTTTCACCCGATCGGATGGTGGCCAACCCCCTGAGCATCCCCAGCGGGGTGGCATGGGTCAGCGCATTCGTCGCCATATGGGCGGTGAAGATCGAATTGGCCGCGGCCGCTTTCAGTGTTTCGGCCTGCAACCCGTCGAACAGGTTAAAGTCACCGCCGATGGGCCGCAGATCGAACATGACAGAAGCCAGCATCTGCGCCTCTTTGCCCGGGCTTTTGATCCAATGTTGGAAGTACTCATGCCAGACCGAAACAGGTTGCCGCCAGCGCGGGTTCGTCGCCATCATATTGCCGGGGCAATAGATGTATCCACAGGCATCCAACCCATCGCTGACAAATTGCGCGAAGGGTTCGAAATAGGCGAGGTCATTTTCGCTTAGGTCGTCCTCAAAGATCAGGCAATTGTCCTGATCGGACACGCCGGTTTGTTCCTGCCGCCCTTGGCTGCCACAGGCCAGCCAGACATAGCGGGCGGGTGGGGGCCCGTATTTCTCTTCGGCCATGGTCAGTAAACGCCGGGTCACCACATCCGCGATATCGGTGATCATACGGGTGACGACATCATGTCGATTGCTAAGCAGCGACCAATTGCACCAGCAGATTGGGGATGCGTTTGGTGACCGCTGACAGGTCTTCATTGGTTTCGGCACGTGCGGCCTCCGACACGAAATCAGCCGTGTTTGAGGCCTGAAAGCGAGTCAGGTCGGTTTGTGTGACGATGCCAACCAGTTTTCCCGCCTCAACAATGGGCAGGTGGCCCAGCCTGTACTCCATCATCATATGCAACACGTCTGAACCGATGGCCGAAGCGGACAGGACATACGGATCCGGCGTCATAATGTCACGAACGGGTGTGTCATGCGCCAGCCCTTCCGCCAGTGCTTTGCCAGCAAGGTCACGGACCGTCAGGATGCCAACCAGCTTCTTTCTGGCCACCACGCAAAGGCAGGAGATACCATCAGCCTGCATCATTTGTGCAGCCGCCTGAATCGTTGCCGTTGGCGCACAGGTCGCAGGGTTTGGTACCATCAATGCGGCAACCTGCGCGCGCGCGAGGTCAAACTGGCTCAGGGCATCGTGCGTTTCTGCGCCGCGCGTCCGGTCAAAGAAACGGCGGAAAGGTTCATGGTCTGCACGGAGTTTATGAAACACCGTTGGTGGGATACAGATCAGGCGCGACGCCTCTTGGGCATAGGCCGAGGTGACGGCGCTGCCGCCTTTGATCAGGCCACGTTCGCCAAAAGAGTTTTCACGGTGAAGCTGCGAAATCAGGTTGTTGTTCTCATCACGGACTGTGACTTGACCACTTTCGATGATGTAAAGTCCGTCCAGTTCTTCCCCCAGATCATAGACCTTGGTCCCGGCGGGGTAGGTCCGAAACATCACTTCTTTCCACAACGCATGAAACGCCCGGTCCGGCAGGGCGTCGTAAGGGTGCAGTTGCTTAAGGAACGAAAGTGTGGTGTCGGTCATGCGGATGCCTCGCGGTAACGCATCAATATGGGGTGGGCCAGCAACCGAAGGCTGCTGGCCCGTTTGTTTTAGTGATCAACGGCACTGCTTAACACCCGCAGGAATGCGGACGCTTTCGACCAGATCCTTGATCTCTTGCGGTGTGTCCTTGGTCATCATTGAGACACCATAGGCGACACCGAAGTTGATCAAAGCACCGATTGCACCGATCGCAGTGGACTGGATTCCGAAGAGAGAACCATCAACCGTATCCGGGAAAGAATTCGTCCCCGCGATGAACAACCAGCCTTTGTGCAGGAAGATGTAGATCAGGGTAAAGATCAGACCTGACAGCATGCCCGCCACCGCGCCGACGTTGTTCACCCGCTTCGAGAAGATACCCATCATCAAGGCAGGAAAGATCGACGCCGCTGCCAGACCAAAGGCCAAAGCCACGGTTTGTGCAGCAAAGCCCGGTGGGTTCAATCCAAGGATCGTGGCCACACCAATGGCAACGGCCATGGCGATACGGGCTGACATCAGTTCTGCCTTTTCAGACATGTTTGGTGTCAACTGACCTTTCAACAGGTCGTGGCTGACCGCAGATGAAATCGCCAGCAGCAGACCCGCAGCCGTAGACAGCGCTGCAGCCAGACCACCTGCAGCCACCAGACCAATCACCCAACCAGGCAGGTTGGCAATCTCTGGGTTGGCCAGCACCAGGATGTCACGGTTGAAGTTGGTCAACTCGTTACCTTCCCAGCCATTTGCAGCGGCTGTTTCGGCCATCGCATCGGACTTGTCATTGTAGTATTGGATCAGGCCATCGCCGTTCTTGTCTTCCCAATCAAGAAGACCGGTTTTCTGCCATGTCAGCATCCAGTCGTATTCTGGTGCGGTCTCGATGGTTTGCACCGACACAGGCTCACCTGAGGTGCCATTTGGCCACATCAGTTCGGTGATGTTCAGGCGCGCCATTGCACCAACAGCCGGGGCTGTGAGGTACAAGAGTGCGATGAACACCAGCGTCCAACCCGCAGACCACCGCGCGTCAGATACCTTTGGCACAGTGAAGAAGCGCATGATGACGTGTGGCAGACCCGCCGTACCGATCATCAGCGACAGCGTGAAGAGAACCATATTGAGGTTGTCTTTGTGCGCTTCGGTATAGCTGGCAAACCCAAGGTCGGTGACGATCTGGTCAAGCTTGGTCAGCAGGTAAACGCTGCTTTCGCCGCCTGATGCGCTCACTTCCGAAAACAGGCCAAGTGCCGGAATTGGCGTACCTGTCAGTTGCAGTGAGATGAAGATCGCCGGAATCGTGTAGGCCGTGATCAACACGCAATACTGTGCGACCTGTGTATAGGTAACGCCCTTCATGCCGCCAAACACCGCGTAAGCAAATACGACACAAGCACCGATCAACAGACCGGCAGTGTTCGAGATTTCCAGGAAGCGGCCAAAAGCCACACCGACGCCTGTCATCTGACCAATCACATACGTCGTGGACGCAACGATAAGACAAATCACAGCCACCATGCGGGCCGTTGGGGAATAAAAGCGATCACCGATGAACTCAGACACAGTGAACTTGCCGAACTTGCGCAGGTAAGGTGCCAGCAGCAGTGCAAGAAGCACATAACCGCCCGTCCAACCCATCAGGAAGGTCGAGTTGTCATAGCCGGTAAAGGCGATCAGACCTGCCATCGAGATGAAAGATGCCGCAGACATCCAGTCCGCCGCTGTGGCCATACCGTTAGTGACAGGGTGCACACCCCGGCCAGCAGCATAAAATTCTGATGTGGAACCTGCACGGGCCCAAATCGCGATGCCGATGTACAGCGCAAATGACGCGCCGACGAACAGCAGGTTAATGGTAAACTGTTCCATCAGATCAGTCCTCCTCTACGCCGTATTCACGGTCGAGTTTGTTCATCCGCCAGGCGTAGAAAAAGATCAGCGCGAGAAAGACAAGAATTGAACCTTGCTGGGCGAACCAGAACCCAAGGTCAGTGCCACCCACAGCGATGCCGGACAGCATTGGGCGCAGCAGAATGCCAAAGCCAAAGGACACAAGTGCCCAGATGACAAGGCTGGCGAGAATGATGCGGATATTGGCTTTCCAATAGCTTCTACCCCATCCTCGGCTGCTTTTATTTGTGTTGATTGTTCCGCCATGTGGCGCTCCTCCTGATTTTTTGGCTATTCAGTGTCCGGACGGTATCGCCCGAACGCGGTTTCTTAACGCATGACGCTTTCTGTAAGCGCCGCGATGGCGTTCTGAATTTCTGCGATCTCTCCCATTGCATCCACACGACGCAGTGCGCCTTTGTCGGTGTAGTATGCAACCAGAGGGCTGGTTTGTTCATGATATGCATCAAGGCGTGACATCACGGTTGCCGCGTTGTCATCCGCTCGGCGCGTCATTTGCTGAGCGCCGCAGTTGTCGCATGTGTCGGCGACCTTTGGTGCCTTGAATGTGTCGTGGTATCCTTCGCCACATGCGCCACAGGTAAAGCGACCCGCAATGCGGACGACCATTTTCACATCGTCTACTTCCAGCAGCACAGCCGCATCAATCTGTTGCCCGGTTTCGGCTAACATTTGATCCAGCGCTTCGGCCTGCGTGGTAGTACGTGGGAAGCCATCAAGGATCACGCCCTTGGCGCAATCGGGTGCGGCAAGCCGGTCGCGCAAAATGGCGATGACGATGTCGTCGCTGACGAGGCCACCGGCCTCCATCACCGCTTTTGCCGCCTTGCCTGCCTCTGAACCCGAAGCGACCGCTGCGCGCAACAGATCGCCGGTAGAGAGCTGGACCAGACCAAAGCGTTCTTCCAGCATCCGCGCTTGCGTGCCCTTGCCCGCGCCCGGGGGCCCGAGCAAGATCAGGACAGGGGGCGTTTGTGGTGAGCGAGAGCCGTCCATTACGCGTCCTTCTGGTTCATGCGGTTCTCGATCAAATCATCGACGACGGCAGGTTCGGCCAGCGTGGACGTATCGCCCAGTGACCCGAAATCATCCTCGGCGATCTTGCGCAGAATGCGACGCATGATCTTGCCAGAGCGTGTTTTCGGTAGGCCCGGCGCCCATTGGATCAGGTCCGGCTTGGCAATCGGGCCGATCTCGGTGCGAACCCAGGTTTCCAGTTCCTTGCGCAGTTCCGGTGATGGTTCTTCCCCATTCATCAGCGTGACGTAGGCGTAGATGCCTTGGCCCTTGATATCGTGGGGGTAGCCGACAACGGCAGCCTCGGCCACCTTGGCATGCGCAACCAGGGCGCTTTCGACCTCTGCGGTGCCCATACGGTGGCCCGAGACGTTGATCACATCGTCAACGCGACCGGTGATCCAATAGTCGCCATCGGCATCGCGTTTGCAGCCGTCACCGGTGAAGTAGTAGCCTTTGTAGTCGCTGAAATAGGTTTTCTCGAACCGTTCGTGATCGCCCCATACGGTGCGCATCTGGCCCGGCCAACTGCTGGCCAGCACCAGAACGCCTTCGGCTTCGGTGGTGGTGATCTCTTCGCCGGATTGCGGGTCGAGCACCTTGGGCACGATCCCGAAGAATGGCTGCTGGGCTGAGCCGGGTTTCAGCTCGGTCGCGCCGGGCAGGGGTGTTAGCAAGTGACCACCTGTCTCGGTCTGCCACCATGTGTCAACGATGGGGCAGTTCCCCTTGCCAACGATGTCATTGTACCAGTTCCACGCTTCGGGATTGATCGGCTCGCCAACGGTCCCGAGAACCCGCAGATGGGAGAGGTCATGGGATTCAACGGGACCGTTGCCAGCGGCCATCAGGGCGCGGATGGCTGTGGGGGCTGTGTAGAACTGGTTAACTTTGTACTTTTCACACACAGCCCAGAACCGACCCGCATCGGGGTAGGTCGGAACACCTTCAAACATGATTGTGGTCGCGCCATTCGCCAACGGGCCATAGACGATATAGCTGTGGCCCGTGACCCAGCCGACATCCGCCGTACACCAGAACACATCACCATCGTGGTAATCGAAGACCATCTCATGCGTCATGGCGGCATAGGTCAGATAGCCACCGGATGTATGGACCACGCCCTTGGGCTGGCCGGTTGAGCCCGAGGTGTAGAGGATGAACAGCGGATCTTCGGCATTCATCTCTGCGGGCGCGCAATAGTCGTCCGCCTCTAGCGCCATTTCGTTGTAGTCATAGTCCCGGTCGGTCCATGTGGTCTGGCCGCCGGTGCGCTTGACCACCAGACATTTGACCCGGTCATCACAGTGCAGCAGGGCCGCATCGGTGTTGGACTTCAACGCCGTCTTGCGCCCGCCACGTGGGGCCTCGTCTGCGGTGATCACAACTTTTGCATCACAGCCGTTGATCCGCGCGCCGAGCGCATCGGGGGAGAAGCCCGCAAAAACGATGGAGTGGATCGCGCCAATCCGCGCGCAGGCAAGCATTGCATAGGCGGCTTCCGGGATCATGGGGAGGTAAATCACGACCCGGTCGCCTTTGCGCACGCCCAGCGTTTCAAGAATGTTAGCCATCTTGCAAACGCTGCGGTGCAAATCTTTGTAGGTAATGTGGAGCGCCTTGTCGGTCGGATCATCCGGTTCCCAGATAATGGCTGTCTGATCGCCGCGCGTCTCTAAGTGACGGTCGATGCAGTTGGCAGAGACATTCAGAACACCATCTTCGAACCATTTGATGGACACGCTACCAAGGGTGAAATCGACGTTCTGGACCTTGGTGAAAGGTTTGATCCAATCAAGGCGCTTGCCTTGCTCTGCCCAGAATGTGTCAGGGTCGTTCACCGACGCTTGATAGAGCGACTGATACTGCTGTGCGGTGACGTGTGGCATCCGATCAGACGCGAAAGCTTGACTCTGTGGTGGCATGACGGTGTCGGTGTTCATAATCGCTCCTCCTTGCGAATGCGACGGAGGGCGTCTTTGGTAACGCGCCCCCCGGCATCGCATCAATTCGTAAATGTATTCTATTGCATACCGGGTAGTTGGTACGCAAATAACTGAAGATACTATATTTTTCTGTAAAATAAATGACAAATGTTAGCGCTGACGTTGTTAATGTCAGAGCTAAACTCCGCATTTTTGCCTTAATCAACAGTGCTTTGATGCTGTTTGGCTGTGACTGCGTTCTGTATTGTATCGCGGCGTGACGACCTTGCGTCAGCTTGGGTGTTGAACGCGTTCGGGAAGCCTTCGCATCAGAATGGGACCGAAGACGGTTGCACAATTAAAAGGCGAGCCGGATCACCGTAGCTGATTCGAGAGGCAGACTGTTAACAGAACGACCTGTTGTTCAGCCGCGCATCAGGCGCGGCAGATCACCGGTTAGACCAGCAGCTTCGCGAATAAAGCTACGGCGGATGCCGGGTGCCGCATTCACCATCCCCATGCCGATGTCCCGCGCGGCGCGCAACAGCGGATTGTCGTTTGAGAAAAGCCTGTTGAATGTATCGGTTGCCAAAGCCAGCGTTGCCGTGTCGAACCGCCGCCATTGTTGATAGCGCGCGAGCGTCTGCGCGCCGCCAATGTCTTCGCCACGGCTGCGGGCGGTTTCCAGCACCTCTGCCAAGGCCGCCACATCACGCAGCCCAGCATTCAGCCCCTGCCCTGCAATCGGGTGCATCCCATGTGCGGCGTCGCCGATCAAAGCGGTCTTTTCGGCGACGAAACTGTTCGCCAGCGTCAATCCCAAAGGATAGCTGAACCGCGCACCTGTCAGGCTGATCTGTCCCAGGAAACTGCCAAATGCCGGACGCAGGGCGTTCAGAAAGTCATTGTCGTCCATCGCCATCAATGCCGCTGCGTTTGCATCTGTCTCACTCCAGACAATCGAACTTCGGTCTTTGGTGAGCGGTAGAATGGCCAATGGGCCATTTGGCATAAAGAACTGATGCGCGATGCCGCCATGAGGCTTTTCATGCTTTACTGCGCAAACAACAGCGGTCTGGCCATAGCCCCATCCGGTGCGCTTGATCCCGGCCCGTTCAGCGGTGCCGCTTTTACGCCCGTCCGATCCAATCAAAAGCCTGCCGGTGATTTTTTTGTCCGATGCCAACGTCACGGTTGCGCCAGCGCTATGGACCGACTGCGCCACAACGGTTTCTTCTGAAAGTTGCGTGACCCGATCATCCTGCGCCATCGCATCAAGGAAGGCCCGCCGCAGGTGCCGGTCTTCGACCATGAAACCCATCGGGCCTTCTTCGATTTCCGCATGATCGAAATGCATCATCCAAGGTGACGGTCCTTCACCCGCGCGCCCGTCAGTCACTTTGATCTCCAGCATCGGCTGGGCTTTGTTACTGATCGTTGACCAAACCCCGATCCCGCGCAGCAGGCGCATGGAGGCATGCGCAAGTGCATAACTCCGCCCGTCGAAGTCGATGCGCTTGCGAGTGTCAAGTGGCAGACTGTCGACAATGGTCACCGTAAAACCAGCCTGCGCTGCGGCCAGTGCCAAGGCCGGTCCGTTGAGCCCGCCGCCGACGATAATCAGGTCAGTATCCATACAGTGCAATATGCGCAGCCAGGCGGGATTGTCCATGCGCCGGATGGCCGCTACCGTCGCGCTGAACAGGAGAACGACATGCAAGACTGGCGATGGATGACGGCGGCCGATTTGGGTCGTGCGATTGGGGCAGGCGAGATTGATCCGGTGGCGCTGACAGAGGTGTATCTGGAGGCCATCGACGCCCATGAATTCCGCGACCGGATTTATGCGCGGGTGACGCACGACCGCGCGCGGGCCGAGGCGCGGGCGGCGTCTGAGCGGGCGAAATCGGGCCTGCGCCGTAGTGTGCTGGACGGTGTGCCGGTGTCTTGGAAAGATCTGTTCGATACTGCTGGTGTCGGGACCGAGGCGGGGACCGCGCTCATGGAAGGCCGTGTGCCGGATGAGGATGCAGCGGTCTTGAAAGCTGCAACGGCGGCTGGCCTCGTCTGCCTCGGCAAAACGCATATGTCCGAGATCGCGTTTTCAGGGCTGGGGCTGAACCCGATTACCGCCACACCCCCTTGCGTGAATGATTGCGATGCCGTGCCGGGCGGGTCATCGTCTGGCGCCGGGGCCTCGGTTGCTTTTGGCTTAGCAGCCGCTGGGATTGGCTCCGATACCGGCGGGTCTGTGCGTATACCGTCGGCATGGAATGATCTGGTGGGGTTGAAGACAACGCATGGGCGGTTGTCTTTGGAAGGGGTTGTGCCGCTGTGTTTGACCTTTGATACGGTCGGTCCGCTGTGTCGGTCGGTTGAGGATGCCAATCTGCTGTTGGCCGCGTTGGAGGGGAACAAACCAGCTGACCTGACTGGGAACGCGTTGGAAGGCGTCCGCTTCATGATCCTCGACACCATCGCCCCCGACGATGTCCGTGACGCCCCCGCGCAGCGTTTGAAGGGGCCGTGGCGCGTCTTAAAGCGGCGGGCGCGCAGATCGAGCATCGGTATTTTGCACAGCTCTTTGATGCTTTCGCGCAGGCAGGCAACCTTTATGCCGCCGACAGCTATGGCTGGTGGCGGGAATTGGTCGAGGCGCATCCTGAAAAGATGTTCCCGCAGATTCTAGAACGGGTGCGCGGCGGCAAAACGGTCGGCGGGGCTGACTATTGCGCAGGCTGGAACATGCTGCGCGACATCCGCAAGCAGTACCACGCTGCGACGGCAGCGTTTGACGCGGTCATCATGCCCACCGCCCCGATCCTGCCGCCGAATGCGGAACGGCTGTTGAATAATGATGACTATTACAAAGCCGAGAACCTGCTGGCCCTACGCAACACGCGGGTCGCGAACCTGATGGATGTGTGTTCGGTGACATTGCCGACAGGGGTGCCGTCATGCGGGTTTATGCTGAATGGGCAGAACGGGAATGAGGAGGCGCTGTTGAGGGTGGCGGCTGCGGCGGAGCGGGCGCTCACCTAGGCAGTGTTTGCGGCTCGTCGTTGTAATGCCTTGAGAATCGCCATTGCCTGATCGCATTTGTCCGCAGGTATGAATACGTGGTCGTGGTTGTAAGCGGCAACCATATTGCAAGGAATGTGGTGTTCACCCAATGCGGACGATACCGCTGCGGTTAGTCCTACACCTTCAAGTGAGGAATAGACACGCAGCGTGATGCATTTCATCGATAGGGGTGCCTCTCCGGCAAGATCTAAGGGTACGAGCAATGAAAGGCCTTCTGCTTCTTGGAACGTACCGATTGCCTCAGGCAGCAGCTTGGCAATCAAATCCTTGTCTTGCGTCGAGATGAAGGCAAACTCACCGGGCTGAACCTCTGGCGACATATTCGAAATCATATCATGAGCGTTATTTGCGATTGCCTGCAATTGAATGTGTTCCTCTTCTTATGATGAATGATTGCAGGCCATGATAGATGTCGCAACCCAAATTGCTAACTGACCAAAAAGCCACAAAAACCCCAGGACTCACCCCTTCTTCTGGACAGACCCGCCGCCGCCGCGCTAGTTTGCGAAAAAGCCGGGCGCAAATGATCCGGTGTATTGAGGCAGATATGGTATTTCCCGAGCGGTTTTCGGACCTTCCGGCAGCGACTTGGCCACGCTTGCGTGCGCTTCTTGACGTGCCGACAAAGGCGTCCGAAACCATAAACATGACGATTGGCGAACCGCGCCATGCGTTTCCTGCCTTTGTGGGCGACATACTTGCAGCCAATCTGGCGGGTTTTGGCAAGTATCCTGAGAACTATGGAACATCTGCTTTGCTTGATGCCATTGGTGGTTTCCTCAAGCGTCGCTATGACATCGACGTGCCAAACGATCAGATTTTGGCGCTGAACGGCACCCGTGAGGGGCTTTATAACGCCGCCATGGCCCTGTGCCGGGAAGAGAAGAATGGCCAGCCGGTCATCTTGACGCCCAATCCGTTTTATCAGGTCTATGCGGTTGCAGCCCGATCCGTGGGGGCGGAGCCGGTCTATGTGCCTGCGACCGTCGAAACCGGCCATTTGCCGGATTTCCAAGCACTGCCTGTAGATGTGCTGGACCGCACAGCGATCGCCTACATCTGTTCGCCTGCCAACCCGCAAGGCGCTGTGGCGAATGCGGACTATTGGCGCAACCTGATCGCCTTGGCCGAAAAACATGATTTCATTATCTTTGCAGATGAGTGCTATTCGGAGATCTACCGTGAAACGCCGCCCCCGGCGCGTTGCAGATCGCCAAAGAGATGGGCGCACATCCTGAACGGGTTTTGATCTTTCATTCGCTGTCAAAACGGTCGAACCTGTCAGGTCTGCGTTCTGGCTTTTGCGCAGGCGGTCCAGAATCTATCGCCCGTTTGCGTAGCCTGCGCGCCTTTGCCGGGGCGCCTTTGCCAGAGCCTTTGCAGGCCGTCGCCACTGCGGTGTGGAATGATGAGGCGCATGTGGTTGAAAACCGCGCCCTCTATCATCGCAAGTACGAGATTGCCGATGATATTCTGGGTCACGTGCCCGGCTACCACTCCCCACAGGCAGGGTTCTTTTTGTGGCTGCCGACAGGTGACGGCGAAACAGCGGCAGTAAAGCTTTGGCAGGAGACAGGCGTACGCACCCTACCCGGGGCCTATCTGTCTCAGGAAGCAAACGGGACAAACCCCGGCAAGAATTACATTCGGGTCGCCATGGTGGCCCCAACACAAGAAATGCAGCGCGGTCTGACCCTGATCCGCGACTGTTTGTACGATTGAGGAACGAGCGTATGGCATCTTACCAATCCCGGCGGCGCGATCCGCTTCTGGACAGCACAACGCAGGCAGCGATTGAGAAACGCACCAAAGAACTTGTGGGTCTTGGTCTGATCTTTGTCGGTCTGCTGATTGCTGCGATGGTTGGCAGCTATTCCCCTAGCGATCCAAGCTGGATTTCTGCGACCGATGCCCCCGTGCAGAACTGGCTGGGCCACTTTGGTGCCTCGACTGCGGCGCCTTTGATGATGGTGATCGGTCTTGGGGTTTGGGTCGTACCCTTGGTGCTGATCATGTGGGGTGTTCGTTTTGTGATGCACCACGGGCAAGAGCGCGCGATTGGCCGTCTGATCTTTGCGCCTGTGGCCGTGATCCTGGCATCCGTGCATGCCGCGACTTTGACGCCGGGCATTGATTGGCCTGCGAACTTTGGTCTTGGTGGTTTGTTTGGCGATACCGTTTTGGGTGTCATTTTGACGATTGTGCCTGTGGGCGCGATCTTTGGCGTCAAGCTTTTGTCGTTCCTGACAGGCGTTGCGTTGTTGGCGCTAATGGCCTTTGTGCTGGGCTTCACGAAGTCTGAGATGAAGGTAGCGGGCCGTTTCGTTCTGCTGGGAACCGTGTTGCTATATGCCACGTTGTTACGTGTGTTGGGTAAGGGTGCAGCCCTTTCAGCCCAGGCGGCGCAAGGGATGAGCAGCACCGTTCAAGCCCGCCGCGAGCAGATGCATGAGGCCCGCGCGGCGCGCGCCGAAGAACCCACAATGGAAGACGCGTTTACCGTGCCGCCACTGAAGGATGACGTCCGCACCCGTGCGGCCGCTGTTGTGCGTGCAAACCCCGTCGTGCCAACAAGCGAGCCGCCTTTGACCGCGCCCAAGATGCCGCATGGCGCCGCCGCTGTCTGCGCCAGCCCGCGCAACAACCCCCGAACCGCAGGGCGGTTTTTTGTCTGGCTTGCTCAAGCGCAATGATACCATGCCCGAGCCCGAATTGGTGACACCAGATGCCGTCCGGCAGGATGTACTCGAGGCTGGCAATCCTGACCGCGTCAGCGCGCGTATCGCTGATGCGATCAAGAGCCGCGCTGTGCCGCCGTCCCCCACCGGCGTGCGGATTGAGCCCTCATTAACGGCGGGCCGTGGTCCTGCACCATTGGTGTTTGAACCAATGGGTGACGATGAGCCGTTGGTTGAGGGGATCGAAGAAGCCCCCGCATGGCCGAACCGCATATGCCAATTCCCGAGGCGCATGTGCCCACACCCCCGGTCATGGCCCCTGCGCCAGAACAGCGTAGCGTCGTGCAGCACCCACCCAAGCGTGCGCCCGCTCCGTCTCGCCAAGCCAGGGCCGAGGCGCAGCCTGCGCTGAAGTTTGATGATAAATATGCTTCTTACGAGCATCCGCCGTTGGGCCTTTTGACCAATCCGATTGAAATTCAACGGCATCATCTGAGTGACGAGGCTTTGGAAGAAAACGCCCGTATGCTGGAAAGCGTGCTGGATGACTATGGCGTGAAGGGTGAGATCGTTTCTGTTCGTCCGGGTCCTGTGGTTACAATGTATGAGTTGGAACCTGCGCCCGGTTTGAAAGCCAGCCGCGTCATTGGCCTGTCTGACGACATCGCCCGTTCCATGTCGGCCCTGTCTGCGCGTGTTTCCACTGTGCCTGGCCGATCGGTCATCGGGATCGAATTGCCGAATGAAAACCGCGAAAAGGTGGTTCTGCGTGAAATCCTCTCGCACCGCGATTTCGGTGACGGCAATCAAAAGCTGCCTTTGGCGCTGGGCAAGGATATCGGCGGCGATCCTATCGTGGCCAACCTTGCCAAGATGCCTCACCTGCTGATCGCGGGTACGACGGGCTCGGGTAAGTCCGTGGCGATTAACACGATGATCCTGTCGTTGCTTTATAAGCTGACACCGGAAGAATGCCGGATGATCATGATCGACCCCAAGATGTTGGAACTGAGCGTCTATGACGGGATTCCACATCTGCTCTCGCCTGTTGTGACCGATCCCAAAAAGGCTGTTGTCGCCCTGAAATGGGTCGTGGGCGAGATGGAAGAACGCTATCGCAAGATGTCCAAGATGGGCGTGCGCAACATCGATGGCTTCAATGGTCGGGTGAAGGATGCACTGGCCAAGAATGAGATGTTCAGCCGGACCGTGCAGACCGGGTTTGATGACGAAACCGGCGATCCGATCTTTGAGACCGAGGAATTCCAGCCGGAAATCCTGCCTTACATCGTCGTCATCGTGGATGAGATGGCTGACCTGATGATGGTTGCGGGGAAAGAGATTGAAGCCTGCATTCAGCGTTTGGCGCAGATGGCGCGTGCCTCGGGTATTCACCTGATCATGGCGACGCAGCGCCCATCGGTTGACGTGATTACCGGCACAATCAAGGCAAACTTCCCGACGCGGATTTCTTTCCAGGTCACGTCGAAGATCGACAGCCGCACAATTCTTGGTGAGATGGGGGCCGAGCAGCTGTTGGGCATGGGTGACATGCTTTATATGGCTGGTGGGTCCAAGATTACCCGTGTGCATGGCCCGTTTGTGAGCGATGAGGAAGTCGAAGAGATCGTCAATCACCTCAAAGGCTTTGGACCACCGGAGTATATGTCAGGTGTGGTTGAAGGGCCGTCTGATGATCAGGAAAGCAGTATTGATCTGGTGCTGGGTCTGGGCGATGGGTCCGACAGCGAGAATGCGCTTTATGACACCGCCGTGGCGATTGTGATCAAGGACCGCAAGTGTTCCACCTCTTACATCCAGCGCAAATTGGCCATTGGCTATAACAAGGCCGCGCGTCTGGTGGAACAGATGGAGGATGAGGGTGTGGTGAGCGCAGCAAACCATGTTGGCAAACGTGAGATTTTGGTGCCCGAGCAGCACTAGAGATCATGGAGTCGGGCCTGGGTGATCCATGCCCGGCGCTTTACTTTCCGCGCCCTTCGACACCATGTTGTGTGGCATGCTTGTTTGGCCGCGAAGGTAACGATGATGACGGCACTCTCACAACCCCTGACCTTGCCCTGCGGTGCGCGTTTGAAAAACCGGATCGTGCGCAGCGCAATGACCGAGGCCTTGGCTGATCGCAAGGACTGTCCCACGCCAGGGCACCAAAAACTGTACCAGCGCTGGTCTGAGGGCGGGCTCGCATTGCAGATGACCGGAAATGTGATGGTCGACCGACGCTATCTGGAACGGCCCGGCAATGTGGTGGTCGAGGATGAAAGCGCGTTGGACGAATTGCGCGGCTGGGCGCAGGCCGCCAAATCAGGCGGCAATCAGGTCTGGATGCAGATCAGCCACCCGGGGCGGCAATGCCCGATTGTCGTAAACGCCCGTCCGCTGTCGCCCTCCGCCGAAAAACTCAAGATCATGGGACAATTTGGCAAGCCGCGTGAGATGATCGTCGATGATATCGAGGATGCCATTACGCGATACGCCAACACAGCCCGGATCGCGCAGAAGGCAGGTTTTGATGGGGTGCAGATCCACAGCGCACATGGCTATCTGGTCAGCCAGTTTCTGTCGCCGATCACGAACCGACGCACAGATGAGTGGGGCGGCGCGCTTGAAAACCGTGCGCGGTTTCTGCGCCGTGTTTACGCAGCAACCCGTGCGGCGGTTGGTGCGGACTTCCCAGTGGCAGTCAAACTGAACTCGGCCGACTTTCAGAAAGGCGGGTTTGATCTGGAGGAATGCGCGCAGGTGGCACGCTGGCTCGAACAGGACGGGATTGACCTGATCGAGCTTTCGGGCGGCACCTATGAGCAGATGAGTTTCGTTAACGGCACTGAGGATGATCGGCGTGAAAGTACACAGCGCCGCGAGGCTTATTTTCTGGAGTATGCCAAGGTCGTACGGCAGGCGGTAACTGTACCCATCATGGTCACGGGCGGTTTTCGCAGCCGATCCGCGATGGAGCGCGCTTTGACCGAAGACGGGATTGACCTGATCGGTTTGGCCCGCCCTTTCTGTGTACAACCTGATGCGGCAGACGCGTTGCTGAGTGGTGCAAGTGAAAACGTCGGGATCGAAGAAGACGGGCTTGTTATTGGGCGCGGATGGTTGGGCGTGAACACCAAGAGCTGGCTTGCCGGTCTGATCAATACGGTTTCACGGGTGGAGTACTATGTGTGGCAAATGACGCGGATGTCGCGCGGCCTCGCACCGATGTCGGAGGCCAGGATGAACGCGATTGGCTGTTTTATCTGGTATGTCGGCCGGACTACACGGCTTGGTTTGCAGCGCAAGTTACGCAGGTAGGGCTTGCCGGCGTTTTGTTGGCATCCTGATACAGATCAAAGTGTAGGCGCGTTTGCTGCGATAGAACTGGGGTAACCAAAGAAGGAAGTGCCCTATGTACAAGAATATCCTCGTCCCCGTGTCATTTGAAGCGGACCGCAACGCCCAAGGCGCGATGGAAATCGCCAAGGCGCTGCGCGCAGAGGGCGGCGCGATCACTTGCCTGCATGTGATGGAAAAACTGCCCAAATATGCCACTGAGTATCTGCCGGAAGGTCACCTTGAGGCGGCGAAGGCTGATGTGCTGGATGGTTTGAAATCGTTGGTCGAAGGTGTCGACAACGCCGCGACCATCGTGATTGATGGCCATTCATCGCGTACTATCCTGGCCCATGCCGACAACAATGACGTTGATCTGATCATCGTCGCCAGCCACCAACCGGGCATGCAGGACTACCTGCTGGGGTCCACTGCGGCCAAGGTTGTGCGACACGCCAAATGTGCGGTGCATGTCTTGCGCTAATGCTGGCCTTGCAAGGACGGCGCTGATACCTCCGCGCCATGCCAGTCTTATCCGATAACATCCGCGGTGCGCTGATGATGATGGGCGCGATGTGCGCCTACACGTTCAATGACGCCTTTATGAAGGCGTTGGCGGATGAGATACCGTTGTTTCAGGCGATCTTCTTTCGGGGCGTGGGCGCGGTAGTTTTTCTGGCGATCATGTGCAAAATGCTGGGCCAGCTACGGTTCCGGTTTCCGCTGCGCGACTGGGGCTTTCTATTGTTGCGCACGGCGGGCGAGCTGGGTGGCACGTTCTTTTTCTGACCGCCCTGTTCAATATGCCCATCGCGAATGTCAGCGCGATTTTGCAAGTGCTGCCGCTGAGTGTCAGCCTTGTCGCGGCCCTGTTTCTGGGCGAGGCGCTGGGCTGGCGCAGACTGACCGCGATTTTTGTGGGGTTTATTGGGGTGATGTTGATCATTCAGCCCGGTGGCGCAGACTTCAGCATATACAGTATTTACGCGTTGGGTGCCGTGGCCTGTGTCACCCTCCGCGACATTGCTGTGCGGCGTATGTCACGTGATGTGCCTTCTGTGTTTGTCGCTTTGATCGCGGCGGTCGGTGTGACCGGTCTTGGCGGGGTCGGATCGCTCTTTGTCGCGTGGCAGCCATTCTCGATGACCTCTGGCTTGCAACTGGCCGGTGCGATGTCGTTTCTGATCTTTGGCTATATCGCCTCGGTCAGTGCCATGCGGTTTGGCGAGATCGGGTTTGTTGCGCCCTTCCGGTATACCAGCCTGTTGGTCGCATTGGTGCTAGGCGTGTTGGTGTTTGATGAATGGCCGAATACGCTGGCCCTAATCGGTGGTGCAGTTGTCGTGGCGACGGGGCTGTTTACACTTTACCGCGAAACCAAGCTACAAATCCGGCACAGGGTTGTGCCCGACCGGATCAGGTAAGGTCAGTTGCGGCTGCCGTAAAACACGCCTTCGACGTCGAAATCGAGGTCGCCTTCGGCTTGACCGCTGGCGGCACCATAAACTGCATCACCGCGCCCAAAGTCATCGCGCACCTGCCCATCAAGGATCAGCAGCATCTGTGTGTCGACAGTTGTGCCGCTGTTGTTCACCCCGGATAGATTGCCAGAGGCGAAGGCATCAAGCTGCCCCGCTGTCTCGACACCATCCAGAATGAGTCGGCCACCAAGACGTTGGTCCGCCATCTCGTTTGCATCAAGCACGTTGATATTGTCCACCGAGCCGCGAACCGTGTTGCTGGAAAACCCAACATTCATATTCAAATCACCCAGAATACTGCCATTCACGTCTCCGCGCACGTCGGCGCCCAATTGACCCGTATAGGTCACGCTGCCTGTGGGCAGGTTGCTGAAGCTGGTCTGCGGCGCATTGCTGATGGCGGCGGCCTCGGCCAGCGCATCGCGCATATCTGCGTTGTTGACGGTGGGCGGGTTAGGTGTCGCGGTCCCGCCGCCGACGCCACAGGCGGACATGGCGATCAGGGTGATGAGGCTGGCTGCGGTACGGACCATTGAAGTATCTCCATCATGACTGGTGGCGGCAAAGATGCGCCTTGAATGTCAGGATGGGCGTGGCCACATCTGCTAAGCAATAAAGACTGACTGATATGCGATAGCGACCGAGTGTTATTGGTCATGTGACGTCATGGTCAGGCCAGGGGGATGGGCCGCTGTTGACAGGCATTCCGACTCCTCCTATACGCCGCTCATCCGGGCTGAGGGTCACCCCTCGTCGTCCCGATATCATACCACGTAGTGGCCAAGAACCGAGCGCCTTTAGCTTTGTTCCTCTGGAGCTCACCGCACCGAACCTCCGGTAAGGGTTCGACTGCGGAATTTTTGTGCTTTCCGAAGTGAAAGCATTTTTGAAACCCGCGTTTGCCGGACGCAAAATGTGAATAGATGGGAACATCAAACGATGCCAACGATTCAGCAGCTGATCCGCAAACCGCGCCAGCCAAAAGTCACCAAGTCCAAGTCGCAGCATATGGAAGGCTGCCCACAAAAACGCGGCGTCTGTACGCGCGTTTATACAACGACACCGAAGAAGCCGAACTCGGCCATGCGTAAGGTTGCCAAAGTGCGCCTGACAAACGGTTTTGAGGTCATCTCTTACATCCCCGGTGAAAGCCACAACCTTCAGGAGCACTCAGTGGTTCTGATCCGTGGCGGCCGTGTCAAAGACCTTCCAGGTGTGCGTTACCACATCCTGCGTGGTGTGCTTGATACACAAGGTGTCAAAGACCGTAAGCAACGCCGTTCGAAGTACGGCGCGAAGCGTCCTAAGTAAGGAAGAGATTAGATGTCACGTCGTCACGCCGCTGAAAAACGCGAAGTCCTGCCAGACGCAAAGTTTGGTGATCTGGTTCTGACCAAGTTCATGAACAACCTCATGATCGACGGTAAGAAATCCGTCGCAGAACGTATCGTCTATAACGCCTTTGATCGCGTTGAAGACAAAATGAAGAAATCCCCTGTGGAGGTCTTCCACGAGAGTCTTGATAACATCAAGCCAGCCGTCGAAGTGCGTTCGCGCCGCGTCGGTGGTGCGACATATCAGGTGCCTGTTGAAGTGCGCCCCGAGCGCCGCGAAGCACTGGCCATTCGCTGGTTGATCGCTGCTGCGAAAAAGCGCAACGAAAACACCATGGAAGAGCGCCTTGCAGGCGAGCTGATGGATGCGGTCAATGGCCGTGGCACAGCCGTCAAAAAGCGCGAAGACACCCACAAGATGGCCGACGCGAACAAAGCGTTCAGCCACTACCGCTGGTAAAAGGAAGCTATCAAGATGGCACGCGAGTATCCCCTCGAACTTTACCGTAACTTCGGCATCATGGCGCATATTGACGCCGGTAAGACCACATGTTCCGAGCGTATCCTGTACTACACAGGTAAAGAGCATAACATCGGCGAAGTGCATGATGGCGCGGCGACCATGGACCACATGGAGCAAGAGCAAGAGCGTGGTATTACCATTACCTCTGCTGCGACAACCACATTCTGGGAGCGCACAGAAGATGGTGAAACTGCTGACAGCCCCAAGCACCGCCTGAACATCATCGACACCCCCGGCCACGTTGATTTCACCATCGAAGTTGAGCGTTCTCTGGCTGTGCTTGACGGTGCGGTTTGTGTGCTTGACGCCAACGCCGGTGTTGAGCCGCAGACAGAAACTGTTTGGCGTCAGGCTGACCGCTACAAGGTGCCGCGCATGGTCTTTGTCAACAAAATGGACAAGATCGGTGCTGACTTCTTCAAGTGTGTTGAAATGGTCGAAGACCGTACAGGCGCACGTGCATTGCCCATCGCATTCCCCATTGGTGCGGAAACTGAGCTAGAAGGCCTGGTTGACCTTGTGACCATGGAAGAATGGCTGTGGCAGGGCGAAGACCTTGGTGCGTCCTGGGTCAAAGCGCCGATCCGTGACAGCTTGCAGGATACTGCCGCCGAGTGGCGTGAGAAGCTGATCGAAGGTGCGGTTGAGCAAGACGACGATGCAATGGAAGCGTATCTGGAAGGCAATGAGCCTGACGTGCCAACATTGCGCAAGCTGATCCGCAAGGCGTGTCTGTCCATGGCATTCGTACCTGTTCTGGGTGGTTCTGCATTTAAGAACAAGGGTGTTCAGCCGCTGTTGAACGCTGTTGTCGACTATCTGCCAAGCCCGCTCGACGTTGTTGACTACATGGGCTTTAAGCCCGGCGACGAAAACGAAGTCCGTGACATTGCCCGCCGTGCGGACGATGACATGGCGTTCTCTGCGCTGGCGTTTAAAATCTGGAACGACCCGTTTGTTGGCTCGCTGACATTCACACGGATCTACTCTGGTACATTGGAAAAGGGCGACACGTTCCTGAACTCCACCAAAGGCAAGAAAGAGCGCGTTGGCCGCATGATGATCATGCACTCCAACGACCGTGATGAGATCTCCGAAGCATTCGCTGGTGATATCATCGCGCTGGGCGGCCTGAAGGACACAACAACAGGGGACACATTGTGTTCTGTTGCTGATCCGGTTGTTCTGGAAACAATGACATTCCCCGACCCTGTGATCGAGATCGCCGTTGAGCCTAAGACAAAGGGTGACCAGGAAAAGATGGGCATCGCCTTGCAGCGTCTGTCTGCCGAAGATCCATCCTTCCGTGTGGAAACTGATCTGGAATCCGGTCAGACCATCATGAAGGGCATGGGCGAATTGCACCTCGACATCCTTGTTGACCGCATGAAGCGCGAGTTCAAAGTCGAAGCAAACATCGGTGCGCCACAGGTAGCCTATCGTGAAACCATCGGCCACGAGGTCGAGCATACCTACACCCACAAGAAGCAGTCTGGTGGGTCTGGTCAGTTCGGCGAAGTGAAGATGATCATCACACCGACAGAGCCCGGCGAAGGGTACTCTTTCGAGAGCCGCATCGTTGGTGGTTCTGTGCCTAAGGAATACATTCCCGGTGTTGAAAAAGGCATCCTGTCCGTCATGGATAACGGCCCATTGGCTGGCTTCCCTGTGATCGACTTTAAGGTGGCCTTGATCGACGGGAAGTTCCACGATGTTGACTCGTCCATCATGGCGTTCGAAATCGCGGCCCGTATGTGTATGCGTGAAGGCATGCGCAAAGCTGGTGCGAAACTGCTCGAGCCGATCATGAAGGTTGAGGTGATCACACCTGACGAATACACCGGTGGTATCATCGGCGACCTGACATCACGTCGGGGTCAGGTACAGGGTCAGGACACACGCGGCAACGCTATTGCTATCGACGCAATGGTGCCTCTGGCGAATATGTTTGGCTACATCAACACGCTGCGCTCCATGTCTTCGGGTCGCGCGCAGTTTACGATGCAGTTTGACCACTACGATCCAGTGCCAAGCAACATCTCGGAAGAGATTCAGGCAAAATACGCATAAGCGGTGCGGCGGGGTGAACCCCGCCCTACCACCCCCACGTAGGGCGGGGCCAACCCCGCCGCACAACAAAATCGAAGGAGGCCTCTCATGGCTAAGGAAAAGTTTGAACGTAACAAGCCGCACGTGAACATTGGTACGATTGGCCACGTTGACCACGGCAAGACGACGCTGACAGCGGCGATCACGAAGTACTTTGGTGACTTCCAGGCCTATGATCAGATCGACGGCGCGCCCGAAGAAAAGGCCCGTGGTATCACGATCTCGACCGCGCACGTTGAGTATGAAACAGAGACCCGCCACTACGCGCACGTCGACTGCCCCGGCCACGCTGACTACGTCAAGAACATGATCACCGGTGCGGCGCAAATGGATGGCGCGATCCTGGTTGTGAACGCCGCTGATGGCCCAATGCCACAGACACGCGAGCACATCCTGCTGGGCCGTCAGGTGGGCATCCCTTACATGGTTGTCTACATGAACAAGGTTGACCAGGTGGATGACGAAGAGTTGCTGGAACTGGTGGAAATGGAAATCCGCGAGCTTCTGTCCTCTTACGAGTACCCTGGCGACGACATTCCTGTGATCCCGGGTTCGGCTCTGGCCGCGATGGAAGAGCGTGACGAAGAGATCGGCAAGAAATCCATCGAAGCCCTGATGGAAGCTGTGGACACATACATCCCGACACCAGCCCGTGCGGTTGACCTGCCGTTCCTGATGCCCATCGAGGACGTCTTCTCGATCTCTGGCCGCGGGACTGTTGTGACCGGCCGTGTTGAACGTGGCGTGATCAATGTTGGTGACGAGATCGAAATCGTCGGGATCCGCGACACAGCGAAAACGACCTGCACAGGCGTTGAAATGTTCCGCAAGCTCTTGGACTCCGGTGAAGCTGGCGACAACATCGGTGCGCTGCTGCGCGGCGTGGACCGTGACGGTGTTGAGCGTGGCCAGATCCTGTGCAAGCCGGGTTCTGTGAAGCCACACACCAAGTTCGAGGCCGAGGCCTACATCCTGACCAAGGAAGAGGGTGGCCGTCACACGCCGTTCTTTGCCAACTACCGCCCACAGTTCTACTTCCGGACCACAGACGTGACCGGTACTGTTGAGCTGCCAGCGGGGACAGAGATGGTGATGCCGGGCGACAACCTGAAGTTCAACGTCGAGCTGATCGCCCCCATCGCGATGGAAGACGGCCTGCGCTTCGCCATCCGCGAAGGCGGCCGCACCGTCGGCGCTGGCGTCGTTTCCAAAATCGTCGAGTAAACACGACTGACCAAACACGTAAGGTGGATCATGATCCACCTTACAACCAAAGGCCGCTCCATAAGGGGCGGCCTTTTGCGTTTTGCAAATGCTTAATTCTAACTATCGCAATAGATATGCCTCAATCTCTTCTCGAACTTTGTTGTCGACACGAGTTGTAGAAAAGAAAGGATTACCATTGGCGCCTTGCGTAATTCTAATGATCGTTGGTTCGAAAAAAACGACAGATCGACCGTTCCCACTATTCTCTCTATTGATCGCAGCAGTGTCTACGATTGAGTAATTCAAGTTAGCGCCAAATGGACCTCGGATCGAAGACTCAAATGATGCTCCAACTGCGCTCTGTCCTTCGACTTGGATCTCCATTTTTTTGCCAGCGTTTGATCGTCAATGACAACAACATAAATGGGGCTTCCGTCGGCTGGCCATCCATTTACAGAGATTTCAGTCAAGCGGCGCCACTTGTCGGGTTCGGCGTCCCAGTTGTCTTCAAACACATTTCTGACTTGAAAAAATTGCTGAGTAACAAAGTTGGTGATCGTTGCTGTGGTCCGAGAGGTCACTTCGCCTTGTAGAGCGTCAATTTGAGCTGCGGTTAGATCGATGTTGCCGCCAAATTTTACTTCAGTTGAGAAGTTCACTCTGTCTGTTGTGCCTTGATCGTCGGTGTCAACATTAAGTTCTCTAAGAACTGCGAGTGGCTGAAGTCTCTTCGCCTGACTATCCCATAGGAGAACCTCTCCAAATTTATAACTGCTTCTATCGATGAAGCCACGTTGTGTTTTGCCTCCCAAGGCTTGCATGTTTGCTGTGCAAGCGGAAAGAAGCATCGCGATACCGGCAATAAGTAAGAATTTCATGAGTGCTTTCACTTTCACTAGGTAATAACAGCTATAGAGTTACACCATTAGGCGATTCTTAAAAGAGAAAACATCTTCAGGTAGTGTTTTGCTTTAGTGACCGTTTCGAAGTACCAACCCCCCTTTACACATCCGCTGACTCCCCCTATACGCCCGCTATCCAATAAGGGTGCGCCGCGCGTGCTCTGTATACGTTGGACCAAAAGACGCGACGAGGGGGTCGGATGAGCCGGCTTCGTCCAATCCGTTAAGGCCCTAGATAAAGGGTGATGACATGGCAGCGAGCCAAAACATCCGTATTCGCCTCAAGGCGTTTGATTTCCGGGTGCTTGATGCAAGCACACAGGAAATCGTCAGCACAGCAAAGCGCACAGGCGCAAGCGTGCGTGGACCGATCCCACTTCCAAACAAGATCGAAAAGTTCACCGTTCTGCGTGGCCCCCACGTAGACAAGAAATCCCGCGATCAGTTCGAGATCTGTACACACAAGCGCCTTCTCGACATCATCGACCCAACGCCACAGACCGTGGACGCGCTGATGAAGCTCGACCTGGCCGCCGGTGTTGACGTCCAGATTTCTGTATAAGGAGGCACCAACATGCTCCGTACAGGATTGATCGCAAAGAAAGTCGGCATGACCCGGCTTTTCATGGAAGACGGCAAGCAGATCCCTGTGACCGTTCTTTCCCTCGAGAACCTGCAGGTTGTCGCACAGCGTACTGCTGACACAAACGGCTACACGGCTGTTCAGCTAGGTGCAGGCAACGCCAAGGCCAAGCGCACATCCAAAGCGATGCGCGGTCACTTTGCCAAGGCCAAGGTAGAACCCAAGCGCAAGGTTGCTGAGTTCCGCGTTGCCCCAGAGAACATGATCAACGTGGGTGAGACGCTGACAGCGAACCACTACTTCGAAGGTCAGTTCGTTGACGTTTGTGGTACATCCATCGGTAAAGGTTTTGCCGGTGCGATGAAGCGCCACAACTTTGGTGGTCTGCGCGCGACACACGGTGTTTCGATCTCGCACCGTTCGCATGGTTCCACAGGCCAGTGTCAGGATCCGGGCAAAGTCTTCAAAGGTAAGAAGATGGCCGGTCACATGGGTGCGGCGAAAGTCACTACTCAGAACCTGCAAGTGGTCAAGACAGATGCTGACCGTGGTGTCATCATGGTCAAAGGCGCTGTTCCAGGCTCCAAAGGTGGCTGGGTCACAATCAAGGATGCGGTGAAAAAGCCAACGCCTGAGAACGTGATTTACCCTGCTGGTCTGAAATCCATGGCCGAAGAAGCAGAGCGTCTGGCTGAAGAAGCTGCCGCCGCTGCTGCCGCTGAAGAGGAAGCCGCCGCAAAGGCCGCTGCCGAAGCAGAGCAGGCCGCGCTGGAAGCTGCGGAAGCAGAAGCCACAACTGAAGCCTCGGCAGATGATGCCGCGCCAGAAGAAGGTGAAAAAGAATGAAGGCTGATGCAATCAAACTGGACGGCAAGAAAGCTGGTTCCGTCGAACTGAACGACGAGATCTTCGGTCTTGAGCCGCGCAAGGACATCTTGCACCGCGTCGTTCGCTGGCAGCGCAACAAGGCAATGGCAGGCACACACGATGTGCTGGGTCGTTCCGAAGTGAGCTATTCCACCAAGAAGATCTATCGCCAAAAGGGCACAGGTGGCGCACGTCACGGCTCTCGTGGTGCACCGATCTTCCGGTCCGGTGGTATCTACAAGGGTCCAACGCCCCGTAGCCACGCGCATGATCTGCCCAAGAAGTTCCGCAAGCTTGGTCTCAAGCACGCTTTGTCCGCGAAAGTGGCCGCTGGCGAGCTGGTGGTTGTCGATAGCATCGACATGAAAGATGCCAAGACATCGGCACTGGCCAAGCAGGTCGGGTCCCTTGGTTGGAAGCGCGCGCTGGTCATCGACGGTGCCGAAGTAAACGAAAACTTCAAGAAGGCAGCCGCCAACATCAACACTCTGAACGTTCTCCCCTCACAGGGTGCGAACGTTTACGACATCCTGAAGTCTGACACACTCGTGTTGACCAAAGCAGGCGTCGAAGCTCTGGAGGCTCGTTTGTCATGAACGCCAAAGCAGAACATTACGATGTGATCCGCAAGCCGGTCATCACCGAGAAAGCAACAATGGCTTCTGAGGCCAATGCTGTTGTTTTCGAAGTGGCGATCGACGCCAATAAGCCGATGATCAAGGAAGCTGTTGAAAGCCTCTTTGGTGTGAAGGTCAAAGCGGTCAACACATCCATCACCAAAGGTAAAGTGAAGCGCTTTCGCGGATCACTGGGTACACGTAAGGACGTGAAGAAAGCCTATGTGACGCTGGAAGAAGGCAACACGATTGATGTCTCGACTGGTCTTTGATCAGACGTTGAAAGAACTGAAAGGGCCCTCGGTGCAAACCGGGGGCCTTTTTTGTTTTTCGGGTCATAAGCCACAGGGAGCGCGGTAAATATCTGGCTCGATGCCCTTGCGATCGTTATGCTTGAGCCAACGCTTGCCAAAAACTCAAGGGCGAGCGATGGCCCGTGGGTTGGCATCGGTTAGATCTCTGTCTGGCAATTTATGGCAGCCGCCCATGCGGAAACGTCGCGATGTGCGTAACGCTAGCAAAGCGCCAGCCCGCCGGACGGGCCGTCGCTGGCCCGGCGCCTGCGGCTTGATTCCGGGCTATACGCACGAGAACGCATTGATACTGCATGCCACAAGCATTTGGGGAGAAAACGCATTTTTATCTATCAAAGAACCAAGCTATCCCGCTGCTAGACAATTCGCCCACTAAATGTTTGGGTCGTATCAAAGGCGCAGGCAAATCAAACGTTCAGTACTTTTTAGTGCACGTCTGCTCCCGAATAATACTGCCTAGTGATTTATTTGATGGGAGGATGGATGGCACTTCTTCACGAAATTCAAGCTGCACTTCTCGATGATAAAGTTGGTGTGGGCTCCATCCTATTGAAGTTGCGCTTCCTTGCAGCAAAGCTTGACGCAGATATTCTTGAAGATTGGGTAATGTTTGAGTCTGAGGGTTATCCCGATGATGCGGTTATTCCAGCTTATCGAAGGTAAAAATTACCTATACTGGAACATTCGTTGATATCGCTAAGCGGATCAACAACGTCACGATCCCGAGCCACCTAGTTGAGCAAATAGCAGGTAAGCAGTGGATCAATTACGATCTTCGTGAAGGATTGGCAGTGATCGACCAACAGTTAGTGAACTTGGGTGATAATACCCACTTCAGCATTGATGCCAGTAACCTTAAGTTACTCTTGCAAGGCAAAGTCTATGAAGGAATGGCTATCGTCGAGATTAATAGCCGAATTGATGTTGGGGCGTTTACCCGCGTTCAGCAGACCGTGAGATCAAAGACGCTCGATTTTGTCCTAAAGCTCGAGAAACAAATCCCGTCTGCCTTAGAGATAGCAATTGGCGAAGCCAATGCTGGCATCTCGCCAAAAGAAATCGAAGAAGTGAAGCAGCTTACCCAGCAAGTATTCTATGGAGATGTAACTAACATACATGCGGGTTCAGATTCCGTCGTGAATCTCAGTGTTACCAAGGGTGACACAGGCGCTTTGATTGAAGCTCTTACGTCGAAGGGGATTCCTGAGCAGGAAGCCGCGGAACTGGCAGCAATTGCCAAAGCGGAAGGTCCAGAATCTGAAGAAGCACCGCTGGGTGGTGGCGCTCAGGAGTGGGTGAAGGCAAAATTGCAAGACGGAGCATCGGAGGTTTGGGGGGTAGGCAAAGCGATAGCGAAGGAAGTCATTGCAGAAGGGCTGAAGCAATACTATGGGTTGAAGTAGCCCGAAGTTTTAAGTTCTACTTTATCGAAGGCGCACAAGTTGTATCGCAACGGAGATGCCTGAAAAACCACACCCCAACACTTGCCACCCTCACCCCTCCCTGCTACATCCCCGCAATCGCTTGGCCTCGGATTCGTTCCGGGGTCTTTGTGATATGACTAACGGGCACCTACGGGGGCCTTTCACATCAGGGTTCCACCTAGGGGCCCGCCAAGCAAACGGAAGAAGCTAACATGGCACTCAAGTCGTACAAACCGACGACGCCGGGCCAGCGTGGGCTGGTGCTGATCGACCGTTCGGAGCTTTGGAAAGGACGTCCTGTCAAATCCCTCACACAGGGTTTGACCAAATCGGGCGGCCGGAACAACACCGGACGGATCACTATGCGTCGTATTGGTGGGGGCGCTAAGCGTCTTTACCGCATCGTCGATTTCAAGCGGAACAAGCTGGACATGTCCGCTGTTGTCGCACGGATCGAATATGACCCGAACCGCACCGCATTCATCGCGCTGATCCAGTACGAAGACGGTACACAGAATTATATCCTTGCCCCACAGCGTTTGGCTGTTGGTGACAAGGTGATCGCATCGGCCAAGGCTGACATTAAGCCCGGCAACGCAATGCCCTTCAGCGGCATGCCCATCGGTACGATCGTTCACAACATCGAAATGAAGCCAGGCAAAGGCGGCCAGATCGCCCGTGCAGCTTAAGCACCTACGCCCAGTTTGTGGGTCGTGATGGTGGTTATGCACAGGTCCGTTTGTCTTCTGGCGAATTGCGCCTGATCCGTCAGGAATGCATGGCCACTGTCGGTGCTGTATCGAACCCTGATAACTCCAACCAGAACTTCGGCAAAGCGGGCCGGACCCGTCACAAGGGCATCCGCCCAAGTGTCCGTGGTGTTGCGATGAACCCGATCGACCACCCGCACGGTGGTGGTGAAGGCCGCACATCTGGTGGTCGTACGCCTGTGACACCTTGGGGCAAAGACACCAAGGGCAAGCGTACCCGTAACAAGAACAAAGCATCGCAGCGCCTTATCGTGCGTTCGCGTCATGCCAAGAAGAAGGGTCGTTAATTATGGCTCGTTCCGTCTGGAAAGGCCCCTTTGTGGACGCCTATGTTTTGAAAAAAGCAGAAGCATCCCGCGAAAGCGGCCGCAACGAAGTGATCAAGATCTGGTCGCGTCGTTCTACTATCCTGCCTCAGTTCGTTGGTCTGACCTTTGGTGTCTACAACGGCAAGAAGCACATCCCTGTCAACGTCACGGAAGACATGATTGGTCAGAAGTTCGGTGAATACTCACCAACACGCACCTACTATGGTCACGCCGCTGACAAAAAAGCGAAACGGAAATAAGCCATGAGCAAGGATAAGAATCCCCGCCGCGTGGCCGATAACGAAGCGATGGCAAAACTGCGCATGCTTCGCACGTCTCCGCAGAAGCTGAACCTCGTTGCTGGCCTGATCCGCGGCAAGAAAGTTGAGCAGGCGCTGACTGACCTGACTTTCAGCAAAAAGCGGATTTCGGACGATGTGAAGAAGTGTCTTCAGTCGGCCATCGCCAATGCAGAAAACAACCACAACCTTGACGTCGATGAACTGGTCGTCGCAGAGGCATATGTTGGCAAGAACCTGACCATGAAGCGCGGACGCCCTCGGGCCCGTGGCCGTTTTGGTAAGATCATCAAGCCGTTTGCTGAAATCACCATCAAGGTGCGTCAAGTTGAGGAGCAATCATAATGGGTAACAAAGTAAACCCGATCGGTATGCGTCTTCAGGTCAACCGCACCTGGGATAGCCGCTGGTACGCGGACACCAAAGACTATGGCGACCTTTTGTTGGAAGACCTGAAGATCAAGGACTTCATCAAGAAAGAATGCGCACAGTCCGGCATCAGCCGCGTGATCATCGAACGTCCGCACAAAAAGTGCCGCGTCACGATCCACGCAGCCCGCCCTGGTGTGATCATCGGTAAGAAAGGTGCAGACATCGAAGGTCTGCGCAAAAAGCTTGCCGCGCTCACAGATAGTGAGCTGCACCTGAACATCGTTGAAGTCCGCAAGCCTGAGCTTGACGCAGCCTTGGTTGCCGAAAGCATTGGTCAGCAGCTGGAACGCCGTGTGTCTTTCCGTCGCGCGATGAAGCGTTCGGTTCAGAACGCGATGCGCATGGGCGCCTTGGGTATCCGGGTCAACCTTGCGGGTCGTCTGGGCGGTGCTGAAATTGCCCGTACTGAATGGTACCGTGAAGGTCGCGTTCCGCTGCACACATTGCGTGCCGACATCGACTATGCGCTGTATGAGGCGATGACGCCTTATGGGATCATCGGCATCAAGGTCTTCATCTACAAAGGTGAGATCATGGAGCACGATCCATCAGCGCATGACCGCAAACACGCTGAGCTGCAAGAGGGCGCTGTCCCTCGCGGCCCACGCCGCTAAGGAGGGCAGGATATGCTGCAACCAAAGCGTACAAAACACCGCAAGCTGCACAAAGGCCGCATCAAGGGTCTGGCAAAGGGCGGGTCTGACCTGAACTTTGGCACCTACGGCCTGAAGGCGCTTGAGCCTGAGCGGGTGACAGCCCGCCAGATCGAAGCCGCACGTCGTGCCATGACGCGTCACATGAAGCGTCAGGGTCGTGTCTGGATCCGTATCTTCCCTGATGTGCCTGTCACATCAAAGCCTATCGAAGTACGGATGGGTAAAGGTAAAGGTTCGATCGATTTTTGGGCATGCAAGGTCAAACCCGGCCGCGTGATGTTCGAAATCGACGGCGTGAACGAGACGATCGCACGCGAGGCCCTGCGCCTTGCCGCGATGAAGCTGCCGATCAAGACACGGACCGTGGTTCGCGAAGATTGGTAAGTGGTTTCGGGGTAAGCCCTGACCTACCTTAGAATGTGAAGCCCCTGCCGAGCGATCGGTGGGGGCTTTCTGTTTTGAGGGTTGGTGCTATAGAAACGTATGACCGATAACTCCGCAGCATATCATTTCTATTGGAACGGCCCTTTCAGTCAGTGACAACACGCTGAATTCGAGTTGGACGGGGTTCGCTTTTCGACTGCAGAGCAGGCAATGATGTATAAGAAGGCATTGCTTTTTGATGATGCAGAGATTGCGGATGCGATACTGACTGCTACAGACCCTGGGAAACAAAAACCACTGGGTCGGCAGGTACGTGGTTTCAATGAACAGGTGTGGTGTGAGCATCGTGAAGGCATCGTCAGGTCCATCAATTACGCCAAATTTGCACAGAACAAGGGGCTGCGTCGCAAACTCTTTCAGACCGGAGACAAGGCGCTGGTTGAGGCCAGTCCGCTTGACGTGATCTGGGGTATTGGACTGGATAAGGCTACGGCCATTGAAACGCCTTCTGATCTGTGGCCGGGAAAGAACCTTTTGGGGCAAATCGTAACGCAGGTCAAAGAACAGCTGGCCCAAGAGTTTCCGGATGAGGTTGCGTCAATCGCGCCGGTATAAATTGGTTGCATTCGCGTCGGTATCTTCATCGCTTATGTTGGCGTGGTGCCCTGTTTGCATCTGTCCTGCCCGGCTTGCCGGGCAGCGCCCGGACCTCCCCCATGGGGAGGGCGCTTTTACAACGTCGCAACAAGCCGGACCTTCGCAATTGAATGCAGTCACCCGCCAATCAGTCTTGTCGGAGCGCCCACCCCGAGGTCCGGGCGCTGCCCTCTGTCGCGGCTGTCATTCCCACTTGTAATTGAAACTTACAGATATCCGCTCTTCGTCGGCCATGTTCATTGGCACCTCGTGCCGTAGCCAGCTTTCCCATAGCAGCACATCGCCCACCAATGGTTTCGCATAAATGAATGTCCGCAGTTCGTCGCGCGCCTCTTTCACCCGGGTGGGGGCGGCCATCATCATGGGCAGCCGCGGGTCTTCGAGTTTGAGCGCACTCGCCCCATCGGGCATGGCGACGTAGGTCGTGCCACTGATCACCGAATGGGGGTGGATGTGGCTCGTGTGGATGCCGCCTTCGGGCAGGATGTTGATCCAGATGTCTTCGAGTTGGAGTTTCTTGTCGCCCAAGTCGAATTGGAGGTCTGCAGTGAACGCTGCGACATGAGCGTCGAGGACTTTGACCAGATCGGCGAAAATCGGGAAGCGCCATGGCAGGTCGCTAAGCGAGGCGTAGGAGGTGTAGCCGGGATAGCCGTTCTCTTCGCACCAGTCCTGCCCCGCTTCATCGTCGTCGGCGATGACAAGGCAGGAGTTTTCAAGCTCAGCTGGGTCAATCGGGCCGCCATGCTCAGAGAGCGTGGCGTGGTAAAGGCGGGTCGCGAAGAGGGATTTGATATCTGACATGCCGCGTTGATATCGGGGCAGGGCAGCTAGGTATAGTGTGTCATCAATGACGCCCACATAAAGCCCTGCAACTCTTTGCTCACAAGGGGTTGCTTTATGTTGGGATGGGGTCTAAACGGCCCACTTATACCCCCACTCCACCGGGAATCGGGTGACGTTTCGTACGGCCTGCCGGTGATGTTGACAAAGGAATATGGCATGAACGCCAATGAACTGCGGGACAAGACGCCCGATCAGCTTCGTGAAGAGCTGGTGAACCTGAAAAAAGAGAGCTTCAATCTGCGTTTCCAGCAGGCCACTGGTCAGCTGGAAAACACAGCAGGCATCCGTGCGGCCCGCCGCAACGCTGCCAAAGTGAAGACAATCCTGAACGAAAAGGCCGCAGCGGCCGCCAAGGAGGCTTAATCTATGCCTAAGCGTATCCTGCAAGGGGTTGTGACAAGCAACCAGAACGCCCAGACCGTCACCGTTTCGGTCGAGCGTCGCTATAAGCACCCGCTGCTTCAGAAAACCATTCGTAAGTCGAAGAAATATCGTGCTCACGATGAAAACAACGCTTTCAACGTAGGTGACACAGTTCGCATTCAGGAATGTGCGCCGAAATCGAAAACAAAACGCTGGGAGGTTGTTGCCTCCTAAGGCAGCGACACCCGGTTTAATCGAAACCCTGGGCCCCCGGACAGAAATCGGGATTTGCCCATAGGTCGGAAGGAAACCAAATGATCCAGATGCAGACCAATCTGGATGTTGCTGACAACAGCGGCGCTCGCCGTGTTCAGTGCATCAAGGTTCTGGGTGGTTCTCACCGTCGTTACGCCAGTGTTGGAGACATCATTGTCGTATCCGTCAAAGAGGCCATTCCACGCGGTCGCGTAAAGAAGGGTGACGTCCGTAAGGCCGTCGTCGTGCGCACCGCCAAAGAAGTCCGTCGCGAAGATGGCACAGCCATCCGCTTTGACAGCAACGCTGCTGTCATCCTCAACAACAACAATGAGCCGATCGGTACACGTATCTTTGGCCCGGTTGTTCGTGAGTTGCGCGCGAAAAACTTCATGAAAATCATCTCACTTGCTCCGGAGGTGCTGTAATTATGGCTGCGAAACTCCGTAAAGGCGACGAAGTGATCGTTCTTGCTGGCAAGGACAAGGGTAAGAAGGGCACAATCAGCTCTGTCGATCCCAAGTCTGGCAAAGCGGTTGTTGATGGCATCAACATTGCTGTCCGTCACCAAAAGCAAACCCAGGCAACACAGGGTGGCCGCACGCCAAAGGCGATGCCGATCCAGCTGTCGAACCTGGCCATCGTTGACAGCAATGGCAAAGCAACCCGCGTCGGCTTCCGTATGGATGGCGACAACAAGGTGCGTTTCGCCAAGACAACAGGGGATGCGATCTAATGCTTGATGCTGCAAACTATAGCCCCCGTCTCAAGGACCTTTATGCATCCACCATACGTGGTGCGATGAAAGAAGAGTTCGGTTATAAAAACGAAATGCAGATCCCGAAGCTGGACAAAATCGTCCTGAACATCGGCTGCGGTGCAGAAGCTGTCCGTGACAGCAAGAAAGCAAAAACCGCACAGGAAGATCTGACGACCATCGCCGGTCAGAAGGCCATGACAACACGTGCCAAGAAATCCATCGCTGGTTTCCGCGTCCGTGAAGACATGCCGCTGGGTGCAAAGGTCACTTTGCGCGGCGACCGTATGTTTGAATTCCTTGATCGTCTGATCACGGTCGCAATGCCACGTATCCGCGACTTCCGCGGCGTATCCGGCAAATCCTTCGACGGCCGCGGCAACTATGCCACCGGCATCAAAGAGCACCTGATCTTCCCAGAAATCAACTTCGACAAGATCGATGAGAACTGGGGCATGGACATCGTGATCTGCACAACAGCGAACACTGACGCTGAAGCAAAGGCACTGTTGAAGCACTTCAACATGCCGTTCAACAGCTGAGGGGAAATTAGATATGGCTAAGAAATCCATGATCGCACGCGAAGTGAAGCGTGAAAAGCTGGTCAAGCAGTACGCCGAAAAGCGTGCCGCCTTGAAGGCAATCATCAACGACAAAGAGGTTCCCGTAGAAGAGCGGTTCAAAGCAACGCTTGAACTGGCGAAACTGCCACGGAACTCCTCTGCGACCCGTTTGCATAACCGTTGCCAGCTCACCGGGCGCCCACACGCCTACTACCGTAAACTCAAGATCAGCCGGATCGCGCTGCGGGACCTTGGTTCCAATGGCGAAATCCCCGGTATGGTCAAGTCAAGCTGGTAAGGAGCACATATTATGAATGATCCTATCGGTGATATGCTCACACGTATCCGCAACGGCCAGATGCGCGGCAAAGCGTCGGTGGAAACACCTGCGTCCAAACTGCGCGGTTGGGTGTTGGATGTGCTGTCCGACGAAGGCTACATCCGCGGCTATGAAAAGAAGGACGGCAAAGATGGCCATCCTGCTTTCAGCATCGAGCTGAAATATTACGAGGGTGACCCAGTCATTCGCGAAGTGAAGCGGGTTTCCAAGCCTGGCCGCCGCGTTTACCTGAGCGCCAATGACATCCCATCCGTCCGTCAGGGCCTGGGCGTGTCGATTGTCTCCACCTCTCAGGGTGTGATGTCGGATGCAAAAGCACGCAGCGCCAATGTTGGCGGCGAAGTGCTCTGCACTGTATTCTAAGGGGATATCATGTCTCGTATTGGTAAAAAACCGGTTGAGCTGCCCTCTGGCGTCACCGCCTCTGTGTCAGGTCAAACCATTGAAGTGAAAGGCCCCAAAGGGACCCGCAGCTTCAAAGCAACGGACGATGTGACCATCACTGTTGATGGCAATGTTGTCACCGTTGAACCACGCGGTAAATCCAAGCGCGCGCGCCAGCAGTGGGGCATGAGCCGCACAATGGTTGCAAACTTGGCCACCGGCGTATCCGAAGGCTTCAAGAAAGAGCTTGAGCTGTCGGGTGTTGGTTACCGTGCACAGATGCAGGGCAACACATTGAAGCTGTCGCTGGGCTATTCCCACGACGTCAACTTTGAAGTGCCTGAAGGTGTGACAGTGACAGCGCCAAAGCCAACTGATGTGATCGTCGAAGGTATCGACGAACAGGTCGTTGGTCAGGTTGCGGCGAATATTCGTGCTTGGCGTAAGCCCGAGCCCTACAAGGGCAAAGGTATCAAGTATAAAGGCGAATATATCTTCCGCAAAGAAGGTAAGAAGAAGTAAGGAACGCAAAAATGGCAAACAGCAAGAGACAACTGTTTCTGAAGCGCCGTATGCGCGTTCGGAACAAACTTCGCGGTGTCACAGCCAACCAGGGCCGTGCCCGTCTTTCGGTGCACCGTTCAAACAAGAACATCAGCGCGCAGCTGATCGACGACGTGAATGGCGTGACACTCGCGTCCGCTTCGTCGCTCGAAAAGGATTTGGGCGTGGTCGGCAAGAACAATATCGAAGCCGCTTCCAAAGTGGGCGCTGCAATTGCAGAGCGCGCGAAGAAAGCTGGCGTCGAGGTTGCTTACTTCGACCGTGGTGGTTTCCTCTTTCACGGCAAGATCAAGGCTTTGGCTGATGCGGCCCGTGAAGGTGGTCTGAAGATCTAAGACAAGCGTAAGCCGGGGTTCGCCCCGGCTTCGATGATCCGGGGCCTGTGCCACCGTGATTGGACAACCGGGCAGACGCCCAAACATACAAAGGACGCCATCAATGGCAGAACGTGAAAACCGCGGCCGTGGCCGCAACCGTGAAGAGCAAGCACCAGAGTTTGCCGACCGCCTGGTCGCAATCAACCGTGTTTCCAAGACAGTCAAAGGCGGTAAGCGCTTTGGCTTCGCCGCACTTGTTGTTGTTGGCGACCAAAAAGGCCGTGTTGGCTTTGGTAAGGGTAAGGCCAAGGAAGTGCCCGAGGCGATCCGCAAAGCGACAGAGCAAGCCAAGCGCCAGATGATCCGCGTGGCATTGCGCGATGGTCGTACGCTGCACCACGACATCGAGGGCCGTCACGGCGCTGGTAAAGTGGTCATGCGCACAGCCCCTGTTGGTACTGGTATCATCGCCGGTGGTCCAATGCGTGCCGTGTTTGAAATGTTGGGTGTACAGGACGTTGTGTCCAAGTCCATTGGGTCCCAGAACCCTTACAACATGATCCGCGCCACCATGAATGGCTTGTCCAAAGAGCAATCACCCCGCAACGTCGCACAGCGCCGTGGCAAGAAGGTTGCTGACATCCTGCCCAAGCGTGACGAGGCCCCTGCGGCTGAAGCACCTGCCGAAGCAGACGCGTAAGGAGATTGACAGATGGCTAAAACAATCGTCGTCAAGCAGGTCGGCTCTCCGATCCGCCGCCCTGCCAAACAGCGTGCTACGCTGGTGGGCCTGGGCCTCAACAAGATGAACCGTACCAAAGAACTGGAAGATACACCTTCTGTCCGTGGTATGGTCAACAGCATCCCCCACCTCGTCGAGATCATCGAAGAGAAGGGGTGAGCGCTGTCTTGGAAACGCTCCAGTGGAGCGTTTCAGGCGCGAACGGGCGGAGCCCCGGCTAGCTGGAAATGATAGAGCGCCTCGCAGGGAACTGCGGGGCGTTTCGGTTTTGGAGAAAGAAGTGCAGCAAGACTTCATATATGGCGAAGAGCATGAACTTCATGGAAGGGTCTATGATCTAGCTCAGCCGTTGCATCTAGGTTTTCGTTCTTGGGAAGAAGTGCTCCAGCACGATGATGCTCACTATGTTTGGCTAGTTGACACTCGACTCGCCGCCCTAGGTCAAAGGGTTGAATCTCTTAACCTAGTCTTGGGCATGTTGAATACGGATGCTCTGCCGGAGTCATTCCAAGATTTCCCAATATCTCGTCTTGACTGGCTTAAGATAACGACTGATGTGTTTCTCGCTCGCCTAATATCTATTGGGGATTGTGCAGCGTTACTTGTGAATGAGATCTTTCAAACCGGTCTGAGCGAACGCGGTTGCAATAGAGAGCAACTGAGAAAGAAAGGAATAGACCGAGATATTCTGATGATACTCTCACATCTGGAGATGTCAGATAGTCCACTTCGGTTGGAGCGAAATTCTAGGTTTCACCATGGTTTTGAAAGGCCCTACTCTCAGGATTATGATGCCTTCCGCATTGCGGCCACCTTCGAGCATGCTGGGCATGGAATTGGCGGGACAGATCGACTTGGGCGTCCCATAGATGTGGAAACGCTATTCCTCGAAGCAGTCAACCATTTGAAACATGAAGTCTTGGAGACTTTTAGCAGATTAGGACCTGATTTGGAGACGCTCTACGATAAGTTGCTGCCGCGTTTCAACGTCACTTTCAGAACGCTTCGCAGAAATGGAAAGCCATTGCCTTGGGAGTAGAGCTTTGGCTGTCACTTCGCCCGGCTTCCCCGGGCAGCGGCCGACCTCCCCCAGGAGGCCGCTTTTGTAACGTTCCAACATGAACCGACATTTGTGGTCTTGGTGATACCCCCCCTTCAAACGGATGTTGCGAGGCCTCCAGGTCGGCCGCTGCCCTTCCGTTGCGCTCTGAGCTGCAACGTATTCTTGACGCCTCCCTACACCCCGTCTATACGCCCCCAGTCGGCAAGCACTCCGCCCCGACTCAGATGTAAACGCCGTGTTTGGCCGCTCCCGTCGCTGGGGGCCAATTCCGGCAAAAGGAGAAGCGACATGAAACTGAATGAACTGTCTGACAACCCAGGCGCCACAACCCGCAAAAAGCGTATTGGCCGTGGCCCAGGGTCCAGCAAAGGCAAGACCGGTGGCCGTGGTATCAAAGGCCAGAAATCCCGTTCCGGCGTAGCGATCAAAGGCTATGAGGGCGGCCAGATGCCACTCTACCAGCGTCTGCCAAAGCGCGGCTTCAATAAGCCAAACCGCAAGACTTTCGCTGTGATCAACCTTGGCCTGATCCAGAAATTCATCGACGAAGGCAAGATCGACGTCAAAGCCGACATCACTGAGGATGCATTGGTTGCCTCCGGTCTGGTCCGTCGCAAGAAGGACGGTATCCGCGTTCTGGCCAAGGGTGATTTCAAAGCCAAAGCCAAGATTGCTGTCACTGGTGCCTCTAAGGGCGCCGTTGAAGCGGTCGAAAAAGCCGGCGGATCACTGACTGTCACAACACCGGCAGCGGCTGAGTAAGACCTTGTGAGCGACCCTTTGGTCGCTTACATACCTCTTCAAGTTTTCCCAAACGCCGCTGATCGGGGAACCGCAGCGGCGTTTCTTATAAAAAGAGACCCATATGGCTTCTGCAGCAGAGCAAATGGCAGCCAACGTCAGTTGGAGCGCCTTCGGCAAAGCAACTGAACTGCGCCAGCGGATCATGTTCACGCTTGGTTTGTTGATCATCTACCGTCTTGGCACGTTCATTCCGGTGCCGGGCATTGATGGCCTCGCATTGGCCCAGTTCATGGAAGACGCGCAAGCCGGGATCGGTGGTATCTTGTCGATGTTCACCGGTGGGGCACTGTCCCGCATGGCGATCTTTACCCTTGGTATTATGCCTTACATCTCGGCCTCCATCGTGATGCAGTTGTTGGGTTCCATGTGGGAGCCGCTCAAGAACCTCAAGAAAGAGGGCGAGCAGGGACGGCGTAAGCTGAACCAGTATACGCGTTATGGTACGGTCGTATTGGCCACCGCACAGGCTTACGGCCTTGCTGTGAGCCTTGAGGCGGGCGGTTTGGCAGCCAATCCCGGCCTGTTTTTCCAAGCTTCGACGGTCATTACCATCGTTGGCGGCACCATGTTCCTGATGTGGCTGGGTGAGCAGATCACCGCGCGCGGCATTGGCAACGGTATCTCGTTGATCATCTTTGTCGGCATCATTGCTGAAATCCCTGCCGCATTGGCGCAATTCCTGTCACAAGGCCGGTCTGGCGCGATCAGCCCCGCGGTTGTTGTCGGTATCATTGTGATGCTGATTGTTGTTCTGACCTTTGTGGTCTTCATGGAACGGTCGCTGCGCAAGATCCACATTCAGTATCCCCGCCAGCAGCGCGGGATGAAGGTCTATGATGGCTCCACCAGCCACTTGCCGATCAAGGTGAACCCTGCGGGCGTTATTCCGGCGATCTTTGCCTCTGCCTTGCTGCTGCTGCCAACGACGATCAGTACATTCAATGGTGGGTCATCCGGCCCACTGATGTCGACGATTCTGGCGCTCTTTGGCCCCGGTCAGCCGTTGTACCTGTTGTTCTTCGGCGGCATGATCATCTTCTTCACGTATTTCTACACCCGTGAAGTGGCCTTCAAGACCGAGGATGTCGCTGAGAACCTCAAGAACCAGAACGGCTTTGTCCCCGGCATTCGCCCTGGCAAGAAGACCGAAGAATATCTGGACTACGTGGTGACCCGTATCCTGGTGCTGGGCTCCGGTTATCTGGCTCTGGTGGCCTTGCTGCCCGAGATTATCCGGGCCGAACTGGCCATTCCTTTCTACTTTGGCGGTACCTCGATCCTGATTATTGTGTCTGTGGGTATGGACACCATCCAACAAATCCAGTCTCATCTGGTGGCACATCAATACGAAGGCCTGATTGAGAAGTCTCAGTTGCGTGGCAAGCGTAATGGAAAACGTAAAGGGCCATCGCGTCGATGAATATCATACTGCTGGGACCGCCGGGCGCGGGTAAGGGAACACAAGCGGCCAAGCTTGTCGATGAACGCAACATGGTGCAGTTGAGCACAGGAGATATGTTGCGGGCAGCCCGGACCAGTGGGACTGAAATGGGCAAGATGGTTGCGGCTGTGATGGATCGTGGCGATCTCGTGACAGATGAAATCGTGATCGGCTTGATCCGCGAACAGCTCGAAAGTGATCAAGGTGGTGGTGGCTACATTTTTGATGGTTTTCCACGGACATTGGCGCAGGCGGATGCCTTGGGCAATTTGTTGGTCGAGATGGGTGAGAATCTTGACTGCGTGATCGAGTTGCAAGTGAATGATGAGGTTCTGGTCGAACGCATCGTCGGACGCGCGAAAGAGGCAGAAGCCGCTGGTCAACCGGTGCGCGCTGACGACAACGAGGAAAGCCTGAAGATCCGCTTGATGGCCTATTACAAGCAAACCAGCCCTTTGATTGGGTACTACCATGCCAAGGGTGATCTGAAATCTGTGGATGGTCTGGCCAGCATGGATGAGGTAGCGGCGAGTATTTCTAACGCACTTACGTAAGGTTTGAGCCATCCCATCGCGTCTGATCAATTCCTCAGGCCGCGTCGCACTGAAACGGAATCACGTGGCACGTCAAGGCCGACGCACTTACAAAATTGAACAATGGCGTTTGGGCTTTCTTGTATCGGTGAAGTTTATTAGGACGATCCTACCGAGCTTTTTTGTCGCCATGGAGCATGGTTATCATTTAAACCTGCTACCATATCTTTCTCTTCGTGGTTTGACAAAATAAGGTCTTTAAGATTGAAGTCGTTCAAAGCACTTCTTCTGCTAGGCGTGGTTTCAGTACTCATCTCTAAGTTTGTGACAAGTACTGCCTCGCCAGCATCATCCCAAGATGCAACAGTGAACGCCGGTCTTATCAGTCAAATGGCGTCAAAGACAGATTGGTGCGAGACCGAAAGACGCAACTCATGCGAAACAGCTCAGTTTGCTCAATGGCATGGCGACATGAGATATCGCATTATTTCTGAAAAAAATGACAATCGCGTAGACGCGGTCCAAGAAGCGATAGACGCCTTCAAATTGGTACTGGAGACCTCAACTTCCATCAACTTAGTCGCAAATGATGATGCGAACGTGTTTATTTGGCTGGGCTCTGAAGAGATTGACATTGTGATGAGCCAGAATCCACTTGCTGCACCATCCGAAAGAGTTTTGCGCAGTATAGCAGAGCCAAATGCTAGTGGGCTGCCTTGCGGCGGAACTGTTATTGTAGACGGCAATGAAATTCTAATCGCTGCAATTTATATTGGAGCCGGTACAGGTAGCACAGATGCGTCTTCATGTGTTCAAGAAGAACTTTACAACTCTATGGGCCTCTACTCTGATCCCTATTTCTTGCCTTCGCTCTTCGATTGGCCGCTTGACGGATACCCCAGCGTTATCGGAAAATTTGGAGCTGCACATATCGAAATTCTAAGAATTTTCTACCGCTCAAGCGGCAACGACGTTGACAGCATCAGAAATGCAATGCAATCGCAATAGATGCCTTGCTGGCTGACGGGGGTAAGAGTTCAAGACGTAGACTTACAACCAACCTGAAGAGGACTTCCGACTCCGGCACAAAGTTGCATAGTAAATTGATTGGATTGGTCGATTTTTTCGGTCCCTAGTTGCATGACCAATAGGTCTTGACCCCCGACCTGAACCCCCCTAAACAGCGCCATCCTACAAAGGAATCAATTTGTGGTTAAGGGTCGCGCCCTGATGCCATGAGAACACCTCGATATGACGCAGCCCGGCGCCTGAAAGGTCCGGGTTTCCGTTGTGAAAAAAGGGTCTGGAATGACGGACCCGCAACGAAAAGGAATTGCACACGTGGCACGTATTGCTTAAGCGTAAACATCCCGACTGCAAAGCGGGTTCCAATCGCCCTTACCTACATTACCGGAATTGGTTCTGCCAAAGCCGAAGAAATCTGCGAAGCGGTCAAGATTGACCGCGCGCGCCGTGTTAACCAACTGTCTGACGCAGAAGTGCTGTCGATCCGTGAATACATCGACGCCAACCTGATGGTGGAAGGTGACCTGCGTCGTGAGACACAGATGAACATCAAGCGTCTGATGGACCTTGGGTGCTACCGTGGCCTGCGCCACCGTCGTAACCTGCCGGTTCGCGGTCAGCGTACTTCGACAAACGCACGTACACGCAAGGGCCCCGCTAAGGCCATTGCTGGTAAGAAGAAATAAGGGAGGCTTGATCAATGGCACGTGATACAAAACGCACCAAAAAGAAGGTTTCCAAGAACATCGCAGCTGGTGTTGCGCATGTGAACTCTTCTTTCAACAACACAAAAATCCTGATCTCTGACGTGCAGGGCAACGCCATTTCCTGGTCGTCTGCAGGCACCATGGGCTTTAAGGGTTCGCGGAAATCCACACCGTATGCCGCTCAGATGGCTGCAGAGGATGCGGGCAAGAAAGCACAAGATCACGGCGTGAAAACGCTTGAGGTCGAAGTGCAGGGCCCCGGTTCCGGTCGTGAAAGCGCGTTGCGCGCTTTGGCCGCTGTTGGTTTCAACATCACATCGATCCGTGACGTGACCCCAATGGCCCACAACGGTTGCCGCCCACCAAAGCGCCGCCGCGTCTAATTATTATCCAAACGCCTTGGGGCTGTGTTCCTGCACGGTCCCAATCCGTCATTTTAACCTCGGGCGTTTGCCTTTTTGGACCATGAAGGCAGACTAGTATGGAGGGACATATGATCCACAAGAACTGGGCTGAGTTGATTAAACCAACTCAATTGGAAGTTAAGCCGGGCAACGACCCCGCGCGTCAGGCAACCGTCATTGCAGAACCACTTGAGCGTGGCTTTGGTTTGACATTGGGCAACGCCCTGCGCCGTATTTTGATGAGCTCGCTTCAGGGCGCTGCCATTACTGCCGTTCAGATCGACAACGTTCTGCACGAGTTTTCATCCGTGTCTGGTGTGCGTGAAGATGTCACCGACATCGTGCTAAACCTCAAAGGTGTCGCGATCCGCATGGAAGTCGAAGGCCCCAAGCGTTTGTCCGTTCAGGCGAAAGGCCCCGGCGTTGTGACCGCCGCTGATATCAGCGAGACGGCTGGTATTGAGGTGCTGAACAAGGAGCACGTAATCTGCCACCTGGATGATGGCGCTGATCTGTACATGGAACTGACTGTGAACACAGGTAAGGGCTATGTGTCTGCCGATAAGAACAAGCCAGAAGATGCACCGATCGGGATGATGTCCGTCGATGCGATCTACTCGCCGGTCAAGAAAGTCAGCTATGATGTGCAGCCGACCCGTGAAGGTCAGGTTTTGGACTATGACAAGCTGACCATGAAGGTGGAAACGGATGGGTCGCTGACACCTGATGATGCGGTTGCCTACGCGGCCCGTATTCTGCAGGACCAGCTGTCGATCTTCGTCAACTTTGATGAGCCTGAGTCTGCCCAAACCGGTGCGGATGATGACGGTCTTGAGTTCAACCCGCTTCTGCTGAAGAAAGTGGACGAGCTGGAACTGTCTGTCCGTTCGGCAAACTGCCTCAAGAACGACAACATCGTATATATTGGCGATCTGATCCAGAAGACCGAAGCAGAAATGCTGCGCACACCGAACTTTGGCCGCAAATCTTTGAACGAGATCAAGGAAGTGCTGTCAGGCATGGGCTTGCACCTTGGCATGGATGTTGAGGATTGGCCGCCGGACAACATCGAGGATCTGGCCAAGAAGTTCGAAGACCAGTTTTAAGAATTCGGGTGGGCTTACGGGCCCACCCAAAAATGCCCGTGCATATACGGGGAACATCCTGGGTAATACCGCCCCACTAACGGAGCCAGCGACACGCATCGCAAGTGCCCATCGATAAAACAAAATGGAGACTATCACATGCGTCACGCAAGAGGTTACCGCCGCCTGAACCGCACACATGAGCACCGCAAGGCGCTGTTCGCGAATATGGCTGGCTCGCTCATTGAACATGAGCAAATCAAAACAACTTTGCCCAAGGCCAAAGAACTGCGCAGGATCGTTGAAAAGCTTGTCACATTGGGCAAGCGCGGTGATCTGCATGCACGCCGTCAGGCGAATGCGCAGCTCAAGCAGGAAATGCATACTGCGAAGCTGTTTGATGTCCTTGGACCGCGTTACAAAGACCGCCAAGGTGGTTACGTTCGTGTCATGAAAGCGGGCTTCCGTTATGGTGACATGGCGCCAATGGCGATTATCGAATTCGTGGATCGCGATGTAGATGCGAAAGGTGCGGCTGATAAGGCGCGTCTGGCTGAGTATGAGGAAGCTGAGGAGTAAGCTTCTCACGTTTAAGTTTTGAAGGCCTCGCAGGATTGCGGGGCCTTTTGTTTTGTTGGATGTCAGGTTTGAGCCCATGTTGGCGGATGCTGCGCACCGTTCGTATGTCTGCTAATGGTTTGCCAAACCAGCTTAGCTCTTCACAGGCCCGATAAGATTATGCGATCAAAAACACCCCAGCTAAGGCTCACGTTCATCATCGGGGCTATGGTACTCTTTTGGGGACCGAGCGTGACGTTAGCCGGGTCGTTTAGTCTAGACGGGAATTGGACCGCAAACTCTGTTGTCTCTACTGGAATTATCTCGGACAGCTATCTTCGTGTTGTTGAGCCTCTTGAAGGCACCAGCATTGTCATTCAGCATCAGCACTTGTGGTTGTCAGACGACATGTCTTGCCTGATTTTGAGTGGCGACACCCACGTTTGGGTCAACGACCGGCGGACTTTTGGTTCTTTTGGTGGAGACTGGTCTGATACGGGATTGGTGTCCGTAGATGGTCAGTTTTTTCACGTTACGCGATATGATTTGGATTGCCCGCAGGTATCCCAGCCCAAGCTATCACTGATAGTGCAACCCGAGCATAACGTCGTCTTGCTTGGCGCCTTTCGGGTATTTGTGAGACTGCTGCCTTCAGGATGACATCCAACTACTTGACCGATCCGGGCAAGCAGACATTCAATCTTGAGTTCACAACGTCCGCTTCAGTCCGCAAAGCAGTCGCTCCGATACATAAGGCCAAGGTATGCTTCGTCTCGCGTACGGGACCATGTTTGCGGTCTCGTAGAAGCCCCTCTCAGGTGATACTTGCAATCATGCGGCGCTCCGAACATATCCTTGGTGGCCATGGCTGATCTTTTTGACAGTGCCCCCAGCCCAACCCCGGCAGGCCCACGCCCGCTGGCTGACCGGTTGCGGCCAAGCAAGCTGTCAGAGGTGATTGGCCAGCGACAGGTCCTTGGTCCTGACGCACCCTTGGGCACAATGTTGGCGTCCGGCTCGCTCTCGTCGCTGATCTTTTGGGGTCCACCCGGTGTAGGCAAAACGACGATTGCACGGCTTCTGGCCGACGAGACCGATCTGCACTTTGTCCAGATAAGTGCGATTTTCACCGGCGTGCCGGAGCTGCGTAAGGTATTTGAGGCCGCTAAAGTGCGACGTCAGAATGGCAAGGGCACGCTGCTCTTTGTGGATGAGATCCACCGCTTCAACAAAGCCCAGCAGGATGGGTTCCTGCCATATATGGAGGATGGCACGATCCTGTTGGTTGGGGCCACGACAGAGAACCCAAGCTTTGAGTTGAACGCTGCGGTGCTGAGCCGAAGCCAAGTGTTCATTCTGACACGGCTTGATCTGAAGGACCTCGAACTGCTGACGCAGCGGGCCGAGAAGGAATTGGGCAAGCCCTTGCCCTTGGACGGCCCGGCGCGTGATGCTTTGCTTGAGATGGCCGATGGCGACGGGCGCGCTTTGCTCAATCTGATCGAACAGGTGAGTGCATGGAAAACCGATGCTAAGCTGACCACCGATGACCTGACCAAACGCCTGATGAAGCGCGCAGTGAAATACGACAAGTCGGGGGATGAGCACTACAACCTGATCAGCGCCTTACATAAATCGGTGCGCGGGTCTGATCCGGATGCGGCGCTTTATTGGTTTGCCCGGATGCTCGCCGGGGGCGAGGACCCACGGTTTCTGGCCCGTCGCATCACGCGCATGGCGGTCGAGGATATTGGTCTGGCTGATCCACAAGCGCAGGCTGTCTGCCTGCAGTCTTGGGAGACCTATGAGCGGTTGGGCTCGCCCGAAGGGGAATTGGCGCTTGCGCAGGCCGTCACCTATCTGGCCCTCGCCCCGAAATCGAATGCGACCTATGTCGCCTACAAAGGGGCTGTGGCGGCGGCCAAGCAAACTGGGTCGGAACCACCACCGGCCCATATACTGAACGCGCCAACGACGCTGATGAAGGAACAGGGGTTTGGCGTAAGGCTATAACTATGACCACGATGCCGAGGATGGGTTTAGTGGCCAGAACTACTTCCCTGAAACGATGAAGCGTGGTGTTTATTACGTCCCCGTTGATCGTGGCTTCGAGCGCGAGTTGAAAAAGCGCGTGGATTACTTCGCAGGCTTGCGCGCCAAGCGTGGCAAGAATTGACAATCGTGTAGCGAACCGCCACAGCACCCACATGATGACACCTGTGATTTCTGTAGCTCTTGGCGGGGCGATTGGCTCTGTGCTGCGATACCTCGTGGGGTTAGTTGTGGCCTTTCCGATAGGGACGTTGACAGTGAACGTGATCGGGTCCTTCATCATCGGGCTGGTCTGGATACACTTGGCGGATCGCGGCTTGCAGCATTGGTCGCCGTTTCTGATGACTGGCGTCTTGGGCGGGTTTACGACGTTTTCGGCGTTCACTTTGGATGCGTTGCGTTTGGTGGAAGAAGGCCGCGTGACGGCGGCGGTCGGATATGTTCTGGCGTCGCTGGTCTTATCCGTTCTGGCCTGTGCGGCGGGTCTGTGGATCGCAAGAGGAATGACAACATGAGTGGTGTACAAACCCGTGTGATTGGCCCCGACGATGGCGACCAACGCCTTGATCGCTATTTGCGCCGCCTGTTCCCGCATCTGACCCAAGGACGGATCGAGAAGATGTGCCGCAAGGGTGAATTGCGTGTCGATGGTGGTCGCGTAAAATCGAACACCCGATTGGATGTGGGGCAGAAAATACGTATTCCGCCGCTCCCAACCGAGGAAGAAGCGGCGGCTGCGGCGAACCTTGCCAAGCGCGGTGTGACCAAGGCGGATGCCAAGCTGATTCAGTCCTGCGTGATCTACAAGGATGATCATATTATCGCGATCAACAAACCTCCCGGTTTGGCGACCCAAGGTGGTTCCAAGACAACGCGGCACGTGGATGGGTTGTCAGAGGCCTTGATGTTTGACTACGACGAAAAGCCCCGGTTGGTGCATCGTCTGGATAAGGATACGTCTGGTGTGCTGCTGCTGGCGCGCACACGGATGATGGCCAAGCAGTTGACCGAAAACCTCAAGCATCGTGAGACGCGCAAGATCTATTGGGCGGCAGTCGCTGGGGTGCCGCATCCGCGCGCCGGAACAATCAAATATGGTCTCGTGAAAGCGCCCGGTCATGGCAGGGGCGGCGAGAATGAGAAGATGCGCTGTGTGCATCCGCGCGACCTCGACAGTGTGGAGGGGGCCAAGCGGGCGACCAGCGATTACGCAGTGATGGATACTCTGGCCAGCCGTGCCGCGTGGTGTGCATTGGTGCCGATCACGGGGCGGACGCATCAACTACGCGCGCATATGGCTGAGATTGGGCATCCGATTGTGGGTGATGGTAAATACGGCGGGTCCGGTCAGGAAAACCTTGGTGATGGCTGGGGTGCCGGTATGGGCAGTGAGATTGGGCGCAAACTGCATCTGCACGCCCGCAGCCTGACAATTGAGCATCCGGCGACGGGCGCTACCTTGCATCTAACCGCGCCTTTGCCGGACCATATGCAGCATACATGGGACTTCGTGGGCTGGGTTGTGGGCCACGCTCCGGTTGATCCGTTCAATATGCCCGATGCGTGATCTGCGATTGGTGATCTTTGACGTCGACGGCACGCTCGTTGACAGTCAGGCCGAGATCATGGCCGCGATGACGCTGGCGTTTCAGGCCGAGGGATTGGTGCTGCCGGACCGCAAGACCGTGCTATCCATCGTGGGCCTGTCTTTGGCAGAAGCATTTCGTGTGCTGTGTCCTGACACGGATGAGGTGCAACGGGCGCGGTTGGTTGAGGCCTATAAGGCGTCTTTCATGCAGCTGCGTTCTGACAATCAGGAAATGGGTCCGCTGTTTCCCGGTGCGCGTGACGCATTGGATGTGTTGCGCGCGCAGGACCACACCTTGCTTGCGGTGGCGACCGGCAAGTCGCGGCGCGGTCTGGATAAGGTGTTGGAGCGGCATGGGCTGACGGGTGTGTTTCATTCTGAGCAAGTCGCAGATCACCACCCGTCCAAGCCAAACCCATCGATGATCCTGACAGCGCTGAATGAGACAGGCGTTCCACCGCAAAAGGCTGTCATGTTGGGCGATACGACCTATGACATGGACATGGCCCGTGCAGCTGGCATCAAAAAGATTGGTGTCACATGGGGGTACCACGCAGCGGATGCTTTGCTGCCTGATGCGATGATCGAAGACTTTGCAGCGCTCGCGGGTGCTGTGGACCAACTGATAGGCCCTTGAGAGATGAGTGACTGGCAACCCAAACGGTTCTGGAAACAGGCAAAGACCGAGGCCTGTGAAGGTGGTTTCACCGTGAAGCTGGATGGGCGCCCGGTGCGGACGCCAGCCAAAGCGCCGCTGACCTTGCCGACACAAGCCATGGCGGATGCGATTGCGCAAGAGTGGGATGCACAGGAAGAGGTTGTCGATCCGCGCACAATGCCAGTGACGCGCGGGGCAAATGCCGCGATCGATAAAGTACGCACACAGCGGGACGAAGTCATTGCTTTGCTTGCAGAATATGGCGACAGCGACCTGTTATGTTACCGGGCCGCCGGGCCAGAAGCACTGATTGAACGGCAGGCCAATGCTTGGGACCCGATGCTGGATTGGGCGGCTGAAACACTGGGGGCGCGGCTTTTTGTTGGTGAAGGCGTTATGCATGTCACCCAAAAGCCCGAGGTCCTTGCCAAACTGACAGCAGAGGTCGCATCATTTGATGATTTCGCACTCGCAGCAGTGCATGATCTGATCAGCCTGTCAGGGTCGCTGATCCTTGCGCTTGCCATCACAAGGCAGGCCATCACGGTTGAGGAGGCATGGCTGCTTTCACGCATAGATGAGCATTGGCAAATCGAACAATGGGGCGAAGATGAAGAGGCCGCTGCCGCCGAATTCACCAAGAAGACTGCCTTTTTTGACGCGGCGCAGTTTTACCGGTTTTCTCTGACGTAAGGGAAACGCACTGTTTACGGCGAAATCTCGGAAAAATGCCTAATTTCGCGACATTTGCCTCTCGTTTTGAGTTTGCTACTCTTGACTCTATGCCAGAATAACCAAACTCTTGCTGCATTGAGTTGGGAGGACCCACCTCATTCATCATGACTGTCTATCGGGACGGGATAAAAATTGGCCACCCTAGCGGGGTGGAAACTCAGGAAGAGGTAAAAATGAAAAAAACCGCATTTTACGGCGCACTCACTGTTGCTGGCTTTGCTGCAAGCATGGCTTCGGCTGCAACATTGGATGACGTCAAAGAGCGTGGCGTATTGAACTGTGGCGTAACAACTGGCCTTGTCGGCTTTGCATCACCTGATGCGAACGGCGTTTGGGATGGTTTTGACGTTGGCGTATGCCGCGCGGTTGCTGCTGCTGTTCTGGGCGACAGCGACGCTGTTGAGTTCGTTCCAACAACCGGTAAGACACGCTTTACAGCGCTGGCTTCGGGCGAGATCGACATGCTGGCGCGTAACACCACATGGACATTCAGCCGTGACGTCGACCTGAAGTTCGAATTTGTTGGCATCAACTACTACGATGGTCAGGGCTTCCTGGTCCCACGTGACCTTGGTGTGTCTTCTGCAAAAGAACTCGATGGTGCGACTGTCTGCATCCAGACGGGTACGACGACAGAGCTGAACCTGGCGGATTACTTCCGCTCCAACAACATCAGCTACGAGCCTGTGCCAATTGAAACGAACGCCGAAGGTCAGCAGCAGTATCTTGCTGGTGCATGCGACGTTTACACAACTGACGCTTCCGGTCTGGCTGCGACACGTGCAGCCTTCGAAAACCCGGACGATCACATCGTTCTGCCGGAAATCGTCTCAAAAGAGCCACTCGGCCCGCTTGTCCGCCACGGCGACAATGATTGGGGCGACGTTGTGCGCTGGACATTGAACGCACTGATCGCTGCTGAAGAGCTGGGTGTCACATCTGCAAACATCGAAGAGCTGGCAGCTGCACCGACTGGCAACCCAGAAGTCAACCGCCTGCTGGGTACCGAAGGTGAACTGGGCGCAATGCTGGGTCTGGACGCGAACTGGGCGATGATGGCGATTGCTGCGGGTGGTAACTACGGCGAGCTGTTCGAAAAGAACATCGGCGAGAACACACCAATCGGTCTGGCACGCGGTCTGAACGCGCAGTGGACAGACGGTGGTCTGCTCTACTCCCCACCATTCCGTTAAGGATAGCTACTAGGAACAAAGGGCGCGGTTACGACCGCGCCCTTTCACTAAGACGACCATAAAATCGGTGCCAACGAGTTGCATAAGCAACCAGCCTACTAAGCGCCGTAGCAACGGGGAATATATAATGACGTCGGTCACAGACCCACCACAGGGGTCGTTCCGCCTGTCGATGCTCATCAACGACACGCGTTATCGATCCTACACCTTCCAATTCATCGCACTGGTGCTGCTGATCGCCTTTATGGCGTATCTGGGTATCAATCTGGTGCGCAACCTTGCGGCCCAAGGCCTAAACATCTCGTTCGGCTTCCTTGGCGATCCGGCGGGCTATGACATCAACCAACGCCCTATCGAATACGACAGCCAGTCGTCCCATCTGCGGGCTGCGATGGTGGGTATCCTTAATACGCTGATTGTAGCCTTCTTGGCCTGTGTAACCGCAACCATCTTTGGTGTGATCGCGGGTGTCCTGCGGCTGTCCAACAACTGGGTGGTCCGCAAGCTGATGTCGATCTATGTTGAGATCTTCCGGAACATTCCCGTTCTGATCTGGATCATTATCATCTTTTCGATCATGACGGTCAGCATGCTCGGCACCGCGCGCGTTCCGAGGCGACAATGCAACATCCAGTATGTTGTTCGACTCGTTCGCCTTTACGAACCGGGGTGTGTATTCACCAGCGCCCGTCATTGACGGTGTAAGTGGCTGGATTGTCATTGCGGTCTTCATCGCCTCAATCATTGGTATCTTCGCTTATCGCAGATATGCCACGAGGAAGCTGTATGATACGGGTCAGCTTTTGCCGATGCTGTGGCCGTCTGTGGCCCTTTTCTTTGTGCCGACGGTCCTTGTGTACTTCATCCTCGGGCGTCCGATCACATTGGACTACCCTTCACTGCAAGGCTTTAACTTCCAGGGCGGGCTGCATTTACGGGGCTCACTGATTGCGCTTTGGTTCGCGCTGGCGATCTATACCGGTGCCTTTATCGCGGAAAACGTGCGGGCCGGTATTCAGGCGATCTCAAAAGGCCAGACCGAGGCTGCGGCCTCGCTGGGGCTGCGCCCGGGCCGGATCATGAACCTTGTGATCCTGCCACAGGCATTGCGGGTTATCATTCCACCGCTGATTTCGCAGTATCTGAACATCACCAAGAACAGCTCTCTGGCGATTGCTGTGGGCTACATGGATGTCACGTCCACACTGGGTGGGATCACCCTGAACCAGACGGGCCGCGCGATCGAATGCATCCTGCTATTGATGTTGTTCTATCTGACAATTTCGCTGCTGATCTCAGCTGTGATGAACGTCTACAACAACTCTGTTAAGCTGAAGGAGCGCTGATATGTCAGATAACAACTCAGTCGCTTTCGTCCGTACAGAAACCCTGCCAGAGCTGCCGCCACCGGCCAGCGAAGCGGGAGCCATTAAGTGGGCGCGCGAGAATCTCTTCTCAAGCATTCCAAGCGGTATCCTGACGCTGGTGTCGCTTTATGTGATCTATCAGTTGGTGACCTTTGTCGCCCCTTGGATGATCAACGGCATCTGGAACACAAACTCTCTCGCGGAATGTCGGGAGGTTCTGGATGGTGCCACAGGTGCTTGCTTCTCTGTGATTTCAGAGCGTTGGAACCAGTTATTGTTCGGGTTTAGCTACCCGGTTGAGCATTACTGGCGTCCGGGTTTGGCTTTCATCCTACTGTTTGCAGCCGCAGCGCCGGTCATGTTCTTTGACCTGCCACGCAAGCTGTTGATCTTCACGGGTCTTTATCCTTTCATCGCCTATTGGCTGATTTGGGGTGGCACGATCTTTACTCCGCTGTTCGCGCTTGCGGGCATTGTCGTGGGCTATCTGGTCTACACACGCTACGTGAAAGACAGCTTTGCAATGGGCTTCTTAGGGGGCGTGATTGCAGCGTTTATCGCGTGGTATATCGGTGGGTTCATCGTAGGGGCCATCGCCCCGGAAGAGCCATTCCTTGAAGCCGTCCAATCGCGGAACATGGGTGGCTTTATGCTGAACATGATCCTTGGTGTGGTCTGTGTGTCGCTGTCGCTCCCCTTGGGTATCGTGCTGGCGCTGGGCCGTCAGTCGGATATGCCAATCATCAAGTGGATTTGCGTGATCTTCATCGAGTTCATCCGTGGCGTGCCGCTGATCACATTGCTTTTCGTGGCAAACGTGGTTTTGGCGTTCTTCCTGCCACCGGGCACGACATTCGACCTGATCTTGCGCGTGATTATCATGATCACCATGTTCTCGGCCGCTTATATCGCCGAGGTGATCCGGGGTGGTTTGGCCGCTTTGCCCAAGGGCCAGTACGAGGCTGCTGACAGTCTCGGTCTGGATTATGCGCAGGCGATGCGCCTGATCATCCTGCCGCAAGCGCTCAAGATCTCGATCCCGGGCATCGTGAACGTCGCGGTGGGTCTGTTCAAGGATACCACGCTGGTTTCGGTTATTTCGATGTTCGATCTGGTCGGCATGATCCGCGGTCCCATTCTGTCGTCCACCGACTGGAACGGTGTGTACTGGGAGCTGTTCATGGCAGCCTCGGTTCTGTTCTTCGTCGTCTGCTACGGCATTTCACAATACTCACAATGGTTGGAGCGCAGGCTCGCAACCGACCACCGATAGGAGGCTTATACTATGGCCGAAGCAACACAAATGAGAGTCTCTGACGAGCTGGCGATTACCATTGAGAATATGAATAAATGGTATGGCTCGTTTCACGTGCTCCGCGACATTGACCTGTCGGTGTATCAGGGCGAGCGGATCGTGATCTGCGGCCCATCCGGGTCCGGCAAATCCACGTTGATCCGCTGCATCAACGCGCTGGAGGAACACCAGCAAGGCAAAATCACCGTGGACGGCACATTGCTGTCCTCGGACCTCAAGAACATCGACAAAATCCGGTCAGAGGTTGGCATGTGCTTTCAGCACTTCAACCTGTTCCCGCATCTGACGATCCTTGAGAACTGCACGCTGGCCCCGATCTGGGTGCGTAAAACGCCAAAGAAGGAAGCTGAAGAAACGGCGATGCACTTCCTTGAGAAGGTCAAGATCCCCGAGCAGGCCGACAAGTACCCCGGCCAGCTGTCCGGTGGTCAGCAGCAGCGTGTGGCGATTGCCCGCTCGCTTTGCATGAAGCCACGCATCATGTTGTTTGACGAACCGACATCGGCGCTTGACCCGGAAATGATCAAAGAGGTGTTGGACACCATGATCTCATTGGCCGAGGAAGGCATGACCATGCTGTGCGTGACGCACGAGATGGGTTTTGCCCGTCAGGTGGCGAACCGCGTGATCTTTATGGACCAGGGCCAGATCGTCGAACAGAACGAGCCAGAAGAGTTCTTTAACAACCCCAAGTCCGACCGGACACAGTTGTTCCTGAGCCAGATTTTGGGTCACTAACACGCGCCAACTGGCGCAATGAGAAAGCCCCGGTTCTTCCGGGGCTTTTTTGCAGATGGATTAAGGTTATGGCCGCTGCGAAGCTTATCCGCTGTCAGTTCAGCCTGACTTTGGCCAAAAGCTTCTTCCCGAAATAGGCATTGCTCCCACCGTTGCGCGCGATGCAAGGCGTCATTTTGAGCAAGATGCCAAACTGTTCGTTCGGATCATCGCAGCGAATGATGGTGTAGTCGCACAAGCGCTGCGGAACATCGTGTTGCGTATCGTAGATGAGGTCAAATTTGTCCCAAACATCTGCGTATTTCCATGCATCGACGAGGGATTTGAAACCGATGTTGTCTGTGATTGTCGTAGGCTGGTTTGTATTGGTCAAAGTTATTTCTCTTTGTTTGTTCATATCGCTAAGCGCGAAGGGCCTCAGCTTCCTCTTCTATCGTCACGGATCGTACACACCAAAAACAAATAAACAGTTACCGCTGAATGGGTGGAAATGCGCCGATGACAATGGCGCTTTAGTGGCGATCAGATAGCGAAACGGGGTCACCGTTGGGTTCATTGCTGCGCTCCATCAGCACCCGCAAAGTCGGGATCGTGATTGGCTGCGTGTCTGGGCTCACTGCTGTTGGTAGTGATCTGACAGAGCCGAACTTGGGAAAAATGGACTGGTAACCTAGAGACCCGATCAGATGGCTAAGTGCTTTAACCATGTGATTCCTCCATATGTCCTTCTCTTATAGCCATGCTTTCCGTTTGTGACAAAGGCCAAATACAACTCCGCGTTGCGGAAGCCCGTTTCGATGCATGGCGGGTTGTTCGTTAGTCAATGTCCTGGCCGGAGGTCCCAATCAAATCACGCGGTACCACGAACGCCTCACACCGTCCGGTACGAGGTTGAACCTCGGCCCATCTGGTTACATCAAAATCAATCACCGTACTCGCGCAGGTCGGGTAGTCACTGAACCGGCGGTGTGCAGGCGCCGCTTGGACCAATGCGTTTGCCAGCATGCCAATCCCGGGGTTGTGACCAATGACAGCAACTGTCTGATCGGTTTGCTTTCGCACCATGTCGAGGATCGTATCCGGTGCCGCATGGTAGATGCCCCCAGAGAGACGCAGGTTTGGCCTGGAGCCGAGCGCCGTCAAGATCAGGTCTGCGGTTTCTTGTGTCCGGGTTGCGTCCGAGCAGAGCACCAGATCTGGCATATATCCTTGCTCAGCCATCCATGTCCCAATTGCCGTAGCAGAGGCGTGCCCGCGTTTGTTCAGCACCCGTGCATGATCATCGGCAAAGGGATCGCTCCAACTGGATTTTGCATGGCGGATCAGGATCAGGCGCAAGGTCACAAGAAGGCCTCCATATGGAATGCGGCTTGGGCGGGCAAGCGGGTGCCTTGGCCCACAGGGCACGCGCGGCGCGCGAGGCATCCTGCGGTCCGGCAGTCAGTGCCAGCCGGTGAGGCTATATGAGCTTTGCAAGCGGCGACGTCGTAGCCGTCGTTGAATGCGCCCACAGGACAGGCGGTGGCACAGGGTTTGGCGCAGGACAGGCAGGGTTGGGGGCCGGTCCCGACCTTAGCGGGTTTCTGCCACCGCAGCGCACCGCGGAACGATGTGAACAGCCCTGTTTCATCGTGGACCAGAAACCCGATCGGTGATGCCCAGAACCGCCCGGTCTGCTTGGCCCATGTGAAAAATGGCGCGTAGGGCGGGCCGCCGAAAGGGAACAGCGGTTCTGCATCCAGCATCTCGGCAACCTGTGTGACGACGCGTAAGGACCATCGGTCCAGCGGGTGCACTGCGCCGTCTTTGAATTCCTGGCTGTCGCGAAAAATGGACCAAAAGCGTGGCTCATCGGGGCCAATCAAAGTGATCGTCTGTTCACCGTCCGGGCAATCCCCCAATCGCTGCAACCCGAAAGGGTACAAAGCATCACTCAAAGCGTCGCGTGTCATGCGGATGACTTTAGACCCTGCGGGTCGGAATGCCAGAGCCTAGCGTCGGCGCCAGAGCCGAGGCATCCGATTGATGTCTGTTGCGCCGCCTACCGTCGCTTCAAAACGCAAGGTATCGCCCGCGCATTCAAACCAGCCAATGCCGCCGCCACCCAGCCCGGTATCTGATGAAAATGGAATCTCCATCATTTGGCCAAGCACATCGGCGGACCCCACCAGATTGTAGTCGTTTACTGCAGCCATGAAGGTGTTGTCGGCGGCGTCCAGCAGGCCAGCGCTATATCCAACAACTTTCACATCCATAGGCGGGACGTTGGGCACCTGCACGTTGATGATCATATCATCCGCGAGCAGTGTAAAGCGCCCGTCAGCGGCAATCTGCATGGACACTTCGCCGTTCACAGGTGTCGCGGTCCCTTGCATCTGCAACGCCATCATATCTGCAATATCGCGCATGTCGGCGATCCAGGTGTCGACCATGCATTCTTCGACCGCCGCAGTAGCAGGCAGGGCGATGGTCGCGATGCAAAAGGCGATGGTGGGGGTGATAGATTTCATAGGAGCCTCCACTTTCCTGCCAAGATGCTAGCAGGTGAAGTCAGGGCGCCAAAGTAAGGATATCACGACCTTGGTCTGCGGATCAGCGAACCTGCACCGTGATCGGTGAACAGCTCAAGCAGGCAGGCGTTGGGTGCGCGCCCGTCAAGGATGACCACCGCGCGGACACCATCGTTCATTGCGGCCAATGCGGTTTCCGTCTTGGGGATCATGCCGCCCGCGATGGTGCCATCGGCGATAAGGTCAGGGATAATCTTGGGGTCAATCTCGGTCAGGACTTCGCCTGATTTGTCCTTTACGCCCTCGACATCTGTCAGCAACAAAAGACGGTCGGCCTTCAGCGCGCCTGCTATGGCCCCGGCGGCTGTATCGCCATTGATGTTAAAGGTCTCGCCATCACGGCCCATGCCAAGAGGGGCAATCACCGGGATTGCATGGGCGGCGTGCAGGTCGCGTAGGATGGTGGGGTCCACCGTCGAAGGCGTGCCGACAAAGCCGAGGTCCGCGTGCGTTTGCTTGCAGACAATCAGGTTGGCGTCCTTGCCCGACAGCCCAACCGCCTTGCCCCCTTCTTCGCAGATCGCTTGCACAAGGCGGTTGTTCACCTGACCGGAGAGCACCATTTCGACTACATCCATCGTCGCCTGATTGGTCACGCGCTTGCCATTCACGAACGTGGATTGGATATCCAGCTTGTCCAGCATTTCGTTGATCATTGGCCCGCCGCCATGGACGATCACTGGATTCAGCCCAACTTGCCGCATCAGTACCACGTCGCGGGCAAAGCCGCGCATGGCTTCATCGCTGCCCATGGCATGTCCGCCCAGTTTGATCACTACTGTCGCACCGGCATAGCGCTGCATGTAGGGCAGGGCTTCGCTGAGGGTCCGGGCGGTGGCGATCCAATCACGGTTCATGTCTTGGGTCCTTGTCTTCATTGGATGCCCGCAATGACGGCGCGCAGCGTCTTGATGCCGTCGCCTTTCTCAGACGACGTTAGGATTAGTTCGGGAAAGGCGGCAGGGTGTTTGGTCAGTGCTGCGCGTGTTTTGTCGAGCGAGGCTTGCAGGGCATCGCCTTTCAGCTTGTCGACCTTGGTCATGACCACCTGAAAGGTGACCGCGGCGCTGTCGAGCAGTGACATGATTTCTTCGTCTACAGCCTTGGCCCCGTGCCGTGCGTCAATTAATACAAAAACCCGGCGCAGCGTTTGCCGCCCTTGCAGGTATTGTTTGAGCAACCGTTGCCATTTTTCGACGACTGCGACGGGTGCGTTGGCAAAGCCGTATCCGGGCAAATCGACCACATAGATGTCGCCTGCGGTGAAAAAGTTGATCTCTTGCGTGCGCCCTGGCGTGTTAGACGCGCGCGCCAAGCCCCTGCGTCCCGTCAGCGCGTTGATCAGGGATGATTTGCCGACGTTGGAACGGCCAGCAAAGCACACCTCGACCCGGTCCGCTGGTGGCAGCCCATCCATAGCGACGACGCCTTTGACAAAGTCGGTTTCACCCGCAAACAACAGGCGGCCTTTTTCGAGCGCTTGCGCGTCAGGCTCTTCCACTTCGGGAAAGCGCATCTCCATGTCAGACCACCTTTGCCGTGTCATTCGGGGTGACTTTACCGCCCTTGATCACCTTGGCATAGACGCCAAAATCCTGATGGTTCCAGCCGTCGCGCAAAGCGCCCAGCGTATCGGCGTCACGTTTGCCGGTGCGGGGGTTCGCCATCGTGTGCTTGCAGCGCTGGATTGGTTCCACGACATGCAAGATCGCTTCGCCGATCTGGACGTCTTTGCCTATCCATTCCAGCTCTTCCCAAGGCCCCGCACCATCAAGCCAGATGTTACCGCGCCAGCGCTCGATTTCGAGCGGGCGGCCCAGTTTCTGGGATACAGCATTGTGGCTGGACTGGGTCATGATGGATACGGAAGGGTAGTCACTGTCTGTCATCCCCCGATCAGGCACTTTCGCAAGCCCTGTTGGCTGGAACTTTTCTGGGGGGCAAAGTGGGCGGACCCATGCGATAAAGCGTGCCGCATCATCGCGATTGTCCGGGTTAAAGCTGATCTCGCCCAGCACGTCGTGACGCAGGTGCATGATACCTGTTGCCTCATCAAACCTTGCCCAGATACCGGCCAGTCCGGGCGTACTGACCCCGATCATGAAGTTCCGACAGCTAACCCAAGCGGGGGTATCTGCGTCAAACTTGGATCGCTCATGCGTAACAGCCCACGCTCGATCCCAAGGCATCGTCTGCCCTGTGACCAGCGTCACCTGATCCAGCGCCTCGCGTCCGTGGCTTTTGATGGGGTGCCGCCACAGCGCGGCGACACGTGGCATCTATTTGCCCTCTTTCTTGTCGGCCTCGGCGGTTGGCGCTTTCTTTTTGATGCTGGCCTTGATGTTGCCAAAAACATCCGGCTTTGCCCCATGGCTGCGCATGATGGCGTACTGTTGCACGAAGGTAATCACGTTGTTGGCGATCCAATACAGCACTAGGCCAGATGCGAAAGAGCCCAGCATAAACATGAAGACCCATGGCATCCATGCGAAGATCATTTGCTGTGTCGGGTCCGTTGGGGCCGGGTTCAGTTTCTGCTGCAACCACATGGAAACACCCAGCAGGATTGGCAGGATACCGATAAAGATCAGCGACAGAATTGAATTTGGATCTGGGGCTGCGAAGGGCAGTAGGCCAAAGAGGTTGATAAACGACGATGGGTCAGGTGCGGAAAGGTCTTTGATCCAGCCAAGCCAAGGGGCGTGTCGCAATTCGATGGTGACGAAGATCACTTTGTAGAGCGAAAAGAAGATCGGGATTTGCAACAGGATCGGCAGACAACCCGCAGCAGGGTTCACTTTGTTATCCTTGTAAAGCTTCATCATGCCCTGCTGCATGGCTTGCTTGTCGTCGCCTGTCTTTTCCTTGAGCTTTTCCATCTCTGGCTGCAGCTCTTTCATCTTGGCCATCGAGACGTAGGACTTATAGGCCAACGGCAGCACGATGATTTTCAGGATCACAGTCAGCGCTAGAATGGACCAACCCATGTTGCCAATCACGATGTTGAGGTAGTGCAGCAGTGCAAAGATCGGCTTGGTCAGAAAGAAGAACCAACCCCAGTCGATGCTATCAAGGAAACCACCGACACCGCCTTCGCGTTCGTAGTTGCGGATTGCTTCCCATTCCTTGGCACCAGCAAACAGGCGGGTTGTGACTGTGGCAGTCTCGCCTGCGGCAACGGTCTCAATCGGCATCACAGCTTCTGCTTGATAAAGATCGCGGCTATCGAAGTATTTTGAGGTTGAGCGGAATGAGACGCCCTGTTCGGGGATCAACGTCGTCATCCAGTAATGATCGGTGTAACCGATCCAACCGCTGTCGGTCACATTCAGCCGTTCGGCTTGCGTGCGTTCGCGTGGGTCAACGGCGTATTCGGTGATATCGTCATAGCCGGTCTCTTCCAGCTCTCCGTCGGTCATCCGCACCATGCCTTCGTGCAGGATAAAGAAATTCTTGAGGTCGTCCGGTTGCCCATGGCGGCGCAGCAAGCCGTAGGGGCGTGCAGAGACCGGGTTACTGGTCGCGTTTTCGACGCTTTGCGCGAAGGTGAACATGAAGGCGTCATCGACCGCAATTTCGGTGCGAAAGATTTGGCTTAGCGCCGTTGTCCCAAGACAGGGTAACAGAACTGTCGGGGGTCAGGGTGTTGCCGCTTTCCAGTGACCAAAGCGTATCGGGGCCCGGTACAGCGGTCGCATCCAGCCCATCTGTTGCTGTCCAACCGAAAGCGGCAAAGTAGGCACCCGGTTCGCCGACGGGCTTCAGCAGACGCACAACTTCTGCATCGTCGTCAATCGTTTCGCGGTAGTTGGTGAGCGCCAGATCATCAATCCGACCGCCCAACAATGAGATTGAGCCACTGAACTCGCCGGTTTCGATCGCTACGCGTGGTGCTTCGGCGGCGGGCTCAGGCGCTTCTGTGGGTGTTGTTGCCGCGGGTGCGACGGGGTCTGCGGCAGGTAAGGTCGGATCGTCGAGCGTTTGCGCGGTTTCTGTCGCTGGATCGACTGGCAGATCCTCTGGCGGGAACAGTGTGGTCCACGCAACGATGACGGCAAAGCTGAGCACCGTCGCCATGATGAGGTTCTTGTTCTGGTCGTCCATATGAAAACCGCCCATATTCCTTGGAAAAGTCTGGGGGTTGTTCAACCTGTCGAGGGCCGAAAGGTCAAGCTGTTTTCATTGAATTTGGACGGTTTGAAGCAGTTGCGCGCCGTGGTATCGCAGCGGCTAGCGCAAGGCTATGTCCTGTCTGATTGGGATTAGCTGTTTTGCTTTTCCAGGAACCGCTGCCGTGTCCGCTGAAAAACCGCCTTAAGGCGGGGGTCGTTGGCTGTGAGTTGGTCCAACATCTTGCTGAAAGATGCATCATCTTGCCCGAAAAAAGCCTGTGCGGCCTCGTTTGGGTCCATAGATTGCGTTGTGTTCTTCATCATAACATACCTTTCACACCACTTACCCCGCTTGATAAACGGATATTCGGGTGAAATTAGGGCCGGAATTAGGCCAGGAATCAGACTTTGTTTGCGCAAACAGTCTTAAAATATCGGAAATTGGTATCAAATTATTGCACCTCAATGCTAGAAAACCAGCCAATAAAGCTGGTCTAGCAAAATCTCGCCTATAAAAACGCTCTGGTTGGACAAGCACAAGGCCTATCCAGTCATATCACCAGCAATGTGATAATCGCTACAATCTGTCACGCAAGCTATACCATAGCATCGCAAGGATAAGTAGGGGCGAACGCAGGGCTGGGCCGCCAGGGAAGGGAAACGTCGGAACCTTTGCCATGATATCGAACTTTTCGGCCTGTCCCGCAATCGCTTCGGCTGCAATCTGGCCAGACATTGTGCCCATCGCCACGCCTGATCCTGAAAACCCTGACATCGTCAGGATGTTGCCGTTGATCCGTTCATAATGCGGCATGCGATTCATGGTGATCCCGAGTGTACCGCCCCAGGCATGGTCAATTTCGACGTCCTTAAGCTGGGGAAAAATCTGAGTTAGCGGCTTGCGGACGGCACCTGCGATATCGCTGGGAAACTGGTAGCCATAGGTTTCGGTTCCTCCAAAAAGCAGCCGATGATCATCTGAGAACCGAAAGTAGTTTACGACGAATTTGCTATCCGCCACTGCATAGTTGTTGCGGATGATGCTGTCTTGCTGTTCAGGCGACATCGGCGCGGTTGAAACGATGAAGTTGTTAATCGGCATAACCCGTGCCGCCACGTGTTTGTGCATCTTACCCAAATAGCCGTTGCACCCAAGCACAACAAAACGCGCTTTGATTGTGGCCTGATCGGTGCTGACTGTTGCCGGGTCCCCCTCAGCTATGTTGTTTACTTTTGACCCTTCAAAGATCCGCGCGCCTGCCTTTGTTGCCAACCGCGCCAACCCCAGCACCAGTTCCAACGGGTTCACATGCCCCGACCCCATATCCAATGTGCCGCCGTGATATGCGGGTGAATTGACAATCTCGCGGCAGGCGTCTGGTTCCAGCACGCTGATTTTGTCGTAGCCGTATTTGTCCTGCATATGCGCGACAAAGTCGTGGTTGTGCACATGGTCGCGTTTGCGGTGCACCGTATGGAAGATGCCGGGATGGAACGCGGTGCGGACTTCATCCTTGGCACAAAGACTGCGGACCAGATCGACAGCCTCGCAGCCGATGTCCCAAAGCTGGCGGGCATGGCTGTCACCCACCATCGCCTCAAGCTCTTCCTGATCGCGGCGTTGACCGACACTGGCCTGACCGCCGTTGCGCCCCGAGGCACCAAAGCCAACGCGCTGGGCATCCAGCACGACCACGTCATAGCCGCGCTGAGTCAGGTGGTAAGCGGTCGACAGGCCGGTGAACCCGGCACCCACAACGCAAATATCACAGGTGATCTCACCCGCCGCCGCTGGAAAACGATCCAAATGCTCTGCCGTTGCGGCGTAGTAAGACGGCGGGTACTCGCCTTGCCGATCATTGGCTGTCAGCAGATCCATCAGCCCGCCTTCAGCAGGTCATCGGCCTTCAGTATTTCGTAGCATTCGTCCAGTGACTTGCGCGCCCGCTCCATCAGGATGTCAATCTCATCACAGGTGATCGACAAAGGAGGCGAGATGATCATGCGGTCGCCGACGCTGCGCATGATGACGTTGTTGGCAAAACAACGGTCACGACAGATGAAACCCACTGTACCGGGATCAGGGAAGGCTGCACGCGTCGCTTTGTCTGGTGTCAACGCGACCGAGGCCATCATACCAACAATTTTCGCCTCGCCCACCAGCGGATGATCAGCCAGCGCTTCCCATTTGTCTTTCAGGTAGGGCGCGGTCACATCGCGGATGTTATCGACCATGCCTTCCTCTTCCAGAATACGCAGGTTTTCCAAGGCGACGGCACAAGCCACAGGGTGCCCCGAATAGGTGTATCCATGGTTGAATTCAGTCTCGCGCAGCACGGCGGCGACCTCATCCGAAACGATGGACCCGCCGATAGGGATGTAGCCAGAGCTGAGACCTTTGGCGATTGTCATGATATCAGGCGTGATCCCGACCGTCTGAGACCCGAACCAATTGCCGGTGCGCCCAAAGCCGCAGATCACTTCATCGGCGATCAACAGGATGCCATACTTCTTCACAATCCGCTGGATTTCGGGCCAATATGTTTCTGGAGGCACAATGACACCACCGGCACCCTGAATGGGTTCGGCGATGAAAGCGCCGACCTTTTCAGGTCCGATTTCCTTGATCTTTTCTTCCAATTGGCGCGCGCGCTCGAGCCCGAACTCTTCGGGCGTCATATCGCCGCCTTCGGCCCACCAGTTGGGCTGATCAATGAATTCAATGCCCGCAATAGGCAAGCTGCCTTGGCCATGCATGCCCTTCATGCCGCCCAGCGATGTGCCGCCAATGGTCGAGCCGTGATAGGCGTTCCAGCGCGAGATGATCACGTCACGATCTGGCTGCCCTTTCTCCGCCCAATAGGTGCGCACCAGGCGGATATTGGTGTCGTTGGCGTCAGAACCGCCACTTGCAAAGAACACATGGTTCAAGTTTTCAGGTGCCAGCTCGGCCAGTTTCTTGGCCAACATCAGCGCCGGAACATGGGTCGTTTGAAAGAACGTGTTGTAGTACGGCAGCTCCTTCATCTGGCGCGCTGCGGCCTCGGCCAACTCATCGCGGCCATACCCGATGTTCACACACCAAAGGCCCGCCATGCCGTCGATAATCTCTTCGCCATCACTGTCTTTCAACCAGACACCCTTGGCAGAGGTGATCACCCGTGACCCTTTTTCTGCCAAAGCGTTGGCGTGGCTAAAGGGATGCAGATGATGGGCGGCGTCCAGCGCCTGCAATTCTTCGGTCGGGGGATAATTCGTGAGCACGTTCATGGGCTGTGACCTCTGATCAGACGTTTAAAAGAAGGTGGCGGCGTTCCCAGGGCGAGATTTCGCGCTGGTACTCTTCGTTTTCGGCTTGTTTGATTTGCTCGTAGAGACGGCAGAATTCCTCGCCCAAAAGCGTGCGGATGTCCTTTGCCTCTTCGAAGTACTCCAGCGCTTCGCGCAGGCTGGCGGGCAGGGGGACATCGGCCTCCCAAACCTCTTTGGTGGCTTCAGCGCGGGGCTCGACCCGATTGAGCATGCCCAGATAACCGCAGGCCAATGACGCGGCGATCGCGATGTACGGGTTGCAGTCCATGCCGATGACACGGTTTTCGAGGCGGCGTGCTTCGGGCTCAGAATGCGGCACACGCAGCCCGGTCGTGCGGTTGTCCGTCGCCCATTCCAGATTGGCTAAGCGCGCTTTGCCCGTCGACGGTGATGCGGCGATAGGAGTTTACGTAAGGTGCCAACAGCGGAATGATCTGCATCAGGTATTTCTGCGACCCACCGATGAACCAGCGGAACAAATCGGTTTCGGATCCGTCAGGGTTGGAAAAAATGTTCTGGCCAGAGGTGTCGACGATGCTTTGATGCACGTGCATCGCGCTGCCTGGTTCATCACGTTTGGGCTTGGCCATGAATGTCGCAAAGACGTTGTTCTTCAGCGCAGCCTCGCGGATCGTTCGTTTGAAGTAGAACACCTGATCCGCCAAATGCAGCGGATCGCCGTGCATCAGGTTGATCTCGATCTGGCCTGCGCCGCCTTCCTGGATCAGCGTGTCAATGGCAAGGCCCTGATGTTCGGCATAGTCATAGATGGTGTCAATGACAGGACCGTATTCATCCACGGCCACCATGGAATAGACCTGACGGCTGGGCACCTTCCGGCCTGTCCGGCCGACCGGGGTTTCGATAGGGTCGTTGGGGTCGAGGTTGGGGGTCGTCAGGTAGAATTCCAACTCGGGCGCAATCACTGGGGTCCAGCCTTTGTCGGCATAGGCCTGAATGACGTTTTTCAGAATCGTCCGCGGTGCGATGGAAAGCGGTGTCCCGTCGCGGTTGAACATGTCGCAGATCACCTGCAATGACACATCATCAGCCCACGGGATGGCGCAGGCTGTGGCCATGTCGGGCTTGAGCACGACGTCCTTTTCCAGCCATTGGTTTTCGATTTCCATGTCGACGTATTCACCGGAAATCGTCTGGTAAAACAACGAGATGGGCAGGGCCATTTCTGCGTCAGGCTGAAACTTCACCGTCGGCATCGTTTTGCCGCGCGATGTGCCAACCAGATCAGGGATGATGCATTCAACCCCGTCGATTTTTTCGCCTTTTGCGTAGGCAACGAATTCCTCTGACAGATTGTCTTGCCAGTTTGCGGAATGAGGTGACGACATGGGTGGCTCCTGCGCTGGCGTCAGGGCGTTTCAAAGCCCGTTCTCAATAATTTGATCAAAAGATTCGAAATAGTCAATTGGTGTCGATAGGATCGCTAGACGCATGTTCATTGACGGCTGTCTGACGCACGAATTCCATCCCTTGTCGGATGTCTTCGGCGATGGCTTCCTGCGTTGCCACTGCATCCCCATTTCGCAGTGCCTGAGTGGCCGCGCGGTGATGGTCGACCAGATTCGCTGTGCCATATCGCCCGCAAACGACCCGCAGGGATGGACCGATCCGCAGCCAAAGTGTTTCGGCAATCCGCCGCAGAATCTGCGCGTCAGCGAGGCCATAAAGATAGAAGTGAAACCGATAGTTGGCCTCAAGATATCCACGCACGTCGCCGATCTGAATCGCCGCATCGACCTGTGCATCAAGTCGCTCCAGCTCTGCGACATTGCTTTTTTTACAGTGTTTTTCCGCCATCTGCGCCAGCGCGGGTTCGACTGTCAGGCGCACCAGCTCGATCTGTTGCAGCCTGTGCGCGGTCATTTCTGGCACTTCGATCCGGCGGTTTTCGCGGGTGACCAATGCGCCCTCGGCGGTCAGGCGCCTGATCGCTTCACGTGCTGGGGTTACGCCGGTCCCGATAGATTCGGCCAATCCGTGTATGGTGACAGGTTGGCCCGGGACCACCTCACCAAACAGAATCATCTCTTTCACCCGAAGATAGATGGTTTCGTGTTCCGGCTTTTTCGTGACCAATTGGTTCATTCTGATGCCCGCCTCCAAGGCATATTGGATTTCACAAAGCCTTTAGGTTGTCAAAACCTATCAAATTCCAACAACAGGATTGCAAAGATGTATGATTTGATCAAAGCTATTTGCGATTAGGGGACAATCCAACGGAGGTTTACATGCTCAAAACGAAATCCTGCACCGCGCTTGCCGCGGTTTTGCTTGCTGCTCAGGCAGGTTGGGCGGAAGAGGTACGGGTCTACAACTGGTCAGATTATATCGACGAAGACCTGCTGACTAAGTTTGAGGAAGAGACGGGGTACGAACTAATCTACGACGTCTTCGACAGCAACGAAGTGCTGGAGACCAAGTTGCTTGCGGGGGGTCCGGCTATGACGTGGTGGTTCCGTCTGCCACGTTCCTTCAGCGCCAGATCGCCGCAGGTGCATTCCAGAAACTTGACCCTGCGATGCTGAGCAACTCTGGCAACCTTTGGGATGTCGTGCAGGCGCGCACCGAGACATACGACCCCGGTGGGCAGTACTCTATTAACTACATGTGGGGCACCACCGGGATCGGTGTGAATGTCGGTAAGGTTCAGGAAATTCTGGGCGAAGATGCGCCAATGGGGTCGCTCGATCTGATCTTTGATCCTGCAAACATGGAAAAACTCGCGGCATGCGGCGTGCATTTCCTTGATGCCCCGACCGAGCTGATCCCTGCTGCATTGCAGTACATTGGTGAAGATCCCGATGCGAAGGATGAAGAAACGCTCGCAAAGGCAGAGCCGGTTCTGTCTGCCGTGCGTCCTTTCGTACAGAAGTACCATAGCTCTGAATACATCTCGGCGCTTGCCAACGGTGATATCTGTGTTGCCTTCGGTTGGTCCGGTGACATTCTGCAATCGCGCGACCGCGCTTGGGAAGCCGACAACGGTGTTGAGATTGCCTACAATGCCCCTGTTGAAGGTGCGCTGATGTGGTTCGACCAGATGGCCATTCCGGTCGATGCGCCAAACCCAGAGGGTGCCCATGCATTCCTTGATTTCATCCTTGATGCAGAGAACATGGCAGCGGCATCCAACTATGTTTACTATGCAAACGGCAACGTTGCCTCGCAACCATTGCTGCTTGAGGACGTGATTGGTGATCTGGCGATTTACCCGGACGCGGCCACGCTTGAGACACTTTATACAACCACACCTTACGATGCGCGGTCACAGCGCTTTGTCACACGGATGTGGACACGTATTAAGTCCGGCACCTAAGATATCGACAGCCCCGGTCCACGATGGTGGGCCGGGGTTCTTACTGAAGAACGCAGACCCGAGGCCCCATTCCCTATGCCCGAAACCGCATTTGAGCCTTGGAACGATCCTGCCGCAAAACCCCTGATCCAGTTTCGCAATGTGACCAAAAGCTTTGGCAGCTTTACCGCGATTGATGATCTGAGCATTGATATCTTTGAAAAAGAGTTCTTCGCGCTTCTTGGTCCCTCGGGTTGCGGCAAGACGACGATGATGCGGATGTTGGCCGGGTTTGAGACACCGACTTCTGGCACGATCATGCTGGATGGGCAGGACATTTCGCCCATCCCCCCAAACAAGCGCAGCGTGAACATGATGTTCCAGTCATACGCGCTGTTTCCGCATCTGACCGTTTACGACAACATTGCCTTTGGCCTGAAACGCGACAAGCTGCCCAAAGAGCAGATTGATGCGCGGGTGAAAGAAATGCTGCGTCTGGTGCAGATTGAAAAATTTGGCCAGCGCAAGCCAGAGCAGATTTCGGGTGGTCAGCGCCAGCGCGTGGCCTTGGCCCGCTCACTGGCCAAAGCACCGAAACTCCTGTTGCTGGATGAGCCTCTGTCTGCGCTCGACAAAAAGCTGCGTCAGGATACGCAGTTTGAACTGATGGATATTCAGGAAAAGACTGGCACCACCTTTGTGGTCGTCACCCATGATCAGGAAGAAGCGATGACCGTCGCGTCCCGCGTGGCGGTGATGGATCATGGCAAGTTGAAACAGGTGGATACGCCTGACCGCATCTATGAAGCGCCCAACAGTACCTATGTGGCCGACTTTATCGGTGACGTGAACATCATCGAAGGTCACGGCAAGGCGCAGGGCGATGCTATGGCCATCAGTTGGGCCGAAGGGCGGCCACCAATCATCGGGACGCCGTCGAAACCGATCGATGACGGCAAGGTCAGCTTTGCGATCCGGCCTGAAAAGGTGGCGATTTCGGCCGAGAAGCCCACGGACCGGAACAATGTCGTGCAAGGCAAGGTCTTGGACATTGCCTACCTCGGCAACCTTTCAACCTATCATGTGCAACTGCCCAATGGGATCGTGATCAAGGCCCAGACCGCCAATTCACGCAGACGCGCCCGCCGCCCGTTTACATGGGAAGATGAGGTCTGGCTATCATGGACCGACACCGCTGGCATCGTGTTGGAGAACTGATGAACCTGCGTCGTTTCTCTCTGATCGCGGTGCCCTATTTCTGGCTGTTGGGGCTGTTTCTGGTCCCCTTCCTGATCGTCTTTAAGATATCGCTGTCAGACATCGCCCTGTCGATCCCGCCCTATACGCCGACGCTGGAACTGTCCGAGGGTTGGGCGGGTTTCAGGGATATGCTGTCGCAGCTCGACTTTGAGAATTTTGAGTTTCTGGCCACCGATGATCTCTATTGGAAAAGCTATCTATCCAGCGTCCAGATTGCCTTTATCTCAACCTTCATCTGCCTGATGATCGGCTTTCCCATTGCTTATGGTATGGCGAACGCGCCAAAGGAATGGCAGCCGACCCTGATGCTCTTGGTGATCCTGCCGTTCTGGACCAGCTTTTTGATCCGGGTGTATTCCCTGATTGGTATTCTTAGCCAGGAGGGGATGCTGAACCAGTTCCTGATGTGGCTGGGGGTGATCAACGAACCGCTGACGATCCTGAACACCAATGTCGCGGTCTATATCGGCATTGTCTATACCTACTGCCCGTTCATGATCCTGCCGATCTATGCGACGCTGATCAAACTAGACGGCTCGCTGCTGGAAGCGGCAGAGGATTTAGGGTGTTCGCGGACCGAGGCGTTCTGGCGCATTACTGTCCCGCTGTCCAAGGCGGGTATCATCGCGGGCTGTTTCCTCGTCTTCATACCTGCGCTGGGCGAGTTTGTGATCCCATCACTGCTCGGCGGGTCAGAGACGCTGATGATTGGCAAGGTCCTTTACGAAGAGTTCTTCGCCAATCGTGACTGGCCGGTTGCCGGTGCGGTTGCCGTCATCCTGCTCTTGATCCTGATCATCCCCATCGTCCTCTATCAGCGCAACGAACAAAGACAGTTGGAGGCCGAGACATGAGGCGGCTGACATGGTTCAATGCGACCTCGCTGACGTTGGGGTTTGCCTTCCTATATATTCCGATGATCGTGGTCATCATCTACAGCTTTAACGAAAGCCGCCTGGTCACCGTCTGGGGTGGCTTTTCGACGAAATGGTATGGTGAGCTGTTTCAAAATGAAGCCTTCCTTGATGCGGCTTGGGTCACGTTTAAGGTTGGTTTCTTCTCGTCCATCATTGCGACCATCCTTGGTACGATGGGGGCCTATGTGCTGGTCCGCGGTGGGCGGTTCTTTGGGCGCACGTTGTTTTCAGGGATGATCTATGCGCCTTTGGTTATGCCTGAAGTGATCACTGGTTTATCGTTGCTGCTGCTTTTCATCTCTATCGGATTGGATCGTGGGTTGTTCACGATCATCCTAGCCCACGCAACATTTTCAATGTGCTATGTCTCGGTCGTGGTCAGCTCGCGTTTGGTCAGCTTCGACCGGTCGGTTGAGGAGGCAGCGCTTGACCTTGGCTGTACACCGTTCGAGGCATTTCGCCTCGTCACGCTGCCCATCATCGCGCCTGCTGTGATCTCAGGCTGGCTTTTGGCCCTCACGCTGTCGCTTGATGACCTTGTGATTGCATCATTTGTCGCTGGCCCATCGGCCACCACTCTGCCAATCAAGGTGTTCAGTTCGATCCGCCTTGGCGTCAGCCCCGAGATCAACGCGCTTTCGACCATACTGATTGGTTTGGTGACGATCGGAACAATTATCGCATCGCTGACAACAAAACGGGCCGTGATGTGCCGTAAGCGGCGCGAAGAACAGATGGCCGAGCAGGCAGGCTAAGATACGACCTCAAGTCAGTTAGCTTGCCTCGGGCACGATCCGGCGTGCAATCTCTACGAGAAGTGTTTCCAAATCCTTGGGCATTTTGCCATCTGATAGCTTGCCATCAATGCTCAGGAACGACAGACCGTGCACAAAGCTCCACAGCATCAGGGCCCTTTGGCGGTCATCATCAATGATCTCAGTACGCCCGTGGCATTTCGCGACCTCGAGCTGAACGACAGAGAATTTCTGATCGCCGAGATTATATAGCGCGTCATCTTTTTCCGTTTCGCCAGACCACGTAAACATCAGCCGGAAAACGCCGGGTTCGGTTGTGGCGAACCGGATATAGACTCGCCCCAGTGCGATGATCCGTTCCCGGGTTCCTTCGGGGTGGGGGCCAACTCTGCCAACATCTGCTCGGACTGGCGGATCATACCCGCGGCGGCCACTTCGCGCAGCATCTCGGTCTTGTCCTTGAAATGCTTGTAGGGCGCGGCCGTCGATACACCCGCACGGCGACAGGCCTCTGAGACAGAGAAGTGATCGGGGCCTTTTTCTTCGACCAATTGGCGCGTGGCTTCGATAAGCTGTGATCTTAAATCGCCGTGATGATAAGATGTGCGTTTGTGCGCATTCTGCTCAGTTTTCATGATCCAATCTCTTTCATGCTCCGTAACACTTGTCAAAGTGAGAAGTTCTAACATATGTTAGAGGCGCTAACATTGCGAGAGGGTGAGTTATGTCAAAAGGAATAGTATCGCGCATTCTGCGTCGGATCGGTGTCATTGTCGGAACTGCTCTTGCAATCGCGATGGCGGTTGGGGCGGTGATGTTTGGTTCTGATGCCTTGGCCAAGCGCGTCGAAAATACACCTCCTCCGACACCTGCGACGCTGACTGCTGTCGCTGTTTCATCCGTTCAGTTTGAGGATCACTACACAACGACCCGCCGGTTCCTGGGCCAGGTTGAGGCGACAGCAGATGCGGCCCTATCGTTTGAGTTGGGTGGCCGGTTGGCCGAGCTGACCGTTAATGAAGGTGAAAGCGTCACCAAAGGCGCAGTAATCGCGCGGCTGGACACGGCTTTGTTGGAGGCCGAGCGGCAACGATTGGCCGCATCGAAAGATGCCACGCGCGCGCAGCTTACGTTTGCCGAAACGCGGCTGACCCGGGCAGAGCAACTATTGGACGAAGGATTCTCAAGCCAGGAAACGCTGGACCAAGCACGTGCGACCCGTGATGAGCTGGTAAGCCGGATTGCGGAGATAGATGCAGGTTTGACGAGTGTCACGATTAACGTTGAAAAGTCCGAACTGCGTGCTCCATTTGACGGGCGCGTAGGCGCGCTGGACGTTGAGGTGTCTGAAACGGTTAGTCCGGGTCAGATGATCGTTTCCCTGATTGAAATTGGCGATCCTATTGTCCGCGTGGGCCTGCCGCTCAGTTTGATGGAGGCCGATCTGCAGGGCGTGAAGATCGAAACAGCAGGGCAACAACATCAAGCGCGGCTGCTGCAACTACGCCCCGACATCGACCCGACAACGCGCACCCGGACGGCACTGTTTGCGCTGGATACCCAAGCGATGCTGACCTTTGGCCAGACTGCGACTCTGCTGGTTAATGTCACGGTGCCAGTGCAAGGCGCATGGGTTACGCTGGATGCGTTGCAGCAAGGCTCTGGCAGTATCTGGACGGTTCTGGTCGTCGAGGACAACATCGTGCGGACTGCCGCAGTCGAGGTGTTGTTTCAGCAAAGCGACCGCGCTTTTGTGCAAGGCAGTTTTGCCGAAGGCACAAAGTTGATCCGCACCGGTGCGCACCGTGTCGTACCTGGTCAGCAAGTGCAGATCTTGGGCGATGAGGCTTAAGATGCTCAGCACGCTCACTTTTCGTCAGCCGCGCCTTGTCGCGCTGATTTTGCTGGTTTTGATTTCGGCAGGCATGTCGTCGTTCCTGTCCTTGGGGCGGCAAGAAGACCCAACGATCACCAACCTTTTTGCCTCGGTCACAACCCAATTTCCGGGCGCAGACCCGGCACGGGTTGAAACGCTTGTCACCGCCGAAATTGAAGAAGAACTGCAATCCATTGCAGAGGTAGATGTGATCGGATCGGTTTCGCGCTCTGGCGTGTCGGTCGTATCCATTGAGTTGCTGCAAACGCTTGATGATGCGACAATTGAACAGGTGTGGTCCGAGGCGCGTGACGCGGTGGAAGCCGCGCGCCGCAACTTCCCCGCTGGGGTGTTGCCCCCTGATTTCGATGCCGAAGGAATATCATCCTACTCTGCCGTCGTGGCTGTCACGGCTGACCACGCAGACGTTCCTCATGCGATTGTCGCAGCACATGCCGACGCGCTTGCTGACCGGTTGCGCACTATTCCCTCAACACGGGCCGTTGATCTGTTCGGGGAACCAGAGACCGAGGTTCTGGTGACAGTCGATCCGCAGGCGGCTGCAAATCTGGGTTTGACGGCGCAGGATATCTCGGGCCTGATCAGTGCGGCGGATGGCAAGGTGCAGGCGGGCCGCGTGCAAAGCGATGCTGTCAATCTGACCATCAACATTTCTGGCGCAATCGAAACGCTGGAGCGTCTGGGCGATGTTGTTTTGCGTCAAAATGCGGATGGTGCGACCGTTGCCCTGGCGGACATCGCGACCATTACGCGCGACGCGCGAGAACCTGCCAGCGAAATGGCGATTGCCAATGGCAAGCGTGCGATCCTTGTCGGTGTTCTGGCGCAGGATGGTGTGCAGATCGACCGTTGGATGGGCTTTGTGCGTGACGAACTGCAAGCCGGGGCGGTGGCTGTTCCGGTTGGTCTGTCTGAGACGCTGATGTTTGATCAAAGCACCTATACCGCTGATCGTCTGGCCGAGGTGGGGGTCAACATGGCCATTGGTGTCACATTGGTCGTGCTCGTTCTCTTTGTCACACTCGGCCTGCGGGCCGCGGCGATTGTCGCTGTTGTGCTGCCGGTTGTATCGCTGGCCACGCTGGCCAGCATGAACTTCATTGGCCTGCCTATTCACCAGATGTCGGTAACTGGTCTGATCGTGGCCCTTGGCCTTTTGGTCGATGCCGCCATCGTGATGGTTGATGAGGTACGCCAACGTCTTGGGCGCGGCATGGATCGGGCGACGGCGGTCGGTGATGCGGTCAACCGGCTAGCGGCCCCCTTACTGGCCTCTACCGTCACGACTGCGCTGTCGTTTACGCCGATGATTTTGCTGCCGGGCCCGGCGGGCGACTTTGTAGGTTCCATCGCGATTGCCGTCGTCCTGATGCTGGTCTGGTCATTGTTTGTTGCGCTCACCGTGACGCCCGCATTAGCAGGATGGTTCCTGAAAGGCGGTAAGCCAGCGGGTTTGCAGGTTCCATTGCTGGGCCGCGCGTTTTCGGCACTGATCAATCTGTCGGTGCGTAACCCCGTGCGATCTATGGCGCTTGCGTTGGTCTTGCCCGTCCTTGGCTTTGCCGCTTTCCCGACACTTACGGCGCAGTTCTTTCCGGGGGTGGAGCGTGACCAGTTCTACATCGAAATTGACATGCCGCCCGGTACGGCTATCGCAGAAACCGCGACAGTTGCGCGCGAGATCGATGCGCGTCTGGCTGAAAGTGAAGGGGTGGATCGCGTTTATTGGTCATTGGGTCAATCTGGCCCCGCGTTCTATTACAACATCACCAGTGGCCGTTCGGCTGAACCTGCCTATGCACAAGCCATGGTCAAAACGATCACAGCGGAAGATGCCGCGCGCATTGTGCCGGAATTGCAGGATACGCTTGATCTGGCTTATCCGCAGGCACGCATTATCGTGCGTGACTTGGTCCAAGGTCCTCCTGTCGCTGCCCCTATCGAAGTGCGCCTTGTTGGCCCTGATCTGAATGTGCTGCGTGATCTGGGAAATGAGGCGCGGGCGATTATGGCCGACCTGCCTTTGGTTACGCAGGTACGGGCGGGTGTGGTCAGCGGTGCGCCACAGCTGCGTTATGAAATCAACGAACCTGCTGTACGGTTATTGGGAATGAACCTGACAGATGTTGCAGCGCAGCTTGAGGCCGGGCTGGTTGGTGTGACCGGTGGCAGCCTTGTCGAAGGGACAGATCAACTGCCGGTGCGAGTGCGCTTTGGCGATGATTTGCGCAGCGATCTTGAGGGGGTCAATGACCTGCCTATTTTGCTGCCAAACGCTGTGGCCCTTTCCGGTACTGGCGCGTTACCGGTGGTCCCTTTCTCCGAGTTGGCGGTCACTGTGCTTGAGCCCGCGGAAAGCGTGATCACGCGGCGCAACGGTGAGCGGGTCAACACGGTGCAGGCCTTTATCGTTCCCGGTGTCTTGCCGGAAGAGGCATTGCAGGATGTACTTGCTGCGCTGGATGCCCGTGGCTTTGATGTGCCGCTGGGCTATCGGATCGAGTTGGGCGGCGATAGTGATGCGCGTTCGGATACCGTCGGGAACCTGCTGGCATCCGTAGGTCTGATTGTGACGCTGACGATCGCCACAATTGTACTGACCTTCAATTCCTTCCGGTTGACGGCGATTGCCTTGGTGGTTTGCGTTCTATCGGCAGGTCTGTCGATGTTGTCACTTGCGGTGATGCAATTCCCCTTCGGCATCAACGCGATCATTGGCGTGATCGGGTCAATCGGTGTGTCGATAAATGCCGCAATAATCATTCTGACCGGTCTGAAGGGTGACCCGGACGCTGCTGCTGGTGATACTGACGCCATCGCGCGGGTGGTGACCGGGTCAAGCTTTAAGCATATCACGTCGACGACGATCACGACCTTTGGTGGCTTCTTGCCTTTGATTTTGGCGGGCGGTGGCTTTTGGCCGCCCTTTGCCGTCGCCATTGCGGGCGGTGTGATGTTGTCTGCTGTGATTTCTTTCTTCTTTACGCTAAGCAGCCTTCACGCTGATCTACCGGACAAAGCAAGTGGATCAGGGCAGTGCGGCTTTGGTGAGCGCGGCTTAGGTCGGCTTCAAGTTTTGCCCTCTGCCGTAATCACCGGAGCCGCGCGAATACATCGCCGGAGTTCGCCCGCATCGGTAGCCTTGCGATCTGTGACTGTAATGTTGGCGCGTCGGCCCAGTCTGGATTGACGAAAGCATGATCCTCGCCCAGGCTGACGTTGAACTCATAGTCACCAAGGTGGCGCATTTGGGTCAGGCAATCCAGTGCGACGTCCTTTTGAATCGTCGTGAACTCAAACGACAGTGCAGGGGGCCGGTGCGTCAGGCCCTTAAGCACCTCCAGCTCATGCCCCTCTACATCAATCTTCACAAAATCCGGGACGCCATATTGCGCAATCAGCGCATCCAGAGTGATGGTATTGACGGTGATCCGACTATCCCAAACCTGCCCTTCCCATTGCGTGGACCGACGCGCCGCTGCGATCAAATCCGACGAGGCGGTGGTGATCGTGGGATTGTCCGTGTTCACATGCAGATGCAGCTTGCCGGGTTCTGCTCCTACCGCTGTCTGGTGCAGGTTGGCCCGGTCGCATTTGCCATAAAGCAGTCGCAAGGCACGGAAGATATGCGGTTGCGGCTCTGCGGCGACAACGGTCGCCCCCAGACGTAGAAAGCTGCCAGTGCGGTCACCCACATGGGCACCGATGTCAAAGGCGAGGTCGCCTTTGGTCACAAATCGCGCATTCAGCCGGTCCATGCGTGCGGTGCGGTCCGCATCGCGGTAGTAGACATTCAGCGATTTATGGATCGCATGTAGATGTGCTTTGGTTATGGCTGTCATGAAGCAGGGGCCTTTGTAGCTGTCAGGGCGGCAGCGGCAGCCGCTGCGGTGTCACGCCAACTGGGCAACGCATGCCCGGCAGTCTGTGCCGCAATGGCGAGGGTTTTGCGGTTTTCTGGATCGCTCAACAGCCGTCGCAACGCATCGGCAAAAGCCTCTGGCGCGTCAGGTGGCACCAAAACTCCGGCACCTGATGGCACGGTATCCGGCACAGCCCCGACATTGCAGGAAATGATCGGCAACCCGTGCACGAGCGCTTCGTCAAAAACGATCCCATAACCTTCAAACCGGGTCGCCAGCGCGAAGAGGGTCGCAGACCCGAAAAGCGCCCCCAATTTTGCATCATCAATCTGACCAGTGAGTGTCACACGGTCGCCAAGGCCGAGCGACAGGCGCAGGTCCGTAAGCTCTTGCGCGTGGTTTGCGTCGAGTGGTGCGCCGACGATCTTGGCCTGCCAATCCAGATCGGTGATCCTGGCCAAAGCCTTGAGCAGAACATCATGCCCTTTGCGCGGCAATTGGATACCAACCGACAAGATCAGCGGGGGTCGACCGGTCGCGCGACCTCAGAAGGTCGGTCGGTGCCGGGGCGTGCGATGTGAATGCGGTGCGCTTAAGCACCCCGTAGTCCGACACCAGCAGAGCCGCGGTATGCGGACTGGGCACAATCACTTGAACGGCATGTGCAAGGTTGGCGCGTTCGCTGTGGTAAAGCTCCCGTGCACGGTCAGGGTCCAGTCCGTTTTCAAGCGCAAGCGGGTGATGGATCAGGGCAACGATGGGCGTATGCACCTGTACGACACGGGCTGGATCCATCGCGCCAAAGGCGAGGCCATCAATAATCACGGGGCAGTCGTCGACAATAGTGGCCAGTTGCGCGAAGGTTGTATCCATATCCTGCGCTGACGGTCCCGGAAAGCTGCCGGGCAAAGCAATATGGGTCACGTCGATGCCCATCGCTCGCAACTCATGCAGTAGCCTGCGGTCATAGATATACCCTCCAGTCAGCGTGGTCAGATCACCGGGTACGGCAAAAGCGGCGCGCGCGATCATTTCAGCACCATGGCGATAAGGCCCGGCAGTACGGCAAGCAGCATGGCGACCCCGAACATCACGCTGGCCGCGACACCTTCGCTAGGTGTGGTGCCAGCAAGAGGCAGAAGAATTGCCGCTGAGCCTTCTCGGATACCCCAGCCGCTGACGGTGAAAGGGATCAGCATAGAAAATAGGATGACTGGTACGATGGCGACCAGAGCAGCGACGGACAAATGCACCCCGACCGCCCATGCGCAAAACCCAAAGGCGGCAAGGTTGCAAAAGGTGATTGCGGCACCCAGCCCGACTTGCCCCGGAAGGGCTCGTCTTGACAGCAGCGCAGCATAGAACGGACGCATCCAGCCAGCGAGTGTTGTTCCCAAGATCGCGGGGACCCATTGGCCGAGGACGATCAGTGCAGCAACGGCGCAGCCAACCATGATGATTGTGCCAATGGGGGCGGCGATTGACAGGGGCCAATCCAACCCGCCCACTGACAGGTTGGTTACAACAAAAGCGCTAGTCATCGTGATGAACATCGCAATTTGTCCCGCCAAACGCTCGAACACTACAGCTTGTGTGGCGACGGCAAGGCCCCCCTGCGCCCGGGCGCGCACCGCTCGGGCGGCGTCACCCACGACAGCGCCAGGCAGAGCTTGGTTGACGACTTGTGACATAAAATACTCCTTAATCGCGTAGGGTAGCTGCAAGACTTGGCCCAAATGTGCGGCGGTCAGTTTCCAGCGCAACGCCGATAAGAATGTCTGACAGATCAGAATACCGATAGCCGTCAACAGCCAAAGGGGCTGTGCCTGCGAAAGGATGCGCATGATTTCGGGTCCATCGGCGGCAGACCACAATAAAGTAATCAGAAGTGCCGTGAACACCAGCTGACCGATGCGCCAAATGCCCGCCCGCGTCATTGAGCAACCTCGGCGATCAGCTGCGAGGACAGGGCTTGCACGATATGCGCGCGCATCAGGTCCATGCCACGCACCGGCGTGGTGTCAGCCGGGATTAGGCCGGGGGTGAAATCGGCGTCTGAGAGCAGATCAACCAAGGAATTGGGACCAATGATATGCATCGGCACATGCGGCCGCTCATCCAATGCAATAAACCCGGCGGCCTGATGGTCGCCCACGATGATCATCAAAGGCGGTTCTTTGGCGTGCAAAGCGGCATAAGCAAAGACCGTCTGTAAGGCATAGTCTACCGCCAATCTGTACTGGTCGCGCACGCGGTCGTTGTCCTGCCAGACCACGCGGGGCGGGTCGCTGGACGCCACGATGGGGTCAAAAACCGTGCCGTCGCCCAAATCATCCCAGTTGATCACCTCTGGCACCGGAACCCATGGGGCGTGCGATGAACCCAGCGCCATCTGGATAAAAAAAGGCCTGTCATCAGTTTGCCGGTCACGCAGCAGACGATCCATTGCAGCGAATGTGAATTGGTCGGGCATTGTGATCCAGTTGAAGGGCTGCCCGGCATAGCCCAGATCAGCCTCGGCAAGGATTGTCTCGAACCCCATGAACTGTGCTTCGGGCCAATCAAGGGTAATTTGCGGCATCACGGCGGCTGTATGAAACCCGGACTGCCCCGCCAGATGAAACAGGGTTTGCCTGCCACTAGAGAGCGCCGCGCGATAGCTGGTTTGGTTTGGCACCCACAGCCCATTGGCAAAGGATGCATGCGCCAGCCAGCTTTGCCCGCCCTGGGTGGGCGAGGCGAGCAGGGTGGATGACATGGACAGCCCCGATGCGGATAGGTCTGCCTGTGCGCGAGCCAGTGTTTCGCGGTGTAGATTTGCATAGAGCGGTGTGTCGAGGCTCGTGCGCCCATAGCTTTCGACAAACACAACGATGACATCGCGATCCACCAGATCAAACAGGCCCGTTTGTTTTGCAAACGGGTCGTTCCGCGCGGCGGCCCGAAAAACGCGCAAGTCCGCAATGGTTTGCTGGGCGGTCTGGATACGCTCTACACCGACGCGGGCGGTGAAGGCGGTACCGGGATAGGGAAATGGCGCGCTCCAACGGCCCATCTTGGCACCGACGTCGGCAATGACGATGCCGGTACTTGCGATGGCGGCGGCAGTGGCCAGCGCAGGCAAAGGATAAGGCTGTGAAATCCGCGCCCAGATGCGCATTGCCCACCATAAGATGGCAGCAAGACCTGCGATCGTCAGTACCCCACTGATAATGGCAACGATGGCTGCGGCGTGCCCCAGATTGCCTACAATCAGATCATAGAAAGAGCCGACAAGAGGTAAGTCGCCTACTGGGTTAAAGCCGCGATTGAGTGAGGTGAACATGACAAAATCGGCGGTTTTGAGGACAGCAATTGTCGTGAGTGCCACAACCAGTCCAAACCGCAAAACAACACCTGCGCGCGATGCACCGAAGGCCAAGAGCGCGAACAGGATTGCGGGCAACTCAAGCGGGAACAGCAATAGCGCGTCCCATGCGACGGCTGCGGGGTGATTGGGCTGGATCAGCACCAGATCGATGATGAGGGCTGCCACAATGGCCGCCAGACTACCGCGGAGCGTCAAATGCCCGGCCTCCGCCTTTGCCAGAGCCAAAGGATATCGCGCGCAAAGGACCAGATCAGCGCGAATATGACAGCTGCGATCATCAGTTCCAGGCGCCCGTCCGCAAGGAACGGAATCTGCACAGCGATTAGCGCGCCGATCTGGAAGACGCAGACGGCCTTGCGGCTGAAACTGAACCTTGGATTTAGTGGCTGGTTCAGCCAAGGCAGTTGCAGCCGTGCAATCCAAAACAGGTAGTGTGGCAGGCCCAGCAGGATCACATAGTGGCCAGCGGCCCCGTTGATGGCGGCATAAACTGCAAGCACAAAGGCGAAGATGGCATCAACTTCGACATCAAAACGCGCCCCAAAATCGGAAGCGCGGTCCTGCTTACGGGCCAGCCACCCATCTAAGCCATCGAGGCAGAGAGCCAGCGCCGCAATCCCGAAGGTCGCCCAGTTCGGAGCTATTCCGGCCAGCATCACGACACAAAGAATCCCTACGATCACCAGTCGCGAGAGCGTTACCAGATTGCACAAACCTAAGGTGGGATGCGGAAAATCTTGGCTTAGGCGAAATGCCGCCACTGCTGCAACCGCGAGGTAAAGACCAGTCCCAACGGCCACTAAGACACTATTTCCAGACGTGATCGCGAACAACACATCATAAAGAAAGACCAATGCCACAGCGCCAATCAGCGCTGCCCCACAGAACATATGCAAGGGCGATGCGACAAAGCTGCCTAGCTTTGTGGGGGCATCCGTTATGGGCTTGTCCGGTGTGGGCTGTTTCATCCGTCGCACTCTAAAAAATAATTCTTGTGAATAATACGCGCAAGTCAGGCGTAATATTCCCAAGACAGCAAAAAAGAGAGTACGACCCATGACAGATAACGTTCGAAGATATCGCGTCCCCGCCCGGCTAATTCACTGGATCATGGCGCTCCTTGTTCTTGGGATGATCGCGGTTGGGTTCTTGATGGTGCGCGACGAGCTAAGCCGCAGCTTTCAGAACTTCCTCTTTATCTCGCACAAAAATATCGGTGCGCTGTTGCTGATCCTGATCTTTGTGCGTCTGTTTTACCGTTGGCGATACCCGCCTGTGCTGGCCCCGGTTGCCCTGCCCAAGGCGCAGGAATTTGCCGCCCATGCCACGCATATCGGTCTCTATGCCCTACTCTTGATTATGCCACTTGCGGGCTATGTCAGGGTCAGGGCCGGGGGTTCCGATCGAAGCGCTTGATGCGATGGGTGTTCCGGCGCTGGTGCCGCGATCCGAGGTTTTGGCAGAGGTTGCGAAGGCGGTGCATTTTTACGGCGCTTATGCAATTACTATCTTGGTCGCGATGCACATTGGTGCGGCGGCGTATCATGGGTTGGTGCGGCGCGACGGGATTTTTAGCCGGATGTGGCCACCCATTGGGCCAAAGTCATAACGTGCAGGGAAAGCAAGTCAGCGTGTTTAATCCGAACTCTCAGATCATTCTACATGCACAACAGCGTTTTGGGCGCTTGTGGCGCGGTCAGACTGTGCGGGGCTCCGCGACCGTCGGGGCGGGATTTGCGCCGTTTGTCAGTCTAACCGTTGCGCTGTCGGTCCTGATCGTGGCGGCCTTTGCTTAAGCGCGGTTGTCGAATGGAGCGCGCTGACCGTCGTCGTGGCTGTGCTGATCATGGTGAATGGCTTGTGGATTTCCGGCGGAGCGGCGACCGCTGTACTGGGGTTGTTTGCCCCTGCTGTGCCGCAGAGCGTGCCGCCCCAGCATTGGGTGCCGAAAGGCAAGACGGCCGTCTTGATTGCCCTATGTGGCGAAGCTCCGGGTCCACTGGCTGCGTATCTGAACAGCTTTGCGCGTGGTTTGGGGGCGGTTGGCCTTGGGCGTGAGGCGACAGTCTTCGTGCTGTCTGATACATCAGGCACATCGCAAATCGCGGCAGAGGAAGCGGCGCTGGCCAACCTGATTGCGCAGGGGCGCATCGTCTATCGCCGGCGGACCGAAAACATCAATAGAAAGCCCGGCAACATCGCGGATTGGCTTAACACCCATGGCAGCGATTATGAGTATATGGTCGTCAAAGATGCCGATAGTCGGATGACACCAGACAGCATCAAACAGTTGACCTGGCAGTTGGAAACCCGGCCCGGTACGGGGCTGTTGCAGGCTGCGATTGCGCTGATCCCGGGCCGTACGCGCTTTGGTCGCCATCAGCGGATTTCGTCACGTTTGCTGGGGCGTGCCTTTGGCCGTGGATTTGCCGCCTGGTCGGGCAAGGCTGGCAACTATTGGGGCCATAACGCGATCATGCGCGTGGCGGCATTTCGGTCTGCCGCACGCTTGCCGCGTTTGTCAGGCCGTGCCCCCTTTGGGGGTGATCTGCTGAGCCATGACTTTGTCGAAGCCGCATGGATGCGTCGCGCTGGTTGGGACATTGAATTGGCGCCCGATATGCGCGGCAGCGCCGAGGATGCGCCACAAAGCCTGCAGGAATTCTTCCGCCGCGACCGCCGCTGGTGTCAGGGCAATTTGCAGCATCTGCGGCTGTTGGCCAGCCCCGGCCTGCATCCTGTCAGCCGCATGCATCTGGTAACCGGGGCGTTCAGCTATCTGTCCGCGCCGATTTGGTTATTGCTTTTGTTGCTGCTTAGCCTCGGGGCGATATCGGTCAGCAACTATGCGTCGATTGCTTTGGTCGCTGTGGTGCTTCTGATGCCCAAGCTTTGCGCTTTGGTTGATTTGTTGCCGCGCGCCCGCACAATCTGGCGGCGGCGGGTGATCCTGCGCGCTTGGCTGTCCGAGCTGGCGTTGTCCACATTGGTGGGCCCTTTGATTTCGCTGCGCCACGCAACATCCGTTGGGTCCATATTGATAGGACAAGACTGCGGTTGGAAATCTGGTCGCAAACCGCTCGTGATATTGCCTGCGGGATGGTCAGAGGTGGCGGTGGGTCTTGTGGCTCTGGCGCTTGCGCTTTCCAGCCCGAACACAAATGCGCTTTGGCTGGCACCGGTGATTGCGCCGCTGCTCATTGCACCGCTGCTGATGCTGTTGCTGAACGGGAAACCCGCATGAAACGCCGTGAATTGTTGATGAGTACGGCGGCTTTCGTGGTCGCGGGCGCTTTGCCTGCGGTGGGAGAGACTGTCGGCAGTTTGCGAAATGTCGCCAAGGCCCTGCAAAGCCAACCTTACACCCCCAACACCACTCCGCTTACACCGCCTTTTGCGGGGCTGGATTACAATGCCTATCGCGGCATTCGTCCCCAAGCGGGAAAGGCGGCAATGCTGCCGCACGGCAGCCGGTTCGCTGTCGATTTGCTGCCGCCGGGCCTTTATTTCCCTGATCCGATCAAGGTGGATAAGATCACATCCGAGGGTCTGCAAGAGATAGCGTTTAGCCCCGGGTTGTTCGATTTTGATACGCGGTACTTCGACGAGATACCGCTGACCAGTCCCGGTGCAGGCTTTTCCGGCATGCGCGTGCGCTATCCGTTGAATGCACCGGACCGCATGGATGAAGTGCTTGTCATGCAGGGTGCCAGCTATTTCCGTGCGATTGGCAAGGCTATGGTTTACGGGTTGTCAGCCCGTACAGTCGCACTTGGTACCGGCGGAGATGGGCCAGAAGAGTTCCCGCGGTTTATTCACCTGCGTTTGCATCCGGCGCAGGATGAGACCGTTCGCATAGAAGGCGTGATCGACAGCCCGTCGCTGACCGCCCATCTGGATATGGTGCTGCGTCCCGGTGTGGATACCGGGATGGAGATCACCACGACGTTGTTTCCCCGCGTGGATATCGGCGATATCGGGATTGCGCCGCTGACCTCGATGTATCTGAAGGGGCCGATGCTGGCCTCGGTGTCCGATGATTTCCGCCCACATGTGCATGACAGCGATGTGCTTGCCATCACCAATGGCGCGGGCGAGCGGATTTGGCGGCCCATCGCGAATCCGCGCAATGTGGAAACCTCTGTTTTTGTGGACGACAGTCCGGAACGGTTTGGTCTATACCAAACGCCGCGTGCCTATGAGAATTATCAGGATACCGAAGCGCGCTATCATGACCGCCCCTCGGCCACGGTAGAACCACTAGAGCGGTGGGGCCCGGGTGCTGTGATGTTGGTGGAATTGCCGACACAGACCGAATTTCTGGATAATATCGTGGCGTTCTGGCGGCCCGCGGCACCTTTACGGGCAGGGCAGGAATACCGCTATGCGTACAAGCTGACGTGGGCGTTGAACGCACCTAACATAGGTTCGCTGGCTCCATTTGTGCAGGGTCGCAGCGGACGCGAGCATGACAGGCCCGGACATCGCCGATTTGTGGTGGACGTCGCCACTGTCGTGGATGGTGCCTTGCCGGTGATTTCGACCACCGACGGGGCCAAGGTGCTGGGGATCAGTGCGTTTCCTTTGCCTGATGACAGTGGCACTCGCGTGACATTCTTGTTCACGCCGGGTGACCGGGATGTCGCTGAAATCCGCCTTAGCCTGCGTGCGGCGGATGAAACGCCGCTTAGCCCGGTGTGGCTGCACCGCTGGACGCGGGCGCGCGATGGGGGTGTCTGATGCTAGTTGCCCAGATTTATATGCGCCAGCAAGGGCCGGTGATCGGACGTCATGCGGATACCGGGACCATCAAGCACTTGTGTTTCGTTGATGTGCGCCGGGGCCGTCGTCAGCACGCGGTCGAGCGGCAGCAGGGGACGTTTGATGGGAAAGGTCGGCTTGGTCGGGCCGCGCAACTCGACGCCCAGAAAGCGTTTCGACAGGGCGAGGCCACCCCAGGGTCGCCATTCGTTCAGATCGCCTATCAGGATCGCAGGGCGGCGCGGCTTGCGGAACATGAATTGGCAGATCGTGCGCAGTTGCGCCCACCGCAGCGTTTGCATCAGCGACAGATGCATGCCGATCAGACGAAACTGAGTTTCATCAACCGTAAGGTCTGCAATGACCGCTCCACGATGGCAACGTCCTGGCAGATCAAGCAGGGTGATCCCCTCGACGGTGATCTTGGGGCTTATGAAGATGATCGTACCCAGAAATCCGTGGCTGCCCGCGGACCAACGATGTGCCGGATCGGTGTGCAGATAGCGCAGTCCGCTCGCAGCCTCGACCGCCGCGATATCCAGAAGACCCGCATGTGGTGGAACCTCTTCATCGGCCTCCTGAAGGATCAGTGCGTCAAGATCGTCCAAGGGCGTCTCATCTTGCAGCGTGGCCAACGTGCGGTTGGGATCGACGCGCCCGTCATTCCCCCGACAGCGGTGAATATTCCAGCTCAGGCAGGTAAGATCTTGATTTCTATCTGGCAATATCTGGCCTTTGTGAGTGGTGTGCTGACGCGTGGTCAGAGAAACGATAGTCTTAACTTCCAAAATAGCGATACGATTGGGGAAATAAATGTTTGCAGTTGAAGTACGTGATCACGTCATGATCGCCCATTCCTTGCCATCGCCGGTGTTTGGCCCGGCGCAAGGTATGCATGGGGCGACATTCGTCGTGGACGCGGCATTCTATACCAAGGATCTGGATGACAACGGCTTGGTTGTGGATATGGGGCTGGCGCTGGAGGCTTTGGCCGGGGCTTTGAAGCCGCTGAAGTATGCGAACCTTGATGAGGTGCCTGCGTTCAAGGGCAAGATCACAACAACCGAGTTTTTGTGCCACTACATTTGGCAGCAGCTGCGTGACACGGCCAAAACCACGGGTCTGGGCGACGGCGGCCGGGTGTGCCGGATCAAAGTTTCGCTGGAAGAAAGCCATGTCGCGCGCGGCTGGTACGAGGCGGATATCTAGCGATGGGCTTTTCACCTGACTGGCTGGCTTTGCGCGAACCGTTGGATCATGCGTCACGCGATGCGGACCTGTTGGCAAGGGCTGTGGCCTGCGCAGGGCCGGGCACCGTCGTGGTTGATCTGGGCAGTGGGACGGGATCAACAGCGCGGGCATTTGGCGATACAGGTTGCAGGTGGCGCTTTATTGATGGGGACGCGGCGCTGTTGGATATTGCGCAGGCACGGCATCCGGGGGCAGAGCAGGTCGTGTTTGATCTGCGCGATATTGAAGAGTTGCCGCTCGAGGGCGTTGGGATGGTGACAGCCTCGGCTTTGCTTGATCTGATGCCGTTGGAGTGGGTGAAAGCCCTGGCCGGGCGGTTGCAAGACGCGGGCATCCCACTCTACGCTGCGCTGAATTACAACGGTGTGATGCGCTGGCTGCCCCGGCATGAGGCGGACTCCGATGTGACCAAGGCATTCAATGCCCATCAGCGCACTGACAAGGGGATTGGTCCGGCTTTGGGGCCAACAGCGAGCGAGGTAGCGGCGGAGGTTTTCGCCGACCAAGGCTTTGAGGTGCATTTTGGCGACAGTCCTTGGCAATTGAACGGGTCGGCAGCGCAGTTGCATGATGAATTGCTAAACGGGATCGGTATGGCGGCCGCAGAGGCAGGGTATGCGCAGGCGCAGGCGTGGACCGCAGACCGCTGCGCGACTGTGGCGGAGACGGTTGGATACATCGGGCATACCGATATTTTCGCCGTACCGCGGGACATGGGGGAATAAAATGCAGCACGTGGACGTAACCGGTAGAGTATGGGAAAGGATTCTTGACGTGAGAACAGGTGCGGCCTGTCTGTGTTGTGGCAATTGGACCTGGGGCGAGGCGCAGGCGTTAGCGCTCTATGGTGCCTTGGCCCGTCCCACGGCGACCTGTCAGGTGTTTGCACAAATCGGTCAGTCGCTGGACGGGCGTATCGCAACTGAAACAGGTGATGCGCAGGATGTGTCCGGCAAGGATGGGCTGGCGCATCTGCACCGGCTGCGCGCTTTGGCCGATGCAGTAGTGATCGGGGTCAAAACCGCGTTGCACGATGACCCCCAACTCACCGTGCGTCTGGCCGATGGCGCTAGCCCGGCGCGTGTCGTGATTGACCCCGATGGGCGCTTGCCCAACGATGCGCGTTTGCTGACCGATACTTCTGCTCGCCGCATTGTCATCCAGGCGGTGGCCAAGGAACGCCCTGCTGGTGTTGAAGCGATTACCCTGCCTCGCGCATCATGGATCGCACCAGAGGACATTCTGAGCGCCCTGCAGGAGCGCGGCTTCAAAAGCATTCTGATCGAAGGTGGTGGGATCACAATTACCCAGTTCCTGGAAGCTGGCCTTTTAAATCGTCTGCATATGGCGATCGCGCCTTTGCTGATCGGCTCTGGCCCGCAAAGCCTGACAACTGCGCCAATTGGCACACTGGCGCAGGCCCGCCGCCCGGAAACGGATGTCTATAACCTTGGCAGCGATGTTTTGTTTGATTGTGCGCTCAACCCTGCTGATGCGCTGCCTATTGTCGCTGCACGCTGCGCGAATGCCATGCTGAAAACCGTAGGCTCCGGCCGCTGACCAAAATTGAGACCACTATGTACATGACCTCTGACTGCCTTTTGCCAACCCTGCCCGAGCGTCTTGCGCGGGCGCGCGGCGATCTTGCAATGGGTCTGCCCTGCTTGCTGACGCATCAGGGGGACCGTGCTGTGGTTGTCGCTGTCGAGACACTGTCTCGGGCACGGTTTGATGCACTTTGCCAGCGGTTTGGAGTGCCGGAACTGATCCTGACGCCACAAAGGGCGCAGGCGATTCTGCCTGCTGCAATGGATCTCAGCGATCCGGTGGTGCGTCTGCAACCACCCGCAGCTGCGGGTCTGGAGTGGTTTAAAGACCTGTCCGATACGCAGTTTGATGCGGGCCGCCGCCTTGCGGGGCCTTTGCATATGATCCGCACAGTACAGACGCCTTTGCACCGCCTGTCGATCAAGCTGGTCAAAATGGCCGAACTCTTGCCAGCGGTCGCGATGTTCAACGTGGCGGCAGATGCCCGTCTGGATGATCTGTCCTTGGCGTCGCTCATCGCGGATGAAGCGTTGGAGGCTCTGCTGATGCCGCCTGTGCTGGCGCAGGTCTCTGCTGCGGCGCTGCCGTTAGAGGCCCATGACTTGGGCCGCCTGCATATCTTCCGCGATCCTGATGGAACGAAAGAGCACTATGCAATCGAGATTGGCACACCTGATCGGGAGCAGCCCGTTCTCTCACGCGTCCATTCAGCGTGTTTCACCGGAGACGTGCTGGGCAGCCTAAAATGCGATTGTGGGCCTCAGTTGCGCGCGGCGATGGCCCGGATGGGGCAGGAAGGGGCCGGTGTGTTGCTGTACCTCAATCAGGAAGGGCGCGGCATCGGGCTGGCCAATAAGATGCGGGTCTATGATTTACAGTCGCAGGGTCTTGATACGGTCGAGGCGAACCACCGTCTGGGCTATGACGACGATGAGCGTGATTTCCGTGTGGCCGCAGTGATGCTGCGCACGCTGGGCTTTTCCGCAATCCGGCTTTTGACGAACAATCCAGCGAAGGTGCAGACCTTTCAAAACAGCGACATCACCGTGGTTGAGCGGCTGCCGCTGCGCGTTGGGCGTAACCAGCACAACCACGACTATCTGTCTGTGAAGGCTTTGAAATCGGGTCATAGCCTATGACGGTCGCGGCTGCGTTATGGATCACTGCTGCACAAGAGGCGGCGCTTTGCGACACGGTGTATCATGTCGGTGAGGGTCAGTTGGACATAAAGACGCAGTTCACTGGGATCAGCCGCGGGACAGAGCGCCTTATCTTTAACGGTCAGGTGCCGGTGTCAGAGCATGACAACATGCGCGCCCCGTTTCAGGAGGGGGATTTCACCTTTCCCGTGAAGTATGGCTATGCCGCCGTGGGCAAGGTGCAAAACGGTGACCGTCGGGGCGAGGTCGTGTTCAGCCTCTTTCCGCATCAGACCAGTTTTGCGGTACCCGCCGCGATGGCTTTGCCAGTGCCAAACAACGTGCCTGCCGCCCGCGCGATACTGGCGGCAAACATGGAAACGGCGGTGAATATCACTTGGGATGCCGGGATCAGCGTGGGCGACCGTGTTGTCGTGATCGGTGCGGGCGTTGTTGGTGCTTTGGTGGGCTACCTTGCAGCGCAAGTGCCGGGGGCCGAAGTGACCTTGGTAGACATAGCGCCAAGCCGCGCGGCACTGGCCGACACTCTCGGCTGCGACTTCGCGACCCCTGATGACGCCCCGGCAGAGGCTGATGTGGTGGTCCACGCATCGGCCAATCCCGTTGGTCTGTCATTGGCGATTGCATTAGCAGGAACCGAGGCTCGCGTTATTGAGGCGAGTTGGTATGGCGCGCAAAGCGTCGAAATCCCGCTCGGTGGTCGGTTTCATCAGCGACGGTTACAGATTGTCAGCTCACAAGTCGGCCGCGTGCCTGCGCGGCAGGCTCCGCGCTGGGATTATAGCCGCAGATTGGCGAAAGCGCTGGCGTTGTTGAATGACCCGGTGCTGGATGCGCTGATATCGGGAGAAACGGCATTTGGAGACTTGCCAGGCGTGTATGGTCGGGTCCTGCGCGATCCGTCCACATTGTGTCACCGGGTGCGCTATGAAGGATAATGCCCGGCGGCATTTGCCCGCAACCGCGTCAAAGACGCTTTGCGCCATGGCTGAGGGGGCGCTTTTGGCGGGGCATGACCTGATGGCGGCATCAGAGCAATTGAAGGGGCTTACGGTTACCGAAAAGACTGCGGGTGACTTCGTCAGCGAGGCAGATGTGCGGGCGGAAAATGTGATCTTTGATCACTTGATGCGGCGCCATCCAAGATACGGCTGGCTGGGTGAGGAAACGGCAGAGCGGATCAGTCAAGAAGATGGGTTGCGCTGGATCGTCGATCCGCTGGATGGCACCACGAATTTTCTCAAAGGGTTGCCGCATTGGGCTGTATCCATTGCTCTGTTTCGGGGGAACGATCCATTGGCAGGACTCATCTATGATCCCGTGAAGGGCGAGATGTTTTGTGCGGAAAAAGGGGCAGGGGCTTACCTGAACGGGCGGGCGATCACCGTGAGTAAGGCGGTACAGATGAGCGCAGCCCTCGTCGCTTCGGGCATCCCGGCGGGTGGACGGACGACCTACCTGCCGCATAGCCTGGAAGACTTGGAGCGGCTGATGCCGCAAACAGCAGGGCTGCGGCGCTGGGGTGCGGCGGCGCTTGATCTGGCCTATGTCGCAGCGGGTCGGTTTGACGCCTATTGGGAACGCAATCTGGGGCCATGGGATGTCGCGGCTGGCATGTTGATCGTGGAGGAAGCAGGCGGCCAGTTTAGCCCCTTGTGGGCGGATCGTCCGGTGCTAACGTCGGGGTCGTTTCTGGCCAGTAACGGGGCTTTGCATGACGTAGTAGAGGCGGCCTTGAACCTGAAACACGTCTAGGTGTCCGAAGGCGCGGGTAGCCGCTACTCCGCCGCCATTCTTGCAAGTTTTGTGACCGTATTGATGTTGCGCATGGTGCCTTCGGCCATGGCGGGCAACTGCAGTTTTGACCGCCCCATACCTGAGGGGTAGTGTATAAAGATCTCTCGCTGCCCAAGTGCGATTTGTTCGTCGGCCTGCCCTTTCATCGCAACCATTGTATCGCCTAGCGGAGGCGCGTTGAGAAACAGAACGCTCACTTTGCTTGGTTCGGCGTCTGTGAACGGGTTTTGCGCCAGCACTTCGCGCATCTGATGGCCCGTGCGCAGGATAACACCGACCGGTTTACCGGCATAATCCGCCAGTCGCGATTCAAGCGCCTGTCTGACGGCAGGCAAATCATCGGCCGACGAAAACACCATATTTCCAGACTGGATGTATGTGCGCACGTTTGCAAAGCCAGTGGCCTGAGCCATTGCACGCAGTTCTGCCATCGGGAGTTTTCCTGTTCCCCCAACGTTCACCGCTCGTAGTAGGGCTATGATCGTTTGCATATGTTCACTCTATGAGCCACCCTCATTGCCGACAATCATCAGCGCAGAGATGCGACGGTTTACTTGCGTCGCGCAGGCAGCATCCGGAAGAGTAAGCCGTCTTTCATAAACAGCTGATGCCGCAGCACGATAAACAGGTGTCCTGCCACTGCTGCTGCCAACACATATCCCGCGTAGATATGGATCCATTTGCCATAAAACGCGAGCGTTTCGGACTTGCCAATGGGGTCCGGCAGTTTGTATTCACCAAAAAGCAACACACCAAACCCGCCAGCCATCACGTAAATATATCCAGTGACAGGCATGACGAACATTGCCAGATAAAGCACCTGTTCAAGGCGGTGAATGACCTTCTTCTCACCCCCAGAAAGGGTTGGGGCCCAGCCTGGTAGCCGCCCAATATAGCGGTTGAGCAGGCGGAACACGGCGATTGCAAGCGCAACCAGACCAATGGACTTATGCCAGTTATAATAGTCGTTCTGGCCCAACCCGGCAACGGTATCACCACGCTCCATGCCCGTCATGATGTTGCCGCTGACGTACTGCCAGGCAAAGAGCACAACAATGATCCAGTGAAAAAGTTTGGTAAAAGCGCCATAGCTGTCGCTGGTATTTTGCAAAGGCATCTTCGGTCCAATTCAAACAGTTCTATTTTGTTGGAAGCCTAGGGGAACACTAAGCTGAAATCTATGGCCTGTGGCCCCGTGCAATGGAAAACGGGGCAAGAAGCACAAAGTCTGCACCCAAGCAAAACGCTGTTTTGCAACACGGGACACTGCCGCCTCTTTGACTGAGTTCTGGAATAAACTGGTCACCATGCGCGTACTTCTGTTTGAAGGCGTTCGAACCGTGCCGCGCTGAACTGGAGATGCACATGACGATTGGCCCCGTGTTGGCAGAGCTTCCAAAACATAATCCCACAAGCGTTGGCGATAGGGCGCACCTCTTGTCGCTACTCTGCCAGCGATGGTAAGCAATCATGCGGGTTCACCAATCAGGAGAGCAGATCATGCCCCACTCATCAGATGACATTCTGCCCGTGATCTTGGCCGGTGGCTCTGGCACGCGCCTGTGGCCTCTGTCGCGCAAACACTATGCCAAACAGTACCTCAGCCTTGATGGTGAAACGACCCTGTTGCAGGCAACGGTGGCCCGTATTGCGGGGTTAGACTGTGCCGATCCATTGGTGATCTGCAATGAAGAGACGCGGTTTCTGGCGGCCGAGCAAATGCGTCAGGTCGGTAAGGACGGCACGCTGATCTTGCTGGAACCTGCCGGGCGCAATACCGCCCCTGCGATTGCACTGGCTGCCTTCCAGGCGCAGGCTGACGGGAATGATCCGGTTATGCTGGTTATGCCTGCCGATCACAAGATGCGTGCTCCTGACGTCTTTGCTGATGCCGTCCGCACCGCCACGCCGCATGCGCAGGCGGGGCAACTGGTGACTTTTGGGATCAGCCCTTCATATGCAGAAACCGGCTACGGCTACATCCGCACCGGCGACAAGGTCGGGCGAGGGCCAGCGCTGAGTGTGGACGCCTTTGTTGAGAAGCCGGATGCAGACACGGCAGAACTATATCTCAAGGCAGGCGGGTACTTATGGAACAGCGGGATATTCCTATTTCGGGCCAGTCGCTATCTGGCCGCGTTGGAGGCCCATCGCCCCGATGTTCTGACTGCGTGTCGTGCTGCTTTTGCGGGCAAGGTGGGTGATCTGGATTTCCTGCGCTTTGACACCGAAGCGTTTTTGGCCTGCCCGGATGTATCGATTGACTACGCTGTGATGGAGCGCACAAACGATGCCGTCGTAATCCCCATTGACCCTGGATGGAGCGACATCGGATCCTGGGCGGCGCTTTGGGCCGCGTCAGAACGGGACGCGGACGGCAATTGCGAAATCGGCGACGTGCTGAGCTTGCATGGTTCAGGCAACTATATCAACGCGGGCAGCCGCCTTGTGACAGCGGTCGGTTTACAGAACATGGTCGTAGTGGAAACCAAAGACGCCGTTTTCGTCGCACCCAAGGACCGGGTATCAGAGATCACGGATTTGATTGCCCGCATGACCGCAGACGGTAGGCCGGAGTTGGACCATCACCGCGTCGTTTACCGCCCGTGGGGGATGTATGACAGTGTCGATGTGGGCGAGCGCTATCAGGTCAAGCGGATCACGGTGAACCCTGGCGCCAAGCTATCGCTGCAAAAACATCATCACCGCGCCGAGCATTGGATCGTGGTGCGCGGTTGCGCGAAAGTGACTCGTGGCGACGAAACACTGGTGCTATCCGAGAACCAATCGACGTATATTCCGCTGGGCGAGGTCCACGCGCTGGAAAATCCCGGCAAAATCCCGTTGGAGCTAATCGAGGTTCAGTCAGGCAGCTATCTGGGCGAAGACGATATCGTGCGGTTTGAGGATAAATACGGTCGCGCATAGAACGCTGTTTACTCTGCGCCATTTCTTTCATCGAACAACTTCAGCAGATAAATCGTTTCATTGCGGTCAAAGCCATACCATTGCGCGCGTATGACCAGAAATAGGTGGTCGCGTTGGCGTTTGCTGAAAATGCGGTGCTTCCGGGGCAGAGTGCCTGCAGTCTGATTGTGATGGCGAAATAGCCAGATCATCAGATTGCAGGTGTCGCCCAAGCGTTGGATCGTTGGAGTAAAATAGGTCATCTTACAGCTGTCCTATAGTCTTTGGGTCAATTCTTTCATATGAATGCGGCGGTGGGTTCAGCACCAGTCGTGGACGGAAAATACACTTTTGCGCCCCTCGGTTTCCGCGATCTGAATGCACACGGCATCACCGGATTGCAGATCCCCGAGCATTGATTTGCGCAGGATTGCGATGCCCACAAAGATATCTTCCGCGCTGCCAAAGGCGTTCACGAACCCATATCCTTTGCTGGGATCAAACCATTTGACCCGCGCAGGTACGCGTTCTTCAAAAATGATGTCGGGTTGTGCCTGAGGGTCTTGGATCATGCCTGCGGGTGGCGGGGCGATGGCGAAGATCTCGACAATCTTGAAGCCGTTTTTCGTGCCTTGATAAGCGAATTCTACGGTAGACCCTTCGGCAATGCTTGTGCGACCAAAACTGTGCAGAATATTCTGGTGCAAAAGAAAGTCGGCTTCAAACCCGTCGATGACAACAAAGCCGAAGCCGCGGTTTGCATCGAACCATTTGACCGTTCCCTTTCGGGGTTCTGTTGGGCTGACTTGAAGTATGGCGAGGTCGTTCATGTGGATGTCTCCTAGTTAACAAAAATGTTTGAAATCACGACCCGAGGCATCGGTTCAGGGTCGCGGATAGTCACTGTGCGTGGTGGAGAGATAGGCCGCCCTTTCCCCGCGCGTCAGGCAACGAGGGGGTGAGTCACAGGTTACAAACCTGCTTAACTGATTGAATGAAAGGGAAATAATGTCGCCGGTGCCCATGGTTTGATGTGCGTTGATCAGTGCCAGAGCAAATCATTGCGAAAGCAACCATAACGGCTACACTATCCGATAAGTTGTTCTAACCCGGTTATGTGGTTGCCGCCTTCGTAGGAGTGACATCTCGCATCTGAAGACAGCTATACGAGTTTAAGCGGATGGATTGTGAAGAACAGATTGCAGAGTACCTCCGATGCGTCGCCGCATCAGAAGTGCTGGGCAAAAGCGAACGCCGCCTGCATCTGCTTGAGTATCTGATCCGCGCCGAACTGGGCGGTGTAGGCGAAAGCCTCAAAGCTTATGCTATCGGGATTGATGCGCTAAACAAACCTGATGACTATGACCCAAGCATCGACAGCAGTGTGCGGGTGGAAATGGGTTAGCTGCGCACTGCGCTGATCAGTTTTGAGCGCAGCGATGCGGCCCAATGCACCCTTTCCGTCGAAATCCCGAAAGGCAGCTACCGCCCGAAGATCAGCGAACGTGCGGTCAAGGTCGCGAAAATCAGTGCACGTCCTGCCAACAAAGCCCTGCTTGCGGTTGCGGTCCTATCGGCGGGGCTGACAGTGGCGGTGTTGGCCGTTGTGTTCTTATTGCTGCCGCAACCCGAGCGGCAAACGCCCGCCACAGCCACTGGGGTCAGATTGGCCTTGGACGGCTTTGAGGGAGAGCAGGCGTCGACCGCACAGGTCGAGGCGGCCCTGCGCGAAAGCCTCGTGCGTAATCCATCCATCGCCATTCTGTCGCAAACGACAGATGACTATGCGGAGGCTGACTTTGCGTTGCGCGGTCTGGTCAGCGACCTGAACCGCTTTGCCAAGCGGGTTGGTATTGAGCTGTTGAATGTACCGGACGACCGCGTGATCTGGACAAAATCGATCCATGTTTCGAATATGGAAGACATCGCCCAACGGGTGTCTGATGATATGGGAGGTGAATTAAACCTAAGGCTTCTGGGTGCAGCCAGAGAGTTTTTGGAAGGTCGCGATCCCGAAAACCTCACAGCTCAGCAGCTATTTCTGATGGCAACATGGGTGCCCAATCCGACGGCTGCGAACTCACTCGAGTGGGAAGAGCACAAAGTCGCACTGATGCAGCTTGCGCTAGAACGCGACCCCGATCTTGGCACTGCACATTCGGTGATGGCCGAAAAACTTGCGCAACTGGCGAATTTTTATCCCCGTTACGACGTACCGGCTGTTCATGATGCTGTGTTGAACCACATTGATCTGGCGACACGGTTAGAGCCGTTTCATCCATCCGTCATGTTCAACATCGCGCAGGCTCATTGGCACGCCGGGCGCATCCGTGACAGTCATGTTGCCATGCGCCGGGTCCTTGATCTTGATCCTGGTCATGATCTGGCCCGGTTTTTGTCGGATGTGATACCCTACACCTGTGTGGCGCCTCCGGCGTCGGTCATCGAAGGTGCTGTCAAATTTGACAACACCTTGTCACCCAATAATCCCATTCGTTGGATCACGCTGAACTGGATTGCATGGCTCAAGATCAATGGGGGTGACGATGCCGGTGCACTAGATGCCAAAGAGCAGGCTTCGCTGATATTTGATACACCTTACTCGTTTGTTGGTCATGCGATGCTTTTGAACAAAATGGGTAGGCCAGAGGAGGCAGCGCAGGTCATACAGCGGCAGCAATTAAGTTGGCCCGCGATTTCTGTGGCACATTTTGCCGACATCACCATGCCGCGGCTATGCAGTGAAAGCGATGAATCAGAGCAGTTACTGCGCGCCTACAATGGGCTAGTGGAGACGTTGCCCCGTTTGCCCTGAGAGTCTGATCAACAGCAAACGCTAGTAAGAAGCATGCGACAGCACCCACGATCAGACTGATGTATTTGAAATAGACGCCCGATTTCAGGCGGTATCTTAGCCTGTGCGCGTTATGCTGGCTGAATGTTATTTGATCTTCCAGACCACGCGACGCTGTATCAGGCGCTTCTTGACCGCAACGCGGACTACGACGGGCAGGCCTATGTCGGCGTTGCGACGACGGGCGTCTTTTGTCGCTTGACCTGTCCGGCCCGCAAGCCCAAACCGGAAAACTGCACATTCTATGCCTCGGTCGGTGCTTGTATCGAAGCTGGGTTTCGTCCTTGTAAACGGTGCCATCCTCTGGCGCCGATCGCGTCCGCTGATCCAGCGATTGCTGCATTGCTTGCAGCCTTGGATGAACGTCCCGAATACCGCTGGACCGAAGCTGATATTGCGCGCATGGGCTTTGACCTCTCAACGATCCGCCGCAGTTTTAAGCGGCAATTCGGTATGACGTTTCTTGAATTGGCAAGGCAACGGCGGCTGCGTGAGGGATTTACGACTATCGCCGAAGGCGGCAAATTGATCGAAGCGCAGATCGACGCTGGTTTCAGCTCATCCAGCGCCTTTCGGGCGTCATTTGCTCGGCTGCTGGGGCGTGCTCCGGGCGCTTTGGATAGTGACCCAATACTGTTTGCAGATTGGGTCACAACGCCATTGGGTGACATGATCTCTGTCTGTAGTGCGTCACATCTTCATCTGCTTGAATTTGTTGAACGCAAGGCGCTTAAGGCCGAATTGGCAAAGCTTGACCGTATGACGAAAGGCAGGATTGGTATCGGGCAAACGGACCCAAATCAGCAGATCAAAGCCGAGCTTGCTGCGTTCTTTGCTGGTACTTCGGCAGATTTTGCGACACCGATTGCCTATCATGGTTCACCTTTCACGCAGTCGGTCTGGGACGAGCTGCGTCAGATTCCAGCGGGTGTCACGCGGAGTTATTCTGACATCGCTGCCCGGATCGGCCGACCTGCGGCAACCCGTGCTGTGGCGCGTGCAAACGGCGCCAATCAGATCGCCATTGTGTTGTACCATGCCACCGGGTCATTGGTGCCGATGGGGCGCTGACGGGCTATGGTGGTGGTCTTTGGCGCAAACAAAGGCTGATCGAGATTGAACGGCACTATAAGATCCTAGCAAAAGAAGGCTCCCCATCATGAGCCTGACAGACGCGCTCTCGCCCGATGAAGTCGAGGCCGCTTTGCAGGGTTGATGATGTGAGAAGAGTTTGGTGTTGAGACGAGTCGTTTTGGTGAGTGCAGTATCACTAAAAATTGCGCGATGTGGTGCATTGCAGGCTTCGAAATCACTTGACCTCGCGACAATTTGACCCAGTCTTGAGCACGTATAAATGCCTCGAAGGGACATATCATGACACACCGTAATCTGCGCCATGCCGCCTTGGTGGGCGGGGCACTTAGCCTTTGCGCAATGGGGGCCTCTGCTGAAACACTGCGCTGGGCCTCGACGACTGATCCGCAAACCATGGATCCGCATGCGGTGAACTCTGCCCCTGTGCTGTCATTTCTCAATAACGTTTACGAAGGCCTGGTGCGTCGCGGGCAGGATATGTCGATCGAGCCATCGCTGGCGACATCATGGGAGCCTTTGGAAGGCGAAAATGGCTGGCGTTTCACACTGCGCGAAGGCGTGACCTTTCAGGATGGATCGGCCTTTACCGCTGAAGATGTGATGTTTTCATATCAACGTGCGTCGAATGAGGCCGCCGACGTACGGTCATGGTTTGCGCCGGTATCCGAGGTGCGTGTCGTTGATGAATTTACAATTGATTTTGTGACCACGGCACCAAACCCGCTGTTTCCGGATTCCATCGCGAACTTTATGATCCTTGATAAGGACTGGGCGGAAAGCAACGAAGCCGCATTGCCCGCGCGCGATGCAGAGAATTTTGCAACCATGAACGTTAATGGCACTGGTCCATTTACTGTGGCAAGCCGTGATCCGGGTGTGCGTACGACGTTAGTGCCACATGAGAACTGGTGGGATGATGCGCAGCACAACGTGACCGAGGCGGTGTTTACACCCATCGGGAATTCGGCGACCGGTTTGGCCGCACTGTTGTCCGGTGAGATTGACTTTATCCAGCCCATTCCTTTGCAGGATGTCGAACAAGTTGAGGGCCGGGATGGGTTCAAGGTGCTGGAAGGCGAAGAAACCCGCGTAATCATGTTTGGCTTTGGCCATGAACACGATGCACTGCTTTATTCGTCTGATGTGACTGATGCAAACCCCTTCACTGATCCGCGTGTGCGTCTGGCTGCGGCCCATGCAATTGATATCGCATCAATCGACCGGGTGTTGTTCCGGGGCAAGATCGAACCGGCCAGCCAATTGGTGCCTGCTGGTATCTCTGGGTTCTCCGAGGCCAATCAGGATCGTCCCGAATTCGATCCCGAGCGCGCACGCACACTATTGGCCGAGGCAGGATACCCCGATGGGTTCTCTTTTGGTCTGAAGTGCCCGAACGACCGCTACATCAATGATGAGGCCCTTTGCCGTGCAGCGGCCTCTATGTTTGCAGCCGTTGGCCTTAACGCAGAACTGTCTACCGGCCCGGTTCGCGACTACTGGCCACAGTTGCGCGAAGATGACTTTGATATGTACCTTCTGGGTTGGTCGCCCGGCACGTTCGACATGGAGCATCCAATCCGCTTCCTGATGCATTCACAAGATGATGAAAAGAAGCTGGGGTCTTGGAACTTCGGTAACTATTCCAACGCTCGCGTTGATGAATTGTTGCCACAAATTCAGCAAGAGATTGACCCGGTCGCGCGCCAGTCCATGATTGATGAGGTTATCGCAATCACCCAGGAAGAGGTCGCCTATATTCCGCTTTACACGCAGCCGCTGATCTGGGCGGCAAAGGAGAATATTGACCTGACACAACGGGCCGATAACTTCTTTATGCTGCGCTGGGTGACTGTGAACTGATCACCTGTAGATAAGCAAAAAGGCGATGGTCTATTTCATTCTTAAACGGCTCGTGCAGTCCGTCTTTGTGATGCTGGCCGTCGCCTTTTTGGCGTTTTCGCTATTCCGGTTTGTGGGTGATCCGATCACCCAAATGACAGGCGTTGAAACCTCGGTCGCAGATCAGGAACGGTTGCGCGATGAACTGGGGTTGAACGATCCTTTCATCCTGCAGTTCAGTCGCTTTACGGCAGACATGCTGCAAGGTGACTTCGGGTTCTCTTATCGCACCCGCCAACCGGTCGCGGAAATGATAGCGGACCGCATTCCAGCCACGCTTGAGCTGGGAATCGTGGCGCTTTTGATCTCGCTTTTTGTGGGTATTCCTGCGGGTGTTTACACGGCGTTGCGACCGCGCGGGATCACGACCCAAGCCATTCTGATGACAACGCTTGTTGGCGTTTCTATCCCCACCTTCGTCATCGGTATCATGCTGATATTCATCTTCGGGGTACAGTTGGGTTGGCTGCCCACCTTCGGGCGCGGTGGTACCGTGCAAATCGGCGGTTGGGAGAGTTCACTTTTCACGGTTGAAGGCTGGCGCGCACTTTTGTTGCCTGCCATCACGCTGGGTGTCTATCAGTTGACACTGACCATGCGTCTTGTCCGGGCCGAGATGATGGAGGTCATGCGCACCGACTATATCCGCTTCGCCATGGCGCGGGGCGTGCCGATGCAAAAGCTGCACTACAAACACGCCCTGGCCAATACGATGGTGCCTGTGATCACGATCATCGGCCTGCAGTTTGGCGGCGTGATTGCCTTTTCCATCGTCACCGAGAGCGTCTTTCAATGGCCGGGCATGGGCCTGCTGTTTCTGGAATCCATCCGCTTTGTCGATATCCCGGTGATGGGTGTCTACCTCGTGGTGATCGCGTTCTTCTTTGTGCTGGTGAACCTGATTGTCGACCTGCTCTACGTTGCCATTGATCCGCGCCTGCGGGTGAGGGACGTGCAATGATTGCTTTCATCAAACGATACGAGGGCCTGTGGCTGTTCTTGCATTCCCCGGCTGCGATTATTGCTGCAATTGTCGCAACTTTGATCATTCTGGGGGCGATTTTTGCGCCATGGCTGGCGCTGGTAAACCCTTACGACCTGTCCTCTTTCAGCTTATTTGACGGGTTGTTGCCCCCAGTTTGGGAAGAGGGCGCGAACCCGAAATACCTGCTGGGCACCGATGATCAGGGCAGGGACATGATTTCGTCGATCCTTTATGGTGCGCGGTTGTCGTTGGTTATCGGGCTTTCAGCACTGACCATCGCAGCGGTTCTCGGTGTGGGGCTAGGGCTTGCAGCGGGGTATTATGGTGGACGGTTTGACGCCATCGTCATGCGGATTGCGGATGTGCAACTGGCGCTGCCAGCTATTCTGACCGCGCTTTTGATCGACGGCATTGCGAGGGGTATCTTGCCAGCAGCCGTGCAACAAGATTTGCGGGTCGCGGTTTTGACGCTTGCCATCGCCCTGTCACTTTGGGTGAATTTCGCACGGACGGCGCGTGCGTCGACCTTTGTGCAGATGAATAAGGAATACGTGCAGGCGGCCATCATGATGGGGCAGCGCCCGTCGCGGGTGATGTTTGTACATATCCTGCCCAACATTCTGGGGCCACTTTTGGTGATCATGACGGTCGATCTGGCGTCCGCAATTTTGCTAGAGGCGACGCTGTCTTTCCTTGGCATCGGTCTGCTTACTGATAGTCCCAGCTTGGGCACGCTGATACGCATTGGCATGCAGTTCCTGCTGTCGGGCGAATGGTGGATTTTGTGGATACCAACGTTGTTTTTGATCGCGCTCGTGGTGTCGATCAACATCCTTGGCGATTTCCTGCGCGATGTCTTTAACCCGAGGCTGCGATAGATGCTGACGATCACAGACCTTGCCGTCAAGTTCCCATCGCGCTTTGGCGATTTCACGGCGATTGCCGATGTGGATATGATCATCAAACCGGGCGAGATACATGGGCTGGTCGGCGAAAGTGGTGCGGGGAAATCGACGGTTGGTGCTGCCGTGATCGGGCTGTTGCAGTCGCCGGGCTACATCGCAAACGGTACGCTCACCTTGGGCGATACCGATCTGCGCAAACTGACGCCAGAGCAGGCACATGCGGTGCGCGGTGACCGCATTTCGATGATCTTTCAAGACCCTCAGACCAGCTTGAACCCTTTGATGACGATCGAAGATCAACTGATCGAAACCATTCAGGCGCATGCTGATGTTAGCACCTCTGTCGCGCGCCAACGCGCTGTTGATCTGCTCGAAGAGATCGGGATCAAGAACGCCACTGAACGTATCAAGGCCTATCCACACCAGTTTTCCGGCGGTATGCGTCAGCGTGTTGTCATTGCTTTGGCGATATGTACTGACCCTGAGCTGATCATTGCAGACGAGCCGACGACCGCCCTAGATGTCGCTGTGCAGTCGCAAGTGCTCAAACTGATCCAACGCCTGGCTCAGGACCGTAAAATTGCCTTCATGCTGATCACCCATGATATCGGCGTCATCGCGCAGGTTGCGGATCGGGTGACAGTGATGCGCAAGGGACGGGTGATGGAAACGGGTGACACCGCGCAGGTACTGGGCGCCCCACGGCACCCTTACACCCGTGCGTTGATGGATGCGGTTCCGCCTTTGGACCACCGGATTGATCGCTTTCGCGTACCGCAAGAAGAAGGTGCCGATCTTGAACAATCATTGGGTCAAAAAGCAGAGGATTGGTTGCTTGCAGGCGTGCAAAGTGCCCCCACTGGCCTGACATTGCAGAACCTCAGCGTCCGGTTTGCCGGGCCGCGCACATCGCTTTTGCGCAAGCCTGCCCCTTATGTCGCCCTTGACGATGTCTCGCTTGAGGTGCGACCAGGGTCGATCATGGGGTTGGTGGGTGAAAGCGGGTCCGGCAAGTCAACACTCGCCAAGGCAATCACAGGGTTGGTGAAGCCCAGCAAAGGCACCATGATGCTGGGCGGCGACATGCTGCCAGGTGGTAAAGCACGCGACCGGCATCATCCGTCACGGCAATTGGTACAGATGGTTTTTCAGGACCCGTACTCCAGCTTGAATTCCCGGCACCGTATTGGCGCAATCCTGATGGAACCGCTTTGGTTTTATGGCTTTGTGAAGGAGGCAGAGGAACGCGCAAAACTGGCCGCATCAATGCTTGCGCTTGTAGGCATGCAGCCGGACGCTATCGACAAATACCCGCATCAGTTTTCGGGTGGACAACGCCAGCGCATTGCGGTGGCACGCGCGCTGCTGGCGCGACCCCGGTTCCTAATCTGTGATGAGCCGACATCGGCGCTAGATGTATCAATTCAGGCTGAAATCCTGAACCTGTTGAAAGACCTGCAAGCTAAGTTCGGACTGACTATTCTGTTCATCAGCCACAACCTTGCGGTGGTCAGACAGATGGCTGATGACACCGCCGTCTTGCGCAATGGCAAGATAGAAGAGGTTGGCAAAACAGAGCAGGTGTATGAGCAACCGCAGGCGGATTACACAAAATCACTATTGGCGCTTACACCGGTGATGCAGCGGGCGTCATAAAGGCACGCGCTGGTCGTCTGCATCAAATCCGAATGCTGCATTGCGATCAAAGTCGAGTTCGACCACCTCCCCGACGTTGGTGCTATCCTGACCAAACAGGCGGACCGTGATCGCTTCTTCCTCAGTGGTAGAGACAAGCAGGTTGGTGTCGCCACCCAGACGCTCTACATGGGTGACGGTGCCCTTGATGCGGCCGCCCGCCTGCAGTCGCAAATGCTCTGGACGGATGCCAAGTGTCCCACCCTGTGGCATATCGACCGGCGCTTTCTGCAGGAAATTCATTGCCGGTGAACCCAGAAAGCCAGCGACGAACTTGTTGGCCGGGTTATTGTACAGCTCCATCGGGCTGCCAACCTGTTCGACGCGCCCATCGCGCAGGACGACGATTTTGTCTGCCAGGGTCATGGCCTCTGTCTGATCATGCGTAACATAGATCATCGAGGCACTCAGCGTGCGGTGCAGTTCAGCGATTTCGATGCGGGTGTTCATCCGCAAGGCGGCGTCAAGGTTTGAGAGTGGTTCGTCAAAGAGGAACAGCTTGGGTTCACGCACAATAGCGCGCCCGATGGCCACCCGTTGGCGCTGCCCACCTGACAGATCGGACGGGCGACGGTCAACATAGGCATCCAGATCAAGCATCTGTACGGCTTTGCCCACCCGCTCATCAATCACTGACTTGGGCTGCTTTTCCTGCTTGAGGCCAAGGGCCATGTTGTCCCGGACGCTCAGATGCGGGTAAAGAGCATAGGATTGGAACACCATAGCAATGCCGCGTTTGGCGGGTGGCGTGTTGTTGACGACGTTGCCACCAATGTCGACGGTGCCGCTGGTCGCATCCTCTAGCCCGGCGATCACTCGCAATAGGGTGGATTTGCCACAGCCCGATGGGCCGACGAAGACAACAAATTCACCATCCTCCACCGTTAGGTTGATGTCTGTCAGAACTTCTACATTCCCAAATGATTTGCACACATTGGTCAGGGTCAAAGCAGTCATTGGGGATCTCCTAGGGCGATGGGGTGGCCGGACCTGATGCTTTCGTCGGCAGCCAGACATATAGCGAGCGATTGAACGGCGTCTTCCATGTGTCGGGTCAGGTCGATATCAGTTTTGATCGCGTCGATCATGTAGCGGGCCTCTGCGTCGCAAAGCGCCTGGTGCCCGGGTTCTTCCTTCATTTCGATCAGGTGATCGCCTGATGGACGGTGAACAAGGATACCGCCGACCTTGGTGTGGCCATCAACATCATCGGAAGCACCCTTGTTGCCATCAGTTATCGAGACTGCCCCATTGGGGGACACCACGTCTTTCACGAAAAACGCTGTCTCTGACATCATCGGGCCCCAGCCTGCTTCGTACCAGCCGACAGAACCGTCTTCGAACCAGACCTGAAGCTGGCCATAGTTGTACATGTCAGGCGCAACGTCGTCTGACAGACGCAGGCCCATGCCGCTGACCCGGATGGGTTTGGCGTCTGTGATCTGGCACATGACGTCGACATAGTGCACGCCGCAATCAACAATCGGGGACGTTGTTTCCATCAAGGCCAGATGCGTCTTCCATGTGTCACCATCTGACTGCTGGTTCAGGTTCATACGGAACACATATGGCCCGCCAAGACCCCGCGCCTCGGAAATCAGGCGCTGCCAGCTTGGGTGATGGCGCAGGATATAGCCAATCACCAGTTTGCGCCCCAAACGTTGGGCCGCTGCGACGACGGCGCGCGCATCCGCGACTGTCGTTGCCAGCGGTTTTTCAACGAATACATCCGCCCCGGCTTCCATCGCGGCAATTGCATATTCGGCATGGCTGTCGGAATAGGTTGCGATGCAGACCAGATCGGGTTTGCAGGCAAGCCCTTCGGCGAATGTGTTCAGGCGTGGATATCCATGCAACGCCGCAGGCAGATCAATGTCCGAGCGGTTTACCAGCCCGACGACCTCGGCCCGGGGATGGGCGTGATAGGCCATCGCATGACTGCGCCCCATGTTGCCAAGGCCCGTAACAACAACCCTCATTTAACAGCACCGGACGTGATACCGCGGATCAACTGACGCGAGAAGATGACATAAAGCGCCATGACCGGAAGGATCGCGAGCGACAGCGCCGAAAGAACCGCATTCCAGTCAGTGACGAACTGCCCAATAAAGACCTGACTGCCCAATGTTAGCGTCTTTACTTCTTCTGCGGGCGCAAGGATCAGCGGGAACCACAGATCGTTCCAGATCGGGATCATATTGAATACAGCGACTGTTGCCATGGCTGGACGGACCAGCGGCAAGACAAGGCTAAAGAAGATGCGATACTCGGACAGCCCATCAATGCGTCCTGCATTCTTAAGGTCATCGCTGACCTGACGCATGAATTCGGACAGGATGAACACCGCCAAAGGCAGACCTTGTGCCGTATAGACCAGGATCAAGGCCCAAAGTGTGTTCACAAGGCCGGTTTGGACCATCATTTCCAGAATGGCGACTGTACCAATCCGAATAGGGATCATGATGCCCAGCGCAAGGTAAAGCCCCATCAGCGTGTTGCCCTTGAACCGATATTCAGCCAGCGCAAAGGCAGCCATCGCGCCAAAGAGCAGAATGAAGAACAACGATCCCACGGTGACAATCATGGAGTTCTGGAAATAGAGGAAGAAGTCACCTTGCTTCAGCACCGTTTCATAGCCGATCAACGAAAAGCTCTCGGTGTTTGGCAGGGCCAAGGGTTCGCGAAAGATTGACCTGCGGTCCTTGAAGCTGTTGATCACGATCACAAAGACCGGGAACAGCGCGATGAGCGTGTAGAGGATCAACGCACCATGGGCGGCGAATGTGTTGAGGCGGTTTTGACGTGCGACGTTCATATCACCCTCCGTCAGAACTGGTAGCGGCGCATGCGCGAATGAATGCCAAAGAGATACAGACAGACACCGACAAGGATGATGGCGAACATGGCCGAGGCGATGGTTGATCCCATATGCGGGTCTCCCAGTTGAAGCTGGAAGCCAAAGAACGTCCGGTACATGAACGTGCCCAGGATGTCGGTTGAGAAATCCGGCCCTGCCAGCGCGCCTTGAGCGGCGTAAATCAGGTCAAAGGCGTTGAAGTTTGCCACGAATGTCAGGATCGAAATGATCCCAATGGATGGCAGGATCAATGGAAGCTTGATTTTCCAGAACGCCGAAAGCCCTGTGATGCCTTCCACCTCTGCGGCTTCGAGGATTTCATCGGGGATCGACAGAAGTGCTGCATAGATCAGCATCATCGGGATGCCGACGAACTGCCAGACCGATACCAGCGACAATGTTGTCAGCGCATATTCTTCTTTGCCAAGCCAAGGTGCATAGAGCGATTTTAGGCCAATGGCGTCTAACATGCCGGGTGCGATGCCCCAGATTGGCGACAGGATCAGTTTCCATGCAAAGCCAACGATCACAAATGACAGGATAGTCGGGATAAAAATGGCAGAGCGATAAAAGCTCGTAAAACGCAGTTTCGGGTGGCTCAGGATAGCCGCAAGCGCGATCCCGATGGGGTTTTGCACCAGCATGTGGATGATAAAGAACCAAAAGTTGTTCGCCAGAGCGTTCCAGAACTGCGTGGACCAGACCGCATCGCCGAACAGGGTTCTGAAGTTCTGTAAGCCGACAAAAGTCCGTGACTGATCGACTTCTGTATACAGTGACAGGCGAAGTGTGTTGAAAAGCGGGTAGATCATCACGGCCGTGTAGACCAGGACCGCAGGGGCCAGAAACACAACGATGTGCCATCGGAAACGGGGTTTCTCTGCCATTTGGTTGATCCTTCGATCTGATGCGATCCATGTGGAAAGCGCCTGACAGGCGCCTTGCAAACAGGCCGGGCGTGTGCGTGATTTGTCCTGCGCGGCCATAAACACCGCACAGGACCGGGGAGGTGAGTGTATTTAGTTTTGCTGTGGTGCGTACCAGCTTGCCAGCCCCGCCTGCAGGCGCGCGCCAGCATCTTCGGGGCTTTCTTCGCCCTTGATCACGGCCACAGACGCGTTCCACGTGTCGTTTTCAAGGTTTGGCGTGCCGCGCGACAGGATCTGGTAAGTTGACCGGATCGAGCTTTCGCATTCGCCGCGCCAGGAAATGAACTCCTGTGCCAGTGGATCTTCCAGCGTGACGGGAGCGTCTGACAGCGGGAAGAACCCGGGCAGAGCATTTGCAAAGATAGTCGCGAATTCGGATGAGCCAACCCAGTTGAGGAAGGTCATCGCTGCCTCGGGATTGTCAGTTGCCGCGTTCATACCGATGCCGATATCTGTGTGATCGGAGATATAGCAGGTATCGCCAGCATTCTGGACCGGCGGGTAGAAGGCACCCATTTCAAAATCGACCAGATTGTTGAAGCCGGAGATTTCCCAAGATCCGGTTGGATAGATTGCGGCACGACCCAGCGTGAAGATGTTCTGGCTGTCAGGATAGGTTTGCGCCTCAAAACCATCACCCAGATAAGCGCCCCAGCGGGCAAGCTGGCGATACGGTGCGACCCATTCTTCGTCGGTCAGTGACTGCTCTCCGGCGATCAGGGCCAGACGGCCTTCTTCACCCTTCCAGTAGTTTGGACCAATGTTGTTGTAACCCATGGTCGCGGCTTCCCACTGGTCGTTGGTGCCCATCGCCATTGGGATGTAGCTGCCGTCTTCTTTGATGGTGTCGAGTGCGGCAAAGAACTCATTTTCGGTGGTGGGGACGTCGATGCCCAGTTCGGCAAATGCATCCTTGTTGTAGATAAAGCCGTGAATAACCGACGCCATCGGAACACAGAACTGCACAGCAGCATCATCCGTGCTCCAGCCGGATTTTGCGACGGGCGAGAAGTTCGCCATGCCTTCAAGGTCGCTGATATCGGCCAGATGTCCCGCGTCATACAACGCCAGGGACGCATCAAAGGGGCGGCAGGTGATGATATCGCCAGCGGAACCAGCATCCAGCTTGGAATTCAGTACGGCGTTGTATTCAGCAGGGGCAGATGGGGTAAAGTTCAGCTTGATGCCGGGGTGCTCGGCTTCGAATGCCGGGATGATCTTGTCTTGCCAGATGGCAAGGTCATCGTTGCGCCAGCTTTCGATGGTTAGTGTGACCTCTTGGGCGGCTGCTGCCCCCGCAAGGACTGACGTGGCCATCATGGCCCCGATCAATGTTGATTTTCTCATGGTCTTCTCCCTAGTTAGACGTAGTTGTCCGGTTCGTTGAAAGTGATGATAGGCAAGGGCCGAGCTGGCCGCTGTGCTGTTCGAGCAGTGTCAATGCTTGTTTCGGTGAGCAGCCCGAAGCAACGAGAATGGCGGGTTTGACGCGTCCACCTGTCTGGGCAATGGCGGCCTCGGCCATGTCCGCTGAAACGCCGGTGATGCGTGACACCATGCCAATGGCCCGTTGCACAAGTTTGGCATTGTCGGCGATCACATTGACCATCTCGCCGCGATAAACATGGCCCAATACGACACCCATCAGCGTGGACATCAGGTTCAGCGCGGCCTTCTGTGCCGTTCCGGCTCCTAACCGTGTTGAGCCCGCAACGACCTCAGGTGGTGTCGGAATGCAAACCGGCGTGTCCGCAAGTTCCAGCAGCGGTGTGCCGGGGTTGTTTGCGATGCCAATGATGGTGGCACCCCGGTGCTGTGCGGCGTGGGCCACTGCAAGCGCATAGGGCGTGGTGCCACTGGCGGTCAGCACAATAACAACATCACCGTTCGAGATTTCGTTGGCGATTTGTCCGGCGGCGGTTCCGTCGTCTTCCGTATCGCCGGGCATATGGCCATCGACGGGGACGCCGCCTGCCATATGTATGCGGATCTTTTCTGTCGGGATGCCGAAGGTCCCGCGCAACTCACTTGCATCGGCAAGCGCCATCAGGCCAGAGCTGCCTGCGGCAGCATAGTGCAGGCTTTTACCCGCACGGATTGCAGAGGCCATCTGCTGAGCCCCTTGCGATAGCGTTGGCGTTGCATACCTGACCGCATCAATCGCGGCTGACTGCCCATCCAGCAGGAATGCGGCCGCCTCAAGCGTCGGCCGCGCATCAATGTGAGATCCCGCAAATACTGTTTCAGTCGTTGGCAACGACATTCGAATCCTCCCGTTCGCTATATAATACCTTTATAATACCTTTTGTCTATTATTTTCTATTTCTATCCCTAATATCTTAGAATATAAGGCCAATATACCATGTTTTTGCAATTATAGGTATGGCTTTCATAAGATAGGTATTGTAAAGGTGCTATATGTCTGATTCATCACATACTCTGATTATCGGCGTTGATGGCGGCGGCACCGGGTGTCGCGTGGCCATTGGGACGGTGACGGATGGGGTGGTTGCCCGCGCGGAGGGTGGCCGAGCGAATGTGGCCACTGATCCAGAGCCTGCAATACGCAATGTGATCGCGACCGTTGAGGCTGCGGCCACAAGTGGTGGCATTCCCTTGGAGCGACTGAAGGGAGCCGCCGCGCATCTTGGCCTTGCCGGGGTGATGACGGCGCGGGATGCCAGGAGAGTGGCTTCCGCGTTGCCTTACCGCCACACGACAGTAACGGACGACAGGCCAACAGCGTTGCACGGTGCGCTTGGTGGGCAGGACGGTTTCCTGCTGTCTGTCGGAACGGGGACGATTGCGGCGGCTTCTACTGGCGGCATCTATCGCAGCGTCGGTGGATGGGGCTTTTACGTTGGTGACCAGGCGTCCGGATCATGGCTGGGGCAGAAGTGCCTGCGCCAAGTGCTGCTTTGCCATGATAAGCTGGCGGAGCACAGTGACCTGACCCGCGATTTGCTCGCGAAATTCCAGAATGACCCCAATGAGATTGTTGCGTTCAGCATGTCCGCGATGCCCGGCGACTATGGGCTTCTTGCGCCTGATGTTGTCGAAAGCGCGCGCGCGGGTGATCCCGTGGGAAGAAAAATCATGCAATCGGGTGCCGATCATCTATGGCAATGTTTGACCGCACTGCAATTCAAAGCAGGGAATGCGCTTTGTCTGGCCGGTGGCGTGGGGCCGCATTATGCGGAATACTTGCCCGCAGTCGCCACCGCAGACCTGCGTGAACGTCGGGGCGATGCGCTGGATGGTGCCTTTGATTTTGCCCTTGCCAACCTCGGGAAGCGTGTTGAGGTCCAGATATGAGCATCGTAGATTTTCTGGCGCCTGATAAGTGGCTGCAATCAGATGGTGGCCCACGTTACATGCAGTTGCGCAAACGGTTGACTGATGGTGTGGATCAGGGTGTGTTGAAATCTGGCAGTCTATTGCCGCCCGAACGGGAAATTGCCTCGATCACGGATATGTCGCGTGTCACCGTCCGCAAGGCAATTCAGGCGCTCGCAGAAGATGGCATCATCGTTCAGAAACAAGGATCGGGATCGTTTATTGCCTCCGATACCCCCAATTCGAACAATCTCTGTCGCGACTGACATCCTTTAGCGAGGATATGGCGCGCCGGGGCATGACCTCGACCAGTGTTTGGCTTGAACGTGGGGTCTTTATGCCGTCACCTGACGAAGTACTCGCGCTCGCGCTGACACCTGACGCATCCGTGTCGCGGATTGCACGTCTCAGAACCGCTGACAACAAACCCATGGCGATTGAGCGCGCGTCGCTCTCGACTGAAATGTTGCCAAATCCGCTGGACGTCGTCACATCGCTTTATGCTGTATTGGAGCAATCAGGGCTGCGGCCCCATCGTGCGCTGCAAAAGATATCGGCGATCAACTTGGGGGAAAGCGACGCTTACCTGCTGGAGGTACCCGTGGGCACAGCCGGTTTACGGATCGAACGCACATCCTATCTGGCTGACGGCCGCGTCGTTGAATTTACCCAATCCATCTACCGCGGAGACGCCTACAACTTTGTGGCCGAACTGCGCCTAGCGAAAGAGTAGGCAAAAACATGGCAGCCGCCCAAACCCAAATGCGTGCCGAGGTGCTGGAAATTCCTGTTGCCGCTGAACGCCTGCTTGCAAACGGAGGTGACGCAATCAGTCGCGCCGCCGATGCGGTACGTGCGCGCGACCCACAATTTATGGTCAGTGTGGCGCGCGGGTCTTCTGATCATGCCGCAACCTATCTGAAATATGCATCAGAGCTTCTGCTAGCCACGCCGTTGGCGTCAATTGGGCCTTCTATCGCTTCGATCTATGGGCGCAACCTAAGGCTTGCGGGCAGTGTGTGCCTGTCTGTGTCGCAGTCTGGAAAGAGCCCCGATATCGTTGAAATGGCCCGGATGGCCCGTGCGGGTGGTGCATTGTCTATCGCGATGACAAACCACCCTGACAGCCCATTGGCGCAGGTGGCTGATCATACACTCAACCTGCATGCCGGTCGGGAGATCAGTGTTGCGGCGACCAAGACGTTCGTGAACTCTGCCATTGCAGGCATCTGGTTTCTGGCAGAATGTGCAGACGATGATGCGCTGCGAAAAGCCATAGCCGATCTGCTTAGGCGCAACTGGAGAAAGCCGTACAGCTTGATTGGCCAGAGGTGCGCGCGGCCTTGGGGGGCGCAACTCGATCTTTTGCCTGGGGCGCGGGCCAGCCTATGCCATTGCGAACGAAGCCGCATTGAAGTTCAAAGAAACCTGTCAAATCCATGCCGAGTCTTATTCATCTGCTGAGGTTCTGCATGGACCTGTCTCTATCGTCGACAGCGGGTTCCCTGTCATTGGCCTTGCTGCACAGGATGAGGCCGAAATGGCGCTGGCCAGCGTCGCAGAAAAAATTGCAGCGAAAGGTGCAACAGTCTTTGCGACAAGCGACAAGCTTAGCCAGGCAAGAACGTTGGATACGATCCGCACTGGTCACCCGCTCACAGATCCCATCAGCTTGATTGCCAGCTTCTATTCCATGGTCGAGCGTGTTGCAGAGGCGCGCGGGATCAACCCGGATGCACCACGTCACCTGAAAAAAGTGACTGAAACGGTATGAGTAGCATCGCAAAGGCTTTTGTCGGAGCGCGTATTCACGACGGCGTTGACTTTGTTGATGACGACGCCTTGGTGATGCATGCTGATGGGTCGCGTGGCACGGCGGCTCGTCGGAACCTGTAAGCGGATTGCCCGGTTAAGACGTTGTCAGGTGGGATCATCGCGCCGGGCTATGTCGATTTGCAGGTCAACGGCGGCGGCGGCGTGATGTTCAATGATGATCAATCCGTGGATGCATTGCGTACCATTGCGCAGGCGCACGCCGCGATCGGGTCTGCGGCCATTCTGCCAACCCTGATCACTGATACACCCGATCGCACTAAAGCCGCGATCGCTGCCGTTGAACAAGCCATCACCGAAAGGGTGGCGGGTATCGTGGGCATCCATCTTGAAGGGCCACATTTGTCTGTTGCGCGAAAGGGTGCCCATGACCCCAGCCTGATCCGCCCAATGGGCGCGGATGATCTGGCCATTGTGTTGCGTGCTGCTGACCGGCTGCCAAATGTCATGATGACCGTTGCACCAGAAAATACGACCCATGCGCAAGTTCGCGCCATGTCTGATGCCGGGGTGATTGTTTCGCTTGGACATTCAGACGCAGATTTTGAGGCCTGTATGGCGGCATTTGATGCGGGCGCACGCTGTGTAACGCATCTTTTCAATGCGATGAGCCAGCTGGGTAACCGTGAACCGGGACTGGTTGGTGCCACCCTTGCACGTGATGATATCCACGCCGGGCTGATTGCCGATGGATTGCATGTGCACCCCGCGACGATGCGGATCGCCTTGGCGGCTGCGGCAAATGACGCAAGGATCATGCTTGTCACCGATGCGATGGCCTCCGCTGGCTCTCAGATTAACGGGTTTATGCTGAATGGCCGCAAAGTGGTCAGAAAGGACCGGCGCCTGACGTTGGAGAACGGTACATTGGCTGGTGCCGACCTTGAGATGACACAGGCCGTATCGACGCTGGTGAACGCGGTTGGGGATCCGGTGTCGCAGGCAATTCGCCGGGCTACCGGGACACCATTGTCACTGTTGAAGGGGTTTAACAATGCACGTCCGCTGTTTGATCCCGCAGTTTTTGTGAATCATTTGGCTGACGATCTGTCTGCGGTCAGACGGCTTTGCGAATGAGGCAGGTCTTGGATGTCATGCAGCAATCGCATAGCCCTCTCTGTTGAGAGATAACAATCACGACGGTGGCTTCTTGCCATTCGCCAGCAATTAGGGACAATTGCGCCAACCTTCGTGAGTCGAAGGATGCAAAACAGGGAAAATCATATGAAACCGACATCAGCATTAACACTCGTCGCCGTATTGATGGCCACAGCTGCGCCGCTTAGTGCGGAAACGCTGCGTTGGGCACGTTCCGGCGACGCGCTCACACTTGATCCACACGCCCAAAACGAGGGACCGACTCACACTATCCGCCATCAAATGTATGAGCCGTTGATCATCCGCGACGTGACAGGTGCATTTGAAGCAGCTTTGGCCACAGACTGGGCACCATCAACTGATGATCCAAATGTCTGGGTCTTTAACCTGCGTGAAGGTGTCACCTTCCATGATGGCGCGGCCTTCACCGCCGAAGACGTTGTTTTCAGCTTTGAGCGCGCCAAACAGCCCAATTCCGATATGAAAGAACTGATCGGATCAATCACCGAGGTGCGTGCGGTTGATGATCTGACCGTCGAGATTGTGACAGATGGGCCGAACCCCATCCTGCCATCCAACCTGACCAATCTGTTCATCATGGACAAGGATTGGACCGAAGCAAACGACACCGTCGCGGTGCAGGATTTTGAAGGCGGCGAGATCACATTTGCCACGACCAATACCAATGGTACCGGTCCTTATGTCCTGCAAAGCCGTGAACCTGATGTCAAAACGGTCATGGTCCGCAACGAGAATTACTGGGGCATTGACCAGTTCCCCATGGAAGTGACCGAGATTGTCTACACCCCCATCCAGAACGCTGCGACCCGTGTGGCCGCAATGCTGTCAGGCGAGGTTGATTTTTTGCAGGATATGCCTGTGCAGGATCTGGAGCGTGTGAATGCTGCCGATGGTCTGGTGGTCAAGCAAGCCCCGCAGAACCGCGTAATCTTCTTTGGGATGAACCAGGGCGCGGATGATATCGAAGCCGACAACGTGGATGGGGCCAACCCGCTGGCTGATGTCCGCGTCCGTCGGGCGATGTCGATGGCCATCAATCGTGACGCCATCCGGCAGGTCGTTATGCGTGGCCAGAGTGAACCCGCTGGCATGATCGCGCCACCATTCGTCAACGGCTGGACAGCCGAGATGGACGCGGAATCATCCACCGACATCGACGGAGCGAAAGCGTTGTTGGCCGAAGCTGGCTATGCTGACGGATTCTCCATCCGGCTTGATTGTCCCAATGACCGCTACGTGAATGACGAAGGCATCTGTCAGGCCGCCGTAGGTATGATGGGGCAAATTGGGATCACGGTGAACCTTGATGCAAAACCCAAGGCGCAGCACTTCCCCTTGATCACAGATAGCAAAACCGATTTCTATATGCTGGGCTGGGGTGTGCCGACCTATGACAGCGAATATATCTTCAACTTCCTTGTGCATGGCCGCGAAAGTGACATTGGCACATGGAATGGCACCGGCTTCGACAATGACGAGTTGGACGCGATGATTGAATCACTGGCGTCCAATACCGATCTGGAGGCGCGCAATGAAGACATCGCAAGCATTTGGCGTGTCGTTCAGGACGAACAGCTTTATATTCCAATTCATCACCAGGTGCTGAACTGGGGTATGTCAGATCGCGTCGGTATCGAGGTTGATCCGGAAGATCAGCCCAAGATCAAGTACTTCACGATGAACTGATCGCAATTGGTGACGCGCCGGTGAAACTGGCGCGTCACACTTCCCCATATCGGGGCCTTTAGGACAATCATACCATGCTGGCCTATACCATTCGCCGCGTTGCACAGTCTGCGCTCGTCTTACTTATTGTTGGGCTTGTTGCATTTTCGATGTTTCGTTTCGTGGGCGATCCAATTGAAAACATGTTGGGTCAGGAACGCACGGTTGAGGATATCGAGCGCTTGCGTGATCAGCTTGGCCTGAACCAGTCTTTTGCGGTCCAGTACTACCGGTTTCTTGAAGGGGCTGTGCAGGGCAACTTCGGCGTCAGCTATCGCCAGGGGCGCCCCGTGGCCGAGATTTTGATGGAACGCGCGCCAGCTACCCTTGAACTGGCGACCGTGTCGGCTGTTTTGGCCATCATATTTGGTATCGCTTTTGGTGTTTTTACGGCGATCCGACGCGACGGTTTCATCGCCAATTTCATCATGTCCGCATCCCTGATCGGGGTGTCTTTGCCGACATTTCTGATCGGAATCCTGTTGATCTACATCTTCTCGGTCGAGCTGAATTGGCTACCCAGTTTCGGGCGTGGTGAAACCGTCGATCTGGGTGGCTGGACAACAGGTTTTCTGACTGAAAGCGGGCTAAAGGCGCTGATCCTGCCCGCCATCACACTTGGGCTTTATCAGATGACGCTGATCATGCGACTTGTGCGCTCAGAAATGCTCGAAGTGCTGCGACAGGATTATATCCGCTTTGCCCGCGCGCGCGGATTGAAAGACCGTGCAATCAACTTCCGCCATGCGTTAAAGAATACCATGGTGCCGGTGATTACGGTGATCGGTCTACAGCTTGGCGCCATCATCGCCTTTGCGATCATCACCGAGACTGTGTTCCAATGGCCGGGTGTTGGCCTGCTGTTCATCAACGCGATCCAGTTCGTCGATATCCCTGTGATGGCGGCGTATCTGATGCTGATCTCTGTGATGTTCGTCGCGATCAACCTGATCGTAGATATGCTTTATTTCTTTATTGATCCGCGCTTGCGGGTTGATCGGGCCGGGGGCCACTGATGACTGATCTTTCGGACCAAACCACACCCGTCAAGCCTGTGCAGAAATCCCGCCTGCGGGTTTTTCTGGACAGCGATATCTACTACACGTTCCGGCGGTCGCCCGTCGCGGTGGTTTCGACCATAGTGGTCACGGTTCTGGTCTTGTCTGCCGTATTCGCCCCTTTCATCGCACCAACAAATCCGTTTAACCCCGCCTCACTGAACCTGATGAACGGGTTCACGGCGCCGATGACACCAAACGCCTTCACCGGAGAGAGCTTTCTGTTGGGCACCGACGATCAGGGGCGTGATGTATTTTCAACCATCCTTTACGGCATGCGCGTGTCCTTATTTGTGGGCGTGGCGGCGGTCCTGTTTGCCATGGTACTGGGCATCACACTGGGGCTGATCTCGGGCTATGTGGGGGGCTGGACCGAGACGATCATCATGCGGACGGCGGATGTACAACTGACCTTTCCATCAATCCTTGTGGCTATGTTGATCTTTGGCATAGCCAAGGGGTTTACGCCCATTGAGTACCGCGATCAGATGGCAATCTGGGTGCTGATTATCGCAATCGGGCTCAGCGATTGGGTGCAATTCGCACGCGTGGTGCGGGGGGCAACACTAGTCGAAAAGCGCAAAGAATATGTCGAGGCGGCGCGCCTTATCGGGCGCAAACCCTATGCGATCATGTTGCGGCATATCCTGCCCAACGTGTTGTCGCCCGTATTGGTCATTGCCACGATCTCTCTGGCGCTGGCGATCATCGCCGAAGCGACGCTGAGCTTTCTCGGTGTTGGCGCACCGCCGACACAGCCAAGTCTGGGGACCTTGATCCGGATCGGCCAGGGCTTTCTGTTTTCGGGCGAATGGTGGATTTTGCTATTCCCGGCGCTGACCCTGTTGACGCTGGCGTTGAGTGTAAACCTGCTGGGCGATTGGTTGCGCGACGCATTGAACCCAAGGTTACGTTAATGTCTGGACCAGTTTTATCGATCCGCAATCTGTCTGTTGAAATCCCCACCCGCACCGGCGTTGTGAAACCTGTTGATGGTGTCAGCTATGATATTCGCGCAGGCGAAATTCTGGGTGTTGTGGGCGAAAGTGGCGCGGGCAAGTCAATGGCGGGCAACGCTGTCATCGGTCTGCTCAACCCACCTGCGCACATTGCGAAGGGCGAAATCTGGCTGAACGGCGCACGGATCGACGCGCTGAAAGGTGAGGCGATGCGCCGTCTGCGGGGCAAGGAAATTGGGATGGTGTTTCAAGACCCGCTGACGTCCCTGAACCCCCTGCTATCCATCGGTGACCAATTGACCGAAACCATGCTGACCCATCTGCCCATCGGTCGGGCAGAAGCAGACAAGCGCGCGGTTGCAGCCTTGGAAGAAGTCGGCATTCCGGGTGCTGCCGAAAGAATCGACAGTTACCCGCATGAATTCAGTGGCGGGATGCGCCAGCGTGTGGTGATCGCACTTGCGCTCTGTGCAGAACCGTCGCTGATCATTGCGGACGAACCGACAACGGCGCTGGATGTCTCTGTGCAAGCGCAGATCATCGCACTGCTTAAGCGGCTTTGCCGGGATCGCGGTACAGCCGTCATGTTGATCACCCATGATATGGGCGTGATTGCCGAGGCTGCTGACCGCGTCGCCGTGATGTATGCCGGGCGTTTGGCCGAACTGGGCCGCGTGCGTGATGTGCTGACCCAACCGCAACACCCCTACACCGCCGGGCTGATGGCATCCACGCCGCTGGCTTCGGCAGGCAAGGCGCGGTTGCATCAGATCGAGGGTGCCATGCCGCGACTGGACAAGGTGCCTGATGGCTGCCCGTTTCATCCACGTTGCACCTATGCGCAAGATAAATGTCGCGCGGCCACCGCCCCGCAAATATCGGAAAGCCATGCTGCTTGCTGGTTCCCGCTGCTGGCCGAGAAGGTATCTTAATGGCGCTGATTTCTGTGAAGAACCTGACGCGTGTCTTTGACGTGTCTAAACCCTGGCTGAACCGGGTGATTGAGCGGCGCAACAAAGCATTCCTGACAGCCGTATCAGACGTTGATTTCGATGTTGCCGAGCGCAGCACTTATGGGCTGGTCGGCGAAAGCGGATCTGGCAAATCCACCATTGGCCGGATGTTGGTGGGGTTGCTGACACCCTCTGATGGCACGGTCGAGATTGAAGGTGTGAACCTCGCGACAGAGACTGACGCGGCCAAGGTTGATGCGGTGCGCTCTGATATTCAGATGATCTTTCAAGATCCGTTCGCGTCTCTCAATCCACGTTGGCGGGTGCGCGATATCATTGTCGAACCTGTCGTGGCGCGTGGTGGCGATGCAACCGGTTTGGCGGAAAAACTGTTGGAGCAGGTTGGACTGTCTGCCTTGGATGCGGGGAAGTTTCCGCATGAGTTTTCTGGCGGACAGCGGCAGCGGATTTGTATTGCACGTGCGCTGTCGTCCGAGCCCAAGCTGATCATCTGTGATGAACCGACCTCGGCGCTTGATGTTTCTGTACAAGCGCAGGTTCTCAATCTGATGAGCGACCTGAAAGACAATTTTGGTCTGACTTATGTGCTGATCAGTCATGACCTGACGGTTGTGCAGCACATGTCCGACGTCATTGGTGTGCTTTATCTGGGCCGGTTGGTGGAAGAGGCGAGCCCGGAAAACCTGTTCAGCAACACAAAGCACCCCTACACAAAAATGCTGCTTGAGGCCGCGCCAAAAATGGATGGTTTTGGGCGCGAGGCCGACCTGCCAGAGGGCGAAATCCCCGACCCGATCAATCCGCCAGCAGGCTGCGCGTTTCATCCGCGCTGTCCCATCGCCACTGACATTTGCAGGCAAGAGCGGCCAACGCTGCGTCAAATAGGTGAAACACGCGTTGCGTGCCACCTCGCAGATTAGCAGCTAGCGGCGTATGGGCCAGACCGCTGATATGCAGCCATAGCAATAGGATTTGGTCGACGTCCAGTAACAAGATGCAAAGCACCTAGCCTTTTCCGTCAGCTATAAAACCGTTTACGCCGCTTTTCCGAAAACCCGGGCCGAGACAGCGTTTGCCACTCTGCGCCACTTAACCGCGCGATGATTGACAAGAATCAATCGGATTAAATCTCGCGGGACTAAAAGTCATTCAACAACGGCTATCAGCCGTCAATGCGACGTTGTTGAGCGGTAGCCGACTGCAAAGGCGTTGCCTTTAAGCATTGAAGCGCGAAGCCGTCGGGCGAGCACCATTTTCCAGCCAGTAAGGCAAACGAGGCAAAGCATGACGGCAGCAATTGAAGGCTACCTTTTCTACGAGATCGCGGCACTATTGGTGCTAGCGGTAGCGCTGGTTTTGTTGGGCTGATGCTGCGCCAGCCGCTTATTGTCAGCTTTATCGCTGTCGGCATTCTGGCTGGTCCTTCCGTACTTGGTATTGCGCGATCAGATGCGCAGATCGACTTGTTGGCAGAGCTTGGTATTGCCGTCTTGCTTTTCCTTGTCGGGTTGAAACTGGATTTCAATCTTGTGCGCACGCTGGGGCCGGTCGCACTTGTCACCGGATTGGGTCAGGTGCTCTTTACCACCGTTTTCGGCTTTCTTATCGGGCTGGCCCTTGGTTTGGATGCACGCACAGCGATCTACGTTGCCATTGCTCTGACATTTTCATCCACAATCATTATCGTGAAGCTTCTGTCCGACAAACGCGAGATTGACGCGTTGCATGGGCGGATCGCGCTGGGATTCCTGATCGTCCAGGATGTCGTCGTGGTCATTGCCATGATCGCACTCTCAGCGATTGGCGTGGGTGCCGCATCTGGTGGCGATGGCGCGTTGACAGATGTGCTGCGGGTGTTGGGGTATGGTTTGGCCATGCTGGCCTTTGTGGTGTTCTTTATCCGCTACATCGCAAACCCTTTGGTCGAACGGTTGTCGCGCGCGCCCGAGCTTTTGGTGTCGTTTGCGATTGGCTGGGCGGCACTTTTGGCGGCTGTGGGTCACTATCTTGGGTTTGGGAAGGAACTGGGTGGCCTGCTGGCGGGTGTCTCACTTGCCTCTACTCCGTTTCGCGAGGCGATTGCCGCGCGTCTGGCATCTTTGCGTGATTTCCTGCTTTTGTTCTTCTTTATCGCATTGGGCGCATCACTTGACCTGTCTGTTCTTGGGGCGAGTGTTGGGCTTACCATTGTCCTGTCACTCTTTGTGCTGATCGGGAACCCTTTGATCGTGCTCGCGATTATGGGGGTGATGGGCTATCGTAAGCGGACCGGTTTTCTGGCCGGATTGACCGTCGCGCAGATCAGCGAGTTCTCTTTGATCTTCATGGCGATGGGTGTGACGATCGGCCATGTCAACGACGAAGCGCTTGGTCTTGTGACGCTTGTCGGGCTCGTGACGATTGCTGCGTCGACCTATATGATCACTTTTTCGCATCAGCTCTATTCATTGTTCGAGCCGTTGCTGGGGATATTTGAACGGCGGGCAACCCAGGCTGAGCCGGATGCTGATACTGACGCCAAACAGCCACATGATGTGATCCTTTTTGGCCTTGGTCGTTATGGGCTGGGCATTGCTGCTGCCCTGGAAGACCGCAATATGCGTATTCTTGGCGTCGATTTTGACCCGGAGGCGGTGCGCTACGCCCGTGCGCAGGGTTATGACGTCGTTTTTGGTGATGCGACCGACCCCGAGTTTCTGGCGCATTTGCCGTTGCAGAAAGCGTGCTGGCTGGTGCTCGCCGTGCCGGAACACGATACCGGGTTGACCCATAATGATCCACGCAGCGGGCTTCTGACCGGTGCGCGCGATCTGGGCTTTCGCGGCAAGGTAGCTGTGGCTGCGCATCACGATGCTGCCGCAACAGCGCTCGCGGCGGGCCGGGCTGATCTTGTGCTCATGCCCTATCGGGATGCGGCTTTTGCTGCGGCGCGGATGATCACAGAGGATACCCAACCGCCAGATCGCGCCCTCATTGATCCCGATGGGCAGAAAGAGTTGCTGACATGATGCAACCACCTGTCCGACCGCGACGTATCCTTGCGGTCATGGATGAAAGTGATGGGCAGACGGCGCTGTTGACTGCGGCGGCCCTTGCCAAGCGCTATGACGCAGAGCTTGCGGTTTTTGGCTGTGTAGAGCCGCCGCCTGATCTTGGCGTGATCGCGCGGCTGTCAGAGCAGGACCCTGATCAACTCCTGCAAAGACTTTGTGCCGAGAAGACAGAGCGGATGGTAGAACGCCTTGCCAGACATTTGCCAGATCAACAGATTGCGCCGCAAATCAGGGTTGGCAAAGCCTTTATCGAGATCATCAAACACGTATTAGACGCCGGTTGCGACTTCGTGGTCAAGCGGGCCGAGCCCCTTTCAGGCATTCATCGTTTGCTGTTTGCAAGCACTGACCAGCATCTTTTGCGCAAATGCCCATGCCCGGTCTGGATGCAACCAGATGGTGCTGCACGTTTGGCTAAACGCGTGATTGCCGCCGTGGATGTTGATCTGGCCGATGCAGCTGAACCGGAAACGCTCATGTCGCTCAATCGACGAGTGATTGAAACGGCGTGTCTTGTCGCTGCGCCAACCGGGGCACAGGTGACTGTCCTGCATGGCTGGGATACCGCTGGCGAGGGGTTGGTCTGGGCGTTTTCATCTGACAGGGGTGCACGCATCACGGCAGATGGCTACGTCAACGAAATTCTCAAAGAGCGCCAGGTGGCCATGCGTCGCTTGATTGATACGGTCGGGGCGGATCAATCCGGCAGAGATTATCCCATGCTGACCCCACACCTCATCCGTGGCGCCCCCGAAACCGTGATCGCGCAACAAAGTCAGGCGCTTGGTGCGGATGTCGTGGTTATGGGGACGGTTGCAAGAACCGGTTTGAGTGGTGTGTTCATCGGCAATACGGCCGAGAACATTATCAACACCCTTGAATGCCCGGTTCTTGCCGTCAAACCCGAGGGATTTGTCAGCCCTTTGGACCCTGATTTTGGAAAGGCGACAGTATCGTCGCCGTCGTCGCCATAAATCAAGTTCATATCGCGGCCAATTTGCCCGCTTGCCGCGCTCTTGAGTCGGGACCGATGTAGCCGGATCGAGATCATATCCTGCAGGCTGAAGGACTGGCGGCGGGTGGCAAAGCGATACGACAGATGTCCAGGGGTCTTTCTGTCGGCCATCGCTCTCGCAGCACCCGTTATCTATTGGCTATGAGTCCTGATCCTAGACGGTCCACCCCTTTCGCCGTGGCACCCGGACGGCCAGCATTGGTTTGATGAGTGGCGATCGGAAGCGGTTGAGGTCAAGCGCCTCATGTACACCTGTCACCACCTCACCGTTAATCTGCGTTTGGACGGCTGATCGTGAATAGAATGGTGCATCCAGCATGTTCAGCACCTGTTTCGGCATAACCCCCGGATCAGCACGCGTTTCACGCATGACCTGCCACAGTGATCGTTTGAAACGGGTTCGCGGCGGTGCATCGACAATCTGCGCACCCCCTTACCATCAAACGCAATCGCCGTATCAAGCGTCGTGCCATCGCGCCGCACGGCATCGTAGATGCAGGTCGCGCCTGCCTTGGTGGGGTAACGGCCCCACGTCCAGAAACTAAAATCTTCTTCCAATGACCGCGTGCCGAAATTGCTGTCGAAATAGCCATGCCCAGACCACTGCCAGCCCTTTGCCTCAAGTTCGACCTTGATGCCGGACGATGGCGCAAAAGGTCGCCAGACATGAGCGCCATCCGGTGTTAGCGGCAGCTCGACCGACGTCATCGCATGGGGTGTGATGGTGATCTGCCCACGCACCCGACTGATCAGTGGTGGGCTGCTGATCTCATTGATATCAATGACCAGTTCTTTCCCGGTCCAATGCATCGACGACGGCCCAACCTGAAATGTATCGGGCGTTGTGTGCAGCGCAGCACGCCCCCGATCTGTCATCGTGAACCGCCCGCCGGGCCCATAGGTTGCCACGTTGATGCAGCAATGGTTGGCCGGGTCTTTGCGTCCAGACCATGCGTACCACGGCGAAAACACCGATCCGATAAACCCTATGACTGAGACTGCTTTGGTCCCGCAGTCGCTGATCCCATCGACGTACCACCACGCATAGCCGTTGGGCGGGACATCAAGGTGGAAGCATGGTCCGTCATGATCGCCGCGGCCGCGTGCTGGCCTGAGAGCGTCGCCATCGGCACCCCCGCCCCCGGATGCGCCCCGCCGCCGCACAGGTACAGCCCCGGCAGCTTGGTCCGCGCTGATGGGCGTTTGAAGGCTGCCATCAACCCATGCGGGCTCCGCCCGTACAGGGAACCGAGGCTCGCCGGAAACAGCGCGTCGAACCCCTGTGGTGTGGTCAACGCGTCCGGCCCCGGTGTTGGGCTGAAGCTTAGGCCGAAGTCGCGGAACCGCGTGAAAATCTGTGTCTGACATGGGTGTTTTTCCTTCTCAGGGTCGCGGGGGACAGGCGGGCCATTCATGATGATCTCGAACCGTTGCAGATCATCTACGGCAGCATGCCCATGGTCTTGGGCGCAGAGGTAAAGTGTTGCATCGGTTGGCATCTTGCCCTTCGCCAGAGCACTGAACTCTGCCTTTGGGTCTTGGCCAAAAAAGACGTTATGGTGAGCCAGATCAACGCCAATGGGCTTGGCCGCAAAGGCGTGCACGAAGGCCGACAGGCTGCGCGGCTGGGTATGTTGCGGACGCACAGCTGTTTTCACACTTTCCCCAAGCAGCCCAGTGACCAATGCGCGCGGGTCGCCATTGAACAGCACCACATCTGCCGGGAAGTGACCTAGTTCTGTTTGCACACCGTTGATCCGCCCGTTTTGTCGGGTGATGCGGGTCGCGGCGGTGTTGTAGTGGAACGCCGCGCCGCGTGTCTTCGCAAGTTCTGCGATTGTCTGTGCCAATTGGTGCATGCCGCCGGAAACTGACCAGACGCCCTGTGCCTCGGCCCGCCAGATCAACGACAGAATGGCGGGTGATGCATAGGGTGATCCGCCGACATATGTGGCGTAACGCCCAAAAAGCTGCGCGAGGCGGGGGTCGCTGAACGACTGCTTCAGCAGACCCGCGAGGGTCTTATGCGGGGCCATATCCGGGATCAGGCGGGGCTGGGCCAGGACCGTTTTTGTGACTTGCATTTGGTTCGGTTCGGCGGTGCGCATCATGGGGCCGTCGAACGCTTCAAACAACCGTTTGGTGCGAGCGGAGAAGGCTGCGAACTCTCGTCTTGCTTTCGCGCCAAATGTTGCCGTTACATTGGCAAGGCTCTTGCTCTGATCCGCATCCAGATCAAGCGTGGTGCCATCATCCCAGAAGTGTCGGGCCAGCGTGGTCAAAGGCTGAAGCGTCAGATGATCTTCCAGCACTTCGCCGACGTCAGCGAAAAGCGCTTCGAACACAGGACGCATCGTCAGGACAGTTGGCCCGGCATCTACCGGCCCTGCCGCCGACGCAACCGTGCGCATCTTGCCACCGGGGGCGGCGTGCATGTCCAGCACGGTCACATCGCAACCTTGATGACTGAGTCGCAACGCAGCCGCGAGCGCGCCGATCCCGGCGCCAACCACAACAATTCTGGGCTTCTCAGCTTTCATCAAACCCCGAGTCTCTCGTTACGATTGATTTACATTGACATATGTAAACTAAAATAGACACTATAGATTGCAAAGGAGATGCGTATGAGAATCTCAGAGCGTATTGACGCAGCCATGACAGCGGCCATAGCCGCAGGTCAGGGCGGCTTTGCCCCACCGAAGCTGGCGGCGGCCTTGGAGTATGCCGTTACCCCAGGCGGTGCGCGGATCAGGCCGACGATCCTGACATCGGTGGCCATGGCGTGCGGTGATGACCGCCCTGCGCTGACAAATGCAGCCGCCGTCGCACTTGAGGTGATCCATTGCGCCAGCCTTGTGCACGATGACTTGCCCTGCTTCGACGACGCCGACATGCGCCGGGGCAAACCAGCGCTGCACTGCGCCTATTCAGAGCCGCTTGCCGTGCTGACCGGCGACAGCCTGATCATCATGGGTTTTCAGATCTTGGCGCGTGCGGCTGCGGATACGCCCGACCGTGCCCTGCGCCTTGTCGATATTTTGGGCACGCGCACCGGCATGCCCTTTGGGATTTGCGCCGGGCAGGGGTGGGAAAGCGAGGACGAGATTGATCTGTCCGCCTATCACCAAGCCAAGACGGGCGCGCTGTTTGTTGCCGCCACCCAGATGGGGGCCGTTGCGGCTGGTCAGGAGGCAGAACCGTGGGAAGAGCTTGGCGCACGCATTGGCGAGGCGTTCCAGGTGGCCGACGATCTGCGCGATGCGCTTTGCGACGAGGTGACTTTGGGCAAGCCTGCGGGTCAGGATGATCTGCATGGTCGTCCGAATGCGGTTGCCGCATATGGCGTAAAGGGTGCAATTCAACGTTTTGATGACATTCTGGGTGGCGCCATCTCATCTATCCCCGCTTGTCCGGGCGAGGCAGCCCTGGCGCAAATGGTGCGGGCCTATGCCGACAAACTGGTGCCTGCGGGTGCGCGCGGCAGGCCCACCGTTCCTGGCGAGTAATGAAAGACCTCGACATCACCCTGCCAAAACCTGCGTTGCCACGCGGGGCGGCACGGACATCTCGTCGTATCACCCGGCTCATTGCGTCGCGCGGCTTTCAGAAATGGGCGGCCAGATTTCCTTTGACTCGCCGGTTTGTGCGCTCCGAGGGTGGGGCGATGTTCGATCTGGTTGCCGGGTTTTGCTACAGTCAGGTCTTGCAGGCTTTCGTCAAGTTAAGGCTGCCCGAACTTTTGCTCACGCAGGAGATGACACCAGAAGCCTTAGCGGCAGAGGTCGATATCCCACAAGATCGCATGCCCGTTCTACTGGCGGCGACGACATCAATTGGTCTGATCAAACGCCGCCGCTCCGGGCGCTACGCATTGACGACGCGAGGTGCGGCATTGGCCGGGGTGCCGGGGTTGGCTGGCATGATTGAACATCATAATGTTCTGTACCTTGATCTGGCAGACCCAGTCGCATTTTTCAGAGGCGAGGTGGAAACAGAGTTGGCCGAATTCTGGCCTTACGTGTTTGGCGCGCAGGGTGCGCAGGACTCGGCTACAGTGGCGACCTATTCGCAGTTGATGGCAGACAGTCAGGTGCTTGTCGCCGAAGACACTCTGGCGACCGTGCAATTGTCTGGTTGCCGTCGCATCTTGGATGTTGGCGGTGGGACAGGGGCATTTTTGACGGCAGTTGGGCTGGCGCATCCTGACCTACGGATGACACTCTTTGATCTGCCTGCTGTCGTTCCTTCCGCTGCAAAGCGCTTCGCTGACGCTGGTCTGTCAGACCGTGTCGATATCGTTTCCGGATCTTTTCGGGATGATAGGCTGCCGCAAGGCGCCGATGTCATCAGCCTGATCCGCGTCCTTTACGACCACGCGGATGAAACGGTCATCGCCCTTCTAAGATCCGCCTATGACGCGCTACCCGTTGGCGGGCGCATCCTAGTTTCAGAGCCGATGACCGGTGGAGACACCCCGCAGCGTGCAGGCGACGCTTACTTCGCGCTTTACTGCATGGCGATGCGCACGGGCCGCGCACGCTCTCAGGCCCAGATCGCGGCACTGCTGGCGCAGGCCGGGTTTTCGGAAATTATCACGCCGAAGGCAGCGCGCCCTTTCATCACGTCCATCGTGGAAGGTGTAAGGGAAAGTTGACACTTTAAATGTCTAAAATAATTGACACTACGGCATGTAAGGCTAAACTATGACGAGACAGAGTGTCGCGGGTGATGCCTTCTTCATCTGCCTCGCGAGGGAGAAAAACGTTGGAAACAAAGGCCGTTATCCTATCGGCGCCAGGTGATTTGGCGATTGATCAGGTGGGAATCGTACCTCCTGCGGCTGACGATGTTGTCGTTGCGGTCAAGCATTCCGGCATTTCCACCGGCACCGAGAAGCTTTTCTGGACGGGTGAGATGCCTCCTTTCCCCGGTATGGGCTATCCTTTGATCCCCGGATACGAGGCCGCTGGCGAAGTGGTTGAGGCTGGCGCTGACAGCGGTTTTCGTGTTGGTGAACATGTCTTTGTGCCGGGTGCCAGCTGCTATGACGGTGCGCATGGGTTGTTTGGGGCTGCAGCGGAGACGCTTGCCACCAAAGCGTCGCGTGTCACCCGGATTGATCCCGGCCTTGGTGCGGCTGGCGCTTTGCTCGCGTTGGCCGCGACAGCGCGCCATGCGATGGCTGGCCCCAACAAGGCTGTTCCTGATCTGATCATCGGCCATGGTGTGCTGGGGCGCCTTTTGGCGCGATTGACGATCGCCTCGGGCGCACCCGCGCCAACCGTTTGGGAGGTTGACCCCATTCGTATGGCGGGTGCTGCGGGATACGCGGTGACGACGCCAGAGTTGGACCCGCGCCGCGACTACAAATCGATCTATGACGCCTCTGGTCGCGGTGATCTGCTCAATGACTGGATTGGCCGCATCGCCAAGGGCGGCGAGATCGTGCTGGCGGGTTTCTACTCAGCACCACTGCAATTCGCCTTTCCGCCAGCGTTTATGAAAGAGGCCCGGTTCCGCATCAGCGCGGAGTGGGCACCCGATGACATGACGGCCACAAAAGCGCTGGTTGAGTCGGGCGTTCTGGAACTGGCAGATCTGATCACCCACCAGCAACCCGCAGAGATGGCAAGTGGGGCGTACGAAACCGCCTTTACCGATCCGTCCTGCCTGAAGATGATTTTGAACTGGGGAACCGCATGAAAGACGAGATTCCAAACCTGAAGGATTTTGATCAGCGTCTGCGCGATGAGGCCCACGAAGACCCCAGCCTCGAAGTGCCGCAGGGTGAACCGACATCCAAGACCCAGATCATTGCGATCTATGGCAAAGGCGGCATTGGCAAGTCATTCACGCTGGCGAACCTTAGCCATATGATGGCCGAGATGGGCAAGCGGGTGCTGTTGATTGGCTGCGATCCGAAGTCTGACACCACAAGCCTGCTCTTCGGCGGCAAGGCCTGCCCGACAATTATCGAGACATCAGCGAAGAAGAAGCTCTCGGGCGAAGAGGTCGCAATTGGTGATGTCTGCTTCAAGCGCGGCGGCGTCTTTGCGATGGAACTCGGGGGCCCCGAGGTGGGCCGCGGGTGCGGTGGTCGTGGGATCATCCACGGTTTCGAGTTGCTCGAGAAGCTGGGGTTCCACGATTGGGACTTTGACTATGTGTTGCTCGATTTCCTGGGCGACGTTGTCTGTGGTGGCTTCGGTCTGCCGATCGCACGCGATATGGCGCAAAAGGTCATTCTGGTTGGCTCGAACGATTTGCAATCTCTTTACGTGGCCAACAACGTCTGTTCGGCGGTCGAGTACTTCCGCAAGCTGGGCGGCAATGTTGGTGTCGCCGGTCTGGTGATCAACAAAGACGATGGCACCGGCGAGGCGCAGGCCTTCGCTGAGGCGGTGAACATTCCGGTCCTCGCGGCCATTCCGCAGGATGATGACTTGCGTAAGAAATCGGCGAACTATCAGATTGTCGGCACAAACCAGAGCCAGTGGGGCCCGATGTTTGAGGGCCTTGCTGAGGCTGTGGGTGCGGCTCCACCAGTGCGCCCGACACCGCTGGATCAGGACGGTTTGCTGGGCCTCTTTGATGCCAAGGATACCGGTGCGGACTATCAACTAATCCCCGCGACCGACGTTGACATGCGCGGCAAGAACGCGAAGCCAAAGGAAAGCCTGGAGGTCATCTACGATGACGCATGAGGCGGACACCCAAGGCTACGAAGTTGGCTATGATGAGGCTGGACAAGTTCAGATCATCGAGGGTGTTGCGCGTGAAGAAGCCTCTCAGTTGGAGGCTGGCATGCAAGCGACTGCTTTGGAAGGCGGTTGCACGGCGAGTGCTGGGTCGATGGAGGCTGCGGCGCGGGCCGCTGGTAAGTCCGAGATTCTGGACCAATACGCGAAGGACTATCCGCAAGGACCTCATGATCAACCGCAGAGTATGTGCCCTGCGTTCGGGTCTTTGCGTGTAGGCCTTCGGATGAAACGTGTGGCCACGGTTCTGTCCGGATCGGCGTGTTGTGTGTACGGCCTCACGTTTGTATCGCATTTCTATGGTGCCCGCCGGTCTGTTGGCTATGTGCCGTTCAATTCCGAAACCTTGGTGACCGGTAAACTGTTCGAGGATATTCGCGAGAGCGTGCATGATATGGCAGACCCTGATCGCTATGACGCGATTGTGGTGACGAACCTTTGTGTGCCGACCGCCTCCGGCGTACCGCTGCGGTTGCTGCCAAAAGAGATCAACGGTGTAAGGATCGTGGGCATTGATGTGCCTGGATTTGGCATTCCCACCCATGCTGAGGCGAAGGACGTCTTGGCAGGTGCAATGCTCGCCTATGCCCGGGAAGAGATTGCCGCCGGTCCGGTCCAAGCACCTGTGGGTGGCAAATCTGACCGCCCGACTGTCGCGCTGCTAGGCGAGATGTTCCCGGCCGATCCGATGATGATCGGTGCGATGCTGGCTCCGATGGGCTTGGCTACGGGTCCGGTTGTGCCGACGCGTGAGTGGCGCGAGCTTTATGCCGCGCTCGATTGCGGTGTCGCGGCGGCGATCCATCCGTTCTACACCTCGGCAATCCGTGAATTCCAAGGCGCTGGCCGCAAGATCGTCGGCTCTGCCCCGGTTGGCCATGACGGTACGGCTGATTGGCTGGCCGCGATCGGTGACGCGTACGATGTGAAACCTGACCAGATTGCAGCGGCGCAGAATGCGTTTTTGCCAGCGATCAAGGGCGCCCTTGCTGGCGCGCAGATCAATGGCACCGTAACGCTATCGGGCTATGAGGGTTCTGAGCTTCTGGTCGCACGGCTGCTGATCGAAAGCGGCGCCGACGTGCCTTATGTCGGCACTGCTTGTCCTAAAACCGAATGGTCGCGCCCGGATGCCGCATGGCTCGCCGCGAAGGGCGTGAAGGTCGTCTATCGTGCATCGTTGGAGGATGATCTGGCCGCCGTTGACGCCATCAAGCCAGACTTGGCGATTGGCACGACACCCGTTGTGCAACACGCCAAAGAACATGGCATCCCATCACTCTACTTCACCAATCTTATCTCAGCACGGCCACTCATGGGGCCAGCGGGTGCAGGCTCGCTCGCGCAGGTCGTGAATGCCGCGATTGCGGGCAAAGAGAAAATGGACACGATGCGCGCGTTCTTTGAGGGCGTGGGCAATGAAGACACCGCCGGCGTCTGGGAAGGCACACCAAATGTGCGTCCGGATTTCCGTGCACAGCACCAGAAGAAACTCGACAAAATGGCGCGCGCAGCCAAAGCGCAGGAGATGATCTGATGCTCGTCACCGATCATGATCGCGCGGGCGGGTACTGGGGGGCGGTTTATGCCTTCTGCGCCGTAAAGGGTTTGCAGGTTGTGATTGATGGCCCTGTTGGGTGTGAAAACCTGCCTGTGACCTCTGTGTTGCATTACACCGATGGTTTGCCGCCGCATGAGCTGCCGATTGTCGTGACAGGTCTGGCTGAAAGCGAGATGGGCGAGGGCACCGAAGAGGCAATGAAGCGGGCTTGGGAAACGCTTGATCCTGCTTTGCCTGCTGTTGTGGTCACGGGTTCTATTGCCGAGATGATTGGCGGCGGTGTGACCCCGCAAGGCACCAATATCCAGCGCTTCCTGCCCCGCACCATTGATGAGGATCAATGGGAGTGCGCGGATCGCGCGATGACGTGGATCTTCACAGAGTTCGGCATGACCAAAGGCCGGATGCCGCCAGAAAAGAAGCGTGAAGAAGATGCAAAGCCGCGCGTGAATATCCTTGGGCCGATGTATGGCGCCTTCAATATGCCCTCTGATCTGGCCGAGATACGGCGCCTTGTCGAAGGCATCGGTGCAGAGATCAATATGGTTATGCCGTTGGGTGCCCATGTGGCCGAGATGCGCAATCTGGTGAATGCTGATGTGAACGTCACGATGTATCGTGAGTTTGGCCGCGGCCTTTGTGAGGTGCTGGGCAAGCCCTATCTGCAAGCGCCATTTGGTATTGATTCAACCACGAAATTCCTACGCAAGCTGGGTGAGTTGACAGGTCTCGACCCCGAACCGTTCATCGAGCAAGAGAAGCATTCGACCATCAAGCCCGTCTGGGATTTGTGGCGGTCGGTCACACAGGATTTCTTTGCAACGGCGGAATTCGCCATTGTTGCCAACGAGACATACGCGCGTGGTGTTCGTCACTATCTTGAGGGTGATCTGGGCTTTCCTTGTGCCTTTGCTGTGGCCCGGTGTCGCGGCAAGAAGACCAACAACGACGAAGTGCGCAGCTTGATGCGCGCCAAGCGGCCCTTGATCGTACTCGGGTCCATCAACGAGAAAATGTATATGGCTGAGATGAAGGCGGGGCATGGCCCGTCGCCAGTGTTCATCCCCGCTAGCTTCCCCGGTGCTGCCATTCGTCGTGCCACCGGCACGCCGTTTATGGGCTACGCAGGGGCGACCTATTTGTTGCAAGAGGTCTGCAATGGCCTGTTTGATGCGCTATTCCATATCCTGCCTTTGGGCAGCGAGATGGATGAAACCGATGCTACCCTGACACCGCTACGCCGTGACTTCCCTTGGGACCCCGATGCGCAAGCCAAGCTGGATGAGATCGTGGCGAACCACCCGATCCTGACACGTATTTCTGCCGCCAAAACGCTGCGTGACGCAGCCGAGCGTGCAGCACTCGATGCCGGCAACGACCGGGTTGTCTTAGAGACCGTCGAAACACTCGAAACTTCTAACGGAGGACGCAAATGACTGATTTTACAACAGATGCACCGATGACAAGGGCCCGGTCAGCGCCGCCGAAACGCGAATACTACGCCTATTTCGGGCTGATCTTTCTGGCCACGCTGCCGCTTTGCATCCTGACATGGGTGTTGTCAGCGGCACGCCGGATGGAACTGCCTGCGAAAGGCCCATTCGCCAAGGCCTGGACACAGGCGCGCATCATCACGCCGCAAATCTTCAGCGCATGAAGCCGACGGCACGACATTTGCCCGGCAACGGGCATCCGACGTTCATCATTCCCCCCCGGGATGGTGGATTGGGGCAGAGGAAGAGCTTCTGTCGTAACCCGGCCGCGGGGGGTGCGCGGCGTCAGTATACATTTTTGGAGACAAAACATGGCTGACAAATCTGACCTGTCTTTCACAGGTCTCACTGACGAGCAGGCCCAGGAGCTGCACGCAGTCTATATGAGCGGGTTCACACTCTTCGCAGCTGTGGCCGTGGTTGCTCATATTCTGACGTACATCAAGCTTCCTTGGTTCAGCTGGTAGGAGAGGAATAGCACATGGCACAGTTCTACAAGATCTGGCTGGTATTCGACCCTCGCCGCGTATTCGTGGCGCAGGGCGTATTCCTGTTCCTTCTCGCAGCGATGATTCACCTCGTCCTGCTGAGCAATGAAAGCACAAACTGGTTCCAACTCGCCTTCGGCATGTAAGGACCGGCTTTTGCCGCAAAGAAAAAGCTGCGGGCGGGCAACCGTCCGCCCGTAGCAAACACCGACATTGACGATGACAGGGCGCACCGGAACGCGGATGCAGGGCCTGTCTAGAATGGAGATAGGAAGATGGCACAGCTCAGCTTCGAAAGGAAATACCGGGTTCGTGGCGGGACATTGGTAGGCGGTGATCTGTTCGACTTTTGGGTGGGGCCATTTTATGTTGGCTTCTTCGGGGTCACGACGTTCTTTTTCGCCGTCCTTGGGACGATATTGATCTTTTACGGGGCCAGCCAAGGCCCCACGTGGAACCCGTGGTTGATTTCGATTAACCCGCCGCCGCTTGAGTACGGCCTGGGTGCTGCGCCGCTGATGGATGGCGGGCTTTGGCAGATCATCACGATCTGTGCCATCGGTGCCTTTGTCAGCTGGGCGATGCGCGAGGTTGAGATTTGCCGCAAACTCGGCATTGGCTATCATGTGCCATTTGCCTTTGGCGTGGCGATCTTTGCCTATGTGACGCTGGTGGTGATCCGCCCGGTATTGCTGGGTGCCTGGGGCCATGCGTTCCCATACGGTATCTTCAGTCACCTCGATTGGGTGAATAACGTGGGCTACACCTACGGCAATTTTCACTACAACCCGGTCCATATGATCGCGATTACGTTCTTCTTCACCACCTGTCTTGCGCTTGCGCTTCACGGATCACTGGTGTTGTCGGCCGTGAACCCGCCAAAGGGTCAGGAAATCAAGTCGCCAGACCACGAAGACACCTATTTTCGTGATCTGATCGGCTATTCCATCGGGCCATTGGGTATTCACCGCCTCGGCCTGTTCCTGGCGCTCAACGCTGGTTTCTGGTCGGCGATCTGCATCGTGATTTCCGGCACCGTCTGGTTCGAAGAATGGATCATTTGGTGGGACTGGTACTATGAGCTCCCTTGGTGGGTCGATCTGTAGGAGGATATGAACAATGGCTGAATATCAAAACATCTTCACCCAGGTTCAGGTCCAAGGACCGCCTGAAATGGGCGTGGCCGGGTTTGACGGCAGCGGGATTGACCGCAGCCAAAACGCCCGCTTTTCGAAACTCGCAGGTTGGTTTGGCAACGCGCAGCTGGGCCCGATCTACCTTGGTTCCTTTGGCGTTATCTCGCTGGCGACAGGTCTCATCTGGTTTGTCATGGTGGGCATGTCCTTTTGGGCTCAGGCCGATTACAACGCGGCGATCTTCCTGCGGGATCTGTTCTGGCTGTCGCTTGATCCGCCCTCGCCGGGCTATGGTCTAAGCATGCCACCGATGAATGACGGCGGGTACTTCATGATCGCGTCATTCTTTCTGCTCATCTCTGTGATGACTTGGTGGGTTCGGACATACCTGCGCGCGGAAGCGCTGGGCATGGGCAAGCACGTGGCATGGGCCTTCGCCTCTGCGATCTGGTTGTTCCTGTGCTTGGGTCTGTTCCGTCCGATCCTGATGGGCGACTGGTCCGAGATGGTGCCCTATGGCGTCTTCTCACACCTCGACTGGACCAACCTGTTTTCCATCACATATGGCAACCTGTTCTACAATCCGTTCCACGCTCTGAGCATCGCGTTCCTTTATGGGTCTGCCCTGCTGTTTGCGATGCATGGTGCGACGATTCTGGCGGTCAGCCGCTTTGGCGGTGAGCGCGAAATTGAACAGATCGTTGACCGTGGCACCGCGACCGAGCGTGCGGCCCTCTTTTGGCGCTGGACCATGGGCTTTAACGCCACCATGGAAGGTATCCACCGCTGGGCGTGGTGGTTCGCCGTTTTGACAACGCTGACCGGTGGCATCGGGATTCTGTTGACCGGTACGGTTGTTGATAACTGGTACGTTTGGGCGCAGCAGCATGGCTATGCGCCGCTGAACTAAGGAGAGAGATGATGAAAAACGACAACATCCTCGAAATGAGCGAAAAGAGCAGGCTGACCGCTGATATCACACTCTTGATGCTCAAGGGGGCGGGCTATGCCGCGATCTTTGTCCTTGCACTCTGGTTCGTGATTGCAGCGATGGCCTTTATTGGGCGCATCCTGCCTGAAGAGAGCCGTGGCACGCCTGATCCGATCAACCGGTCATCCCTGATGATCGAGGTCGAAGAGGCCGTTCACGTCTGAAGATTGAGACAGGCGGCGCGCGACGCACCGCCTGTTTCTATGCCATCGGGCGACCCTTCCTGGCTGGCCCGATATTGGGATGAAAATCCCAGTTCCCTTCCTGTTGGCTACAGGAGACTAGCGTCGCAATTGGGTTTCTCCCATTTGCGACGCTTTTTATTATCACAAAGGTGCTGAAATGACCAATCATCCCAAAACGCCCTTTCTTGACAGTGTTACAAGCCCTACCGATCTGCGGCGTATGAATGACACAGCCCTCGCCAATCTTGCAGACGATGTGCGGGCCGAGGTGATTTCGGCTGTGTCTGAGACGGGCGGGCATTTGGGGTCGTCTTTAGGGGTGGTAGAACTGACCGTGGCAATCCATGCGGTGTTCGACACGCCGCGCGACAAGCTTATCTTTGACGTGGGCCACCAGTGTTATCCGCATAAGGTTCTCACAGGCCGCCGCGACCGGATCAGGACATTGCGCCAGGAAGGCGGGCTATCCGGTTTCACCAAACGCGCCGAAAGCGACTACGATCCCTTTGGGGCCGCGCATTCCAGCACCTCTATTTCGGCAGCTCTTGGGTTTACTGTCGGACGGGATATGGGGATGCCAACCGGCGATGCAATTGCCGTTATCGGCGATGGGTCGATCAGCGCTGGCATGGCCTATGAGGCGATGAACAACGCGGGTGCCGAGGGCCGCCGACTTTTTGTGATCCTTAACGACAATGAAATGTCGATTGCCCCCCCTGTGGGTGCGATGTCGAAGTACCTTTCCGGCCTCTATGCTTCACCAATGGGTGAGTTGCACAAGATGGCCGAAGGGTTTGAGGCCGCATTGCCCGGCCCGTTGCGGGACCATGCGCGCCGCGCGCGCAATCTGGTGACGGGCATGCAGACGGGCGGGTCCGGTACGCTGTTTGAGGAACTTGGGTTTTCCTACGTCGGCCCGATTGATGGCCATGACATGACCCAGCTCTTGCCCGTCCTCCGGGCGGCACGGACCCGCGCAACAGGTCCGGTGCTGATCCATGTGTGCACAACCAAAGGTAAGGGCTACGCCCCTGCCGAGGACAGTGCCGATTGCGGGCACGGTGTATCGAAGTTCGATGTGACGACCGGTGCGCAGGCCAAATCCAAGCCGAATGCGCCCAGTTATACCAAGGTCTTTGGTTCCGCCTTGACGACCGAGGCGCAGATGGACCCGAGCATTGTCGCGGTGACTGCCGCGATGCCCTCTGGCACTGGCGTCGATATCATGGGCGCGCGGTTCAAGGACCGTGTGTTTGACGTGGGCATCGCCGAACAACATGGTGTGACCTTTTCTGCCGGGATGGCGGCGAGTGGGCTGAAACCCTTCTGCGCGATCTACTCAACCTTCCTGCAACGCGGCTATGATCAGGTTGTGCATGATGTGGCGCTACAGAACCTGCCGGTCCGCTTTGCGATTGACCGCGCGGGGCTTGTTGGGGCCGATGGGCCAACCCATGCGGGCGCGTTCGATATCGGTTATATGTCGGCCTTGCCAAATATGGTGGTGATGGCTGCCGGGGATGAGCTGGAGCTGATGCATATGGTAAGGACGGCGGCCGCCTATGACGACGGGCCGATTGCCTTCCGCTATCCGCGCGGCGAGGGCGTGGGGATTGAGCTGCCCGAACGGGGTAACCTGATTGAGATCGGCAAAGGCCGTGTCGTGCAGGAAGGGTCTGACGTCGCGATTCTATCCTTTGGGGCGCATCTTGCGGAGTGCCAAGAAGCGTCGGAGAAGCTGGCCGCGCAGGGGGTCTCAACCACGATTGCGGATGCCCGTTTTGCCAAACCACGGGACCGTGCGCTGATCCGGCAATTGCTGTGCAATCACAAAGCACTGATCACAGTCGAGCAAGGCGCACGCGGCGGTTTTGGCGCGATGGTGCTGCATGATCTGGCCAATGACGGGCTACTGGACGGGCGCTGCCAAGTGCGGACGATGACGCTGCCGGACCGGTATATTGATCACGCATCGCCTGATGCGATGTACGCGGATGCAGGGCTGACAGCGGTGGATATTGCAGCAACAGCGATGCAGGCGGCCGGGATTGAAGTGAAGCGGGTAGACGCCGCGGTCTAGATAAGTTGATCTGTTCGAAACAGCCACACCTTTAGACCGCCATGTGGAATTGCCGGGCCCTTGGGTTTGAATGGTAACTTTGTTGCCTTCGCCAGCCCAGTGTCGCTGGTCACGATCCCAACCCGCCAGCCAGAGAACTCGCGTCTGATCCCCTCGCCCAGCCCGGCATAGACCCCGTAGAGCATCTTCTGGCTGCCGATCCGTCCGCCGTAGGGCGGATTGCAGATGATCAGGCCCGGTGGGCCCTCAGGGCGTTTGATGTCGGCGGCAGAGAGGTTTTGGAAGGTTGTGTGATCTGCGACGCCCGCCCGTTCGGCGTTGGCCGTCGCCATGCGGATCGCACCTGCGTCCCGGTCGCTGCCGTAGAAATTTTGCGCTGGTCGGTGGATGTGATCCACCTTACGCATGGCATCCCATTTGCTTTGATCAAAGGTGGCGAGTTGTTGAAAGGCAAAGTCGCGGGTGCGGCCAGGGTGTAGCCCCATTGCGATCTCGGCCGCTTCGATTAAAAACGTCCCTGATCCGCACATCGGGTCCAGCACGGGTTCGGACCCGTCATATCCGCATTCGCGCAGCATCAAGGCGGCCAGCGTTTCGCGCATGGGGGCTTTCCCGACGGCCTCTTTGTGGCCGCGTTTGTGCAGGCTTTCACCAGATGTATCGACGCTGATCGTGACCCGATTGTCGTCGATCCGCACTTTGATGGCGACAGGAGCATCCGGGCTGACCGTCATACTGTGGCTTTCTCTCAGCGCGGTCTCAATCCGCTGAGCCGCCGCACCGGCATGGTAAATCTTGGATTTTTTCGAGGTGCTGACCTCGACCCGCACAGGCACATCGGGGCGTAAAACATCGCCCCAAGGGAACCTGCGTGCGCGTTTGTCCAGCTGTGCCAGATGAAACGCCATGAAGCTGCCAACACGCGCCAATACACGCGTCGCCCCACGCATCACAAGATTGGCGCGCCAGACGTCTTGCCATGTGCCCGTGGTTGTGATGCCGCCGGGCGTGACTTTGGCGTCTACAAAGCCGTTCTCGAGCGCCTCGGCCAGTAGTGCTTTTTCTAGCCCCGGCGTTGCGACCATGAAGATTTCAAAGGGTGTTGTCATGGCAGGTGCATACTGGGCTTTGCAACCAAGATGCAAACGGCGAAGGATTCTAGAAGTTCGATGTCACGCCAAAGAGGACTTGAACGGCTGATGTTGTGTTCTCTTCCGCGGTTGAAACCGTTCGCGATGAAGAGACCGTGATGCTGGGCGAGAACCCGAAATAGCTGACATCCTGAAAGGTGGCTGTGGCATCCGCGGATATAAACTGATCCTCGCGCCCGTCGAGGGTTGTGACGAATTCTTCGTAATTACGGTAGCCGAGCTGCAGCGATGTATAAAGTTGCACGCCAAAAACCGGCTGCGCCAGGCCGTATCCGACCCCCACTTCATATTCATCATATGAATTTTCGGGTCCTGCGGAGACGCGACGTGTTCCAAAATTGAGCTGTAGCTGATCCTGATTGCCTCGTGTCCGTTCATAACTACCCACGACGTCATACAGCGTGGAATCGAGCAGGGTGGGCTTACGCGCAATCTGTTCACGCACCAGTGCTCTGAGGCGGAACGTGCTGTTGGGATCAATGGGGACAATTTGCTCAAGCGTCAGGTCACCGAAATCCACCAACCGTTCGCCGCCTTCCCAATATGTCCCCAAAGCCAGTCCGGCACGAACGGGGCCCAACGGGCTGATATTGTTCTGTTGCCGGACCACGCCGACGGATGCAGTTACCGTTGCAAAATCACTGCCGTCGACGGCACGCACATCCGGGTTTGGAGAGCTGGCGAGCAGGTCTTCGGCTTCGGATGACAAGATATAGGTTTCGCCAGAAATAGTACCGACCAGCGTTGTCGATTGGTTTGGGCTTTGCGCGATGCGATAGCGCAATTCAGTGCTCGCGGCGAAGGCCACGCCCGACAGTGAGCGGCGATCCTCGGGCAGTACAAAGGTTGTATCGATTCCTTCCAGCCTCAGAACGCCGTCGTCGGAGCCATCATTAATATTGTCAGTGGGTGCAACATAGCCTGAGAACCGCAGCGATAGCGGGTTCGCCTGATTGGCCGTGGCAAAAGCGTTGGCAACTGACGCCAGCTCAGCTTCCGTCTGTGTGTGGTTTGCCGCACGGCGTAGCCAAAGCTCGGATCTGGTGTATTGGCCTGCTTGAAAGCGGACACCGCCGACGAAACGCGCGGCCAAAAAACGATTTTCTTCTGTTTTTGCCACCTGATAGGCGCGCCTACCGGTTTGGGCGGCTGCTTGCAGATCGTTCGAATCTGCCTGAGCCAAGGCCATGAGATAGAATGCAGCAAAACTATCTGGTTGGGCGTCCAGCATATCGCCCGCAAGGCGTATCGTATCGGCAGGCCGATCGGCTACCAGTGCGGCTTCAGCCCGTTTTTGCAGATCGTTGAGGGATGGTTGGGCGTGCACCGTCGTCGCCGCAAACAGAAGAGGCCAGATTAGGTTCAATCGCATTTTACTGTGCGCCTCGCGCTATCATTGGGACGTAGCAGCCTTTCTATGGGAACCGCAGGCCGAGGAAAATGCGCAACAGCTCCGTTATTTCGATTTCGGCAACGATCAACCAGATTCTCGGTTTGTGTTTCAGGTATTCGGCGGTTTTCTCCCAACTCATCTGCAATGCGGGCAATTTTTTGCTGATCTGACAGTGGTTTGCGTTCTTGGATTGAGCGCTGAAGGCGCAAACCCCTAGCAATGTCCGACAGAACTCGGGAGAAGTCGCATGAAGATAGTCGTTTCCATAGCAGCGCTTTGCTTTGTCACCGCTTGCGGTGGTGGAGGCGGTAGTTCCTCAAACCCAAGCGTTTCCTCCGCTGGTAGTATGTCCGGCCCCGGCGTTTCTTCAGCTGCGCCCGCAGCGCCGACGACGAACATACCCCAAGTTGCGGTCTCAGACACGCCAAGCAGTACATTTGCCGGTATGCTGAATGGCGTACGGGCCAGAAATGGTGCCGGATCGGTGAGCTACGACTCGCGTTTGGGAGCGGCCGCGCGCCGCCATGCGGATGACATGGCCGCAAATAACTTCTTCTCTCACACTGGCAGTGATGGCTCGTCAGGAGGGGACCGCATTACCGATGCCGGATATAACTGGCGCACTTGGGGCGAGAATATCGCACGAGGTCAGCAAAGCGAGAGTTCCGTCTTGAACGCTTGGGTGAATTCACCTGGCCATCAAGCGAATAACGTCAATCCACGCTTTGAGGATTTTGCGCTTGCCAAAGCGAACAGCAATCGAGGGCCCTACTGGGTTTTGGTCCTTGCCGCAGAGCAGTAAATACGCGTCTAACCGACACGCACACGTGACGGTGCTGCCTCGGGTTTGGGGGTCGGTTTTGCGATCCCCTCCAGCGCTTTCAGCGGTTTTTTGACCGCCTCAGTTAGTCCTGGACGCGTGGGTGCCACCATCTGCTTGCTTACCTCGACAATCAGAACACCGCCAGCGGCGATGACGGGCAGGTTGTGACCGACTTTTTCCAGAAAACCTGCTGACTTGCGCCAGATCTTGCGCGCTGACGGCGGCTGATACAGCGCTGACATCGTGCGTTCGGTGACGAATTGATGGCGTCGCAGTTGTGCGTCGAGCTGGCTGAGGGAATAGGGGCGGCCATAGCCAAAGGGCGTCGCATCAGACCGCGACCACATACCTGCACGATTCGGCACAATAAACACCGCCCGGCCTCCGGGACCCAAAACCCGCCACGCTTCATCCAGCAACATCGAAGGTTGTTCGGTGGTTTCAAGGCCGTGCAGCATCACCAGTTTGTCGACATGGCCGGTTTCAATTGGCCAAAGCGTATCTTCGCAAAGGACGCTGACGTTCCTGCCATCCGCAGGCCAAGGCATCACACCTTGTGGGCCTGGCATCAGACCGATCACCCGGCGTGCGTCTTTCAGGAAGGGCCGCAAAAGCGGCAGCGCAAACCCAAAGCCAACGACCATCTGCCCTTTTGCCTCGGGCCAGATAGTGCACAATTCATCACGGATCACCTTTTGCGCCGCGCGCCCCAAAGCGCTGCGGTAGTAGAAGTTTCGCAAATCCAAGACGTCGAGGTGCATTGCGGTTTGCGGCTCCTTGGGCAAAGCTATGGGAACAACATAACAACAGAGAGGCGCATTGCCATGACAAAGACATCAGCAGTGGAACTGGTTGTGGTGCCTTGTCTGGCAGATAACTACGCATTTTTGATCCACAATGACGACACGGGCGAGACCGCATTGGTGGATGCACCCGAAGCTGCACCCATTCAAGCCGAACTAACGGCACGCGGCTGGACATTGGATGATATTACAATCACCCATCATCATCCTGATCATATTGGGGCCGTTGATCACCTGCGTGGCACGGCACGTGTGATTGGCGCAAAGGCAGATGCTCATCGTCTGCCCAAGCTGGATGTTGAAGTCGCCGAGGGGGATCAGATCACCGTGTGCGGACAGCAAACACATATTCTGGATGTGTCCGGCCACACGATTGGTCATATCGCCTTACATATGCCGGGCGCCGCGCTGGCCTTCACCGCTGATAGTCTGATGGCATTGGGGTGTGGACGATTGTTTGAGGGAACCCCTGCGCAGATGTGGGATAGCATGCAAAAGCTGCGCGCGCTGCCCGATGACACGCTGATCTGCTCTGGTCATGAATATACCGCAGCGAACGCCCGTTTTGCTGCATCCCTTGACCCGGACAATCCTGATCTTATCTCTCGTATCACGCGGATCGAAGCGGCGCGCGCCGCAGGACAGCCAACGGTCCCGTCCACATTGAGCGAAGAGAGGCGTACAAACCCGTTTTTGCGCGCCGATGTTCCAGCATTCAAAGCTACCCTTGGGATGGGCGATGTATCCGCTGTGGATGTGTTCACCTTTGTGCGGGCACAAAAAGACAAGTTTTAACCACGATTATGTGAGAGCATAGTCAAAAGCAGGTCAAAAACCCAGCATCACGCGTTTTGTGATGCCAAATGCGAAAAAAGTCCTTGAAGGTTGGGAAATAAAACCAAACCTTAAGGGTAACAGGCCACGGTTGGGTCACGCCAGCCCCCGATATGAAGGAGCACAAGACGTGCCATCATTTTCGACAACACTCGAGCAGTCCATTCATGGCGCGCTTGCGCTGGCCAATGAACGCAAACATGAGCTTGCCACGCTGGAGCACCTGTTGCTGGCATTGATTGATGAACCCGACGCAGCCCGCGTAATGCGGGCGTGTTCTGTGAATCTTGATGATCTGCGCAAAGATCTGGAAGGCTTTATCGAAGATGATCTTTCCACGCTGATCACAGATGTTGAAGGGTCCGAGGCTGTGCCGACCGCTGCGTTCCAGCGGGTGATCCAGCGTGCCGCGATCCACGTGCAATCTTCTGGCCGCAGTGAAGTGACCGGTGCCAATGTGCTGGTTGCGATCTTTGCCGAACGTGAAAGCAACGCGGCCTACTTCCTGCAAGAGCAGGACATGACGCGTTATGATGCGGTGAACTTCATCGCCCACGGCGTGGCGAAGGACCCCGCGTTCGGTGAGGCGCGCCCTGTGACCGGCTCGACTGAAGAGGGCGAGACGATTGCATCTGGTGACGGTGGCGAGGAGAAAGAAAGCGCGCTGGCGAAATACTGCGTCGATCTGAATGCCAAGGCGACCAAAGGCGATGTTGATCCCCTGATCGGCCGCGCGCATGAAGTCGAACGCTGCATTCAGGTGCTTTGCCGCCGCCGCAAAAATAACCCGTTACTCGTCGGCGATCCGGGTGTGGGTAAAACGGCTATCGCCGAAGGTCTTGCCTTCAAGATTGTGAATGGTGAGACGCCAGAAGTGCTGTCGAAAGCCACGATCTACTCACTTGATATGGGTGCGTTGCTCGCTGGCACACGCTATCGCGGTGACTTTGAGGAACGCCTGAAGGCGGTGATGACCGAGATGGAAGATCACGCTGATGCGGTGCTGTTCATCGACGAAATTCATACTGTGATTGGTGCTTAGCGCGACCTCTGGTGGTGCGATGGATGCCTCCAACCTGCTGAAACCTGCATTGCAGGGTGGCAAGCTGCGCTGCATGGGATCGACCACGTACAAGGAATTCCGCCAGCACTTTGAAAAGGACCGCGCGCTGTCACGCCGGTTCCAGAAAATTGATGTAACCGAGCCTTCGGTCCCTGACGCGATCAAGATTTTGCAGGGGTTGAAACCGTATTTCGAAGAGCATCACAGCATCAAATACACCGCTGACGCGATCAAAACAGCCGTGGAACTGTCCGCGCGTTATATCAACGACCGCAAGCTGCCCGACAAAGCAATTGACGTGATTGATGAGGCGGGTGCAGCGCAGCATCTGGTCACGGAATCCAAGCGCCGCAAGACGATTGGTGCCAAAGAGATCGAGAATGTCGTCGCAAAGATTGCACGCATTCCGCCGAAGAACGTGTCGAAGGATGACGCCGAGGTTCTGAAGGACCTTGAGAAGTCATTGAAACGTGTTGTCTTTGGGCAGGATGCGGCGATTGAAGCGCTGTCCTCGGCCATCAAACTGGCGCGGGCAGGTCTGCGTGAACCTGAGAAACCGATTGGGAACTACCTGTTCGCAGGGCCAACCGGTGTGGGTAAAACCGAAGTGGCCAAGCAACTGGCTGATACGCTGGGTGTGGAACTGATGCGCTTTGACATGTCCGAGTATATGGAAAAGCATGCGGTGAGCCGCTTGATTGGTGCTCCTCCTGGCTATGTTGGGTTCGACCAGGGTGGCATGCTGACCGACGGTGTCGATCAGAACCCGCATTGTGTGCTTTTGCTGGACGAGATGGAGAAGGCGCATCCCGACGTCTACAATATCTTGTTGCAGGTGATGGACCACGGCAAGCTGACGGACCACAACGGGCGAACAACCGATTTCCGTAACGTGATCATCATCATGACATCCAACGCGGGTGCCGCTGAAATGTCGAAGAATGCGCTGGGCTTTGGCCGTGAAACCCGCGAGGGCGAAGATACCGCAGCGATAGAGCGGACGTTCACGCCGGAATTCCGCAATCGTCTGGATGCGGTGATCAGCTTTGGCGCGCTGCCGAAGCCAGTGATCATGCAGGTGGTTGAAAAGTTCGTGCTGCAGCTTGAAGCACAGCTGATCGATCGCAACGTGCACATTGAACTGACGCCTGCCGCAGCTGAATGGCTGGCCGACAAAGGCTATGATGAAAAAATGGGTGCGCGCCCGCTGGGTCGCGTCATTCAGGAACACATCAAAAAGCCGTTGGCCGAGGAGCTGCTCTTTGGCAAGCTTGTCAAAGGCGGGATCGTCAAAGTCGGGGTCAAGAAAGGCGCGTTGGACCTGCGCTACGAGGCCCCGGCGCAAGGGCGTATTGCTGGAGGTGGGAACAAACCACCACTTTTGACAGCCGACTAAGTAAATCGCGGATACGTGCAAAAGCCCGTTGCTCGACAAGAGCGGCGGGCTTTTTTCATTCTATTGACGGTTTGGGTCTACATACCCCAGGTCAGTAGCACCAGGCCGAGCACGATGCCCGGTACGATTAACGCCATTGGAAAGACCAAGGCAGGTACGCCGAATGAGAAAATGGCCAGCCCCCAAATGGCAACTAAGGCAAGGATGCCCCAGACAATTTTGGCTTCCATGCTCATAGGGAAAAAGTAACCGCGCCATTCGGCCATGGTTTCTTTGGCGGTATGGATCAGCGATTGTGATGGTACGTGGTCAATCAAAGACATGCAGCATTCCTTTTGTTTTGTCAGAGATAGGTTGCGAGATGCTGCCGCGCAGAGGGCGGATTGCCGCAGGTGCGAAGTAAACCGAATGACCTGTCGAAACTGTCAGCAGTTGCTATTTTTGTTGATGCCGCTAGTTGCTCTTGCATGGCTAGCAGCTTGGATATTTTGCGCTCATATCAGCATATCATTCAGATGGTGTTGCCCGATCACGTTTGCCTTCAGGGCGGCCGCCGCGCATGGCGCAAGCGTGCCGCTGATTTCAGCCGCCTGCAGGAAACACATCAATGACCAAAGAACCTGATTTTCATCGCGCGCTTGCCGTGCCGTCTGGGCGTATGTCGCGTTTCACGCGTTTGGGTGCGATGACCGCTGGTGTGGCAGGCAACATGGCCATCAGTGGCCTTAGTCAGTTGGCCAAGGGCCAACGCCCCGCGATGCGTGATCTGCTGATGACGCCGCAAAACATCACGCGCGTGACCGAGAAACTGGCGCAGATGCGCGGCGCGGCGATGAAGATCGGGCAGTTGATGTCGATGGATACGGGCGAGTTTCTGCCGCCTGAACTGGCGCAGATCATGGCGCGCTTGCGCGATGATGCCCATATCATGCCGCCTGCGCAGTTGAAGAAAGTGCTGAACGCCAATTGGCCAGATGGCTGGTTGGGCCAGTTTGCCAAGTTTGATGTGCGTCCGATAGCGGCCGCCTCCATCGGTCAGGTGCATCGCGCGCGGTTGAAGGATGGCACTGATCTGGCGATCAAGGTGCAATATCCCGGTGTGGCCCAAAGCATTGATAGCGATGTGGCGAACGTGGGGGCGCTCTTGCGGATGTCGGGCCTGCTGCCCAAGGGTTTTGAACTGGCTCCTTATCTGGAAGAGGCGCGCAAGCAGCTGCATCTGGAGACTGACTATGAACATGAGGGCCAGAACCTGACCCGTTTCGGCCAACTATTAGCAGATGCGCCAGCGTTCACCGTACCTGTCCATCATCCCGATTGGAGCACAGGTGAGATCCTTGCGATGTCATTTATCGAGGGCGAGCCGATAGAAGGGGCCTTTGATCAACCCAAACCAGAACGGGACCGGATCGCGGATGCTTTGATCGGTCTGACGTTGCGCGAATTGTTCGATGATGGGCTGATGCAGACCGACCCGAACTTTGCCAATTACCGTTATGATCCTGCGACGGGTCAGATCATCTTGCTGGATTTTGGGGCGACTCGCGCGCTTGATCCAAACGTTGTCGACCAGTACCGGCGGCTCTTGGCTGCTGGTTTGGCTGAGGACCGGTCCGCAATGGGGGCCGTCGCCGAAGAGATCGGGTTTGTCGCCGCTGACACGACCCAACACCATCGTGCCTCAATCATGGATATGATGGAATTGGCATTCGCAGGTCTGCGCGAAGATGGCCCATTTGACTTCACCGACAAGGCGTTGCCGCGCGCCATGCAGAACGCTGGCATGGCGCTGGCCGAAGATGGGTTTGTCCCGCCCCCGCTGCCGATTGATGTGCTGCTGTTGCAGCGCAAGTTCGGGGGCATGTTTCTGCTGGCCAGTCAGCTTGGGGCGCAGGTCGATTTGCGGGGTTACCTCAAACGGTATGCAGGCGTTTAACGCTCGGTCAATTTCAACTCGATCCGGCGGTTCTGGGCACGCGCTTCTGGCGTATCCAACGGGTTAATCGGCTGGAACTCACCAAAGCCGTTCGCCGCCAGTCTGCGCGGGTCGATCCCAAGGTCTTCGGACATGAACCTTACAACCGACAAGGCCCGGGCTTGACTGAGTTCCCAGTTGTCGGCAAAGCGGCTGTTGGTACCGACGGGAATGTTGTCTGTGTGACCATCAACGCGGATGACCCAATCAATTCCGGCGGGAATGTCGGCGGCAATGCTGCGTAGGATGTCAGCAATATTGGCGATCTCGATCTCGCCTACTTCTGCCAGATTTGCACTGCCGGGTTCGAACAGCACCTCCGAGTTAAAGATAAAACGGTCGCCTTCGATGCGGATGCGATCCTGACCTTCCAAGATCTCGCGGAGCTCGCCAAAGAAGGTGGATTTGAACCGCGCGAGATTCTCGGCCTCGGCGGCAAGGCGTTCCGCCTCTTCCTCCAGGCGGGCCGCTTCGGTTTCTAGCCTGATCCGCTCGGCCTCTTCCAGCGCGCGGCGTTGGCGTTCTTCGGATACAACGCGGGCAAGGGCAGTGTTCAACTGGGCGCCCAGCGTTTCGATTTGCACTTGCGCCTCGCGGTCAGCCTCTTCTGCGAGGTTCAGTAAGGACTGAAGATTGCCCACTTGGGTCCGCAGCTCGGTGATTTGTTCGTTTAGCAAGGCGACCTGTCGTTGGCTTTCAGCGGACAGCGCTTCTTGAGCAGCCAGTTCGTCATTTGCGATGGCCAGCAAGGCGGCTTGTCGGTCGGCCTCGGTTGATTGATCGCCCAGATTGCTTTGCAATTGCGCCAGTTCATTGGCGAGCGTTTCGTTCTCATCCTCCAGCGTCCCGCGTCGGGCGTCTAGCTCTGCCTGTGCTGCACGGGCGGCGGCCAGAAGTGTCAGTGTATTCTCGGCCTCTTGCCGCTGGCGTTCTAGATTGAGTGTCATCGCGGTCAGTTCGGTGTCAGCACTGGCGAGCCGCTCGCGCAGTGCCTCAGCGGCGGCGGCACTGGTGATCTGGTCTGCCTCCAGCGCTGTAATGCGCGTGGTTTGCGTATCATTTTCGGTTTCGAGATCAGCGACCAAGGCCTCCAGCGCCTCACGTCTTGCGGCCGCAAGCCGGGCTGCCTCTGTGCCTTCATCAATCTCTGTGCGGGCTTGCGCCAATGCGAGGTTAAGTGCCTCTTGCTCTGTCAGCAGGCGCTCTTGTTCGGCTTCCAAGCCTGCAATGCTGGCCAGCGCATCACTACGCTCGCTTAGCAAACCAGCGACCTGCGCCTCGAACTGCGTGATCTCGCTTTGGGCTTGCGCGAGCGCTTGGTCTTGTGCCTCGCGTTCCGCGATAAGCGCTGCGATACGGCCCGCCTGACGCGTGGCTTCGGCATTTGCGTCCTCCAGATCAGAGGTCAGTGCGGCGTTCGTGCTACGTTCCAACCCGAGCGTTGCTGTCAGGGCCGCGACTTCGTTGCTGAGCACATCAAGCTCTGTTTCCTGACCTGTAATTTGTTGGCGCAGAACGAACTGGATGACCATAAAGATCGTCAGTACGAACATGAGAACCAGCAACAACCCGGTCATTGCGTCCACAAAGCCCGGCCAAATCGCATTCTGGAAGCGGTTTGATGATCTGCGGCTTAGCGCCATTGATCAGCCTCTGCCTTTTATCGCGTTCGTCAGGTTTGCGATTTCACTGCGCAGGTCACCGACGCTTTCCTGACGGCCTGCGGACATTTCTTCCAGAATACGCAAGAGTTGCACGTCGATGGACCGCAGGCGCATACGGCTTTCGGCGTCGATACCATCCATACCGTTTTCGTCCATCTTCTGGATCAGTGCCTCTTGGCCGAGGGCGACGCGCTCCAAGACTTCGGTGTTTGAATTCGTGGCTGAGGCTTGTGCCAGTTTTTCAATGGCGGTGGCCAGTGATGCGAAGCGTCTGTCGTTGTCTTCGCGGTCCGCGTCCGTTTGCCCCATCATCATTTGAATTGTGTCCATCAACTCGCCCAGCTGCTCAACGAATGGCCCCATGGCGCTGAGATCAGCCCCGCCAGTGCCTTCTTCGCCGTCAATGCCGACGCGTGTGATGGTCGAGAGCCATTCCTCAAGTTCGCGATAGAAACGGTTCTGGCCGTGACCTGCAAAGAGCTCCAAAAGGCCGACAATCAGTGATCCCGCCAAGCCCATGAGAGAGCTTGAAAATGCGGTTCCCATCCCGCCTAGCTGCGCTTCCAGACCTGATTGCAGGCGCGCAAAGATATCTGCACCGCTTTCGCCTTCTCCGGGATTGAGCGACCGTATGGTTTCGACCAGTGCGGGAACAGTGGTTGCCAAGCCATAGAAAGTCCCCAGAAGACCAAGGAAAATCAATACGTTACCGATGTAGCGCGTAATCTCACGGTCTTCGTCGATCCGCTGTGCCACGGAATCAAGAATCGACCGGCCAGAACTGGATGATACCTGTGTGCGCGCACCACGCGACCGTAAGAGCGTGGCCAGTGGGGCCAGCAGCGAGGGTGCCGCGCTATAGGAATGCCCCCCTGCATCTTGCGCGAACCGTTCGATCCAGCGCACAGAGTTCATCAGGAGAAAAACCTGGTTGAAGCAAGACAATACGCCCAGAACGAAGACCCCAAGGATCACGCCGTTGAGGTAGACGTTTGATTGATAGATCGCGGTGATCTGTTCCAGCCCAAGATAAAAGCCCGATCCGACCAGCCCAAGAACTGTCAGCATGAAAAGAAGCTGCCTGATGGGCTGTGAAAACTGGGGCTGTGTTTTGGGGGCCCGTTTATCCGACAAAGGAGGGAGTCCTCATATTGTGTGACTGCTTTGCTCGCATAACACCATATGGGTGAATTTGCGCCAACCCAAACAAAATCAGGGGTTGCTTATGTTGCTGTCAAAGCACGCACGCGAGTGACCAGCCACTCCATGTCAGCGTCTTTGATGCCGAGTTCGGTCAGATGGGCGGCGGTGTTGAAAAGATATTCGGTATTTGGCCCGCGCCCCCCACCGCCTGCGCAATGATCTGCGCCTGTTTTTCGAGGTCAAAGTGGCAGTATTGCACATGATCGCGGTTAATGATGTAGGCGAGCGCGTGGATCTTGTCACCCTCATCACTGACCAGCTCCACGGTATCTTCGTAGTATGCAGATGAGATCAACTCGCGTTCGCGTAGTTCTTCATGAACCTTGTCCGCCTCCTCATCCGCGACCTGAAAAGCAACGCCAGTACATTGCCCGCCCGACTTTGTGTCGAGGGCGAGGACAAGACCGGGGTCTTCCTCCGATCCGCGGTGATGGATCGAGAGCATGCAAAAGCTGCGGTGATAGTCGTGCAGCCGCGCCTTTACCTGCCGCACCGGAGTGAACCCCGGGTTCCACAAGAGTGAACCGTATCCGAAAACCCAAAATGCCATGCTGCCAATCCAATTGCCGTGCAGCACATAAACACCGGATCGACCAGAACGAAAAGGGGTTAGACGGCGCGCATCAGGTCGCCGAAGATTGCGGCGGTGTGGTCCTGCAGGTAAATCCGCAGCCAAGGCGTATATTGCGCGGGGTGCCGCGCCACATCGGCCGAGAGATCGTAGAAATCGACCCAGCGGGTATCCATGACTTCGTCAGGGTTGGGAACGACTTTCAAATCATTGGGCGCATCAGCAACATAAACTTGTACGACCTCATGCTCGATGAGCCCGCCGCCGACGTCAGCGCGATACTCAATCTCGTCACGATGCGATGGGTACAGGCCTTTGATCCCAAGCTCTTCGTCCAGGCGGCGTATGGCGCAATCCGTATCATCTTCGTCCCAAGCCGGGTGCGTACAACAGGTGTTCGCCCAAAGCCCCGGCGTATGATATTTGCCCATGGCCCGCTGCTGGATTAGCACCCGTCCGCGGTTCATCACAAAGACACTGATCGCCTTGTGTTTCAGGCCACGCAAATGCGCATCCAGCTTCTCGACCGGTTTTAATATGCCGTTTTCCCAGGCCGGGATCATAATCGTCATGTGCGCAACGGTGAGACTAGGCGTGTCAGATGCGCGAGGTTCTTAATGCCGATTTTCAGGTGTGCCATGGGCCGCGCCTTTACCAGTTTCTTATTCATATAAGCCTCAAACGTCAGTTTTTGCACGTCGACATCATGACACAGAGAGACAAACCGTTCACGCCGCTCGTCGCTGCGGTAATAGGCGTTTTGCATTGCGCCCAACACCCGGAACACCTGCTTGTGCTCGCGCATGAAGAGTTTTCGGGCCAGTTGCAAATCTTTTAAGCGCCCTGATGCCAAAGTGGCCGCTGCCGCGGTGGCCGCGACACGTCCGCCAACCATGGCGTAGTAGATGCCTTCGCCGGATGAGGGTGCAACGACGCTTAGCCGCGTCGCCTGCCAGCACAACATCCTTGCCGTTGTCCCAGCGGTCCAACGGCTTCAATGGAATGGGTGCCCCCTCTTTGCGGATGGTCTTGCACTCCGTCAAACCAGAGGCTGCGCGCAGGTCAGCGGTGGCTTGTTTCACATCGACCGATTTCACCATTGACCCCATGCCAACGCTGGCTTGGCCGCCATGTGGGAAGACCCAGCCGTAAAAGTCAGGTGAAATCTTCCCGTCATAGACCACATCGCAGCGGGCCGGATCGTAGCTTGGCGTCGGTTCCGGCGCTTCGATAATCTCGTGATAGGCGATCACATAGGGGATTTTGTCCCCGTCTTTGACCTCCGCCCGCGCCACATTGGAACGCGCGCCATCCGCGCCGATGACCAGTTTTGCATCCAGCTTCATCTCATTCCCGCTGATCTTGTCGCGGTAGACGACATGGACGCCCTCAGCGTCACGTTCAATCTTGGTGAAGGTGCCGGTGTAGCGGTGCGCGCCCGCATCTTTCGCCCGCTTGCGCAGGAATTCGTCGAAGTGTTCGCGATCGACCATGCCGACAAAACCATTCTCGATCGGGATATCGACCTGTCGTCCGGTGGGTGAGATCATGCGGGCGGTGTTCACCTTGGCAACGATCTGTTCATCTGGGATGAAAAAGTCTTCGATCAGGCGGGGCGGCACTGCGCCGCCACAAGGTTTGATCCGCCCGTCGCGATCAATGAATGCAACTTTGTGACCAGACCGTGCGAGGTCTTCTGCGGCGGTGGCCCCGGATGGGCCTGCGCCCACGACAACAACATCATATTGCATTGATCATTCTCCCGGAACGAGTGTGGCGGATGGCATTTTGCGATCCATGATTTTGGCAGCCATGGCGGTGGCGGCAATAAAGAGGGCGGCTTCGGCAATAAAAACCGATCCGAAGGCTTGGGTGTCGGTCATGCTGAGGCGCAACAGGTCAACCATGCCCGCGCCGATCAACCCGCCGAACCCCGCGGCGATAGCTTGTGCAGCACCCCAAAGCCCCATGCGTGTGCCTTCGCGGCGCGCGGCGCCTTCGGCAGCCAGCGCCATCATCGACCCAATAGCGGCAACGGCAAACATCCCGTTGAAGAAGCCAAGCAGGACCACTGCGGGGACTAAGGGCGCGCTTGGGCCGATAGGGCCAAGAAAGGTGATCAGGATCAGCGCACAGGCAGAGCCGACGCAACCGGTCATGACCCAATTACGCAGTGCACCAATCTTGAAGCCGGTTGCCAAGATGCCAATGGCCAGCATGCCAATAAAGACGCCTCCGTTTTGTGCCCCCGACAGCGATGTTGATTGTCCCGGTGTGAAGTCAAAGACAAGACCGGCATAAGGCTCAAGGATCAGCTCCTGCATGAAATAGGCCGTCATCGACAGGAAAACGAAGATTGTGAAGTTGCGGGCTTTGCGCTCTGACCAGACTTCCTTCAAACCGTCCATGAATGGCGTCGGGTCCGGTTCGCGCACAGCGATCAGGTTGCGCTCAATCCGCCAGACGGCAACGCAGGTTACCAAAGTTGCGATTGAGACGACGATGCCGACGATCTTGAGCAATAGCGCAGGGGTGTACGGGTCGATGAACTGCCCAACGATCCCAGCGGTCATGGCAATACCGAAAATCATCATCAGCCAAGTGATTGTCGCAGCCGCCGCGCGCCGGTGTGGCGCCGTCGTTGTGGCCAAAAGCGCCAGCAAGGATGTGCCAGACGCCCCAACGCCCAATCCGATCAGTGTATAGGCGATGACCGAGACTGTAAGGCCCACTGCAAAGGATTGCTCAAACGCCAGCACGCCGCAGGCTGCTGTGAATGCGCCCAAGGCTAGTGCCACCATCCCGCCGATGATCCAGCGCGTTCTATGTCCACCCGTATCTGAGTAGAACCCCCAATGCGGGCGCGTCAGTTGGATGCCGTAGTGCAGCCCAACCAGAAGACCGGGCAGGATCGTAAGCAGTGAAAGCTCCACGACCATCAGACGGTTCAGTGTCGATGTTGTCAGCACGACAATCGCACCCAGCGCCATTTGCACAAACCCAAGCCGGAAAATCTGGAACCATGAAAGTGTCATCTCATCCCCCAATCCCGCGCAATGCGACGGCGGCAATCATCATGCCGCTGATGTAGAAAAGAATGCCCATGCCCTGATACCAAGGCGTTTTGCCTTCCGGGTCGCGCAGCAGAACGCGCATCGCGCCCAACTGGACCGCCAACATTGCCAGGACGCTCAGCGCGTATAGGGGTTTGTCCCAGTAAACCAGCAAACCAATCACGATGGCTTGCGGCGCAGCCATGATCCAGCAGGCGATGCGTGCGGCACGATCAGGTCCCATAGTGGCGGGCAGGGACCTAAGGCCAGTGGCCCGATCCCCTTCGATGGCCTTGAAGTCGTTCAGCGTCATGATCCCATGCGCGCCGAGCCCATACAGGACCGCGATCAGGATCACCTGTGGGCTGGGCGCCCCTGCTGCTACGACCGCGGCACCTGTGACCCAAGGCAGCGTTTCATAGGCGAGGCCACACAGACCTGGCCCCCACCAACCGGACTTCTTGGCACGGATCGGTTCGGCTGAGTATGCCCATGCGGCAGCAACGGCAAGAATTGTCGCACCAAAGCCCCAAGGACCCAACTGATAGCCGACAATCAGACCCAGCACCGTCATCGCGAACGCGATATAGAGGCCCCATCGCCCCGGAATCCGCCCTGATGGAATCGGGCGGTCAGGCTCGTTAATCGCGTCGACGTGCCGGTCGCACCAGTCGTTGGCTGCCTGAGACATGCCACAGACGATTGGCCCGGCAAGAACAATGCCTAGGCTGACCAAAAGCCAATGATCAGAAGGGCTTGCGCCCGAAGATACGACCCCGCACAGATAGGCCCACATCGGTGGAAACCATGTCACCGGTTTGATCAGCCGCAGCATCGCGCGCGGCTCTGGCCAGCGGCGCACCTCAGGACCGATTTGTAAATCTGACGTGACACTCATAGTGTCATTTTAAAATGACATATGGGCATTGGGCAAGTGTAAAGGTACATTGACACCGTGCTATCTTGTCACCCCTGTCGATACGATCCGTCCAACCCCGCCAAGCGAGCCATTTTCATCGAATTGTTCCGTTAAGCCTGCCTTCACTTTCCCTGCCTTAAGCCAGATCTCGGGTGAAGATATGAGGAAGTGGGATGAGCGCGGGATCAAACGCACCAACGATTATCAAACGTAAGAAAATCATCGCTGGTGGCGGCCACCATGGTGGCGCTTGGAAAGTGGCTTATGCTGACTTTGTCACCGCGATGATGGCCTTCTTCATGTTAATGTGGTTGCTGAATGCGACCACCGAACAGCAGCGCAAAGGGATTGCAGATTACTTCTCGCCGACGATTCCGATCAACCGGGTGTCCGGCGGTGGTTCTGGTGCCTTTGGTGGCAACAACATCTTCACCGAAGAGACATTGGCTCAAAGCGGCACGGGCATCAGCCAACCCACGCTGGGCCAGAACCCGGTGCAGAGTGAAGAAGAGGTGCAGGCCGCTACCGCTGCCGCCGCTCAGGTCGCTGCGTTGCGCGACATTGAGGCAGTTTTAATGGGGCAAGGTGGCGAAAGCATGCTGTCGGATCAGGCGTTGCGCCACATTATCACACGGCTGACCGACGAAGGCCTTGTGATCGAGATTTATGATTTGCCCGAAGTGACGCTTTTTGTCGATGAGACAAGCGTACCCAACCCGGTGACGGCTGAGATTGCGGCGATTATGGCGCGCTTGTTTGCAGCTGTGACCAATGAGGTCGCGATCGAAGGGCATCTGAGTGCGAAATCACTGCTTCAGGTCGACAACCCGGTGTGGGAACTGTCCACAGGTCGCGCCGCCCAAATGCGCCTGATGCTGCAAAGTGGGGGGCTGGATCCAATGCGGATCAAGCGGCAAACCGGTGCCGGTGATCGCGAGCCCGTAGTGCGGGATGCAACTGCGCCACGCAACAACCGGATCGAGGTCATTTTGCTGCGATCTGACCAGTGATTGGGATGCTTCGAATTTTAGACATTAGGGACGCGTTAAGGCCGAGGGCTTAGGGTCCTGAGAAATCCAGTGTCATCTCTGATGCAGAAAGGCTCACTTTTATGACGATTTCCTCTTCTTTGAATGCGAGTGTTGCGGGTTTGGCCGCGAATGCGTCGCGGCTTGCGACGATCTCTGACAATATCTCGAATTCTTCGACTTATGGCTATAAGCGGGCGATTACTGATTTTCAGTCTATGGTGATTGAAAGTGGACGGGGCACGTATTCTGCCGCATGGTGTGCGCACCACGACGGCGCGTCTGATTGATGAACGCGGTGCGTTGGTGTCGACCTCTAACCCCACGGACTTGGCGGTGCGCGGGCGCGGTATGCTGCCGGTGACATCAGAAACATCCGTTGCGGTTGATAACGGGGATAACCCCTTATTTCTAACTACAACCGGGTCGTTCCGCCCCGATGCGCAGGGGTATCTGCGTTCACCGGGTGGATTGGTGCTGTTGGGTGTGCCAGCTGCAGCTGATGGCACAATCCCTAACTATCCACGAGATTGATCGACGGTCTGGTGCCGGTCCAGATCAATGCGAACCAATTCGCGGGTGAGGCGACGACGCGAGTGGATTTGTCGGTCAACTTGCCCGCCACATCGACACGCGAAGGATCCACTGGCGATACGGAAACACTGTCGGTCGAATACTTTGACAACCTCGGCGCGTCCTCAAATCTCAACTTTACCTTTACGCCGACTGTCCCTGGAAACGGTGCATCCAATGAATGGACAATGGAAATCCGAGACAGCGAATCCGATGTTGACGCGGATGGCATTCCTGACGTTGTGGGCGAGTATATCCTCACATTCGACGCGACACGCGGTGGTGGTGGCACTTTGGCGAATGTCGCATTTGCAGATCCCGTGTCACCGATTGGTGGCGCATATGATCCTATCACCGGCGCGCTCAACATAAATGTGGATGGCGGACCGATGGAGATCAATATTGGCGAATTGGGCAGTTCTATTGGATTGACGCAGCTATCCGATGCATTTGCCCCTGTCTCAATCTCGAAAAATGGCACACCGGTGGGCAGTCTGACCTCGATTGAAGTGGACCAGAATGGATTTGTGCGCGCGTCCTTCGATATTGGGATCAACCGGGTCCTCTATCAAATTCCACTGGTTGATGTGCCAAACGTCAATGGGCTCGAAACGCTTGATCAACAAAGCTACCGGGTGACCCCGGATAGTGGGTCGTTCTTTTTGTGGGATGCCGGGGATGGGCCAACCGGGGATATCGTGGGCTTTGCACGTGAAGAGTCTGCCACGGATGTTGCGGGGGAACTAACAGAACTGATCCAAACACAGCGGGCCTATTCGTCGAACGCGAAGGTGATCCAGACCGTAGATGAGATGCTGCAAGAGACCACAAACATCAAACGCTGATCCTGACCGGAGTATCTTGACATGAGCATGACCAGCGCTCTTAACAATGCTGTTTCCGGCCTGACCGCGACGTCGCGGATGGCGGAAGTTGTTTCGTCAAACCTGTCGAATGCGTTGACGGATGGCTACGGTCGCCGCGGTGTTGAGCTGTCGTCTGTACAGGTCGGCGACCGCGGCGGCGGCGTACGCGTTGATGGCATCAACCGCTTTGTCGATGCAGGCTTGCTGGCGGATCGTCGGCTAGCGGATGCCGCGCTTGGCGGGCAGGAACGCAGCGCTGATCTTGTCGGTCGATTGGAACAAGCCATCGGGGGGCCGGATGATGCCGCTGGCCTTGGTGCGCGGCTTGCCGAGTTTGAGCGCGCTTTGATAGCAGCAGGTAGTGATCCCGCATCAGAATTCCGACTTGCTTCAGTTGTGTCACGTCTTGAAGGGGTCGCGAGCACTTTGAATGCGAACAGCAACAGTATTCAATCCTTGCGGCAGGATGCGGATATCGCCATCGCGCGTGATATTGACGTGCTGAATGCAGCCCTTCAGCAGGTTGACGCCCTGAACAAGGATATCGTGCGGATCAGCGGTTCGGGCGATGATCCGTCCGCGTTACTGGATGCCAGGCAGCGTGCAGTTGATCAGATATCTGGCATTGTACCGGTGCGCGAAGTTGCCCGCGACAACGGCAGTATTGGACTGATGACAACCAGTGGAACGCCGCTATTGGATTCCAGACCACGGGAGTTTGGTTTCCAGCGCACGCCGACCATCACAGCGGATATGACTTTGGCAAGCAGCGCCTTGGGTGCAATCACAATGGACGGCAAGGTCTTGGACGCCGGGACTGGCGTTGGACGACTTGAAGGTGGCTCGCTCGGTGCCGCCTTTGCGTTGCGCGACCAAACTCTGGTGGAGGCCCAAGCTGCATTGGACGGTATTGCAGCTGACTTGATTGCGCGCTTTCAGGACAGTGCAAATGATCCATCTTTGACGCCCGGTGATATCGGGCTTTTGACTGATCAGGGCAATCCATTGGATCTGCTGGATCTGCCTGGCCTTGCTTAGCCGCATTGCTGTGAACCCTGATCTTATCGTGTCTCAAGGCGGTGACCCCGCATTGCTACGCGATGGATTGAACACTGCCGTGGCTGGCCCGGTGGGTGATGCAACCCAACTCAATCGTTGGATCGCAGCGCTTGAAGCCCCGCGCGCGGATGTGCCTGGCGCGACGCTGGCATCCGCGTCCGGACGCATTGCATCCTATGTGTCCGATATTGGGACGACGCGGTTGATGGTTCAGGAGCAACTTAGCTTCACGACCGCCAGATGGGAAACGCTACGTGAGGCCGAATTAGCGGATGGCGTCGATACAGATGTGGAGCTGCAAAAACTACTGCAGATTGAACAAGCCTATGCCGCCAACGCAAGGGTGATTCAAACCGTTGACTTCATGATGCAAAGACTGATGGAGATATAGATGACCGTAGCCTCAATAGGTGACATGGCGCGGCAATTCACGTCATTGCGCGATGGAAATACGATAAAATCAGAGCTTTTTGAACTGGCGGAAAGCCTGAGCTCCGGAAAGGTCGCGGACCTCACCAAAAACCTGAATGGTGAGACAGCCCGTTTTTCTGGCGTGCAATATAGTCTGACGCAATTGGATGGCTATCTTCAGGTCGCCTCAGAGACAGAACAAACCCTCGGCAATATTCAGATCATTCTCGGCAAGGTCGACAATACGCGCGCTGCAACCACCGAAAGCTTGCTGTTGGTAAATGAGAGCAGCACTTCGGCACAAGTTGATGAGGCAGCGCGCGCTTCGCAAAGTAGCTTCCAAGAAATGGTGATAGCACTGAATACCAAGGTTGCTGACCGTGCTTTGATGAGTGGGAACGGCGTTAACACCACACCATTGGCCGCTGCAGAGACCATGTTGGCTGATTTGCAAACCGCGATTGGTGGAAGCCTTGATCCAGCGACAATTATTTCGACGGTCGATACATGGTTTAACGATCCGGCTGGCGGGTTCGCGGTCAACGGTTATCAAGGTGATACTGGTGACCCGATGGAGCGACGGGTGACTGAGGAAAAATCTGTCACCATTGATGCACGTGCGGATGATCCTGCAGTCCGGCAGGTTTTGCAGGGTGCTGCACTTGCGGCGCTGGCCGACACGCTGCCCGGGTTGAACCGCGAGGCAAAGGTTGAGTTGCTAACGACCGCGGCGTCTCAGCTTTATGGATCTGCTAGCGGCTTGGTTGCCGTCCAAGCGCGCATCGGTTTTGCCGAAGACAGTGTGGTCCGAGCGCAAACAGAATCCAGCGCACAGCAGACCACGTTGCGGCAAATTACGAATGATCTTTCATTGGCCGACCCGTTTGAGACGGCATCGCGCCTTCAGGCGCAACAAACACAGTTGGAGACGTTCTTCAGTTTAACGGCACGGCTATCCCAGCTCAGCCTGCTGAGGTATATTTAGATGAGATTTGCTCACGCCATTTATCTGCTCATGGTGCTTTTGTTACCCACGATGGCGGCCGCAAACCCTGTGCGGATCAAGGATCTGGTTGAGTTTGATGGCGTCAGATCAAACGATCTTGTGGGCTATGGCCTGGTTGTTGGCTTGAATGGTACTGGCGATGGTTTGCGTAACTCACCCTTTACCGAGGATATTCTGGGTAATGTGCTTGAACGACTGGGCGTGAACGTTACTGGAGAGCAGTTTCGCCCAAACAATGTCGCTGCTGTTTTGGTTACCGGTGAATTGCCTCCATTTGCCCGGGCAGGCAGCGCGTTGGATGTGACCGTATCGGCGATCGGTGACGCCGATAGCCTGCTTGGTGGGACGTTGATCATGACCCCGATGAAAGCGGCCGACGGTGACATCTATGCAGTAGCGCAAGGAACGATTATTGCGGGCGGTGCATCTGCTGCGGGCGACGGCGCTGCTGTCATTCAAGGTGTTCCAACGGCAGGTGTCATCCCGTCCGGCGCGACAATTGAAAGGGAAATCAGTTTCGATTTCTCGGGTCTGCATACGGTGCGCATGGCCCTGCGTACACCTGATTTTACGACCGCTGACCGGATTGAAAGGGCAATAAATGCCGAGTTTTCTGGCACTGTTGCATTGATGCTGGATGCGGGCACCGTTGAGTTGAACATTAACGCAACGAGAATGCGCTCGCCAGCGCATGCGCTGGTGCGTGTGGAGAATATCATGGTGCAACCGGAACGGCGCGCCCGTGTCGTGGTTGATCAACGCTCCGGTACCATTGTGATGGGTGAAGATGTGCGGATCAGCCGGGTTGCCGTAAGCCAAGGCAACCTGACCTTGCGGATTCAGGAAGCGCCACTTGTGGCCCAGCCCAACCCGTTTGCCGATGGCGAAACAGTGGTTGTACCTAGAACTGATGTTGACATCATCGAAGAGCCAGGTATCGGACTTGCCGAAGTGAATGGCGGTACGTCATTGAGTGAGGTTGTCGCCGGATTGAATGCACTTGGTGTTGCGCCACGCGATATGATCGACATCCTCAAGAGCATCAAAGCAAGTGGCGCCCTGCATGCTGAATTCATCGTTCGTTGACCATTCGTGCGAGCATGCATGATCGGGCGCTTGTCGCTACAGTGAATTGGCTACAAATCCTCGTCCTTCTGCCCAAGGCGGGCCGTCTAGGTGTTATTGAGGGGTTGCCTCTCAGCGCAGCGCGGAAGCTCTGAGTTGTATTATGGCCTTTGGACCGTTGCCGCTTCCTTTCGCTTAGGCTCAGCTGTGAGTTCCACACCAAGAAACAACGAGAGGCAATAGTTGAGATATGCAGCATTGATGATGGACCAATAGTGGCAACCATGACCGCTTGGTCCTAAAACCGGTTGAGCTACGCCTTGTAAGTCGCGCATGTTTAAAGCGTTTCGATAAAAGTTTGAGTCGGAAGGATTCCGTTGACGCCTGATTTGTGATTCACCCTGATTGGGAGGATCACATCATGCCAGCACCATTGCCAAAGGAACTTCGAGATCGGTTTGCACGATTGCTGCGCGAGGGGTTGAGCGGGCGAGAGGCATCGCGTCGATTGCAGGTGTCGGCGGCCACAGGCGGGCGATGAGCTGGGCAAATTCGGCGCACCGGAGTTGCAACAGTCGCGCCGATGGGTCGTCCCTCAGGAACTGGCAAGCTTGCCGCGCATGTTGTCTTTTTGCTTGAAGTGTTAGAGCAGGATCAAGACATCACACTCTTTGAATTGCGTGACGCCTTGGCTGAGGCAGAGGGCGTCAGGGTTCATCACTCTGCAATTGCGGCCCTTCTCAAGCGGCTCGGCTTCACGCACAAAAAAAGTCGTTGGTGGCCACCGAACGGCAACGTGCGCAGGTGAGGCGGCAGCGCAATGACTGGATATTACATCGTTCGCCGACCATCGCCCAAATGCCGGACCGCGTTGTGTTTTTGGATGAAACAGCGGTGAAGACCAATCTCACCCGGCTACGCGGTTGGGCACCTCAGGGAACTCGGCTGACCATGGATGCGCCCTTTGGCGGTTGGAGCACGCAGACCCTGATCGCCGGGCTGACCCAGGATGCGTTGATCGCGCCGTGGGTCATAAAGGGGGCAATGGATGGGCCCGCTTTTGCAGCATATATCCAGGAAGTGCTGATCCCCGAGATCTCCCCCGGCACAGCGGTCAGCCTCGATAACCTCGCCACCCACCGAAACAAAGAGGCTGCAGCAGCCGTCAAGGCACACGGCTGTTGGTTCCTTTATCTGCCGCCGTACTCGCCTGATCTGAACCCAATTGAACAGGCATTCTCCAAACTCAAGGCGCATCTTCGAAGGACCGGTGCCCGCTCCATCACTTCTGTCTTCCAAGCCATCGGCCAAGTCTGTGACTTATACTCACCTCAAGAGTGCTGGAACTACTTCAAAGCTGCCGGATATGTCTCAAACCAATCTCAAAATGCTTTAAACGCCGTAGCCTTGGACCAAACTGGTTGCGATCAGAGTCCAACCGTCTGCGACAACAAAGAAAGCCAGTTTGAATGGCAGAGAGACAATTGCAGGTGGAACCATCATCATACCCATCGACATCAGAACGGCAGCAACAACCAGATCAATGATCAGAAATGGCATGAATATCAGGAAACCAACCTGAAAGGCGCGCTCCATCTCGCTGAGCAAGAACGACGGGACAATGATTGAAAGCGGTGCATCGGTTGCTAGCCCATCGCCAGCAATGTCCGGCCGCAGGTCTGCCAGGGCAACAAAGGTGTCTGGATCGATGCGGGTCAACATGAAGTCCTGCAATGGTGCCATGGTGCGGGCGAAACCTTCCTCCAGTACGATTTGGCCTTGAATGAGCGGATCAATTCCATTGGACCACGCATCGCGGAAGACAGGTTCCATGACAAAATAGGTCAGGAACAGTGCAAGGCTCACGATCAGCATGTTTGGTGGCGACTGCTGCAGTCCAATCGCCTGTCGCAGGATGGCAAAGACCGTAATGATGAACGGAAAACACGTCACCATAATAGCGATGCCTGGTACGAGACTGAGAACTGTAATCAGAACCAGCAGTTGAATTGACCGTGTCGCCAATGATCCATCGTCGCCAAAGGTGACCGAGACGTCTTGCGCCATGGCAGGTCCTGAGAGCGCCACAATCAGGATCGCAGTTGTGATCAGCGCGCGGCGCATTCAGGACAGATCGCCCTTGTCGTGCGCGACCTCGGTCAAACGCACCGCCAACTGCCCCTGTTCAGCGCCATCGGCCTCCTGCAGTTCGCCGCGTGCAATCAGCCGATCACCGATGTATATCTCGACGGGATCTTCGATCTTGCTGTCAAGTGGCAAGACCGCATTCTCGGACAGTTGCAGCAGATCCCGCACCAAAGGCCGGGCCTTACCAACTGTTACTGAAACCTCGATAGGGATGTTGTGAAGGGGGTGTTCCTTGTCCGTCTGTTCAATGGGGTTGTCCATGCGTTTCGCTCCTTGGTTGAATGACGTCGACAGATGAAAGGATTGCCTTGATATCGTTGAGTAATTGGTCGCAATCGACCTGAAGAGCGCCTGCTTCGTGTTGGATCCAGGCGGCATGCGGTTGCAAGGTCGGGTCATTGACCACATGGGCGTCGATGGCCGCTGTTGCCAGGGCTGCGGTGACTGCATCGCTGTGCTGAGGGTGGACACGCAATGCGAACCGCCCCCCCCATGTTCAGCAGCGGCATTTAGCAAAAGCGCGACGATTTGTTCCGCAAATCCGTCCGCGATGCATTGTGGAAAGACCTTATTGGCCAATGCCGAAAAGAGAGGGCCCATGGCATGCGTGATTTCACTGCGCGCTTCCTCGTATTTGAACTCGAGATCTGCGACACTTTGGACAAACTCATGCGCCAGTGTGGTTTGCGTGGCTTGTGCCTCGGCAAGGCCCGCTGCATGGCCTTCGACAAAACCTTGCGCAAACCCTGCGTCCGCCTTTTCAGCCAGTTCGGGGTCACTTTCAAAGGACTCGAGTTTGACATTTGTCATCACTTAGGAGTTCGCCTTTGCTGCTGGTTCTTCAATCCAGTTTTGCAGGACCTGAATCGTCTCGGGTTCGCGGTCAGCGATGATGCGTTTCAGACGGGCGACAGGGTCATCTCCGCCGTCCATGCCCAGAAGGTCCGTGTCCATGAAATCGCCAAGTGCATTGTCGTCCATAGCCATCGCCATGGGCGGGCTGACATCAACAGGGTCGGCGTGTTCTTCAATACTGAGCGTTGCGCTTCCACCATTGCCAGACGTCAGGATAGGGCGCACGACGAAGAGCCCCAAAATTAATGCAACAGCAGCTAAAACGCCAATCTGGATCAGTTGCATCATGTCGAGTGGAAGCGTTGCGGTAGGTCCTGTGACAGCGGTGCCGATGGGTTCAAATGGCTCAAATGGCATAGATCGCAGTGTCAGCACATCGCCACGATCAGGATCCAGTCCAACGGCAGATGCCACCAGTTCTTCGAGTGCGGCCAGTTCGATTTCTGTTCTTGGTGTTGTTGTTGTGGTGCCATCAACTGCGGTTTCGACCAGATCATTCACCAATACGGCAACTGTCAGCCGCTTGATTGCACCAGGCGCTTTGGTCAATTGTCGTTCGGTCTGCGATACTTCGTAGTTTGTCAGCGTTCGGCTTTCACTATTTTCATTGCTGCTACTACCGTTTCCGGTACCGGCATCACCCTCGGGCAGGTTGGACGCGACGGTGATGTCGCCCCCCCGACTGTCGGTCGAGTTGCCAGAGCTTTCTGTCACGTCCGTGCTGATCGCAATGCGGCTGTCTGGGTCGACCCGCCGTTCGGTGATCATTTCGGTTTCAGTAACTTGATCAATCGAGACTTCGACCACGGCGTTGCCCATGCCGACGCGCGCCGCCAACAGACGTTCGGCCCGCTGTCGCAGGCTTTCGGCATGATTGTCTCCGTTCATACTGGTGCTGGCCGCGTCATTTTCGGACAGCAGCCCGCCCTCGTCATCAATGACAGCGACATCAGCGGGTGACAGCCCCGGTACTGCGGCACCGATCAGAAACTGCAACGCCTTGAGATGTTGGCTTGAAAGCGCCGCACTGGTTGTTGTGACCGTGACTGCAGCGGTTTGCGTCTGTTCGGGTTGGAAGGGGCGTTGTGATGGGGTCGAGATATGCACTCTGGCGGCACGAATATGCGGGCTGGCGACAATGGTGCGTGCAAGCTCCCCCTCCTTGGCGCGCCAATAAGCGGCGTCAAACATCTGCGCGGTGGTGCTGAAACCCGACAGCGAATCAAGTAACTCATACCCCTGACGACCCGTCGTAAGCAGGCCTTGGCCCGCAAGAGCCATGCGCAACCCATCGCGCTGCGCTGTTGGTACGTAGATTGCGTTGCCCCGCACTTCATAGGCGACGCCCTGTTGATCCAAGGCTGTCACCACGTCGCCCGCTGCCCGCGCTTCGAGCCCACCAAAAAGGAGCGACATATCCTTCGTTCCGGCCCCGCGCGCCATCAGGAGGATGGCCACAAACACAACGCCCGTCACGACAGCCACTGCAATCCGCCGTTGCATGCTTAGCGCCGCCCAGGTCTTGCCAAAGTTTTCCAAGTTGGGTTCTCCATCCGATAGGCGTTCTGCCTGATGTTCTCTGTTTGACCCATGAGGCTTAACAATCGGTTAGGGCTTTTTGGTTTATTTACTAAAAAACGGAATCCATCGGAGAGCCCTCATGACCGCAGATGCTGACGTTGAAGACGCCGCGCCGCGCAGAACATCCAAGCTACCTTTTTTGCTAGGCTTGGTTCTTGCCATTGTCGGCGGGGGTGGGGGCTTTTTTGCTGTGCAATCCGGGTTTCTGAGTGGGTCGGATGTGACTGAGGCTGCAGAAACAAAGGACGAAGCGCTATCAACGGACAAGGAACTGGACGTTACTTTTGTGGCTATTGATCCACTTGTGATTTCATTGCCAGGGCAGGGTGGCCGTGACCATCTACGTTTTGCAGCCCAGCTTGAGGTGCCGCCTTCTTATGCTGCCGAGGTCGAGGCGATCAGACCGCGCATTGTTGATGTGCTCAACGGATATCTGCGCGCTGTCGACATAGCCTCGCTCGAAGATCCCGCGACCCTGCCGCGCCTGCGTGCCCAGATGTTGCGGCGTATTCAAGTTGTTACAGGTCCCGGACGTGTCGAGGATGTTCTGATCATGGAATTCGTACTGAGCTAGAAAGGCGCCTTTTTATGTCAATGATCGCAGATATTCTTTTGGCTGCAGGCGCGTTGGGTGCAGCGCTCTATTGCTATGTGTTGTCCCGGCGCTTGCGGCGCTTTACGGATCTGGAAAAAGGGGTTGGGGGCGCGGTTGCGGTCTTGTCGGTTCAGGTGGACGAGTTGACCGAAATTCTGACAAAGGCGCAGGCTTCTGCCAAAGAATCTGTCACGCAGTTGGACGCAGTAAGCGCGCGTGCCGAGGTCGCACATAAAAAGCTCGAACTGTCGATGGCATCGATGCATGACGTGCCAGAACCAGTTGCACCAAGCGTTGCAGCAAGCCCTTTCTTTGTGCGGCGCAGCGCCGATGTCGAAGCCAAGTAATGCCCAAAAAAACCAACAAAAAACGTGGGTTTGGCGCGCTGCATGTGATTACTAGCTTATTGATCGCGTCGGCCGTTTTGCGCTTCGCAATCGAAGTCGCACCGGCAATGGCCAATGAGTCCTCTGAAGATGTTCCGGAACCGCCCGCCAACCCGGTTGTGACCAGTGAAACACAGACCCTGCTGGCGGCCCTTCAAGCGCGCGAACAAAGACTCACCGAACGGGAGGTACAGATGCAAAACAGAATGCAGGCTTTGCGCAGCGCTGAAGAGCAAATTGAAGAAAAACTGGCAGCACTTTTACAGGCCGAAACCGCGTTGAGCGCGACGATCGCCCGTGCAGATACAGCGGCCGAGACGGATCTGGCGCAGCTGACAACTGTCTATGAAAACATGAAACCAAAAGAGGCGGCAGATCTGTTTGCGCAAATGCCCCCACAGTTCGCTGCTGGGTTTCTGGGGTTGATGCGCCCGGATGCGGCAGCATCAATCATGACAGAGCTGGACCCCGAAATAGCCTACTCTTTCAGCGTCGTCCTTGCTGGCCGCAACGCGAATGTGCCAACCGATCCGCCGCTGATAAATCCTTAATCCATTCACCTTACAAAAGATTCGCAAACCCTAGGACAACGACACTGTAAGGAAGCTCGCCACATGATCGGTCTGATTGGTATTGTCGTGGTGTTTGTAACCGTCTTTGGCGGTTACCTGCTTGCAGGCGGCAAAATGGGGATCATCCTGAAGTCACTGCCGTTTGAAATGCTCATGATCTGCGGGGCGGCAATTGGGGCCTTTGTAATCAGCAATGATGGCTCTGCCATCAAGCATACGGTGAAAGATCTGGGCAAGGTTGTGAAAGGCCCCAAGTGGAAGGCCGAGGACTATCGCGATCTTTTATGCATGTTGTTTGAACTGCTGCGTGTTGCAAAGACCAACCCGGTCGCGCTTGAAAGCCATATTGAGGCACCTGACACGTCGACGATTTTTGGCAAGTACCCGAAAATCCTTGATGACGGTGAAGCAATTGCATTGATCTGCGACACGCTGCGGTCAGCCTCAATGAACTATGACGATCCGCATCAGGTTGAAGAGATTTTAGAGAAACGGATCGAAGCGACCTTGCATCACAAAATGCACTCGACACATGCATTGCAAACCGTCGCTGATGGCTTGCCTGCCTTGGGTATTGTTGCGGCGGTACTGGGCGTGATCAAGACAATGGCATCGATTGACCAACCACCGGAGGTTTTGGGCAAGTTGATTGGCGGTGCCCTTGTTGGGACATTTCTCGGGGTGTTTCTGGCCTATGGTTTCGTTGGGCCTTTCTCCGTCAAAGTGAAGGCCGTTGTTGAAGAGGATGCGCATTTTCATCAACTCATTCGCGAGGTTCTGGTTGCCAATCTTTATGCGCATGCACCTAACATCTGCGTTGAAGTCGGCCGACAGAATATGCCCGGCCACTATCGTCCCAGTTTTGCGGATATGGAAGATGCGCTGAAAGCCACCAAGCAGGATGCCGCATGAAGTACGTTCTTTTACTTTGCATCCTCACTGTCTTTCCCGCTCTGGTGCAAGCTAATCCGCTGCGCATACAAACGGGTGAGCATGCGACATTTACAAGGGTCGTGATCGGCGTTCCGCGCGGCATTGATTGGCAGTTGGGGCGGGCGCCGGACGGATATGTGCTGCGCTTGCCAACACAAGATGGATATATCTTGGATCAGTTCTTTGAACTGATCCCGCGTGACCGCATCACGGCTGTGTCGCAATCCCCCGAAAGAGGGGAGCTGCGCCTGAGCGTCGATTGCATGTGCCATGCCCGGGCGACGATCTATCAATCCGACTATCTGGTGATCGACATTCGCGACGGCCCCGCCCCACGCATTTCACCTTTCGAACTTACCTTGCCTCAAAGTGCGCCGGAAAAACCGGACATAGAGATGCCGCAAGCCACAGAAAGATCGTTCGAGATCTCACGCAATCCGGTGTTGCCTTTGATTACACCTCGCTACGGTGGCGAAAGCCCACCCGATGTTGCAGAGCAATCCGCTACGGAGTCGGCTGCCGAGCCTGTACAAGAGTTTGACGGCGCGCTCGAACAAGAGCCGGTGCCAGATAACGATGCCGCCTTGCAAATGATTGCTCAGGCGCTGGGCGAAAGCCTTGGGCGAGGGTTGTCGGATGGCCTTTTGCAAGAAGATCTGCCATCCAGCAAGGGCGACGCGGCACGCGCTGCATCGGACAATGGAATGGCCCTTGCTGACAATGCACCGCTTCCTGGTCTGAATGCACGAACAAGTATCGATACACGGGCCGTGACCGGTACGGCGCCGAAACCGCAAACGCAGATCGGTCAGATTTGTTTGCCCGATAGTGATTTTGACGTGGCTTCATGGGGAGATGATAGTCCACCGCATGTACAGCTGCGCAAGGCGCGTGCTGCATTGGTGACGCCAACTGACCAGCTAGAGGAAGGTGCCGTGCGCAAGCTGGCCCAGCTCTATGTCTATTTTGGCTTTGGTCACGAGGCGCGACAAGTGCTTGATTTGGAAGGCACACAATCGCGCGATCGCATACATTTGAGGGCTATTGCGCGCATCATAGACGGGGAGCCCGTCGCGCAAGACCTGTTTGCTGGCCAGGTTAGTTGTTCATCTCAAGTGGCACTTTGGGCTCTGTTGGCGCAGCCGCAGGCACCGGTGGACGCACAGGTTGACCGCACGGCGGTGATCACGGCGTATCGGGCCCTGCCAACCTATGTACAAGAGCCGATTGCAGCGCGACTAGCCGAGACGCTTATATCCCTTGGGGCGGAGGATGAAGCGATGCAAGTCCTTGGCCGACAATCGGCCGCCACAGGGGAAGATGTGGCATTGGCGCTGGCAGACGCCGCTTTGTTTGACGCGCTGGGTGAAGAGAGTGAAGCCGTTGAAAAGGTGACAGATCTTGCACGAAATGATCGGCGTACGAATCCGGAGGCTATGACGCGTTTTTTCAAAGAGGGAACTGCAAGCGGGGTCGCATTCTCGGACGCGGATTTCTTGTTGGCGGATGCCCTGCGCTTCGAGCTTGCTGACGCGCCCACAACCGAACAGCTCGCGGATGCGCAATTTGACGCTTATCTTTCGGTTGATCGATTTGAGGATGCAAGGGACCTGTTGCAAACGCGTGTGGGCGACGTGTCACCCGATGATTGGGCCACATATCGAGCACGTCTCTTTCAGAAGGCTGCACAAAGGCAGACAGATGCTGCTTTTCTGGAATTTGTCTGGCCCGAGGATATGGCGCAGGATGATACCGAGACACAGAACGCCGTGGGCGCGCGCCTGATTGCGTTGAGATTTCCGGCTCAAGCGTTGGTTGTGATGACAAATGACACTGCCGGATTGCTGGGATTGCAGCAAGAGAGCTTGCGTGAGCAAGCCATGCGTCAAGTGTTGGAACAACGGCCTGTGCTTGATCCTGATTTGAACACAGAGGCCGAAGTTGCTACGGCAAATTCGCCACCACCATCCGATGTTCTTTTGGCGGGCAATCCGACATTGCGGACCAGTCGGGCGTTGGTTGAAAGTGCGGAACAATCACGCGAAACGATCCGTGCATTGCTACAAACTGTCCCGGCCCCAGCCGATTTTTGAGCGGCGCTTACTTTTTCTAAAGCAATTCAAAATACGACAGAAATCTAGGGGCCTGTATAAGGCCAAACCGGGACAGGCAGAATGCCAGACATGCAAAAGCATGATGATGTGAACAAATACATGAACCGCGCGCGCGGCTTTGCCATCCTATTCGTGCTGGCCTTGGGCTGTGCCATGTCCGCTACACTTCCTGGTGGTGCGCTAAGATGACTGGTTTCTCGTTACGCGGCATCTTTCAACCGACCATTCTGCTGGCCGTGGCATTGATGGCTGTCATCGTGATGATGATTTTGCCGATGCCTGCATGGGTTCTCGACATCGGGTTGGCAGCGTCATTTGCTCTCGCGATCCTGATGTTCACCGTAACACTTTTCATTGACCGGCCATTAGATTTTTCGGCCTTTCCGACCGTCCTGCTGGCTTCATTGGTCTTGCGTCTTTCGCTGAACGTGTCATCCACAAAACTGATTATTGGCGAAGGGCATACTGGCACCAGCGCGGCAGGCGAAGTGATCGAAGGATTTGCAATGTTTGTTATGGGTGGCAGTGTCATCCTAGGTCTGGTCATCTTTTGTGTTCTGCTGATCGTCAACTTTGTCGTGATCAATAAAGGCGCGACCCGCATGGCAGAAGTCGGCGCACGGTTTGCATTGGATGCGATGCCCGGCAAGCAGTTGGCCATTGACAGCGACGTTGCGGCGGGCGCAATCGACCATCAGGAAGCGAAGGAAAGGCGTGAACGTGAACAGGCCGAAACGACGTTCTTCGGCTCGCTTGATGGCGCTTCGAAGTTCGTCAAAGGGGATGCGATTGCAGGGCTGTTGATTACAGCGTTGAACCTGATCATGGGGCTTTTGATCGGGATCATGGTGCATGATATGCCGATCGGCCATGCATTCGAAACATATGCTATTTTGACCGTAGGTGATGGATTAGTTTCGCAAATACCTGCTGTTGTTATATCGGTGGCGTCTGCATTACTTCTGGCGCGGGGTGGTGCGACAGGTGCGACGGATATCGCATTGGTTGCCCAATTGGGTCGGCACCCATCGGCACTAGCCACAGTTGCCATCTTGATGGGGCTCTTGGCGCTGGTGCCGGGCCTGCCGTTCCTGCCGTTCATTGTAGGCGCCGTGGCACTGGGTGGTTGTGCTGTTGTTATGGCGCGCGCCGCGCGCGTTCCGGATGAGCCGCCACCGGAATCCGAAACAACAACGGAGATTACGTCACCGCAAAATGCAATGGGCGATATGCTCGATCTGGATGATATCCACGTAGAATTCGCGCCAGATTTAGTCGATATGGTGCTTGATCCAGGGACCGGGCTTGACGCGCGGATTGCGAATATGCGCAATCATGTCGCGACAGATTATGGTGTGATGCTGCCAGAAATCAGACTGACAGATAACCCTGCCTTGCCGCCTGGCTACTATGTCGTGCATGTGCAGGGGGTCGAACAAGTGCGTGACCGGCTGCAGCCGGATCTGATTTTGGCACTGATGAACGAAAACGATGCTGATGACCTCGCTGGTGAGTTGGTGAACGAACCGGTTTATGGCGCGCCAGCCCGATGGATTGCGCCCACTGATCAGGAGCAGGCGGCGATTGCAGGCCTTACGACCGTGCAGCTTACCGAAGTATTGGCCACGCATTTGCTTGAAATCGTGAAGCGCAACTTTGCCCGTCTTCTGACATTCAAAGCTCTGCGCAGGCGACTTGATGAAATGACCCGATTGAGCGATCAGGACCGTGCCGATGCAAACCGGCGGATGCTGGATGAACTGGTGCCTGACAAAGTGCCGGTTGACGTCCTTTTGTCGGTCCTGCGTCTATTGCTGGAGGAACGGGTGTCGATCCGTAACCTTTCACTTATTATCGAGGCCGTGGCCGAGGGCCGTCAGCTGTATCAAAGTGCAGATGCGATCACCGAGCACGTGCGCCAACGTTTGGGGTTTCAATTGGTTGCCAAGATGCGCCGAGCAGATGGCACGATTCCGCTGATTCAACTTGCCCCGGAATGGGAAGACACTTTTGCCACCTATGAGATTCGGACCGACCGCGGAGGCGGTGATGTCGCCTTGCCACCCGATAGTTTCAATCAGCTTGCTGATGGCATTGCCGACAAACTGGGTCAGGCCGCCAACACTGGCGCTTATGCTGCAGTGGTCACATCTACGCGCCGCCGCCGTTTTTTGCGAACTGTAATGGCAGCCAAGGGCATCATGAACCCGGTCCTTTCATTTGAAGAAATCGGGATTGATGCCCGCCCCGCGCTGGTTGGATTGGTCCCCGCCTGATGGATCTGGTGATGGAACTGCTTCCCTATTCCCAGTCCGCGCTTTGGACGCTTTTTGCTGTCTTCACGCGGATCGGCGCCGTGATGGCCGTCTTGCCCGCCTTTGGTGATCAGCCGGTTCCCACGCGCGTGCGTTTGGTACTTGCGGTCATGTTCACTGTGATTGTCGCTCCTGCCGTCGCGCCCGATATCGAAACGGTGCCGACGTCCCTTTTAACCGGTTTCGGCATTCTCGCGATGGAGGCGTTGACAGGGTTGTTCTTTGGCATCTTCTTGCGGTTCTTCATCCTTGTGTTGCAAATTGCAGGTTCGATCGCGGCGCAGTCCACATCCCTGTCACAGATCTTTGGCGGGACAGCGGTCGTCGATCCGCAGCTGCGGCGATTGGCCATATGCTTGTCGTTTCAGGGACCGCGCTTGCGGCATTGGCGGGCCTGCATATTCAGGCGGCCAGCTATATGATCCATACTTACACATTGGTCCCTTTCGGTGCGGGGTTGCAGCGCGGGCTGGTGGCTGAAGTTGGGGTCGCAGAAGTTGGACGAACGTTCTGGTTTGGTTTCATGCTTGCAGCGCCTTTTCTGATTGCCTCTCTGATTTACAATGTGGTGTTGGGGGTCATTAACAGGGCGATGCCGCAACTGATGGTGTCTTTTGTTGGTGCGCTTAGCGCTAACGGCCGGTGGCCTTTTGCTGTTCTTTCTGACGGCACCGATCATGCTGGCGATCTGGTTGGCCGCCTTTTCTGATTTCATGGCGATGCCCTTTGGTGCCTGGCCATGAGCGAACAGGAAGAAGACAGCGATAAACAATATGAGCCAAGCCAGAAAAAGCTGGATGATGCGCGCAAAAAAGGCGAGATCGCACGATCTGCCGATCTGACCACAGCCGCTGCTTATGCGGGCATGCTGTTGGTGATGTTAACAATCGGCCCAGTCGCCCTGTTAGATCTTTCAGCGGCGTTGTCGGTCCTTTTGGAGCAATCCAATGACCTGTCTTCACTTGCTTTTGGCGGGGGTGGCACTGCGCTGCACGGAGGGATCTTGCGTTCGGTTGTCTGGGGCGTCGCGCCATGGTTCATCATTCCGGGCGCGCTTGCAATCGTCAGTGTGATACTGCAACGCGGGTTCTTGTTCACCGGCAGTAAACTTGTCCCCAAGCTTAACCGGGTGTCGCCGATATCTGGCGTGAAGAACAAGTTTGGACGGCAAGGCTTGTTTGAATTTGCCAAAAGCAGCACCAAGCTGACGATCTATTGCGTGATTTTGGGGGTCTTTCTGGTCGGCCAGATTGAGCGGATCATTGGCAGTATGCAATTGCCCCCGCGGTTGATCATCGCCGAATTGGGCCGCATGCTGTTGGCGTTGATGGGCATTGTCTTGCTGGTTGCATTGGTCCTGGGCAGCATTGATTTCCTGTGGCAACGCGCCGAACACATCCGTAAAAACCGGATGAGCCGCAAGGAAATGATGGATGAGCTGAAACAAGCTGAGGGTGACCCATTTATCAAACAACAACGGCGGCAGCGCGGGCATGACATTGCGACGAACAAGATGTTACTTGATGTACCGACGGCGGATGTGGTCATCGTGAACCCCACACATTATGCAATTGCGCTGAAATGGGACCGGTCGCAGGCCATGGCGCCCACTTGTGTTGCCAAAGGGGTTGATGAGGTTGCCGCGCGCATCCGCGAGATCGCAGCCGAGAGCGCGGTGCCTCTCCATTCTGACCCGCCAACCCGCGCGCGCTTCATGCTGAAGTGGCCTTGGGGCAGGAGATATCACAACATCATTACCGTGCGGTGGCAGCAGCGATTCGCTTTGCAGAAGAGATCCGCAAGAAAGCGATGCGACGATGAAAAGGATCCAGCGCTTGCAGCAACTGACCCATCTGCGCCTACAGGCAGACCAAGCCAGGCTTGCCGTTGTTCTGCGGAAAGAAACAGAGCTGCGGCAAACGCTTCAAGACCTGGCCCAAAAGCGCAGACAGCGCCTGAGCGCGCCACAGAACGGTGGCGATGCTGCATCTGTGGCAGGTGCAGACCTGAACTGGCAGCTTTGGATTGACCAGCGACACACGACAATCACGGCGGACTTGGCCAGAACGCTTGCTGAAAAAGTGGAGCTGACCGCCATGCTACGTCGGTCTTTTGGTCGGGATCAGGCGGCACGGCAGGTTCATAAAGTGTTTCAGCAATCGGAGCAGATGACCATTGCGCGCCGGGCGCATTACGAATCCTGACGTACCAGATCAATCACCAGAACGTCGGTTACCCGGCTGCCGCTGACGTCTTGTGCGACCCGCAACAGTTCATTGCGAAGCGCGCGCATTTTTGTACCAGTGGTAAAGTTCCCTGAGAAGCCACCATTGTTTGCATGATCGAACATGACCTGAAGAAAGCGATCACGCAGTTTTGGCTCTGCCGCAAAAATGGCCGTACGGCTGCCTACTGTGACCTCGAGGTTGAGCGACATGACAACAAGGGCTGACACCCGTTCATCCTCGATGACAGGGATGATAAACTGGTTGTTCAGTTTAGCGTATTCACGCTCTGGCGCGACTTCGATTGGGGCCGCCACGACCGTTGCATCCAATGCGGTATCAGGTGGCGGGCAATTATGTATGTCTTCGGCCACCTCCTCTGCCGGTTCAGGCATCAAAAACAGACCGGCACCAACCCCGGCACCTGTGTAAGCAAGCAACAGTATTACAGGGAGTAAAAGAGCTTTCATCACAGGGCCTGCTTTCGTCTAAAATGGAAAAACAGATTCAAGAACTTGGTGACCAAGCCGCGGTTGTTGCATGTTCGTGATCTGGCCGCGCCCACCATATGAAATCCGCGCCGAGGCGATCTTGTCATAGGTGATTTCGTTTTGACGTGTAATATCCTCTGGCCGGACGTAGCCGGTGACGATCAACTCGCGCAGCTCAAAGTTAACCCGCACTTCCTGTTGGCCAACGATGGCCAACACCCCATTGGGCAGCACATCCGTGATCGTTACGGCCACCCGCAGTGTCAGCCGTTCGTTGCGCCGTACCGAACCGTCGCCTGATGCGGAGCTTTGCGAATTGAGGTCCACAAGTGCGGCCGATGATGCACCATCGGGCAAGGCATTGTCGATGCGCTGCGGAATGCCAAACAACTGCGGGACGCCCGCCTGCTGCGATGCCGACCGTGATCTGTCGCTGGAATTCGAGATTTCCGCGCGGTCATCAATTTCGATAACGACGGTCATGATGTCGCCGCGCTGCATCGCGCGACGATCACCCAGCAACGATCCGCGTGCGCCGGTCCAGAGCGAAGCATGGGATGACGGCCCCAGCGCGCTGGCCGCAATTGGTGTTGGCATACTAGGGTTTAGCATCGCTGCCCGCTCCGTGTTTTGGGCTGGCGGTGAAAAGCGCGGAGGCGAGCCAATTTCGCGCACCCCGCACCCCGAGATGAGCATTAAGAACACTGCTGCAATTAGTTTACCTTTGTACATAGGCCACACCATCATTGCCGATTGTTGCAGAAACGGTGGTACGTGATCCGATGTTCATCACACGGATCGTATCGCCCGGCCCGGCCCGGCCTAGCGCACGCCCATCGGTGGAAATGATCAGCCCATTCTTTTCAAAAAGCAGCGGAACGATCTGGTTGCGTTCAACTACTGTAAGGCCGGGCAACATCGCCGGGTCGAATAGGGCGCCCGGCAAATAGGGCGACGCGTGCCTCCATGCCGATGATATTCCGTGCAGCTTCGATTGCTGCTGCTGTTGCCTCACCTTCTATGATGACATCATCGACCGTAATCACCGATTGTGCCCGTATCGTTCGGGCTGCGACAACTGTCTCAGCGGCCGCCGGAGATACAGCCAGCAGGAGGGCAAGCAGCAAACGCATCATCGCAGCTGCACCATCGCGCTTAGCATCTGGTCTGCGGCAGTAATCACCTTGGAGTTCAATTCATACCCGCGCTGCGCCTCGATCAGGTCGGTCACTTCGCGAACCGGATCGACCGAGCTGTCTTCAAGATAGCCTTGCCGCAAAACGCCTAATCCGTCCTCCCCCGGTGTGCTGACGACGGATGGGCCAGAGGCCGGTGTTTCCAAAAACAGGTTTGATCCAATCGCCTCCAACCCCTTGGGGTTTGTGAATCCAGCCAAGCTGAATTGCCCCAGAAGTTGCGGTTCGATTTGATCAATGAAATAGCCGTAAACCTCGCCTTCGGCATTGATCGATAGTGATCGCGTATCGCGTGGGATTGTCAGGTCAGGCACAACAGGATAGCCATCTGATGTCACAATCAGACCATCGCCTGTCAGCTTGAGCGCCCCATCACGGGTATAGGCCGACGCTCCCGATGGCAGTGTCACCTCAAGATAGCCATCCCCCTCAATCGCGAGGTCCAGATCGCCGCCGGTAGCCCCCAGTGACCCTTGGCTCAGCATCACTGAAACGGCACTGGGCCGGACGCCCAATCCTAGCTGAATCCCCGTCGGCAAAACCGTACCATCTGAGGCATTGATCGTGCCGGGTCGCACCATCTGTTGATAGTGTAGGTCAGCAAATTCTGCGCGCCGGGCATTGTATCCGGTCGTGTTCATATTCGCGAGGTTGTTGGAAATCACCTCGACCCGCATTTGTTGGGCGGTCATCCCGGCCGCCGCGATCTTGAGTGCGCGCATGTGTCGTCTCCTTTATGTGCGGATAGCTTGGATGACACTGCGAATGCGCTCATCCTCTTTGTCTAAAAAACTTTGACCCAGTTCATAGGCGCGCTGCACCTCGATCATGCGGCCGATTTGCAGGATCGGGTTCACATTTGATCCTTCCAAAAACCCTTGCAGCATGCGCCCGTCGGGTGCCGCTTCAAAACCACCACGGGCGTCAAACATCACGCCGCCTTCGCGGACCATTTGTAGTGGGTCGGTGGGCACAACCAGACCAACTTGGCCAATTGGTTGTCCACCTGCGCTGATTGTGCCATCGGGTCCGATCCCGATCTGGCCCAACCCTTGGGGTACAAAAACCGGCGCCCCGCCGGCGTCCAGTACAGTGTGCCCATCAGCCGTCACGAGATCACCATTCTCATTGGGGCCAAAGGCGCCCGCGCGGGTCAGCCGTGGGCCACCTGGTGTGTCAATCAAGAAAAACCCGTCGCCTTCAATTGCCAGATCAAAGGTGCCGCCGGTTTGTGCCAGCGCGCCTTGAGTCATCACCGTATTGCGTACATTCGCCGTGGCCATCGACAGCGAAGGTGCGTCCGGCCCTACTGCCTTGACGTGTTCGGCGAATAAAACGCCTTCCGCCCGAAAGCCAGTGGTTGAGGCATTGGCAATGTTGTTTGCCAAGGTTTGCATTTCGCTCAACAAACCTGACTGCCGGGTCAGGGCGGTATAGGATGCGTTGTCCATCAGGCCCCTCCGGCAATGATGGGAACCAATACGCCCTGAAACAAGGCGACCAGTTTCTCTGACATAAAGGCCATCGTGATCCAGAACACGGCGATGATCGCCGCCAGTTTTGGCACAAAGGTCAACGTCATTTCCTGAATCGATGTCAGTGCCTGAAACAGGCCCACCAGCAGGCCGGATGCCAGCGCCACCGACAAAATCGGGATTGAGATCACAAAGGCGACCCAAAGTCCCTGTCGCAAAGTGTCATAGAACACTGCTTCGGTCATCAGACGGGCATCCGTAGAATTTCTTGATACGCCTCGACCACCCGGTCCCGGACAGTGACCGCTGTCTGCACGGCAAGCTCTGTCTGGGCCAATGCCTCTACCAATGCGTGCGGGTCAGCCCCGCTTGTCATTGCTTGCATTGCTGTGTTTTCGCTGGTTTGCAGCGTCGCAGCAAAACTGTCGGCAGCTGCTCTGAATGCGTTGCCGCCGCCGTCTGCTTCGGGTGCGGTGGCTGCCTTGCTGGCGGTGTAACTCTGGGCGACAAGTGCACTGATATCCATGGTTTGTGGTCCTTATTTGCGTAGTAGATCCATGAGCGCGGACGACATCTGCCGCACCTGATCAAACATTTTGAGGTTGGCTTCATAACTGCGCTGCGCTTCGCGGGCGTCCGCGATCTCGATCAACAGGTTGACGTTGGATCCGTCGTAGTGGCCAGTATCATCGGCCAACGGGTGAGAGGGATCGTAGATACGCTTGAGTTCGGTCTGATCCAGCCGTAACTGGCCCGTTTCCACTGCCCCGGTTGTCCGGCCTTGTGTCACCATTTCTTCAAAGGTGATCGCCTTGCGCCGGTACCCCGGTGTATCTGTATTGGCTATGTTTTCCGAGACATGGCGCAGCCTGCTAGCTTGTGCTTTCATCCCGCTGGTTGCCACTGAAATGGCGTCGCTAAAGTCAGTCATGGTGCCCCCTAACCCCTGCCAAGGCTGGTCCGCAGCACCGTCATTGCATGCCGGTAGACCGTAAGCGCGCGGCTATGTTCGCGGGCCACTTCGACGCTGTGCAGCATTTCGTCCTCAAGCGAGACCGTATTGCCATTTGGGGACGGGTTTCCCACCGGTGATTGCTGTAGTTGAGTTTGTAGCGGGGTATCGCCGCCGCTGATATGGCCAGGGCGTGTGGCGCGCATGTTTATCGCGCTGCTTTCATGGTAGACATCTCTGAATGGCGCGATCGCCTGGGCCTGAAAGCCTGGCGTGTCTGCATTTGCAATGTTGCGCGCGACCACCGCTTGTCTGGCACCGGCGTGTCGCGCCATTGCGCCAGCCGTTTGGAATAAATCCAAAGAATTATACATCGGGGATTCTCCCTCGGTTGCTCTCAACGAAGGATTAAGGGTGATTCCTTAAAAAGAAGTGTGTGGCATTTAAATGGATCCCGTGAATGCAAGAAAACCTTCTTGAGCAGATGCGCCGTGCGGTGGATGAACTGACGTATATTCACACCGCGGGGCATGTGATTGGGGTGTCAGCCGGGACGATCCATGCGACCTGTATTCAGGGTGAGACGCGGGTGGGTGATCGGGCTACCTTGCATACGGCGATGGGCGAACGCTTGGCAGAGGTGGTAAAACTCGATCAGGCTGGCGCTTACTTGCTGATTGATGGCGCAACGGATGGAGTGTCAATCAATGATCCCGTAGCGTTCAAACGGGCGCCCTGTTTTGCACCACATGCGGGTTGGATCGGACGGGTGATTGACCCTGATGGCAGACCGTTGGATGGCAAACCTATCTTACCAGGCACACAAGAAGGCGACCTGAATGCGCAGCCGCCATCCTCGCATGAAAGGCGGGGGTTGGGTACGCGACTGGAGACAGGTTTGGCCGTGTTCAACACCTTGTTGCCCTTAGTGCACGGTCAGCGCGTGGGGCTTTTTGCGGGGTCCGGGGTTGGCAAATCAACTTTGCTCGCCGATTTGGCGCGCGGGGTGCAAGCCGATGTTATCGTTATTGCTTTGGTCGGCGAACGGGGCCGCGAAGTAGGACATTTCGTGCAGGATGTATTGGGTCCTGAAGGCATGTCTAGGGCTGTCGTTGTTGCGGCGACCTCTGACACCGGGCCGCAGGTCCGCCGCCGTTGCGCATTGTCGGCCATGGCTGTGGCGGAATCATTTCGTGATGCCGGGCTGCATGTCCTGCTTTTGATCGATTCGGTTACCCGTTTTTGTGAGGCCCATCGCGAACTTGCGGTGGCCAGCGGCGAAAGCGCGAACCTGCGCGGTTACCCTGCATCAACTGGGCCCGCGATCGCGCGTTTATGCGAACGCGCCGGGCCGGGGTAAGCGGTTCAGGCGATATCACTGCCGTCTTTTCGGTTCTGGTCGCGGGCTCTGACATGGACGAGCCGGTTGCGGACATGCTGCGCGGCGTATTGGACGGTCATATCGTGCTGGATCGCGAAATCGCTGAACGAGGGCGATTTCCGGCGGTCGACGTGGTGCGGTCGGTGTCACGTGCCTTGCCGGACGCAGCCAACGAAAAAGAAAATGAAATCATCTCCAAAGCACGCAGTCTTTTGGGAACATATTCCCGGTCGGAAATGATGGTACAGGCAGGTCTCTATGTGGCGGGGTCGGACCCAACGCTGGATGCCGCGATCGCCGCACACCCTGCGCTTGAGGACTTTCTGACAATCAAGGACACGCGTGGCACAATGGCACATTTTGCGAAACTGCGGCAGGCAATCGCATCTTCGCCAATGCGGCAAGATGGAGCTGGCTTTTAGGGGAAGAGACGGGGTGTTGACTGCAAGAGCGTAAGGGCTGCCGCTGAGGAAGAGGTGGCAGCCAGATTGCCAGCCTCTGATCTGATCGTGAACAGACGGATGAGTTTCTCTTCTTGTTCCGGCGTTGCGATCTCTGCAATGTCATCGGTCCCGAAAACGGCCTGGGCTCGCTCCTGAAAGACCTCTCGCTGCTTGTCGATGTCGATGCCTGCAAGACTGCTTGGCAAGCCAAGGGCCGTTTGAAACACCTCGCGCAGTGGTGCATTGCCCATGATCGAGAACCATCTGCCATCATTGGTCGAATTGCGAGCAATTATGTCTGATATGCCTGCGTTCACGTTAAGTGCGAGGCGCAGGTCGTTGTTTTGCTCGCCAACAGCACGGGCGAACTGCTGGGTTTCATAGCGGTTAATGATTTCTGTTGGCAGGGTGCTAAGCACTGTTCGCGGTACCGGGCTGTCGCCAAATCCGAAGGCGCGGCTGAAATCGGCATAGCGATTGTCCGCCAGACGATTGGCAAGCGCATCTTGTGCTAATGTCCCATCCTCCAGAACCTTTTGGATGAATGCACGATTGTTGATGTCGTCATCCAGACCAAAAGCACCAAGTGCGACCGACAAAAGCTGTCGGTCATTGACCAGATCACTGGCGGTACGGATGTCGCCGATATTCTCGCGAAAGTAGTCTGTGGCCCGCTGAACAGGTGCGCTTTGCGAAAAAGCGGTTTGCTGGGCTTCGGCTGTGCGTTCGAGAAAGCGCCAACCAATATAGCCCTGAAAAGGGAGAACCGGTTCAAACGTCATTGCGAAGCCGTCCCAAGCAAGCGGGCCTCCCGCGGTAGCAGGTTACGCAATGCTTTGAGGGTGCGATAAAAGTCGCGTCGCGTCACTGCGTCTGTTGCACAATCAAGATGTGTGCGGCTGTCATCGTCACGCAGTGCCTGGCTCAGTTGTTCGATGCCGCGCAGAATTTGGTGTTTGGCGTCATCTTCAGCGACATCACCAGACAGGACCAACTGTGCAATATAGCAGACACGTCGAACTGGGGTGTTCACCTCGTCCGGGCGGATCGCGTCGCGCAGGCGCAGGATGTTTGCATTGGGTGTCAGGATCGATAAGCGACTGCGGCGATCGCCATTCTCGATAACGGCGCCGTTGACCAGCACGCGCTCTCTGGGGTTCAGTTTGAGGACAAGGCCAGACATCAGGAGGCATCCTGTCCGTTAAGACCCTTAAGCACAGCCATATTGATATCAATCAGCGCAGTTGGGGTGGCTTTGCCGCGAATAACTTGCTGGCTGTGATGATCTGTGAACTCAGCCAAGTAAAAAATCTGGGCACGCAGTTCCTTGGGTAGGGCGTTGCCCTTGTCTGCGACGTCGACTGCCATTGTCGTCCACATTCGGCGGTTATCGTGGATCGCGGCTACCAGTTTTGGAAAATCAGGGGTTGGCATCTTGCTGAGCCGCTGGAGACGCGATGTGATCTGCGTAATCAGTTGTGCTTCGACCGATCGGGTGGTGCGGACAGCAAATTGGGTCGGGGCATAGGCTTGCCTTGCTTGTTCAGTTACGTTCACGCGTAATCCTTTCCGGCGCAATGTAGAACGAGGCCCGATTTTATCGCGACCTTGAAAAGGGTGGCACCAAACCCTTGGCGCCACCGCTTATTTTTATCGGAACAGCGACAAGATTGTCTGCGGTGCCTGGTTGGCAATCGACAGGGACTGAACGCCCAGCTGCTGTTGCACCTGCAGCGCCTGCAAACGGGCTGAGGTTTCTTCGAGGTCGGCATCAACCAGCGCGCCGATACCGGATTTCAACAGATCTGTCAGTTTTGAGATGAAGTCGGACTGCGTTTCAATCCGACCTTGGCTGGAACCAAAATCAGCTGCAGCATCGATGGTGGTGTTGATGTAGGTTTCGATGTTGGCCAAAGCTGCTTCAGTACCCTCATCGGTTGTCACATCCAGCTTATCAAGGCCGACAAGACCGCCCGTCGCAGTACCACCGGCGGCACCATCATCGGTCAGTGTTTGTGCGGCACCATCATTGTCGATCTGTAAAACCCACGCTCCGGATGTTTCATCCTGTCGCACGTTTGTAGAGATATTCTCAATACCAGCACCATCGATGACAGTTTTCAGACCGCGTGCAACATCCTCAAACGTTTCACCCGGACCGGCAATATAGTCATAGCTCACGCCACCGATCGTCGCGCGATAGCCGTCACCTTCGGCAACACCTGCAGTGGTTGAGAATTCCAGCTCGGATGCGCGTGCATTGATCGTCTGCGTATTGGTCGTCGCGGCCGTTGCTGTCACGCCATTTGCTTCCAGGGCAAAGGTTGCAGCACCGTTGCCGCTTGTGTTGACCTCCACATCACCAAACTTCGACGTCGAGTTAATGCTAATAACGGATGCGTTAACCGTAGCGCTGATATCCTCGATGCCTGCGGCGTTGATTGCTGCTGTCAGCCCGTCTGCCAGATCATCAGTATTTGTCGTTGTAGTGGTGAAGCTAACCGTTTCGCCAGCAATCTGGAAGTTGTAGGTTTGACCCGCGACAATCGTACCGGCAACAGTGGCTTCCAGAACGTTTGCACCGTTCGAGAACGCGTCACCCGTACCATCAGCAGCAAGGTTACCACCCAAAGTCGTTGTGACATTGGCCCCAAGCGGTGCACCGGTGCCAAAGACACCCGCATCAGTGCTCAGATCCTGGCGACCGACCGAAATGTTGGCCGAGGTCACTGTGCCATCGCTCGAGCGATCAAGTGAGGAGAGGATGTTAACGCTGTCGGTGCCGGTCAGCATATTCAGGCCGTTAAACTGTGCCGCACCCACGACCGAAGCAATCTGGTCAGCGATCGCTTCGACATCAGCCTGCAGTTTTGTTCGGTCGACGTTTTCGCCCTGCGCCGCGACGATCTTCTCTTTCATGTCGTTCAAGAGGTCGGTCACCGTTTCGGCACCGTTTCGGGCCACTGCGACGGATGATTCACCCAAAGAAAGGCTTTCAGAGATCGCCTTGAAGCCCTTGACGTCGGATTCCATTACTTTCGAAATCGCCCAGACAGCCGAGTTGTCCTTGGCCGATGCAACTTCTTTACCTGTCGAGATCATCGACTGGGTTTTGGACAGGTCATTGTTGATGGATTTTAGGGTTTGCAGCGCAACCATCGCGCTGTTGTTAGTCAGAATACTGGACATGTTTTATGGCCCTTATGTATGGCGCTTTGCACCGGGTTGGTAGGAAAACCCGCAGATTTGCTGCGGTTTGAAGCGTCTTTCTGACGAAACCATCGATCACCTTGTGTCGATGTGCCGTTATGGCGGTGCTGGTACGTAAACCAATCCAGCCTGAACAACGTGTTAATTGAGGCAAATCAAATACAGAGAATTTGAGTGAATTTATGCCTTCTTTTCCAGGTTGTTTCGGTGTTTGCGAACGAGCTCGACCCGACCCGAAGGGTCATAAACGCTCAGACCCTTCTGAACGTTGTTAAGGGCTTGCAACCGCTCACCAGCAGCAGCGACACCTTTGATTGCCGCTGCCAGCAGTGATTGATTTTCGTCCATTTTCTTTCGGATCGGGCGCAGCAGATCTTTCTCTGTGTCAGACTGCGTCAGATACGTAAGCAGCTGCTCCTTTTGCTGCAAAAGATCGGCCAAGGGGTCAAAATCCGCTGCTATCAGCGCCTGTTTTTCCTGATCAAGGACCTGATGAAGCTTGGCAATGACTGGTTCAAGCAAGGCTACGCACCTTCATGGCTTCAAAAAGCGCCTCGGCTAGGCCGATGCCGCCGGTCCTAACCATTTCTTCGGCCTGCGCATCGCGTAGGAATGAAGAGAAATGTTCCTCACCCGCGCCGCCGCCGAAGGATTCGCGCGGTGCACCAACACCTGCAGATTTCAACATCTCTGCCAGAAAAGTAGCCTCCATTTTCTGTGCGGCATCACGCAGTTTCGTATCTGTCTGTATATAGTCGGGCAGCGCAGTGGCCGGGCGGGGTGGCGGCAGGTCAGGGATTGTGGTCATCGGATTCTCCGGTTCGTGATCGAGTCAGATTGACCGATAGTCCTAAACATTCAGTAAGTTTTTTCGGTCAAACAGGGGCGCAGACAAAGCCAATCGGAGAACCGATGATTCCTCAGATCCTTGCAGAACCGGCCGCAGGTGCCGGAAAAACCGTTCCTAAAACAGACCCTGCGGCAGATAGCGCAGAGGCAACGACTTTTGGTGAACTGATGACGGATGCAGATCTTCCGGCGGAAGATCAACCACTGACCTCAAAAGGGGCCACAGATGGCCGTGCGCTTGAAACGGATGCAGAGCTTGTCGAGTTCGCCGCAGCAACGGTTGATCAGAAAACAACCCAAGCAGATACGAAAGTTGCAGCAGCGCCCTTGCAGATTCCCCAAAGCTGCCAAAGCGGGGTGCGGACGCGACAAACGTTCCGACTGATGCAAAGCAAGCGGACCCTTTGGTGCGTACAACTGCTCCTACCGACGCGGATAGCGTTCCGAATGCAAAGACGGCGGGAACGACAAAGGGTGATGGGCCTGATTTGGCAGTGACGGAAGGCAAGGTGCAACGCCCCACGATCGCCCAGTCAGTTATGGAAGGGAAATTGCCGCAGACCCCGCCAGCAGGTAGCTCAAAGCCAGATATGGCGTCAGTGCAAGGGGCGCCCAAGGCGGATGTCAATGTATCACAGCCGCCCGCGACACTGCCAGGGGAAAAGACCAATTCAACCCTGCCCGGCAAGGAGGCTCACTCCACCGCCGTGATTGCCACACCACAGGGTCCAACACCGAAAACGCGACGCGAAGACCCGGCCAGTACGCCGGCACCGCCTCTCGCTACGAAACCTGCGGCATCGTCCCTTGCGCCAGCGCAACCTCCGGCGGTCGCACTGGCGCAAGCGGCAGCCCAGCCTTCGCGCGACACTGCTGAAAAGGTGGTCAAGGCCAGCCTGAGCGAGGTCACGATTACCTCCGCACCGCTTGAGCGACAGGCGGGGGTGGCGACCATGCAAACCTCGCCAGCTGCTGTGGTCACGCCGGATGCGGCGCGTCACGTTGCTGCGCAGGTTGCTCTTGCCGTGACCAGTACGCCCGGCAAAACTACAGAGATCGCCCTGAACCCCGAGGAATTGGGACGCGTCAGGCTCAGCCTGTCAGCAGCGGATGGAGCAATCGTCCTGAACGTCACGGCCGAACGGCCTGAAACGCAGGACTTGCTGCGCCGTCATATGGATCTTCTGGCGCAAGAGTTCCGTCAATTGGGCTATACCTCAATTTCGTTCTCATTCGGCGAGCAGCAGGGGCAGGCCCGGCCTGAAGAACCGCTGATGGAAGAGACCACTGGCCGCAACGTTCAGGAGGAGGTGTCTGAGATCGCTAACATACCACCGGGACCTCCTACTGCTGGCCTGGACATACGCATTTAAGGAGCGGATATGGAAATCACACAACCCTTTCAACAGGCTGCGACGGCGCAAGCATCTGCTGCATCCGGGGCATCGGCACAAATCAGCTCTGACTTTGAGGTATTTTTGAGGATGTTGACGGCACAAATGCAGTATCAAGACCCGCTCAACCCTGTCGATTCAACCGATTATGCCACGCAACTGGCGACGTTCTCTGGGGTTGAACAGGCCGTTTTGACAAATGATCTGCTGACATCGATGGTCGTCCAGATGAGTACGGGCGGCCTGGTTGATATGGCCGCGCTTGTTGGCAAGGAGGTGCGATCAGGCGCGCCTGCGTACTTTGATGGCCAACCTCTTACATTGCTGCCGATACAGAATGTCGCCGCAGACTCGGCCGAGCTTGTGGTGCGCAATGAGGCTGGCGATGAAGTGCAGCGCAGCGAGATTGCGCCGGGTGCAGAGACTCTGGAATGGGCTTAGGCACTGGTCCTGACGGCACACCTTTTGCCGCTGGGGTCTATCAATTCGAGGTCGTTGCAAAATCCAATGACGAGGTTGTCGCCCAAATCCCGGTTGAGACCTATAGCACTGTGAATGAGGTGCGGCTGGACTATGGCAGGACAATTCTGGTGCTTGATGGCGGTGTGAATGTTGCAAGTGATTGGGTCACGGCCTTGCGCGATGGGAACGGTTAAAAGAACGTACTGATCCATACGGCCGCACCCACTAACGCACCGCCCAGGGCCATCCATGACAAGCGCGCAATGCGCCGTTGCGGTTTTGGCGGCGGCGGCGGGTTGTTCAGGCGGATCAGTGCATCCTCGGCCAGTCGCGGCAGCTGCGGACCAAATCGTGCAAGGATCATGGCAGTTTTCTGAAGGTCACGCAGGAGCGCTTTGGGTCCGATGCTTTGCTTGATGTAATCTTCAACAACCGGTTTTGCGGCCTGCCAGATGTTCATATGCGGGTCCAGCGACCGCGCGACGCCCTCAACCACTACCATCGTGCGTTGTAGCAAAATCAGCTCTGTCCGGGTTTCCATACCGAACCGTTCAGTGACTTCGAACAAGTAGCTTAGCAAACGGGCCATCGAAATGCGGCTGGCGTCCATGCCAAAAATCGGCTCGCCTACGGCGCGCAGCGCGCGCGCGAATTCGTCAACGTCTTGGTCAGCGGGCACATAGCCTGCCTCAAAATGCACTTCGGCCACACGCTGATAGTCCTTGCGGATGAAGCCAAATAAAATTTCGGCATAAACGCGGCGGGTATACTCATCAATTCGTCCCATGATCCCGAAGTCATAGGCGATGACGTCTCCGTTCGCAGCGACCTTGAGGTTGCCCTGATGCATATCACCGTGGAAGTAACCGTCGCGCAGCGCATGGTTCAGGAAAAGCTGCAAGACCCGGGTCGCCAATTCAACGCGGTCGTGTCCGGCAGCGTCCAGCGCGTCATTGATGCCAATATTGGTGCCTTCGGCCCAATCCATCGTCATGACGCGGCGGCTTGACAGGTGCCAGCGCACTTTAGGCACCTGAAAACCGGCATCAGATTCGGTATTGGCAGCAAATTCGGCCGCAGCCGAGCTTTCCAACCGCAAATCCAGCTCACCCATCACGACGCCTTCGAAATGCGTGATCACATCCATTGGGCGCAGACGGCGCGACGCGGGCGACAGGACTTCGATTGTGCGTGCAGCAAAGTAGAACGCATCAATATCGGTGCGAAATGCCCGTTCGATCCCGGGACGCAGGATTTTTACGGCGACCGCTTCGCCGCTTTCGGCCAGATGCGCCTTGTGGACCTGAGCCAGCGATGCCGCGGCGACCGGTTCAGAAAACGACGAAAACAGCTGATCAAAGGAACTGCCGAGTTCAGACTGGATCGTCTTCTTGGCCTCCGCCATTGAAAACGGGGGCAGCTTGTCCTGCAACACCCGCAGTTGCACGGCCAGTTCATCCCCTACCACGTCTGGACGGGTCGAAAGCACCTGACCAAACTTGATATAGGCGGGGCCCAAGGCAGTCAGTGCGCGCACCGCAGGCGGCATTGTCACATCGCCTTTGTACCCAAGCCACTGGAACGGCCAGACGAGTGTGCGGAAAACGATGCGCAGCAGCGGCCCTGCATCAAACGCATCCAGCACAACCTTCATCGCACCCGTGCGTTCCAAAGTCGCGCCTGTGCGGATCAGGCGGATAATATTGTGCGGGCCGCGCATGTTAGAGCTTCCACCCTGAATGGAGTGCGGCCACACCCATAGTCAGATTGCGGTACTTGGCATTTCCGAACCCTGCATCGCGGACCATCCCAAGGAACGTATCCTGATCAGGAAATTTGCGGATCGATTCGACCAAATATTGATAGCTGTCTCGGTCGTAAAGCAATGATCTGCCCCATGCGCGGGATCACGTTGAAGGAATAGGCGTCATAAGCGGCCTGCATCATCGGGTTTGGCAGTTGACTGAATTCCAGCACCATCAAACGACCGCCCGGTTTCAAGACACGGTAGGCTTCGTTTAATGCGTCTTGTGGGCGTGTCACATTGCGAATGCCAAAGCTGATTGTGTAGACGTCAAAACTGTTGGCCTCGAACGGTAGCGCCATGGCATCGCCGACAACCCAGTCCAGGCTGTCGGACATACGCGCGGCCTCGGCGCGTTTGCGGCCCTCAACCAGCATCGGCTCGGTCAGATCCAGAACAGTAGCATGGCCATGCCCCGCACGTTTCAGAAACCGGAATGAGATGTCGCCTGTCCCACCTGCCACATCCAGCAATCGCTGGCCGGGGCGCGGGGCCAACCAATCCATCATCGCGTCCTTCCAGATTCGGTGCACACCGCCGGACATCACATCATTCATAATGTCATACTTGCTGGCGACCGATGAAAACACGCCTTGCACGCGGCCCGCTTTTTCATCTTCGCGGACGGTTTCAAACCCGAAGTGGGTCGTCGGATCGGACTTATCGGTCATGTCATGCTTTCGCCTGAATACTGTCCCGCTAGGGGTTATACCCAAGAGGCCAGATAGACAAACTGTCAATGTGCCACGGAACGTGGGATTGTCTCTAGGCGGCGGGTCCGATTGCAGATAGTGACAGGGGACAATGCCTGAGTTACCTGAAGTTGAGACTGTCAAAGCCGGTATCGCGCCGGTGATGGAAGGCCACGTCATCGCAAAGGCTGACGTGAACCGCCCGGATCTGCGGTGGCCCTTCCCGGACCGAATGGCCGAGCGGTTGACTGGTAAGCGGGTGCTTGGTTTGCGCCGCCGCTCAAAATACATCCTCGTTGATATGGATAGTGCGGAGACGCTGCTGATTCATTTGGGCATGTCGGGCCGTATGTTGATATCTGGCCATAGGGTCGGCGATTTCCATCATCCTCATCCAGTGCCCGCGAAGCATGACCATGTGGTTTTCCAGATGGATAATGGCGTGCGCATTACTTTCAACGACGCGCGGCGCTTTGGTGCGATGGATCTGATGGAGACCGCCGCACAGGATGATCACTGGCTGATCCGCGATCTGGGCCCAGAACCGTTGGGCAATGCGTTTAACGAAGGCTATCTGATCGAACGGTTGAAAGGGCGCAATACGCCGATCAAATCGGCGCTTTTGGATCAGCGCATCGTGTCGGGCCTTGGCAATATCTACGTTTGCGAGGTGCTATTCCGTGCAGGCATTCACCCTGCGCGTAAGGCGGGGCGGATCAGTGCCGCACGTGTTGCAACTCTTGTGCCGCTTATTCGCGACGTTTTGTCCGAGGCGATCGCTGCTGGCGGATCCTCTTTGCGCGATTATCGTCAGTCTGACGGCGAATTGGGCTATTTTCAGCATGTTTTTCAGGTCTACGACCGCGAAGGCGAACCTTGTGTAACCCCCGGATGCGACAGGACAATCACCCGAATCGTGCAATCCGGACGCTCATCTTTCTTTTGTCCGCAATGCCAAAGATAGCTTGATCCGCAGCCACGCTTTGCTAACCCTTGGGGTCTGACCAGCGGCAACAGGGACGGCAGCATGGCCTTTGAAACAATTATCGTCGACATCAGCGACTATGTCGCAACGATCACACTTAACCGACCAGATGCAATGAATGCGCTGAACAGCAAACTGCTGGGCGAACTCTGCACCGCGCTGGAAGACGCAGACGCCAGCGACAAAGTACGCTGTATCATTGTCACCGGGTCCGAGAAAGCCTTCGCCGCAGGCGCCGACATTTCCGAGATGGCCAACAAATCGTTCGTTGAGATGTACACTCAGCGGTTTTTCGAGAACGAGACGGATCGGTTCAACCGGACCCGCAAACCCATCATCGCAGCTGTTGCAGGCTATGCGCTGGGCGGTGGTTGCGAGTTGGCAATGATGTGTGACTTCATTATTGCGGCCGATAACGCCAAATTTGGGCAGCCAGAGATCAACCTTGGTGTGATCGCAGGGCTTGGTGGCACTCAACGTCTGACGCGCTTTGTGGGCAAGGCAAAATCGATGGATATGCATCTGACTGGTCGCTTCATGGATGCGGCAGAGGCGGAAGCCAGCGGGTTGGTCAGCCGCGTCGTGCCAACCAAGAAACTGTTGGCCGAGGCAAAGGCGGCTGCTGAAAAGATCAGCGAAAAGTCTTTGATCGCAACCATCGCCGCCAAAGATGCCGTTGATCGCGCGTATGAAACCACTTTGGCCGAGGGCCTGAACTATGAGCGGCGCTTGTTCCATTCGCTCTTTGCGACCGAAGATCAAAGTGAAGGCATGGCGGCATTTACCGAGAAGCGCGAAGCGCAGTTTCGGGATAGATAGGTGCTTTTTGCCCGGCGCCCCTGGCGGTGAAATCAAAAAACCACCGCTACTTGATCCATGTCATACGCAGGATGCCAACATTTGTACTAGGTAGGCGGCGGGTGGCGGCCGACACAAGAGTGGCACCAGATTATGAGAGTATCTTCCTTTTTTTGCACCGGTCTTCTGACGGGTATCCTGAGCATGCAAATGGGCGGTTTGCATGCCGAAACCCCCTTTGGCACAACCACCACAGCAGGTGATACCCCATCAATCATTCAGGATACGGGTGTGGCAAACCGTTTGGCCGTCGCCGGAGTGCTGCGTTCTTTGACCCAAGAAATACCTGCTGCGGCGTGCCATCTTTATCAAGATGTCAACGCCGAGGATGCAAGAGACCTGTTGTCCACTGGCGTTGACCAGACAACCGAGTTACTGGATGCGCTGCTAAACGGTGATATTTTCTGGGGTGTCATAGCACCAGAGACCCGTCGCAAGACAATTACAGAGATCGAACAGCTTCGTAGCGATTGGGCGCCAATTCATGCGGCAAGTCGCCGTCTGCTTTCAGACCCTTCTCAGCAACAAGATGCGAACCAGATCGTTGCAGCCGCAGAGGACCTATTTGATACAAGCTATGCGCTGTTGACCACCCTTGATGCGCAATACTCAAACTCGGCTGAAATCCTGTCGCGCGACGTGATGTCGATCAACCTCGCGGGCCGTATGACTGCACTCAATCAGGGTATGGCATTGAAGGCATGTCAGCTTTGGTCCAGTGACCTGGATCCCGTAATTGCGGCCAATCTCAAGCAGGAAATGCAGGATTATGAGGGCAGCTTGAAGGCGCTTTCAGATGGGTATGCTGCCATGGGCATTCTGCCGCCCGAAACACCTGGCTTGGTCAACACGCTGGCCGAGATAGGACAAATCTGGGACTTGAATCGCCAGCTATTGGCATTGGTGGCGGCAGGCGAAGAGATTTCAGAGCAGCAACGCTTTGACCTTTACTATAACCTGATCGACGAAAGGGTGCTGTTGCTTGATTTGGTCTATCTCTATCAGGACAACTCAAAAGTGGCGTATTAGGGCGATGATTGCCTTCGTGTTGGGCCTTTTGGGGGTTGAACCAAAAGGGACTCTCGCTTAAATGCCGCCCCAGACATGCGTGTGAGGCCCGCTTTGGCCAGATCATCCGGTTCGAAAACCCGGGGCTTGGGCTTAATGCGCTAACCATATTCAATTTGGCCCTATCAGGCCCAGCTTAGGACACGAACACATGGCTAACTCCCCTCAGGCGAAAAAACGCGCCCGTCAGAATGAAGCACGCTTTGCAGTGAACAAGATGCGTCGCTCGCGCATCCGTACATATTTGCGCGCGGTGGAAGAGGCGATAGCATCAGGCGATCAGAAAGCAGCGGCAGACGCACTGAAAGCTGCACAGCCAGAGCTGATGCGCGGTGTCACCAAGGGCGTCATGCACAAGAATACAGCGGCCCGGAAAATGTCGCGTCTGTCTTCACGGGTCAAAGCAATCGGCTGATTCTGTCACTTTCGGCGGAAAACCAAGAATTCAAGCGCACCCAATCAGGGTGCGCTTTTTTTGTCCCGGTGTGATCTGTCTGCGCAGAAATCGAGACATTTCAAAGGGCCGGTAGATTCTTTTCCGCCAATCGCTGAGTCAAGTACGATGTTATGTTGAAGCGGCCCCAAAGCCCTTGCTACGTTGCCGATGCGATTCACATCGTTCCGGGGGACATGAGGGGGTTTGCGCTAACACGGTCAAGGAATCCACCTTTTGGTGTGATCTGTAGCCGACCGGCAAAGCTGCAAACCTCATGCAATGGTGGCATAGAAAAGCGGTAAAAGCCGCGGGACTGAGCCAAAGTTGTGTCTGCGCCACACCCAAGGTCTGCTCCTTGGGGTTGGATGCGGTTTGTGGCTCTTTTGCTGCCGTTTGGCGCTGGCAAGCATCTGATGGATGCACGTCTGGCGCGGCGGTTTATGGTTTTGGGTGGAAGGCAATCCGTTCAGGTAGGGCACCTGAGCGTACTGTCCTTTTGTACCGGTTGGTGTGGCGTAGGCGTTTCTGGGACGCCTTGGTTTGTAGACGACAGTGTATTGGGGCAAAGGGACAAGATGACGAACGATATCTGGGCAAAGGTGTTGAGCGCGCTGAAAAGCGCTTTGGGTACAAACAGCTACTCGAGCTGGATTGAACCACTCGAATTCACACAATTGTCCGAGGGCGTGGCGATCTTTGACGTGCCAACCAACTTTATCGGCAACTATGTATCCCAGAACTTTGGCGATCAGATTATTTATCACATGAACAAGGCTGGCGAAGACGTTCAGCGCCTGCAGTTCCGTGTGCCCAGCCAGGCTCGCCCAGCCACCAAGCCCGAGGCGGCCAAAAAAGTAACTGAGGCAGAAACCGGGTCCGGTGCACCGCTCGACAACCGATTTACCTTTGACACGTTCATCGTTGGCAAACCGAACGAACTGGCCCATGCGGCCGCCCGCCGCGTAGCTGAAGGCGGCCCTGTGACGTTTAATCCACTGTTTCTCTATGGTGGCGTAGGCCTTGGTAAAACGCACCTTATGCATGCCATCGCGCATGAGTTGAAAGAACGCTCGCCCGAGTTGAACGTACTCTATCTGTCCGCCGAACAGTTCATGTATCGTTTCATCACCGCCCTGCGCGAACGCAAGATGATGGATTTCAAACAGCTCTTCCGTTCCGTCGACGTTCTGATGGTCGATGATGTGCAGTTCATCGGTGGCAAGGACAGCACGCAGGAAGAGTTCTTTCACACATTCAACGCCCTCGTCGACGGCCAGAAGCAGATCATCATCTCTGCCGACCGGGCGCCGGGCGAAATCAAGGACCTGGAAGAGCGGATCAAGTCGCGGCTGCAATGTGGCCTTGTCGTCGATCTGCACCCGACCGATTATGAGCTGCGCCTTGGCATTTTGCAGTCCAAGGTTGATGTCTATTCAGCGCAATATCCTGAGCTTCAGATAGCAGATGGTGTGCTGGAATTCCTCGCCCACCGCATCTCAACCAATGTCCGTGTCCTTGAAGGTGCGTTGACCCGCCTTTTCGCCTTTGCATCGCTCGTAGGCCGCGAAATTACGCTGGAACTGACCCAAGACTGCCTGTCGGATGTCCTCAAAGCCTCGGACCGCAAAGTCACCGTCGAGGAAATCCAGCGCAAGGTTTCCGAGCATTACAACATCCGTCTGTCCGATATGATCGGCCCCAAACGTGTGCGCAATTACGCCCGCCCCCGCCAGATTGCCATGTATCTGGCCAAGCAGATGACCAGCCGGTCCTTGCCAGAGATTGGGCGTCGTTTTGGAGGCCGCGACCACACCACCGTCATGCATGGGGTGAAGCGGATCGAAGAACTCAAAGCGCTGGACAGCCAGATCGCCGATGATCTGGAACTCTTGCGCCGCGCTTTGCAGGAATAATCCGGCAAAACGGGGCCAACGCTTGACGCGGACAAACCCATCGTAAACAGTCCAACAAAACGCTTGAGAGTAGCGCGAAATAGGATACATTTCGCGTCCCGGCAGCGCCCGGTATCAAGATATGCGGAGATTGGGACATGAAATTCAGCATTGAACGCGCGGTACTTTTGAAAGCGGTTGCCCAGGCCCAATCCGTGGTCGAGCGGCGCAATACAATCCCGATATTGGCCAATGTTCTGATCGAAGCCGAAGGTGACAGTGTGCAATTCCGGGCAACAGATCTGGACATCGAAGTGGTTGACCGCGCGCCAGCAAAGGTCGAGCGGGCAGGGGCCACGACAGTAGCCGCCGTGACGCTGAACGAGATTGTGCGCAAACTGCCTGATGGCGCTTTGGTGACGTTGACCGAAGACGGTGCATCTGGGCGATTGACCATCGAAGCCGGGCGGTCGAATTTCTCGCTCGCGACACTGCCGAAAGAAGATTTCCCAGTGATGGCATCTTCTGAATATGCGGCTAACTTCTCGGCCCCTGCGCCGGTGCTGCGCCGCCTTTTCGACAAGTCGAAATTCGCTATTTCCACAGAAGAAACGAGATATTACCTGAATGGCGTCTACATGCATGTGTCTGACAGCGACGGTGGCAAAGTGCTGCGTTGCGTCGCCACCGATGGCCACCGCTTGGCCCGTATCGACGCCGATCTGCCCGATGGGGCCACCGACATGGCAGGCGTGATCGTCCCCCGTAAAACGGTGGGTGAGTTGCGCAAACTGCTGGATGACGATGATATGCAGATTGCCGTTTCCGTTTCTGAAACCAAAGTCCGCTTTGCGACACCGGATATTACCCTGACCTCCAAGGTCATCGATGGCACCTTCCCTGACTACACTCGCGTCATTCCGCAAGGGAACACACGCAAGCTGGAAGTGGATGCGAGCGAATTTGCCAAGGCGGTTGATCGTGTGGCGACGGTTTCGTCTGAACGTTCGCGCGCCGTAAAACTGGCGCTGGATGAGGACCGCTTGGTGCTCTCGGTCAACGCGCCTGATAGTGGCGCTGCGGAGGAAGAGCTTGCCGTCGCCTATGGTGACGAGCGGTTGGAGATCGGTTTTAACGCGAAATACTTGCTTGAAATCGCAAGTCAGGTGGACCGTGAGAACGCCGTCTTCATGTTCAACTCCGCCGGTGATCCAACATTGATGCGCGAAGGCAATGACACCTCAGCGGTCTATGTCGTCATGCCGATGCGCGTGTGACCACACTGGCGCTGACAGCGCTAACGCTTTCGCACTTCCGCTCGCACAAGCGTGTTTCTCTTGAATTGGATGCGCGTCCGTTGGCGATTTTTGGCCGCAATGGCGCGGGCAAAACCAACATCCTCGAAGCCGTCTCGCTGCTATCTCCCGGTCGTGGCTTACGTCGGGCTGGTGCCGACGATCTGACCCGCAGACCTGAGGCGCTGGGCTGGAAGATCACCGGCGTCCTGCAATCTCTCCACCAAACCCACGAGATCGAAACATGGGCCGAAGCGGGCAATCCACGTCAGCTCCGCATTGATGGCAAATCCGCACCGCAAACCGCCTTGGGGCGCATCGCGCGCATCCTTTGGCTGGTCCCGTCGATGGACCGGCTTTGGATCGAAGGGGCAGACGGTCGCCGTCGTTTTCTCGATCGGGCGACGCTAAGCTTTGAACCGACCCACGCAGAGGCTGTCCTGACCTATGAAAAGGCCATGCGCGAACGTAACAGGCTACTGAAAGACATGGTTCGCGACCCCCATTGGTACACCGCGATCGAAGGCCAGATGGCCGCAGCGGGGGCCGCTATTCAAAGGAACAGGCAGCGAGCCATTGCAGAACTGACCGCAGCGCAAGAGGCCGCGACCACAGCCTTCCCAACGGCCAGTTTGGCGCTCACCTCTGCCGAACCTATCCCCGATGACCTGCAAACCGCCCTTGCCGACAACCGCAATCGCGATATGGCCGCGGGGCGTACCCTAATCGGCCCGCATCGCGCCGACCTTGACGCTGTCTTTGCCGATAAGGGTGTACCGGCGAAGGACTGCTCGACCGGCGAACAAAAAGCGCTCCTCATCAGTCTGATCCTTGCCAACGGTCGCGCCCTTGCGAGCGATTTCGGCGCCCCGCCCATCCTGTTGCTGGATGAGGTTGCGGCCCATCTTGACGCGACCCGCCGCGCCGCGCTCTATGACGAGATATGCGGCCTCGGCGCGCAAGCCCTCATGACGGGCACGGGTGCTGAGCTGTTCGAAGAGCTGGGCGCGCGCGCCCAATATACGGAAGTCACTGAAACGGATGGGCAATCCACCGTTAGCCGAAAGGATACACCATGACCCCACAACGCGTGACGCTGATCACCCTTGGCGTGGCCGATCTGGAACGGTCCAAGGCGTTCTACGGCGCGCTGGGTTGGACGCCGACAAGCGATGAGGGAGAGGTGGTTTTTTATCAGATCAACGGCATGGTGCTCGGGTTCTTTGGCTTGGGCCCTCTTGCCAAAGACCAAGGGCGACCAGATGCAAAGCTGGGCACCGGCGCCATAACGCTGGCGCAGAACTTCACAACCGACGCAGAGGTTGATGCGGCCTATGCCTTGGCGCTGAAAGCTGGTGCAACGGCGCTCAAAACGCCGGAAAAGGTGTTCTGGGGCGGATACTCCGGCTACTATGCCGACCCAGACGGGCACGTTTGGGAAGTCGCGCAAAACCCGTTTTGGGAACTTAGTGAAGACGGCAGTCTCACCCTTCCAACCCGATGACAATCTCAGCCTACGACCTTCTGCTTTATGCAGGCGCGCTGATCATTCTTTTCATGACGCCCGGACCGGTTTGGGTCGCTTTGCTGGCAAGGTCGCTTTCTGGCGGGTTTCAAGCGGCATGGCCGCTCGCCATCGGGGTGGCCATTGGCGATATCCTTTGGCCGGTCGTTGCTGTGCTTGGTGTCGCGTGGCTGGTGTCTGAATTTGCTGGTTTCATGGATGTACTCAAATACGTGGCGGTCCTCGTTTTCATGTTGATGGGGGCGGCGCTGATCCGTAACGCGGGCCACACGCTTGATACCAACAGCCGGTTGACCCGTCCGGGTATGTGGGCCGGGTTTATCGCAGGCGTCGCAGTGATCATCGGCAATCCCAAGGCGGTGCTATTCTACATGGGCGTCCTGCCCGGTTTCTTTGATCTCAGTGTGGTAACTGCCGTCGATATGGTCGCGATCTGCACGCTGAGCTTTGTGGTCCCTTTAGTTGGAAATCTGGTTCTGGCCGCCTCGGTCGACAGGGTCAGGGGGTGCTGAAATCGCCCAGTGCGTTGCGCCGGATGAACATCATCGCGGGGGTTCTTTTGATCGGTGTCGGTGTCGTCATTGGGTTGACTTAAGGGTCAGCGTAAAACCACAAAATCTTGTGTCATTTGCGTGACAAACTGTCCCATAACGCATATATTTTGGGGATAAGAATACAGGATTACCCGCATGGCCGACGACAACCAAAACCAAGAAGACTACGGCGCAGATTCCATCAAAGTTCTCAAAGGCTTAGAGGCGGTGCGCAAGCGCCCCGGCATGTACATCGGTGATACTGATGACGGCTCTGGTTTGCACCATATGGTTTACGAAGTCGTCGACAACGGCATTGATGAGGCTTTGGCCGGTCACGCGGACCATGTTTACGTAAAAATCAACGCCGATGGGTCCGTCACCGTGGGCGACAACGGGCGCGGTATTCCGGTGGGTATCCACGAGGAAGAGGGTGTTTCGGCGGCTGAAGTCATCATGACCCAACTGCACGCGGGCGGTAAGTTCGACAGTAACTCCTACAAAGTGTCTGGCGGTCTGCACGGCGTAGGTGTGTCTGTGGTGAACGCGTTGTCCGACTACCTTGAACTGCGCATCTGGCGCGACGACAAAGAGCACTACGCCCGCTTTGAGGGTGGTTTCACGACGGAACACCTGCGCGTGGAAGGCGATGCCAATGGGCGCAAAGGGACAGAGGTGACGTTTCTTGCGTCGACCGATACCTTCAGCAACCGCGATTATGAATTCAACACGCTGGAAAAGCGCCTGCGCGAGTTGGCATTCCTGAACTCTGGCGTGCGCATCATTTTGGAAGACTTACGCCTGGCCGAGCCGCTCAAGGCAGACCTTTATTATGAAGGTGGCGTCAAGGAATTCGTCAAATACCTAGACCGTTCAAAAACGCCATTGATGGAAGCGCCGATCTACGTGGCCGGTGAACGTGATGATATCGGCGTCGAAGTCGCGATGTGGTGGAACGACAGCTACAACGAAATGGTGCTGCCGTTCACCAATAACATTCCGCAGCGCGATGGCGGCACCCACCTTGCTGGTTTCCGGGGCGCTTTGACCCGTGCAATTGCAAAGTATGCGACTGAAACGGGGATTTCGAAGAAAGAGAAAGTCTCGCTCACCGGGGATGATGCCCGCGAGGGGCTGACCTGTGTTCTGTCTGTCAAAGTGCCTGATCCGAAGTTTTCCAGCCAGACGAAAGACAAACTTGTCAGTTCCGAAGTCCGACCAGCCGTTGAAAACCTGATGGGCGAAAAGCTGAACGAATGGTTCGAGGAAAACCCAAACGAAGCCAAGATGATCATCTCTAAGATCGTCGAGGCCGCTGCTGCGCGTGAGGCTGCGCGTAAGGCTCGCGAAATTCGCCGCAAGTCTGCAATGGACGTAAACTTCAACGCGTCCAAATTGAAAGATTGCTCCGAGAAGGACCCATCAAAGACCGAAGTCTTCCTTGTCGAGGGTGACTCTGCCGGTGGATCGGCCCAAACCGGCCGTGACCGTGGCACGCAGGCAATCCTGCCGCTGAAAGGGAAAATCCTGAACGTTGAACGCGCGCGTTTTGATCGGATGCTGTCCAGTCAGGAAATCGGCAACCTCGTCATGGCGCTAGGCACCGGCATTGGCCGCGATGAATTCGATATCGACAAGCTGCGCTATCACAAGGTCATCATCATGACCGACGCGGATGTTGACGGGGCGCACATCCGAACGCTGCTACTAACGTTCTTCTTCCGCCAGATGCCCGAACTGATCGAGGGTGGTTACCTCTACATCGCGCAACCGCCGCTTTATAAAGTCGCGCGCGGCAAGTCTGAGGTCTACCTCAAAGACCAGCCTGCGATGGACGAATACCTGATCGAACAAGGCATTGACGGTGCGATGCTGCGTCAAGGCAACGGTGAAGAGATCGCCGGAGCTGACCTGCGTCGTGTGGTAGATGAAGCCCGCCAGCTAAAACGCGTACTGGAAGCTTTCCCAACGCATTACCCGCGTCACATTCTGGAACAGGCGGCCATTGCTGGGGCGTTTGTACCCGGCGTTGTCGACAGTGATCTGCAAGGCACGGCTGACCGCGTGGCGCAGCGGCTCGACCTGATCGCGCTGGAATGGGAGCGCGGCTGGCAAGGCCGGATCACCCAAGACAAAGGCATCCGTCTGGCCCGTATTCTGCGCGGTGTGGAAGAAGTGCGGACCTTGGATGGCCCCATGCTGCGCGGCGGCGAAGCGCGACGGACAGGGACGTTCACGCAAAGCCTGCAAGAGGTCTACAACCTGCCTGCCACTTTGGTACGCAAGGATCGCAGTCAGGTCATCCACGGCCCGCTTGATCTGCTGAAAGCGATCCTCGAAGAGGGCGAAAAGGGCTTGTCATTGCAGCGCTACAAAGGGCTGGGTGAAATGAACCCCGATCAGCTATGGGAAACCACGCTGGACCCGGACGCGCGGACGCTGCTGCAGGTGAAGGTCGAAGACGTCGCCGAAGCGGATGACCTCTTTACCAAGCTGATGGGCGATGTGGTGGAACCACGGCGTGAGTTTATCCAGAATAATGCGCTCAATGTCGAGAACCTGGATTTCTAGGGTTTTCGACGCACCCATTTGAACACAAAAGGTGCCAGCGCGATCACCAGCGTGATGCGAATGATGTGCATGATCGACACGTAAGTGACATCTTGCTCCATGGCGAGCGTGAGCAGCGACATCTCGGTCAGGCCGCCCGGTGAAAAGGCTAGAAACGCCTGCGCGAGTGGGATGCCGCTGATCACGACGATGAGCTCGGCAAACCCAACGGCTGCAACCAGCATCAGGAACGAGGCGACCGCCGATAGCCCAATGTCTTTCCTGACTTCGGCCAGCGTCGCCCCGATAAACCGGGTTCCAATGACCGTGCCGATTGTGATCTGGGCCGCCACCACAAAAAGCGTGGGCGGTGCCACGGTGACCCAACCGAAGATATGTGCGATCCCGCTCAGGATCATTGGGCCAAAGACAGGGGCGGTAAGCAGACCAAGCCATTTACCCAAGAGCGTACCAGCCAAAGCACAACTGCCCAAAATCACGTAGTCCAGCGCCGTTATCTCATAGATCCCAATCCACTGAATTGCACCGCGTCCACCGCTCGACACACCCAATATCAGTCCAAAGAACAAAGCCACAAAAACGATGATGATAAGTACCCGCGCGGCATGGGCCAAGGCAATGCGGCGCTCGTCTCCGCCAGCCTCACCCCCAAGGATCAGCATTTCATTTAATCCACCGGGCATGGCTGAGTAAAACGAGGTGACAGGATCATATTTGCCGATACGGCGGTAGACGGCATAGGAAATACCCGCTGCACAGGCCAGAAACAGGGGAAGCAACAATAGTGTCAGCAGCCAAGTGCCCAGCAAACCAAAAATCTCGGCTGTGACACCCGAACCCAACATCACACCAATAATCGGAATTACAAAGGGCCGCAGCTGATCTGGCCCGGCAATAGGCGCACGCATCATGGCCGCAAAGGTATTGGCAATCATCGGCCCCAACATCCACGGTAAGGGTAAGCCGACGAAATAAGCGACCAGCCCGCCAGCCAAACCAATCGTGAGCGCCGTGAATTGCGGCATGAGTGGTTTGGGTTCGCTCATCCCATCGCGCCTAGAGGCCGCCGATGTGATGTGTGCCGCGCTCTTTGGCGAGTCGCATCTGTTTCTGGCGTTCACGGAAACGGGCTTTGTCAGCGTGCGACGTTTCATCAATGCACTGATGACAGGACACGCCTTGCTCAAACGCCGGGTGTTTGCGGTCTTCAGGCACAATCGGGCGTCGACAGGCATGGCATAGGATATGCGGGCCCTCTTCCAGTCCGTGTCCGACGCTGACCCGCGCATCAAAGACGAAACATTCGCCGTCCCATTTGCTGTCTTCCTGCGGGACTTCTTCGAGGTACTTCAGAATGCCACCCTTCAGGTGATACACATCCTCAACCCCTTGCCCCATCAGGTAGTTGGTTGATTTCTCGCATCTGATTCCGCCGGTGCAGAACATCGCAACGCGTTTATTGTGAAACCGATGCTTGTTCTTTTCCCACCATGCGGGGAATTCACCAAAGCTTTTGGTTTCGGGGTCAACTGCACCCTCAAATGTACCAATCGCGACCTCATAATCGTTGCGCGTATCAATCACGGCAACATCCGGCGCGCTGATCAGATCATTCCAATCGGCAGGGTCAACATAGTTGCCTACGCGTGCCACCGGATCGACATCCGGTTGGCCCATGGTCACAATTTCCTTTTTTAACCGTACTTTCATGCGGTGAAACGGCGCGACGGTCGCGGTGCTTGCCTTCCACTCCAGATCGGCACAGCCGGGCAGCGCGCGCAAATGTGCCAACACAGCATCAATTCCGGCGCGGTCACCGGCGATGGTGCCGTTTACCCCTTCTTTGGCCAAAAGAAGCGTTCCCATGATCCCACACGACTTGCACAAATCCAACAATGGGGCCCGCAAGGCAGCAGGATCGTCAAATCGGGTAAAGTGGTAGAGTGCAGCAACGGTATACATGGGGCCTCAGATACGCCTGTCCGCTCTAAGGGGCAAGTCGCGGGATGCAGCAATGGCAAGCCCGTCAGCAACAGCCGTAAACGCCTCGGCACGTTCGAGCGTCGCATGTGGGAATATCGCCACCATGACGTCTTCGACCGCCTTCAAAAGGCTTGAACCACCAACGAAGACGATCTTGCTGATTTTGTTGGGTGATACAGCCGCCATCTCAAGCGTCTCCCCTGCGCAGGCTTTGATCTGGGCGGCGTGCGTGGCCAGTACATCGTCCATCGCGGCTTGGGTCAGCCGGGTCCAAAGTCCGGCTTCAATCACCCGCAAATCAACCCCCGCTTCCAGCAAGTCTGGCTGATTGAGCCGGATCTTTCCCGCCTCGACCGCAAAGGCGATGTCATGTCCCAGCTCCATTTCCAACACTGTTTTCAACCTGCGAAACAGCGTCGGATCAATCCCAAGCTTTGCAAAGTCGGCGGCCATCCGGCGGTTGTCGGCGGTGTAGACAAACGGAATCTTCTGCCAGGTCGCAAGATCATTGAAGATCGCATTTGGCGCGACATGACGGCCTTCGCCTATCGCGTTGCGGACCTCCGCGCCGCGTCCCAACAGCGGCATCACCTTGGCAACACTAATCGCGCGGTCAAAATCCGTGCCGCCTACACGCACACCATGACTGGCGATGATGCGGGTCGCATCCCCCTCGCGGGAGAAGACGGAAAAGTCAGATGTCCCGCCGCCAATATCGACGATCAGGCCCAATTCACCTTTGGCAAGCGGACCACTGGCCAGCGCCGCTGCCTCAGGTTCAAACATGAAGGATACATCCTTGTACCCGGCAACCATATAAGCCTCTCGCAGATCAACCTCGGCCTGCGCATTGCGTGCCGCATCCGTTGAATGAAACCGGACTGGACGACCAGACAGGGCAACATTAAAGGTTTGCCCGGTTTCAGCTTCGGCGCGTTCCCGGATCATCCGCAGGAACCGCGCCACCACTTCAATCAAGGTCAGCCGTTCATATGCAATCTGACGCTTCTCGCGCATCAGTGGTGTGCCCAAAACAGATTTGAGGGCACGCATGAACCGCCCTTCGCGCCCATCAATCAGCGCTGCATTTGCCACCGATCCATAGGTCGTCACCTTGCGGTCGTAGTCAAAGAACACCGATGTCGGCAGTGTCTTGCGCCCCGGCTCCACCGTGATCAAATGCGGACGACCCGCCGCCATCACCCCGGCTGCGGTATTGGAGGTCCCAAAGTCGATACCCAAAATCGCCATCTTGGCCTCCAGTTCAAATGTGAAAGACGCGGCTGATATGAAATCCGGGCACAAGTGACAAGGGCTGTTTTACCGACGCATACACAAAGCGGTCGCGGACCTGCACGGAACGCGCTATTTTGCGCTCGACAATAGCGGAGCACGCCATGACCCATGCCTTACTTGTGATCGACGTCCAGAATGATTTCTGCCCTGGTGGTGCGCTGGCCGTTGCAGGCGGGGATGAGATTGTCGCAGGCATCAACGCCAAGATGGCCGATTTTGATGCGGTCATCCTGACGCAGGATTGGCATCCGGCAGGGCATTCCTCCTTTGCCTCATCCCACGATGCCGCACCGATGAGCATGACAGACATGCCCTATGGCCCGCAGGTGCTTTGGCCAGATCATTGTATTCAGGGAACCCCTGGCGCGGCTTTCCATGCTGATCTGCAAACTGACCGGGCCGATCTGATCATCCGCAAAGGCTACAACCCGGCGATCGACAGCTATTCGGCGTTCTTTGAGAACGACAAAACCACGCCAACCGGATTGGAAGGATACCTCCGCACCCGTGGGATCGACACGCTGATCTTGGTCGGCTTGGCGACGGATTTTTGCGTGAATTACTCAGCGGTTGATGCGGCCAAACTTGGGTTCAATGTGACGGTCGATTTGGCGCTGTGTCGCGCGATTGATTTTGATGGGTCGCTTGATGCCGCCAAGGCTCAGATGACTGACGCAGGCGTTGTACTGGGTTAGCGCCCTCGGCCTGCGAACCAGACTGACGATGCACCCGCGACCATGATGATCACCAGGCCAATCAGGCTCAGCCCATCCGGCCATTCCCCGAACACCGCCCAACCAATCGCCATCGCCGCCAACAGCTGGCTGTAAATCAGCGGGGCCACCACCCCAGCTGGCGTGGTGCGATTGACCAACACCAACAACAGGTTCCCCGCCGCAGACCCCAAGGCAGAGATTGTGATCAGGCCAAAGAGCGGCAAAGTAATCTCTGGGGTCGTCGATAATGCGAAGGGTGACAATAAGATCGCCCCAATCAACAGTTGCGAAAACATCAGGAACCGTGGCCGAAACTCACCCGCCAACCACCGTGTTGCGACAAGATACGCGCCGTGAAAACACCCCGCCAGAATGGCAAAACCCATGCCCGCTGTCATGCCAAAACCGGGGCGCACAACCAACAGGACACCGGCAAAGCTGATCAACAGCAGGACGGTGCGCAACGGGGTGATCCGTTCGCGCAACAAGGCGGCAGACAGAAAGTAGGACACAACCGGCCCGACAAAAAACCCAGCAAAGGCATTTGCCATCGACTCGGTTTTTAAGGCGGTCAAAATGCTGACGATACCGGCCACAATCAGGCTAGCACGCAAGTATAGGCGCCAGTCTTTGAACAGAGCCAGATCGGTGCGCATCAACCCGCATAGCGGTGCCAGCAATGCTGCGGCCAAAGCAAACCGCGTCCAGGCCACGAAGGTTTGCGGAAATCCGGCGCCAGTTAGTAGCGTCGCTGCTGCATCACCACCCACAATCAACGTCATCGCGAGCACGACTGTGCCAACCAAGCGGGCGGAATAGGGTGAGGGCGCCATAGCGGGGTTGCCTTTTGCGGGGATTGGGTCTGCCGGGATCGCTATAGCGTCTGGCTGGCGACATACAACAGCAAGATCAGCCCAAGCATCAGCCCGCCCAGCGCCATCATCCGGCGGCCCTTCTTTTTCTGGGACGCGACGCGTGCAATCGCAAGTTCCTGATCCAAAGCGGGCCGCTTTTTTGGGGTGCCAACAAAGCATCCTCAACGGGTTCGGCTGTGGCCAATGCGTCCATGAAGGCATCAAAATCAAATCCGCCCCATGCGGCGTTCGCCAGGTCATGCGTTTCCAGGTTGCTTGTCAGTCGGTCAATCACCGCGATACGCGCATCTTCATCCCGCATCGCGAAATGCCCGGCAGGTGCGCCGCTGTCAAACTGCGCCAAAGCAAACCCGCTGTCCATGAAATAGGTGCGCACCGCGGTGTCGGCAGACTTTAGCGCGGCGACCGTATCGGGGTCACGGAACATCGCGACCTTTTCCGCTGTAATGCCTGTCAGCGCCAGATCGCCGAATTGATCGGGCAGACCTTCGGGCGTCACTGCCACCATGTCGAAATCGTAACGCAATGCCATGTCTTGAGGGCCCCCTTGCCACATCCGCGTCCTCTTGATCTAACACGTAAGCGCCGACAGGGGGAACTGAATATGGTCGATATTGCGACGCGGGTCTGGAACCACAAATGGAAGATCGACCCCATCGTGCGGTCGCTGATTGATACGGACTTTTACAAGCTCCTGATGTGCCAATCTGTGTTCCGCAATCATCCAGATACGCAGGTCACATTTTCCCTGATCAACCGCACCAAATCCATCAGGCTGGCCGAACTGGTGGATGAAGGCGAGTTGCGCGAACAGTTGGACCATATCCGATCCTTGCGGCTGACCCGGGGTGAAAGCACATGGCTGCGCGGCAACACGTTTTATGGCAAGCGTCAGATGTTCACACCCGCCTTCATGGAGTGGTTTGAGAACCTGCAATTGCCGCCCTATCACCTTGAAAAAAGGATGGCCAATATGAGCTGACGTTTGAGGGTACTTGGCCAGAAGTCATGCTATGGGAGATTCCGGCGCTTGCCGTAATTATGGAACTGCGCAGCCGTGCCGTACTGAGGGATATGCGCAAGTTTGAACTGCAGGTGCTTTATGCCCGCGCCATGACCAAGTTGTGGGAAAAGGTCGATCAGCTTAAGTCAGTCCCCGATCTCCGTGTGGCTGATTTCGGCACCCGACGCAGACATTCCTACCTGTGGCAGGACTGGTGTGTGCAGGCGATGATGGAGGGGTTGGGAGCAAGCTTTACCGGCACCTCAAACTGCCGGATCGCCATGATGCGCGAGATCGAGGCGATCGGCACCAACGCCCACGAGCTGCCGATGGTATATGCCGCGCTTGCCGAAACGGACGAAGCATTGCGGCGGTCTCCCTATGACGTGCTTGCCGATTGGCATGAAGAACATGAAGGCAACCTGCGTATCATCCTGCCCGATACATACGGTACGAAAGGGTTTCTGGAAGGCGCGCCCGATTGGTTGGCAGGCTGGACCGGTATTCGTGTCGATAGCGGGGATCCGGCGGTTGGGGCCGAAACGGCCATCAACTGGTGGAAGTCGCGTGGCGAAGATCCGCGTGAAAAACTGGTGATCTTTTCCGACGGGCTTGATGCCGACAAAATCCTGGCGCTGCACGAGCAGTTTGTCGGGCGCTGCCGTGTCGGTTTTGGGTGGGGTACAATGCTGACAAATGACTTTAAGGGCCTTGTGGCCGAAGACGCGCTTGCGCCCTTCTCGCTGGTTTGCAAAGCTGTCTCGGCGAACGGGCGTCCCACAGTCAAGCTAAGCGACAACCCCAATAAGGCGATGGGGCCGCAAGAAGAGGTCGCGCGGTACAAACAAGTTTTCGGCGTGGGTGCGCAGGATGCAATTGAGGTTGTCGTATAGCCCCCTTTGCGGCTTCATCAGTGGGACCTAACGCAAAATACTCAGGTCAGCGTAGCATCCGTTAAGCGACCGAAGCGGTTTGCTGTTCTTTGTCATAAGCAACTTGCGCGCGGTTCTTGCTTAAGCCTGTTTGGCCAGAAGCAACTGTGCATCTGCCTGATCAATCATCCTTTGGATCGAATGATCGTTTTTGGTCCAAAACGCGCCAATACTGATCGAGACATCAAAAGTATTGCTTTCGAATACAAAAGCTTGGCTTGATATGCAGTCGCCAATCCGTTCCGCAACGGATTGCACATCCGCCGCTTCCAATCGTGGCATGTAGATTGAAAACTCATCTCCGCCGTGCCGGGTAAAGACAGCCTCATCACGAATGCTCTCTTTGATGCGGGCGGCAAGAATAGCCAAAGTTGCATCACCGGTACCGTGCCCATAAGTGTCGTTGATGTGTTTGAAGTTATCAATATCCATGTAAAACATGGCGTGACCTGCGCGCGCATCAAATGTGGTCGCACTGATTTTGGCGTCCATGCCGCGCCGGTTCAGCAGATTTGTCAATGAATCTCTATTGGCGTCATCGACTAACTTCCTGTTCAACTGAAGGTGGTTGACCTCGCGACGAAACACAAAACCAATGGCTATCATGCCAATAATATCCACCAACAGAAGCGTTGGAAATATGGATATCAGAATTGCAATGGCCATTTCGTACGGCAGTACAAAAACCCCAACTGCCGCCGGTGTTATGGCCAAGCCCATCAGGAAGTCCTTTAGGATTGGTTTTCGGATGCGGTTCCTCAGAACGGTGGCGGCAAGGTGCGCCAGCCCAAACGCCAAAAGTAAACCAACAACACCTGCCCCTGTACCGGCGCCACCGATTACAACACGGCAGATGATGCCTATCGTCATTGCAATCAACCCGGCGACAGGACCAACAAATGCGACGGCTGCGCCGACCAGCACGGTGCGCGTATCAAAGATGACGCCTTCGCCAAGTGTCAGCGGGTTGATCATACCGGCGCCAATTGTCACCCCAAAAAGCAAGCCAAAGGCGATCTGCTCATACCGTGATTCATGAAAATGCCGCAAGATGACGTTAAACAGAAAGGCCAGGCCCATCAGTGCGACAATCGGCGGAACCAAAACTTGAAGCTGAAGCATGCGGCAGTATCCAAAGAACGACTGCCTGTTAATATTAACGAAATGTCTTAATAACTCGTGAGCGCGGCAATGGTTTAATCGCCGATCTTGCCGCGTAACGCCTTGACCTCGCCACGGGCTTTTTTGTTGGCTAATCGGCGTTTGACGGACCCGTAGGTCGGCTTGGTTGCAATCCGGCGTTTTGGTTTTTCGCAAGCGCGCATGATCAGGTCAGCCAACCGTTGACGGGCGATTTCCCGATTGCGGGCTTGGCTGCGTGTGTCCTGCACAAACAGGACAAGCGCGCCGTCCTGAGTCCAACGCCGCCCTGCCAGTCGTTTCAGCCTTGCTTTTACGGGGGCTAAGCAGGTTCGGTGAGCGTTCCGCTTCGAACCGTAGTTCGACAGCTGTCGACACTTTGTTCACGTTCTGACCACCCGGACCCGACGACCGCGCAAAACTTTCCGTCAGCTCCCAATCTGCAATTTCGATCTGATCATTGATTCGCATGTGCTGCCTAAGTGTGTGTACAGGTTCTGTACGCGAAACATACGATGGTTTCCTGAAAGAAAAAGGGCCACCCCGGCGACGGGATGGCCCTTTCCTGAATTACGGAGGTGGGTCGGTTAGGATCTCCACCTTGGGTATTCCTCAGCCAAGGGCTGCCCTAGCTGCGATCCTCCCAAGTTGTCCCGACACACTTCTCCAATACCTCATGATGCACTGGATCACCTCCTTTCAAATGTTTCGCCTGAAAAGAGATTCGCACAGATTTGGTATATTTCAAGTAAAAAGATACCTGATCTCGTGTTTATGCGCTGCGCAGAAGGAGACGCGTAACAATGATGCGAAATGGCACCAAAGCGAGCAGCGCGATGGTCAGTTTGACGCCCCAGTCTGCGATGGCCAATGTGACCCAAAGCGGCGCGTGGGGGCCCGTCAGCAACAGCGGTGCGGTGTCTTGCGCCCACATCACTTCTTCTGCGGCCGAGGCGCTGAACCCGTTGAAAACGGCGGCAAATGCAATGGAAAAGAAAATCGCTGTATCGACTGTTGAACCAACCAATGTGCTACCCAAAGGTGCCTTCCACCATGAGCCAGCGTTCAGGCGTTGGAACACAGCGATATCGAGCAGTTGTGCAATCAGGAATGCGGTTGCCGATCCAATCGCGATCCGCAATGCCACTGCGGGGTATTCGAACCCATCGCCTTGCAACATGATCTGGCTACCGATCAGTGAGCAGATAATGCCCACGACGAGACCAGAGAATACAACCTTCCGCGCCGCACTTGGCCCATAGACCCGGTTCATCACGTCAGTAACAAGGAACGCGAGCGGATAGGTGAACGCCCCCAGGTCAGTAGCCCATCAAGGATGAGGAATTGCACAAGAATATTGGACGCCACAACAATGGTGGCCATGGCGATAACGCCGGGAAGGATGCGTGTCATTTGATTAATCCGTTTTGACAAGGGTGCGGCACTTGGCCCCCGGACGTCGGGGACAAGGCGACTTAACGCCGCCTGATTAGTCCGTCAATCGGTATTCAACGATCTCTGTCCGTTGAAAGCTGCGAAAGTTGTCGTCGGAAATGAGTGTCATCCGCAGGCCGTCGGCGTCCCGCCAAATGCTGATGCCCTCAAGATTGTCATGCGTGCGCAATCCGGTTTCCAGGATCAATTTCTCTCCGCTGCCGTCCAGTGCAAAGCGCCGCACGCGGTTGCGAAAGCCGATTCCGACGAAGTCCCGCTCCAGCACATACAACAAGCCGTCCGGCCCGATATCGGCGCCCGACAAAAGGTAGGGTCCGCGCCGTGGAATGGTGAAGGGCTGGTCCCAGTGACCGTTAAGAAGACGGAAAACCGGGAATGGGATGGTCACACGTCCAGATCGTTCCGGCATGGTGTAGAGCGCACCATCGGGGCCGATGGCGAGCGCTTCCAAAGAGGCATTGTCTTGCATCCCGTCAAAGGCTGTGGTCGTGATCAGGTTAGAAGCCGGTCCACCGTCTTGGGCAAATGAGCGCAACCCGTGCGTCCATTCAAACGAAATGTAGGCCAGTCCATCAGGCCCAATTGCCAGCCCTTCGCTATCGCTGTTTGCGCGATTCAGTGGGATGCCGAATGCCCCGCGCAGGCGTTGGATTGGTCCAGCTTCGACGGCTACGATAGTGTTGTTCTGGCGTTGGAGCGTCCCACGTACCATTGCGCCGCGGTCGCTCAACGCGACAAAGCGCGCACCGTCGTCAGAAACCTCGATCCCTGAAAATCCGCCAAAGGCAGGGTCTGCCATGGTCCACTCATAGCTGCCCAGATATGTGGCTTCCGCATAGACGGGAAGGGCCCTGAGAAGAGCATAAAGGCAGACAAGGCGCAGCAACTACTGAGCGTTCAGGACGGCGTCACACTGGCCGGGCAGATTGGCCATGGTCAGCTCAGCGCGCGGTGTCGGCGCTGGTGCATCGGGGTCTGGTGGTGGTGGGTTCAGGATACGGTCTACCCAGGCCTGCGCATCATCGCAGCCATCACCGGGGGTGGGGGCGTTTGATTGGTGCAGTTGGTAGCGCCAGCAGGACAATTCAGCCGCACGTGGAAATGATAGTGATGTCCCCACCAAGGGCGTATCTTGTTTAGCCAACTGCGATCACCCGTGGCAGAGTTGCACATCGCAACCTTTGCGCCCGGAAAAACAAAGATGCGTGCCGTGCGCGGATCAGAGGCGGCGGCCTTGAAAATCGCCTCATGCTGGGGGGTCCAACGGCTGTTGGTAAAGGCCCCGGCCTGACGACGCATTGAGATCGATGAAAGGTTCTCGCGTTCCTCCGCTGTCAGATTCAGCCGGTCTGGCGGCAACATCCAGATATCAACGTCCAGCCCCGACTGGTGGCTGACATGGCCTGTCAGCATCGGCCCGCCGCGTGGCTGGCTCATATCACCCACATAGAGCCCTTCCCAACCCGGTTGAGTTGCAGCGAAGCGGCTGAGGTCCTGAATATAGTCAATCGTGACAGGCTGCGCCCAGTTGCGGTTACGCGACAAGCGCATCGCCTGCCATGTCGGTCCGGTTTCCGCCAATTGCTGACCGCGGCCTGGCATCCACGCGAATAGCCCCCGATGGGTTGCGGTGCCTGAGCAGACCCCGTGGGCGCCGCCCCAAAGAGCGTCTTGGCGATGCGTGTATCATTTGGGTTTCCGCTGGCCTGAGAGGCCAACGATGGTTCTTCTGTCTGACATGCCGCCAATCCGGCGACCAACACTGCTGCGATTATGAGGCGGACCATTCTGCGCGATCTCCGTCTTTATTGACCCATCGTAACAACAAAAGCCCGATCAGGAAAAGGAAGATTACAGGCAGGAACCCTAATTGATTGTTACCGGTCATGACGGTGAACAAAGTAATCAGTGCGGGGGCAAGAAATGCTGTCGCCTTACCGGTCAGCGCAAACAAGCCGAAAGCCTCGGCCGGGCGGTCAGGGTGTGTGTGACGGACCATCATTGAGCGGGACGATGCATAAACCGCACCGCCAGCACCGCCGATGCACATACCGCAGATGTAGAAGATGATGTCAGGAACGCTGGATCCTTCGGCGAAGGGGATGCCAAAGATCGCCTCGCGCGACATGCTGACAATAACCACCGAGACCAAGATAAGGACCCACACCGCGATGCGGATCACTGGTTTCGGCCCAAACCGCGAATCCGCCAATCCCGACAACCACGTTGTGATCGCAGCTGCAATGGCTGCAATGATTCCAAAGACCCCGATCTGGATGGTCTGCCAATCCAGCACCAGTGCTGCATAGACGCCCCCAAATGCATAAAGCGCGTTCAGCGCATCGCGATAGAACATGGAGCCAATAAGGAAATTCAACAGGCTCTTGCGGTGCAGCACGTCACGCAATGTTTCGATCAATTCGCGCCAAACAGCGCTCAGTCTGGTTGATTTCTTCTCGGCTTTGGGGTCGTCGCGGACAAACATGAAGAACGGAATGATGAAGATGATGTACCATATCGCGATGAATGGCCCGACTGAGCGGGTCCCCTCTCGCATTTCGGGATCAAGCCCAAAGAGTGGCGGGTTGCCCAGAAGGGTCACGCCCTGATCGTTTTCGGCCAGTAGAAGCAGCATGACGAACAGCGATATGACTCCACCCCAATAGCCAAATGCCGCGCCAGAGCCGGAGATGCGCCCGACCTCTTCATCATTGCCCAGTGATGGCAGGATCGCGTTTACGAAGTTCAGCGCGCTTTCCGCGGCAAAGAAGCCCACGTAGAATATGATCAGCATCAAGATGAGCGCAGATCCGTCGGGTTTTAGCCCCCACAGCATGAATGTCGCGATCACATAAACAATCGAGAAGAACGCAATCCACGGCATCTTGCGGCCCGAGTTATCCGCAAATGCTCCCAAAAACGGTGCACTGAACGCGATCAGAAGACCGGCAACGGTTTGCCCGGCAGACCAAACAGATTGCGCGCGCGCATCTGCGGCGGCATCGGTCATCCCGGTGCCGAGGAAATACTCTGTCGCCACGACGGCGAAGTAAGGTCCGAAAATGAAAGTCAGGCCAAGTGTGTAGAAGGGTTGCGATGCCCAATCAAAGGCCATCCATCCCCAGATGCGTTTCTTAGCGACTGCCATATACTTGTTCCTGCTCTTCCCTTACAGGGATAAGACACAGATATAGTTGCAGCTGGCAAGAAATCTTTCTTAGGCCGTGCCGTCATCCTCTGGCGGCCATGGGCGGGTATTGTCGGCATCAATCCATGCCTGCACCCATGCAGGCTTGTCCGGTGAAGGTTGATCCATACCAACCGCCGCAAAGACGCGCCCCGGATCGACAATGCCATTTCTATCCGTCACAGCCGAGCGATAGAGGGCCTGTACCGCACATTCTTCACCGATCCAGATTGTCTGTTCGAGGTAGAAGAACCGGTGGCTCCAACCCACAGCTTTGCTGACAGTGCGGAACTTGACGAAAGGCCTGATCCGCTTGCGATACCGAACCGAAGACCCCGCAATGGTCAATCCCCAACCGTTTTCGCGCAACGCCCGCAGCAGACCGACCCGTTGGGCAAGCCCGGTGCGCCCCAGATCAAGGATTGTCAGGATGCGCCCGTTATTCATCTCGAAGAAATAGTCGATGTCCTGCGGCCAGCACCGATGATGCGACACATGCGTGCCCAATACGTGAAGCGGCGGCATGCGACGGGCTTTCACAACTTCTTTAACCAAACGTACCATAGGATACATGGGCGATGTCCTTTTGCTTTGATGAAAGTGATGAGCTTGGTTGACGTAAACGTCAACTTTGACCTCGCGGCAACCTTGGACTTGTCGGCGTGCGCATGAGCGCTTAGGTCTTGGCAAACAAAACGAAGGGCATTCTTTCTATGCTAACAATTATCCAAGCCATCCTTTTGGTTCTCGGTGTGCTCCGTTTCTTCGTGATCGCGCACTTCATCATGAGTTGGCTGATCCGGTTTGAGGTGCTCAACATCCGGCAAGAGTTTGTCGGGCAGGTCTGGTACGGGCTGGAACGCATCCTTGATCCGATCTACAGCCGTATCCGGCGTTACATGCCGGATTTAGGCGGCATTGACCTGACACCTATCGTTGTTCTGGTAGGGATCGAGATTTTGCGGATCTTCCTTTACAACAACATGATGGCCTTCGCGTAGACGGGAACTTGCCCATCGCGGGGTGAATTCCATCCAAATGGTTGCGTCGCGCCCGAAATTGCTGAAAGCTAGCGCCAAATTGGGAAACGCGGCGGGCGCCAATCCCGCCGTAGAATGGGAATAGGCGATATGAGCTTTCTAAACATCAGCAAAAAGGGCATCGCCATCGCGCTGTCAGCACAACTGGTTCTGGCCACACAAGCAGTGACAATGGCGCAGGCCGAGATGCTTGGCACCGATCAGGCGATCAACAAATACACCGCCTTGGCAAACCGCAATGCGCTGATGGATGAAATCCAGCGTGATGATGTGCAGGCCGAAATCGTAGCACTCGGGATTGATCCGGCCGAGGCCGAGGCGCGTTTGGCGGCTTTGTCCGATGCCGAGATAGCAACGATGCTGACGCAGATGGAAAACGACAGCGCGGGTGCAGACATCGTCGGTACGATTTTTACGATCTTCGTGATCCTGCTGGTCACAGACCTGCTCTGCTTTACGCGGTTCTTTAACTTTACACGGTGCGTGCGCTAGGGCCGTTTCTGCGACGGTTTGCCTGCCTGCTGGCTCTGTGCTGGCTGGCAGCATGTGCACAACAGTTTGACCCAGACCAACAGTTGACCTTCGAGGCACCCACACGGGCCAGCGTGCCCGGCGTGCCACTGATCCAGCAAGAGGCCTTCTATTGCGGCCCGACGTCCATCGCCATGGTGATGCAATGGGCTGGGTCCGATATCACACAAGAGGATGTCGCAGCACTGGCTTTCAGCCCCGGCGCAGGTGGCACCTATCTGGCGGACATGATTGGCAGCAGCCGCAGACTTGGGCAGCTTGCCGTTGAGATCAACGACTTTGATCAGTTGTTGTCCGAAGTTACAGCAGGGCATCCCGTTATCGTTTTTCAGAACCTTGGCCTCGGGGTTCTGCCGGTTTGGCACTACGGCGTCGTGACCGGCTATGATTTTGAGAAAGACGAGATTTATCTCAACTCTGGCCAGTTGGATCAAATGGTGATGGCCTTCGCCGTCTTTGAACGCACATGGCGGCGGGGTGACTATTGGGGGCTGGTCGTTCTGCCACCTGATCAGTTACCGGTCAGTACGTCCGAAACAGTTATATTGTCTGCCGCAGCCGCATTGGAACGGGTTCAGCAATATCAAGCGGCGGCAACTCTGTATGAAACGGGTGCCGCGCGGTGGCCTGAGAACTGGCTCTGGCAGTTTGGTCTGGGCAATGCGCGCTATGCCATGGGCGACCTGCGCGGCGCGCGAAGTGCGCTTCGAAGGGCCCGGTCGCTTGATCCAACTATTCCAGAGGTGCGCGTCAATCTGACCTTTGTGGAAAGCGAAATAGCGGGCTAGGTGCCACCCAACCGAAACGTCTGTCACCCATCGGAAATTCGGCATGGCGCAAATGCATCGCTGGCGGTCGCCCACGGCCTTTCGGCAAATCGGCGCAAGTGCTGTATTATCAGCAACGCACCCCGGAGAATCCCTATGTCAGACCGCATTACCTTTACGCTTGATGGTCAGTCTGTGACCGCCGCCCCCGGTGAGACGATTTGGGAAGTCGCCAATGGACGCGGCCTTGTGATCCCGCATCTGTGCCACAAGCCTGCACCCGGCTATCGTTCCGATGGTAATTGCCGCGCATGTATGGTTGCGATTGAGGGCGAGCGCACATTGGCTGCCAGCTGCATCCGGGAACCCTCCGAAGGTATGATCGTGACCACCGACCAGCCCCGCGAAAAGCAAGCGCGCAAGATGGTGATGGAACTGTTGGTCGCGGACCAGCCAGCGCAAGAAGTTGCCCATGACAAATCCTCGCATTTGTGGGACATGGCAGTGACGCAAGACGTGAGCGAAAGCCGCTTTCCGCAGAAAGAACCCGATCATATCCCGCTGCTCGACGACAGCCACGTCGCGATGTCCGTCAACCTTGATGCCTGTATTCAATGCGGCCTTTGCGTACGTGCTTGCCGTGAAGTGCAGGTGAACGACGTTATTGGCATGGCTAAGCCGTGGTGGCACGGCCTATCCGGTGTTCGACATGGACGATCCTATGGGCGCATCTTCTTGCGTGGCTTGTGGTGAATGTGTGCAGGCGTGTCCGACGGGGGCTTTGCTGCCCGCGACAGTCACCGACGAAAACCAGATGGGTGACAGCAAGGACTACGACAAAGAGGTCGAAAGCGTCTGCCCGTTCTGCGGCGTCGGCTGTCAGGTGTCGCTCAAGATCAAGGACAATAAGGTCAAATTTGTCGAAGGGATCAACGGCCCCGCAAACGAGGGGCGGCTTTGTGTGAAAGGACGCTTTGGCTTTGACTACATTCACCATGATCACCGGCTAACCAAGCCACTGATCCGGCGCGATGATGCCCCGGCAAAGGGTCTGAACGTGGACCCGGCCAACTGGCAAACCCACTTCCGCGAAGCGACATGGGACGAGGCGCTGGACGTGGCAGCGAACGGCATGAAAGAGATTGGCGGCACGGGCGTTGCAGGCTTTGGTTCGGCCAAATGCACGAATGAAGAAGCCTATCTGTTCCAAAAGCTAATCCGCCAAGGCTTTGGCCATAACAACGTCGACCACTGCACGCGACTATGCCACGCCTCATCCGTCGCAGCGCTGATGGAGAACGTGGGCTCGGGTGCCGTGACCGCGACCTTTAACGAGATCGAAAACGCTGATGTCGCCATTGTTATCGGCGCCAACCCCGTCGAGAACCATCCCGTCGCCGCGACCTATTTCAAGCAATTCACAAAACGCGGTGGCAAGCTGATCGTGATGGACCCGCGCGGCGTGGGACTGCGCCGCTTTGCATCGCATATGCTGCAATTCCGTCCTGGCGCGGATGTGTCAATGCTCAATGCAATCATGCATACGATTGTCGAGGAAAACCTCTACGACCAGCAGTATATCGAAGCCTACACCGAGAATTGGGAAGCCGAGAAAGCGCATCTTGCGGACTTCGCCCCTGAGAAGATGGAAGGCATCTGCGGCATCCCGGCAGAGACCCTCCGCGATGTAGCGCGCACCTTCGCGGGTGCCAAGGCCGCGATGATTTTCTGGGGTATGGGCGTCAGCCAGCACATTCACGGCACCGATAACTCGCGCTGCTTGATCAGCCTCGCGCTGATGACGGGGCAAGTGGGTCGCCCGGGCGCTGGCCTGCACCCGCTGCGGGGGCAGAACAACGTGCAGGGTGCCTCTGATGCCGGTCTGATCCCGATGTTCCTGCCAGACTACCAGCCTGTAGGCGATGATGGGGTGCGATCTGCGTTCCAAGAGATTTGGGAAGAAGGCTCGATTGACCCTAACAAGGGCCTGACAGTCACTGAAATCCTCGACGCTGTGCATGCGGGCGACATCCAAGGGATGTACATTCTGGGCGAAAATCCCGCGATGTCAGACCCTGATGTCGAACATGCGCGTGATGCGCTGGCAAAGCTCAAGCATCTTGTGGTGCAGGATATTTTCATCACAGAAACGGCCAACTTCGCCGATGTGATCCTGCCTGCTTCAGCCTTTGCCGAGAAATCCGGCACGGTGACGAATACCAACCGTCAGGTCCAGATGGGCCGTCCAGCGGTGCCACCACCGGGCAATGCGAAGGAAGATTGGTGGATCACGACAGAACTGGCCAAACGGCTGGGCCTGAATTGGGCTTACACGCATCCAAGCGAAGTCTTTGGCGAGATGGCCCTGTCGATGAAATCGCTCAGCAACATCACCTGGGATCGTCTGGAGGACCAGAATGCGGTGACCTACCCGTCACTCTCGCCCGAAGACCCCGGCCAGCCTATCGTCTTCGGGGATGGCTTCCCGCGCGAAAATGGACGCGCCAAGTTTACACCCGCAAGCGTGATCGCACCTGATGAAACGCCAGATGCGGACTACCCGATGATCCTGACCACCGGGCGGCAGTTGGAGCACTGGCACACGGGTTCCATGACCCGCAGGTCCAAAGTGCTGGACGCGGTCGAGCCAGAAGCAAACTGTTCACTGCACCCCTCAACCCTGCGCAAGCTGGGGGTCGAGCCGGGTGGTTTGGTCAAGCTCTCTACCCGGCGTGGCAGCATCGTCATTATGGCGCGCGAGGATCGGGCTGTGGCCCCGGACATGGTCTTCGTCCCCTTTGCCTATGTCGAAGCGGCAGCGAATATCCTGACCAATCCGGCGGTCGATCCCTACGGCAAAATCCCTGAGTTTAAGTTCTCGGCGGTGAAAGTCGAAAAGGCGGTCAACCCCGTTGCGGCGGAATAGGAAACCCGCGCATCATCCGCCGGTTTATGCCGCGCTATTGAATAGCAGCGGCCCGCTGGCCTAGCGTCTTTGGTGCGCGACGTCGTTTTCATGACGGCGCGCAAGAATAACCAAAGGAGACGCGCCATGCGCAAACTGACCCTCATCGCTGCCTTAACGGGCCTTGCATTGCCAGCCTTCGCAGATGATGCGGCCCTTTTGATGGGCGTGTCGCGGTATGAAGAGTTACGGCGGGTCAGCAACGGCTTGGATGTGTTGAATCCGGCGGATGCTCTGCGCGATGCGGGCTATGCCGTCAGCACATTGTCCAACGGGTCGGCGGATGACATGGACCGCTTGCTGAACCGTTTTGCGGCCGAGGCAACCGACGCAGAGCGCCTGATTGTCGGATTGGCGGGGCGGTTTGTCACGGATGGATCGCGCAGTTGGTTTCTGGCAGAGGATACCAACCGCCCGTCCCCCTTTGGATTGGACAATGCGGTTTCCATCGAGACGGTCATGAATGTGCTGGCGCAAGCGCCGGGACAGGCAATTTTGATTCTGGGGTATGATCAGAATGCGGATGCCACGATTGGCTCCTATCTGCGTGAAGGTGTCGGCGCGCTTAATGTGCCGCAGGGTGTCACCGTGCTTTATGGTGAGCCTAACATGACCGATGGCGTGGTTTTGGATGCGGTGACTGAACCGGGAGGCGACGTGATGGCGTTCGTCCGCAACAGTCGCCGCCTGAACGCGACGGGTTATGTGCCACAGAGCCTTGTCATGCAGTCTGAGGACTCCGAGGTTGCCCCGCGATTACCGACCATTGATCCCAGCCTGCGGGCTTGGACGCTTGCTCAAGACAGGGACACGGCGGACGCGTACCGGGACTTTATCTTTGATAACCCGGGCAGCCCTTATGTGACCGAGGCGCGGCGCAGGTTGGACCAGATCGAGCGTGATCCGGTCAGGCTTGCTGAAATTGAAGAAGACGGGTTGAATCTGACGCGCAATGAACGCCGGACGATCCAGCGCAACCTGACATTGCTTGATTTCAGTACCCGTGGGGTTGATGGTATCTTTGGCCCCGGATCACGTGGAGCAATCCGTAACTGGCAGCAGAACAACGGCTTTGCACAGACCTCTTTTCTGACAACCGAGCAGATCAATCGCATTGACGCTCAGGCAGGCCGCCGCGCGGCTGAAATTGAAGCCGAAGAAGAACGGGCGCGTGAAGAGGCGCTGGCACTGGACCGCGACTATTGGGAAGAAACCGGGGCACGTGGGACCCGGGCTGGCTATCGCGCCTACCTTGATCGGTATCCCGAAGGTATCTTTGCCAATGAGGCGCTCAGTAATCTTGCTGAGACGCAAGAAGCAGACAATGAAGAAGCCCGCGCGCGCGAGCAGGCGTTGAATATCAATCCGGTCCTAAGGCGTTTAATTGAAGACCGCCTGCAGAAACTGGGGTTTAATCCGGGTCGCGTAGATGGACGGTTTGACAGCGATACGCGCCGCGCGATTGGCCGGTATCAGCGACAGGGCAATCTGACCGCGACCGGCTATCTGGATCAGGCCACGCTTGCCCGGCTTTTGGCGGATACGTTCGGGCGATAGCGGGTATTGAAGTGCCGGGCCGTTATCAGGCGCGCCGCCCGACGTTATGGCGGTGTGGCGACTGGCACTTCGTAGCGTAAGTGGATGTCTTCGCCTGCGACACCAAGCGTTACGATCAGATCCCACCAGCGGTTGGGTTCGGCGTCTTCGATCCATGCAGTTTCCGGACTGCCAGAAGGAATATCAACACGTAGATTTGCAATGAAATGCCCAGTATCATCGACGCGAACGTCCGCTTGGTAAGCGCATTTGCGATCCACCACCGTTTTGAAATTCACGCCATCTGTTTCTTCTTCTCTGATGACCGTGATGTGCTCGAGATGTACTTGCACATGATCCGCGTGACGTCGGTCGGTGCAAACCAACCGAGCCGACAATGCGGAACCCGTCCAGGCCGGACGGCTGTCCAGAATGAGTGAGATACCTCTTTCAAAGCGAAGTGTTTTCCATGCGCGGTGTGTCTGACGCCCAAAGTAGATTGCAGCCACAACCGGTATGACCCCTAGGAGCGTCCAAAAATTACCGCTGGGCAGCTTGTCGATGATTTGTGCCACACCCATCAAGCCAAACATTGCAAGTATGACAAAGAAGGCCAAAGTGCCCCAAAGGCTTGTCTTGCTGCGTGATGGGATAATGTCCGTCTGCCACCGCGCATCCCACATCCAAGGTTGATCAGGATGGGTGCCCATGGCTTTGACGCGGAATTTTTCCTCGCGATAGCCTGACAGGCAGAAACTCAGCACACCGGCAAAAATGATGCCGAAGAGTGTGATGAAGGGAAATACCCACCAGTTGAACGGTTGCTGCGCAATCGCAAAGCACATGATTGCTATCAGACACAGTGTGCCGGTCGCGATGATGAGGTTGGTTCTATTTTGCAGTGGGTGGTTTGTGCTTCGGGTCGTCTGTTGATGCAAGAAGCCATAAAAAATGGTGCTGATGGATCGGGTGCCCACAATCGGGGCACCCGACAGCGTTACTTATTGCGCGCGGACATAGCGTTCGGCCAGGAGGCGAATAAATCCTTGCCCACCATCATATTGGCGCACGCCGATGATGTATGTACCGGCTTGCAGGCGTACCGCGATCAGGCTGTCCAGCCCGTCGCCATAGTCGTCGTTTTGTCCAACCTGACGGCCCAGATCATCATAGACGACAAGCCATGGGTCACTGTTGCCATTGGCAATTGCCTCGACAACCAGCAGGCTTAAGCATCGTCAAGTTCAATGCTGTACCATGTCACATCTTCGGTCGACTGAACGTCCTGGCGGATACGTGATGTGAGTGTACCCAAATCGGTAACTGGCACGCTGCCATCAAGCGGTGGGGCCGCTTCGCCACGGGCATAAAGACTGCGCAGGGCCTCTTCGGCATCATATTCGCTGATACTGACCGTGATGGGGAGGCTGTCATCATTCAGAGAGGTCACCGCAAGGCAATAGGTGCCCGCAGCCAGCCCATCAGTGAAATCGAGACGTGAGTTCAGCCCATCATAATCGTCGTTTTCGTCGATATAGACCTCACCCGGTCCATAAAGTGTGATGACTGGATCGGCAGATTCGTTTTCTGCGACAATGGTGATGGGGGTCTGATCCTCAAGCGTAAAGCTCCAGTAGGGGGTATCATCGACAGAAGCTGAAACGCTGTTGCCGAGCGCACCAAAAGGTGCCGCACTCTCACAGCTGCCTGCGGGGCCGCTGCTGCCACCGGTATCAATACCGTCTGTTAGAGGTTCCTGCTCCTGCCGTCCGATGCGGACGAATGCGGTCATGGGGCCGCCATCATAACTGCGCATCGACATGCAGTAGGTGCCAGCCTCCAACGTGGTTTCGGCCCGGGATGCCGCATTGCCGCCCGAGTCGTCGTCGGACAGGATGATGCCGCCCGCACTGTCGAGCAGATCAATAATGGGGTCACCGGAACCGCGCCCTGCCGCCTCGATCCTGACATCTGTGGGTGCGCTGAGGGTGAACAGTGACACGTATTCATTCCCACCAAGAACCAGCGCCATCTGTTCGCGGTAGACATCAGCGGTCGTGATGTCAGAGCTGACCTCATCGCCGCCAATCCACTGACCGTTGTTGCCAGAGCCGCCACAGATGTCCTGAGCCAAGGCGGGGGCGGCAGCGCCTAGCATCAGTGTCGCAAAAGCGGTTGTCTTAAGGGTGAAGCGGGTCATGGGGCACAGTCCTTTGTCGTTGCACATGATCTATTGGGAGCAGGGTAGCGTGACTGTGACAAGAATGGCTAGGGCTGATCGGCGAAAGTCGGAAAAACCCGACCTTTCCGTATTTCCGGGGTTAACCGAAACGCGCGTTCCACAAAGGAATGCGTGCGGCATCACGCGCGTTGTAGTCGGCTATAGCGGTGTCAAGATCAGCACACTGATCAATGGGTTGATCCCGTCCGATGCGGGCCATTTGCTGTGTGTACCATGCCGTGACCCCGCCCTCTGGCGGCTCTGTAAATCGAGGAAAGGAAACGGCTGACCCGTTGTTGTACCACCTCTGAGGCAAATCGGGGTCCAGAATGAATGCCCGTGCCAAGCCGATGACGTCTGCCGTGCCTTCTGTCAGGATGCTGGTAGCTTGTTCCAGTGTTTTGATGCCACCTGTCAGCATCAGTGGTTTTTTGGTCTTTGCGCGTGCGCCCTTACAGAAGACTTCAAAATATGGCCCCTTGCCGCCGCTATCTGAAGCGGACTTGGCACCCGGGAAATAGGTGCCACCACTAATGTCGATCATATCAATGGCTGTCTGATCGAGCATGGCCACAACGTCGAGCGCTTCTGTTTCGGTAAAGCCGCCGTCCAACTGATCAGTCGCGTTCAGCTTGATGATGACAGGAAAGCGGGGCCCAACGGCGTTGCGCACGGCCTCCAAGACCTCCAGCAACAGACATGCGCGATTTGGCAGGCTGCCGCCATAGGTGTCGGTGCGTTTGTTAAAGAGTGGCGATAGGAACTGGCTGAGCAGAAATCCATGAGCGGCATGGATTTGAACACCGCCAAATCCAACCTGTTTTGCCATATGCGCTGTCCGAGCGAACTGCGCGGGCAGGGCCGCGATCTCTTCCAAAGTCAGCGCGGCGCATGTCAGCCCGGGCAATGACAATGCGCTTGGCCCCTTGGGTGTGCCGATCGGAGGATGGGTCATTGCACCCGCATGACCAAGCTGTGCGAAAAGTAAGGCACCGTTTTGTGATCCGCTTTGGGTCAGTGCGCGCAATCTCGCGGTGTCCGATTGCGCATCAAGGACCAGGTTGCCGGGTTTCTCTGCAGCATGCGGGTTGCCTTGAACCTCACCAACGATACTAAGAGCGACGCCACCCGCAGCCCAACGACCATAGAGCTGGATTTGTTCGTCCGTTGGGTCGCCCCGGCCGTCGCCAAGTGAATCCGACATTGCCGATTTAGCGAGGCGGTTTTTGATCGACACGCCGCAAGGCAGAGTCAGCGATGCAAAAATCGGATCTGCGGACATATCAGGTGCTCCTTTGCCATAAGGTATAGCGGATCACGATGAACCTTACGCATTGCAATGCACCCATAAAACGAAAAAGGGCCGCACCTTTGGCGCGACCCTTTCGACAAACCTGTTGTCGCTGGTTTAGCCCTGGCGGGCCTTGAACCGGCGTTGCGTCTTGTTGATCACATAGACGCGGCCCTTACGGCGCACGATGCGGCAATCGCGGTGGCGCTGCTTGAGCGAGCGGAGGGAGTTACGTACCTTCATGGGTCGTGTCCTATCTGTCGCGGCGCGCGATTTGCGCCTTGGGTTGCGTTTCAGGCCATAAGACCCGTTGAATTCATGGTGGACGATACTGGGATTGAACCAGTGACCCCTTCGATGTCAACGAAGTGCTCTACCGCTGAGCTAATCGTCCGTGTCCTCTACGATACCTGCGTCCCATAACGAAATAGGACGCGGGCGAACCGCGTCAGTCGTGCGGTCTATAAAAGGAGTCGTAGAAGGGATCAAGGACTTTTGGTATTTTCCCAAAACACGCTATCTAAAGCACAGAAGGGACGGAAAACATGCTTAAAACCGCTTTCAGCCTGGCCCGGCCCAAAGCCCGCACCACAAGTGTTGTATTTGCGTCGCCACACAGCGGACGTGATTATCCCGAGGCCTTTTTGCGGCGCGCTGTTCTGAATGCAAGCGAGATCCGTTCGTCCGAAGATGCCTTTGTTGATCAGCTGTTTGAAACAGCGCCCTCCTGTGGCGCGCCCTTGCTGACGGCCAATGCGCCACGGGCCTATGTTGATTTGAACCGAGGTGCGGACGAGCTTGATTCCGCGCTGATCGAAGGGGTGCGGCGCACGGCCCATAATCCGCGCATTGCCAGCGGCCTTGGGGTCATTCCGCGGGTCGTGGCCAATGGCCGCCAGATCTATCGCGGCAAGTTGACACTGGCTGAGGCACATCAGCGGATCGCGAACTTCTGGCGTCCCTACCATGATCAATTACAAACGTTGCTGGATGAAAGCAGCAATGCATTTGGCGAAGCGATCCTGATTGATTGCCATTCGATGCCCCACGAGGCCCTTGAAAACGTGGGCCCCCCGGGCAGCGCGCGTCCTGATGTGGTCTTGGGCGACCGTTTCGGATCGACCGCTGCTGGGTCAATCATTGAACAAATCGAAGCTGCCCTCGCCAGCGCCGCTTGCGTGTTGCGCGTAACATGCCTTTCGCAGGCGCGTTTATTACACAGCACTATGGGCGGCCATCACGCCAGCAGCACGCTGTTCAGATCGAAATTGACCGTGCGCTCTATATGAATGAACGCACGCTGGAACCCAGCGCACACTTCGATAGCTTCAAATCCCTGTTGGGTGGTGTGATCGCAGAGATTGCAGACATCGGTCGGCAAGCCGACCAAAAGGTTGCCGCTGAATAGAACAAGATCAGCTTCAAGCCATTTCGGAAAGCCGGGTCAATCCCTCAGCGATGTCTGCGGCGATAGCAATTGCATCCGCTTCGTTCCGCTCTGCCGTCACCCTAAGCCCCAATAGATCGGACTGATACTTCCGGGCCAGTTTTTGTGGATCATGCCTTGGGGCAATGTCACCTTGTGCCTGTGCCTGCGCAAAAAGGCCAGCAAATTGCGCCTCCATCTGTGTGAGGTTCTTGTCGGCCTTTGCCGCCAGTGAATGACCGCGCGCCTGCAGTTCCAGATATGTCTTTGACAGCATGCAGGCCTTTGCCGGTGCTGCGTCATTCGCAATGACGTGGGCAGGGAACTGCTGCAACGCCTGTAAGGGCCCCAGCTTTTCGGTCAAGGCACCCAGTCGCGCCGACCCGTCGCTGGTATATTTATCCAAGGCCAGTTCAAAGAGCGCATCTTTTGATCCGAAGGCTGCGTAAAAGCTGCCGGGTTTCATTTGCAGCGCGGCTTCGAGATCTTTCAGCGACGTGCCCGCCCACCCATACTGCCAAAACAGATCGCGAGCGCGTTCAATCAGGTCGTCGCGGTCATAGTTGGGCCTACGTGGCATGGGTTCACCATTATTTGAGTGATTGCTCAATTATATACTTGAGTGATCACTCAAGAAACCCTAAAAATGGGGATGTCGCAAAACCTGAAGGATAAAACCTATGTCATTCCCATCGCACAATCTTGAAACAGCTCCGGAAGCGTCAAAACCGCTGTTGGAAAACTCTCAGAAGGCCTTTGGCCGTTTGCCCGGCCTGCATAAGGTGCTTGCCGAAAGCCCGCAGGCTTATGAGGGCTATCAAGTGCTGCACAAGCTGTTCACTGAGACAGACTTTGACGCCGACGAACTGACGGTTGTCTGGCAATCCATCAATGTCGAGCATGAGTGTCACTATTGTGTGCCAGCCCACACCGGCATTGCGAAGATGATGAAGGTGTCTGACGATATCAGCGACGCGTTGCGCAACGAAACGCCGCTCCCATCTGCAAAACTGGACGCATTGCGCACCTTTACTGTGCAGATGGTCCGTGCCCGCGGCAATGCCACCCAAGAGCAGATGGATACCTTCTTTGCGGCTGGTTATAGCCACCGCGCGGTGCTCGACGTGATCCTGGGTTTGGCCCAAAAGACCATGTCCAACTACATCAACCATGTGGCGCAGACGCCCGTGGATGCAGTATTCCACCCCTACTTTGGAAACGTGGCGATACACCGTTGGCGGTGTAATCCTACCCCGGCGTCCCATCCTATCTGGGGTGGGGCGTCATCTCCTGTGCAAGAAACGATTCTGGGTCATCCACTTCGACCAACCGCTTGCGCTCAATCTGCCAAAAACGATTGCCGACATTGCGCAGGAAACTGCGATCGTGGCTGACCAACAGGCAGGTCGCACCATGGTGAATCAACTCATCCTCCAAAGCTTCCTGCCCCTCAATATCAAGGTGGTTCGTCGGTTCATCCAAAAGGTAGAAGTTCGGCTGCCTAAGGCGCAGAATCAACATCGCCAAACGCGCCTTTTGCCCACCTGATAGCGCCCCAATCTTGGTGTCCTGCATCTGAATGCTCACCCCAGCGCCAGCTAGCAACCCGCGGGCGCGTTGATCGCCCACATCGAATTGCCCGGCGACCGCCGCCATAGGCGTATCTGCATCAGCCAACTGGCTGAGATGCTGATCGGAATAACCCACCGCCAGTGTTGCGGCCACTTTGATCCCCGCCGTCTCGCCCGTAACTGCACGATGGATCAACTGAACCAGCTGCGTCTTACCCGTGCCATTGGTTCCCAACAGCACAACGCGGTCCCCGTGTGCAATCCACTTCTTCCCGGTCTTGTAGAGCAGGCGGCCATCGGGCGTGCTCACCTCCGCATCATCCAGCGCAATCAGGGCCTTGGCATGGGTGCCGCTGTTCGTAAGTTTGATATCGCCCGCGCCGCGTTCATGATGCGCTGGCTTGGCGGCGGCTTCGATCTTGGCAGCCCGTTCGCTCAGTTGTTTGGTCTTATTCACCAGCAGATCAGAGCCTGAATTGATCCCGATGTTCTTCAGCTTTGCCGCCTGTTTGCGCAGTTGTTGCGCCTTGTTGAGGTCATTTGCAAAGCGGCGTTCATCGGCGGCGTCTGCTTCGGCCAAAGCGTCGCGTGCTTTGGTGAAGGGCAGTTGAAAAACCCGACTGCGCTCGGCACGCAGGAAAAGAGTGCGATTGGTTGTGGCATCAAGAAAGGCGCGGTCGTGGCTGGTGATGACAACGGGCGTGTCGCGGGGCAGGGCGCTGAGCCAGTCTTGAAGCAGGCCGATGCGATGCAGATCAAGGTGGTTGGTCGGCTCATCAAGCAACAGGATGTCGGGTTCTGTGATCCAAGCCGCTGCGAGCAAGGCCGTGCGCTGCCAGCCGCCGCTGAGTTCGGTCAGTGGTTTGTGCTGCAACTCATATGGTACCTTAAGGTCATCCAGCACGACATCCACACGCCAGCTTTCATAGTCGGCTTGTTCCTGCGGAAGAGCGGCAAGCACCATGTTGTAGAGTGTTTCACTCTGGGCGTCGTCCGGGATGTATTGCTCGACATATCCGACACGCAGACCGCGCGCGCGGGTTATGTCGCCGGTGGTATGCGCGAATGTGCTGGCAATACAGCCCATCAGTGTGGATTTGCCGCGCCCGTTGGCGGCGACCAGCCCGATACGGTCGCCCTTTGAGATGGTTAGGTTGAGGTCAGTGAAAAGTGGGTCGCCCAAGGTTACGCCAAGGGCATTGATGTTGATGATGGTCATAAGAAGTCTCAGTCACGTAGGAAAGGTGCCGCGCGTGCGGCGTCTGGGCAGATCGTGGACTGATCAGCCCTGCAAACGGATTTACAGGGCGGGACGGGGACCATGCTGAAGTCGACGGATGATACGCATGTTCAGCACTGTCCTCCTGTTGTTTGCGTGACCTTTGCTAGAACGTAAGTGGAGTATGTAAGATGGGTCAAGACCCACCTTGCGATTCAGCGCAAGGCCCGCCCCTTGATAATCGCATCTTTTCCAAACCTCTCGCGGATCTTATCGGCTGCTCTTTCTGCCTCAGCCCGTTTTTGCGCGCCGGGATCCAGCAAATCCCCTTCGCGGTCTGCGTCCGCATCCGAACTGATCTCCGAAAGCCCGACGCCCAACAAGCGGAATGGCCCACGACTGCTGACCTGATCGAACAGACCACGCGCTGTGCGATAGACCGTATCGGCGATCTGGGTGGGATGATGCAGGCTCTGCCGCTTTGAGATTAGCTTGAAATCGGATGTCTTGAGCTTGAGTGTAACAACGCGCCCTGCCTTGTCTTTGGCCTTTGCCCGTGCGCTCACCTTCTCAGCCATCCGCCAGAGGTGGCCATCAAGGATTTCGACGTCACCGGTGTCTTCATTAAACGTCGTCTCGTTCGACAGCGTCTTTACGGGGCTATGCGATGAAATCCGCCGTCCATCCTCACCCCGCGCAAGGCTATACAGCCGCTCGCCCATGCCGCCGAACCGGTCATGCAAGTCACGCCGATCCCAGCGCAGCAGATCATCGAATGTGCGGATGCCAGCGTTGTTGAGGCTGTTTTGCGCAGCAGGGCCGATCCCCCAGATCAGCCGCACGGATTTGGGGCGCAGAAAGGCAGTCGTTTCCGCTTTCCCGATGATTGAAAACCCCCGCGGTTTGTCGAGGTCAGAGGCGACCTTGGCGAGGAATTTATTGTGGCTCAGGCCGATCGAGCCCGTCAACCCCAACTCGTCCTTCATGCGCTTGATCAACCGTGCCAGCATCACAGCGGGTGGCGCGTGATGCAGGCGTTCGGTCCCTGTCAGGTCCATGAAAGCCTCGTCCAGCGACAGCGGCTCAACGACAGGTGTCAGCTCATCCATCATCTCGCGAATGGCCTTGGAGGCTGCGACATAAGCATCGAAATTCGGTCGCACGACCACCGCCTCGGGGCAGAGTTTCAGCGCCTTGAACATCGGCATGGCGGATTTCACGCCTTTGATCCGCGCCACGTAACAGGCGGTCGAGACGACGCCACGCCGCCCGCCGCCTATGATCACGGGCTTGTCGGCCAGTTCCGGATTGTCGCGCTTTTCGACAGATGCATAGAAGGCATCGCAATCCATGTGGGCAATGGTAAGGTCAAACAACTCCGGGTGCCGCGTCACCCTTGGGCTGCGGCATTTCAGACAGCGGGTTTCGCTGTCGAATGTGGTCAGGCAATCACGGCAAAGGGCGGGCATACCCACAGTGTACGAGGCGCAGGATATGGACACAACGGGGCCGCATGATGGGGCGAAGGTTGCCCTGTTTTTGGGTAACCAGATCATCAGTATCCTGCGCGATGATTTCGATCATATCACCTATCCCAACCTTTGGGACTTGCCCGGAGGAGGCCGTGATGGCGGTGAAACCCCGTTTGAGACCGTCGCACGCGAGACCCGGGAAGAGCTGGGGCTGGTCCTGCCGCCCTCAGCGGTGCTCTGGGAAAGCGCATTCCCTGCGAACTACGATCCGGGCAAATGGGTCGCGTTCTTTGTCGCTTGGTTGCCGCCATTCGCCGTCGAAGACATCATATTTGGCGATGAAGGGCAGCGCTGGGCACTTTACGATCTGGACACCTTTATGAATTTGCCTAATCGCGTTCCCTCCTATTGCGCGCGCTTGCAGCGCTGGATAGCTGAGACGGGTGGGTTCGCAACTTAAATCACACGGTCTAGACGCTTTTGAGAGCCGCTGAAACAGGCTGCAGATTCTTGTTGCTTTGTGCAGCAATCTGTCTATGAGGTTTCCAATAGGAAACACGCTGACCGGGAGAGTTCGGTTCAGTCTGGCGCCGAAGGAGCAACCGCCCCGGTCACTCTCAGGCAAAAGGACCGGTTGGGGTGCAACACACCGAAGAGAGACCTTGAGTGGTCCGCCGAAGGAGCAAGCTTAAGCATCAGGGCGAATCTCTCAGGTACAACAGACGGTGGGGGCATTTGGTAAGGGGATTTACCATGCCTTCGATTGCTGTTCTCGGCGCCGGAATCACTGGCGTAACCACTGCATATTCATTGATGATCCGCGGTTTTGACGTCACGGTTTATGACCGTCAACGTTACGCCGGGATGGAAACCAGCTTTGCCAATGGAGGCCAGTTGAGCGCGTCAAACGCGGAAGTCTGGAACCAATGGTCCACCGTCCTGAAAGGTATCAAATGGATGCTTGAGGGTGATGCGCCCCTGTTCGTGAACCCGCGCCCAGGTTGGCACAAGGTCAGCTGGATGACAGAGTTTCTGGCCAACATTCCTCGTTACAAGTCTAATACCACGAAGACGGCTGCAATGGCTGTTGCTGCGCGCGCAGGGCTGGCCGAGATGGCGGATAAATCAGGTGTCGATTTTGACTTCAGCCCTGCTTAAGCATCCTACATTTTTACAAGACCGAGAAAGACCTCAAGCATGCGCGGATGGTTAATGGCCTGCTGGCGGAAGGCGGGTTGGAACGGCATGAGCTGACCGTCGACGAAGTGATGGCGAAAGAACCCACTCTTCGTGGCGATATCATTGGTGGTTTCTGGACTGAAAGCGACAGCACGGGCGACATTCACAAATTCACTATCGGGCTGGCGGATTGGCTGAAGAAGCAGGGTGTTGTTTTCAAACTTGGCGCGCCTGTTACGGATCTGCATGTGCGTGCGGATGGTGTGCATGTCGAATGCGGCCAAGAGGACCGGTATGACGCGGTTGTCGTGTCTGCGGGTGTCGGTAGCCGCAAGTTCGCGCAGATGTTGGGTGACCGCGTGAACGTGTACCCGGTCAAAGGTTATTCGATCACAGTGAACCTTAATGATGAGGTTTCTCAGGCCGCAGCGCCGACAACGTCGTTGTTGGACGATAAGGCCAAGATCGTATCGTCGCGTTTGGGCAAGAATCGCTTCCGAATCGCTGGCACGGCTGAGTTTAACGGCGAGAATCGCGACATCTTAGAACGTCGTGTCCGCCCACTGATTAAATGGTGTGAAGAGCATTTCCCGGACGTATCCACAGAAAGCTGTGTGCCTTGGGCCGGATTGCGTCCGATGATGCCCAATATGATGCCGCGCGTCGGGCCGGGGAAAAGCGATCGTGTGTTCTATAATACAGGCCACGGCCACCTTGGGTGGACGCTTAGCCCTGCCACCGCAGATACCATCGGCGCGACAGTCACAGCACGGTTTAAAAGTAACAGTATACAACAGCATACATTGAAATCGGCCTGAACCATACCTATCTGTCCTTCATAACAATAGAGGGACAGATGTATGCCAATTGAAGATATTTTCGCTGAGTTCTTTGGACAAAACATACTTTGGCTCATGCTGGCGGTGTTCATTATCGTCTGCATTATGGCCGGTGTTCGCATCGTGCCGCAGTCAGAGAAATACGTGGTGGAACGGCTTGGTCGGCTCCGCTCGGTCCTTGGGCCGGGGATCAACTTTATTGTGCCATTTCTGGACCGCGTGCGGCACAAGGTTTCGATCCTTGAGCGCCAGTTGCCCTCAATGAACCAAGACGCGATTACATCTGACAACGTGCTGGTGCAGGTTGAGACATCGGTGTTTTACCGGATTATTGAGCCGGAGAAGACGGTCTATCGCATTCGTGACGTCGATGGTGCGATTTCGACCACAGTTGCTGGTATCGTGCGTTCCGAGATTGGCCGCATGGAGTTGGACCAAGTGCAGGCAAACCGTTCAAACCTGATTGATGCTGTGCGTTCGCAAGTGGCTGAACAGGTTGATGATTGGGGGATCGAAGTCACGCGTGCCGAGATCTTGGACGTCAACCTTGATCAGGCGACGCGCGAAGCGATGCTGCAACAGCTGAACGCCGAACGTGCACGCCGTGCGCAGGTGACCGAAGCTGAAGGTCAAAAGCGTGCGGTCGAGCTGCAGTCGGATGCCGAACTCTATGCCGCCGAGCAGGACGCGAAAGCGCGTCGTATTCTGGCGGATGCGGAAGCCTATGCGACACAGGTGGTTGCTGTGGCGATTGCCGAAAATGGTTTGGAAGCGGCGCAGTATCAGGTCGCGCTCAAGCAGGTCGAGGCTTTGCAGAAGCTCGGTGATGGCAACGGTAGTCAGACAGTTGTCTTGCCTGCCAATGCGGTCGATGCTTTCTCAAATGCCTTCGCAATGTTGAAAGGACGTGGATAATGCCACTTTGGACAGAATGGTGGGTTTGGATGTCAGGGGCGCTTGTCCTCGCAACACTCGAAGTGTTGATCCCCGGCTATATCTTTCTGGGGTTCGCTCTCGGGGCCGCGATGATGGGATTACTGATCCTGTTCGGGGTCTCAGGCACAGGATTGGCACTGACACTTGTTATCTTTGCGGTGCTGTCGCTGATATCCTATCTGGCGATGCGGAGATATTTCGGATTGAAGACCGGTCAGGTCAAAATCTGGGATACTGACGTGAACGACAACTAAGTCCGCATCTATTTGAAACGCAAACCCCCGACCTTAGCGGTTGGGGGTTTTTGCTTGGGGAGACGCCAGTTCGGCCAAAATGCTCTGTGCCGCCGCCCTTGGATTTTCGGCCTGCCAGATGGGCCTTCCGACAACCACATGATCCGCACCATTCGCAATCGCTTGTGCGGGTGTCATGACCCGCTTTTGATCACCGAGAGCCGCACCCGCCGGGCGCACGCCGGGGGTGACGATCAGCTTGCCTTCGGCTTCGGGCAAGGCGCGGATCAAGGCCGCTTCTTGCGGGGATGCGATCACGCCATCGGCCCCATTGGATAGGGCAATGCCAGCGCGTTCCTGTACCAGATCGGCTACATCGCCTGACTTTATGCAAGATGCATCGAGATCGTCGCGGTCCAATGATGTGAGGATCGTTACAGCCAGAATCTTCATATCTGACCCGCCAGCCCCTGCGCGCGCGGCGCGCACAACGTGGGGGTCACCATGCACGGTCAGGAAATCCAGATTGAATTGCGCTACGCCCCGCACTGCGGCCTCAACCGTCGCGCCGATATCAAAGAACTTCATGTCCAGGAAGATACGCTTGCCATGCTCCTGCTTCAGCTCGTTTGCCAAAGCCAAACCACCGCCGGTGAGCATCCCCAAACCAATCTTGTAGAAGCTCACGCTGTCGCCCAGCGTCTTGGTCAGTTCCAGCCCGTCTAGGACATTGGGCACGTCCATTGCTACGATCAAACGGTCATCGGACATGGGGCTGGCTCCTTTTGCATGATTGCGCCGGGTCTATCGGCTAGCCTGCCAAGGCGCAATCACGGTATGATGCGGTCATGGATATGATGGAGAGGTTTGAGGACTGGGACGGCAAGCGCGTTGCAGATTTGCGCGCCGTTGCTGATGCCTTGATGCCGTCCGATTATGCAGATGTGATTGCCGCTTGCTATGCAGACGACACCAAAACTGCGCGCGCCGCCAGTTGGGTGCTCAAGGCCGCCTATGAAGCGGGGGCAGATATTGCGTTTCCGGCCGACATTCTGGGCGCTGACCCACATTGGGAAATCGCGCTTCATCTGTTGCAGTCTATCCAGCATTGCGCCGTTGATCTGCCGCCCGAGGCGGTGATCCCATACCTTAAGCATGAAAAGCCGATGCTGCGGGCCTGGGCCTTGGATGCATATGTCAGATTGGGCGGTTCTGATTCCGACACCTTGCTGGCGGCGGCTGCTAACGATCCTGCTGCCTCGGTCCGCGCACGGGCGCGCAACCTTGCAAAAGAGCAATGACGCAGCCTCTCCCGGGACTACGTCATTGCGCCTTGGTCGCCATCACCATTAACGACCAAGGTGGGGGTCGCGTGAGTGGTCTTCTGCCTTCGTTGCAGATTGTCTCGCTATGTGGTTTTTGTGCGCGATTATCCGTGTGAAAGCGCGGGGAATAAATTTACCGATCTCCCCGTTACCAAAAAGTGCATTGATCGACTTGCGGGTGAGCAGCCCAATCCCCATCTAATCCATGAGGCCCAAACAGGGATGTGCCGCGTAGTCGGGCATCCAAAAATACGGGCGCTTAACATAGGAGAGACCCATGAACTTAGAAAAGTTCACCGAGCGGTCGCGCGGCTTCGTACAGGCTGCCCAGACGATCGCAATGCGCGAGAACCACCAAAGGCTTGCGCCCGAACATCTGCTCAAAGCACTGATGGATGATGAAGAAGGGTTGGCCTCCAACCTGATCACCCGTGCGGGCGGGAACCCCCAAGCTGTATTAGCCGCCGTTGATGCCAGCCTTGCCAAGATCCCACAGGTGTCCGGCGAGGGTGCACAGGTGTATCTTGATAACGTCACCGCCAAGGTTGTGGACGAGGCCGAAAAGGTCGCCAAGAAAGCGGGCGACAGCTTTGTACCTGTTGAGCGTTTGCTGACGGCATTGGCCTTGGTGAAATCCAAGGCGAAAGATGCGTTGGATGCAGGCAACGTCACGGCCCAGGCCCTGAACGCGGCCATTAATGATATCCGCAAGGGCCGCACCGCCGACAGCGCGACGGCTGAGGACAGCTTTGAAGCGCTGGCAAAATATGCCCGTGACCTGACCGAGGCCGCTGAGCAAGGCAAAATTGACCCGATCATTGGCCGCGATGAAGAAATTCGCCGCGCGATGCAGGTCCTGTCGCGCCGGACCAAGAACAACCCGGTGCTCATTGGTGAACCCGGCGTTGGTAAGACCGCGATTGCCGAGGGGCTTGCACTGCGCATCATCGACGGCGACGTGCCCGAAAGCTTGCGCAACAAGAAACTGATGGCGCTCGATATGGGTGCTCTGATTGCAGGCGCGAAGTATCGCGGTGAGTTTGAGGAACGCCTGAAAGCGGTGCTGAAAGAGATCGAAGCCGCTGCTGGCGAAATCATCCTTTTCATCGACGAAATGCATACGCTTGTGGGTGCCGGTAAATCGGATGGCGCCATGGATGCGGCCAACCTGATCAAACCTGCCCTTGCGCGGGGTGAGCTGCACTGCGTGGGTGCGACGACGTTGGATGAATACCGCAAGTACGTTGAAAAAGACGCGGCCTTGGCCCGCCGGTTCCAGCCTTTGATGGTTGAGGAACCAACGGTCACGGACACAGTCAGTATCCTGCGCGGTATTAAAGAGAAATACGAACTCCACCACGGTGTGCGTATCTCTGACAGTGCGCTTGTTTCTGCGGCGACCCTCTCGCACCGCTACATCACCGACCGCTTCCTGCCCGACAAGGCCATCGACCTGATGGATGAGGCCGCAAGCCGACTGCGTATGGAAGTCGACAGCAAACCAGAAGAACTTGATGCGCTGGATCGTCAGATCTTGCAGCTTCAGATCGAATCTGAGGCGCTCAAGAAGGAAGACGACAAAGCCTCTAAGGATCGTCTGGAGAAGCTGGAGAAAGAGCTGGCCGATCTGCAGGATCGCGCGTCTGAGATGACGGCAAAATGGCAAAACGAGCGTGACAAGCTGGAAAGCACGCGCGACGTGAAGGAAAAGCTGGACCGCGCTCGCGCCGAACTGGATATCGCGAAGCGTGAGGGCAACCTCGCGAAAGCGGGTGAGCTGTCTTACGGCGTGATCCCAGAGTTGGAGCGTCTGGTCGCCCAAGTCGAAGAAGGCGATGACGACCTAATGGTCGAAGAAGCCGTGCGCCCTGAACAGATCGCCGAAGTCGTTGAGCGGTGGACGGGTATCCCGACCTCTAAGATGCTCGAAGGTGAACGCGACAAGCTGCTGCGCATGGAGGAAGAACTCGGTAAGCGCGTCATCGGTCAGAAAACGGCCGTGCGATCTGTCGCCAATGCCGTGCGCCGTGCCCGTGCGGGTCTGAATGATGAGAACCGGCCACTTGGGTCATTCCTCTTCCTCGGGCCAACTGGTGTCGGTAAGACCGAGCTGACAAAGGCCGTGGCCGAGTACCTCTTTGATGACGATAGCGCGATGGTGCGCATCGATATGTCCGAGTTCATGGAGAAACACGCGGTTGCCCGTCTGATCGGTGCGCCTCCGGGTTATGTCGGCTACGACGAGGGTGGTGTGCTGACCGAAGCAGTCAGGCGCAGGCCCTATCAGGTGGTCCTGTTTGATGAAGTCGAAAAGGCCCACCCGGATGTGTTTAATGTGTTGTTGCAGGTTCTTGATGATGGCGTGTTGACCGATGGTCAGGGCCGCACAGTCGATTTCAAGCAAACGCTGATCATCCTGACGTCCAACCTTGGTGCGCAGTCGTTGAGCCAATTGCCTGATGGTGCCGACGCCAGCGAAGCCAAGCGCGATGTGATGGATGCGGTACGTGCGCATTTCCGGCCAGAGTTCCTGAACCGTCTGGACGAAACCGTCATCTTTGACCGTCTGGCGCGTGAAGATATGGCCGGGATCGTGACGATCCAGCTTGGGCTGCTTGAGAAGCGGCTGGCAGGGCGGAACATCTCGCTTGATCTGGACGATGCTGCGCTGAAATGGTTGGCGGATGAAGGTTATGATCCGGTGTTCGGTGCGCGCCCGCTTAAGCGGGTGATTCAGCGGGCGCTGCAAGATCAGCTGGCCGAGATGATCCTTGCCGGTGACGTCATGGATGGTGATACGATCAATGTCAGCGCGGGTGTGGATGGATTGCTGGTTGGTGACCGGGTATCATCGAGCAACAGGCAACCGCCCGAGGATGCGGTCGTCCACTAAACGGATAAGGGCGCCTTCAGGCGCCCTTTTTCATTTATCGCAACACGTTTCGGTCCGGGACTGGTGTTAATTCAATCCTATTGCCCGGCAATCTGCTAACCTGTTCAAATGATAGCTGCCGATCAGTACAATTTCCGAAAAGCGAAGCTGGATGATCTCGACTTGCTTGCAGGTTGGCAATCGGCCCGGCATGTCCGCGAATGGTGGGATACAGATCAGCCCTATGATGCGGCAGATCTAGTTAATCCGCGTGTCGCGCGCTGGATTGTATCGCTTGCTGATCGACCTTTTGCGTTCATCCAAGATTACACAGTTCACGGATGGGGCGACCACCATTTTGCCCATCTTCCAAAGGGCGCGCGGGGTATTGATCAGTATATTGGGGACCCGGAAATGGTTGGTGTGGGCCATGGTTCAGCATTTATCCGTATCAGGATGCAAGCCCTTTTCAATGAAGGGGCACCTGTGATCGCCACCGATCCACATCCAAAGAATGCCCGGGCTATCACGGTTTACAAGAAACTGGGCTTTGAACCCGCAGGGTCAATTCAGCAAACCCGTTGGGGCCTGATACTGCCCATGTTGGCTCAGCGTTGAACCTTCTTTTCAAACTGGTTTTCCAAACCAGCCGCTTGCAAATACTTCATTCATACGCAAAAGCCCCGACCAAACGGCCGGGGCTCTTCGATCAAACCAGACGCAGCGCTTAGCTTGCGGGCAGGATCACAGAGTCAATCACATGGATGACGCCGTTTGAGGCTTCGATGTCAGCTGCGACAACGTTGGCACCATCGACCATCACGCCACCTTCGGTCATGATTGTCACGTCGGCACCGTTCACCGTTGTGGCCATCATTTCGTTGCTCAGATCAGTAGACATCACTTTACCGGGGACAACGTGGTAAGTCAGGATCGCGGCCAGCGCCTCTGGGTCTTCCAGCAAACCTTCAACTGTGCCTTCTGGCAGTGCTGCGAAGGCTTCGTCCGTTGGTGCGAACACTGTGAACGGACCGTCACCTTTCAATGTGTCTGCAAGACCAGCGGCTTCGACAGCTGCGACCAATGTTGTGAATGTGCCTGCTTCAACGGCGGTGTCCACAATATCCTTCTCGGACATGGCGAAAGCGGATGTTGCAACTGTTGCGGCGGCGGTCACGGCGATAAAAGTTCTGCGTAGCATGTGGTAGTCTCCCATTTTGCATAAGATGCGTTTCTTGTGCATCGAGATTTCTACGGGGCACTGCGAAGTCAGATCACCGGGGATTCCCGCCAAACCCGCTTGACGAAAGTCAACAACCGCCTAAGCCACGCCGTTTTTAGGTTTCCAGTCACAGATGCGTGAGGTTTCGTGATTGACCGGCCTTATTTCTGGAACATTTCAGTGTTCTGGCGGCAACGTGAGACATCTTTCAATCGTTCTCGCCTATATGATTCCAAGAATCGAAATGAACGGAGAGCCACATGGCATATCGCTGGACGAACACCCTGACTAAGGATGATGTTACCCCAAAGTCCGCTTACCTCAATCGTCGCCAGATCCTAGCAGGCACGATTGGTCTTGGCGCGATTGGTCTGGCGGGGGGGCCGCCGCCCAAGGCAATCTGGAACCAAACACGTTGGAAGAAATCACCAGCTACAACAACTTCTATGAGTTTGGCACAGGCAAGGGCGACCCGGCTGCGAACGCCCACAAGCTGCAAACCTCGCCATGGTCGATCAAGGTCGATGGTATGGTGAACAACCCGGGTGACTATGCGCTGGGTGACTTGCTTGCGGGACTGTCGGTCGAGGATCGCATTTACCGCTTCCGCTGCGTCGAGGCGTGGTCGATGGTCATTCCGTGGAACGGGATTGAGCTGGCGGACATTCTGAACAAGGTGGGCGTGCAATCAGGCGCAAAATACGTGGCCTTTGAAACTGTCGTGCAGCCAGAGAACATGATCGGTGTGCAGCGCCGCGTGTTGGACTTCCCTTATGTTGAGGGTTTGCGCCTTGATGAAGCGATGCATCCGCTAACCATCATGGCGACGGGTATCTATGATCAACCAATTGCGAACCAGAATGGAGCACCGATCCGTTTGGTTGTGCCATGGAAGTACGGTTTCAAATCGATCAAGTCGATTGTCCGTATCACGCTGACTGATCAGGAGCCGCCCACAAGCTGGAACAAGGCTAACCCGCGTGAGTATGGCTTCTATAGTAACGTGAACCCAAACGTGGATCACCCGCGATGGAGCCAAGCCTCCGAGCGTCGTATTGGTGGCGGTCTTTTTGCGGCCCGTCAGGATACGCTGATGTTCAATGGCTATCCTGAAGTTGCGCCGCTTTATGCGGGCCAAGATCTAAGCGTGGATATCTAGAATGGCCGTTGCGCAATCTATCAACGGCGCGCTTCGCCGTCTTCCAGCGTGGACTATATATATAGTAAGTGCTGTTTATGCCGTTTGGGAGTTCTGGCGCGCGCTGAACCAGATAGGCCCGTATCTCGTTGAACCGATAAATGTGCTTGAGCGGGCCTATGGTGAGATCGCGCTGATCCTCATGGTCGCAGGACTGATGGTCACCCCACTGCGGAACTGGACGGGTGTAAACTTGATCAAGTTCCGCCGGGCGATTGGCGTGACGTCCTTCTTCTTCGTTCTCGCGCATTTCCTTGTCTTTGCGATCCTTGACGTACAAAGCATCAGCCGCGTTTGGGAAGAGGTCGTGAAGCGGCCCTATGTGACCGTTGGTATGGTGTCATTCCTTATGCTGATCCCATTGGCGCTAACATCGAACAATCTGTCGGTGCGCAAGATGGGGGCGGCCGCCTGGCGTAAGATGCACAAGCTGACGTATCCAGCCGCAATCCTTGGGGCGATACACTATCTTTGGTTGGTGAAAGGGTTCCAACTGGAGCCGATCATCTACCTTGTGGTGATCGTGGGGTTGGTCGCGACTCGCTATGTGACGTTCCAACGCAAACGACAGATCGCGTAACGCCCGAACCAGCTCAATTGATTCACTGACCCGGCAGCAAAACTGCCGGGTCTTTGCGTATTGAGGAGGTGAATCACAATGAATCACTGCCCCCACTGGACAGTGAATCGCTTAACAAAGTGTGAATCGGCGCGATTCAGCGTGATTTTGGGGTCTGAGTCCGTGCGAGACTCGGAGAGTCTTGTGGGTGACTCTGTGGATAACCCCAAATCTGGTATGTTCTGTTTCCATTCTGCCTAAGAAAATTGCGATGAGACCCCCGGTTCACGCATGTAAATTGCACCAACCCCCTAAAAACACAGGGAAAATCATGTTTGTCATAAAAAATGCAAATTTCTCGAAAAAAGGGGTTGCGGGCACCAGCCACTAACCGTAGAACCCCCTCACCGGCGGCGCTAACAAGCACCAACGGGGCGCCAGACGGGCCACACGGAAGCGGAAACGCAGACAAACGGCAACGAGACGCAAGACGAAAAACAGAGATAATACAGGCGAGGCGCGCCAAAGAAGTTAGGGCGCATCTGGTTCCTTTTTGTCTCTACGCTGTTTGAAATTGATATATCTGAAGAGATATGTGGGCGGTTTGGTTCAGTTCGATGGATCAGACGTCTGTATATCAACGCTCTTAGGCTTCGGCCGATTATAGAGTGTCAGCTTCACTGTTTGGCGGCTTCTGGTAACTTTGGTTACTGAAGCACAACAAACAGAGAAACGCCATTTGGTTTTCAGTAAGGCCAAGTGGTGATGTGCAGAGGTTCGAACGTCAAGGACAGCATCGTAAGATGCTTTCAACTTGAGAGTTTGATCCTGGCTCAGAACGAACGCTGGCGGCAGGCCTAACACATGCAAGTCGAGCGCACTCTTCGGAGTGAGCGGCGGACGGGTTAGTAACGCGTGGGAATATACCCTTCACTACGGAATAGCCTCGGGAAACTGAGAGTAATACCGTATACGCCCTTCGGGGGAAAGATTTATCGGTGATGGATTAGCCCGCGTCTGATTAGATAGTTGGTGGGGTAACGGCCTACCAAGTCGACGATCAGTAGCTGGTTTGAGAGGATGATCAGCAACACTGGGACTGAGACACGGCCCAGACTCCTACGGGAGGCAGCAGTGGGGAATCTTAGACAATGGGCGAAAGCCTGATCTAGCCATGCCGCGTGAGTGACGAAGGCCTTAGGGTCGTAAAGCTCTTTCGCCAGGGATGATAATGACAGTACCTGGTAAAGAAACCCCGGCTAACTCCGTGCCAGCAGCCGCGGTAATACGGAGGGGGTTAGCGTTGTTCGGAATTACTGGGCGTAAAGCGTACGTAGGCGGATTGGAAAGTATGGGGTGAAATCCCGGGGCTCAACCCCGGAACTGCCCTGTAAACTATCAGTCTAGAGTTCGAGAGAGGTGAGTGGAATTCCAAGTGTAGAGGTGAAATTCGTAGATATTTGGAGGAACACCAGTGGCGAAGGCGGCTCACTGGCTCGATACTGACGCTGAGGTACGAAAGTGTGGGGAGCAAACAGGATTAGATACCCTGGTAGTCCACACCGTAAACGATGAATGCCAGACGTCGGGGGGCTTGCCCTTCGGTGTCACACCTAACGGATTAAGCATTCCGCCTGGGGAGTACGGTCGCAAGATTAAAACTCAAAGGAATTGACGGGGGCCCGCACAAGCGGTGGAGCATGTGGTTTAATTCGAAGCAACGCGCAGAACCTTACCAACCCTTGACATCCTAGGACCGCCAGAGAGATCTGGTTTTCACTTCGGTGACCTAGTGACAGGTGCTGCATGGCTGTCGTCAGCTCGTGTCGTGAGATGTTCGGTTAAGTCCGGCAACGAGCGCAACCCACATCCTTAGTTGCCAGCAGTTCGGCTGGGCACTCTAGGGAAACTGCCCGTGATAAGCGGGAGGAAGGTGTGGATGACGTCAAGTCCTCATGGCCCTTACGGGTTGGGCTACACACGTGCTACAATGGCATCTACAGTGAGTTAATCTCCAAAAGATGTCTCAGTTCGGATTGGGGTCTGCAACTCGACCCCATGAAGTCGGAATCGCTAGTAATCGCGTAACAGCATGACGCGGTGAATACGTTCCCGGGCCTTGTACACACCGCCCGTCACACCATGGGAGTTGGTTCTACCCGACGACGCTGCGCTAACCTTCGGGAGGCAGGCGGCCACGGTAGGATCAGCGACTGGGGTGAAGTCGTAACAAGGTAGCCGTAGGGGAACCTGCGGCTGGATCACCTCCTTTCTAAGGATGTTCCTAGCCAAGATTGTTCGCAATCTTCGTGGAACACTTAGCAGTCGGCAATCAAAGCCGACATATTCAGGCACTTCTTCCTTGGAAGTGACCTAGAGCCAGGCCGTCCTCATATCTCTTCAGTTTAAGTTCCACCCAGAGTGGGACGCACCTAATGGGGCGTTAGCTCAGCTGGGAGAGCACCTGCTTTGCAAGCAGGGGGTCATCGGTTCGATCCCGATACGCTCCACCAGATGGGTCGGTAGCTCAGGTGGTTAGAGCGCACGCCTGATAAGCGTGAGGTCGGAGGTTCAAGTCCTCCTCGACCCACCATCAACATCAAACATACGATTTGACCGTTAAGCAGTTCGCTGCTTTGCCGTCCAATCGGACGACTTGATCTTCGGATCATTTGACATCGTTTAGAGAGATACAAAACATCAGAATAGATGGTTGTCCAAGTAAGGATAACCAGCTGCATCTGCAGCAAATCTATTTTGTTCCAAGTCAAGTACACTAACCGGAGCAAGAGTAATCTTGTTCGAACAGTGTTTGTTGCGAACCAGCGGCAAGCACTGCAATGTATGCATTTTGATTAAGGGCCCTTTTGAAAGATACAAAAGGGAGGGCCCACAGAAGTAGTCTGACTATTTCTGGATCAAATCAAGCGCGAAAAGGGCGTTTGGTGGATGCCTTGGCAGTAAGAGGCGATGAAAGACGTGATACTCTGCGATAAGCCATGGGGAGCTGAGAATAAGCTTTGATCCATGGATCTCTGAATGGGGCAACCCACCTGATACTTTGTTATTATTGCTTTTCGGAGCAGCTAATAATGAGGTAAAACAGGTATTTATAACCTGAATACATAGGGTTATAAAAGCAAACCCGGGGAACTGAAACATCTAAGTACCCGGAGGAAAGGAAATCAATAGATACTCCCCTAGTAGCGGCGAGCGAACGGGGACCAGCCGAGCCATGAGTGTGAATAGAATGTGTTGGAAAGCACAGCCATAGTGGGTGACAGCCCCGTATATGAAGCATGATTGGACGTATTAAGTAGGGCGGAACACGTGAAATTCTGTCTGAACATCGGAGGACCACCTTCGAAGGCTAAGTACTCCTTACTGACCGATAGCGAACCAGTACCGTGAGGGAAAGGTGAAAAGCACCCCGACGAGGGGAGTGAAACAGTACCTGAAACCGAACGCCTACAATCAGTTGGAGGACCCTTGAGGTCTGACAGCGTACCTTTTGTATAATGGGTCATCGACTTAGTGTATCTAGCAAGCTTAAGCCGTTAGGTGTAGGCGCAGCGAAAGCGAGTCTTAATAGGGCGACTGAGTTAGATGCATTAGACCCGAAACCGAGTGATCTAGGCATGTCCAGGATGAAGGTAAGGTAACACTTACTGGAGGTCCGAACCCACACCTGTTGAAAAAGGTCGGGATGAGGTGTGCCTAGGGGTGAAAGGCCAATCAAACTCGGAGATAGCTGGTTCTCTGCGAAATCTATTTAGGTAGAGCGTCGGACGAATACCCTCGGGGGTAGAGCACTGAATGGGTAATGGGGGCCCACAGCCTTACTGATCCTAATCAAACTCCGAATACCGAGGAGTAATATCCGGCAGACACACAGCGGGTGCTAACGTCCGTTGTGGAGAGGGAAACAACCCTGACCTACGACTAAGGCCCCTAATTCATGGCTAAGTGGGAAAGCAGGTGGGACGACCAAAACAACCAGGAGGTTGGCTTAGAAGCAGCCATCCTTTAAAGATAGCGTAACAGCTCACTGGTCTAAATAAGTTGTCCTGCGGCGAAGATGTAACGGGGCTCAAGCCATGAGCCGAAGTCTAGGATGCACGTAGTGCATGGTAGCAGAGCGTAGTGTGACATAATTCCATGCGTCCTTAACCGCCTCGGCGGTATTGGACGCAAGGAATTTTCTGTGAAGCTTAACCTGTGAGGGATCCGGTGGAGAGATCACTAGTGAGAATGATGACATGAGTAGCGACAAAGGGAGTGAGAGACCCTCGCCGAAAGTCCAAGGGTTCCTGCTTAAAGCTAATCTGAGCAGGGTAAGCCGACCCCTAAGGCGAGGCCGAAAGGCGTAGTCGATGGGAACCAGGTTAATATTCCTGGGCCAGGAGGATGTGACGGATCTCGACTGTTGTTCGCCCTTATCGGATTGGGCGGGCCGCTGAGAGGTTCCTGGAAATAGCCCTCCATGAGATCGTACCCTAAACCAACACAGGTGGACTGGTAGAGAATACCAAGGCGCTTGAGAGAACCACATTTAAGGAACTCGGCAAAATACCTCCGTAAGTTCGCGAGAAGGAGGCCCGTTCATTAGGCAACTGGTGGGCGGGGGCACAAACCAGGGGTGGCGACTGTTTACTAAAAACACAGGGCTCTGCGAAGTCGCAAGACGACGTATAGGGTCTGACGCCTGCCCGGTGCCTGAAGGTTAAAAGGAGGAGTGCAAGCTCCGAATTGAAGCCCAGGTAAACGGCGGCCGTAACTATAACGGTCCTAAGGTAGCGAAATTCCTTGTCGGGTAAGTTCCGACCTGCACGAATGGCGTAACGACTTCCCCGCTGTCTCAAATGTGGACTCAGCGAAATTGAATTTCCTGTCAAGATGCAGGATACCCGCGGTTAGACGGAAAGACCCCATGCACCTTTACTATAGCTTCGCATTGGCATCAGGCACAGTATGTGCAGGATAGGTGGTAGGCTTTGAAACCGGAACGCTAGTTTCGGTGGAGCTTCCCTTGAGATACCACCCTTATTCTGCTTGATGTCTAACCGCGGCCCGTTATCCGGGTCCGGGACCCTGCGTGGTGGGTAGTTTGACTGGGGCGGTCGCCTCCCAAATTGTAACGGAGGCGCGCGAAGGTTGGCTCAGAGCGGTCGGAAATCGCTCGTTGAGTGCAATGGCAGAAGCCAGCCTGACTGCGAGACTGACAAGTCGAGCAGAGTCGAAAGACGGCCATAGTGATCCGGTGGTCCCGAGTGGAAGGGCCATCGCTCAACGGATAAAAGGTACGCTGGGGATAACAGGCTGATGGTGCCCAAGAGTCCATATCGACGGCACCGTTTGGCACCTCGATGTCGGCTCATCTCATCCTGGGGCTGGAGCAGGTCCCAAGGGTACGGCTGTTCGCCGTTTAAAGAGGTACGTGAGCTGGGTTTAGAACGTCGTGAGACAGTTCGGTCCCTATCTTCCGTGGGTGTAGGATATTTGAGAAGAGTTGCCCCTAGTACGAGAGGACCGGGGTGAACGATCCACTGGTGGATCTGTTGTCGTGCCAACGGCAGTGCAGAGTAGCTATGATCGGACAGGATAACCGCTGAAGGCATCTAAGCGGGAAGCCCCCTTCAAAACAAGATATCCCTGAGAGCCGAGGTAGACCACCTCGTCGATAGGCCAGAGATGTAAGCGCTGTAAGGCGTTCAGTTGACTGGTACTAATTGCTCGATAGGCTTGATTTGATCCAGTAATAGTAAGACTGGCAAATCAGAGTTCATACACACACAATCATCAGTATACGATGATCAAGGAACAACGCGGTTCACAGCGTGAACCAGCTGATGTTTTGTACTTCTTTTTTGGTTTGGTGATCATAGCGCGAGCAAAACACCCGATCCCATCCCGAACTCGGCAGTTAAGTGCCGCAGCGCTGATGGTACTGCGTCTTAAGGCGTGGGAGAGTAAGTCATTGCCAAACCTAATAAGAAGTACACGTTATCTCTCTAACGATGCATGCCCCAAAATTAAATTATTTGATCAGCAGGTTGCCCCTTATCGGTAACAGGTTTGTGATGTCTATGTGCTACAACTTTAAGTAGCTTCAATGGACCTCAAAATAACTAAACTACCCTTCGTACTTGCCGCTGCATTGTTGACTGCTTTAGCTGCGCCAATAACCTGACACCGACCGAAGGCCCTGTCGCCGCCTCTTTGAACAGCCCATCCGTGTAGGACCGGCTGTAAGCGTTGCATCTGACCCCCTAAATAGCCCCTGATCAGCTACCGCTCGCCGGTTTATGATGCCGAAAAAAGGATACAGGCATCATGAACTCTCAAAACTTGGGTGACCTCGCAAGTGATCAGAAAATACAAAACGTCTTCCACGCCTGTAACCACCGTGTCGACGTCTCTTGTGCCGTTGACCGGGAATGTCGCGTCCAGCTACCCATGGACCTTCCCTGCCCGACTGCGTGTAGACATGAAATAAAAGTTAAAGAAATCAGTGCGAATTCGGCAGAAGCCCCCTTGTGCTTCACACAGCGCTGCAGTACTACCACACGACGCAAGGCGAGCGCCTTGCGTCCTTGTCGCGGGATGGAGCAGCCCGGTAGCTCGTCAGGCTCATAACCTGAAGGTCGTAGGTTCAAATCCTACTCCCGCAACCAAAATAAGGCATATCAAGCAACGCATTAGCGCCCCTTGGGCGCTTTTTGTGATTGGATCACAAGGTGCGGTGCTACAGTGGTGCTACGTTTAGGGCGTCCCGCGCATAGCCACGCGTCCAGCGTAAGCGGTGCAAATTGCCCCCTCAGTAGGTTCTTCTAGTATTTGCCATTTACACTTACAGTGGCGCTACGCGCCACCAAGAGTGTGAATTGTTGTGGTTTCGGTCCAGAGCTGCCCGAACCGACGAGTTGATGCGCTGCGTGCCGTTACCCCAGAGCTGATTTTCGCTACGGCTGAAGAATTTGTCCGATGAATTCGCTTTTGGAACATCACTTTTGAGACTACTAACCTCCCGATAGAAAAAGAAATCCGGAACATGGTTTTATGAAGATTTTTCCTCCGGAACCACAAGTGGCATTGTATGAAGAGGGATTTGAAGAATGCGATGTCTTGCAACGAGCGAAAGTTGGAAAATCACTTTCTGAGCTCGTAGAACGCGTCGAGGACCCAATGGTAGTCGCGCTGAACGGCGGTTGGGGCACTGGAAAGACTTACTTTCTTAAACGTTGGGTTGGCGCACATATTCTTGACAACGCGGGCACAGCAACGACCGTCTATTTTGATGCCTTTGCAAATGACTACTTAAGCGACCCGCTACCCAGCCTTGTAGCGACCCTCAGCGAACGTTTCCCACAAGCCGACGAGGGCACCGTGCGGCGGATCAAGGCCGCGGCCTTTAAGTTTGCAAAGCCGTTGGCACGGATCGGAGTAGCGATGGCAACCTTTGGTGCGACTGAAGCGTTAGCACCCGTTGGAGATGCCGCGGTAAATGCCTTGAGCACTGAGGCATCTGATGCGTTAGAAAACTATTGGTCGCAAGAAAGCGGACGCCGTGCGGCAATAGAAGAGTTTCGTTCAGCACTGAAAGAATTGGTAGCCATTCAGAAGAAAGAGGAAGATGAACCGACGTCTGTAGGTGCGCGGTTGGTCATCGTAGTGGATGAGTTAGATCGATGTCGGCCGGACTATGCCTTGGAGGTGTTGGAGGTGATAAAACACTTCTTTGCAATTCCGGGTATTGCCTTCGTTTTGGGGGTCAATCTGAAGGCGCTAGAAAACAGCGTGAAGGCCAGATACGGCAGCGACATTGACGCAGTTAGTGTCCGAGCACGTGGTGTAATTTCTATGCCGTCAACGGTGTAAACCCAGGTGGCCACCGAGGTGTATGGTCGGGCGGAGTTTCGCGACTTCAACCACGGACCACACGGAGACCCCGATGACCAAAACCAACATGGACTTATCAGAGCTTCTGGCCAAGCAGGACGGCGGCGACTTTCTTCGCAGCGTTGCCGAGGCCGTTCTTCAGCTCATCATGGAGGCCGATGTCGAAGGCCTGATCGGTGCAGGCAAGCACGAACGTAGCAATGACCGCGCCACGTGGCGGAACGGGTATCGAGAGCGCGCTCTCGATACCCGTTTGGGCACTTTGAACCTCAAGGTCCCGAAGCTCCGCCAAGGCAGCTACTTTCCCGGCTTCTTGGAACCCCGAAAGACATCCGAGAAAGCCCTGGTGGCTGTGATCCAGGAGGCTTGGATTGGCGGTGTGTCCACCCGCCGCGTCGATGAATTAGCCCAAGCCATGGGCCTGAGCGGCATCTCCAAGAGCACCGTGTCCAAGCTTTGCAAAGACATTGACGAGAGGGTGAATGAGTTCCTGACCCGCCCGCTCAACGGGGAATGGCCCTATGTCTGGCTCGACGCCACATACCTGAAGGTGCGCCAGGGCGGGCGGATCGTCAGCGTTGCCGCCATAATCGCCGTTGCAGCAAACACCGATGGCCGCCGGGAGATCATCGGCCTAGGTCTTGGCCCCTCAGAGGCAGAAACGTTCTGGATGGACTTCCTGCGCGGCCTCAAGGCCCGTGGGCTTGATGGGACCAAACTGGTGATCAGCGATGCCCACAGTGGCTTACGCGCCGCCATCGAGCGCGTCTTCGAGGCGACGTGGCAACGCTGCCGGGTTCACTGGATGCGTAACGCCCTGGCGCATGTGTCACGCGGCCAGCACACCGTTGTCGCCGCCGCGATCAGGCAAGCCTTCGACCAGCCCGACCGAGCATCCGCTGGAGAGACCTGGCGCAAGGTGGCCGATCAGCTCCGGCCTCGGTGGCCAAAGTTGGCAGAGTTGATGGACAGCAGCGAACACGACGTGCTGGCCTACATGGCCTTCCCGCGCCAACATCGCACGAAGCTGCACTCGACCAATCCCATTGAGCGCCTGAACAAAGAGGTGAAACGGCGCGCGGATGTCGTCGGTATCTTTCCAAACGAGGCATCCATCACCCGCCTCATCGGCGCAGTGCTATTTGAGCAGAACGACGAATGGCAGACCGCAAGCCGCTACATGATGGTCGAGGCATTCGCCCAGATCGACAACGAGGAGACAGACCCAATTCTCAGCATCAAAGCCGCCTGATCATGCGCTCAGGCCACCAGGCAAATTACACCACCTTGACGGACGTGACCTTGACGCATCTGCATACCTAAGAAAGTTCATCAATGTTACACTAGCTCTGCCTTCAGAAATTGGACGGCAACACGATATGAAAAACACGGTTGTAGTTTACCTCGAACACCAAATTGAAGAAATGGGTGTACCTGACCACATCGCCAATGCACTAAAGCCACACTTAAAAATCGTATCCCGAAACAATTCAGTCTCGATAAGGGATGTCGGGAAAATTTTGAGCGCGGTCACGCTACTCAGCGGCGATATTCTTCAGAACGGGAGCTATCTCCAAGGCTGGATAGATGTCTTGATCACCTTGCTCGTTTCGAAGGTGATCCGGCCAGATCTACACGATCGCTTTCTCTCGTTGTCGTTTACCGAAGACGACTTAGAGGACTACTTTGATGCAACAGTTCAGCGTCGAACATATCGTATTGATGACGAGTACAATGCGGAGTTCGACCACTATACCATGTCTCAATTCTACTCGTGGCTTTACTTGGCCAAGGGTGGAAATTTTCCAGACGATGAGGATGGCATGAAGAAGTTCGTTGGCGGTTTGTTTTCTCGATGGAGCGGCGGCCCCGATGATCCACAATCCATCCCTAGAAAAGTCAAGAGAGATTGGCTAGAGCTATTCAAGGCGCAGTAGACCTAAGGAAAGTGCCCTAATGATTTAGAACTACCGTCCAGCTGTGCAAGCGGCAGAATCTTCAGCTCAGATGCCGCGCGGGATTATCTTGATAAATTGGATGAAGCGGCATTCGGGACGATCAGCGAAATCTGGGCAAACGTCCGACTTTGCGGCCAAGGCTACGCTTCGGGTCCCTGGCTCACGATCACTTCAGGTCCAAGCCACCTAGCGCTTCCCGAAGTCAGACCTTCACCCGTTCGCTCATGGGGTCATAGAACGGCTTGAGCTGCGCCTCGGCCTTCACCCGCGTGCCCATGACATCAATCTCAAAGCTGCTTTCCAGCATCTCAGCCGCGGTCTCACCTTTGCATGGGACATAGCCCATACCGATCGCGGCCCCAAGGTGGTGACCGTAGCCGCCAGACGACAGATAGCCCACAACTTGACCATCACGCACAACGGGTTCGTTGTGGTAAAGCAGTGGTTCGGGGTCTGTCAGCTTGAACTGCACCAGACGTCGTTCCAGCCCTTCATCGCGTTTGCGCAACACCGCATCACGCCCGATGAAGTTTGGCTTGTCGCGCTTGACCGCAAAGCCAAGTCCAGCTTCGAGCACGTGATCCTCAGACGTGATGTCATGGCCAAAGTGGCGGAAGCCTTTTTCCATCCGTGCGGCATCCATCATATGCATGCCACAGAGCTTTAACCCCATGTCCTGACCGGCCTCGTGCAGTGTCTCGAACACGTGGCCCGCCATGTCAGAGGACATGTAGACCTCCCATCCCAGCTCACCCACGTATGTGACGCGGTGAACACGGGCGAGGCCCATGCCGATCTCGACCTCTTGCGCGGTGCCAAAGGGGTTTACGTCATTGGTGAAGTCAGCGGGCGAAACCGCTTCCAGCAATGTCCGGCTATTCGGCCCCATGACAGCCAAGACACCTTCGCCAGCGGTGACATCGGTGATCACGACGTTGAAGTCGCCCACATGGCGCTGCATCCAGGTTTGATCGGCCAGACGTGTCGCGGCAGGGGTCACCACCAGATAGCACAGTTCAGAAATGCGCGTGACAGTGACATCCGCCTCAATGCCGCCCGCATTGTTCAGGAACTGCGTGTAGACGATCTTGCCTACAGGCACATCGTAATCACCGCCGCCCACATAGTTCATAAAGGCCATTGCATCGTGGCCCTCGACCCGGATTTTGCCGAAGGACGACATATCATACATGCCGACGTTCTGACGGATCGCGGCGACTTCTTCGCAAACGTTGTCAAAGAAGTTCTGACGTTTCCACGAATAGTCGTATTCTGGCACTTGCGTTGGCTTCGCGAACCAATTGGCCCGTTCCCAACCTGCGAGTTCACCCAACACACCACCATTGTCGAGCATATGTTGGTGGAACGGTGTGCGGCGGATACCGCGCGCCGTGGCCTTCTGGCGGAACGGGAAGTGGTCTGCATAAAGCAGACCCAGCGTTTCCTTGGACCGTTCAAACAGATAGGTTTTGTTGCCCTGAAAGGGCTGCATCCGGCTGATGTCAACGTCGCCGAGATCGAACGGTTTCTCGCCTGTATCCATCCATTGTGACAACGCCATACCCGCGCCACCGGCAGACTGAATCCCAATGGAGTTAAAACCAGCTGCAACCCACACATTGTCCATCTCAGGCGCAAGGCCAAGATGGTACGCATCATCCGGCGTAAAGCTTTCAGGGCCGTTGAAGAACGTATGAATACCCGCCTCTGCCAGCATCGGCAGACGTTCGACGGCTGCCTCCAGAATGGGTTCAAAATGGTCAAAGTCTTCGGGAAGCTGGTCAAATTCGAAATCGTCAGGAATACCGTTCATGGCCCAGGGTTTGGCATTCGGCTCAAACGCACCCAACAGCATCTTGCCCGCGTCTTCTTTGTAGTAGGCACATTCATCCGGCACGCGCAGCACGGGCATCTGGGTCAGGCCCTCAATCGCCTCGGTCACGATGTAGAAGTGTTCACAGGCGTGTAGTGGCACGTTCACGCCTGCCATGCGGCCAACCTCATTGCCCCACATCCCGGCACAATTCACGATCATATCGCAGGTCATTGTGCCGTGTTCACCACCTTGCTGCCACTCCACAGACTGAACGCGGCGGCCTGCTTTGTTGATCTTTGTCACCTTTGTGCGTTCCGCCACGACCGCGCCGTTCATCCGTGCTCCCTTGGCCAGAGCCAGTGCGATGTTGGCCGGGTCGCCCTGACCGTCCTTGGGCAGATAGACGCCAGCCGTCACACCATCGATGTTCAGATGTTCATAGCGTGCCTTAACCTCTTCCGGTGAAATCTCTTCCACATCGACACCAAAGGCGCGGGCCATGCCCGCCTGACGGAAAATCTCTTCTTTGCGCTCTTCGGTCAGCGCGACGGTGATAGAGCCACAGCGTTTGAACCCTGTCGCGACACCAGTCTCTGTTTCCAGACTACCATACAGCTCTTGGCTGTATTTCGCGAGCTTCGTCATGTTCGCCGTTGCACGCAGTTGCGCAATCAAACCTGCCGCATGCCAAGTTGTGCCAGATGTCAGCTGCATACGTTCCAGCAAAACCACATCTTTCCAGCCCAGTTTGGCCAGGTGATAGGCCACAGAACAACCAATGACACCGCCACCAATAATGACAACGCGCGCGTGGGCAGGGAGGGTAGGCATGATGAGGAATCCTGTAGGCTGGAAATCTGTCTGTTTTGTGCCAGTTTGGCGGACTAACAACCTTCGCAAAAGCGTCACTTCTGACGCAAAAACACTATTCCATCCGGCCTTTCTTGCGGGCGGCATTTGGGGTCATGCCAAAAGCCTCGCGGTAGATCGTGGCGAACCCACTGGGAAAGCCGCAGGCCAGCCCGATTTCATTGATCCGCATGTCTGTGTTCAGCAACAGGTTGTTGGCTTTGTTCAGGCGCAAACCCCTGTAGTACCCGTTCGGTGTTGTCTTCATCAGTCGATTGAATTTTCGTTCAAGCGATCGTTTTGAAAGGTTACTGCGCGCCGCTATCTCACTGATGGGCAGCGGAAATTCCATGTTGTCCTGCATCAATGCTAGACAGGCATCAAGGGCGGTGTCACCGGTGGTTGTCACCACTTTGCCAGAAAACGGCTGGAGCGTGTTGAAATGCCGGACCCGTTCATGCAGCAGGATATCCGCGACCGTCGTCATTGTGGTGGATGACGCATGCTGGCTGGCGATAGAGAGGGCGATGTCAAAGGTTGATCCCATCCCCGCGCAGGTGATGATCGATCCGCTTTCGACCGCAAGGGTGGCTTTGGTGTCAAAAAGACCCAGCCGCTCCATCAGAACCGTGCGGTTCTCCCAATGGGTTGTATGGCTGCCGGGATCGCCCTGTGTTTCCGAGATGTAGCGCGCCGCCGCCTCTGACAACAGCACCACGCGTGCCTGCCTGCTGGTATAATTGGCCAGTGCCTTTCCCAGTGACAGGGCGGGGCAGGCGGGGTCGGTGTTGCCCAACACAAACAGATAATCCGCATCGGGGCGCAGGGGGAGCGGAGTGGTTTCAACCGTGACCGCGCTGCTGGCCGTGATCGGGCCGCCCTTCGCTGAACGAATGTTCCACTCAAAAAGTCGGCTTGCGTTGATCCGATTGGCAAGCCTGATGACTTCAACGACGCCTGCAAACTCTGTCAGGACGAAGCCTTCAGCGACATAGATATCAAAGATGCAAGGCGCGCTCATGGCGCCACAATGGTATGTCCGGCGGCTTTGATCTCATCCGCCAGCTTGGCAATATGCGCGGGCCCGACTTCGCAGCAACCGCCTACAATCGTCGCACCTTGTGCGATCCATTTCATCGCAAAACGGGCGTAGGCATCGGGGCCCAGATCCGTGCGTGCGGTCAGCGCATCGACCGTTGGCTTATCGCCCAGAAACGCATCACTGATTTTGGTAAAGCCGTTGGCGTAGCCGCCAAAAGGTTTCGTCGTTCCTGCGGCCAATACTGCGATCGCGTCGCTGATCGCCTCGGGTGAAGAACAGTTCGCCAGAACAGCGCTGGCAGCGTCCGCAACCGCTAACACATCTGTGATAGGTTCGCCGGATCGTAATTTGGTACCATCTGTGTCATCCACCGTCAGTGCCAGCCAAACGGGTTTCCCGGTGGTCGCAGCGGCCTCAAGGATTGCGCTTGCATGGGCGACGGATGCGACGGTTTCGCAAAGGATCACGTCGACATGGGGTGCAAGCAGGTTGGCCACTTCTGTGTAGGTTTCGACCGCGATCTCATGCGGTGGGAACACGTCGGGCCGATAAGATGCGCCAAGCGGGCCAATTGCGCCAGCCCTTACTCCTGCATTTGCGGCCTCATTCATCGCCGCCGCATAAAGCGCTTCGAACTGATCCTCCATGCCGGTGCCTTCCAGCCGGTCATGTAGAATCGCATAGGTATTCGTCGTATGTACCGTCGCGCCTGCTGCGGCATAGCTAGCATGAACCTTGGCCACCAGACCGGGATGATCGATCATCACTTGGGTGGACCACAGTGGTGTCGGACGATCGCCAGCGCGATGAACCAGTTCCTGGCCCATTCCACCGTCAAGAAGAATAATGTCACTCACGTATAAAGCGCTCCGAATCTTGCTTTATACGTCGCTATCATTTCGGCTTCGGTCACGCCATCATCATAGGGCGGTGTCCATATCTCGGATGCGCTATTGATATTGATCTCAACCAAGGCAGAGATGCGCTGTGCAACGTCGCCAAAGACGTCCTGCCATCTGGGGTGTCTTTCGGTAAACCAGTCTGTCTTTTTGGGATGAATGACGGCATTGCCACCAACCCGTACGGCTTTGCGCTTGAAGGGATCAATGAAATTCACCTCAACAGCCGGGTTTCCCGTCAGGTTGCGGCGCGTGCCAGGCGAGCGGATATCAGCATAGGCAATTGTGGTGTCACCCAGAACCAGAAACGTACCTTTGGGCGAAACCGCCGGTGCACCGTCTGAAGTCACTGTCGCCACGAACCCCAGCGGGAACGTGGCGATCAGGTCTTTCATCGGTGCGGTCAGCATCAGGCGCGGATCCGCTCGTTCTTGGGATCCCACAGTGGCTGATCGTCCTGCACGGTCGCGGTGTAGCGCTGTCCGTAGATTTCAACTTCAACCTTGCTGCCGGGGGTGTTTATGTCGGTCCGCAGCATGCCGAGCGCAATGGATTTATTGACGCGGAACCCCCAGTCGCCCGAGGTGGTTTCGCCCACTTTCTCGTCGCCCACCCAGATCGGCGACATATAAGGCGCATCCGCCGGGCCGGGGTTGTCGATGGTGAGCGTCGCGAACCCCTGCTTGCGGCCCCGCTGCTTTTCACTCAGCAAAGCGGCCTTGCCGGGGAAATCCTGCGGCTTGTCGAACTTGATAAAGCGTTCCATCCCGCCTTCAAGCAAGGTGTAGTCGGTGGATAAATCACCCTTCCATGCGCGGTAGCCTTTTTCGATGCGCAGCGCATTCAGGGCAAACATGCCAAACGGTGTCGCACCGGCGGCCAGTACGGCGTCGTAAAGCGCGGGCATCTTGTCCATACGTGCATGGATCTCCCAGCCCAATTCACCGGCAAAACTGACGCGGGCCAGTTTGCAGGAGACACCTGCGACGGTCGCGGATTGATGGGTCAACCAACCTGATGCCAGATCGGCGTCTGTACCCATAGCAGTGAACAAGTCACGCGCCTTTGGTCCCGTCACGATCAGCGTTGAGAACTCTCTGGTGATGTCTGTCAGTGTCAGACCTGCGGGCAGATACTTGTCCAGAATGTCATAGTCATGCCATTGGGCCGAGGCTGCGGTGATCAGCGTGAAGTGATCCTCGTCGTGGCGGATCAATGACATCTCAGTCAGGATACGGCCTTGGCTGTCGGGGAAGTAGGCAAGGTTCATACGCCCGATCTTGGGCAGCGCGCCCGCAATCATGCCACGCAGGAACTCAGCCGCGCCTTCACCGGTCAGGTTGAAGCGCGAAAAGCCGGGCAGGTCGAGAACGCCCACGCCATCGCGGACCGCTTCGCATTCTTCTTTAACACGGACCTTCCAAGGGCCTTCGCGTTCCCAGGTCTCAGTCGCTTCGGTCGAGGTATCATCGCCATCCTTGGCAAACCAATTGGCGCGTTCCCAGCCGTTGTAGGCACCCATCTGGCCGCCCAACGCACGGACCTTTGCATCCACAGGCGACAGTTTCTTGTCACGGCCCGCGGGCCACATCTTGTGCGGGAAGTGCATGCCGTACTCGTGGCCGTATGTTTCTAGCGCCTTTTGCAGGCTGTAGTCTGCATCTGCGTAGTCGGTGTAGCGGCGCGGATCGACGGACCACATATCCATCTCGGTTTCACCCTCAACCAGCCATTCGGCCATGACCTTACCAGCACCACCGCCCTGAACGATGCCGAAGGTGAAGGAATGCGCCTCAAACGCGTTCTTCACGCCGGGCATGGGGCCAACCATCGGCAGGCCATCAGGTGCATAAGGGATCGGGCCGTTGATGTTCCGGCCAACACCGCCAGTGCCCAGAACGGGGACACGTTCCATCGCATCCTCAATGTACCATTCCAAACGATCCAGATCGTCGGGGTAGAGCTGGAAGCTAAAGTCATGCGGCATCGGATCATCGGGTGTGACCCAATGGGCCTTACAATTCCGCTCATAGGGGCCGAGGTTCAGGCCGTTCTTGTCCTGACGCAGGTAGTAAGACGAATCCACGTCGCGGATCATCGGGGTCTTTTTGCCGTTTTCCTTTGTCCAGGCTTTGATCTCATCAATTTCCTCGGTCAGGAAATACTGGTGGGACATGACCGTTAGCGGCACATCGCGGCCACCGTATGGCTTGAACCACTCACCCACGCGGGCGGCATAGTAACCGGCGGCGTTCACGACCTTTTCGCAGGTGATGTCGCCCTTGTCCGTATGCACGATCCAGTCGCCACTGTCTTTCTGCGTGACACCGGTTGCCGGGCAGAAACGCTCGATCTTGGCACCCAGATCGCGGGCCCCTTTGGCCAGCGCCTGCGTCAACTGTGCGGGGTCAATGTCCCCATCCAACGGGTCCCACAACACGCCGGACAAATCATGCGTCTCAACGAAGGGGTTGTAGTTCTTGACTTCATCTACACCGATCATTTCCAGCGGCAGCCCCATGCCCTTGGCCTGACCTGCGACGCGTTCAAATTCCTGACGGCGCTCTTTGGTGTGGCCCAGACGCAGGGCGCCGGTCACGTGATAGTTCATCGGATAATCGACCTCATCCGCCAACGACCGATACATATCCAGTGAATAGCGCTGCATGTTCATCACGGCCCAGTTGGGTGCAAAGTTCGGACAGTTGCCCGCCGCGTGCCAAGTCGATCCTGCGGTCAGTTCGTTCTTTTCCAGCAGAACGCAATCGGTCCAGCCCATTTTGGCCAGATGGTAGAGGGTCGATACCCCCACAACACCGCCACCAATAATGACAACACGCGCAGTTGTTGGGAAATCAGCCATATCATTCGCTTTCTCTAGTCGGGGATGTGCGGCGCATCATCCGGGATGGTGTAGTAATCGCCGGCATCGGCGGTGAAGATATGTTTACCGGGACGCATCGCAGTCGGCAGGTCAAGGCAACCTGCGGCAATGCCTAGGTGATTTGCGCCAATCGGTTGATAAAACAGGCTCGATCCGCAGATTTTGCAAAAGCCCCGGCGGGCGGCCTCAGACGACTGAAACCAAGTCAGCCCATCATCGTGCGTAAAGGTTACATCTGCAATGTCAGCGCGGGTCGAGGCCCAGTAGTGTCCGCTGGTTCGCCTGCATTGGCTGCAATGGCAAAAGCTGATGGTGTCGCGTGCCTTGGCTATCTCAAAGGCAACGGCCCCGCATTCGCAATGTCCGCGTAACACCACGGGCCTCTAGTAGATCGGGGGCGAGATCACCCAGATGATCTCGCATGGTTTGTTTTGGCGGTTCCACCACTGAAATTGCTGACCGCGCAGGCGGAAACTATCGCCTGCCTCCAGAGTGAAGTGTTTGCCATTCAGCGCGATCTCGAATTGACCACTAACGATATAGCACACCTCTTGCGTGGGGCGGGTCAATGGCTCTGGCAGATGGGAATGCGGCGCAAAGGTCGAATGGATGACCTCAAAGTCATCGGTCAGATCAGGGGAAAGCAAGGCTTCGGTCAGACCGGGTGTGCGACTGCCAATCGGCCTGCGGGTATGCGCGCGAACAACCAGCCCCTCCTCGTCGGGCAAGGCACCCATCTGCAGAAAGCTGGACACGGATACATCCAGAATGGCAGCCATCTTGTTGAGGTCGGCAATCGCAGGGTACGACATCTCACGCTCAACCTGGCTGAGCCAGCCGACAGATCGGCCCAACGCATCGGAAAGATCGACAAGCGTCATTTTGCGCGCTTTGCGCAATGAGCGAATATCGGCACCTAGTGAGGATACGGTAATGCGATCGTCACGCATAACTGCACCGTGAAAACTGATCAAGCATTCTCATATCGCCCAAACTCACTGCTTAGCAAACGTATCATTTTAGGTTCAGTCAGCGAATACTGACACCAAAGCTCTCGCTCTCAAAGACCATTTTTAGGATCGTGCGCAGCTCTGTTGCATCCGTTTGGGTGAAGATATCGGGCTGATCGCTATCAATATCAAAGACGCCAATTAACGTATCCGCATTGTTGAATACTGGCAAAACCAGTTCCGATCTGGTGCTGCTGGCGCAGGCGATATGGCCAGGAAAGGCATCGACATCGGGTACAAGCTGCACCTCACCCGTGCGTGCCGCCGCGCCACAAACCCCCCGATCAAAGGGGATCACCAAACAGCCGTGCCCGCCCTGGTAAGGCCCGATCTTCAACAGGCCAGGCGCGGTGACGCGGTAAAACCCGGTCCAGTCAAAGCGGTCATCGCTGTGATGTACCTCACAGGCAACGGTTGCCATCAGGGCGACCGTGTCATCTTCGGCTTCCGTCAGTGCGGCAATCGTCTGGTGCAGGTCTTGGTAGTTCACGCGCATCGCATCAGTTTCCTGTATTGGCGATCGAAAGAACGATCTTTCCGGTGTAGCTTTTATCCGCAAAGGCGGCTTGCGCGGCATTGATCTCTTTCAGCGGGAACTCCTCAGCAACCAGCGGCTTGATCGCACCTGTCTCAATACGTTTGACCAAATTGCTAAACACCTCTGGCTCCAAAACCGTACAGCCATGAAAGCTCAGATCCTTAAGGTAGAGCGTGCGCACATCCAGCGCGACCATTGGTCCGCCCACAGCGCCTGCAACAGCATAGCGGCCCTTTGGGCGCAGCAGGTCCAACAACCCCGGCCACTTGTCACCGGCCACAAGATCAACGACCATATCGACGCTTGATTCACCTAACGTTTGCACATAATCGGCATCCCGATCCACGATCACTTCCGCACCAAGGTCACGCAAGGATTGGGCTTTGTTAGCGCTTGTCACAACGGCAACATGCGCGCCGCGTGCTTTCGCCAACTGCACCGCAGCGGACCCGACACCGCCCGATGCGCCCGTGATCAGCACGGTTTCACCGGCGCGTACGTTAGTGCGTGTCAGCATGTTTTCAGCGGTCGAGTATGAACAGGGGAATGACGCAAGTTCAACGTCTGTCAGGCTGCTATCGACTGCATAGGCATGACGTGCGGCGACGGTGCAGTATTCAGCGAATGCTCCATCACATTCCGACCCAAAGAACCATGCCTGTTCCAACATACGCCCCTTGGCTTCAATCAAGCATGGCTCTACCAGCACCCGTTCACCAACCCGCGCAGCGTCCACGCCGTCGCCGACAGCTACGATATGGCCGCAGGCATCGATGCCCTGAATACGGGGAAAGCGCAGTGGCTCACCCGCCCAGCTGGCATCATCGGCGTCGTTGTCACCCTTGGAGTACCAGCCAACGCGTGTATTGATATCGGTATTGTTCACGCCAGCAGCGGCGACGCGGATCAATACCTCGCCTGCCATCGGTTCAGGACGCGGCAAGTCCTCGCGCCAGACCAAGCACTCCGGTCCGCCGTGACCCGTCAGCGCGACACCGCGCATGGTTTCATTTGTCATGATTTGGAGCCCTTACACACGTTCAATCGCGATGGCGGTACCTTCGCCGCCACCGATGCAGATCGCAGCAACGCCGCGCTTTAGACCGCGTGTCTCCAGTGCATTCAACAAGGTGACGATGATGCGTGTGCCCGAGGCCCCAATCGGGTGCCCCAACGCGCAGGCGCCACCATTCACATTCACCTTGTCGCGGGCAATGCCCATTTCGTGCATGAAAGCCATGGGAACAACGGCAAAAGCCTCATTCACTTCCCACAGGTCCACGTCGTCGACGGACCAGCCGATCCTGGCCAGCAGCTTTTGTGCGGCGGGAACCGGTGCCGTGGTAAACCACCCCGGCGCCTGTGCGTGGCTGGCATGGCCCAAGATACGTGCCCGAGCACCGTTGTCTTCGGCTGACAAAACCAAGGCGGCGGCTCCATCCGAAATGCTTGATGCATTCGCGGCCGTCACGGTGCCGTCCGGTCGGAATGCGGGTCGCAACGTCGGAATCTTCTCAGGTCGGGCCTTGCCGGGTTGTTCATCACGCGTGATCACCTCTTCCCCTGTCCGGGCATGGACGGTGACGGGCGTGATTTCATTGTCAAAGGCGCCTGATCGTTCTGCGTCCAATGCATTGGACAGAGACGCGATCGCATATTGATCTTGCGCTTCACGGGTGAACTGAAATTTCTCGGCGCAATCCTCGGCAAAAGTGCCCATCAGACGCCCTTTTTCATAGGCATCCTCTAGCCCGTCCAAGAACATACTGTCCTGCACGGATTGATGACCAATCCGTGCGCCGCCGCGCATCTTTGGCATCAGGTAAGGGGCATTTGTCATGCTCTCCATCCCGCCCGCGATCATTTTATCCGCGCCACCCAGGCCGATCTGGTCAAACGCCATCATGGTGGTCTTCATGCCGGACCCACACATCTTGTTTAGGGTCGTTGCTGGCACGCTCTCATCCAGCCCCGCCAGAAACCCGGCCTGCCGTGCCGGCGCTTGCCCTTGGCCCGCGGGCAAAACGCAGCCCATCAAGACCTCATCAACGGTCTCGACCGCCGCCCCTTCGAGGGCTGCCTTGATCGCCGCCCCGCCCAGGCTGGGTGCATCAACACTTGAGAAAATACCCTGAAACCCCCCCATCGGGGTACGGGCCGCTCCGGTAATGTAGACGTCGCGCATGATCTGGCCTCCCTTGCTCGTTTCAAAGTTACGCTTGTGTCGCGCAAAGGAAAAGCCCCGAACAATGGCGTTGCGCCCGGGCGTGATCGGTCTAGGTTGAGCGACAAGACCAGAAAGGACATCTCCCATGCGTAACTTCCACAACCCCGGTCGCTCTGCGGTTTATGCAACCAACGGTATGTGCGCCACGTCGCACCCATTAGCCGCAAAAGTCGCCGTGCAAATGATGGAAGCTGGCGGGAACGCCATGGACGGCGCCATCGCCGGGGCCGTGCTGCTTGGGTTGTGTGAACCGCAAATGACTGGGATTGGCGGCGATTGCTTTGTGCTGATGACGCCCCCCGGCGAAGATCGGGTTGTGGCGCTGAACGGATCAGGGCGCGCGCCTGCAGGGATTGATGCCGAAAAGCTACGCTCAAAAGGTGATGTGATCGGACCCTATTCGGCGGATGCGGTGAGCGTGCCGGGCGCGGTTGATGCCTTCTGCCAGTTGTCAAAAGACTGGGGTAAACTAGGGCTGAAAGCCGTCCTGGCCCCCGCGATCCACTACGCTGAAGCCGGAGTTCCCGTGGCCGAACGCGTCGCTTCGGATTGGGCGCAAGCGGTCGACAACCTTTCGGGCCATGCCCGCGATCTTTATCTGATGAACAACGCCTCCCCAAAACCGGGGCAAATCTTCCGTGCGCCCGAACAGGCAAAAGTCCTGCGGCGCATCGCCATGGACGGGCGCGAGGGTTTTTACGAAGGCGAGATCGCTGAAGACATGGTCGCCAGCCTGAACGCGCTGGGCGGCACGCACACGCTGGATGACTTTGCGAATACCGCTTGCGACTACACCGACCCGATCATGGGCGACTATGGCGGGCTCGACTTGTACGAGCATCCGCCCAACGGGCAGGGGGCAACTGCGATCCTGCTGCTGAACATGCTCAAACAGTTCGACATCGCGGGCATGGACCCGTGGGGATCGGAGCGTGCGCATATCGAGGCCGAGGCCACCAAGCTCGCCTACGACGCCCGCAACCGCTTCCTGTCAGACCCTGACTACATGACACGGCTGGACTACATGACGTCGCCCGAAACGGCCGCCAAGCTCGCCGCGCTGATCGACCCCGGCAAGGCGATGCCCGCAGGGTTGCCCGGGGCCGAGGCCGTGCATAAGGACACCATCTACATCACGGTCGTCGACAAGGATCGCATGTGTGTCTCGTTAATATACTCGGTTTTCCATTCCTTCGGGTCCGGCATCGCATCGGACAAATTCGGCGTGCTGTTCCAGAACCGCGGGGCTGGCTTCACGCTGGAACAAGGGCACCCCAACGAGGTTGGCCCCGGTAAACGCCCAATGCATACGATCATCCCCGCGATACTGAAGAAAGACGGCAAGGTGCATATGCCCTTCGGCGTGATGGGCGGGCAGTATCAGTCTACCGGACATGCAAGGTTCGTGACGAACATTACTGATTTCGGATTGTCACCTCAGGCGGCCATGGACGCGCCGCGTTGCTTTGCCGAAGGCGACGAGCTGCGGGTCGAGGACGGCTACAGCGACACGGTCAAAGCCGAACTGAGCGCATTGGGGCACAACGTCGTGCGGCCTGAGACGGCGATTGGAGGGTCGCAGGCGATCCTGCTGCATGAAGACGGGGTGCTGGAGGGCGGGAGCGATCCGCGAAAAGATGGGTGTGCGATTGGGTATTGATGGGATTTGCGGCCATTCAGGTATTTCTTCACTGCGCAAATGAGCACACATCATAGTGCCCTGGCTATGTGAAGGACCTACATATTGTAGTGGTTGGTGTGGCATCAACAAATAAGGTTGTCGGGTGTCGATGGATCAATCTGGCCCGGCGCCTCGTCAGTATAAATCCAGTATGACGTTTCCTGATTGATTGCATCAACGCATTGGGCCAAAGCACCTTTTTCGGAGTGATGGATCAGACATAGCTGCAGCGCCCGTGAAACAGCGCGCGATTTTTGGGCAAAGGATGAAAGAAGTTGGTTCGGTTGATCCGGCTGTTCGGAGAATACAGAAAAGGGAATGCCCGCAGTTTTGGCAAGTTCTTCATTCAACCCGTACTCACTACGAAGAACATTGAGATTAACTGGTCCGTAAGCAAATGCTAGCTCGTTGTATTGAGCGGCACTCTCCGAACAAATTGACGCGCGCTGTGATACTGATGCACGAAACTCGGCGCGATCTGCATTGATCAATTGCTCTTTGGCAATCGAGGCAGAGTTGCTTGCAGAAAGAGATGCAAACGCCGCAAAGATTGCGGCAAATAGTGTGCCCATGGTCGAAAGGGGAGCGCTATGATCTTTGATCCATTTCCAGATAGCTAGCGAGTTCTTTTCTGGAGAATTTGTCATGACGCCCTGAGCGACCGCAAAAACAATCCAATCCCACCAACCAGCAGCACCAATATCACAATCAGATCAAACGCGCTCATCCGCGCCAGTTGCAATGTCATATTCGCGATCACCCCAAAGATCAGCGCGACCAAGGACGCTCCCGCGATCCCCCAGCCGATCCAGTTCTTCGCATTGTAGAAAATCATCCCCACGCCAAACATGAATGGGATCAGGATCATGCCCGAGGTGATTGGTACGCCGCCGATCCCGAAAACCCGGCTTCCGAAACCAAAGTTCGGTCGCACGACGATCCCGTTCAGCAGCAGATATCCGCCGCCGACCATCATGATCAGCCCGATCAGGAATGTGCCGGTTCCGCCGTCACTGCCGCCTGCACCACGTGCCATTGAAATCTCCAATCTATCGCCTGTCAGGCAGAGTTTAGGGCCGCCCCACCGCTTTTGCCAGCAGCAACGCCTATCCAAAGTATGTGTAGCAATCTGTACATCAGATTCGAGCTTTTAAGGCGTCCATCAGTTCGGTCAGCATCTTGATATAGATTTCGCCGGTCAGTTTGCCGTCTTCGTCAAATTCGTTGCTGGAATTGGCCAATAAGACCTCTGGTCCTGCAGTATGTCCGGCCGAAACGCCATCATCGCAAGACGCAGCGAAAACTGTGTCCGTTCGCCGCCTGCGCGTCCTGCGGCGGCTGACATGATCGCAACGGGTTTGCCGTTCCACGGCCCGCCTTTTGTACGACTGACCCAATCCAACGCATTCTTGAGCGATCCCGAGATGGCCTTGTTGTATTCGGGGGTCGAGATGATCACTGCATCCGCATCCGCGATCTGATCAGACAGAGTTTGCACTTTGGCGGGGATGCCTTCGGCTTCTTCGATATCGCCGTTGTAAAGCGGTAGATCAATGTCGGCGAGTGTAAACTCATCTGCGTCGAAAATGCGGGCGGCGTTGCGGACAAGAAGGGTATTGGTTGATGCTTTGCGCAACGATCCTGAGATGCCAAGAAGTTTCGTCATGAGCGTTCCTTTTTCTGGTTTAAACCAAAGCTAACCCGATTGCCTGATTGCGCAACCCACAGCTTTCGCACATGATCTGTCACAAAAGCGCAGGGAGGCGTCGATGATCCGGCATGGTGGTAAAATACTGAGCGATCAGTTGGTTAAGCTGGGCGTGGAGCGTGTCTTCTCGGTGCCGGGTGAAAGCTTTCTCGCGGCCCTTGACGGCCTGTATGACAGTGGGATTCCCAATATCGTCTGCCGCCAGGAAGGTGGTGCCGCGATGATGGCCGAGGCCTATGGCAAGATGACCGGCAAACCCGGTGTCTGCTTTGTCACACGCGGGCCGGGGGCGACCAATGCGTCCGCCGGTATCCACATCGCAATGCAAGACAGCACGCCGATGGTCTTGTTTGTCGGCCAGATCGACAATCGGCATACGGATCGTGAGACGTTTCAAGAGGTCGACTACAAGGCGGTCTTTGGCGGCTTGGCCAAATGGGTCGCGCAGGTGAACGATACCGAACGTTTGCCCGAATACATCGGTCGCGCCTTTCGTGTTGCTATGTCCGGGCGTCCCGGCCCCGTGGTGCTGGCCTTGCCGGAAAACATGCTTAGTGGCAGCGCGGATGTGCCAGATATCACCCTACCAGAGACGATCGCGCAGCCCCTGCCAGAGACGACCGCGCAAACAATTCTGCATGAACTCGCACAGTCGGAACGTCCATTGGTTGTTGTTGGTGGTCCGCATTGGTCAGCGCAAGCGCAGGCTGATCTTCAGGCCTTTGCCGAAAGCCAGCAGGTGCCGGTTGCCGTCGGGTTCCGTCGCCAGGATTACATGAGCAATCACCATGCAAGTTTTGTCGGTGATCTGAATGTGGGCATCAACCCAAAGCTGGCGCAACGGGTGCGTGATGCAGATACGTTGATCCTTCTGGGCACGCGCTTTGGGGATATTGAAACACAAGGCTATACGCTGGTTGACCCGGCTGATACCGGAAAACGGATCGTACATGCGCATGCGGATGCCGACGAGTTAGGGCGGGTGTATGCGCCCGATATCGCGATCAACGCGACAGCCCCGGCGGTGCTGCGCGCCTTGGCAAACGCTGAACATGCCGGTGATTGGGTCAGTTGGACCGCTGCGGCGCGTGCCGACTATGAAAACTGGCTGAAGCCGCAGGAAAGCCCCGGTGCGCTGAAGCAGGAAGACGTGATCAAGTGGTTGTCTGACAACCTGCCAGACGATGCGATTGTGACGAACGGCGCGGGCAACTATGCGGCGTGGTTGCATCGGTATTTTATTTACAAGCAATACGGCACACAGCTCGCGCCGACCTCTGGGTCCATGGGGTATGGGTTTCCCGCCGCCATCTCAGCCTCTGTCGCGCACCGTGACCGTACCGTCGTGTGTCTGGCTGGGGATGGATGTTTTCAGATGACCTGCAATGAGATGTCAACGGCAGTTCAACACGGCGCAAAACCCATTGTTATCGTGATGAACAACGGGCGCTATGGCACCATCCGGATGCATCAGGAAAAAACCTATCCGGGGCGGGTATCGGGAACCGCATTGGTGAACCCCGATTTTGCGGCTTTTGCTCGCGCTTACGGCGGGCACGGCGAACTGGTCACCAAATCAGAAGATTTTCCCGCGGCTTTCGCCCGGGCGCAGGCCGCTGGGGCGGTTGCCGTTATCGAATGTCAGGTTGATGAAGAGGCGCTCGCGACGTCATTGACGCTCAGTGACCTCCGGTCGTGACTGTTTGGCGGCCAAGACTTTCATTCGCGTGATCGCCATCGGCCTGCACTGGCGCGAGGGGCACCTTTTGGCAACCGAAGTCAATGACGACGAGGGCGCCCTTAAAGGGTCCGCCCATTGGGCGGCGGTGTTGAGTTTGGCGAAACGTGGCGTGACGCACTCGCACGTGAGTTCAACGAAGAGCTGGGTCTAACCATTGAGGTGACCGGTTCGCCGCTCGTGATCGAAAACCTCTATGAGCACCACGGCGAAAAGGGGCATGAAATCGTTTTTGCAGCCGATGTCACCTTTCCGGATGGTGCATTTGCAGACACTAACGTTGTGCATTTCAAAGAAGACAACGGTGCCACATGTGTTGCGCGCTGGTTTGATCTGGAGGATCTCGCCCGGCGTTCAATCCCGCTTTTCCCGCAGGGATTGGATGGGCTGCTCAGATATCCTGCCAGACAGTCTCAGCATTAGTCTGCCAAGCGTTTCGGTGAAGCAGCGGTGTGTCATCATTCGAAGCCGCTTTGCCCAAACAGAGGTACCCCGTCAGCTGCCAATTTTCTGCAACATCCAGACAGCCCGCAACCGCCTCTGGATCAAGGATCGACACCCAGCCTACGCCGAGGTTCTCTGCCCGCGCCGCCAACCAAAGCGTATGGATTGCGGCGACTGTAGAGTAGCTAAGCATCTCGGGCATGGTTTGGCGGCCTAAGCCGTGTCCGGCTTCGGGTTCCGTTTCGGTAAATATCGCAAGGTGAACGGGCGCCTCGCGCAGTAAGCGAGTTTTAGGTCGTTGTAGGCGGTGCGCTGGTCACCCTGATAGCGCTCTGCTGCCTTTGCGTTTGCGGCCTCGAAATTCGCGATAACGGCATTGCGTCGCTCAGCCGACTTGACATGCAGCACGCGCCACGGGCGGGCGTTGCCGACAGAGGGCGCGAAATCCATCGCTTTGCGCAAACGATCCAACACGGCCTGAGGTATCGGATCAGGGAGGAAGTGCCGCACATCACGTCGCCAAAGCAGGATATCTTGCAGTGCGTCGCGATGGTCTTGTGTCAGTTCCATTCAGGTCTGTATCCACTTGCCAGCTTGGGACGGCAAGAAGGCCTCAACGGCGGCGGTGGCCACAACAGCCGTATCGCCAGTCTCTGGATTGGGGATATTCAACCCGCCTTTCACAACGCCGACGTCGGCGCGGCCACGGGGCAAGCCGGGCTTGAGTGCCTCGGTGTCGATCTTGTCGGGCTCTTGTACACCAACGGTCACCTGTACGCGCATCTCCGTATGGGGCATGCCGATGCTTTGAAAGATTGGCAACGTGGAATGACGTATGGCGTCTTCAATCGCGCGCTTTGCCGCCTTTTGATAATCCATCCCGTGCAGATCGTTACCCATGCCCATTTCGATGATCACACGTTGTTCCATTACGCACGCTCCATTTCAAACGACACGTTAATCGCTACGTTTGCAATCACCGTGGGTTTGCCATCCGGACGTGGGATATCAAGGCCGCCAAGGTGGACGGTGATTGTCGGTTGGCCGTAGGGAAAAATATCCAGCAGGCTTTCTGTATCAACCTGATCGGGTTCCTGCACGCCGACCTGCACATCAATCAACATCGCTTCTTTGGGGAAACCGAAAAGCTCGGCCATATTGATCGAGTTATGCCACAGGGCATCTTGCAAACCGCGGCGGGCTGCCTGGGTATAGTCTTGGCGGCGCAGGCTGGTGCCCATGCCAAATTCTGTCAGGACGCGGTGTTTGGGCATCAGATTGTTCTTCCCTCGGGATCATTTTTTGACCCTAACGCAAGGATGTCATGAGCGCGAGAATTGTTGTTGCTTGGCATCCCAATGCAACCCGGTGTTGCGCGCCAGCCTGGTGCAACTGTCGTTAAGCCCGATGCGGTTTGACCAGGCGGCCATTGAACGGACCGGGATCGCATGAATATCGCCAAAACCATCGACCAGAACACATTCCTTTGGGCCGGGCCCTGTGCCGCTATCACGTTGCCCGAAAACAAGGTTGTTTGGATTGAGGTCACTGGCGCGAATACCATGGGCAAATAGTTCTGCAATCGCATCATTCAGTAGATCGATGTCCTCGTCGGTCAGGGTACCATTCTTGACTTTCTGCCCCAGCGTTTCCCCAAGGCCGCCATCGGGTGACATCACCCGTTCGGTCAGGCACCCCAAGCCGACATTCGTCGATACAAAGCCGAACATATGTGACACTGGCAAGTGAAAGTCGGGCTCTGGGTGGTTCAACATGATGCGCAGGTATTCCATATACTCTTTGCGGATCTGGCGAAGCCGTGTTGCTGGGAACCAGCGGTCCATGACACCGTTGAAATTGCGGCGACGCGCTTGCTGTTCTGCCGGTTTGAGAACTTTAACCAGTTTCGTCGAATCTGCGGGATGCAGATAGACAGCCCGCTGCACGCCGCTAGCGACCAGGTTCGACGGAGGAAGAAAGAGCGTGGTTGTCATATTGAAGTGTTAGCACAATGGTCACAGTTTTGTGACATAGACACTGTGCCTCTTCAATTCAAACGCATATGCCGCCATCTCTGATCACGTTTGCGGGATTTTGCTCAATACTCAACGCCGATTTGCGCCTTGATCCCGGACCGGAAGGGGTGCTTCACCAGTTCCATTTCAGTCACAAGATCGGCCAGCTCAATCAAGTCTTCATGAGCATTGCGTCCCGTAAGCACCACATGAGTCATTTCAGGTTTATGATCGCGCAGAAAGGTCACAACCTCTGCGGCGCTGACGTAATCATAGCGGATTGCGATGTTGATTTCGTCCAGTAGGACCATGTGGTTGGCTTCATCCAAGATCAGTTCCTTGGCTTTCGCCCAGGCTGCCTGCGCCATTTCCGTATCGCGGGATTTGTCCTGTGTTTCCCAGGTGAAACCTTCCCCCATGGTGTGGAAGGCGCATGTATCGCTGAATTTGGACAGGATCAGATCGCGTTCGCCAGTGGACATACCGCCCTTGATGAACTGGACGACGGCGCATTTCATGTCATGGGCGATACAGCGAAAAATCATGCCGAAGTAAGCGGATGATTTACCTTTGCCTTTGCCGGTATGGACGATGACCAGGCCTTTTTTGTCAGTTTTGGTGGCCATGATCTTATCGCGGGCGGCCTTTTTCTTGGCCATTTTCATCGCGTGGCGATCAGTGTCTTCGGTCATCTGCTGCATCCCCCTTGCCGGTGCCGACAATGTGCCGCCAACCGCAACAGAGTGCAACGGGGTGATTGCCTTATGTGCGCCCGGGCAGAGGCCCGGCCCGGCGCATTCATTCATGCTGCGGAAAGGTTCCGACTTGTGCTTGCCCGTCCGAAGTGGCGCCGGTTCAAATGAAGGACCAGCAGAACCATGGCCACCTGAAATGCAAGTGCAAAGCCTGTAAAGGCCCAATAGGCAAGGTCGAATTTGATGATCAGCCCGCTCGCGACCAGCCCTTTGTTGATCCAGAAGTGCAGCATGACGGATAGCGCAACACCGGGGCAGACCAACGCATAGGCGCCGGGTGAATTGCCATCACCGCGCAGAAAGGCGGCCGCATAGCCCTGCCGCCGCAAGACCACCAGCCCCAATAGGCCAAAGGCAAATTGTACCGCCAGAATTTTGGTCAACAGCATCAGTGTTTCAGCGTTGGCGGCATGCACATCAAACGAGCTGTGCAACCCGTGGTTTTGGCGCAGCAGCATGATGCCAAGCACGGTCAGCAAAGGAACAACCACCATCAGCGTGGGGCCGCTTTCCTTAGCGGTGCCATGTTGCAGCATGGACCCAAAAGCGGTGACAGCAGCTACTCCGGCATAAAGCGCGGCCACCGTGCCAATCAGCGTTGACAGCACGAGGCTGGTCCCGACGATGACAGGCTGTGTACTCATGGCGGCCGGAGCGGACAATCCCACGGCGACCATTGCGAGGGCAAAGGCGGGCAGCAGCTGTGCAAATGAATTGTTCGCCGTTACGTCAAACACACCGCCTTCGGCCAGAACGCGACCCAGGAAATGCCCGATCTGGCGCAGGGCCAAGGCACCGATCGCAACAAAGGCGATCATTGCGAGGGGGAACAGATATTCAACAACTGACCAAAGTCCGGGGACGAAGACCAGGCCCAGAATAAAGCTCACATTGACTGTCATGGCCAAAGCAAGGGGCAAGGCAAGCAGTTGGGTTTCACCATTGGTCTGACGGAGGTTGCGGTAATTCTCAGTCCTTTTGTATGCCGCAAGTGCCGCTAGGTTCCAGATCAGTGATTTGATATTCAGGGCGGCAAACCCTGCAATCCCTGTGACAGCCACGACAAGTGCTGCTTTCATCACGATGCCGTGCGATGTCCATGCCAGTACGATGTCTTCAAAGACCGGTACAGGTTGCCCGGGATGAGGCACCCAGAACATCAGGTACATGAAGAAGGTAACAGCCAGCCCAGCGGCCCCCAGTGAGGCCAGAAAGTAGAGCGGTGAATATGCGTCTGCCGGACGCGTTTGGGTATGAGCCATAATGGCCTCCATTTAATATATTACGAAATTGGAATATATTGGATCGCAAGCCACTTCTTTGACATATGTCAAATATGGAATGTTTTAGAGCGCTAGATCAAGCAACCCAGCAATACGCGCGCGGGCTGAGTTTGATTTGGGTTGCCAGAGATTGCGGTCGATCGCTTCTTGCAGGCGCTGGGCAATTTCTTTCAGGGCTGGCGCATTTGCGTCTGCGATGAATGCGCGCGTGTCTTCGTCTTTGATGAAGGCTTCTTCCACCAGATCAAAGTGGTGGTTGCGCACCGCCCCAGTGGTCGCCGCAAAGGCAAAGAGGTAATCGACGGTAGCAGCGATTTCGAACGCGCCTTTATAGCCGTGGCGTTTGACCCCGTCGATCCATTTCGGGTTCACGACGCGGGATCGCACCACCCGTCCGATTTCGTCGTCCAATGTGCGGATGATTGGCCGCTCGGGGCGCGAGTGGTCGTTGTGATAGATCGGTCGGTCTTGCCCTTGTAGGGTGCTGATGGCGGCAGCGGCGCCGCCTTCGAACTGATAGTAATCGTCGCTGTCGAGGATGTCGTGTTCGCGGTTGTCCTGGTTCTGTACAACGGCTTCGGCTTGCGAAAGTCGCGTCTCAAAGGCTTTTCGGGCCTTGCGGCCCTCAGCGCCTTTGCCGTATGCATAGCAGCCCCATTCAAGATAGGCTTCTGCGAAGTCGGATGTGTCGGCCCAGATCCGTTCGTCAATCAGCGCTTGCAGGCCTGCGCCGTAAGCGCCGGGTTTGGAGCCGAAGACGCGGGTTTGATCTTCGCCCCTTTTGGCCCTTGCAGCCGCCGGGTTCAGGTCGGCGGGCTCATCCATCCCCTGCACAGCAAGGGCGGCGCTGTCGACCAATGCGATGAGTTGCGGGAAAGCATCACGGAAGAAGCCGGAGATGCGCAAAGTGACATCGACACGCGGCCGACCCAAAACAGACTGCGGCAGGATATCAAATCCCGTGACACGCCGATTTGCGCTATCCCAAGTTGGTTTGACACCCATGAGCGCCAAGGCTTGCGCAATGTCGTCGCCGCCAGTCCGCATATTGGCGGTGCCCCAAGCGGTCACCAGCATGCTGCGTGGCCAGTCGCCATGATCCTGCAGATGTTTCTCGATCAGCAGGTTGGCGGACTTCCACCCTAGCGCCCATGCGGTTGGGGTGGGCACGGCACGGTTATCTACGGAGTAGAAGTTGCGCCCGGTCGGGAGCACATCCATGCGCCCGCGTGTGGGCGCGCCAGAGGGGCCAGGGGGGACGAAGTTGCCCGATAGGGCGGTAAGGAGCGCCGTTCCTTCATTTTCCCCACAAGCGCGGATGGTCGGGATCACCTCTGCGTGCAGGCTTTCCAGAACGGGTTTGGTTGCCTTGAAGTGCTTTGGGTGCTCTTTCCAGCCGAGTGCGATCTGCGATAGTTTTTCAAGCCGTTCGACCGTATCGCCGTTCGTCCGCCAGGTCTCTGTACCCATGCTTTGCAAGAATTTGTGCCGTGCGCCCTGATAAGGCGCGCCGAGATCACAATCCAACGGGTCAATCGAAACATCGCAATCCTGTGCCAGAGCGCGGATGAAAGAAGTGTTCCCCGACCTGCCATCGCCGCGCGGCACACGTACCAAAGCGATTGCAAGGTCGCGTTCTTGTTGCCCCGTTGGCGACTGCCCGAGAATGTGCAGCCCGTCGCGGATCTGCGCCTCTTTGAGTTCGCACAGATAGGCATCAAGTTTGCCCAAGTCGCCATCTTGGTCGCCGGTGAAGCCTGCGTCTTTGGCGAGGCCAGTGACGTCTGAAAGTGACAGAATCTCTTTACGCAGATGGTCGATCCGGCGGGGGTCCACGCCTGCGGCTTCATAGTATTCATCCACCAGCGCTTCGAGATCGCGTAGTGGGCCATAGCTTTCGGCGCGCGTCAGCGGTGGTGTGAGGTGGTCGATGATTACCGCTGATGTGCGCCGTTTGGCTTGGGTCCCTTCGCCGGGATCGTTGACGATAAAGGGGTAGATATGTGGGGTGGGGCCAAAGACGGCCTCAGGCCAGCAGGTTTCCGACAGGGCCACTGCCTTGCCGGGCAGCCATTCGAGGTTGCCATGCTTGCCCATGTGCACGATGGCGTCTGCCCCCCAATGGTGGCGCAGCCAGAAATAGAAGGCCAGATAGTTATGTGGTGGGACCAGATCAGGCGAGTGGTAAGTGTCGGTCGGGTCAATGTTATAGCCGCGCGCCGGTTGCAGGCCGACAACGGCGTTGCCGAAACGGTGGATGCTGAGGGCGAAACCCGTTTGTGAAGCATCTGCTGGAGCCTCCGGCGGAGGTATTTGGGAACGTAAGAAGGGGTCTTGTTCGGCTGGCCCCCAGCGCGCGGTGATCTGTTCTTTGATATCCCAGGGCAGGGCATCAAAATAGCGGTTGTAGGTTTCCAGTGGCAGGAACTCCCCGCCTTCTTTGTCGGCCCGGTCTGTCAGCCAGTTGGTCGGGCCCGCCATGATTTGCGCCATCAGAGCAGCGCTGTCTACGGGTGGGGTGACGTCATGCCCCTCGGCTTTGAGCAGGTTCAGGACATGGACCGTCGCCGCAGGTGTGTCGAGCCCGACCCCGTTGGCGAGCCGCCCGTCCTTGTTGGGGTAATTGGCCAAGATGAGGGCTGTTTTCTTGATCTCGGATGGGGTGCGCCGCAGGTTGGCCCAGTTTTTGGTCAGTTGCGTGACAAAGTCGATCCGGTCGCCCCTTGCTTGATATGTGGCGATGGGGCATTCGGTGGCGTCGTCAAAGAAGGCTTCACCTTTGAAGCTCACCGCGCGCGACAGGATACGTCCGTCGACTTCGGGCAAGGCCACGTTCATCGCGATGTCGCGGGCGGTAAGCCCGTGTAGACCTTCGGCCCATGATGTCTCGGCCGCGCCTGACAGGATAACCTGGAAGATCGGGGCATTGTTGCTGAGCAGCGGGTTTTGCGGACTATCATCTCCATCATGCGGGCTGCCCACGGCGAAAGCTGTGCAGTTGAGGATGACGTCGGGCGGCGCGTCAGCAAAAAGTTGGTGCAGGGAGGCTGTGCTGACGGGATCTTTGAGGCTGGCCACGAAGATAGGCAGCGGGTTCAGACCGGCGCGCAGCAGGCTGCGGGTGAGCCGGTTGATGGGATTGAGCCCGCCGCCTTGCACCAATGCACGGTAGAAGATGATGGGTACGATGGGCGCGCCATCGGTCCAGCCCGATCGCGCCGCGGTCAGGTCTGCGATGCCAGCGCCCGGCCAATAGACGCTTAAGGCGCGCAAGAGTGGGGCTGGTGCAGGTGGTTTGTCAGCGCGGTCCAGCAAGGCCTTTGCGTAGGCGAGCAGATTGGTGCTGTTCCCGGGGCCGCCTTCGACGAGATAGGACCACAGTGTGTTATAGTCTTCACTGCTGACTGTCGACAGTTCGCGCAACTCAGGGTCCGGTTTGTCATCACCAGGCAGGGCGGCAAAAGGGATGCCGGCTTCGCGTAAGCGGGCGGCGTATTGGGTGAGCCCATATTTCCAGTACCCAGCGCCCCCGAGGATACGTGCGATGACCAGTCGGGATTTGGTGGCGCAATCGTCCAGATGCAGATCGACTGACATGGGATGGGTCAGGTGAATCATGTTCGCAAGCCGCAATGTTGGCGGGTCGGCCATTTCGGCGCGGGCGTCTGATAGGGCGGCCAGTTCGGTATCTGCCGCAGAGATTATCACGATATCGGCTGGCGTCTGGCCCAGGTCGACTGGTTCGGTGCCATCAGAAATGGCACCGGGGGTGGCTGCTAGCAGGTGCATCAGCTGAGTTGCTTTTCCATGAAGATCGAACTTTTGGTCGTGACATAATCGCCGAAAACATCGCATGTGGTGAATCCATGCCGTTCATAGAGCCGATGGGCGGCGTGCAGCACATTGCCGGTTTCGAGCTTGAGCATTGGGACGCCTTCCTCAATGGCGGTATCTTCGATTTGGCGTAGCAGGGCCGCTGCGACACCTTTGCCGCGTGCGGCCTCAGACACGAACATCGACTTCACTTCGCCGTAGCCGGGTTTAACCATCAGCGCACCGGTGCCCAGAACATCGTCGCCCTCGCGCGCGGTGTAGAAATGGATATTGGGCGCGACCAGATCGTTTATATCAAGATAGAAATTGTCCTCTGGCGGGAACAGGCTCCGCATCAGGGTATGGCTTTGTTTGAGCAAAGCAGTTGCCTGTGGATGATGCGGGTCTGTCCGTTCGACGATGATCATGCTTGCAGTGCAGCCGCGATGGCAGCATGGTCAAGGCCCGCTTCGCCGATGACCACCAAGCGGGTTTCGCGCGGGGCATCCCCGAAGGGTTGATCAAAGTAGGTATCCACACGGGGGCCGACGGCCTGAAGTGTCAGACGCATGGGTTTTCCGGTAATGGCGACAAAGCCTTTGAGGCGCAGGATGTTGTGAGCGCGGATGACATCGGCGACCTGTTCGGCAAAGGCGTTGGCGTCGGCAATTTCGCCACGACTGACAATGAAGCTTTCGAACTCGTCATGGCCGTGTTCATGCGCGTGATCATGGTGGTGATCGTCTTCATCATCGTGGTGATGATGGTGGATCTCGTGGCGCGCAGCCAGATCATCCTCTGCGCCGATGCCTTGGCCCAGCAGTACATCGACGGGCAGGGCACCCATAGACGCTTTGACGACTTGCACGCCATCGCGGGATTCAGACTTCAACTTGGTTGTCAGCGTTTCGGCTTCCGAGGCGGCAAGAAGGTCGGTTTTATTCACCACGATCATATCGGCGCAGGCAACCTGATCTTCGAACAGCTCGGATAGTGGCGTTTCGTGGTCAAGATTTTCATCCTGCGCGCGCTGGGCATCGACCGCTTCCACATTATGCGCAAACTGGCCGTCATGCACGGCGCGGCCATCCACCACGGTCACAACGCCGTCCACTGTTACTTTGGTTGAAATGCCGGGCCAGTTGAACGCACGTACCAAGGGCTGTGGCAGAGCGAGGCCGGAGGTTTCGATCACGATGTGATCGGGTTTGTCTTCGCGGGCCAGCAAGGCTTCCATCGTCGGGATGAAATCATCAGCGACGGTGCAGCAGATGCAGCCGTTGGATAACTCAACAATATCGTCTTCGGTGCACACCTCATCTCCGCAGCCTTTGAGGATGTCACCATCCACCCCAAGGTCACCAAATTCGTTGATGATCAGGGCGATTTTCTTGCCTTCGGCGTTTTGCAGCATGTGGCGGATGAGTGTTGTTTTTCCGGCACCCAGAAAGCCGGTGACAACGGTAGCAGGGATTTTGGCAGGCATAAGTGAAATCCATCTCTGAATGGGCCGGATACGACCCTGTTTGTTTGAAGCCCTATGCAATGGCTGCTTTCTTTTCAAGCTGGGAGCATGCATGGGAAATGTGGAAAGGTGTCCTCCACCAGTCGTTCGACAGGCAGAGGACCCTCTTCTTCGTCAGATTGAATACAGGCGCGGCGTTACCAATGCGCTGCCTTCCAGTTTGCGCATGCCTTTGGCGGCAGCAAGCACGGCCAGATCGGCGAGTGGTTCGATCAATAGGATCAGCATGTAGGCTGCCCCAAACGACAGAACCGCAGACACGTTTTCCGCCCCAAACCCGCTGCCGTAGAAAGCCCAGAATGCAACCCATACCACGATGCCGCCCTGATAGGTGGCGGACATGGCCAAGCACTGCTTGAAGGACAGATCGACATAGGCTGTGCCTTTGGTAATGACGTGTTTGGATAGCAGATGCAGTCCGAAAAGTGGCACCAGCAGGGTGGTCACGTTCATCGCGTATTGTGGCAAGTCGGTTGGGGCAAAGAACGCGCCTTGGATCAGAAGCCCCAAAGCAAGGCCAATGGCCGCTGGTGCTGTGCCCAGAATCAACAAGAGTGTTGTGCCAAGGATAAAGTGTACCTCTGACACGCCGACGGCCACATGCGGCAGCAATTCAAAGAAGACAAAGACGGCAACGGTTGCAATTGCGGCCCGAATGGACAGCGACAGGATGCCACGGTCACGCAGCGACTCCCAGATCAGTTTGGCGGAATAGGCGGCCGCGCCTGCGGCTGTGGCGTAAGACAGGGCGAGTTTCGCCCCGGTGACGATACCGGGTTCGATATGCATGATATTTCCTTCCTTGGCCGTCATCCCCGACGGCTGGTTTCACGATACGCATGGCTGGTCTCCTGGCTTGCGGGTCACGGCGCTTTGCGGCCTTCCCAGGGCGGACCCCAGTGGCGTTGTCGCAAAGCGCTCTCCGCATACAGTCGCGGGGGCGGCTGTGGCATCAGACCTCCGGTTCGGATCGGCCTTTCCACATTCCCATTTGATCCCCTGACGCTGGGCGTCGTACGGGGAACCATGCCGGTAAACCGTGCGTCTATCCGGCAGGTCAGGTCAAGTTGAAAACCGACGTTTGTAGATGGTTTGACGTCGCGTCTGGGGCAATCAACCTTTTCGTCCCCATGGAAATGGGCCGAAAATCGCAATATCTTGTGGATAACCTGGCGGAACATGGCACATGCAGGGTTCAAAGCGTTGACTCGCGGTGCAACAGAGGGCGATGCTTTGCCACCTTGAGGAATCATACGGGCAAAAACGTTGCGCTTTAGCAAACTGCGACTGAATGGCTTTAAAAGCTTTGTCGACCCCACCGACCTGATCATCGCGGATGGTCTGACAGGTGTTGTGGGGCCGAATGGCTGTGGCAAGTCAAACCTGCTTGAGGCGCTGCGCTGGGTCATGGGTGAAAACCGCCCCAAGGCAATGCGTGGCGGTGGGATGGAGGATGTGATTTTTGCCGGGGCGGCGACGCGGCCCGCGCGTAACTTTGCAGAAGTGTCCCTCGTCATCGACAATGGTGAGCGTCTCGCGCCTGCGGCCTTCAACGATGACGATAATCTTGAGATCATTCGCCGGATCACGCGTGATGCGGGTTCTGCCTACAAGGTTGGCGCAAAGGATGTGCGCGCTCGGGATGTGCAGATGTTGTTCGCGGACGCCTCGACCGGCGCGCATTCACCAGCGTTGGTGCGGCAGGGCCAGATTTCTGAACTGATCAATGCAAAACCCAAGGCACGTCGACGCATTCTCGAAGAAGCGGCGGGTATCTCGGGTCTTTATCAGCGCCGCCACGAGGCAGAGTTGAAGCTGAAGGGTGCTGAGACGAACCTGACCCGCGTCGATGACGTGATTGAGCAATTGGCTGCACAGTTGGGCCAGTTGGCACGGCAGGCCAAGCAGGCCGCGCGCTATCGCGAGATTGGAGACAAGCTGCGCCGCGCCGAGGGCATGTTGCTGTTCCGTCGCTGGAAAGAGGCGGATGAGGCATTGCTGGCTGCGGCGGATCAGTTGCGTGAGCGAACGACGACAGCGGCGCAGGCTGAGAAGGCGGCGCGTGAAGCCGCCAAAGGCCGTGCAGTCGCAGAGGAAGCTCTACCACCTTTACGTGAGGACGAGGCGATTGCCGCCGCCGTTTTACAGCGCTTGCAGGTCCAGCGTGACACGCTGAAAGATCAGGAACAGCGCGCGCTTGATATGATCGAGACGCTGCGCGGGCGTATCGAACAACTCACCCATGACATGGAACGTGAAAGCGGGCTGAACAAGGACGCGGGCGAGACGATTGAGCGGCTTGAATGGGAAGCGCGCGAGATTGGCAAAGCGGGTGAAGGGCACGAGACCCGCCTGGAAGAGGCGCAGGTTGCTGCGCGCGAGGCAGCGGGTGTGTTGCAACAACGCGAGGCTGATCTGGCGCAACTGACCGAGGATGTGGCGCGGTTGGCGGCCCGGCACCAGTCGGCCCAACGTTTGTTGGATGACAACCGCACGACTTTGGCCAAGAGCGAAGATGAGGCAGAGCGTGCAAAGGCAGCAATGGCCGAAGCTGAAGCGGCGCTGACAAAGGCCGAGGCTGATTTTACCGCTGCTGGGGCGGCCGAGAAAGCGGCGGTCGCCGCTGCCGAGGCCGCGGACAAAGCCTTGGTCGCGGCGGAAAGCGCGCGGGCCGATACGCAGGCACGCGAAAGCGATGCGCGGGCACTGCGCTCTGAGGCCGAAGGCGAAGCGAATGCTTTGCGCGCTGAGGTGGCAGCCTTGGCCAAACTGGTTGAACGCGACACAGCAGAAGGCGGTCAAGTGCTTGATCTGCTGCGTGTCCAAGGTGGATACGAGAAAGCGCTGGGCGCGGCGTTGGCTGACGATCTGCGTGCCCCCGCGATTGTTGATGATGCCAAATCGGGCTGGGCTTTGCTGCCCAGCTATGGGTCTGCGCAAACATTGCCAGAGGGCGTCATAGCACTGACCAACTATGTGACTGTGCCCGAGGTGTTGGCGCGCCGCATGAGCCAAGTTGGATTGGTTGAGGCCGCCGATGGTCCGCGGTTGCAGGCTGACCTGAAGCCCGGACAACGGCTGGTGTCGGTCGAAGGTGACTTATGGCGCTGGGACGGGTTCCGCGCTGGGGCAGAGGATGCACCCTCGGCGGCTGCATTGCGTTTGCAACAGTTGAATCGCCTGACAGAATTGAAGCGCGATCTGGAAGAAGCGTCGGCTACTGCTATCGGCGCGGCGCAGGCGCATGAGACCCTTACGGGGATGTTGAAAGAGCAGACGGAGGCCGACCACGCGGCCCGCCAAGCACGTCGTGATGCGGATCGTGCCGTCGCAGATGCCAATCGTGCGGCAAGCCGGGCCGAGGCGGATCGGAACCTGTCGCAAGGCAAGCTGGAAAGCCTTGGGCTGGCCATGAAGCGGCATGAAGAAGAAGCGCTGACCGCCCGCCGCGCTTTGGCCGCCGCAGAGAAGGCCGCGGAAGAACTGGGTGATCTGGATACAGCGCGCGCGTCGGTGGAAGACGTGAAAATGACTGTTGAGGCGGCGCGGATCACGATGATGTCCCGCCGTTCGGCCCATGACGAAGTGCGCCGTGAAGGCGAAGCGCGACTGAAGCGCAGTCAGGAAATCACCAAGGAAGTCAGTGGCTGGAAGCACCGGTTGGAGACCGCCAACAAGCGGACGGCCGAACTGGCTGAGCGGAAGACCGAATCTGAGACGGCCTTGGCCGAGGCGACCGCCGCACCCGAAGAAATCGCGGCCAAGCGTGCTGAACTTGCTGATGCAATTGATGAGGCTGAAGCGCGGCGTAAGGCATCTGCGGATAAGCTGGCTGAGGCAGATAACGTGTTGCGCGAGGCGGGCCATCAGGAGCGCGAAGCAGAGCGCCAGGCATCGGAAGCACGCGAAGCGCGGGCGCGGTCCGAGGCGCGCTCGGACGCTGCAAAAGAGACCGTTGCTTATGCGGCCGAACGGATCATGGAAGCGCAGGAAGTGACACCTGAGAAGCTGCTAGAGACGCTCGAGACGGACGTCGATCAGATGCCTGCATCCGAAGTGATCGAAGGTCAGGTCAACGCCTTCAAACGTCAGCGCGACAGTCTGGGCGCGGTGAACCTGCGGGCCGAGGAAGATGCCAAAGACGTGCAGATCGAGCACGATGCGCTTGTGACCGAGAAGGCTGACCTAGAAGCGGCGATTGCAGCGCTGCGTTCAGGTATCGCGAGCCTGAACAAAGAGGGGCGCGAGCGGCTGCTGACGGCCTTTGAGCAAGTGAACGAGAACTTTGGCCTTCTGTTTACACACCTCTTTGGGGGCGGCGAGGCGAAACTTGTTCTGGTCGAATCCGATGATCCGCTGGAAGCTGGTCTTGAGATCATGTGTCAGCCGCCCGGCAAGAAACTTAGCACATTGTCTCTGCTGTCAGGTGGTGAACAGACGTTGACGGCACTAGCCCTGATTTTTGCAGTCTTCCTTGCGAATCCTGCCCCAATCTGTGTGCTTGATGAGGTTGACGCGCCACTCGACGACGCCAACGTCACGCGTTTCTGTGATCTGTTGGACGAAATGACCCGCCGCACCGAAACCCGGTTCCTGATCATTACGCACCATGCGGTGACAATGAGCCGGATGGATCGTCTGTTTGGTGTAACCATGGGTGAGCAAGGTGTGTCACAACTGGTCTCAGTCGATCTGAAGCGGGCCGCCGCCATGGTGGCCTAGGGTGTCAATCTGCCGTACCCAAGTATGGTCAAAGCCGATTGAGCAGGTCTATCGTTGGCCACGCATCTGCTGGCAGTCCTAAGCGTACCTGTTCTGCCTGAACCGCCGCGCGTGTCATTGCGCCCAGTATCCCATCAATACCGCCCACATCATGCCCGCGTTGCGTCAGTTTCTGTTGCAATTGCTGCATCTGAGCACCGCTGAGTGCAGCGGTTGGATTGCCCGCATCATAGACGGTTGCACCGCTCAGGCGCGTTGCGAAATAGGCAGCCGTCGTGACATAGACGAAGCTCTTGTTCCAATCGAAGTAAACTTCAAAGTTCGGATAAGCGAGGAAGGCCGGTCCATCGCGGCCCATGGGCAGCAGAATGGAGGCTTGCAAGTTCGACGGTCCCAAGCTGCCTTCGCGCGCCCGCACACCGCGGGCCGCCCAGTCCCGCACGCTGGACTTATGGTTCAGACCGGTTCGCGACCAATCAAGATCGGCGGGCACGACGATTTCCTGCAACCAAGGCTCATTGGCCCGCCATCCCAATGACGACAACACATTTGCCCCGGTCATCAGCGCATCCGGTGATGACCCCTTTAGGTCAACAACCCCATCACCATCACCGTCCATGCCTTGGCGCACAATCTCGCGCGGCAGTTTTTGCAGCTGCCCGATTTCGCTTAGCCCATGCGCCCGTTGTCGTGGCAGGGTTCATGCCGCCGCGTCGGTAAAGCTCAATCGCGGCGATCAGTTGTGGGCGGAACAGCTCGGGCCTCCGACAGTCATGGGCAAGAGTCAGCAGGGCGTTGCGGGTGTTGAAGCTACCTTGCACTTGGCCGTAGTCGGTCTCGAATGCCCAAAAAGCCAAGAGTACACCGCGCGGGATGCCAAAGCGGGCTTCGATAGTATCGAAGGTGCTGTCAAACCGCTGGCCATAAATGCGCCCGTTGTCGATACGGTTCTGGCTGATCAATGCGCGCGAAAAACTGATGAAATCGCGTTGAAACACACCCTGCGCTCGGTCTGCATTGATGACCGATTGCTCGATCCGTGCGCCTTGAAAGAAGGCGTCGACCGTTTGTGCGGGAATACCTTCAGCCCGCGCTTCCGCTTTCACACCATCTATGAAGGCGTTGACAGGTCCGCCGCAGGTTTGGGCGGTGGCCATGCTGGCAGAAAGGATCAAGGCGAGTGCTGCGGTGCGCATATCGGTCTCCGGTATCTGGTATTGGCCGGACCGTAGCAGGGACAGAGGGCAGCGCAAGTATGGTTCGCGCAAGGCGGGGGAAGCCACCGATCAGGTCAAGCGGCTTATGATTGCCACGGTAAGGGCCAGCCCAAAAGCGAGCGCCCAGGTTTTCCACAAGACCGCAACCGTCTGATCAATATGATCCGGAGTGAGAGAACGTTCTCCCGCGCTGTTCACGAAGGGATAGTCCCGCATCTCGCCGTCGTAGCTGCGTGGTCCGCTGAGTGCGATATCAAGGCCGTGCGCCATCGCAGCTTCTGGCCAACCGGCGTTGGGTGAGCGGTGGAGCGGGGCGTCGTCAAAGATTGCCTTTGGTTGCGAGCGGGATGTAACGGCCCAAATCATCAGTGCGCTCAGCCTTGCCGGGATAAGATTGAGCAGGTCATCTAGTTTTGCAGAGGCCCACCCGAACTCTGCGTGCTTTGGCGTACGGTAGCCAATCATGCTGTCGGCGGTGTTCGTGATCTTGTAGATCAGCAGCCCCGGCAAGCCAGCGAGCGCAAACCAGAAGATCGGGGCGATCACGCCATCAGAGAGGTTTTCAGCAGCACTTTCAGTCGCAGAGCGTGCGACCGCCGCTTGGTCCATATCCTTCGTATCACGCCCTACAATCATGGCGACGCAGCGTCGCCCATCGCCCAGAGACAGGCGCAGGGCATCAGCAACGGCCTGCACGTGTTCGACAAGTGATTTTTGCGCCAGCAAGATTGCAACGACGATCACGTCAAGAACATAACCCGGCGCAAGTTCAATGATCCATCCAAAGATGCCAGCCATGATGCATAGTCCGGCGATGGTAATGGCACCCATCAGTCTCTTGCTTGCGCCTTTGTTGAAGCTTTGATCGCACCATCCAATCAGGCGACCCATGAGGACTGCCGGGTGCACGAAACGTGACCAAAGCCATCTTGGCTCGCCCAGTAGCGCATCCAACAGCATGCCAAAGACGAGTGTCACAACGCGGCTTCCAGTTGTGCCCAGCGGTTTGGTGCGGGCAGCCCAAGCCGCAGCCAATCATGCGCATAAGGAAAGGTGCGGGACCAGACATGATGCTGGGCCAGTTGGTCTTGGGTCAACTGCGCGTCTTTCACCTTGTAGAGGCGAAACAAGCTGGTGCCTCCGATCAACTTAGCCCCTCTTTGGGTCATCAGCTGATCAAGCCGCCCCGCATCCGCGACCAACCGGGTACGCGTGTCATCCGCCCATGCGGGATCAGACAATGCCTCGGCCCCGATAGATAGGGCCGGACCAGAGATCTGCCATGGGCCCAGCAAATCGGTCAGTTTGGCGATGATGGCTGGATCGCCAACGGCAAAGCCGAGACGCAGACCAGCCAACCCCCAGAATTTCCCGAAACTTTTCAATATGATGGTGCCGGGCCGTGATGCCAGGTGCACCAGCGATTGCGCGGGCATGACATCACAAAAGCTTTCGTCGATTACGGTGTAGGCAGTGTTGAAGTCACTGACTTTCCAGATGTGGCCATCGGGGTTGTTGGGATGCACCGCGACCAACGCGTGGCTTGGGTCATGACCCAAGCGCCATCCTGACGCAGCAAAGGCCGCCCCGTGTTCGTTGTAGGTCGGACCCGGAATACAGACCTCACCTTGCGGGATCACACGGGGCAGGGCAGCGATGATCGCCGAAGCGCCGGTTGCGCCAATGATGTGCGCCTCGTCCGGGACATTCCAGAAACCGCGTGCCAGAGCATAAAGTCGCGCGAAAGCCGCCTCATCTGGCAGCGCCGTCCACGCGTCCGAGGGCAGTTGCGGCATAGGGTATGGCACGGGGTTGATACCCGTCGAAAGATCCAACCAATCCGTGCGTGTTCCGCCATATGCGGCAATCGCGGCATCAAGGCCCCCGCCGTGATCGCGCTTTTTGCTCATTCGTCTTTTGGCAGTGGCGGATGACGGGTCACAAAGTGCCCTTTCACGGCCTGCGGCCATTCACGGTACGGCACTTGCCCGGTGTCAGATCCGGCATGGGCCATCGCATAGGCGACGATACCACTTGCCGCCTCGGTCGTGGGTTCAAATTCGCCCAAGGTGTAGTTCAGCTTGCCTGCGCCCTGAATCGCGACATTGCAGGCCTTCTTGCAGCCCATCAGGCAAGACACCCGCCGGGTTTTGACCTCGTTCAGCCCCGTTGCGGCAGCCTCGATCAAGCTGGCAAGCGCCTCGCCATCGGTTTGAGACATATCGCCAGAATCCCACCCTTCCTGTTTGCAGGTGTCGCAAATCGTGATCCAGGTTGTCATGGGAATATGCCTCGCTTCTACACGCGCTTTTCAAGCGGATTTTTGCCTCAAGTACAAGTCCATCGGCGATATCCTGTTCTTTAGAGCAAGCGCGGGCGCGCGTTAACTATTCGTTAACGATTTGGGCGCTCCGTTGTTCATACTTGGTCAAGATTCTGTTTCGCAACGCCGTTGGCAGCGCGAGATTTCGGGGGAAAAAATGCGCGCACTGATAGTCCATAGGGATTCTGAATTGGGTAACCGTTGGCGACGTCACTTGAGCCGTCTTGAGGTTGATGTGACGTTAGTCAACAACGCAGCATCTGCGTTGGATGTTATTGAAGACATTTCGTTTGATGTGATCGTATTGGACCTTGTCATGGCCGAAGGCAGCGCCTTTGCTGTTGCAGACCTTGCGCGGTTCCGCCAACCGGATGCCAATGTCGTTTTTGTCACTGACACGAGCTTTTTCTCAGATGGGTCGATTTTCAGCCATGCCGCCAACGCCCGTGCCTTGATCCGAACCGCGACGCCGCCCAAAGACCTGGCCGCGATTGTGCATCACTATGGGATCAGCCGCCCCGGCCGTGCGGGGCATCATAGTCTAGTTCCGGGTTGATCGGGATAATCCGGTGCGGGTTAATGGTTTCGTGGCTGAAGTGATAGTGGCGCACGATATGGGCCATGTTCACCGTCTCCGCGATGCCGGGCATCTGATAGAGTTCGCGCATATAGCCTGAAAGATTCGGATAGTCGGCGATCCGCTTGCGGTTGCATTTGAAATGCAGGTGATAGACCGGGTCAAAGCGCACCAAAGTGGTCCAAAGTCGCCAGTCCGCCTCGGTCAATCGGTCGCCCATCAGGTAACGTTTTGTGCTTAGCCGCTCTTCCAGCCAGTCCAGTGTCTCGAAAAGTGGGTGTACGGCCTTGTCATAAGCTTCTTGTGAAGTCGCGAACCCTGATTTGTAGACACCATTATTGAGGGTGTCGTAGATGCGGTCGTTCACGGGGGCGATCTCCTCGCGCAGTTCTTTTGGCCAATAGTCATCGGTGTTTCCGGTGATCTCGTTGAAGGCCGTGTTGAACATGCGGATAATCTCAGAGCTTTCGTTTGAGACAATCTTGCCTTGTTTCTTATCCCAGAGGATTGGCACAGTGACGCGGCCGTTCATATCCGGCAGCGCCTTGATGTAGACTTCGCGGGCAAAGGACAGTCCGAAAAGCGTGTCGCCCGTCGCCCCATGTTCATCTGTCTCGAAGGTCCAGCCATCGGACAGCATATCAGGGTGCACCGCAGATATGGCGATGTGATCGGTCAGCTCTTTGAGTTGCCGAAAGACCAGCGTGCGATGCGCCCATGGGCAGGCATAAGAGACATAAAGGTGATAGCGCCCGCTTTCGGCCTTGAAACCGCCTGTCCCCGAGGGGCCTGCGGACCCATCCGAGGTGATCCAGTTCCGAAACTGCGCGTCTTTGCGGACGAATGCCCCGCCCGTTTTTTTGGTCTCATACCAAACGTCATGCCATACGCCGTCAACCAACTGGCCCATCTGAATTGTCCTTCAATTACTCAGGTTGAAGACCTAGCGCTTTTGCATGCGTGAACCAACCAGCGTAAAGGCGCAACTGCGGTGCACCAGTGCACATGATCGTTTGACCTTCCGTTGCCGCCCCTTGGTGCATTTACGTCGCTTAAGCGTTTGCTCTGCCTCGTGCGTCCGATTATATGTTGGCGCGACGAAGCCAATGCAATGGCCAGAGAGGTTGGAGACTGCACGGTTGACCCAAAACGGGGACGGTGCATCTCGTCGTCAAAACCCGGCAAACGGGCTCTCTGGTAGTGCGATCATGAAGGAGGACACCCATGCGGGGGTTACTGACAATTCTGCTTATCTGTGCTGGATCATCGGCGATGGCACATCCCGGCCACTGGGCCGAAGCTGCCGGTCATGATCACTGGGCGGCAGGTATTGCAATTGGTCTGGCCGGACTTGCCGCTATTTGGGGTGCCGTGAAGGGCAAGAAAAATAAAGAGCCCGAAGCGGAGGTGGAAGACACCTTGGAAGAGGAAAGCGCATGAAAACTGGTGTCATGATCTGCGGTCACGGGTCGCGCAGCCAATCCGCCGTCGATGAATTTGCAACTCTGGCAGACAAGCTGCCAGCCTATCTGCCAGATGACTGGATGACAGACTATGGTTATCTTGAGTTTGCGAACCCTGTCATTCGTGACGGTTTGGACAAACTGCGCGAGGCAGGGTGCGAGCGGATTTTGGCCGTACCCGGCATGCTTTTTGCGGCGATGCACGCCAAGAATGATATTCCGACGGTTTTGAACACCTATGCGGCAAAACACGATATGACCATCCAGTACGGTCGTGAACTGGGCGTTGATCCCAAGATGATCGCTGCCGCTGCAGGCCGCATTCAAGATGCGGTGGATCAGGCGAATGTGACACATGGCGAGATACCACTGACCGAGACCTGCCTAGTGGTCATTGGCCGAGGCGCCTCTGACCCCGATGCCAACGGCAACGTGGCAAAAATCGCGCGCATGCTTCAGGAAGGTATGGGCTTTGGCTGGTGCGAAGTCGGCTATTCCGGGGTCACATTTCCGCTGGTCGAACCCTGCCTGCAACACGTCGCGCGCCTGCCATACAAACGCGTCATCGTCTTCCCGTACTTCCTGTTCTCGGGCATCCTGATCGACCGGATTTACGGTTTCACCGATCAAGTCGCGGCGGAGCATACTGATATCCAATTCATCAAAGCGGGCTATCTGGGCGACCACCCGAAGGTGCTGGAAACCTTTGCCGAGCGGATTATGGAACAGGTTAGTGATACGCCCCCACCAAATTGCGGTATCTGTGGCTATCGCAGTCAGGTGCTGGCGCTGGAAGAAGGCACGCATCATCATATTAGTGCAGAAGACCGTGCGCATCCCGCCTTTGGTGCGGTCCCGCCCCCAACTTGTGTACTGTGCAAGTACCGCACCGCTGTGCTGGGTTTTGAAGGCGAGGTGGGTGCGGTTCAGGAAAGCCACCACCATCATGTTGAAGGGCAGGGCGCGAATGCGCCGGGGTCCAACGTGGCAGACTGCAAGCTTTGCGATACATTCTGCACCGGTATGTGCCGTTTGGAGGCTACAGACCACCACCACCATCACCACGATCATCACCACCATGGCCATGATCACCATCATCATGATCACGACCATCACCATGCCCCGTACCCCCATGCCAAACACCCGCATGGACCGGAAAGCGCGCGTAAGGCTAAAGTAAGCTAATCATCTTGACCCTAAAACGTCCGCCGTTGGCTTTGGCGGTTGCCACCTCAGACAAAGGCTTGCCTGTGCGCCCCTACGAAACAGACCCATCAGCGATCTATGCGCAAAGCTTTGCGACCGTGCGTGCCGAGGCACGGCTTGAACGGTTCGCACCCGCGATGCAGCCTGTGATTACCCGGCTTATCCATGCCTGCGGCATGGTCGAGGTTGCAGATCGGCTAGCGTTCTCGGAAGAGGCCGCAGAAGCGGGGCATGTGGCGCTCATGTCCGGTGCACCAATTCTTTGCGATTGTGAAATGGTCGGCGCCGGGATCATCCGCCGCTACCTTCCGGCAGGGAACGAAGTGATTGTCACGCTGAACGAATCTTCGGTTCCGACGCGCGCGCAAGAGATCGGCAACACACGCTCAGCCGCAGCGGTAGAGCTTTGGCAGCATCACATCGCAGGCGCGGTGGTGGCCATCGGCAACGCACCGACCGCGTTGTTTCATTTGCTTGAGCTGTTGGACGCAGGTTGGCCAAAACCGGCTGTGATTCTGGGCTTTCCGGTCGGCTTCGTCGGCGCTGCGGAAAGCAAAGCCGAACTGGCCGCCAATCCGCGTGGCTGTGACTATGTTGCACTGCGCGGACGGCGTGGCGGATCGGCTATGGCATCGGCCGCTGTGAATGCTTTGGCGGCGGGGTTGCCGGAAGATGGCTGATCCGTGGCTCCATATCGTCGGGATCGGTGAAGACGGCATGGATGGGTTGGTGCCCGCAACACGTGCCGTTGTTGAAGCCGCCGAGATTATTATCGGCGGCGACAGACATCACACGCTGACTGAAAACCTGACGGCCAAGCGTATGGCATGGCCAAGCCCCTTTGATGCGCTGATTTCGACAATCGAGGGCCTGCGGGGCAAACGCGTGGTCATATTGGCAACCGGCGACCCGCTGTGGTTTTCCGTAGGTGCCCGGATCGGCCGCGCAATCGACCCCGGCGAGATCATCTATCATCCCCAGCTTTCGGCTTTTCAACTGGCAGCCGCCCGTATGGGCTGGTCGCTACCCGATGTTGAGACGCTGACCGTGCATGGCCGCCCGGTGCAGCAAATGATCGCTTTCATCCAACCGGATGCGCAGTTGTTGGTCCTGACCACGGGTGCCGAAACCCCTGCCCAGATCGCAGCGTTTTTGACGGAACGTGGCTTTGGACAATCCAAAATGACCGTGCTGGCCGCGATGGGCGGCAAGGATGAGGCGCGTTTTGATGGGCTGGCAGAAAGCTGGGATCACACGGTGCCTGCATTCAATACGCTCGCCGTGCATTGTGTCGCGGCCCCCGATGCAGCGCTCCTGCCGCGCGTGCCGGGGTTGGCGGACGATCTGTTCCAATCTGATGGCACAATGACCAAGCAAGAGGTCCGCGCAGCGACGGTCGCCAAACTGATGCCGATGCGCGGTGCGCTGCTATGGGACATCGGCTGTGGTTGCGGTTCGGTTGCGATCGAATGGATGCGCGCGGCCCGCTATGCCCGAGCCGTAGGGATCGAGCCGCGCGCAGACAGGCGCGCGATGGCAGCCGCCAATGCATTGGCATTGGGCGTGCCAAAGCTGGCCTTGGTCGAAGGTGTGGTGCCAGACGCGCTGGATGGGTTAGAGGCGCCGGATGCGATTTTCATCGGCGGCGGGTTGAGCCGCGAGACATTTGATGCGGCATGGGATGCGTTGCGCCCGTTGGGCCGTTTGGTGGCAAATGCCGTCACACTGGAAAGCGAGGCGGAACTGATCGCCCTGCACAAGGCGCATGGCGGCGATCTGGTGAAACTGTCAGTCCATCGCGCGGAACCCGTTGGCCGTCTGACAGGCTGGCGTCCGCTGATGCCGGTCACACAGTGGAGCCTTGTAAAGCGATGACAGGGATACTCTACGGTGTTGGTTTAGGGCCCGGCGCACCCGATCTGATCACGCTGCGCGCGGCACGGCTGGTTGAGGGCGCCTCGGTTGTGGCCTATCCGACGCTGGCGGGTGCAGCCAGCTTTGCGCGTTCTATTGCGGCTGAGCTGATTGCGCCGGGGGTGCAAGAGATCGTGATGGATGTGCCTATGTCGGTCGAACGCGCGCCCGCGCAAGACGCCTATGATAAGGGTGCGGCAGAGATCGCGGCGGCGTTGGACGCGGGACATGATGTCATCTGTTTGTGCGAGGGTGATCCGTTCTTTTACGGCTCTTTCATGTATCTTTTTGCGCGGCTTTCGGCGGACTATCAGGTCGAAGTTGTGCCCGGCGTGACATCTGTGACCGCCTGCGCTGCGGGTGCAGGCATGCCGCTGGCGGCGCGTAATGAGCGCTTAACGGTGCTGCCGGGGCCGTTGCCCGAAGATGAACTGCGTGCGCGGATCGCCGGTGCAGAGAGCGTTGCGATCATGAAAGTTGGGCGGCATCTGACCAAGATCCGTGGCGTTATCGATGACCTTGGGTTAACCGCAGACGCTGTCTATGTCGAACGCGCAACCCTGCCTGAAGAAATCGTGCAGCCTTTGGCAGACGCGCCCGAGAAAGCGCCGTATTTCTCGATGATCTTGTTGACGAAAGGGGCCGATCCTTGGCTTTGAAACCTATTGTTCTGGCGCTGTCGCGCTCTGGTGAGGCGACCGCGCATCGTGTCGCGGCCACCCTTGGCGCGCAGGTACATGGCCGTGAGGGCCGGGTTGATCGGGCTGATGCGTTCTTTGCCAATGCGCTGGACCACGCGCGGGATTTGTTCGCCGCAGGCGTGCCGATTGTGGGCGTTTGTGCCTCAGGTATCCTGATCCGAGCTGTGGCCCCGTTGCTGGCTGATAAGACAACCGAGCCGCCGGTCATTTCTATATCTGATGATGGTGCCGTCGTTGTGCCGTTATTGGGCGGACACCGAGGAGCCAACAAACTGTCGGCGCAGATATCCGAGGCATTGGGTGCTGTATCGGCGATTACAACAGCGGGTGATGTGGCGTTGGGTATGGCGTTGGATGAGCCGCCTGGCGGATGGCAACTGGTCAATCGTATTGATGCAAAGGCTGCAATGGCGGGGTTACTTGCTGGTGGTGGGGCAAAGGTGGTTGGCGATGCGCCCTGGTTGGCCGCGTTGCCGAAGGGCGACGCCGTTCGCTTGTCCTGCACGATGGCGCGGCAGGATGATCTGGGTGCGGCCCATTTGCAGTTTGCGCCGCAGCGGCTGACCGTAGGTGTTGGGTGCGCGCGGAACTGCCCGACTGATGAACTGGCAGCTTTGGTCACGGATGTTTTGAATGAGGCGGGGGTTGCGCCGGAAGCCGTGCATTCGGTGAATACGATTTCGCTGAAGGCGGATGAGCCCGGGATCATTGCTTTGGCGGCAGACTTAGGCGTGCCGCTACGTTTGTTTGAAGCAGAAGAGTTGGAGGCACAGACGCCGCGGTTGCAGAATCCGTCGGATGTGGTCTTTGCCGAAGTGGGCACCCATGGGGTGTCCGAAGCGGCGGCCTTGGTGCAGGCGGGTGATGCGGGTGAGTTTTTGGTCGCCAAGCGTAAAACCGCAAATGCGACCTGCGCGCTGGTTGTAACGCCTGAACCGATCGTGACCTTACGTGGCCGCGCGCGTGGCAGATTGTCGGTTGTTGGTATTGGGCCGGGGCAGGCGGCTTGGCGTACACCGGAGGTGTCGCGCTTGGTGTCAGATGCAGAAGAGCTGGTCGGTTATGGTCTCTACATAGATTTGCTGGGGCCTTTGGCTTTGGGCAAGACGCGATCTGACTTTCCGCTGGGTGGCGAGGAAGAGCGCTGCCGCTATGCGTTGGAGCAGGCAGGGCAGGGCAAGAACGTGGCGTTGGTCTGCTCGGGTGATGCGGGCATTTATGCGATGGCGGCTTTGGTGTTTGAGTTACTGGACCGCGGCCCGGATCAGATGGGTGTTTCGGATGCGGCGCGCCGGGTTGAGGTTGTGTGTTCGCCGGGGGTGAGTGCATTGCAAGGGGCAGCGGCACGGGCCGGGGCGCCGTTGGGGCATGATTTCTGTGCGATTTCCTTATCAGACTTGCTGACGCCGCGTGAAGATATCGTGAAGCGGTTGAAAGCAGCGGCACAGGGCGACTTTGTGATCGCGTTCTATAATCCGGTATCGATGCGGCGGCGGACTTTGTTGGCAGAGGCGCGCGATATTCTGTTACAGCACCGTCCGGCTGACACGCCCGTTATGCTGGCGTCTTCTCTGGGGCGTCCAGAGGAACATGTGCGCTATCGCAGGTTGGATGAGCTGGAAGTGGATGAGGTTGATATGTTGACCGTTGTGCTGGTCGGATCGTCGCATTCACGTTTGGCCGCTCTTGGGGAAGGGCCGCGCATGTATACGCCGCGCGGCTATGCCCGTAAGATTGATGGGGATTTGGCGGGATGACGCTGTTTGGCTGGCGCCAAATGCGCCCCACCCGCCTTCCCATGGCCTTCGGCGAAGGTTTGAATATACGAAGAAAGATGAGGGTCGAGCGATGACCGTTTACTTTATTGGTGCCGGGCCCGGTGACCCCGAACTACTGACTTTGAAGGCCGCGCGGATCATTGGGGGCTGCCCGGTTTGTCTTTACGCGGGCTCACTTGTGCCCGCCGAGGTTGTGGCTTGCGCGCCAGAGGGTGCTTTGGTCATGGACACCGCACCGATGACGCTGGATGATACGCACGGCGAGATTGTGAAGGCGCATGCGCAAGGACAGGATGTGGCTCGCGTGCATTCGGGCGATCCGTCACTTTATGGTGCGATTGCCGAGCAGATCCGGCGCTTGAAGGCGGATGGAATCGACTATCAGATCGTGCCGGGCGTGCCTGCCTATGCCGCTGCTGCGGCGGCTTTGGGGACTGAATTAACCGTCCCGGAGGTGGCGCAGTCGATCATCCTGACCCGCATGTCGATGAAATCGACAGGGATGCCGGAAGGTGAGACGCTTGAGAATTTTGCGCGGACGGGGGCGACCCTGGCGATCCATCTGGGTATTCGGGCGCTACGCGAGATTGAGCGGCAGCTGGCCCCATTCTATGGCGAAGATTGTCCGGTGGCAGTGATTTACCGCGTTGGTTGGCCGGATCAGATGATCATTCGGGGTACACTGAAGGATGTGCGTGAAAAGGTACGTGCCGCGAAGATCACCCGCACAGCACTGATCCTTGTGGGGTAAGCCCTGGCCGATCTGCACGGGTTTCCCGACTCTGCACTTTATGATGCGGCGAAACCGCATGTGTTGCGGCCACGTGTGAAGGCTTAAAACTAAGGCGTTGCTGCACCGCGGCGGATTTTGTCATTTGATTTTTACTTTTCTGAGGGCATCTTCTGCACAGTCTGGAGGGGCTTGGTATGTATACGTTTTTGCCTGACGCGGTACGTCAGGGTATTGAAGAAGCACGCAAAGCTGCGCTGAAGCGCAAGGATCGCTTGTCGGTCCATGATGGTGATGACACTTATCGCATCCGCAGATTTTGGGATGGCGGTTTCGCACTGGACCTTGAAGGGTCAGAGCGTCTGCGTGGCCACATCGACATCTATGATGGGCCCAAGCACCTTTATACCTGCCTTGTCGTATCCTCGATTGATGAAGATGATGAGCGGGTGTTTGAGTTTAAGTGGGCCACCCCAGTCGCCACCGCACCTGCTGCGGATTTTGTGCGGCCCGACTTTGTGCCAGCCGGGCTGATCAGCCGCTAAGCCTTATATTGCTATTGCAAGTCTGCGAAGGCGTGCTGCATGCGGCGGACGGCATCTTCGATCTGTGACCTGGGCGCGGCAAGGTTGAACCGCAGGAAGCTGTTGCCGCCTTTGCCGAAGGTCGGCCCGTGGTTTGCAGCGATTTTGGCTTTGTCCTGGACGCGTGCGGTAAATTCTTCGCGTGACATCCCGGTATTGGCGAAATCGACCCAGGCAAGGTAGGTGGCTTCAAGGTTCATCGAAGCGAGGCCCGGAATGGCGTTGATACCTGTATCAAAAACCTTGCGGTTTTGGTCAAGGTAGTCGCGCAACGCATCCACCCATGCGGCCCCTTCCGGCGAATAGGCGGCTGTTGCCATGAATAGGCCGAAACTGTTGGCTGAAAGTCCCAACGCCGCCATGCGTTTGGCAAAACGCGCGCGCAGGTCGGGGTCTTCGATGATGACATTGCCCGAGTGGCTGCCTGCGATGTTGAAGGTCTTGGTTGTTGCCGTCATCATCACTAGCCGGTCGGCGATGCCGTCGATATGCGCCATTGGGATGTGGGTCTGGCCGGGCATAGTCAGATCATGGTGGATTTCATCTGAAACAAGAATGAGTTCATGGCGTTTGGCAAAGGCGGCAACGGCCTGCAATTCGGCCTTGCTCCAGACGCGCCCGCCGGGGTTATGGGGCGAACAGAGGATGAGCATACGTTCATTGCCTGTCATCTGCGCGTCATATGCAGTGAAATCCATTTCATAGCGGCCATTGTTGTTGACCAATTCACATTCAACGACCTGCCTGTCGGAGGCGTGAATGACACGGGCGAAGGCATGGTAGACCGGGGTGAAAAGTACGACGCCATCACCGGGATTCGTAAAGGCATCGACGCACATAGCGGTGCCGTTTACCAGGCCATGTGTGGTGAAAATCCATGCCGGATCAATCACCCAGTTATGGCGCGTCTCCATCCACCACTGAATCGCTGCCTTGTATTTGCTGTCATCGCCGAAATAGCCGTAGACGCCGTGATCGACCATGCGCTGCACGGCTTTCTGGATGCAGGGCGCGGCTGCGAATTCCATATCCGCGACCCACATTGAAATCCCGTCATCGGGGCTGACACCATACAGCGCCTCCATGCTGTCCCATTTGACGCAGTGGGTGTTCCGGCGATCTGGGGTGTGGTCGAATGTCATGGCGTGCTCCTGTCTTCGCCGCGCCAAGCTACGCGGGAGACTGCGGAGTGCAAGCGCTATTCTGGCAGTTCAAACAGATCATGCACGCTGCAATCCAACTCATCCGCAAGTGTCAATGCCAGTGTCGTTGACGGGGTGAAGACGCCATTCTCGATTGTATTGATCGTCTTGCGCGAGACGCCGACCAAATCGGCCAGTTCGGCCTGTGTCAGTTTGGCCTGCGCGCGGTGCGCGCGCAGGTGAACAATCAGTTTGGTTGTCATTCGGCGCGACCGCGTATCACCGAGACAACATAATGCGCAGGTGGTACCGCCCCCAGCACGGGACCCAGCCAGTAAAATGCCATCGCCGGGTCCATCCGTCCTGTGAGGCTGAGTGCCAGAAATACGAGGAAAACCCAGAGCACCGCCCAAAACCCGAAGATCAAACTGTCGCGATGTGCGACTGTATTCTGTTCGTCCCATGCGGCATCCGCTGCATCAGGATATCGAAGCTGGAGGACGAAGGATAAGGCGGCGTAGCCTATTGCGATGGTGCCAATGATACCGGCCCAGACAAGACCCGATGGTCCGATGGACAGAAACGCAGCGGTCAATGCGGCCAGCGTTGTGATGACAAGGGCCACACTTCCAAAAAGGCGGGCGCGGCTGATCGGGTTTGCAGACATGACTGCTCCTTCTTTTTAAGTAACCTTTGGGTTACATAGTGATCGCGTTTTGTAACGTCAAGGTTACATTTTCGCTGAGTTTGCATTTCGTCTGTTTGCGGCCTAAATCACCGGTATGGCTTTGCGAAATATTCTTATTCATCCTGATCCCCGTCTCAAGAAAGTGGCGACGCCTGTGGCGTCTGTAAACGACGACCTGCGTCGTCTTGCCGATGATATGCTTGAGACAATGTACGATGCGCCCGGCATCGGGCTGGCCGCGCCGCAGATCGCGGTGATGAGCCGGATGCTGGTCATGGATTGCGCCAAGGAAGATGACGCGACGCCCGAACCGATGGTATTGATTAATCCCGAAGTGGTTTGGACATCGGAAGAACAAAACGTCTATGAAGAAGGCTGCCTGTCAATTCCCGAACAATACGCCGAAGTGGAGCGCCCGTCCGAGGTGGAAGTCACGTGGACCGATCTTGATGGTCGGGCCCGGCGCGAACGCTTTGACGGGCTGTGGGCGACCTGCGTGCAGCACGAGATTGACCATTTGGATGGCAGGCTGTTCATCGACTACCTGAAGCCGCTCAAGCGCCAGATGATCACGCGTAAGATGCAAAAACTGAAACGCGAAATGGCGCGGAGCTGAGCTTTGGCGGTTCTTGCGCTCCGCTTTGAGGGTGACCCAGTCTTATTGGAAATGGCTCCGGTGGTGGAACGGTTCGATGAGGGCCTCGCCAAACTGATCCGCGACATGTTTGAAACGATGTACGCCGCACCGGGTCGCGGCTTGGCGGCACCGCAAGTCGGCGTTAGCCGCCGCGTGTTTGTGGTGGATACGGAGTGGAAAGACGCAGACCCTGCGCCGATGATCTTTATAAATCCGCAGATATTGAATCATTCGGAAGAAAAGTTGACTGGGACAGAGGCGTGTCTTTCCATTCCCGACAAAAGCTATGCGGTCAGCCGTCCCTCTTGGGTTGTGATGACGTGGCAGGATTTGGATGGCAATCAGCATGAGGGCCGTTTTGAAGGCGTTCAGGCTATTTGCATCTGTCACGAGCTTGACCATCTGAACGGCCTTTTGATTTCGCAGACGGGAACCCTGCAATGACCCACCGGCCCTTTGTCATGTGGCCGCATCCGGCATTGCGCACCCCTGCGACCCCAGTTGATGCGATTACCGATGAGGTGCGTGCGATCTGGGATGAGATGATCATGGCAATGGACCGGATGCCGGGTGTTGGGCTGGCCGCGCCGCAGTTGGGCCTTAGCATGGCTTTGGCTGTTGTTGATGCCTCGCAAGAGCGGGGTCAGGCGATCCGCATGGCGAACCCATCGGTGTTGCACAGCAGTGTTGAGCCGCGCGTGCATGAAGAAGGGTCCCCCAATTTGCCAGGCGTCTGGGCCAAAGTGACCCGCCCGCGGGCTGTCACCGTGCGTTTTCTGAATGTGGATGGGCAGTGGGACCGGCAGGACTTTGTTGGCTTGTGGGCAACGTCGGTGCAGCATCAGATTGATCATCTTGCCGGTAAGATGTTCTTTGACCATCTGACACGTGTGAAGCGGGACATGTTGATTAAGAAATCGGCCAAGGCGCGGCGTAGTTGATGTTGGGATGCTTCCGGCGGAAATTTGGTTGGAAATAGAAAGTCTGGGCGATGCGAATAGTCTTTATGGGGACACCTGATTTTCCGGTGCCAGTACTTGAGGCCCTTGTTGACGCAGGTCATGAGATCGCTGCCGTTTACTGTCAGCCGCCGCGACCCGCCGGACGTGGTAAGAAGGATCGGCCATCGCCAGTGCAGCTACGCGCAGAGGCATTGGGGTTGGAGGTGCGCTATCCTGCGTCTTTAAAGGGAGACGCGGAGCAGGCCGCGTTCGCAGCGTTAGAGGCTGATGTCGCGGTTGTGGTCGCTTATGGTCTGATCCTACCGCAGGCGATTTTGGATGCACCGAGGGCGGGATGCTTGAACATTCATGCGTCTCTTTTGCCGCGTTGGCGCGGGGCGGCCCCTATTCACCGTGCGATTATGGCAGGCGATGCGGAGACGGGTGTGTGCATCATGCAGATGGAGGCTGGTCTGGATACCGGACCGGTTCTGTTGCGCGAAGCTACTGCAATTGGATCGGAAGAAACCACTGGCAGCCTGCATGACAGGCTCTCGCAAATGGGTGCTGCGCTGGTTGTGACAGCGCTGGCGGCGTTGCCAAATCTGACGCCCGAGGCGCAGCCCGAGGAAGGCGTGACCTATGCTTCAAAGATCGACAAGGCTGAGGCGCGTGTGGATTGGTCTGCGCCAGCGCTGGAGGTTAGCCAGCTAATCCGCGGTCTGTCACCTTTTCCCGGCGCATGGTGTGACGTGGCTGGCGAGCGTGTCAAACTACTGGGCGCGCGTGTTGTGGATGGTCAGGGCCAGCCGGGGCAGGTTTTGTCAGGGTTCACCATTGCCTGTGGTGATGGTGCCGTCAAAGTGACGCGGGCGCAGCGCGCGGGCAAGAAGGCGATGTCGGCGGATGACGTGCTTAAAGGGCTTACACTTGGGGTGTCGATCGGGTAACGCGCGGTTGCATTGACCCGATTGTCACGATTTGATCAACATTTGCGAAAACCCGCTTGGGGGCCATTTTGTCCTGCCCGTTCACGGTGTTATGAGGGGATTCGGAATTTCTAGGGTGCATTTATGCCGTCTGTCACAAATCTAAGCCGCCGTTCTTTTGCCGCCATGGCGCTGGCCAGTACCGCTGCCGCTTGCGCGCCGCGTGTGCCTGCCACGGAGATTGAACCGCCTGCGCCCGTTTCGTTTGTCGAAGGCTATGGCCCCATCGAAGATGCGGGATACATCCTGCCCGGTATTCCGTCTGAGTACCTGCAGGGCGTAAACCGCCGTAGGTCCGGGATCTACAATGGCGAAGCAGACCCCAACACGCTGGATGTCGATCCTTACGCCAAGTTTCTGTACCACGTCCGTGAGGATGGCACGACAACGCGCTATCCTGTTGGGGTGGGGCGCGCGGGCCGGTCGATCCGTGGAACGACGACGATGAAGTTTATGCGCCAATGGCCCGGTTGGACGCCGACGCAGAACATGCTGCGCACCGAGCCAGAGGTTTATGGCCCGTTCCGTGCGGGTATCCCCGGCGGTTTGCGCAGCCCCTTGGGCGCGCGCGCACTCTATCTGTTCCGGGGGAGCCGCGATACCCACTACCGCATTCACGGTACCAACGATTTGGAGTCGATCGGGAATTCTGGCTCGGCGGGCTGCATCCGCATGTTCAATCAGGATGTGATCCACCTGTATAATCAGATTGAAGCGCCAATGAAGGTGGTGATCCGGTCGCCCGAGGAGTCCATGCGTGTTGATCCCGAGAACTTTGACCGTGGCATTGAACTGCCGCCCAAAATCATCTCTGCCGAAGAGTTGCTGGGTGAAGAAGCGATCGCAAATGACCGCCCGCCACAGTTTGACGACGCATAAACCCTTTTCTTTATGATGATTGGCGTTCAGACTTGCGCTTGAGATGGCCGGTCCTGCCGCGCCGATTATTGAAAATTGCGACAGCAGTGCTTACGTATCTGTTATCAAAGAAAAAATGAGGGATAGTATATGGCGAATTTCGAGACGCAGATTAAGGACAGCCAGGCACAGGTGGCCGAGGCACAAAGCAAGATTTCAGAGCTGACCAGCCGGATTGAGATTGCACGGACAAAAATGGCAGAAGGCACTGATATCTCTGTCGATATCGAGAACGCCAGTCTTGAGGACGTGCATGCCCATACCGAGCTGATGAACGCCAATATTGCTGAATTGATCATGGGTCTTGATGACGTCACATCCGCCTTTTCCAAAGATTTTGACGAAATGCGGTCGAAGACCGGGATGGAAAGCTTCATCGGCATCTTCAGCAAAGGTAAGGCCGACAGCATGCGGCAGGAACGCATGCGCACGGCATCGATTGATGACAAGCTGCAGGATCTGATCAGTAAGTCCGATGTGATCATGCAGTTGTTGGAAGGTCAGTTGACGGTGCTCAACGAGCAAAAGGTCAGCGTAGAAAGGAACCTTGGTGGCACGCTGGAAGAGCGTGAAGCGACCGTGGGTGAGTTGGAAGCCTTGCGGGCCGATATCCTTGGGATGGACCCGAAGATTATCGAGCTTGAGAACAAGATTTCGGTTGAACAGGACGCCGCGGCTCGCACCAAGCTGGAAACCGAATTAGCTGCCCTGAATGGCCAGTACAACGAGATGGTCCAGAACGAACAGGTCCAGCTGGCCAAGAGCCAGACGCTTGAGCGCTACATTGAAAAGGGCAAGACCTGGATCGACAGTTTGCAGAACCAGGCGGCCACGCAGATGGTGCTGATCAACAAATTGCAGACGGACACCAAGCAGCGCGTCGTGCTGTATGATGCTTTGTCAAAGTCGTTGAAGACAGCGCAACAGCAGGACGTGGCCCACCAGATCAACGAGATTGGCGTGAAGACGGACCAGGAAGCACAGTCTGCCATGGCCGCAATTGGCTCGGCCACGAACGCGCGGATGGCCGACATGCTGGAAGCGCATGAAGATCATATGGTCTTTGCCCGCGAGGTGCTGGAGGCCAAAGCGAAGGCGGACGAGCGCTTTGTGCGCCGGTTCCAGGAGATCGTGAAGAAGCATGACAGCAATCAGTATGGGGCTGAGTAACGCTTGCAACTGCCGCAATTTTTAGTTCCGGACCCAACGCGTCGGTCGGGTAAAGCATTGCGTGTTTACGCAGCGTTCGTTTTCGTTCTGTTGACTGTTTGTTTGACGGTCGAGCTCTATAGCGATGGTGTAATGTCGGGCGCGCGGCTGACGTCTAGCGGTCCGCAAATCGCGATAAGTCTCGTGACAGATTGCGATAGCTGTACGAGATTGTGGGTGCCCGCAAGCTGGCCGCAGTTTATCTGGGAATTGGCAAAGTATCTCGTTTTTGTACCAGTCGGAGCGTCATTTGCTCTGCTTGCGTACTGGCACGCGTGGGAAGTTAGAAATGCCAGAAACTAACCTCCAAGCCGATCACATGAAACTGGAAGATACTCGCGTCACCCGCCGGTATTTTGATAAGTTCGCGCGGATCACGGGCTATCTGACCAAGGTTGCTGCCACGATGGAGGCGGAGGGCCGCTTTGATCGCAAAGAGATCGAGGTCATGGCGCGTTATCTGGTGGGTCTCAACTGGACCTTCACAGCGCTGGCGCACAAGTACCATTTTGCGGGGCGCTTTACGCACTCCGGCAAGCTGACCTTTGACCGACGCGAGAGTGGCTTTCCTGTCTATCAGGAGCTGCTGGAGATGGCGAATGATGCCCAGCAGGCGGACCGGCATCTGGAGTCCCAACCGGGTGTGGGCGATCTGAAAGACCAGATGGTGCGGGTTATTCTGAGCGATCAGGAGATACCGACGAAGCTGCAATATGCGTTGTCGCAGCGGCTTTACTATGAAGAGCTGTCGCGCGGGGATCAGTTCTGGGCGCGCAATGATCCCCAGTGTTTGTGGTTGGGGAATGAAGGCGACCGACGCCGGTTCTTGGTGCACTGGGCCGTTTACGACAGCCAGGTGAACCTGCCCACGATCTACCTGATGGAGTTGGAGGATACCGGGCGCACCGGGTTGCCAAAGGATGAGCATCGCTGGCCTGAGGCACAGGCGCATCTCATGGCACAGTCGCTGGCGCATCTGAAGCTTCTGACCATTGCGAAGGGGTTTGATGAGGATTTTAAGGACCTGCATCCGACCCGCATGCGCCGGTTTCATATCGGCCCGATGTATAGCAACGCATTTACCCGTCAGGCGGGGCCATTGCGCGATGTCTTGAGGGATGCGAATGCGCCGGCGGGCGAAGATTGGGCCTTGGTGTGGACGGAAGAAGAACTCGTGTCGGAGCGGGTAGAGAACATCAAATCGGGTTGGTTTGGATCGGTGGAGCGGCAAATCTTTGCGCTTGATCCCTTCGAAGGTGGGGGAGCCGAGACCGGCGCGAGCCGGATGGAGCGGTCTTTGATTATGCCCGAGCGCCCTTATCAGGCTTTGGCCGAGCGCAATCCCGCGGGTTTTCGCGATGTGCGTAAATTCGTGGTCAGCGATAGCGGGCGGGTGTTGAGTTACAGGTAGGGTGGGTCAAGACCCACCTTACGGACGGCGCTGCCAGAGACCCTGTGGCAGATGTTGGGTTTTTTGAGGGAACAGATGCCTCCGGCGGAGGTGTTTGGGAACATGAGAAGAAGGAAGTGGCATGAGCCAGTCAAGCGACCAAATGGAACTGCGGGAAGAAGACATCCGTAAACACTATATTCCTGCGGCTGAGATGCTGATGCGTCTGGATCACAGCCCGCGTTTGGCGACTGCACGGTTGTCACTTGAGGCACCAGAGAAGTCACCGGATGTGGCCGCCACTCGCCGTCGTTTTCGCTCGACCACGCCAGGGCTGTTATCGCGTACATCGGCGCCCTCTGGTGGGGTGCGCTTGTTGGACCGGATTGCGGAAACGGATAATGATGATCCGTTGACATCGCCCGCCCAGGCATCCGTTGCCCATGCTTTGCGGCGCGCATTGTCGATTGCTTTGACTGTCGCCGATCAGTTTTCGGATCAGACTGCGCTGACCGAACTGAAGCGTATCAATCTGGAGGGGCGTTTGCCGCAGGATCGCTCGGTTGAGTTTACCGAATATCTGACGGCCGAGTCGCTGGTGGCGCTCTACACTTTTGCGAATGCCACGTCGTTTTTGTTGGCCACGCAGGCAGGCGAACAGAGCGTGGATGTGGGTAGTGTCGATGAAGTTTTGACCGACAATGCACCGTTGGCGCTGCATGGCGCGATTTGGGAGCTGGATCAGAAGCTGGGTCAATTTGCCAAAGATGAGCCGACGTTGATTGCCACGATGCTTGCCTATTCGGAACAGTTGATGGAAAAAGTCACGTTACGTGCATCGACTGCTGGGCGCTTGGCGTCGTTCAATGCCGCGTCCTGGCGGGTTGAGGCCGATGACTTTGTGGTGCAGGGCTTTACGCCTGCGCGCAAGGCCAAGGGTTCGACGCTCACGATGACCTTCAAGAAGCCGAATGAGGTCGTTGGCAACCACATTGCCAAGTATCAGGCGATGAAGCTCAGCAAGATGCTGATGGCTTATGACTTTGACCGCAAGCTGAACCCCTTTGCCGAATTGGGCGGGTTTATCTTTACCTTCATGGGGGATGGTGCACCGGGGACGGGTAAGACGACGCTGATTCAGATGATGGCCGGGCTGGTGAATGAGTATTGCCAGACGGCGGGCTATCCGTTCCGCTATCAGAATCTGAGCACCGATAACATTGACAGCTATCAGGGTAAGTCGGGCCAGAACGCGAAGGCGTTTATCAACAATGTGCTTGATCCCGGTGTGATCGGCTTTGGCACGATTGATGATATTGACCAGTTGGCTGGTAAGCGGGGGGACCGCCAATCATCGGCGGGCCAGTTGGAGATTACGGCTGTGCTGATGGAAAGCTTTGCCGGGGCCAACACCGTCGTGCGCGGGAATTGTACCTTTGGGATGTTCTCGAACTACCCTGAGAATGTGGACGATGCGCTGCGCCAGCGGGCTGGTGCGCGCTTCCTTGTGGATGGGCCGCAGACGCGCGAAGACTACATCGACATTCTGTACCTCTTGATGGGCAAGAACCACGACATTCCCGTGGGTGCGCATGAGGTGTTCAGCGCCCAAGAGATCAAGAAGGCAGTTGCCGCAAGTTTCGAAAGCCATGCGCGCCCGCATGAAGAAGGCTTGCAACGGGTATTTGAGCGAGTGCACGGCCAGATTGGTGATCTGGACACAATTGCGAAGCTGGGCACCTATTTGAAGGGCATTCAGGAGGCGGATGCGCGCTTTACCGGCCGTGCAATCAAGAACATTACCGATGCGGTGAAGGTTCGGGCGATGGATTTCGAGCTGCCCGATGAGTGGATGGAGGAACCCGATCTGTTCTTGTTCAAGGACTATGATACGAAGAAGGGCATGATCTCGGAACTGCGCCAACCGATCACAGTTGAGATGGTAATCCAGGAAATCAACCGCTACGCCGACAGTGAATTCCGTTATGCGGATAAGTCAGATGAGGTGGCGATTGAGAACATGGTGCGTGACTTTGGCCGACAGGAGATTGCCAAGAAACGGTATCTGGAGGGGAAGGCTGGTTCGTGAGCGCGCTCTTTTCAGACGCATTGTTTCTGCTTAGGCGCTTGTGCTTGGGTTTCTTGCCTTTGTGGTCCCGCGCACCTTGGCCCGGACGTTGCCGGAAGGGGTCAAGCCCCTGATGCTGAATGCCTTCCTATCGACCATTCTGCTATTCGTCTTGTCTGCGCTGTTCTTCTTTTGCCTGTACCTCTGGCAAGGGGTGAATGCTGCTGAGATTGCGAAATCTGGCCTGACCGCAAACGTCTTGTTCTTTGGTAGGCTGGGGTTGATTGCGGCCCTGATCTGGGCGCCAATCATGATACTGTCCGTGGCGGGCTTGCCGCGCAAATGGGTGAGGGAGACGTGGTAGAATGCACCGATTGATCGAAAAGGGCCTTATGTTCGGGAACCTGATCCGGGTGGATTCTCCTGTTTTGGTAGAGCGATACAATCGTGCGCTAAAGCACCTTATGGGGCGCGAAACATCACTGGATGTGTTCCATATTGATATCTCCGGATACTCACCAGAGATTGGTGATGAGTTCGAAGATGCCCTCTATCTGAATCACAAAGGCGTCAACCGGCAGTTTATTCTGCTAACGACGGAACAGGCGACGGCCCCGCTTTTGAATGCAAAATTCTCGACCTCGCGTGGTATCCTGCGGCAGTTTATCGAAGAAAACCGGTCGGAGTTGTTCGCGCTGACAGCCCGCGACGCGGTTGCGGGGGAATTGGTGAATTCGGTCTTTCTGGCGGATACCCCGGCCAAACTGTTTGATATCCGCAAGATCGCGATCGAGGCGGACACGACCAGCGGAACGGTCGCCGAAGCCGCCAAGCTGGGCGAAATGATCGACCGCTTTAAGACAGAGCCGGGCGGCTGGTACGATGATGTCTTGATTGCTGACATGATCGGGATGGCCAAGCGAACGGGGGATGTGGTGCGCAACCCGGTTGCGTTGCGGCAGATGTCCTTTGGGCAAGAGAATTTTTGGACGGATCATTTTGGCGGCATGTATCTGTTTCGCGGGGTCGCGCATCCGGCGGCCATTGTCGCCAAGAAGAAAGAAGGCTTTGACGACCTGCCGATCCCTTTCGTTTTTGATTTTGAGGACCGTTCTGCGATTGCCAAGTTTTTGACGCTGAATGACCTGGTGGAACCGATCATGGAGGCACGCGGCGTCGATTCTGCGGCCATCCTGCATCAGAAGATGGATTTCATCGTGGCCTCCGTCGCCGCAGAGATGCAAGAGGACCTTGCAGGTGCCACGCGTCGCGATCTGCGCCGGTTGGGCCGCCAGTATGCAGACCGGTTGCCAGAGGCTTGGCAGGGGTTGGCAGCACTATTGCGGTGGGCCGAAGAGGATGGTCCGTGGCCGACGATTACGTCAGAACACCCCGCCTATTTCTATACATTGCGGGCCAAGGCGCATGTCGATGCGGACCTTGTGAATATGCTGTTGGCAGAGCTGACCCCACTGGATATCCGCCAACTTTTCATCTGCCATAAAGAGGTATTCTACCGCACCTATGCGGGCTGGCCGGATGAAAAGCGCGCTTATGTCGTTGATTTTCTTGACCGGGAGTACCAAGTCGATAAGGCTGGGACGCGCGAGGCGCTCTTTGGTCATGAGGCCCCGATGACGGAGATGCCGCGGGTCCGGCAGCCTGATCTGATATCGCGCGTGGGACCGTGGGGTGCGGTCGCAAGAGGGAGACGCTGATGGGTTTTATCAAACTTGTGATCTTTGGCTTTATTGGGCTGACCGTCATCTATTTTTCGGTTTCCATCTATTCGCGGTCCGTGCGCAAGGAACGGCTGGAAGATGAATTTGATGCCAATCACCCTGACGGCGGTGCGCCCGGCGCACGCGATGCCTTTGTATCCGAAGGGTTGCAAACCTATGATAGCTCGATCCGGCCGAAACTCATTGGACTGGTCTATGTGGTCCCGACTGTCGTACTCGGGACGATCGTCTATATGATTAACGCCAACTGAAGGACGGACAATATGCGTAGGATCAAAATCACTTTTCGTGTTCTTGTCTTTTTGGTGGTCGGCAGTCTGCTGCACTACGCGCTGCCGCAGCATGATGTTGTCCGGGTGGTGAATACCTATCAGGAACGGCAGGACCTGAATGACTGGACACGCATCTTCTGGGCGCGTCCTGATGATCAGTCGGCGACACTGGTCAATCGCGATGTGCAGTTCATTCAGACCGTCAAAAAGCGCACTTGGCTTTTGGGTTTTGTCCCGCGCGACACTACCGAAGTGATGGTGTACCGTAATGAAGATACCGGTTGGGGATGGCCATTCTATTTCAAGTTTGACACTGCAAATCTGCAAACAGAGGCCGATGACCTAGTGTCAACAGCCGAAGCCCCGAAATGGGCGGTTGTGACCCATTATGGCTGGCGCAATGAGTATGTCTCTGCCTTTCCCAACGCGATTGCGATCCGCCCGGTCGAAGGGCCAAACGTCACGATCATTCCGTGGTTCAACATCTTCTTCTTCATCTTCATGATGGCAGCGATCTTGTTTATTCGCGCCATGTGGCGGCAGTTCCGGGAGCGTTCTGTTGATCCGCTGTTGGATGCAGCAGGCCATCAGATTGATGAGGTGCAGGCAGACGTTGCTGAGCGCAAAGGGCGCCTATCCCGCTGGCTCGGCACATGGCGCGACAAAAACAAGAACCGACCTATCGACTGATCGTTTCATGGGGGCTTATTCGCCGTATGGGATCCAGATATTTTTGACTTCCGTACTCGCGGCGAGGTAATCCGCTGTTGATGGCATCATTGCGGTACCGTTGTTCACCCATGTGCGTTTGAGATTGCCTGCACTGCCTTTTTCGATCTCCGCGCTGAGGTCTGTGCTGGAGAAGGACCAGACTGCATCAATGTCGAGATGTTTGGCAAGCGTCGGGGCAAGCTCTGCGTGGCTGCCGGTGAGGATGTTTACGACGCCTGCGGGTATATCGGACGTTTCGAGCACTTGATAGAAATCGGTCGCCGCCAACGGGAAGGGTTCGCTTGCCGTCAGGATCACGCGGTTACCCATGGCGATGGCGGGGGCCATGGCGTTGATCAGCCCGGCAAGGGGGGCCACATCGTCGCAGAGAATGCCGATGTTGCCGACCGGTTCTTTCATTGCCAGTGCCACGCCCCGGATGGGGACGCCGTGCGCCTGCCCATCGTATTTGTCGGCCCAAGCGGCATAGGTAAAGAGCGTACGGATCGCGGTTTCGACCTCATCTGTGCCGCTGCGCCCGCCGGTCAACTGGTTGATGCGCGTGGCGAATTCATCGGCGCGGGCTGACAGGTTTTCGGCGATGTAGTAGAGGATCTGTGCGCGCAAGTGGCCTGTGGTTTTTGACCAGCCCTTAGCCGCATTGCAGGCCTCGACCGCGTTGCGGATGTCTTTGCGGTTGGCAACTGATGCATGGCCCAGTAGTTTGCCTCGCGGACTGTAAACCGGATTGGAATACCCGCCGTCGGGCCGTGCTTGTTTGCCACCAATGTAGAGTTTCGCTGTGCGGTCCAGTGGGTCGGCAGGATGGCCGTCCTCGGTCGTGAATGCTTCGCTTCTCTTCAGCGGTTTGGTCGTGCCTTTGGGTTTGGTGTAGCCCGCCAGCCCCTCCCAGCCGCCTTCGCGCCCAAAGCCGCTTTCGCGCACGCCACCAAAACCGGCAGCGGCGTCCATCATGTTGGTGCCATTGACCCAAACGATGCCAGCGGCAAGTTTCGGTGCGATATCAAGAGCGAGGTTGATATTCTCCGACCAGACGGATGCCGCCAGCCCGTAACGGGTGTTGTTGGCGATTTCGACGGCCTCAACCGGGGTGCGGAAGGTTGTCGCGGCCAGAACCGGACCAAAGATCTCTTCCTGCATCAGCGTCGATGCTGGCGACAGGCCAGTAATGAGCGTTGGCGGATAAAAACAGCCCTCTGGTGCGCTGGTCTGATAGGTTTCGCCTTCGGTGTTCGCGCCTACCATTTTGGTGATCAGGTCCAATTGGACAGGGTCTACGATAGCACCCACATCGATGCATTTGTCAAGCGGGTCACCGATCCGCAACCCATCCATGCGCGCCTTGAGTTTGGTGTAGAACCGATCAGCGATACCTTCTTGCACCAACAAGCGTGATCCAGCGCAGCAAACCTGGCCTTGGTTGAACCAGATAGCGTCAACCAAACCTTCGACGGCGCTATCAAGGTCTGCATCTTCAAAGACAATGTAGGGGGATTTGCCGCCAAGCTCCAAAGACAGAGCTTTGCCGGACCCGGCAGTGGCTTCGCGAATTTTGCGGCCCACTTCGGTGGAGCCGGTAAAGGCGATCTTGTCGACGGCGGCATTTACCAACGCGGCACCTGTTTCACCGTCGCCCGTAACGATGTTCACGACACCTGGCGGCACACCCGCCTCGGTGCAAATCTCGGCAAAGATCATCGCGGTGAGTGAGGTGTATTCCGCCGGTTTCAGCACAACGGTGTTGCCCATTGCCAAGGCGGGGGCGATTTTCCACGCTAGCATCAGCAGGGGGAAGTTCCATGGGATGATCTGGCCGCAGACGCCCAATGCCTCGCGTTCGGGCAGTTCGGCCTTCATCAGCTGAGCAAAGCCAGCATGGTGATAGAAATGCCGAATGGCGAGGGGCACGTCGATATCTCGGCTTTCCCGGATCGGTTTACCGTTATCCAGCGTCTCCATCACCGCCAGAAGGCGGCTGTGTTTTTGCATCAGTCGCGCGATGGCATAGAGGACGCGGGCGCGTTTGTGGCCTGATTTGGCCCACGCGGGCTGTGCTTTGCGTGCGGCGGTGACGGCGGCGTCGATTTCTTCGGCGGTACCTTTGGTCACCCCGGCGAGTTTTTCTCCTGTTGCAGGATTGTTTGATGCGAAGTCATCGCGGATCGGACCCCATTTGCCATTGATGTAATGGCCCGCGATGCCGCCCCGATCCGCCAGCCATTTCAGCGCCTCCGCGCTGCTTTCCGGGGCCGGGCCATAATCCATGGTGTCGAAGATTTCTTTAATGGTCATGGGTTATCCAATCGCGTGCCGCCACGACGCCGAATAGGCCCCGGTGACGTGATGTTCGAGTTGCCGCTCGATGTCGCCCAGCAGGCTGGAAGCACCAAAGCGGAAAAGGTCAGGTTGTAGCCAGCGGTCACCAAGTTCGTCTTTGATCATGCTCAGATAGACCAAGGCATCTTTGGCTTTGCTGATCCCGCTTAGCGGGTTTGTAGCCGACTTTCACGCCAGTCCGGTCCTCGTAATCGCGGATCGCACGGATCATGGTGAGGGTAACAGGGAGCGTGGCGTTGACAGGCTCTTTGCCGGTTGAGGTTTTGATGAAGTCGGCCCCGGCCATCATGCAGACTAATGACGCACGCGCCACGTTGCGCAGCGTACCGAGCTCGCCGGTGGCGAGGATGGCTTTGACATGAGCATCGCCACAGGCGGCGCGCATTTCTTTCATTTCATCATAAAGCGCCTGCCAGTTGCCAGTCAGCACATGGCGGCGGCTGATTACGATGTCGATCTCTGCAGCGCCCGCCGCGACGCTTTCGCCGATTTCAGCGATGCGCAGGTGAAACGGGGAGAGACCCGCCGGGAAGCCGGTCGAGACCGCGGCGACCGGAATATTCGTCCCTTGTAGGGCGTCAACGGCCGTAGGCACCATGTCGTGATAGACACAGATGGCACCGGTGGTCAGGCCTTCCATGCCAAGCGCTTCGAGGATGGGTTTTGCAACGGGTTGCCGCGCTTTGGCGCAGAGACGGCGCACGCGGCCTTCGCTGTCGTCGCCGGACAATGTGGTCAGGTCCATCAAGCTGATTGCCTTGCAGAGCCATGCGGCCTGATAATCTTTCTTCACACTACGCCGCCCCGGCAGTGTCTTTGCCCGCCGTTCTATGGCCGACGTATTCGCCTGCACCGCCATGACCCAATCAAGGTCCAGCGGCATGCCTTCGTTGCGAGGTAAATGGACTTGCGGCAGCTGTGTGGCTGTCAAAGTTGGGGATTGCGTCGTCTGCAAGGTGGCCTCCTGCGGTGCCGGATGAGGGTGGCACTTTGCGGCACTCTTGGCAAGTTTTGACCATCCGGTCAAATACTATGTGGGTTGGACAACCTGCCGTTGGAACTTTTGCCGATATTGCAGCGGGGTGATCCCATGCGCTTCGCGAAAGAGTTTGTGAAAATGCGACATGTTGGGAATGCCACAATTAGCAGCGATCTCGCTGATTGCTTCGCTGTCGGTGGTCAGCGCGCGTGCTGCGTGCTGCATGCGGATGTTGTTGACGTAGTCCGAGGGCGTCTGCCCCAAATGCTTGCGCATCATACGACTGACATGAGGGTGCGCCTTTAAGCAATCGCGACCAACCCGGCAGAGCCGTCGCGGAAGACTTCAGGCGATTTGGCGGCGGTGCAGGCATTGGTCAGCCAACGGGGTGTATCGTCGGCAAATGCCTCTGCCGTCAGTTCGGCGCAAAGCGGCAGTAGAAAGGCCTCGGCGGCCAGCGTATCGCAGGCGCTGTTTTCCAATTGGACTGCAGCATGGTTGAGTGCGGCCAACTGCCGGATATCGCGGTGGGTTTGCACCGGGCTGCCTTTGGACCAGAACAGATGTCCCTTCACGCTGGGGTGCCGTTTGGCGAGGGCTTTTATCGTGTCCGGATGGATGCAGAGTGAGACGACCAACGCGTGCTCCCCACGACCTTGAAGCGCATGCAAATGGCCAGGGCGCAGGAAGACGACGTCACCTTCGCTGAGGGTTGCCGTGTTCTCAGGCAGGTGATGCCGGACACGTCCATTCTGCACCCAGAACAGCTCGTAAAAGTCGTGATCGTGCAAGGCGCGCGGCCGCGTCGGCGCCAGCGTCGCGCGAGTCAGGCGGATTTGCGTGCCTTCGGTTAGAATTTCTGCGTGGTGGAGTGTCTGTGTCATAAAATCAAAATAACACAGTCATTGCTGCGGTGCAGCACGAAAATTAGCGGAGCCTTGATTAGGCAGTGTTTCATGGCGATTTCTTGCCGCATGTCACGGTAGGCCGGATCGGCACCGAGTTTTCATCCCGCCGCTTTCGAATCGCAACAGATTGGCGTGACAATCCGCCCATCGCAAGTTATGGCCTCATCAAACGAACCAAATGAGGTGTCTCATGGCTTTTGACCGCTCCATCAAGATCGCCCCGTCTATCCTATCCGCCGATTTCGCGAACTTCGGTGCGGAATGCGAGGCTATTGAAGCGCAGGGTGCTGATTGGGTGCATGTTGATGTCATGGACGGGCATTTCGTACCCAATATCACCTTCGGTCCGGCAACCTGTGCAGCCATTCGCCCTCACATCAAGGGCGTGATGGACGTTCACCTGATGATTGCGCCTGTTGATCCATACATCGAAGGCTTTGCCAATGCTGGCGCTGATATCATCACCGCCCATGTCGAGGCCGGACCGCATATTCACCGCACGTTGCAAGCGATCCGTGGGGCGGGGGCGAAAGCCGGTGTGGCCCTGAACCCGGGTACGCCTGCCGCTGCCGTTGAGATGCTGCTCGATCTGGTTGATCTGGTCTGTGTAATGACAGTGAATCCCGGCTTTGGCGGCCAGAAGTTCATTCACAGTCAGGTCGAGAAGGTGCGCGCATTGCGCGCGATGATCGGCGACCGTCCCATCCATATTGAGATTGACGGCGGTGTTGACCCAACAACCGCGCCTTTGGTTGCGGCGGCGGGGGCTGACGTGCTTGTCGCGGGCTCTGCGGTGTTCCGTGGCGGGTCTGTGAGTGATCCAGCGCCCTATGGCGAGAACATCCGCGCCATTCGGGCTGCCGCTGCCGGGTAAGCCCGTCTGCACAAAACCTGCACATTTGCCTAAGTGTCTTTGCACGGGGCGTCCCTAGACCTTTCTGAAAAGAGCAGAAAGGGACAGATATGGTTGTGCGAGGTGTGCCGCATCGGATTGCGAAAGATGCGTGGTGGTTAGATGATGCTGATCCACCGCAGGGCGTGCGGGCTGGGCCGGTCTTCGTCGCCGCGATACTCTTGGCGGATGTCCTGATCTGGGGTTTTCGGCCGGGTGCGGGCCTCGCTGTCTGGATGATGTTGTTGGGTGGGGCGGTCGCCCTGACCGTTGCAAGACGGCTGGTTCTTGATCGTGCTTTAAAATCCTTCACCGTGCTTATCTTGGCCGTGCTGCCAATGGCCGAAGTGGTCCAGTTCGGCACAGTGATGATAGCCTTGTTGGGGCTGTTTGTTTTTGGAGTGATGATCACAAGCGACCGTTGGGATGGCGCGATCCCTTGGCGTGCCGTTGCGCGCATCCCGGGTTATGGTTTGGTCCAGACAGTCCGTGATGCCCTTGCAATGCGCATTGCTGTCCCGTCAAAAGGCAGCTTTCGCGGTCTTCTATTTGATTGGGCTCTGCCAGTTGGATTTGGGGGCATTTTCCTTGTATTGTTCGCCGCGGCAAATCCGCTTGTTGACCAGTGGCTGCTTGTCTTTGCCGACATAGACCCCAGCTTTCTTCCGCGAATTGAACGGGTGTTCTTCTGGGGGGCTTGGCCATTGTGGTCTGGCCGCTGTTGCGGCTGACAACGATGATGCCCGCCTTGAGCCGCAGCAAACCGCGCCGGATGCGGAGCTTGCGATCAGGTTTCTTGAACGAAAGGTCCGTTAGTCGTGCGCTGATCACATTCAACCTGATCTTCCTGATCCAGACCACGCTTGATCTTGGATATTTGTGGGGTGGTGTGGCGCTGCCAGACGGTATGACCTATGCCGCATACGCGCATCGCGGGGCCTATCCGCTGCTTGCCACGGCATTGCTTGCCGGTGTTTTTGCCTTGCTGGCGCAGCCGTATCTGGGCGCGGGACCTGCTGTGCGGCGGTTGCTCTATCTCTGGATCGCGCAAAACGTTGTATTGGTTATCTCGTCCATCCTGCGTCTTGATCTTTACATCGACGTTTATGGGCTGACCCGACTGCGCTTTGCCGCATTTGTCTGGATGATCTTAGTGGCGTTGGGATTGGTTCTGATGATCATGCAATTGGCTGGGCGTCAGACAGTTGGATGGTTTATGCAACGGGCCTTTGGCCTTGGGTTGCTGGCGATCTATATCTGCAATCTGGTCAGTATCGACGGATATATCGCACGCCATAACCTCGCCGATGACCGTGATAACGACTATTACCTTTGCCAACTCAGCGAGGGCGCAGCCCCCGCCATCCATGCCCATGAAGCGAAAACGGGCGTGGCGCTTTGCTATAGTTATCGCCCCTATCTGTCCCAGCGGAATGATTGGCGCGAATGGGGCTACCGAAACACGCGCTTGCACCGTAGTTTGGCCGCAATGGAGATCGAACAATGATTTTGGTGGCAGATGACGACGCGCAAATCCGCGATGTCGTGCGGATCGCACTGACCCAAGCGGGGCTTGGGGTCGCTGAGGCGGGTGACGGCCACACCGCGCTTGAAAAGGCCGAAAGCCTGCGCCCTGATCTGATCATCCTTGATATCGGGATGCCAGAGATGGACGGGTTGGAGGTCTGTCGGGCATTGCGCAAGACCTCTGAGGTGCCCATCCTGTTTTTGACGGCCCGTGCGGATGAGATTGACCGCGTCGTCGGGCTGGAACTTGGGGCGGATGACTATGTGTCCAAACCGTTTTCGCCGCGGGAATTGGTGGCCCGCGTGCGGGCTATCCTGAAACGCAGCCAGGGCGAGGTGGCAGCACGGGTTGTCATGCGCCGCGGTGTGATCAGCGTCGATCCGGCACGCCACCTTTGCCATGTGCATGATGCGGCAGTGCCGCTGACCTCACGCGAAATGGATTTGTTGGAGCGTTTGATCGCGCGCCCTGATCACGTGATGTCGCGCCCACAACTCGTGGATGCGATCTACGGTACCAACGTCAATGTCAGTGACAGGACCATGGACAGCCATCTGCGCAACCTGCGCAGTAAGCTGGACAAGGCCGGATGTGCCGACGCGATTGAAACCGTGCATGGTGTGGGGATCAGGATGGGCGCGTGCCGCGGCGCGTAATCCGCAAATGGCGTCCGCCTTTGGCGCTGGTGCTTGGCGGTACGCTGGCAACCGTGTTCTTTCTGCCGATTGTGGGGATTGGTTACTTTCGGGTGGCTGGTGGGGTTTTGGGCTGGGCGGAAACGACCTGGATGATCGGCTGGATGGCGTTTGTTGCGACCGTGATCCTCGGTGCGCTGCTATGGCGGCTGGTGCTTCGGCCTGTGCATGCTCTCACTGCATACGCTGAAAGCGAAGGTGCGACGGAAGCGCCAACACATTTCGGCACACCTGAATTCTCAAAACTGGGGCAGGCCGTGCTTGAGATGACTTCGGCTTTGCGTGGGCGTGAGACCGTTCTGCGATCTTACGCAGATCATGTGACACATGAGTTGAAGTCACCCTTGACCGTCATTCAGGGGGCGGCAGAATTGCTCGAGAACCCTGATCTGAGTGATGCGGATCGCGTGAAATTATTGCGTGGGATCACGGATAACACCCGCCGTATGGAAGCGCTGCTGGACGGGCAGCGTGCGCTGGCGCGGGCGCAAGAGGTTGTTCCGGCGGGTACCTGTCGTTTGTCAGAGGTGTTGGCGCATGTGGAGGGTGTTGCGCTAGGCGCTGACGGCGATATCCCACTGCCGCAGGATGTGATGGAGATAGTCGTCACCCATCTTGTCAGCAACGCGATGGCACATGGGGCCAACGAGGTGCGTTTTGATCTTCAAAATGCGCGACTCTTGGTTGAGGACAATGGTGTAAGCATCAGCGCCGGTAACAGAGACAGGGTTTTTGATCCCTTTTTCACCACGCGTCGTGAAGATGGCGGAACGGGTATGGGGTTGGCGATTGTCCGGCGTATGTTGCAGGCCCAAGGTGCTGATATCAGGTTGCTGAACAAACCAGGGGCAGCATTTGAGATCTTATTCTAAGTCGCAAGAACAAAAAAGCCTCCGCCCTTGAAGGGCAGAAGCTTTCCGTCGCCGGTGAGTGAGCTTTAGAAATCGACGATTGTTGCAATACCTTTTTCAACAGCCAAATCAACAACCGACGCTGCGACGGCAAGATCCTGCAAACCCACGCCAGTGCCATCAAAGAGCGTGATTTCGTCATCTGACGTCCGCCCCGGATGTGTGCCGTTGATTACCGCACCCAGTTCGTTCACGTCGCTTTCCGCGATCAGCCCTTCGGCAATGGCGTGCTGCGCTTCACCGATGCTGATAGATTGCGCAACCTCATCCGTGAAGACGGTCGTTTGGGCAAGCAAAGCCGCCTCGATTTCCTGCTTGCCTTTGGTGTCGGTCCCCATGCAAGCGATATGTGTGCCGGTGCCGATATGCCCTGCCATGATCGTTGGCGCAAAGGTTGAGGTGATCGAAATCACAACATCAGCTTCGACCATGCCCTCAAGCTCAACCGCTTCGAACGGGACGCCTGCTTCATCAGCGACCTTTTCAATGTTGGGCAGCATCTCGGGGTGGTAGTTCCAGCCGATCACTTTCTCAAAGTCGCGCTGCTCCAGTGCGGCCCGCAGTTGGAACGTCGCTTGATGGTAAGCGCCGACCATACCCATGACCTTCGCATCCTTGCGGGCCAAGTGTTTGATCGAAACCGATGACGCCGCAGCAGTCCGAAGCGCTGTGAGGAGGTTGCCGCCCACCATGGCCTTGACCATTCCGGTATCAGGATCGAACAGGAACACTGTCGACTGGTGGTTGATATGCCCGTGCTTTTCAAGGTTGTTGGGCCAATAGCCACCGGCCTTGAGGCCCAGTGCCATACCCGCCTTGTCAAAGCCGCCCTTGAAGCCATAGAGCGCATCCTCGTGGCCGATCGCCTCGCGGATCACAGGAAAGTTGTAAGCGCTGCCTTTGGACATCGAGGCAAATACATTCTCGACCGCAGTAAAGGCGTCGGCACGGTTCAGCAGCCCTGCCATCTCTTTTTCAGGAACGATAATCATGGGTATTCTTTCTTTGTCGGTCGCTCATCCAGCCCGTCCGGGCTGTCTTCGCGATGAGCGACCGTGAGGGAGGGATGAGCGCGTCAGTAAGCTTTGCCACGTGCAGAGACGGGCCACAGTGTCTCCACCTTGCCGTCACGCACGCCGACGTACCAATCATGCACATTGCACGTCGGGTCACAGTGACCCGGCACCAGCTTGAGCTTATCATTGACCTTCAGGACACCGTCGGGGTCTGCAACAACACCGTGCTCATCCGAACACTTGACGTATTCCACGTCCGTGCGGCCAAAGATGGTTGGCAAGCCACTGTCCACCGACTGCGCTTTCAGACCCGCATCAACGATGGCTTTATCTGCTTTGGCATGGCTCATGACGGACGTCAGAATGAACAAGGCGTTTTCCCACTCACCACGGTCAATGCGGTTGCCGTCCTTGTCGAGGATGCGGCCATAGTCCGCGTCCATGAAGGCATAAGATCCACATTGCAATTCGTTAAACACGCCAGAGGCGCTTTCAAAATAGTATGAACCTGTGCCCCCGCCGCCAACGATATCGCTTTCGATCCCTTCGGCTTTCAGCATCTCTAGGGTCTCGGCGACCTGATCAATTGCGATTTGGGTTTTGCCCTGACGATCTTCATATGAATCAAGGTGCTGCATCGCGCCCTGATAAGCCTGAATGCCTGCGTATTTGAGGCCATCTGCCGCGTCGATGGCTTTCGCCAGATCAACGACCGGCTGACCGTATTGCACACCGCAGCGGCCTGCGCCGACGTCGATTTCCACGAGGCATTCAATCTGGGTGCCGTGTTTCATCGCCGCCGCAGACAGATCAGCCACATTATCGATGTCGTCCACACAGCAGATCGCGCGGGCGCCCAGTTTTGGTAGACGGACCAGACGGTCAATCTTTTCTGGCTGGCGGACCTGGTTTGAAACCAGGACATCCTTGATGCCGCCACGGGCGAAGACTTCGGCCTCAGAGACCTTCTGACAGCAGACGCCGACAGACCCACCCAGCTTTTCCTGCAACAAGGCCACATCAACGGATTTGTGCATCTTGCCGTGTACGCGGTGGCGCATGCCATGCGATTTCGCAAAGTCGCCCATCTTTTTGATGTTCCGCTCCAGCGCGTCCAGATCCAGCACCAGGCAGGGTGTCTGGATGTCGGCCTCATCCATGCCGGGCAGGGCGGGGACGTCGTAGCCGACTTCGAGGTTTTTGAGGTTGCTCATATCGTTCATGGTTCTTCTCCCTTAACCCTGCATCCAAGGTAGTTTGTCGAGGTCTACATTTCCGCCAGTGACAACAACACCGACGCGTTTGCCTTTGAAAAAGTCTTTGTTCTTTATGATGACGGCGAGGGGCACGGCACAGCTGGGTTCCATCACGATCTTCATGCGCTGCCACGTCAGTTTCATCGCGTCGATGATCTCCTGCTCAGAGGCGGTGAAAATCTCGGACACGTGGTTGCTCACAAAATGCCATGTCAAGTCTTTCAAGGGCACTTTCAAACCATCGGCGACCGTTACTGGCGCGTCATCAGCAATAATGTGGCCAGCTTTGAAACTGCGATAGGCGTCGTCGGCTTGTTCCGGCTCAGCGGCGATTATCTGCACGTCAGGTGCGATGTTGGAGAGCGTCAGGCAGGTGCCGGAAATCATGCCGCCGCCGCCGATAGGTGCGACCACCATGTCAAGTGCGCCACCATGCTCTTCCTGCATCTGCTCCATCAGTTCTTTGCTGCAAGTTCCCTGACCCGCGACAACCCGTGGGTCATTATAAGGGTGTACGAAGTCCCCCCCTGTTTCAGCCTGCACACCAGCAAAAACTGCTTCGCGGGAGCTTGTGGAGGGTTCGCATTCTGTGATGATTCCACCATAACCTTTTACTGCGTCTTTCTTCGCTTGTGGCGCGGTGCGTGGCATCACCACATTGCAAGGGATGCCCCTGCGGCCTGCTGCATAAGACAGCGATAGCGCGTGGTTCCCTGACGAATGTGTGCAGACACCTTTTTCCGCAGCTTCGTCAGATAGTCCAAATACGGCATTTGAGGCACCGCGGACCTTGAAAGCACCGGCTTTTTGAAAGTTTTCACACTTAAAGAACAGTTCGGCTCCGGTGAGGTTGTTGAAATACTCCGATGTCAAAACCGGAGTGCGATGAATGTAAGGCTTGATGCGCTCATGTGCGTCCAACACGTCTTGGTAGGTTGGAATATGCATATCCTTGTGGTCTTTCATTACGCTGCATCCTTGAGGCTCAGGCCGGTTGTGCCACGGTAGTATTCTTGCGCTGCCGCAACGCCGGACCCCACTTTGATATCAAGACCCAGGTCAGCCATGCACATCTCGGCCGTGGCGATCCCTGACAGGGCCATAACATCCGTCATGCTGCCCAGGTGGCCAATGCGAAACACTTTACCGGCAACTTCGCCGAGCCCAACACCAAAGGCCACGCCATATTTGTCGGCAGCATGTGTGACGATGTCAGTTGCGTTGAAGCCCTCGGGTGTTTTGATGGCGCTTACCGTATCAGAGTAAACTTCCGGTGTCGCGGCGCAAAGGTCCAGACCCCAAGCCCCTACCGCAGCGCGCACACCTGACGCAATGCGCGTGTGTCGTGCAAAGACGTTTTCAAGACCTTCTTTCAACAACGTCTCGGTTGCGAGCAGAAGGCCGTTCATCAGGCCGACAGCAGGAGTGTAAGGGTATGCGTTTGCAGCGTAGCCCTTGGTCATATCAGCGATATCAAAGAACGTGCGCGGCAGCTGCGCCAGTTTGCTGGCATCCAACGCCTTTTGGCTGAAGCCAACGATGGCAAGACCAGCGGGCAGCATAAAGCCTTTCTGCGAACCGGTGACCGCAACATCGACACCCCACTCATCAAACCGGAAATCCATTGAGCCGATTGAACTGACGCCGTCAACAAACAACAGTGCAGGGTGGTTCGCCGCGTCGAGTGCTTTGCGGACAGCAGAAATGTCTGATTTCACACCAGTTGCCGTCTCATTGTGCGTTGCCAGAACCGCTTTGATTTTGTGGCTGGTGTCGGCCATGAGGATCTCAGCATAACGATCAGCCGGGATGCCGCGCCCCCACGGTGTTTCAACGATTTTCACGTTCAACTCGTGTCGCAAGCACATGTCAATCCAGCGGTGGCTGAACATACCGTTGCGTGCCGCCAGAACGGTGTCGCCTGCGGAAAGCGTGTTTGTCAGCGCAGTTTCCCAGCCGCCAGTGCCGGTGGATGGAAAGATAAAGACTTCGGCAGATTCAGATTTCAGAACTTCCTGAACTCCGGCGCGGGCGGGATGAAGGATTTGTCCAAACAGCGGCGACCTGTGGTCAATTGTGGGCATGTCGCAAGCCTTGCGAATAGCCTCGGGCATATTCGTTGGGCCGGGAATAAATACTGGGTTTTGAAAGCTCATCGTCCAATCCTCCATTGGGTTGATGGTGTTTTGCCAGAGCTGGCTGTGCTTGCATATTTTTTTGAAATTATTTTTCAAAATGGATCTTAGAGATAAAATTGTTTGTTGTCAGAGAGTTGTATTTTTCATAAGGTGAAATTAATTTTCAGAAGCGAGAAAAGATATGCAGGATGACGTCAAAAGAGGCCGTGGTCGACCCAGAGCATGGGATGACAAGGGTGCCCAGAACACCATCAAATCACTTGATCGCGCGTTAGAGGTGCTGGTCGAACTTGGTGAAATGCAGGGCGGTACTTTGTCAGAGATTGCCGGTGCCTTGGATCAGTCTCCTGCCACGGTTTACCGTGTACTCACGACATTCCAGGGGCGCGGTTTTGCTGATTTTGACGACCAAAGCCAGACTTGGAGCATAGGCCCGGCCGCCTTCCTGACGGGATCGCATTTCCTGCGCCGCACTTCTTTGGTTGAACGGGCGCGCCCTATCATGCGTGATCTGATGGAGGCCACGGGCGAGACAGCAAACCTTGGGATTGAGCGTGATGGTAAGGTGCTGTTCCTTGGTCAGGTAGAAACGCAGGCAACAATACGCGCCTTCTTTCCGCCGGGAACAGCGGCGGACATGCATTCTTCCGGCATTGGCAAGGCCTTATTGTCCCGGATGGATGATAAACGGCAGCGCGAAGTCCTCGCTGCCAGTAAGCTAGAGCAATATACGCCCTTCACCCTGACCGACCCCGAGGCCATGATCGCCGACCTTCACGCAACCAAGGCGCGGGGCTATGCCATCGACGGCGAAGAACGCAACCTCGGGATGCGCTGTATCGCGGCCCCTGTGTACAACGTGTTTGGCGAAGCGGTCGCAGGGATATCTGTCTCTGGCCCAACCTCGCGCATTTCCGAAGACAGGATCGAAGACCTGGCAACGTCGGTCATGGATGCTGCCGCCAAATTGACCCGCGCAATCGGTGGCAACAACCGCCCGGCAGCTAGCGTTTAGTGGATCGAATAGCGCTGTCGCGATAATTGGGATCATCGCGGAAGGGCGTGTCACCGGATGGGTCGATGGATGTATCCTCGATCGGCGCCGGGCGTTGTGTCAGCTTTTGCCACAGCCTACGGGCGAAAAATTGCGCGATAACGACCAGCACCATGAAGGCGCCAAAGGCCGTCAGAATCGACGCCGTACTCATCTCTATGCAAGCACCATCTGCACCAAACACAATGGCATAGAGGATGCTGACCGTCTCTGCGCAATTGCCGAACATCGCTGCGGACCCTTCTGTGTGTTTATCAGTCTAGTGGTATCGTGTTCGAACAGCAAATTCGACGCATTTGAGAAAATCTGATCCGGCTTTGCATTCTGCATGACTTTTTGAGAAACGCTTCTTAGGGTCTTCTTTGGAACACGCAGAACGGAGCCCGCGCATGCAGTTTGGCCTGACCGATGAACAGCAGATGATCGTGGATACGGTCCGGTCCTTTGTCGAGCATGAGATTTACCCCCATGAAGATGCGGTAGAGCGCAGTGGTGAAGTCCCCCAAGAGATTGCGGACGAGATTAGGCGCAAGACAATTGAACTGGGTTTCTACGCCTGCAACTTCCCCGAAGAGGTGGGTTGTGCCGGGCTCAGTCATGTTGATTTTGCGCTGGTCGAGCGAGAGTTGGGACGGGGATCAATGGCGCTCAACCACTTTTTTGGGCGACCGCAGAATATCCTGATGGCCTGTGAGGGTGACCAAAAGGAACGATATTTGATGCCTGCTGTGCGCGGCGAACGTATGGACGCGCTCGCGATGACAGAACCGGATGCGGGTTCCGATGTGCGCGGTATGAAATGCAGTGCTGTGCGCGATGGCGGTGATTGGGTTCTGAACGGTTCCAAGCACTTTATTTCGGGCGCGGATCGCGCAGATTTCTTTATTGTATTTGTCGCGACTGGCGTGGACGAAACCCCGCGTGGACCCAAGAAACGCATCACGACGTTTCTTGTTGATCGTGGCACGCCCGGGTTTGACGTCCGTGATGGCTATGCATCAGTCAGCCACCGGGGCTACAAAAACTGCATCCTTGATTTCGACAATTGCCGTCTGCCCGATACACAGGTGCTGGGTGATGTCGACGGTGGTTTTGCCGTAATGAACGAATGGCTGTATGCGACACGAATTACGGTCGCCACCATGTCCGTTGGGCGTGCGCGCCGTTGCTTTGACTACGCTCTCAGCTATGCGGCAGAGCGTGAGCAATTCGGTCAACCCATTGGCAAATTCCAAGGCGTCAGTTTTCAGATTGCAGATATGATTACCGAGATCGACGCAGCCGATATGCTCACCCTGTCTGCTGCTTGGCGTCTGGATGAAGGGCTGCTTAAGCAAACCGTGAAATTGCGTCCGCCAAGGTCTATGCCACCGAGATGCTGGCCCGTGTCACCGATGCAACCCTGCAGATTTACGGTGGTATGGGGTTGATGAGTGATTTTCCAATTGAGCGGTTCTGGCGCGACGCCCGCGTTGAACGCATTTGGGATGGGACATCCGAAATCCAACGCCACATCATCAGCCGTGAGCTGCTGCGCCCCTTGGGGGCCTGATGGACCGGCTTACTCGGCTTTTTAACCCGCGTTCAATTGCGGTTATTGGTGGCGGTGCCTGGGGCAGTGAGGTGATCCGTCAATGCCAGAAGATTGGCTTTGCAGGAGATATCTGGGTCGTCCATCCAACCAAGGATGACATCGCCGGGCTTGCGCCTTTCCGTGCGATAGAGGATCTACCAGCGCCACCGGATGCCGTTTTTATTGGCGTCAACAGGCATGCAACAGTCGACGCAGTACGTTCGCTGTCAAGTATTGGCGCAGGTGGTGCGATCTGTTTTGCGTCGGGCTTTCGCGAAGCAGTGCATGAGGTCGGTGACGGGGCCGATCTACAGGATGCGATGCTGTCCGCGGCCGGTGACATGCCGATCATTGGTCCAAACTGCTATGGTTTCCTGAACTATCTTGATGGGATCACGCTTTGGCCTGATCAACACGGTGGGGTGCCAACGGACAGCGGCGTTGCCATCATTGCGCAGTCTTCAAATGTTGCCATCAATCTGACGATGCAAACGCGCGGTTTGCCGGTGGCTTACGTTGTGACCGTTGGGAATCAGGCGCAAACGGGATTGTCCGAAATCGGCCAATCGCTTTTGGCCAACCCGAAGGTGACGGCACTTGGGCTTTACATCGAAGGGGTTGATGATCTTGAAGCTTTGGTGGCGCTGGCGGAGACGGCGCGAGACCTTGGAAAACCCATTGTCGCTTTAAAGACGGGGCAGTCCGAACAGGCGCAGCGAGCCGCGATTTCGCATACCGCATCACTTGCAGGAAGCGACGCTGGGGCGGGCGCGCTGTTTGATCGGTTGGGCATTGGACGGGTAACTTCGCTTTCCGCATTCCTTGAAACGCTCAAATTGCTGCATGTGGTTGGCCTACTCGATGCGCCGCGCATCGCGTCGATGTCGTGCTCGGGCGGCGAAGCAAGCTTGATGGCGGATATGGCGCATGGGAGCGACGTGACGTTTCCGCCGCTCACTCAGGATCAGCGTGATGTGCTGCGCGAAACACTGGGCCCGATTGTGACTCTTTCGAATCCGTTGGACTATCACACCTTTATCTGGGGTGACGAAACGGCGATGACAGCGACCTTCGCAGCCATGATGTCGGATCAGGTTGCGCTGGGTGTCGTCGTGCTCGATTTCCCGCGGCAGGACCGTTGCGCTTCCCCTGATTGGGACCTCGCACTTCGTGCCGTGGCCCATGCACAAAAGACGTCGGGCTTAGCCAATCGCTGTACTGAGTTCACTGGTTGAGAATATGCCCGAGGCTGTGGCGCATCAGCTGGTCTCACAAGGTGTTTTGCCTCTTTGTGGGATGCCCGAGGCTGTTGAGGCGATTGAGGTTGCGGCCAGAGTTGGCAAGCAGACCATTTGCAATGTGCTGATCCCACCGAAGATCACTGCTTCAACGGTGTTGTCCGAGGTGCGGGCCAAGCAAGCTCTGACTCAACATGGCTTGCGCCTGCCAAAATCGCAGAGAGCGGATGGAACCGAAATGCTTGCCGAATCTGCAAGAGAGTTAGGCTTTCCCGTTGTGTTGAAGGGCGAGGGCGTTGCCCACAAGACCGAAGCGGGTGCGGTCGTCACCGGGATCACGGATGAGCAGCAGCTGTTTGCTGCTGCGAAGGCTATGCCTGTCGACAGTTTCCTGGTCGAGCAGATGATCACGGGTACGACGGTCGAGCTTTTGATCGGCGTCGTTCTCGATCCTGCACATGGGTATGTTTTGACCTTGGCTGCAGGCGGCACACTGACCGAGATATTGGCCGACAGCACCAGTATGATCTTGCCGGTGCAATCCGAGGATGTGCGCAATGCGCTTCGCAAGCTGCGCGTTGCCCCGCTGCTTGACGGATATCGCGGGGCGCCCCCGGCCAACATGGGCGCTATCGTCGACGCGGTGTTGGCACTACAGTCCTATGTCATCGCCGAGATGCCCTTTGAGATCGAAATCAATCCGCTGATGTGTGGCCCGGACGGGGCCATTGCAGCGGATGCCCTTATCACCACAGGAGAGTGCCATGACTGACGGCCCCATCAAAACCAAACGCGACGGGCATGTTTTGGAGGTCACGCTGGACCGGCCCAAGGCCAATGCAATTGATTTAGCGACCAGCCGGATCATGGGCGATGTGTTTGCGGATTTCCGGGATGATCCGGAACTGCGGGTCGCCATCGTCACAGGCGCGGGTGAAAAATTCTTTTGCCCGGGTTGGGACCTCAAAGCGGCGGCGGACGGTGATGCTGTCGATGGCGACTATGGCGTCGGTGGTTTTGGCGGGCTGCAGGAACTGCCACGTATGAACAAGCCGGTGATTATGGCGGTCAACGGGATTTGTTGTGGGGGCGGGCTGGAATTGGCGCTGTCGGGTGACATTTTGCTCGCGGCAGAGCACGCGAGTTTTGCTTTGCCGGAAATCCGGTCAGGGACTGTTGCCGATGCGGCCTCGGTCAAACTGCCCAAGCGCATCCCTTATCACATCGCAATGGAGATGCTTCTGACCGGGCGTTGGGTCGATGCGGAAGAGGCTGCCCGTTGGGGTTTGATCAATCGTGTTGTACCTGCTGATCAACTGATGAACGAAGCGCGCAAGATGGCCGCGCTGATCGCGTCAGGCCCGCCATTGGTTTACGCAGCCCTGAAAGAGGTCGTGCGCGAAGCAGAGGACATGAAGTTTCAGGATGCTATGAACCGCATCACGAAAAGCCAATTCGCAACGGTTGAAACGCTTTATACGTCGGAAGATCAAATGGAAGGTGCGCGTGCCTTCGCCGAGAAACGCGACCCCGTTTGGAAGGGCAAATAGGTTCCCTATCCCGCAGTCACGCCCGACCAGTGCCGATGCGTCGGCACAATAGAATGACGGGGATCAACCCGATTGCTGCAATAACAAGGCTGGGTACAGCCGCCCCTTCCAGCCGTTCATCCGAAGCCAGCCGATAGGCCTGCACGGCCAGCGTGTCATAGTTGAACGGCCGCATGATCAGGGTCGCGGGTAGCTCTTTCATCACATCAACGAAGACGATCAATCCGGCCGTTAACAGGCTGGTCCGCAGCAAAGGCATATGGATGCGCCGCACCAAACCCGGCATGTCCTGGCCCAATGTGCGCGCCGCGGCGTCCATGTTTGGCGCCACTGATGCGATCCCACCTTCATAGGCCCCAATTGCCGCCGCCAGAAACCGGATCAGATAGGCCGAAATCAGAAGCCAGATTGACCCGGTGAACAAAAGCCCCGTCGAGATATCAAAGGTGCTGCGCATCCAGGCATCCAGCGCATTGTCAAAAGCGGCGAAGGGCACCAGAAGGCCTACAGCGATCACACCCCCGGGCACGGCATAGCCGATCCGCGCAAGATAAAGCGATGTACCAGTCAGACGGCTGGTACTGACGCGATGCAAAGTGCCGAGGATGAGGGCCGCGAGGACGGTCAAGACGGCTGCGATGCTGGCCAGTGTCAGGGAGTTGCGGATAAAGCCAAGATAGCGGGGGCTGAGCAGGTCTTGCTCTGATCCCAATGCCATGACGCCGAGTGCGATGACCGGTAACACGACCCCCAGCAAAACGGGTGTCAGGCAAAAGGCCATGGCCCCGATTTTCTGCCCTTTGGTCAGCGTCAGCCTTTGCAGCGGCGCATTGCGTCTTCCGCTGGCGTATTTGGCATCCCCCCTGCTGTAGCGTTCCAGCATAACCAGCAAAAGTGCAAAGCTGAGCAATCCAAGAGCCAGTTGCGCGGCCGCCGCCCGGTCCGCCAGGGTGAACCAGCTTGTGTAAATCCCCACAGCAAAGGTCTGCACCCCGAAATAGGCGACCGTGCCGAAATCTGCGATTGTCTCCATCGCGACCAACATGACACCAGAGGCGATTGCGGGGCGGGCCATCGGCAGCGAGACATGCATGAATGCGGCAAATGGTGAACGGCCGAGTACGCGGGCCGCCAGAAACGTGCTGGCCCCTTGGGCCGCAAAAGCAGCGCGCGCCAGCAGGTAGACGTAAGGGTAAAGCACCAGCGTCAACATCATCGCAGCACCACCCAATGACCTGATCTCTGGGAACCAATAGTCCCGAGGTCCCCAACCCGTCAGGTCGCGCAACAGCGTTTGAACGATACCGGGGTGATCCAGCACGTGCGTATAGCCATAGGCCAGTACGTAAGCTGGAAAAGCAAGCGGCAGTGCCAGTGCGATCTCGACCCAACGCCGTCCGGGGAATTCTGTCATCGTCACCAACCAGGCGGCCCCAGCGCCGATGAACGCGCTTCCTGCCATCACTGTGGTAACAAGGATCAGAGTCGTGAACGTGTAACGGGCAAGGACCGTGTCGGCGAGGCTGGCAAGCGTTTCAAATGATCCCGAAAAGGCGGCGGCCAGCACACCCAGATAAGGGATGATGCAAACAATCATCACAAAAACGGCCACGGCTTTAAAACCCATGCTCATGGTAGGCCTGCGTGACTTTTGTGGCGAAAGGCGTTGCTCCATAAGTTGCACCTAATCGAAACCGGGGCGGGGGGGCAAGCAGCAGGACCACTTGTCGGCACAGCAGAGCTGTTAAGTGCGTTATGCGCGGGTTCTGGCGCGTCCTTGCGTCGCAGATATTACGCAGATGTGTGTGGTCATTGCGGGCCCAAAGTGTTTCACTATAACTGATTTTGAACCGAACACGATGATATGGATAACACATGCGCAAATTGATCGCCGCGGCCCTGATGACCCTGCTGCCCTTTGGTGCGGTAGCGCAGGACTTGTCTGAAGATGAAGTAAAACAGCTTGCGTTAGAGGCGATCCTGGAGAACCCGCAGATCATCATGGATGCCCTCGCGATCCTTGAAGAGCAGCGCAATGAAGCGCAGGCTTTGGCGCGGGCTGATCTGCTTCTCAGAGAGCGGGCGTCTTTGGAGGGTGATCCGAATGCACCGTTCATAGGTAATGCGGATGGGCAAGCCGTTGTGGTCGAGTTCTTTGACTACAACTGCCCTTACTGCAAACGCGCCGCCGACAACATTAAGGCGCTGATCGCCGCTGATGAGGATGTGCGCGTTGTGTACCGGGAATGGCCCATCCTTGGTGAAGGCTCTGTTTTTGCGGCCCGCGCGGCCTTGGCGGCGCGTGCGCAGGGCAAATATGAAGAAATGCACTGGGGTCTCATGGAAATGCGCGGTCGCGCCGAAGAGGCTTCGGTTCTGGCACTGGCCCGCTCAATCGGGTTGGACATGGATCAATTGGTTGCTGACATGCAAAGCGAAGCGGTTGACAGCCATATCAACACCTCGCGCCAGCTGGCCCAAAGCCTTGGTTTCACCGGCACACCTGCCTTCGTGATTGGCGATGCTCTGGTGCCAGGTGCGGTGCCGCTGGCGGATTTGCAGGGATACATCGCACAGGCCCGTGGTGAGGGATAAGGCAATAAGGTCTTGACCTTCCAGTGAGTGGAAGGCCTATCTAGAGCGTGTTCCAAAGGTGGCCCACGCATGTCCAAGACGTCTATTGCTTTTCACATCACAAAACTTTCATGCGGCTCATGTGCCGCGCGTGCCGACAAGGCGTTGCGCAATGTGGACGGCGTGATCGACGTGACAGTCAATCTTGCTGCTGAAACAGCCAAAGTGGATTTTGACGCACCAGCAACGCCAACCCAATTGACAGATGCGCTGGTGCAAGCCGGATATCCGGCGCGCAGCGATCACATCACGCTTGATATCGCGGGTATGAACTGTGGTTCTTGTGTGGGGCGGGTAGAAAAAGCTTTGGCGTCTGCATCGGCGGTCACCGAGGTGTCCGTCAATCTGGCGGCTGAAACGGCGCGGGTCAGCTATGTGGCAGGCGTGACGTCGCCAGCGGCGATTGCGCAGGCCGCCACAGATGCAGGCTACCCGGCGCAGTTGCGCAGTACGACCGATATGCAGCCAGAGCAGAAAGACAATCGCATTGATGCGCTGCGCCGCCAGCTAGTGGTTGCGGCCATCTTAACGGCCCCGGTATTTGTTCTGGAAATGGGTAGTCATTTTGTGCGGGGGATGCATGCCTGGGTCCATCAAACCATCGGCATGCAAACCAGTTGGTTATTTCAGTTTGTCCTTGTCACCCTTGTTCTGGCGGGCCCGGGGCGTATGTTTTTCACTCAAGGCATTCCGGCCTTGTTCAAAGGTGCGCCTGATATGAATGCGCTGGTTGCCATCGGAACCGGCGCGGCATGGGTGTTTTCAACGGTGGCGACCTTCTTTCCAGCGGTGCTGCCAGCGGGCACGCGTGCGGTCTACTTTGAAGCCGCTGCGGTGATTGTCACATTGATTCTGCTGGGTCGTTTCCTTGAGGCGCGGGCGAAAGGCAAAACCGGAGAAGCGATCCGCCGATTGGTTGGTTTGCAACCGCGGACGGCCACGGTGCTGCGCGATGGGGTGGCGGCTGAAGTCGCCATAGCGGATATTGTTGTGGGCAATGTTCTACGCGTGCGCCCCGGCGAAAAAATCGCTGTCGATGGTGTTGTGTTGGAGGGGGCCGCCTTTGTTGATGAAAGCATGATCACCGGCGAGCCTTTGCCAGCAGAGAAAGATGTCGGTGATGTTGTCACCGGTGGCACCGTGAATGGCGCTGGTTCATTCACATTTCGTGTCACACAGGTGGGTGCTGATACGATGCTCGCCCAGATCATTCGCATGGTCGAGGACGCGCAGGGTGCAAAGCTGCCGATTCAAGACCTGGTCAACAAGATCACACTCTGGTTTGTCCCGATTGTTTTGCTAATCGCGGCGCTTACAATCGCCGGTTGGTTGCTTTTTGGCCCTGATCCAGCGCTCAGTTTTGCATTGGTGGCTGGCGTGGCGGTACTGATCGTGGCTTGCCCTTGCGCCATGGGCCTTGCGACGCCGACATCCATTATGGTGGGCACCGGCCGGGCGGCAGACCTCGGTGTTCTTTTCCGCAAGGGTGATGCTTTGCAGGCGTTGCGCTCTGTTGCTGTTGTTGCTTTTGACAAGACTGGCACGCTGACCCAAGGACGGCCAGAGGTGACAGCAGTGTCTTTTGTGTCGGGCACGGACAAGTCCGAGGTACTGGGCCTGATTGCAAGTGTTGAAGCGCTGTCCGAACACCCGATTGCAGCCGCAATTGTGCGTATGGCACAAGCCCGTGGCTATGCCATGCAGGATGTTGATAACTTCAGCGTTGAAACTGGTTTCGGCGTCAGCGGCACAGTCGCGGGTCGTGGCATTCTGGTCGGGGCAGACAGGTTCATGCACCGCGAGGGCGTTGCAATTGATGCCTTTGCAACCCGCGCAGCGGACATTGCCGGGAAAGGGCAGACCCCCTTCTATGCGGCCATTGATGGGCAGCTTGTCGGTTTGATCGGAATCTCCGACCCGATCAAGCCGACAACCCCTGCTGTAATCCGCGCCTTGCACCAGATGGGGTAAGGCGCACAGCGCTGATTACCGGCGACAATGAAAGAACCGCGCAAGCAATTGCGGCAGAGCTCGGTATTGATACGGTCGTGGCCGAGGTTCTGCCGGATGGAAAGGTCGCCGCTTTGCGCAATCTGGCGCAAAACGGCGAAGAAATTGCCTTTGTCGGGGACGGGATCAATGATGCCCCGGCCCTGGCTGCCGCTGATGTCGGGATTGCCATCGGAACAGGTACGGATGTGGCGATTGAAAGTGCGGATGTCGTTCTGATGTCGGGAGACATCACCGGTGTTTGCAATGCCTTTGAGATCAGCCAACGCACCATGCGCAACATCCAGCAAAACCTCTTTTGGGCCTTTGCCTATAATACTGCGCTTATTCCGGTTGCGGCAGGTGTGCTCTATCTCTTTGGTGGGCCGCTATTGTCGCCGATGTTAGCCGCAGGCGCGATGGCGCTGTCGAGCGTGTTCGTCCTGTCAAATGCGCTGCGTTTGCGGTGGGTTGCACCAGCGCAGCAGGCAATGCCTGACGTGCGTCCAACCCCTTATCAAGAGGTGACACCGTGAACATTGGACAAGCCGCAGAGCAATCTGGTCTGCCACCAAAGACAATCCGCTACTACGAAGATATCGGGCTGGTCAAACCTGGGCGCGACACAAACGGCTACCGCGCCTTTGTGGATGCGGATATTCACAAGCTGACCTTTTTGGCGCGCGCACGGGCTCTGGGTTTTTCAATCGAGGATTGCCGCGACCTGTTGGCACTTTGGGAAGACACCGCACGGGCCAGCGCAGATGTCCGCCGGATTGCCAAAGAGCATCTGGCACGGATTGAAACGAAAATTGCAGATCTGCGCCAGATGCATGACACGCTAGGTGTACTGGTACGTGATTGTGCCGGGGATGATCGACCTGACTGCCCAATTCTACAGTCGCTGGGCGACAAGGGTTGATGCAGCCAAATTGCCTTTGCAGTCACTGTTTGGCCCGTTAGGGTCGTGGCACGTATCGACCAATACAAACACGCCCGGTAAGAATGACAGCGACAGTTCCGATTTCCTATGAGATGCGTCCCGTTCCGGCCGCGCTTCAACCCTTTATACGTCGCATCATGTTGGCCCGTCACAGCGCGGATACGGCTGTGACTGTCCCGGCACGGCCGACGGGTTATTGCTATATCGGTTGGGTGCCGGCGGGCCAAGCTTCGGCCCGGGCAAATGCCGCCCAATTCACCATCACCCCGCAGGAGTATCACCTGTCAGGTCAGCTAACGACCTTTGATGCAGAGTATACCTTGCATGGTCCGTCCTGCCATTTTTTGGCCGAATGTACGGCCACCGGTGCGTTCCAGCTGGCGAAGCAAGACCTTGGTGCGCTGCGCAATCAGATAGCGACCTTTCCTTTCGCGCAAGACGGGGCCGAACCGGAGGCCGCTTTTGTAAACCATCTTCTGCATTTAGCTGGGCGCGCGGGCACGGTCGATTCGGTTGTCGCCAAAGCTGCGCAGCAGATCGAAGCGGCAAACGGCAATGTCAGTATTCGTGCGCTCGCCGCTGAGTGCGGTTTGAGCGAACGACAGTTGCACCGCCAGTTCAGCAAGGTTGTCGGTTTGCCACCCAAGGCCTTTGCCATGATCCAGCGGGTGCTGTTTGCCTTGCAACGCCTGACTGGTGACAACCCGCCCGATATCGCAGATGTCGCAATTGAGGCGGGATTTACCGATCAGGCCCATCTGACCAAATATTTTGGTCAGTTCATGCGCACTACACCGGCACAGCTTGAGCTGACCGATGATGGGGTGCTGCGCACCATTGTGGCGCAGGTCTGAGCGCAACCTGTCCGAAACCTACAAGCGCCTTTTGTCATGTGTATGTTAGGTCGAAGGGGCAAAGAAAGGTGCCATATGCGTTCATTCCTGCTCACCACTGCCTTGATCGCAGTGCCTGGTTTGGCCAGCGCAGAACGGTGTGCGGAAATTGCGCCCGATCCACTCGCCGGTTTTACCCCGCTTGACGCCATGATCTATCTTGATTTGTCTGACCCCGAGACAACACGCGCTGTGACAACAGTGGAAAATACCTTCGTCTCGCTGGTCGTGGCAGGTGAGATTGACAGCTTTACCAAACGATGGTGTCAGATCGGGATCAGGCACTTCATCGTCGATTTTGAAGTGCCGATGATGGATGATGCCGTGGCCGCCCAAATCACGCGGGTGATCTATGAATGGAATGCCGCCGAAGACCCTGTAGGATGGCAGATCAGCCAAATGGGCGCTCGGTTCCGATGCGCGCGGGGGGATGACCCATTTGCGCCGATATGCCCCTAGCTGGCGCTGCATCCCGGCAAAGAAAAACCCCCGCCTGATCACGCAGCCGGGGGTTTCTTGATCGTAACGCCGAAGGATCGCCCTAGAGCATACCTTCGCGCTGGAGCTTCTTACGTGCCAGTTTACGCTGACGACGGATCGCTTCCGCTTTCTCGCGCGCTTTACGCACGGACGGCTTTTCGAAATGCTGCTTAAGCTTCATTTCACGAAAAACGCCCTCACGCTGAAGTTTCTTCTTCAGAGCACGCAACGCCTGATCGACGTTGTTATCACGAACACTAACCTGCATGTGGTTTACACCACCTTTCTAAGTTGGATTTGCAAAAATTGCAGGAAGTGGGCAGATAGCAAAGGTGAGCTAGTTTGTCTAGTGTGCACCGGCCGCAGGAGATGACCATGACGAATGCCCGCATTGACCCGACTTTGAACCGACTCTTGGACGCAGCGCTGCCACATGTGGCCTTTGATGGCTGGTCGCCTGTCACCTTCAATGCCGCTGTCGTGGATGCGGAAATAGACCCGGCGGTTGCCAAAGCGAGCTGCCCGCGCGGTGTGGTCGATCTGGCAATAGCCTACCACCTGCGCGGGGATGCGGCGATGGTGGCCGCTCTACAAGACGCGGATCTGAGCGCCATGCGTTTTCGCGACAAGGTTGCCCATGCCCTTCGCCTGCGTTTGCAGGTCATTGATGATAAGGAGGCTGTACGTCGCGGTACCACGCTTTTTGCATTGCCCCATATGGCAGGGGACGGCGCAAAGCTGATTTGGGGCACAGCTGATGCAATCTGGAATGCGCTGGGCGACACATCACAGGATGTGAATTGGTACACCAAGCGGATGACGCTTTCTGGGGTATACAGTTCCGTGGTGCTCTATTGGTTGGGGGACGACAGTGTCGACATTCAGGCAACTGACGCCTTCATCGACCGCCGCATCGACAATGTGATGCAGTTTGAGAAGTTCAAGGCACAAGCCAAGGCGAACCCCTTGCTCAGGCCGCTAACCGGCACGCTGGAACGTATGATGGCGGGGATCAAAGCACCCGGGGCGGTCGCTGATCCGAATTTGCCGGGCGTCTGGCGCGATCCTCAGTAAATAAGGGATGCCAACGTGATCGCGTGAAATGCTGCGATAACAAGATTGGCTTGGACAACTGGGTTGCGGGGGCCAACGGTGAATGCGGACAATGCTTTGTATGCGATTTGCACCGGTAAGACCGTCAGTGCCGCAGCGCCGGCCCAATCCTGTCCGCTCGCGACTGCCCCGAGTACGACAACGCTAACGGTAAAAATCGCGACGTAGAATGCCAAAACAATGTCACGCGCGGGTGTAGGAGGGCCGTAGGCCAACACCATTGCAGGTGTGTTGCGCCAGATGGCTGGAACAACCAGACCAAGCACGGCGAGGTTGATCAGCATTGAAATTGTCAAAAGCACAGTCATGCCTCATAGCTAGGGTGACGAAGTGAAGGGGCCAGCCATGCGCGCAATCGAGATTTCTCAACCCGGTGGACCAGAGGTGCTGACCTTGACTGACCTGCCAATCCCAGAACCTGAATACGATCAGGTTGTCATCAAAGTCGCCTATGCTGGGGTGAACCGCCCGGACGCCTTGCAGCGTGCGGGGCTGTACAATCCGCCCAAGGGTGCTAGTGATCTGCCTGGGCTGGAGGCCGCGGGCGAGGTTGTCGCTTGCGGCGCGGGTGTCGCGGGGCTGAAACCCGGCGATCAGGTTTGCGCGCTTCTTCCCGGTGGTGGCTACGCTGAATACGTGGCGACGCCTGCGGCCCATTGCTTGCCCATTCCGGGCGGTCTGTCCATAAAGCAAGCGGCCTGTCTGCCGGAGACCTTCTTCACTGTATGGTCCAATGTTTTCATGCGTGGCGGCCTGCGCGCCGGACAGCGGTTTTTGGTGCATGGCGGCAGTTCGGGGATTGGCACGACAGCGATTCAATTGGCCAAGGCTTTTGGCGCACGCGTATTTGCGACGGCCGGATCGGCAGAGAAATGCGCGACCTGTGTCGCGCTGGGCGCAGAGGCGGCGTTCAACTATCGTGATACGGATTTTGTTGACGAAATGCGTGCGCTGGGCGGCGCAGACCTGATCCTTGATATGGTCGGAGGGTCTTATACTCAACGTAACCTCAAGGCGCTCGCTGATGATGGAACACTGGTGCAGATCGCTTTCCTGCAAGGGCCGAAGATGGAGCTGAACCTCGTCCAACTGATGACACGGCGGCTGACGATCACGGGCTCAACCTTGCGGCCGCAATCTGACTTGGCGAAGGCGCGTATCGCTGATGAACTGCGCAAGCATGTCTGGCCGCTGATCATCGCGGGCAAGGTGGCACCGGTAATGGATCAGGAATTCGCGCTCGAAGAGGCGTCTGCCGCTCATGCGCGCATGGAAAGCAGCGCACATATTGGCAAGATTGTTCTGAAGGTTGGATGAATGAGCTTAGGTCCTTGCCTTCTCAAACGCAGCCCAAGCTTCTAACAACTTATCCAGGTCAAAATCAGGTTCTTTTGCGGGCCCAAGGATAATCTGCTCGCCCGCCCACATCTTTTCAATCGCGGCCTTCAGGTTGGGGATCACCTCTGGTGGGATAACCAATCCGCCGTGCTGATCAGCGTGCACCAGATCACCCTGACTAACGGTCATACCCATGACATTCACCGGTGTGCCCAATTCGCGTACATGCACAAAGGCATGGCTTGGCCCGATGGACCCGGCCACCACCGGAAAGCCCTCTGCCAAATCCCCCAAATCGCGCATCACGCCGTTGGTCAACGCGCCGTTCAACCCCAGCCCCTTATGCACATTGGTGTGGACCTCGCCCCACCACGCGCTGACGCAGTGTGGATAATCGACATCTTCCAGCACGGCGATGGCAGGACGAGGACCGCCAGCCATGTTGCGGAAGTAATCAAGACGGCGGGCGCGGATCACATCCGGCGCTTCTGTCGGTGCCTCGCGCCCTGCAATCTTGGCCGTGCGGGCAAAGCCGACCATGGACTGCCCGGGGGCTGAGCATTGCATTGTGCCCTTTGTGTAAGCGTCAAAGCCGCGTTTGCCTTGGGCCACCTCAATGGCATTGCAGACCGTGGGTGTGTCGACCCGTTGCAAAAGGGCAAGCAGATCAGCGGGGATTACTGGTTCAGCCATTGTGCCAAAGCCTCATTCGTTGCCTGGGGTTGTTCGAGCGTTGGCAGATGGCCAGCGCTCTTGATGATCGTCAGAGTCGACCCGGGGATCAGGTCGTGCATCAATTCGTGACGGTGGATGGGGCAGAGCGCATCATCCTCACCGCACAGGATCAAGGTGGGGACGGTGACTTTTTTTAAAGTCTTCTGCTGGTCTGGGCGCGATTGCAGGGCCCGGGATTGGTTGATGAAGGCGTCTGGCCCAAGCGTTTCGGCCATCGCCATACATAGATCGAGGATTCGTCCCGTATGTGGGCCGTCAGTCAGGTAGTGCGGCTTCATCTCATCGCGCATGACGGCGCGCAGATGCCCGTCGCGAACCTTTTGCATCTGCGGTTCGCGGCGCTCAGCAATCGCCGCAGCCTCGGCCTTGGGGTTGGTATCAAGCAAGGCGAGCCGGGTAACGCGATCTGGGGCTTGGCGAAACACCTCCATCGCGACGATCCCGCCCATCGAGAGGCCCGCGAGCGCAAATTGCTGAGGGGCGGTGTCGAGGATGTCGCGCGCCAAAGCCTCGACACTGTCATGCTCGTTGAGCGGTGCGGTCAAGATGGTTCGTTCATATGAAAACGCTTCGATCTGCGGACTATAGAGTCGGGCATCGCACATCATACCCGGCAACAGCAAAAGAGGTTCGTTCATGGCTTGAAAGGCTCCATTCCCGCGCGCGCCAATTCGTCAGCTTTTTCGTTTTCGGGGTGTCCGGCATGGCCTTTCACCCATTCCCACGTCACATCATGGCGTTGTGTCGCCTCTTCAAGGCGCCGCCAAAGATCTTCGTTCTTTACCGGCTTCTTGGCCGCTGTTTTCCATCCGCGTGCTTTCCATCCGTGAATCCACTTTGTAATGCCATCTTTGACATACGAACTGTCCGTGACAATGGTCAGTGTGGTTGGCCTATCCAGCGTTTCAAGCGCGGTAATGGCGGCCAACAGCTCCATACGATTGTTTGTCGTCTCAGCCTCGCCGCCGCATAATTCGCGTTCTTTCAGAACAGTGTTACCGTCACGCGCAACAAGCAAAGCGCCCCAGCCTCCGGGGCCGGGGTTGCCCGAGCAGGCACCATCGGTATAGGCGAAGAGGTCTGGCATTTTATGGCTTCTTTCCGCGCATGATTACGAAGGGATCAATAGTGCCAGCAAGGCCCGCTTCCTTACCTTCTTTGACGTGAGTAACCTCAAAACCCGCATCGGTGAACAGCTCTGAGAGCTCATTTGTTGTGACATAGGTATAAAGCCTGTTGATCGCGTCACGCCCCATACCGGCCCCTGTTTTCATACCAACATGAAAAACCCCGCCTGGTTCTGTCGCCTTAAAGAGTGCGTTGAAATGGCGTGGCAGGTCACCCCGGGGGGCATGTAGAAGGCTGAAGTTAGCCCAAACGCCAGCGTAAATCTCAGCACCGTCAATATCGTCGAAACTGCCCAACCGTGCGTTCAACCTGAACCTATCGTGTGCAATGGCAATCATGCCTTCCGAGGCGTCTATTGGGTCAGGCACAAGGCCCGCGCGCTGCATATGAAAGGATGCAGCCCCCGGGCCGCAGCCCAAGTCCAGAACCGTCCCGCCCTTCGGGATAAGATCAATGAAGCTCTGCAGGCTTTCATCAGGCGTATCCTGTGCGACGATCCGGGCGTATTCCTGCGCCTTTTCGTTGTAGGTCGCGATGGTGCGTGCATCCATTGTCAGAACACCAAGGGCAAAAACGTGAGGATGACAATCGCGGTCAGAAGCCCGCGCAAGTGCATCCACCACGGTGGCGCAAGACCAAGCCGCCAGAAATGCCAATCTAGTAAGAGCAGTCCAAGAAAACCGACGATGAGGTTGATGGCTGCCGTTGTCGGCCCGCCGCCGGTCATGAAGAAAGCCCAGAGTGCGGGGATGACAGAGAGGATGTAACTGGCCGTCGCGATCTGCCCCGTGGCTTTGGTCGCAAATCCCCAAAGGACACCTGACATGAATGACAGGATGACAGCGCCATAGAAAAGCTGAATATGTGGGCCAATAAACCGGCCACTCAGGTTCATTTGGCCCCACAGCGCCAGATTGGGCAGCAAAATTGTCGTTGCCCCCCATAGAAACGGGATGAGCCCGGCAAGGCCAAGGAAAAGTGCGGAGCGTGGGATTGTATTCATGCTTTTTCGAATGCCAATCGCAGGCCAAGTGTTGCGAAGATACCTGCGAACGTGCGGCTGAGCCATTTCATGACTGTTTCGCTTTGCAGTAACCAATCGCGGGCGAGTGCAGCAAAAACACCATAAAGGATAAAGATCACAAAGGTCAGCGCCATGAATATCCCACCCAGTATCACCATTTCTGCCGTCGCGGCTGTAGGGTCGCCCGACAGGAAAGGCGGAAGCAACGCGAGAAAAAAGATCGACAGCTTGGGGTTCAGGATGTTGATCAGGGCTCCGCGTCGGGCAATCTTGAACATTGGCTGGGCTGCCGCATCTGGACGGATCGTCAAAGCGCCATCAGATTTGAGTGCCTGCCACGCCAGATAAAGCAGATAGGCCACGCCTGCAAATTTGACGATCTGGAAGAGCAGTGCACTGGTATGCAACAGAGCAGCAAGGCCCAATGTGGCTGCTGCAAGGTGTGGCACAATCCCCAACGTACAGCCTGCCGCCGCCGCAATCGCGGCCCGTCGTCCCTGACCCAGACCAAGGGCCAGCGTATAGATCACACCTGTGCCCGGTGCGATGCAAACCACAATGGCTGTCAGCACGAATTGTAAGCTGATCATAGTGCCCGTCCCTTTGTCCGCGAAAAGACCCGTTTCATGGCAATTCCGCAATCATCTTTGCAATCCTCTTGGCGCGTGTTTCGGCCTGTTTGGCTGTTGTTACGCCATGTAAAAGACCGCGCTGCTTGCCGGGCGTCAAGCCGTTCCATCGTACGGTCGCTTCGGCCTGACGCAAGGCGAGCAGGACATCGTCGGGTATCTCAACTTGATTGGGGTCGGCTTTGCGCAGGCGCACGTCAAAGATGTCTCCTGGGGTGATACCAATTTCGTCCAACAGGGATTTGCTAGGCCCAAAGGAAGACACCCTCGATCACAGATGCCTTGGTCAGCGCGAGGTTGACGGGGTGATCGTTGATTTCGCCTTCGACCCGTTTTGCGCCCTGTGATGCTAAAACTTCCGCCACATCATCAGGCAGCCGTAAAATCGTATAGACTGACTTGCCCCATTCCAGCGGCTCCACCTGAGCTTCGAATGACAGATAGTCATCCATGTCGATTTAAGCTGGTTCTCGCAAGACACGCGGAACCTTAAACTCTACGTTTTCTTCTGCGGTGACGACCATCTCAATTGTGGTATCAAAGCGATCTTTGAATGCATCAATCACTTCAGTGATCAAGATCTCGGGGGCCGATGCGCTTACTGTTATGCCCATGGAGGTGATCCCTTCCAGCGCGCGCCAGTCGATATCGGTCGCCCGCTGCACCAGTTGCGCATAATTGCAGCCAGCGCGGGCGCCAACTTCGACCAGGCGTTTGGAGTTCGACGAGTTGGGCGCACCGACCACCAGCATGGCATCGCATTTCGGCGCCATTGCTTTGACGGCTTCCTGCCTGTTGGTTGTGGCGTAGCAGATGTCTTCTTTGTGGGGGCCGACAATCTTGGGGAAACGATCGTAGAGTGCGGCAACAATATCGGCGGTATCATCGACAGACAGCGTGGTTTGGGTCACGAAAGCAAGGTTATCGGGGTCGCGTACACCAACGGTGGCCACATCCGCGACGGTTTCAACCAAGAGCACTTCGCCCTCAGGCAGTTGCCCCATCGTGCCCACGGTTTCGGGGTGGCCATCGTGGCCGATCATGATCATTTGCAGGCCGTTGTCGGCATGGCGCTGTGCTTCGATATGAACCTTGCTGACAAGAGGGCAGGTCGCGTCCACAAAGACCATCTCGCGTTTGGCTGCTGCGGCTGGCACCGATTTTGGCACGCCATGGGCCGAGAAAATCACTGGCCGATCATCAGGACATTCGTCCAGTTCTTCGACAAACACGGCGCCTTGATCACGCAATGCATCAACAACGAATTTATTGTGCACGATTTCATGACGCACATAAACGGGCGCGCCCCATTTCTCTAAGGCCATCTCAACGATCTTGATGGCACGGTCAACACCTGCACAGAACCCACGCGGCGCGGCCAGATAAAGGGTGAGAGGTGGTTTCGTCATCTTTTGCTCCGGTTACACCACCAGAGGTAAGGGTTTGGCGCAGGCAGGTCCAGCGCCAGTTGTTGCGACAGATTGAGGCGCGCTCGGCGCGGGCGCAATCAGATCAGGTTTCCTGCGTGACTTCGTCTTGCTGTTGCTGTGGCTCTGCGCGGGGTTCGCGCGTTGGGCGACCGACGACATCACGCAACTCATCCAACTCGATAAAGTTGTCAGCCTGACGCCGCAGCTCATCCGCGATCATGGGTGGTTGGCTGCGAATCGTCGAGACGACCGACACACGCACGCCTTTGCGTTGCAGGGCCTCGACCAGTGGCCGGAAATCGCCGTCGCCCGAGAATAATACCACGTGATCAACATGTGGCGCGAGTTCCATGGCATCGACCGTCAGTTCGATGTCCATATTGCCCTTCACCTTACGGCGACCCATGCTGTCTGTGTATTCTTTGGCAGGCTTCGTGACCATCGTGAAGCCGTTGTAGTTCAACCAATCGACCAGCGGACGAATCGGTGAGTACTCGTCGTTTTCAAGCAAGGCAGTGTAATAGAATGCTCGAAGCATCTTTCCGCGACGCATAAATTCCTGCCGCAGGAGTTTGTAGTCGATGTCAAAGCCGAGCGACTTGGCCGCTGCATATAGGTTTGATCCATCGATGAAGAGCGCCAATCGCTCGTCCCGATAAAACATGGGTCGTCCTTCCAAATATGGTCTTGCCAGTAATTTGCGTTCGTGAGTGATATGAAGCTGCAAGACTGAAAGTGATGTAAAGGTTTTCAAGCTTGAGACAAGAGATGAATGTACCTCAATTCGGCCAACTCGCGCTTATCGCCCTTGGCAGCAACGAAAATTCAGTTTGGGGTGACGCAAGGGAAACTGTACAAAAGGCTATGCTTTTGGCCGCCGCAATTGCCCCATCGGCAGCGCGCGCGAGCGGACTATTTGCCACACCTGCGTTTCCGGTGGGCGCTGGCCCGGACTATGTGAACGCCGCAATGGCGATCGAGACAACGCTTTCTGCCCGGGATCTGTTGGGTGCGTTGCATGATATCGAGGCGCAAGCTGGGCGCAAACGCGCGCAGCGTTGGGGCCAGCGCACGCTTGATCTGGACCTGATTGCGCTTGGCGATGTCGTGATGCCCGACGTCACCGAACATCAAAAGTGGCGCGACCTGTCGTTGTCTGATCAGCAACGCATGACCCCCCAAGAGCTGATCCTGCCACATCCCCGCCTTCAGGATCGTGCCTTTGTGTTAGTACCGCTATTGGATGTTGCACCAGACTGGCAACATCCGCTTCTCCGCCGCAGCATTGCACAATTCTGCGCAGATATACCCGTTGATCTGCGTGCTGAGGTGACCCGAATAAGTGATCCGACGACCCTTTAGAAAACTGCACATCCGCGCGTCTCAAGCCCTTGTCAATCTGGCTTGAAGCCTCTAAGTAAGCGGCTTCTTATGCCCCTATGACCCGACTGGAGTACGCCAATGGCCCGCGTCACCGTAGAAGATTGCGTCGATAAAGTTCCAAACCGTTTTGAGCTTGTGATGCTCGCGGCACATCGTGCCCGCGAAATATCCTCTGGCGCGCCGATCACAGTGAACCGTGACAATGACAAGAATCCGGTCGTTTCGCTGCGTGAGATCGCTGAAGAAACGCAGCAGGCCGCTGATCTGCGCGAGCGCATGATCGAAGCGAACCAGACGCAGATTGAAGTGGATGAGCCGGAAGAGGACAGCATGTCCCTTCTGATGGGTGCTGAGACCGACAAGCCAGCTGAAGATGATATGTCAGAAGAGAAATTGCTGCGCGCATTGATGGATGCGCAAGGGCAGCGTTAAGGCCGCTCTACCGGCCTTACATGGATAGGCGCGGGACCAGATGACGACAGCTGATGATCTGATTGCACTGGTCCGCACCTACAACCCCAATTCCAATCAGGCGCTGTTGCGCGATGCTTTTGCCTTTGGTGCTGAAATGCACGAGGGGCAATTTCGCCATTCTGGTGAACCCTATTTCACCCACCCTGTCGCCGTCGCCAGCATTCTGGCCGAACAGCAGATGGATGATGCGACCCTTGTCACCGCTTTGCTGCATGACACGATTGAAGACACTAAGGCGTCCTTTGCTGCTGTCGAAGAACGATTTGGCCGTGAAATCGCCGAGCTGGTGGATGGCGTAACCAAGCTGACAAATTTGCAGCTGACCTCGACACAAACCAAGCAGGCCGAGAATTTTCGCAAACTGTTCATGGCCACATCACGGGATTTGCGCGTGACCTTGGTCAAACTCGCCGATCGTTTGCACAATATGCGGACGATCAAATCCATGCGCCCCGAAAAACAGGCCCAAAAGGCCCGTGAGACGATGGATATCTTTGCGCCGCTCGCGGGCCGCATGGGTATGCAATGGATGCGGGAAGAGCTTGAGGACCTGTCTTTCCGTGTACTCAACCCGGAGGGCCGGAATTCGATCATCCGCCGCTTTATCACGCTCCAACGCGAAACTGGTGACGTGATCCAGAAGATCACGGCCGATATGCGCGTTGAAATGGAGAAGGCCGGTATCACAGCCGACGTCGTCGGTCGCGCGAAAAAACCCTATTCGATCTGGCGTAAAATGCAGGAAAAAGAACAGGGTTTCAGCCGTCTTGCAGATATCTACGGCTTCCGCATCATTGTCGCGACAGAGGCTGATTGCTATCGGGTGCTCGGGGCGATTCATCAGCGCTGGCGCGCAGTGCCGGGGCGATTCAAAGACTACATCAGCCAGCCTAAGTCCAACGGCTATCGCTCGATCCACACAACCGTGTCCGGTCGCGACGGCAAACAAGTTGAGGTGCAGATCCGGACCCGCGAAATGCACGAGGTAGCTGAAACAGGTGTAGCGGCGCATTGGTCTTACAAGAATGGCGAGCGGGTCGAGAACCGCTTTGCCGTCGACCCGGTGAAATGGATTTCGTCGCTGACCGAACGGCTGGACGAAGATCAGGACCACGATGAATTCCTCGAAGCCGTCAAGCTTGAGATGTATCTGGATCAGGTGTTCTGCTTCACCCCCAAGGGCGATGTGATCAAACTGCCGCGCGGGGCGACACCGATTGATTTTGCTTATGCGATCCACACGCGAATTGGGTCTGCTTGTGTGGGGGCAAAGGTTGATGGGCTGCGTGTGCCGCTTTGGACCCGTCTCAAGAATGGTCAATCGGTTGAGGTTATTACGGCTGAGGGTCAGACACCTCAGGCCACTTGGATCGACATTGCCGTCACCGGTCGCGCCAAGACGGCGATCCGCAGATCCTTGCGTGAAGAGGACCGCGAGCGGTTTGTCCGGCTTGGGCGGGAGTTGGCGCGTGTCGCATTCGAGAATGTCGGCAAAAAAAGTACCGAAAAGGCGCTGGGCACAGCGGCCAAGGCACTGGCGATCGATGGTGTAGATGAACTGCTTGCCCGTCTTGGCAGCGCCGAGATTACCGGGCGCAAGGTCGTGACGGCCATTTATCCTGAGCTTGAGCACGCGCAAGGCGAAGAGATCGATCAGGGCCGTGCAGTCGTCGGTTTGGCGCCTGATCAGGTGCAGCAGCGTGGGGCCTGCTGCCAACCGGTACCGGGGGAGCGCATACTCGGCATCGCATTTCGCGGCCAAGGTGTTGTGGTCCATGCCATCGATTGCGCGGCGTTGGCCGACTATGAGGATCAGCCAGAGCGCTGGATCGATCTGCATTGGCAAGAGGGCACGCATGGCGCCGTGAATACTGTCACCTTTGACGCTACGATTGCGAATGATTCTGGCGTATTGGGACGTATTTGCACATTAATTGGCGAACAGAACGCCAATATCTCTGACCTCAAATTCATTGACCGGAAACCAGACTATTTTAGATTATTGATTGACGTAGATCTGCGCGACGCGGAGCATTTGCACCGCATTCAGACCGCGCTTGAGGCAGAAAGCAATGTGTCGTCGATTGTGCGGCACAAAGATCCGGGGCTTTCGGCTCTGGGCGCGGGGACACCTCGCAGGGAAGGATGATGAGTATTGGTCTTCAAACGCAGGGATAGACGCGCGATCTGGCAGGTCGTGTTGGATTTCTTCTATCCCCGCGGTGGCTGGACCCGTGCCTTTGAGTACGTCAAACACCGTGTGCGGCGGCTGCCAGATACACCGCAAAAGATCAGCCGCGGCATCTGGGCGGGCGTGTTCATCTGTTTCACACCGCTTTTTGGTCTGCACTTTGTGTTTGCGGCCATCGTCGCACGCCTCATGCGGGGTAATATCCTTGCGGCTCTGATGGCAACATTTTTTGGCAATCCGCTGACTTTCCCTGCGATTGGCTACCTGTCGATCAGTTTGGGGTCATGGATGCTGGGCCTTCCGCCCGGGCGCAATGATCACCTTGGTCAGAAATTCGCCGATGCCAGTTATGATCTGTGGAACAACATCGTTGCGATCTTTACGCCGGACCGGATCAATTGGCGTGGTTTGCAGGTGTTTTATGACGATGTTTTCTTTCCCTACCTTGTCGGCGGGATCATTCCGGGCCTGATCATTGCGACCATTGCTTATTATTTGTCAGTGCCCGTCATCGGTGCTTATCAAAAGCGCCGTAAAAAAGCATTGCTGGCAAAGCTTGACCAGTTGAAGAAAAAGACATCACCTAGCGATGAGGTTAATCGCTCGAGCTAAGGTATTGAAGGACTACCGAAGATGACACAGAGACTGCGCCTTGGCGTGAACATCGACCACGTCGCGACTGTAAGGAATGCGCGCGGTGGTACAGTGCCCGATCCGATCCGCGCGGCCGTCATTGCAGAGGAAGCTGGCGCTGATGGCATCACCGCCCATCTGCGCGAAGATCGCAGACATATCTCGGACGTTGATATCGAAGGTTTGATGGCTGCCCTGAAAGGCCCGCTGAACTTTGAGATGGCAGCGACTGAAGAAATGCAAGCCATTGCTCTTAGGCATAAACCACATGCGGTTTGTATCGTGCCAGAGAAACGTGAGGAACGCACCACCGAAGGCGGACTTGAGGTGGCCCGCGAGGAAAACGCCTTGGCGCACTACATCGCACCATTGCGCGATGCGGGATGCCGTGTGTCGATCTTCATTGCTGCCGACCAGCGCCAGATCGAAGCGGCACACCGGATCGGGGCGGAAGTGATCGAACTGCATACGGGGGCTTATTGCGACGCGCATGCTGAAGGCCGCTTTGACATGCGGGATGAGGAACTGCGCAAGCTGACCGACATGGCCGCGTTTGCGGATGATCTGGGACTTGAAGTCCATGCCGGGCATGGGTTGACATATGATTGCGTCAGACCGATTGCAGCGCTGCCACAGGTGGTCGAGCTCAATATTGGCCATTTCATCATTGGCGAGGCGATTTTTCGCGGGCTCGCGCTTAGCCATTGAAGAAATGCGGCATATCATGGATGAGGCCCGCAAATGATCAAGCATATCGTTTTGCTTGATCTTGATCCTGATTACAATCCGGCGGAATTGACCGCGATCATGGAAGGCCTTGATGACCTGCGTCATAGGCTTGATGGTTTTCAGGTGCTCGAACACGGTCCCAACAAAGACTTTGAAGGCATGTCAACGGACTGCACATACGCCTTTATCTGTCACTTTGCTGATGAAGACACGTCACGGAGGTATATCCTCAATCCAGAACACAATGAGCTTGGTCAGCGTTTGGTGAGAATCTGTCGCGGTGGCGTCAACGGTATTTCCGTGATCGATATGGCTGTCACCTCATGATCCTTGGTGTCGGCACAGATCTGGCAAATATCGAACGGATAGCCGGAACGCTTGATCGGTTCGGCGATCGTTTTCGCAATCGTGTCTTTACCGATATCGAACAGCGCAAAGCCGAGCGGCGCAAAGACGTCGCCGGGACCTACGCCAAACGCTGGGCCGCCAAAGAGGCGTGCTCTAAAGCGCTGGGCACCGGCCTGCGGATGGGCATTTCGTGGAAGGACATGGCCGTGTCCAATCTGCGCACGGGCCAACCAGTGATGGCGGTTACTGGATGGGCCAAAGAACGGCTGGATCAAATGACCCCACCGGGGCATGAGGCCATTATTCACGTGACTTTGACCGATGATCACCCTTGGGCACAGGCCTTTGTGGTCATCGAAGCGCGGCCCATCGCTTGACAGCATCAGCCCACACCCTCATGTAGCCTCAAACCACATCAAGGATCAGGCAATGGCCGAAAAAGCTGAGAACACAGGATTTGTTGCCTGGCTCGTCGAAACCGTGAAAACGGTGTTCTGGGCGCTGGTCATTGCAGGGATTTTCCGCACGGTCTTCTTTCAGCCATTCTGGATTCCGTCCGGATCAATGAAGGACACGCTTCTGATCGGTGATTTCTTGTTCGTCAACAAAATGGCTTACGGGTATTCCTACGCATCTTGCCCATCGATCCGCATCCAGCGGCTTGGTATTGATATTGGCGCCGATGATTTTTGTGGCTTCATTGAAGACCGCGAAGATCGTATTTTTGGGGCCGACCCGGAGCGCGGCGATATCGTTGTGTTCCGCCATCCCGTCGACGGGCGCGATTTTATCAAACGTCTGATCGGCGTCCCTGGTGACCGCATTCAGATGATTGACGGTGTGCTGCAGATCAACGACGAACCCGTGCAGGTCGAGGCTGCTGGAACCTTCAATGAAATCATGGAACCGCAAGGCCCGCTTGGTTTGCGCCCGCAGTGCGCCAATGGTGCTGTTGGATTTGGGGCGGTGTGCGAGAAACAGCGGTTCATTGAAATACTGCCAAATGGGGTCAGCCACGCAATCCTTGATATCGCGCCGCGGCCCACGGACAACACCGGTGTCTTCACCGTACCTGAAGGTCAGTTTTTCTTCATGGGTGACAACCGTGACAACTCTACCGATAGTCGTGTTGCGCAAGCGGCCCGTGGCGTGGGTTTTGTCGAACGCAAGGATATCGTTGGCAGGGCGGACCGCGTGATGTTCTCATCTGCAGGCAGGTCCATGTTCGCCTTCTGGACATGGCGGTCTGATCGTTTCTTCAAGGCGCTCGATTGAAGCTCTCAGCAGAACTCAACGCCTTTTCCCAAAGGCTGGGGCATAGTTTTGCTAAGCCCGAGGTCTTGATCCGCGCGGTCACGCATTCTTCGATTGTCAGCCCGCACCGTGACGACAATCAGCGGCTCGAATTTTTGGGTGATCGCGTTTTGGGGCTGGTGATGGCGGAAGCCTTGCTCGCGGCCGATCCGTCCGCTCCTGAAGGTCTACTTGCTCCTCGCTACAACGCTCTTGTGCGCCGTGAGGCTTGCGCGGATGTCGCCCGTCAAATTGATTTGGGGGCTGTTCTCAAGCTTGGCCGCTCTGAGATGAAGTCGGGCGGTCGTCGCAAAGAGGCTTTGCTGGCGGATGCGATGGAGGCTGTGATTGCGGCGGTCTATCAAGACGGTGGTTTTGATGCCGCCCGCGCGGCGATCCTGCGCTTGTGGGGCGACCGTATTCACAATGTTGCCGCTGATGCACGTGACGCCAAGACAGCGCTGCAGGAATGGGCACAGGCGCGGGGCGAAGTTCCGCCACAATACGTAGAGGTGGCGCGCACTGGACCTGATCACCAGCCAGTGTTTACGATTGAGGTGCGTTTGGCCTCGGGCCTGTCCGAGAAAGCCACGGCGGGTTCCAAACGGCATGCTGAACAGGCTGCGGCTGCGGCCCTCTTAGAGAAAGTCGACACATGACCGACGCGCCAACCAAAGCTGGCTTTGTGGCCCTAATTGGTGAACCAAATGCAGGTAAATCGACGCTGCTGAACCGGATGGTCGGGGCGAAAGTGTCAATCGTCACACATAAAGTGCAGACAACGCGCGCGCGGATTCTGTGGTGTGGCAATGGCAGAGAATGCGCAGTTGATCTTCATTGACACACCGGGGCTGTTCAAACCACGTCGTCGTCTGGACCGGGCGATGGTTGCCGCCGCATGGGGCGGTGCGGCCGACGCCGATGTTGTGGTCCTGATGATCGAGGCACATCGTGGGATCACGGATGGTGTAAAGGCGATCCTTGAGACGCTGGCGGAGCGGGCAGGCACATCACCCGTCGCTTTGGCGATCAACAAGATCGACAAGGTGAAGTCTGAGGTTCTCTTGGCGCTGACAAAAGAGATGAACGAGGCTTTCGCCTTTGCCGAAACCTTCATGATATCGGCCGAGCGCGGACACGGCTGCGACGCCTTGCGCGATTGGCTGACAACCCAAGTACCTGAGGGACCTTTCCTGTACCCTGAAGACCAGATTGCCGATCTGTCGATGCGGATGATCGCGGCAGAGATGACGCGCGAAAAGCTAACCCTGCGCCTTCATCAGGAACTGCCCTATGAGCTGACAGTCGAGACGGAGAACTGGGAAGAGCGCCCGGATGGTTCTGCCCGTATTGATCAGTTGATTTATGTTGCCCGTGACGGCCACAAGGGTATCGTCTTGGGCAAAGGCGGCGAGACGGTCAAGGCGATCAGCCAGGCGTCACGGCTTGAGCTGGAGGAGTTCCTTGGTCGCCGTGTGCACTTGTTTGTCAAGGTGAAGGTACGCCCCAACTGGCTGGAAGAATCCGAACGTTACTCGGAGATGGGCCTCGATTTCAAAGACGGTAACGCTTGAGGCTAACGGCGGACATCTGGGTTGCGGCCTATCTGACCCGTCTGCGCCTGATCGACGTGCCTGCCTTCATCGTACAGCGTGGCGACAGTACGGCAGGGGCCGTACTCATCAAACTGAACACGCTGGATGGCAAGGCCTGTTGCTATCAGCGCAGCTTTGATCTGATGACCGGTGACCGCAAATGGGTGGTTCTGGTTGAGGGCGACGAGGCAGAGGTCGACGTATCCGTGGCCAAACAACGCAGCTTTGATCCCGATCTTTGGGTTATAGAGGTTGAGGACAGACTTGGCCGTCATTTGCTGGATGAACCCGGGCTTGATTGACTTTTGTGCCTGTTGCCGGAGTTTATGTGCCAAGATGACGAGCAGTATCAAAGACAGAGACCCGGTCAGATGATCGCATGGCAGGATGAAGCCGCGTTGCTTTCTTCGCGTCCGTTTGGCGAAACCTCGGTGATTGTTGAGGTGTTTAGTGCTGAACATGGGCGCCATGCAGGTGTTGTGCGTGGCGGGACCAGTCGCAAACTTGCCCCGGTGCTGCAACCCGGCGCACAAGTAGCGGTCACTTGGAAGGCGCGGCTGGATAGCCATCTTGGCAGCTTTACAGTTGAACCGATCCGCAGCCGTGCCGCCGCCGCGATGGGGGACAGGCTCGCTTTGGCGGGGCTGAATGCGGTTTGCAGTCTACTGGCAATGGTGCTGCCAGAGCGTGAGGCCCACGCGCCGCTCTATGAGCGGACAGTAGCTTTGCTTGATCTTTTGGGGCAGTCGGATGTCTGGCCCCTGGCATATTTGCGATGGGAGCAGGCGTTGTTAGAGGAAATGGGGTTTGGGTTGGACCTATCCGCCTGCGCTGTACGCGGGGTCAATGAGGATCTGATCTATGTCTCACCCAAGTCCGGGCGCGCCGTCAGCCGCGCGGCAGCTGGCGAATGGGCAGACCGCATGTTGCCATTGCCGCAGGTGCTCGCGGGCCAAGGTGATGCGTCGCATGCAGAAATAGCAAAGGCGTTGGGAACCACTGGCTATTTTATTGAACATCGCCTGATCAAAGGGCTGGGTGACCATCCCATGCCAGCGGCCCGGGCCCGTTTGATAGATGCGATTGTCCGCGCAGAGAGCGCTTAAGCCAGTTTGTTGTCAATCAGGTACGTTGCAGAGGCCGCCGCTGCCTTGTGTGCTTGTCGCATTCCGCGGCCCAAGGTTTTGATGGCACGGGCGTTGTTTACTTTTTCTACGCGCCCAAGACTGGGGATGATGGACTTGATCGCAGGATCAAAGCGTCCAAGGAACCGGATCAGGAAATCAGGCGCAACACGCGTCACGATCCGCCGATCCGGATGTGCCGTCTTGATGGCCTGAGCAAGCTCTTTGAAGCTGAGGAATGTATCGACCGTCATGATGCGCTGGCCGTGGGTTTCTGGCTTGTCGATGGCCACAACATGCATTTCGGCGACGTCCTGTACATCCACCGTGCTGAACCCGATGTTTGGCAGCATCGGGTCCTTGCCCCTCAGCAAACGCTCCACGACCTGGATCGATGTCCCGAATTTCTGGTCCAGTGGTGCACCCAGCACAAACCCCGGATTAACGACCGTCAATTTCATGTCAGGCGCTTCATCTTGGACGAATTGCCATGCGGCCTGTTCAGCCAATGTTTTTGAACGGGTATAGGCTGTCAGTTTCGGATCGGTGGGATCGGTCCAGTTGGTTTCGTCAAATGCGCTGTCACCAGCCGGTAAAGCGGACCCCATGATGGCGGCTGTCGAGGATGTGAAGACCACTCTTGAAATACCTGCTTTATGAGCCGCCCGTAGCGCGCGCAAGGCGCCATCAACAGCAGGGCGGATCAAATCATCTGCGTTTTTGGGCTGCGTCAGAGGAAATGGCGAAGCTGTGTGCATCAAGACATCCACCCCGGCCATCGCATCGTCCCACCCATCGTCTGAGGACAGGTCCAGTGCAACAAATGTCAGCCTGTTTTCGAGGTCAGTTGTGTCGCTTAGGTGCGGACGCACAGCATCGGCCACCTCGGCGCCGCGTGCGAGGCTGCGAACGGTTCCGCGTACGCGGTAGCCAGCCTCAAGCAACTGCAAGGCGATATGTTTGGCGATGTACCCGGATGCACCGGTCATCAGGACGGTCTTTTGCAAGTGAGGCTCCTTTTCGCGCTACCCATCAGCACTTAGCGAGGGGCGCGCCAAAAGCAACCTAATCCAGCAAGCGACGTGCAATCACCTGCGCCTGAATTTCGGCAGCACCTTCAAAGATGTTCAGAATGCGCGCGTCACACAGGATTCGGCTTACCTTGTATTCCAAGGCAAATCCGTTACCGCCGTGGATTTGCAGCGCGTTGTCGGCGCATGCCCAAGCAACACGCGCGCCCAGCAGTTTGGCCATCCCTGCCTCTAGATCGCAGCGGCGGTCGTTGTCTTTTTCATCAGCGCTGAAGTAGGTGAGTTGGCGGGCGATCATGATCTCAACCGCCATCATCGCCAGTTTGCCAGCCACACGGGGGAAATTGATGAGCGATTTGCCGAACTGTTTGCGATCCTGCGCGTACTGCATACCCACATCGAGCGCCGACTGCGCCACGCCAACAGCCCGTGCTGCAGTTTGAATGCGCGCGCTTTCAAATGTTTGCATCAGTTGCTTGAAGCCCTTGCCGGTCTCGCCGCCGAGCAAGTTCTCGCCTTTGATCGCAAAGCCGTCGAAGGCCAGTTCGTATTCCTTCATTCCCCGATAGCCGAGCACCTCTATCTCACCACCCGTCATGCCGGGGGTGGGGAAGGGGTTGTCTTCGGTGCCGGGTGTTTTTTCCGCCAGAAACATAGACAGACCACGGTAATCGGTTGCTTCAGGATCGGTCCGGGCCAGCATGGTCATGACATGGGTCCGGGTCGCATGAGTGATCCAGGTTTTGTTACCAGTGACTTCCCAGTCATCGCCTTTCTTGACGGCACGGGTGCGCAGGCTGCCAAGGTCGGACCCTGTGTTCGGCTCTGTAAACACCGCTGTTGGCAGGATTTCGGCAGAGGCGAGACCCGGCAGCCAGTGCTGTTTCTGCTCTTCGGTGCCGCCGCAAAGGATCAATTCGGCGGCAATCTCAGATCGCGTGCCCAGTGAGCCGACGCCAATATAACCGCGCGACAGCTCTTCTGAGACGACGCACATTGATGCCTTAGACAGGCCAAAACCGCCGTATTCCTCGGGGATGGTCAAGCCAAAGACGCCCATTTCGGCCATCTCATCAATGATCTCAAGCGGGATCAAATCGTCTTTCAGGTGCCAGTCATGCGCATCCGGTTCCACCCGCTCGATGCTGAAGCGGCGGAACTGTTCGCGGATCATCTCAAGCTCTTCATCAAGGCCAGAAGCACCGACGGTGATGTTCGCTGACTGCTCCTCCATCAGCTCGACCAGCCGCATCCGCGCCGCCTGGGTGTTGCCTGATTGGGTGAGGGTCATCACAGCGGGCCGCATCAGCGCCCGCATGTCATCTTGCGAAAGGCCGATGTCTTGCAGACGCATGATTTCGCCCTGACTCATTGGGATGCCGCCGTAGATCTGCCAAAGGTACTCGCCAAAGGCGATCTGGTGGATTAGTTGTTCGACTTCGCTAAACTTACCTGCTTCTTGGAGACGTTCGGCCCAGTTTTGCATTTGTTGCAAGGACTGCGCGTAGGTGGCTAGCCACGCAAGGCCATGGGCCGCTGTCTGGTGCTCTTCGATCAGTTTCCCGGAAATCCGCGTGTCATCCGTCACCAGAGCCCGCACGGCCTCTTTAGCGCGGGACAAAACATCCTCGACAGCCGGGATCGCATCCGCAGTAAGCGCCAATAGGTTAGCCAGAACCGGGTTTTGTTGTAACGTCATATCCTGACCATCATGCGCCATTTCGCGACTCCTATCAATTTGCAGATGCAGAGATAATCATTTTGCAGTTGCAGCGCAATAATTATTCACTGTGACACATTTGAACGCACAAAAATGTCGCATCTGATTTCACGCTGGCATGTCCTGCGCAATGTCGTAAGACAGGCTATGCCCGAGTTTTCGCTCCTTATCACACCAGCGATTTTTGCCTTTGCCTTTGCGGTGACACTGGTGGGCGGATTTGTCAAAGGGGCCGTAGGGTTTGCGATGCCTCTGATCATGATTTCCGGCATGGGTATCCTGATTCCGCCAGAATTGGTGGTTGCTGGCATCGTCATTCCGATTGTGATCAGCAATGGTCTGCAAGTGGCGCGGTCGGGTATCGGGAATGCGCAAGCGGCGTTGAAGGAACATTGGCGCTACATTCTGGTGGTCTGTGTCATGATCCTTGTCGCAGCACAGTTTGTACGCAGCATTCCCAGCAATGTAATGTTTGTTGTCCTCGGTGTCCCGGTTGTTGGTCTTTGCTTTATTCAACTGATTGGATGGCGTCCTCAGATCACACCGCGGTGGCGGCGGCCCTTTGAATGGGTGGCGGGCTGGTTGGCTGGTGTTCTGGGCGGATTGGCAGGCACTTGGGGCCCGCCGACAGTATTGTATCTTCTGGCGTTGAATACACCGCGCGAACGGCAGATGTCAGTGCAAGGTGTCATCTACGGGCTTGGATCCGTGATGCTGTTGGTGGGGCACTTACAATCAGGCATTCTGAACGCACAAACCTGGAGCTTCTCAGCAGCGCTTGTGCCGCCCGCTTTGATTGGAATGTGGCTGGGGTTTCGTCTTGGCGACAGGTTCGATCAGGAACGGTTTCGGCGTGTGACACTGTGGGTCTTGATCATTGCCGGTGCCAATCTGATCCGCCGGGGTGTAATGGGGTAGCCCGTGCCAGTTGCATGTCAGCAATCACAGGCATTGGCGATGCATGCCTCTCTTTGTTCAGCACTTATGTTTTGTTATGCCTCATGCGGCAGCAACTGGCGCACCTTCGGCTGAGAAAACACCATCGACCCTACGTTCTACCAGTTGTTATCGCAGATCTGCAATGACCACCCCATCACGCGGCAGTTGCCCTGGCGCGACCAATTGTATCGTCGCGTTTAGCTTGAGAATCTCGCGGGTAATTGTTTCAAACGCTGTGCTGTCTGTCTCTTTTGTTTCCAGCTTCAGTGTCATTTCATCGCGCTGTCCATCATGGGTCACCTCTACGCGTGCACGTGCGACGGTCGGCATGCGGGACACAAGGTCGGCGACCTGCTCAGGGCGCACGAACATGCCTTTGATCTTGGTGGCCTGATCTGCGCGGCCTTTCCAGCCAGCAAGACGCATATTGGTGCGCCCACAGGCAGACAGGCCAGAGACAACGGCAGACAGATCGCCTGTTGCAAATCGCACCAACGGGTAATCGAGGTTCAACGGCGTCACGACGACCTCGCCAATTTCGCCGGGGGCGACCGGATCGCCGGTGCCGGGTGTCACGATTTCGACCAATGCGCCTTCATCAACGATCATTGGCGCATCGGCGACGGTTTCGTAAGCAATGTTACCAACATCTGCGGTGCCATAGCATTGCAGGCAAGTGATGCCACGTTCGGCGTAAGCCTGCCGCACCGGGGGAAACAATGGCCCGCCTGACACCAGCGCCTTAGTGATACGCTGCAGATCAACGCCCATCTCGTCTGCTTTCTCAAGGATCGCACCCAAATAGTCGGGCGTTCCCGCATAGGCCGTGACGCCCAGATCATATGCGGCGCGGACCTGCAATTCGGTCTGACCGGGCCCCGCGCCAAAGATCTGCGCACCCACGGCAATGGCGGCGCTTTCAAACATCGCGCCAGCAGGCGTGAAGTGGTATGAGAACGTATTCTGCACCACATCCCCTTCACCGATGCCCGCAGCGCGCAACGCGCTCGCAAATCGCCACCAGTCCGCACCCGCGCCTCCGGGCTCATAGATTGGTCCAGGCGATTGGAAAAGTCGTGTGATGCCCTTTGTCGGAATACCTCCGAAGGGCGGATTGGCGGCCTGCGCCTTGCTTAGCTCCGATTTACGCAACACTGGCAGCTTTGCCAGATCGGCAAGTGATGTGATTTGATCGGCGGTGTCGCGGTCCAGTTGCGTCTTGAGTTGCGCCAACTGATCGGCTTCGCGCGCATCTGCCGAACGCGTTTCGCGTGGGTCCAACCCGCTCATGCCAGCCACCTCTTGCGGCGGCGATAACTTCGCACATCGCGGAATGATTTGCGGCCCTCGTCGGACATGCCCAGATAGAATTCTTTCACATCGGGGTTGTCGCGCAACTCTGCCGCAGGACCTTCCATCACAACACGGCCGCTTTCAAGGATGTAGCCATGATGGGCAAAGCGCAGCGCAACATTGGTGTTCTGTTCGGCCAGCAGGAAGGACACACCTTCCTGTTCGTTCAGGTTCTTCACGATCGTGAAAATCTCTTCCACCAGTTGCGGGGCAAGGCCCATGGATGGTTCATCCAGCAGGATCGTCTCGGGCCGCGACATCAACGCGCGTCCGATGGCGCACATTTGCTGTTCGCCGCCAGAGGTATAGCCAGCCTGACTTTTGCGCCGTTCTTTCAGCCGTGGGAAATAGTTGTAGACCAAATCAAGGTCATCACTCACCTTGGCATTGCCATCGCGCCGCGTGTAGGCGCCGGTCATCAGGTTTTCTTCGATGGTCAGGTGTTCGAAACAGTGGCGGCCTTCCATCACCTGAATGACGCCGCGCTTGACCAGATCAGAGGGTGAGCTGTCTTGCACGCGCTCGCCACGATAGGTGATTGAGCCCTTGGTCACCTCACCGCGTTCAGAATGCAGCAGGTTCGAAATAGCTTTCAGCGTCGTTGTCTTACCAGCGCCGTTGCCGCCCAGAAGGGCCGTGATCCCACCTTTGGGCACGTTCAAGGACACACCCTTCAGCACAAGGATCACGTGGTTATAGATCACTTCGATGTTGTTGACCTCTAACAGGGTCTCAACTTTCGTATCATCCAGCATGGCGCTTTGATCCATCATTCGTTTGTGGGGTTCGGGTGGCCCGTACAAGGCCACCCGGTCGATGTTTAGAGGCAGCCCGGCTCGATGCTGTTCTCTGCTGCAAACGCAGCTGAATCAGCCGCGATCAGCGGATCAATCACACTGTCATCGGGCGCGATATAGTCGGTCAGAGCGACCCACTGGCCGTCAGCCGCATTCCACTGCTGGACAATCCCAAGACCGGAGCCGCCGTGGTTTTCACATGACACGCTGAATTCCGGGCCAATCTGGGACATCCCCAGTTCGGCCATGCGTGCTTCGGTGATTTCCAATGACGCCATACCGTCGCGTACCATTGCCGCAGTTACGTCAGTGACACCATGGATCTCCTGCGCGTTGGCAATCGCCTCAGCCGCCAACATCGCCGCATACATGCCGCGGGTATAGAGAACCGAACCCACGTTTGATCCGTCACCGGCTGCATTGCCCGCATCATGAACAAGCGACTGGATTTCAGCAAAGACCGGCAGGTCCGCATCAACACGGTTCATGTTGAGTGACTTGTAGCCATCAGCACCAGCGCCCGCGGGGGTCACATCATGCTCGGCACCGGCCCACCAGTTCCCGATGAAGTTTTCCATCGGGAAACCAATGTTTGCGGCTTCTTGCACGGCAACCTGGTTCATGACGCCCCAGCCCCACATCAGGACATAGTCAGGACGCTCACGACGGATTTGCAGCCACTGTGATTTCTGTTCCTGACCGGGGTGATCAACGGCCAACTGGCTCAGCTCAAAGCCATGCATCGCGGACAGTTCTTCCAGCGTGCGGATAGGCTCTTTGCCATAGGCCGAGTTATGATAGACCAGCGCGATTGACTTGCCTGACAGATCACCACCGTTTTCCTCCAGCAGGTAGTTCACCATCACAGATGCAGCGTCCCAATAGTTCGCAGGGTAGTTGAAGACCCAGTTGAACACCTCACCATTAGCCGCCGATGTCCGGCCATAGCCCATCGTGTGGATCGGGATTTCATCGACCGTTGCCTTGGGGATGATCTGATAGGTGATGCCGGTAGAGAGCGGTTGATAGATCAAGGCGCCTTCGCCTTTGGTGCTTTCGTAGCACTCAACACCTTTTTCGGTGTTGTAACCCGTCTCGCATTCCACGATGCGGATCGCCTCACCGCCGATACCGCCGTCACGCGCGTTCAGCAGATTGAAATAGTCCTGATACCCGTCCGAGAACGGTGTGCCGCCAGCGGCATAAGGCCCGGTACGATATGACAGGTCAGGAATGACCAGTTCGGCCATCGCCGGTGCGGCGGCAAGCGTGCCTGCCAAGGCCATTGCGGCCAGTCTCTTCATTTTCATCGGTTTTCTCCTCCCATAGGTTTTCCGATTGGATTTTGGGTATTTCCACCCATTAGTGCGGGAACGGCCAAAGCCGTAATTTCTCTTTCGCCAAACGCCAAAGCTGCGCCAGCCCGTGTGGTTCCTTGATCAGGAAAAACATGATCAGCGCGCCAACAATCACCAGTTGGAAATGCGCGACCAAATCAGTGGGCCAACCCATGACGTCCACGCCCAACCACTTCAGTGCTACGGGTAGCAATACAAGGAATGCCGCCCCGGCAAAGCTACCAAAGATCGACCCAAGCCCGCCGATGATGATCATGAACAAGACAAGGAATGATTTTTGAATGCCAAAGGCTTCGCCCACTTCGACCGCACCCAGATAGACGGCAAAGAACAATGCGCCTGCGATACCCACAAAGAATGAACTGACGGCAAAGGCGGTCAGTTTGGCTTTCAACGGGTTCACGCCGATGATCTCAGCGGCGATATCCATATCGCGGATTGCCATCCATGACCGGCCAATCGTGCCGCGTGTCAGGTTGCGCGCGATGACCGCGCAGATGGTTACGAAGAATAGACAGATCAGATATTGCGCCCATGCGGGTGTTGCCGGGCCGGTGACGGCCACCCCTGCGACCAGTCGTTCTGGCGCGCTGATTTGACCAGAGGCCGAGTAGTTATAAAACCAGCTGACCTTGTTGAAGAGCCAGACGAGGAAGAACTGCGCAGCCAGTGTCGCTACCGCAAGGTAGAACCCTTTGATCCGCAGGCTGGGCAACCCAAAAGCCGCGCCTACCGCAGCGGTGATCCCACCCGCCAAGACGATGTGGATCATGATGTTCACATCCGGGAACGACGTCATCAGCTTGTAGCAGGCATAGGCCCCCACAGCCATAAAACCGCCTGTACCCAATGACACCTGACCGCAATAACCGGTCAGGATGTTCAACCCGATAGCGGCAATCGCGTAGATCAGGAATGGCACCAATAGCGAACTGGCCCAATAGTCATTGATCACGAAGGGGATCACCAACCAGGCAATGGCCATCGTCACCCAGAATCCGACCCGATCCAGTTTGAGTGGAAAGGTTTGATTATCCGCGACATAGGATGTCTTGAAATCACCGGCTTCACGATAGAGCATTTGCGGTCCCCTTCATGCGGATTGTCTTGTCACACACGTTCAATAATCCGCTCCCCGAATAGGCCTTGTGGACGAAACACCAGAAACAGCAGCGCTAGCACATAGGCGAACCAGTTTTCGGTCGCACCGCCAAGGAATGGCGCACCGATCAGATATTCGAACAGCTTCTCACCAACCCCGATGATCAGCCCGCCAACAATCGCACCGGGGATTGAGGTGAAGCCGCCTAGCATCAAAACCGGTAGCGCTTTCAACGCGATCAGGGACAGCGAGAATTGCACGCCAGACTTCGCCCCCCACATGATCCCCGCGACCAAGGCGACAAGCCCTGCCAGCGACCACACCAGCACCCAGATGAAGTTGAGCGAAATGCCGACGGACAAAGCTGCTTGGTGATCATCCGCCACAGCGCGCATTGCGCGGCCTTGCTTAGTGTATTGGCTAAAGGCAATCAGCCCAGCCACAAGAATGACCGCAACAACCGTTGCTACCATATCGAGCTTGTCGATGAAGAAGCCGAAAAAGTCGTCACCGCCGAGGCCCGCAGTGGCATCTTCCACAAAGCGCGATCCGCCCTGCGGCAAGCCGACGGCGAGCGTCTTGATATCAGACCCCCACATCAGATCACCAACACCTTCTAGGAAGTAGGCAAGCCCGATGGTGGCCATAAACAGAATGATGGGTTCTTGTCCAACGAGGTGTCGGAACACGAACCGCTGTACGCCCCATGCGAAAATAACCATAACGATCAGTGTCAGAACAATCGCGGCCAGCACAGGCACGTTCCACCCGAAGTAGTGGATGTCGGTCCCAAAAATCGCGTTGATCAGATGTGCGAAGGGCACTTGGCCCGACATGATCCCGGCCAGGGTAAGGGCCGAGAACAGCGCCATCACGCCTTGGGCATAGTTGAAGATGCCGGATGCCTTGTAGATCAGAACGAACCCAAGGGCGACAAGGGCATAGAGCACGCTTACCATCAGGCCATTGATCACAACTTCGATGCCATAGAGGAAGTCAGTGGACATAAGATGCCCTCCACCAGATGTCAGAGTTAATCATGAGACACCCCCAGATAGGCGTCGATCACCTCTTGATTGTTGCGCACTTCGTCAGGGGTGCCATCGCCAATCTTGCGGCCGTAATCCATCACGACCACGCGGTCGGACAGGTCCATGACCACGCCCATGTCGTGTTCGATCAGGGCAATTGTGGTGCCGAACTCATCGTTCACATCCAGGATAAAGCGGCTCATATCCTCTTTCTCCTCGACGTTCATGCTAAGCCATGGGTTCATCCAGCAGCAGCAGATCAGGTTCTGCGGCCAAGGCGCGTGCCAACTCAACGCGTTTCTTCAAACCATAGGGCAAACGGCCCACTGGCGTTTTGCGGATCGCCTGAATCTCCAGAAAATCGATGACACGTTCCACCGCCTCGCGGTTTTCGTTTTCTTCGCGTTGCGCTTTTCCAGCCCAGATCGCCTGCGACAGCATGTTGCTTTTGATGTGCCCCATGCGACCGGTCATAATGTTGTCGAGGACTGACATGCCTTCAAACAACGCGATATTCTGGAAAGTCCGGGCAACGCCCTGACGTGCAACCTGAAATGGCTTGAGGGCAGGGCGCTTTTGGCCGCGGAAATACACCTCGCCTTCCTGCGGTTTGTAAAAGCCCGAGATCACATTCAGCATCGACGATTTACCGGCGCCATTCGGCCCGATGATCGCGCGAATTTCGCCTTCGCGGATATCAAAGCTGATATCCTTGATCGCCTCGACACCGCCAAACCGCAACGTAATGTTGCGCAAATCCATCATGACGCCACCGATCTGGCGCCCATCCTCGGTCACATAAGGCGCGTCTTTGTCCAAGACAGTATCCATGCTCATGCGGCCACCTTTGTTTTCGCAACGACAGTTGCATCACGGATATCAAGCGTGGCCTTGATTTTACCTTTGCGCCCGTCCTCATAGGTGACTTCGGTTTCGGTGTAGACGGTATCGGACCCGCTATAGAGCGCATCAATCAGGTCATGATACTTTTCGGCAATCACGGCTCGACGCACTTTGCGCGTGCGCGTCATCTCGCCATCATCTGCGTCCAGCTCCTTGTGCAGCACAAGGAAACGATGGATCTGGCACGCTGCCAGCATGTCGTCTTGCGAGACGCTCTCGTTCACGGCATTCACATGCGCCAATACAGTATCAAGCACTTGGGGGTGTTGCGACAATTCCTGATAGCTGGAATAGGCGATGTTGTTACGCTCGGCCCAATTGCCCACCGCGGTCAGGTCAATGTTGATAAAGGCGGTGCAGCGGTCACGGGCGGCGCCAAAGACGACGGCTTCCAGAATGTTGGGATAGAATTTCAGCTTGTTTTCGATGTACTTCGGCGCAAACAGGCTGCCATCCGCCATTTTGGACACATCCTTGATCCGGTCGATGATACGCAGATGGCCTGAATCTTCCTCGATAAATCCAGCATCACCGGTCGCAACCCACCCCTGCGGGTCTTTGGTTGACGCGGTACTGTCTGGGTTGCCGTAGTATTCTACAAAGGTCCCCGGTGAGCGGTAGAAGACCTCACCGCTTTCAGCGATTTTCAGTTCTACACCCGGTGATGGGACGCCAACAGTGTCAGACCGCACCTCGCCATCGGGTTGCTGGGTGATAAAGACAGTCGCCTCGGTCTGCCCATACAGCTGTTTGAGGTTGATCCCAAGACTGCGGTAGAAATCAAAGAGCTCGGGTCCAATGGCTTCGCCCGCAGTATAGCCCACGCGCACGCGGCTCATCCCCAGACGGTTCTTCAGCGGGCCATAGACCAGAAACTTGCCAAGGGCGTAGGTCAGCCGCTCGCCTGCGCTGACCGGCTTGCCGTCCAGCAACTTGGGCCCGATGGTCTTGGCGCGCTCCATGAAATAGCTGAACATCCAGCGCTTAAAACGGCTGGCGTCTTCCATGCGGATCATAACCTGAGTCAGGTGACCTTCAAAAACTGCGGGGGTGCAAAGAAATATGTCGGTCCGATCTCACGCAGATCGGTGTTCATCGTCTCTGCGCTCTCAGGGCAGTTCACGCAGAAAGCAGACCAATAGGCCTGACCAACCGAGAAGATGAAATCGCCAACCCAAGCCATCGGCAGATAGGCCAGCGTCTCTTCGCCCGCGCTGAGATGGTCAAACTCGGATGAGTTCTTGGATGTCTCAATCACGTTGCGATTGGACAGGACCACACCCTTTGGGCGGCCCGTTGTGCCGGATGTGTAGAGCATGACGCAGGTGTCGTCATAACTCAGCGCATCACGCCGCGCGTTCAGCTCTTTGGACAGGCGCGGTGCGACTGCGCGGCCTGCATTCTGAATGTCGGCAAAGGACGTGATCTCGCTGTGGTCATACTTCCGCATGCCGCGTGTGTCATAGTAGATCACATGCTCAATACCATGAACCGTTTGTTGCGCCTCGATGATCTTGTCGACCTGTTCCTGGTCGCCTGCAATGGCGAAGCGCGCGCCACAGTTGTCCAAGACATAGGTCATTTCTTCGACCACGGCGTCTTGGTATAGGGGGACCGGGACCGCCCCGACAGATTGCACCGCCACCATGGACCAGTATAGCGCTGGGCGGTTGCGGCCAACGATGGCCACGTGGTCACCGCTGTTTACGCCCAGATCAAGTAGGCCCAAGGCAAGCGCCTCGACTTCCTCGGCTGTTTCGGCCCAGGTCCAGCTTTGCCAGATCCCGAATTCCTTTTCACGGTAGGCAGCCTGTTCGGCATGACGTGACGCGTTGCGTGCCAGCAATTGTGGCACGGAGATCGGAGTCTCCGATTGGTTTTGATCCGTCATGCATCCTCCCAAACGCAATCCCGAATGACCCTTAATGCACCTCCCAAGGGTCTTCGGTCATTCTTGTGACAGATGAGTTTTTCAGAACTTTATCCGAAATGTTGCGAAACCTTGCAAGCCTCACACTCTTGTGGCGCGACGCGTTACTGCTAGAGATAAGGGATGGTACATCAATCCCCGACGCATGAGGTTCTGACGAAAGTTTAGCTTGAACCTGATCAAGCAGGCTATCTCGATCTATGATCAGGATCTGCGACTTGTTCTCGCGAATCTGCAATTTCAGCGCATGTTTGATCTGCCGGACGCCTTGGTGAAACCGGGGGGTCGTTTGAGGAAACGCTGCGTATTCTGGCAGAAAGGGGGGACTATGGCGACCTTGAGAATGTAGAGGATTTTTTGGCGGAAAGGGTCGCTCAGGCCAAAGCCTTTGAGCCCCATTATTTTGAACGCACCAGGGCCAATGGCACCACCATCTCGGTTGAGGGCAGCCCGCTTCAGGGGGGCGGTTGGGTCGCTGTTTACTCGGACATAACCGAGCTCAAGACGCAGGAAGCGCTCTTGCGCTCACGCTCTGCCAACCTGTCTGAAGAGCTGATTTCCCGTTCTGAAGAACTGGCCCGCGCCAACCGTACTCTGACAGCGACCGTCACGGCGCTGGAAGAGGCCAAGCACCAGCTTTTGACATCGCAGGAAAGGCTGAACCTGACCAATTCAATGATCCCGGCGCATATTGCCCGCGTTGATCGCGACGGTGTCTACACATACACCAATCACAAACTGAATTCGATTGTCCCGGGGCGCTCCAACGACATCGTCGGCAAGCACATGTCAGATGCGCTGGGCCAACAGGTCTACAACAAGATACGCGACGGCTTTGCGGCAACCTTGCGCGGCGAAGGACCGGTTGTTGAATTTGAGCATAAAGAGGTTGGCCGCTACAATCGGGTCGCCTTTACGCCGGACATCAATGACGAAGGTGACGTCATTGGCGCATATCTTTTGTCTGCCAATGTGACCGAACAGGTTCGGGCGCGGCAGGCCTTGGCCCATACCAAGCGGCGCGAGTTGGCCGCGCAGCTGACCAGCGGGCTGGCGCATGATTTTGGCAATCTTTTGACAATCATTCTGGGTGAACAAGATAGGTTGGCCAAGCTGGATGGGATGCCGCCGGAGGCGATCCAGTTTCTTGAAACAATAAAATCAGCGGCGCGCCGCGGTGGAGACTTGATCGGCGGTCTTGGAGAATTGGATGCGCAACGATCAATCAATATCCGCCTGACTGACTTTGAGGGGTTTCTCAAACAGACGACGCTTCTTGCCAAAGCAGCAACGCCTGACCGGATTGCACTGACGGTGATCAATCGCGTCGACGCGTCACATATCATGATTGATGCGGGATTTGCGCAAGATGCCGTGCTTAATCTGGTGCTGAACGCAATTGATGCAATTGATGGCGCCGGAACGGTCTCAATAACTGTGTTCGTTGACGCGGCTAACTATCTGACATTTTGTGTGGAAGACACCGGCTCTGGGTTCTCCCAAGATGCGCTGACCAATGCGCTGGCCCCTTTCTATACGTCCAGATCGAACCGGGCAGGTCGCGGCTTGGGCCTTTCGACTACATTTGATTTTGCACGTTCAAGCGGTGGTACGGTCAGGCTTGCAAATCGGGCAGAGGGCGGCGCGCGGGTGTCAATTCTTGTACCGTATCAACCGGCAGAGCCTGTTGAACCCGGCGTGGTTCTGCTTGTTGAAGACAACGTTGATATTCGGAAAACCGTCAGAAACTATCTGCAACGCATGGGGCATGCAGTTGTCGAAACCGACAATGCGGAAGAGGCCAAGACACTGGCCTTGGTCGGTGACATCACCTTCGTGGTCACAGACCTGATGCTGAAGGACGGGGGTTGTGGTCGCAGGTTGGCTGAACATCTGCAAGAACACCGCAACGATCTGCCGGTCCTGATCATCACCGGATTGCCGCAAGATGATCCCAAATGTCAGAAGGTCGCAACGACCTATCCGGTCTTGCACAAACCATTCGAATTTGATGCCTTGGCCACGAGAATGAACGAGGTGAAACTCTCATGAAACCTGCGCCGCTGATTACGGTTCTTGATGATACGCCGGAAATCCGCAGCATACTGACCGACGGATTGGAACAGGCGGGTTTCAGGGTGCGCTCATTCGGGCGCGCAGCAGAATTTGAGCAAGCCTGCAAAACAATCTCGCCGGATGCATGCATCATCGATCTGGGTTTGCCCGACAGTGATGGGCTGGCACTGGTGCACCGTTTTGCCAGCCAGTCGGACACGCCAATCCTGATCATCTCGGGTCGGTCGCGCACGCAAGATAAAATTGTTGGGTTGGAACTGGGCGCAGACGACTACATTATTAAACCTTTCGAGTTGGAAGAGGTCATTGCGCGTCTGCGTGTCATCTTGCGACGGACCAATGCGGAAGCAACCAAGAGTGAGCCTTCGATCGTGCGCTTTGGCGGCTGGACAGCGGACCTGAACCTTCTTCAATTGAAAAATGATGCGGGCGAAACGCAAAGCCTTACCTTTGCTGAGAACGAGATTCTGAAGATGTTTCTGGCCTCGCCGAACCGCCTGATCAAACGCGAACAGATTCTTGATTACCTGGGTAGCAGGGCAGATGACGCCTATGATCGTTCGATTGATGTTAAGGTTTCGCGGCTGCGTACCAAGTTGGGCGATGACGCACAAAACGCCCGTATTATCAAAACTGTCTATGGAGCCGGTTACATATTCATTGCAGAAGCGAGCGCGGGTTAGGTCGCCGACGCGGGTCTATACTTATCGTCCAGTTTCTTGACACATATGGGTTATCAATTTTTCGCGCCCCGCTGGTTATTCTTACGAGACCTACCATGTTGGCTAAGGGGTGTGACACTGCGGAGCATTTAGTGACGGGTTTTTTTGATGAACGATGCGATGATTGTGGGCAAACGGGCGATTGGACGATGCATGGTGTTCGCGGTCTTGCATCTGTTCTTTCGGAACCCAGCACGTTCGGCTCAGCGCACGAAACATCCAGTACTATGAGTAGTGCATTCTTTTCAGCCCTTCGTTCAAGAGATGTTTCGAAAGCAACAGAGCTTGGTCAGATGTCCGGCAATTGGCCCGCGCTGGCGATGGGGGCGATCACACAACTGGATCAGATTTGGCAGGATGATACGCTTCCCATCGGAGAGATTGCCGAAACGTATTGGACGTTGCGGCGGACGCTTGATGAACTAACCACGACATCGGCCGAATTCCCCGGGAATGCGCTGTCTATTGGACGCGCTATTATCTATATCCCAGATGCAGAACAGCATACGTTTGGCCCACAAATGCTGGTGGATAAAGTCATGCGTATGGGATGGGATGCGCAGCTTTACTACGGCTTCGGTTCCGAGAGTTTGATGAAGCGGCTCAGTACTGAATCTGTAGATGTGGTTGGTATCTCGGTCGGCACCGACAGTCGCCTGGACGGATTGGCAGATCTGATCCTCGACGTGAAACAATACTCGATGAATGCTGACATCAAGACACTGATTGGCGGCAACGCCATCAGTGGTGCTTCAGATCAGTATGGGTTTTTGGGGGCTGACTGGGTTGCAACTTCAACTCAGGACGCTCTGCAGTTCTTTGAACGAGACTGGAGTAAACAAAAGCTTCGTGAGGGCCGGTTTAATGGATGAGCGGCCAACTGATATCGGAGGCGAAGACCCGTGGCGCGGATATGATGCCGCAGCGCTTCTGGCAATGAGCGGCGATGTCAGTATTCTCTTATCGATGGATAGTCTGATCCTCGATGTGATGGTGCCGGAAAAAGAGAAGTTCGACGTAGATCTTCGGACGAGTTGGGTTGGCCGGACGTTTGCCGAGATTGTGGCAAAGGACAGCATTGGCAAGATTGCTCCATTGCTGAACCTCAATGCAGGCACATCATCAAGAAATGACAGATGGCGGCATCTGAATTTTGTTGTGGGCGTTGCCGCCGAAATTCCGCTTCTGGCAAAACACTTCCGTGTGGGTACGCCATACGGAAAAGTAAGGCAGGTTGTATGCCGCGACTTGCGTCCCATGACCGAACTGAATGCACGTTGGCAAGACGAAAACAGTCGATTGCTTGTAGAGGTTGCACGGGCTAAAGCAGCCAAATCATTCGCAGGCGATCTGGTTGGCTCTGCCCCGCTCGCCGACATTATGACGGCTGCCGTCGATGAAGTAGCCAAGATTTGTATCGAGCAGGCTCTCATGCTGCGCGATGACGATGAAGTAACAGCCGCCCAGCTGTTAGGGATCACAGTCGCAGAACTGAGAAGACGAAGACGAAAACCGTTTCACTAGGATGTACGTCGGCAGTGAATCTTTTGAGCTTGATGATGGTGGGGATGCCCGGTCTGCCGAGCCGTTCCGAGCAGCGAACACCAACAAGCCTCAAGATCGTCCATGTCAGTCTGATCCCTTACTAAGGTAAGGCCCTTCCTAGGCACATGGCGACATGGTTTCTGTTGACGCTTGCCCTGCCTCCATCCTCTCTGCCCCTTTCCCTTCCGCACCCCACAAGGTAAAGGGGCGCATCTGTAACAAGGAGCAGCCAAATGGGCTATCGAATCGTCGTCGTTGGCGCCACTGGGAACGTGGGCCGCGAAATGCTGAACATCCTCGAAGAGCGGGCTTTCCCGATCGACGAGCTTACTGTACTTGCCAGCCGGAAATCGCTTGGCACAGAAGTCAGCTTTGGCGAGAAGACACTCACGACGAAAGACCTCGATACCTTTGATTTCACGGGCTGGGATATGGCGCTCTTTGCAGTTGGGTCCGATGCCACGAAGATTTATGCGCCTAAGGCCGCTGCGGCAGGCTGTATCGTGATCGATAACTCGTCGCTTTATCGCTATGATCCGGATGTGCCTTTGATCGTTCCAGAGGTGAATGCCGAAGCGGTGCACGGTTACGCTAAGAAGAACATCATCGCGAACCCGAATTGCTCGACGGCCCAGATGGTAGTCGCGCTCAAGCCCTTGCATGACCGCGCGACAATCAAGCGTGTCGTTGTCAGCACCTATCAGTCTGTCTCGGGCGCTGGCAAAGGCGGGATTGATGAGCTGTGGGACCAGACCAAGTCGATGTACAACCCCACCGACGACAAGCCGCCCAAGCAGTTCACCAAGCAGATCGCCTTCAACGTGATCCCGCATATCGACAAGTTCATGGACAGCGGTGAGACGAAAGAAGAGTGGAAGATGGTCGCCGAGACCAAGAAGATCGTTGATGCCAAAATCAAGGTCACGGCCACTTGTGTGCGTGTCCCTGTATTCGTGGGCCATTCTGAGGCGGTGAACATCGAGTTTGAAGAGTTCCTCGACGAGGATGAGGCGCGCGATATTCTGCGTGAAGCCCCTGGTGTGATGGTGATAGATAAGCGTGAAGACGGCGGTTATGTAACCCCGGTTGAGTGCGTGGGTGACTTTGCGACCTTCATCAGCCGCATCCGGCAGGACAGCACGATTGATAACGGTCTGAACCTGTGGTGCGTATCTGATAACCTGCGCAAGGGTGCAGCGTTGAACGCGGTGCAGATTGCCGAACTACTGGGACGGGAATGCCTGAAGAAGGGCTAAGCCCGGTCTGACTGAATTGAAAAGGGCGTCCTTAAGGCGCCCTTTTTTCATGTGAAGCAGTCTTTATTTGTGTGTCCGACTATGTGGCGGCGGTAAGCGTGTCCTTCCCTCGCATACCTGTGAAATAGGCCCAGAAGCTTATGACGACGGCTGCCGATGATATGATGGTCATGACTGTGCCCGGGACGAAGTGCACAAAACCACCAAGGTCCATGAAGACAAAATAGCCAACATCCGTCACCCAACCGACGATGGCTGTCATGAAGATCCAGACCACGGACTGCCGCCAGATAAAAAACCCGCCAATCACGGTGAATGCCCCGATCCAAAGCAGATTGAAGCCGTGCTGGTTGATCACTGCCCCAACCGCTGGGTGATAATCATTTTCCAACAGTGTGGGGTCTACCGCATCGGCGATCCCGGCTACTGCGGCCCCTGTGTCCTGCGATATTGTCATGATGCCCGCAAACATATGGACCAGGCCCCATATCACCCAAAGCACCGCTGCAATCTGAAGTGCAAGTCTGTATCTGCTGGTCATTTGAACGCCCCTTTGTTTAAGTCGGTTTGCAAGCTGGTATGGATGCTTTAATGGTAGACTGTGTCCACTATCGGCATTTAGTGGACTGAGTCAACATAAGTATGGCAACGCAAGATACCGAACTGGCCCTGTTGATTGATCGCTTCATGCGAAGGATTCACTTTGGCTTGCAGTCAAAGGCGCACGCATTTGATACGGCGCGTGTGGGCCCGGGCGGTGGTTTCGTTCTTTTGACACTGGCCGAGATGGGATGCCCTGAGTTGAACGCGCTCACCCGGCGCGTGGCGCGTGACAAATCCCAGATGACCCGCACGATCCGATCTTTGGAAACGAAAGGGTTGGTAAAGCGCAAGGCTTCGTCACAGGATGCGCGTGTCAGCCTTGTCTCTCTGACCGCTGAAGGCGAGGCGGTCGTGGCCACCCTGCAGCAAGCTGTTGCCGAAACCATCAGCGATATTCTGGCCCCGATTTCGGATACGGAAGAAGAGGCTTTGAAAGGGATGCTGGAACGGGCGTTGAAGGAAACTTAAATTTAAGAACAGACACTTGATGATCCGCTGGTCGCGCGTTGGCTCGTGTCGGGCGGTGCGCGGCTGTTCGCGTATATGCCGGACTAATTGGTGCACGGCTGGGATGATCATTACTTTGCCGGGCTCCCTCCGGGGGTTTTGTGGGATTGACCAGTATATCGGGGACCCGACGATGATCGGTGCGGGGCATGGGCTGGCCCTTATTTGCGGTGCGGATGCGCGCATCTTTGATGCCGGTGTGCCTGTGATTGCCACGGACCCCCATCCCGGGAATGCCCGTCCCATTGCCGCCTATGTAAAGCTGGGTTTCGAAGCCTTCGGATCGCCACAAGAGACAGAGTGGGGCTTGATCTTGCCGCTGAAGGATAGCTGGTAGTCGTTGCGCTGCACGTTGTTCTTGCCGCGTTTCATTTTGTCATGCTTCGTGAAACCCCCGGGCGACGGAGATCGCGACCTGTTCCGTTGAACCCGCATATCTGATGACAACAGGAGGACACGGATATGAAACGTGCAATGATCTTACTTGCCTTGACAACTACAATTGCCATTCCCGTCACGGCAAAGCCTGCGGCAGCTGACAGTCATGTCAACCTTGATCGCGTTGAAGACCGAATTGACCGGCGCGAAAGCCGCCGGGATGAACGGGTTGATCTTGGCCCGCGTGATGTAATTGAAGACCGGGTTGATCGCCTTGAAAGCGTGCTGGACCGTAATGGGATCGAATATACACCGCGTATTGACCGCTGGGAACGCCGCAGCTGGGGGCGCCGCTGGCACTAGTGGTGTCGGGCCCCGCGCACTTCACCCCCTAGCAGATGCGGGGCCCATTTTGCGTGAAGCGGAAATTATTTGCCAAACGCGCCAAGGATCGTCAACTGCCATCCGTCAAAGCCTGTATAATGATATGCAACATATGCAGGAGACCACTCATGTATCGCTTCTTTCTGACCACCAGCCTGATCGCGTTCGCCGCCCCGTCCTTTGCTGATACGTTTACCGCAGAGGCGCGTGTCGACACCGTGACAATCTATCCGGGTCTGGCGACTGTGACCCGGCACGTGACGTTGGATTTGCCTGCGGGCCAGCATGAAATCATCGTGCCCGGCATGCCAGAGGGGCTGTCCACCGAAGGCCTGCGCTTGGCGGCACCTGCTGGCGCGCAGGTGGGCGCTGTGAATCTGGCATTTGATCGCTTGCCGGTTACCCCGGATCAGAGCGCACCAGAGGTGATCGCCGGACGTGATGAGGTCGAACGGTTGGAGGCCGTGTTGCGGGACAGGGACGCTGCAATTGCACAGATCAGGCTGCGTGTGCAAGCCGCAGAGGAACAAATCGCGTTCTTGCAAAGCCTGTCGCAGGCCAATGCGGGTGAGGCGCTGAGCACGGCCTCTATTGCCGATATTCAGGCGCTGGCGCAGATGGTTGGCACGGAAACACTCACCGTGCGCGAGGCGGCATTCGCGGCAGAGCGCGAGGCCCAGGTTGCAGAGTTGGCCCGTGAGGATGATATTGAGGCGTTGCAGGATGCACGGCAGGCTTTGGCGGCGTTGTTGCAAACAGAGAAGGACGGATCGGTTCTGACCTTTACTTTGGCAGTGGCCGAAGCAGGCGAGGTGACGGTTGATGTCAGCGCGGTCGAAGGGTTTGCGAACTGGTCGCCGGTCTATGACATGCGCCTGACGACCGGCGATGCGGCGGCGTTGGACATCGACCGTGCTGTCGTGATCAGCCAGCAGACGGGTCAGGACTGGAACGATGTGCAGTTGATCCTGTCGACCGCCCGTCCCGGTGAGCAGATTGCTCCGAGCGGCGTTTGGGCACCGTTGCGCCGTATCATTTCAGAGGATGAATTGGAGCGTGAAAGGGGCGCAGTGATGATGTCTGATAGCATGCAGACGATGTCGCGTTCTGTTGTCAGTGGCTTCGCCGAGGAAGTGATGGAAGCGCCAATGGCTGTGACCGCACAGGCTGACTTCAGTGGCGCGACAGTAACCTATGTCTATCCGGGCCGTGTAGATATCCGCAACGGGGTGGAGGACCTGCGCCTGCCGCTGGATACTCTCAACTTCGAGACGGATGTCTGGGCCGAAGCCGTGCCAAGCCGGGATCAGATCGCCTATCGCATGGCTGAGTTCACCAACGATACGGGCGAAGTCATGTTGCCAGGACAGGCGCTGATTTTTGCGGATGGAACGATGATCGGGTTCAGTCAGTTGCCGCTGTTGGCCGCTGGGGCGGATACCGAGATGGGCTTTGGTCCGCTTGACGGGCTGCGCCTCACCCGTGCGATCCCGAACAAGACAGAAGGTGACGTGGGCGTCTTCACGAGCTCGAACCAGTTGACCGAACAAGCGGTGATGACGGTTGAAAACCTGACCGGGCAGGACTGGGCCGTGAAGTTGCGCGATGCAATTCCCTATTCAGAACAAGAGGATCTGGAGGTGGCGTTTACCGCCAACCCAGCGGTGACGCGCCGCGACCCCGAGGGCCTGCGCGGTATTCTGGAATGGGACCTGGATGTGGCCGCTGGCGACAAGCAAGAGGTCACCCTTGATTACACACTGACATGGCCGAGTGGGTTTGTGTTGCGATAGGCCTTGAAGCGCTCTTAGTCTTCTAGAAAGACTGAGAGCGCACCGAGCACCCGATCAGCCGCTTCGAGTTGTGGCAAATGGCCGACGCCCGGCAGTGTCTCAAACCCTGCGTCTGGCATTAGCTCATGCAACGCGCGACCACGGGCGAGAGGTATCCAAGGATCATCCTCGCCCCACATGATCTGGACTGGACACCGCATGTTGCCGAACAATGGTTCAACCTCTGCGGTGTAGCGTTCATCTGCTTGTGCGAATTGGCGATAGAAGCTGATGCGTCCCTCAGCACTCAGCCAGGGTGCCACGAGGGCCTCGAAGTCATCTGAATCGATCTGTGACACCAGCGCCCCTTTGATGTAGGCGCGTACCACAGCTTCGTGGATATGCGGTGGCAGGCCCGTGAAAGCGTCGACATGGCGTCCGACATGATCGAAGAAATCCGATCCCCAAGGACGCATGGCAACCACGTTCATCAGCACGAGGCGATCATAGACGCAATCGTGCAGTAGATGGGCGCGCAGTGTTGTGGCCCCGCCAAAGTCGTGCGCGATCACACGCGGGGTATTCAGGCCCCAGTGATGCAGCATGAATGCAAAGATCTGGCCCTGAACATCAAGACCGGTGCGCTGATCTGCGTATTTCTCTGACTGTCCGTAACCTGACATATCATACCAGTAGACAGTGAACCGCTCGGCCAATGCAGGAATAAGGCGATGCCAGCTATACGACGACCACGGCCACCCGTGCGCCAGCACAAGCGGCGGTCCTGATCCGGCACTGCCCCAGGCGACGGCACCTGCGGGAGTTGCGGTGGATTGATCGAGTTTCCAGATCATTTGCGCCTCTCTATCGTAACAATGTGCATATGCTAAGCGAAACCTGCCGCTCCAATCATGCCCATCTTGAGTGCCATGGTCACGTGCCTATGTTGGTGTGAAGAGGATCAGATTCACCATACGCATAGCGCTGCTGCTGATCACAAAGAAATGGGTGGACGATGACAGAGATCATGCAACAGCAACCCGGTGGGAAAGATAGGCAAGCCGAGACCCGGCGCGCTCTTTTGCCGGACTATCTGCGTCTGATCGCGCTGTTTGGCATTGTGATCGTCAATGTCCAATACATCGCCCTCTCAGCGCTGGTTGGCATGGCGGATCAGGTGGCCAAGTCAGCGGCTGACGATATCACCTTGTTTCTGGTGCATGGGCTGGCGCTTTTGAAGACCTATGGGTTGTTTTCGTTTATGTTTGGCGTCGGGCTTGGGTTCTTGATGCAGGCCTCCGCGCGGCGAGGGCTGTCTTTCGGTAAGGTGTACCGCAATCGGATGCTTGGCTTGCTGCTGTTAGGCCTAGCCCATGGCTTGCTGTTTTTCCCCGGTGATATTCTGGTGATTTATGCCGTGACGGGTTCGATCTTGTACCTGTTTCGGGATTGGTCGGTGCGCCGCCTTGTGCGCGTCGGCGTGGCCTTATTGATTGTGCAGGCAATCATCATTCCTTTGCTGGTTTTTGCGCCAGATGAAACACCCGCCGAGTTCTTCGATATCGAGCGCATGTCGATGATTGAAGGCAGCTTTCTCGATGCCGCTATTTTTCGTAGTATCGGGTTTGCATTAACGTTGCCGGTGTTTTTGGTGTTTCAGGGCATTTCGGCCTTGGGTTGGTTCTGCCTTGGTTTGGCGGCGGTAAAGTCGGGGATGATTGACAATGCGGCCCATCCGTTGTGGCGCCGTGCCAGGCGGGTCTGTTTGCTGCCCGGCGTTGCGCTGAGCCTGTTTGGCGCGGCCCTGTGGCAATGGGGTGCACCCTTGCCAGGAGCAGCGCTAACGTTCAGCATCGCGCCTTTGGCGACATTGGGGTATTTGGGGCTGATTGCCGCCATTGACCGTCCACCGGGGCCGATTATGGCGGGGGTGTTGCGCGCGGGGGGATCGAGCCTGAGCATCTATTTGGGGCAGTCGATTATTCTAACGACCATCTTTTCAGGGTATGGGTTTGGTCTTTGGGAGGCCGTGGACCGGACGACGGCCAGCTTGATTGCGATCGGCGTGACCGTCTTGCTGATCGTCTTGATTTCAATCTGGCGGATGTGGTTCCGGCAGGGGCCGTTTGAGCTGCTATTGCGCCGGATCACCTATGCAGGGACGACGGAGCGCAAGACTTAAAGCTCGGTTCGGCCTTTCACCAATTGGAGGTAAGAAAATCCCATACTAGGAAAAGGATGCCCATGACTAGCAGGGGTGCCGCCGCTATCTTCAACAGTCTCCATCTCAGGCTTTCACCGACGGTATGCTGTGGATACACGATCGGCCAACGCCCGATCTCCACAGCCTGCACAAATGTGTCTATTGTGACAGGCTGAAACGGGATGATCTGCTTTTGCTCATCTACTGGGAAAACGCGCCGATGCCCCGGTGGCTCATCGCCAACATAGTGAAAGTAGTCCAAAAAATCGTCGATATTGACGCCGAACTTTTCGCTAAACTCGATAATGAGTTCATCAGCGTCGTCGCCTTCGACCCCGTTCCCTATGAATACATCATCGGTCGAAAGACGTTCGGGTTTGACTGCAGTAAAAGCCGCGATGAACTCTATGATTTCATCGCGGATGCTCATGTTTACATATTCGGATAGTTCGGCCCGTCGCCACCCTGCGGCACCGTCCAGGTGATATTCTGGCTGGGGTCCTTGATGTCGCAGGTTTTGCAGTGCACGCAGTTTTGGAAGTTGATCTGGAACTTTGTCTCGGCCCCTTCACCCACGAACTCATAAACGCCCGCAGGGCAGTAGCGCGCCGATGGGCCTGCGTATTTAGCCAGGTTCACACTGACAGGCACATCCGCGTCGGTCAGATGCAGGTGCGCGGGCTGGCTTTCTTCGTGGTTGGTAAAGCTGAAGGATACGTTGGTCAGACGGTCGAAAGACAATGTCCCGTCGGGCTTGGGATAGTCGATTTCCTTGTGCTTGCTTGCGCCCTCGGTCGCGTCGGCGTCCGATTTGCCATGCGCTAAAGTACCCAAAACACCAATCCCGAAGGTGTTCATCCACATGTCCATCCCACCGAGGCCAAGCGAGGCAAGAAGGCCGTATTTGGACCACAATGGTTTCACGTTGCGCACTTTCTTAAGATCATCGCCGATCTCGCCTTTGCGCACGGCGTCATCGTAGCCGTCGAGCATATCACCGCCGCGACCGGCTTTGATTGCCTCAACCGCGGCGTCCGCCGCCGCAATGCCAGAAAGCATGGCGTTATGGTTGCCTTTGATGCGCGGCACGTTGACCATGCCCGCGGCGCAGCCCAAAAGCGCGCCGCCGGGGAATTCGAGCTGTGGCATGGATTGGTAGCCACCCTCGGAAATGGCGCGTGCGCCGTAAGCGACCCGCTTGCCGCCTTTAAGCAGTTCAGCCACCTGGGGATGGTGCTTGAAGCGTTGGAATTCCATGTACGGGAAAAGGTGCGGGTTTTTGTAGTTCAGGTGAACCACGAAGCCGACATACACTTGATTGTTTTCAAGATGGTAGATGAAGGACCCACCACCCGCGTTGCCTTCCAAAGGCCAGCCCATTGTGTGGGTTACGGTGCCTTCGCTGTGCTTTTCGGGGTCGATTTCCCAGATTTCCTTCATGCCTAGCCCGTACTTCTGGACGTCGGATTTGGCCGCAAGGTCGTATTTCGCGATCACCTGTTTCGACAGCGAACCGCGTACACCCTCGCCTAGGAACACGTATTTGCCGTGCAGTTCCATGCCAGGTTCATAGGAAGGGCCGGGGGTGCCATCCGGGTTCTTGCCGAACTCACCGGCGACAACGCCTTTGACTTCGCCGTTTTCGCCATAGACAACCTCGGAACAGGACATCCCGGGGAAAATCTCGACGCCCATTTCTTCGGCTTGTTCGGCCATCCAGCGGCAAACGTTGCCCATCGACACGATGTAGTTGCCGTGGTTGTTCATCAGAGGCGGCATCACAAAGTTGGGGATACGGATTTGTCCGGCCTCGCCCAGCATGTAGAAATTGTCTTCTTTCACAGGCACGTTCAGCGGGGCGCCTTTTTCTTTCCAGTCCGGTATAAGCTTGTTCAGACCAACCGGATCGAGGACTGCGCCAGACAGGATATGCGCGCCGACTTCGGACCCTTTTTCAAGGACTACGACATTCAGGTCAGCGTCCAATTGTTTGAGCCGGATCGCCGCAGACAGACCGGCGGGGCCTGCACCAACGATCACTACGTCATATTCCATCGCTTCGCGTTCAATCTCGGCCATGTCACATCCTCTGGACTCTTCGGGCGCACGCCCTTTCAATTCGCTGCCGCAACGGTTACCTCAAGGAAGACTACGGGGCAATCAAGACACGACGTCAAAACTGGCTCACGCGACATCAAATCGCGGCAAAGCCTTGACTTGGCGCGCCGCTAATAGACTATGAACGCTGGATTTCTACTTTTTGCCCCGGGAGGGGAGTGACGATGGACAAGATACCGCTGACCCAAGCTGGCTTTGACAAGCTGGATGCAGAGCTCAAGCATCTGAAATCGGTGGAACGCCCTGCGATTATCCGCGCGATTGCAGAGGCGCGCGAGCATGGCGATCTGTCCGAGAATGCCGAGTATCATTCCGCCAAGGAAAAGCAGTCCTTCATCGAGGGCCGTGTGAAAGAGCTTGAGGGCGTGATATCGCTGGCCGATGTCATTGATCCGACCAAGCTTTCCGGCACCATCAAATTTGGTGCGACTGTTGAATTGGTTGATGAAGAGACCGACGAGGAAAAGACCTATCAGATCGTGGGCGAATACGAGGCTGACATCGAAAACGGGAAGCTGAATATGAAGTCGCCGCTTTCGCGTGCCTTGATCGGCAAAGACGAAGGTGACAGCGTAGATGTGCGGACGCCAGGCGGTACGCGTAGTTACGAGATATTGTCGATTAGTTACAAATAGGACGTGCGCGATCCATGTCGCAGCAACCCATTTCAAATAGCGCCCGCGAGGCCGAAGGACTGACCACTGGTGAGGGGACGGCGATCGCCTTTGCGGTGGGTTGGGTTGTGGTGATCGGCATTTTCTTTTGGGTGTCGATGTCGGGCGCGGGTCCTGACAGTGGATTTGCCGTGGGCCATTGGGTTTTGGTGATGATCGCCGTGTTCGTCCCCGCAGGGCTAATCTGGATCGCAACATTATTGGCGCGTACAGCCCGCCATCTGCGCGAGGATCTGTATCGTACGCAGGCCGAAGTGCACCGGCTGAGCAGTCAGTTGACGTCGCAACAGACGCCCCCACCCGCTCCGCCGGTCGAGACGCAGGCGGCACCACCCGCGGTCGAAACCGCATCTACCGCTGCGGTTCAACCCCAACCACCTGCGGCGCCAGGGGGGCGACGCCGCAATCCGGATTTTCTTCGCGTCGCGAAGTGTCACGCTTGATTGTGCCACGCGCGGCGCCGCAAGCCCCGGCAGATCAGCCTGCGTTGGCCCTAGAGACGCCTCAGGTGGATGAAAACCCGCCGGTTGATCGCCCTGACTTTATCACAGCTTTGAATTTCCCCGATGATGAGAATGATGTCGCGGGTTTTGCGGCTTTGCGTCGCGCCCTGCGTGACCGTGGTGCGCGCAAGCTGGTGCAGGCAAGCCAGGATGTGCTGACGTTGTTGTCGCAAGACGGCATTTACACCGATGACCTGCGCCCCGCCCCGGCCCCCGCTGATCTGTGGCGCCAGTTTGCCAAGGGCGCGCGGGGTAAGGCGGTGGACCGCCTGGGCGGGATCAGGGATCAGGCTGCGTTGTCTTTGGTTAGTCGACGCACGCGCGAGGATACGATTTTCCGGGATTCGGTGCATCATTTCCTGCGTTGCTTTGACCAGATGTTGGTCAGCTTTGAGGAACATGCGACTGACACCGATTTGCTTGAACTGGCTGAAACACGCACGGCGCGCGCCTTTATGCTGTTGGGCCGGTCTACGGGTACGTTTGACTAACGGCCATGTTGGACATCTTCCTTCAGACGCTGCCTTTCTTCATGATCATCGCTTTGGGCTATGGCTCTGGTGTCACAAAGTTTTTCTCGGAAGAGGCGACAGCCTATCTGACGAAGTTTGTCTTCTATTTCGCGCTGTCGGCGATGCTGTTTCGCTTCTCGGCGAACCTTTCATTGGGCGCGATCCTCGATTGGCAATTCGTCATGGCCTATTTGAGTGCGACGACGGTTGTCTACCTTGTCGCAGTGCGCGCGGCCCGCCGCCGGTTCGTGCCAATGACCGAGGCGGCTGTTGAAGGGCAATGTGCGGTGATCGGGAATGTCGGTTTTCTGGGCATTCCGATGCTTGTGCTATTGCTGGGCGAGGGTGCCGTCGGCCCGGTGATGATGGTGCTGGCCGTTGATCTGATCGTTTTCGGCAGCCTGATCGTCATTCTGATCACAGGGTCACGCGATGGCCGGATGTCGCCCAAGATTTTGTGGACAGTTGCCGTTGGCCTGATCAAGAATCCGATGATCGTGTCGATTTCACTAGGATTGATCGTATCCGCCAACGATGTGCCGATCCCCGGGCCAGTGAATGATTTTTTGAGCCTGCTGGGTGCGGCGGCGACCCCTGGTGCGTTGTTTGCAATTGGTGCCTCGCTGGCCAGCAAATCAGCCGAGCGCATCGCGATTGCCGGTTGGTTGTCGTTTTGCAAGCTGGTGCTGCATCCGGCTGCCGTTGCTGTTGCCGCACTCTTTGTCTTTGATGTCGATCCTTATGCCGCCGGTGTGATGATTGCGGCGGCGGCACTGCCTGTGGCGGGCAACGTCTATATCCTTGCACAACACTATGGCGTGGCACCCACGCGGGTCTCTGCCTCGATCCTGTTGTCGACCTTGGCGAGTGTTGTAACGGTATCGCTCGTCATTGCGTGGGTGACAACCTTCTGAACCTGCGCTAGCCCTTGGACAAACGAAAGGGAAAGCCCATGGAAACGATCTCGGAAAATCGCTGTTATGGTGGGACACAGGGCGTCTATTCGCATGCCTCCACCGTCTGTTCCTGTGACATGACCTTTGCGGTGTTTTTACCAGAAGAGGCTGCACATGGCCCTGTGCCGGTGTTGTGGTTTCTTTCTGGTCTGACCTGCACCCATGAGAATGCGATGACAAAGGCAGGTGCACAGGCATGGGCAGCGGAGCAGGGGATTGCGCTGGTCTATCCTGATACCTCGCCGCGCGGCGATGATGTGCCGAATGATGAAGCTTATGATCTGGGGCAGGGGGCCGGGTTTTACATTGATGCGACCGAGGCCCCTTGGGACACCCATTTCAAAATGTGGACGTATGTGACGGATGAATTGCCTGCGTTGCTGGCAGAGAAGTTCCCGCTCGACATGTCGCGCCAGTCGATCACCGGCCATTCTATGGGTGGCCACGGCGCGCTGACGATGGCGATGGCTCTGCCGGGGCGCTTCAAATCGGTGTCGGCTTTTGCGCCCATCTGTCATCCAACCGCCAGCGATTGGGGGCGCAAGCAGTTCAGCGCTTATTGGGGGGATGAGGCAAACTGGGGGCCGCATGATTCGACTTTACTAATGCAGGGTCCGGGGTTTGATGGCCCGATCCTGATTGATACCGGGACCAACGATCAGTTTGGTGATTTGTTGGGGACCGAACACTTTGCCCAGGCGATGGCGGCAAAGCGACAGCAAGGTCAGATTCGATTGCAGAAGGGGTATGACCATTCGTATTTCTTCATTGCGACCTTCATGGAGGATCACGTCGCCTTCCATGCAGAGGCGTTATACGCGTGATCTACGTTGATGCCGATGCCTGCCCGGTGAAGGCTGAGGTGGAACGTGTCGGCACACGACATAAGATGAAGATGTTCGTGGTATCGAACGGCGGCATTCGCCCTTCGGCCAATCCCTTTGTCGAAACCGTCGTGGTGCCGGATGGCCCGGATGTGGCCGATATGTGGATCGCGGATCGTGCGACCAAGGGTGATGTGGTGATCACCGGCGATATTCCCTTGGCGGCGCGCTGTATCGAGAATGGCGCGTTGGTGCTTAAGCACAACGGCGAGGCGCTGACTCAGGCCAATATCGGAAATGTGCTGGCGACCCGTGATCTGATGGCGGATATGCGCGCGGCCGATCCGTTTCGGCAAGGGGGTGGCAAGCCCTTTGGCAAGGCGGATCGGGCACGGTTTTTGGACGGGCTGGAACGTGCGCTGCGGGCGGCGGCACGGTTATGATGCAGATGTCGCCCGCCAAGCTGGGTGCGCTTTGTGCGGCGATCGCCGTTGTTTTCTTTTCGATCAATGATGTGGCGATCAAGTTTCTGAGTGGCGGTTATGCGCTGCATCAGGTGGTGCTGATCCGGTCCGTCATCGGGCTGCTGATTATTGTTCTGTTGATCGCGCCGCTAACGACGGGCTGGGCGATAGCGCGCACCAAGAAGCTGAAGATGCATATGCTGCGCGGGCTCTGCGTCGTGTTTGCCAATATGACGTTCTTTCTAGGGTTGGCGGCGATGCCTTTGGCTGATGCGGTGGCGATCTTTTTTATCAGCCCTTTGGTCATAACGCTCTTTTCCGTGCTGTTCCTGGGCGAGGTTGTCGGCCCCCGGCGCTGGGCTGCGATTACAGTGGGATTCGTCGGGGTCTTGGTCATGATGCGCCCCGGAACCGCCGCATTTCAGGTGGCATCGCTCCTGCCATTGGCGGCGGCGTTTTGCTATGCGGGCATTCATATCATTACGCGCCGGATTGGTGGCACCGAGAGTGCTGCAACCATGGCCTTCTATATCCAGATCATGTTCATCATCGTGGGGGTGATGTTTGGGCTGATCGTTGGCGATGGTCGTTTTGGTGATCAGTCTGATCCATCGCTGGCCTTCCTGTTTCGCGCATGGAGCTGGCCTTTGCCTGCCGACTATCCGGTTTTCCTGATCATCGGGATTGGCATCGCGGTTGCGGGGTATCTGATCTCTCAGGCCTACCGTGTGGCCGAAGCATCCTACGTGGCACCGTTTGAGTATCTGGCGCTGCCGATGTCCGTTGTCTGGGGCATGCTGGTATTTGATGAGTTTCCAGGCGGTTGGGACTATTTCGGGATGGCGTTGATCCTTGGGGCGGGGTTGTTTGCGATCTGGCGCGACGCGCAAACAAAACCGGCTGTTTTACAACGGCCTTTTCGGCGGTAGGCTACGGTTCGAATGAGGATAGGAGAGGCTATGGCTGACGTTCAGGCAGTTGTTTTTGATATCGGGAACGTGCTGATCGAATGGCAACCGGAGCGGTTCTTTGATCGTGAGATCGGCAGAGAGCGGCGCATGGCAATGTTTGCGGCGATTGATTTGCATGGGGTCAATGACAAGGTGGATCGTGGTGGCAATTTCCGCGACACAATTACGGCCGCGGCAAAGGCGCACCCGGTCTGGCACGATGAGGTCATGATGTGGCATGATCGGTGGATTGAAATGGCGGCCCCTGCGATTGACCACTCCGTGCGACTGCTGCGGGCGTTGCGCGCGGCAGGGGTGCCGGTCTTTGCACTGACCAATTTTGGTATTCAAACGTTTGAGGTGGCCGAGCCGGTGTATCCGTTTTTGAGTGAATTTGATCGCCGCTACATCTCGGGACATATGGGTGTAATCAAGCCAGAGGCTGATATCTACCAGATGGTTGAGGATGACTGTGGCGTACCCCCCGATGGTTTGCTCTTCGCTGATGACCGGCCTGATAACGTCGCCGTTGCTGCGGCGCGGGGGTGGCAGACACATCTGTTTGAAGGGCCGCAGGGGTGGGCGGACAGGCTGGTGGCGGAAGGATTGCTAAGCAAGGAGGCCGCGGCATGACGGTGATGATCCCTTTTGCGGAAGGCCAGAAGAACCTTGACTGGCTGGCGTTGACCGATGCCTTGGCGGCGGGACACGAAGGGCCGAAGGCAGATGTGGCGGATGTGCTTATGTACGAGGGCGACAACACGCTGTTGAACCGGTCGGCTTGGATCGCGGGACTTGGATTGGCGGTGAAATGCGCCACGATTTTTCCGGGCAATAAGGCGGCGGGCAAACCTGCGATCGGCGGGGCGGTAAACCTGTTTTCCGGCAAGGATGGGGCGTTGGAGGCGATCCTTGATTTCGCCTTGGTGACAAAATGGAAGACCGCTGGTGATAGCCTGCTGGCTGCACGGCGTCTGGCCCGACCGGATAGCAAGAACATCCTGATTGTAGGTGCAGGCACCGTCGGCCATTCGCTCCGCGAGGCTTATGGCGCGGCCTTTCCTGAGGCGCAGTTCACCGTTTGGAATCGTTCACCACAGGGTGCGAAGGATATGCAAGACGCATTCCCCGACATTATGATTGCCGAAGATCTGGAGACCGCTGTTCGTGGTGCCGATGTAATTGCATCTGCCACCATGTCTACCGACCCCGTCATCAGGGGCGATTGGCTGCAACCCGGCCAGCATGTTGACCTGATTGGCGCTTACCGCCCGGATATGCGTGAAGTGGATGATAATGCGCTGAACCGGGCACGGGTATTTGTCGATAGCCGTGAAACGACCATCGGCCATATCGGAGAGCTGAAAATTCCGATTGCCGCAGGAACCTTTCAACCTGACGACGTTATTGCCGATTATTATCAGTTAGATCAGTTCAAACGCCATAATCCCGACGAGATTACCCTGTTTAAGAACGGCGGCGGTGCGCATCTGGATTTGATGACGGCGAGGTACATACTGGAAGCCTGGTCAAGTTAAGTCTATGAGGCGCGCCGAGGTCGTGTGAAAGGCAAATACGGTGCTGGTCTGGTTTTTGGTTCCTTTGTTGGTGTTGGCTGTCGCCGTGATCGCAGCGCGCCCCTTCATGATTGAACGCCGCCGTCCTGTTGTGGGTCCGTCCGAGCGTCATGGCGCGCGCGGCGAATTTGTTCAGCTTTCGCAAGGTGTGACACATTGCAGGTGGGCAGGTTCGGCCCGGGGTCCGGTCGCGGTCGTTGTGCATGGTGTTGCGTCACCAATGATTGCGGTTGATGGCGTGGCCGATGCGCTGGGCCGTTTGGGGTACCGCGTATTGATGTACGACCTCTATGGGCGCGGCTTGTCCGATGCGCCAAAGGGCAAGCAGGACCGGGCGTTTTTCCTGCGCCAGCTTTCGGACCTTTGCGCTTACCACGGCATCACGGAAGAACTGACAATTGCAGGCTATTCCATGGGTGGCAGTATCGCCACGGCCTTTGCCACCGAGTATCCCCATAGCGTTAAGCGTGTGGTCCTGATCGCAAGTGCAGGTCTGAAAACCAATGAAAGCGCATTTGCACGATTTTGCCGCCGCGTGCCGGGTCTGGGCGATTGGGCGCATGCAATGTTTGCGCATAATCGCATCCTCAAGTCCATTCCAGCGCGTGGTGAAACCCCTCAAATTGATGCGGTCTTGCAGGCACAACGACTGGAGCTGACGCGCCGGGGCTATCTGCTTAGGCTATCTTGTCCAGCCGCCGTGGGATGTTGTCCGACGATCAGGAAGACGACCATCGCCAGCTTTTCCGGCAGGGTATCTCTGTGACAGCAATATGGGGTGGGGTGGACCCGATCATACCGTTGCGCGCTGTTGGTCTGTTGGGCTTGTGGAACCGCGATGCCCGCCAAGAGGTTGTTGCAGAAGCGGACCATGGTTTGCCCTACACGCATCGCAAAGAGTTGGCTGACGCGATACGTGCTGCGCTGCGTGGCTGATATGGCCTGCTTTTCATTGCGTAAACTGCACGTTATCCCATTCAGATGACAGTACAACAGGCATATCAGCAGGCCGTCGATGCGGGCACACTTCATGCAGATGACGCGCAGCTTGCTGTCCTGCCAGAGCTGGAGCGGGTACGCGCAGCCTTGGCAGAACCTGTGAAACGCAGTGGTTTCTTTCGCAAAGCCCCTGATGCCATTCCCGGCCTTTACATGTGGGGTGGTGTAGGGCGCGGTAAATCCATGCTGATGGATCTGCTCTATGATCAGGTCGATGCCCCCAAACAGCGCCGCCATTTTCATGCTTTCATGCAGTGGGTCCATACTGAGATGACCGAGGCGCGCAAACGGGGCGTTGATGATGCGCTTGCCCCCGTTGCGGGGAAACTGGCAGATGAGGTTCGCTTTTTGGCGTTTGATGAAATGCAGATTTCTGACATCACCGATGCAATGTTGGTGGGCCGTTTGTTTGAGGCATTGTTTGCGCGCGGTGTTGTCGTTGTGAGCACATCGAACCGACCGCCCGATGATCTATATAAGGATGGCCTCAATCGTCAGCTTTTCACGCCGTTCATCGCTCTTTTGAAAGAGAAGATGGTGGTGCATGAACTGGCGAGTGAAACGGACTACCGTCAGGATCGGCTGGCCGGTACACCGAGTTACTTTACGCCCATTGATGATGACGCTCGCCAAGCGATAGCGGATATCTGGGCGCGCCTGAGCAATGGAAAATCTCAGCCGCTGGTGCTCCATGTGAAAGGCCGCCAGGTTGAATTGCCGGATTATCATAATGGGGTCGCCAAGGCGAAATTCTTTGATCTTTGCGGGCGGCCCTTGGGGGCGGGTGATTATCTTGCGCTGGCAGAGGCGGTGCGCGTCCTGATTCTAGAGGACGTGCCCGCACTGTCGCGGCATAACTTCAATGAAGCCAAGCGCTTTGTGACCCTGATTGATGCACTATATGAAGCCAAGGTACAGTTGATCTGTTCGGCAACGGCCCAGCCCGAGATGCTGTACATAGAAGGCACGGGTTCGTTTGAGTTTGAGCGGACTGCAAGCCGTCTGCGCGAAATGCAATCGGTGGACTGGGCGGTGTAGCGCCGCCGAACACGGCGCCTTTGATTGCCGTTTCTCCGATCCCTCTTGTGGTCGTTGGGTGCGACCGGAGCGGCCTCCTAGTGCACAGCAAAATCTGACAGTGCATTAATGACAACTATTCCGGCAACAATCAGCGTTAGGCCGACGCCAGCGGCCAGATCAAGTTGTTGGCCAAAAACAAGGATACCCGCCAAAGCGACCACAATGATCCCAAGCCCAGATGCCAGCGCGTACGTGATTCCGAGAGGCATGTGCTCTAGCGCCAGCGTCAGAAAGTAAAACGAGCCCCCAAGCCCCGCAATAACCAGTAATGACGGCCAGAACTTGGTGAATTGTGCGCTGGCATTCAATGCCGAATACCCCACGGCTTCGGCGATGACTGAGGCGATCAGATAAACGTAGTGAGTGGGCAAGATGGTCTCCTTGATATTGGTGGGTTGCCTTGCGTTGCTGGCGTTGTCTTGGCCTGCTAACCTTCGGGCAGAGCGAACGAAACAGGGCTGGCGTCAACGGCATGAGAAAAGTCGCGAACGACACGGTCCTGGGGGAAACCATTGCAGAAACACTGATTTTGGCGCGCAGCGGGCGTTTCTGGTTGGGACTGTTGGGGACGGGTTTCGTTGTCGGACTAACGGGGCCTTTCGGGACATATGACGCTTTGGCGATACCCTTGCGAACCGCATATTGGGTGTTTGCTGTCACCACGACATTTTGGCTTGGATATCTGGTTTGTTTCGCCGTCACGACAGTGGCGGAACGGTATGGGACCCATGCCATCGTAAGTGTCGGGATCGGTTCCTTCGTTGCCGGTATACCGGTGGCGGTTTGGTTGGCAGGGTTTCACACGGTTGTTTTTGAAACGCCATTTTGGGCGGATGTAAAAGGACTTCTACCCTATGTGATCGTGATCTGTTTCGCAGTTGCGGTTTTGTTTGAGGCGGCCCAGACAGGTGGCATTGCACCCGTACCCGCCGCCGCGCCACGACCGGACCCCGCGTGGCTTGATCAACTGCCCCATCACTTGGGTAGAGAGCTGCTGCTATTGCATGCCCAAGACCACTACATCAGGGCCGAAACACCGCTTGGCGAGACATTGATCAGAGCAACGCTTCAGGAGGCTACAGATGACCTTGGCGCCTACGGTATCAGGCTCCACCGATCTTGGTGGGTGGCGCGCGATGCGGTCAAGGCCTTGCGGTATCGCAACGGGACCCCTTGTGTGGTGCTGAAAGATGGCCGTGAGCTTCCCGTTGGTCGTAAGTATCGCAGATCAGTGAAAGACGCATTGCGATGACTGACCTGTGCGAGAGGCCGCAATATTGCAGGTCGAGAAATTCATGCGCTGGATTGCACGTGCCACGATCACTTTGAACCCCATCGAACCTGGAGACATAGGCATCCAAAACGACCCTCGTCGATGTCGATGTTGTTCCTGCACAGATACGTCGCATTTTTCTGAATTTCGAGAGATTTTTCATCGCCGTCTCAACCTTCTGGGAACCTTGCTTTCCTAAAACCACTGCCATGGAAAATATCACGCGCTTCCCTGCACCCGCCTCAGATGCATCGAAAGATGTTGTTGCTCTGTCTTGCCATCATCAAATGCACTTTGATCCGGTGCCCCTGTCACGGTTATTTGCAGAGCGCGATATGCATGAGGCAGAAGAGATCGTCTGCCGTATGCTGGAAGATATCGCGATGCGGCTGGACATGTTACAGCGTGCGATGGCCGAGCAGACTTTTACAACAATGGAACGACCCGCGCGCCGCATTGCGGCCGTCGCCGATCAGTTGGGTCTGACCGAGGTGGCAATTGCCGTGGGTCATGTGCTGACCTGTCTGGCACAAGAAGATGGGATCGCGTTGGACGCAACGATGGCCCGCCTGGAGCGTAGCTTTGATGTGGCGGTATCCGAGGTGTGGGAGTTTCGGGATTTGTAGTCAAGTAAAGCCGGGACCCAAAAGGGGTAATGTTGCTCACCCTCTCTTATCACCGTCCAAGGCGAGATGATGCTTGTGACTTCTACTTTTTGATGACTTTCACTTAGCCTTCTAGGCTGATCATGCAATTGTTGTTTCGTTTGATCCGGATGTCTTCAGCCGTCTCAGATCTTGGTTTTGATATGATGCGCTTACCCATCGTATTGGGGTTTTTGCGTGATGCTCCATTAAGGTGGATCTCTTTGGCAAAGAGCGATGCTGTCTTGCAGCTTTATGGTCACTGGTTCAGGTTGTGTCTGACCATAACCAAGAGGATACATCATGCCGCTGGCATTCGCCGAACCGACCGACGCTGTCGTCCCCGTTCATGTTGTCGCGGCAGATGCCGTTGATGCAGCACTTGCCCAACTGACCGTCGAGGCGCGTGCCTGGGCCGAGGCGCAGGGGTTTGCTTAGCTCACTTGGCCAGGTCTTGGTGATGCCGGGTCAACAGGGTGAATTGGCGCAGGTTTTGGTGGGTTACGGCAGCGCCGCAAAGCGGGCGCGCGACCGCTTTCATATGGGGACTGTGGCGCGCAAACTGCCAGAAGGGACATATGCGATTATGAGCGGTCTGGAGGGTGACGCGCTGGATGAAGCCGCGCTTGCGTGGCTTCTGGCGGGCTATAGCTATGACCGTTATGTCAAACCATCCTCGCCCATCGCGGGGCTGGTGGCGCCAGAAACCGTTGATGCGGCCCGAATCGCCATTATTGCGAACGGCGAGGCGTTGACCCGCGAGCTGATCAATACACCAGCGTCTGACATGGGACCGGATGAGTTGGAAGAGGCGGCGCGGACCTTGGCGGTTGAGCATTATGCGGGGATCAATGTCATCACTGGCGATGACCTGATCACCAGCAATTTCCCGATGATTCATACGGTCGGTCGTGCCTCCAATCGGCAACCTCGATTGATTGATATGCGCTGGGGTGATGCAGGTCCGCAGCTAACTCTGGTGGGCAAGGGCGTGTGTTTTGACACCGGGGGTTTGAATATCAAACCGGGTAGTTCAATGGGTTTGATGAAAAAGGATATGGGCGGCGCGGCCACTGTGCTGGGGCTGGCCCATATGATCATGGCGTCGGAGTTGCCGTTGCGCCTGCGGGTGCTGATCCCGGCCGTAGAGAACAGCATTGATGGTAACGCGTTCCGCCCACAGGATATTCTGACCTCGCGCAAGGGATTGACGGTTGAGGTTAACAACACCGATGCAGAGGGGCGTCTGGTGCTGGCCGATGCGCTGACGCTATCTGACGAAGATGATCCGGCTTTGGTGATTTCCATGGCGACGTTGACCGGCGCTGCGCGTGTGGCTGTTGGCCCCGATATTGCGCCGTTTTATACTGATGATGACGCCCATGCCGATGCGGTGGCCAAGGCCGCTCGCAAGGTGGCTGATCCGGTGTGGCGGATGCCGTTTCATGAACCCTATGAGGCGATGATCGAGCCGGGGATTGCTGATCTGGACAATGCACCGAAAGGTGGCTTTGCCGGGTCAATTACGGCGGCATTGTTTCTACGCCGCTTTGTGGAAAGCCCCTATATGCATTTCGATATCTATGGCTGGCAGCCAAGTGCGGCCCCTGCGCGCCCACGTGGCGGTGTTGGCATGGGCGCGCGCGCCGTGCTTGAAGCCTTGCCAGAGATGCTGAACCTGTGAGTGACCGTCGCCTGACACCTGCTAATGGCCGCGTGGCGGCGATGCATCTAGCCGGGCAGATAGAGGCGGAGAGGTATGTCGAGGGCGCGCCTGCAATGATCGCTGCGCCTGTGGTTGATCTATGTGCCAGCCCGGATGGGTCGCGTGAGCGGCAGTTGTTGATGGGGGCAGAAGCTGTGGTGTTTGAGGACTTTGAAGGGTGGTCCTTTTTGCAAGCCGCAGACGGTTACGTCGGATACGTCCAGAGTGAAGCCTTGGGCCAGATCACATCGCCCTCGCATTTTGTGGCGACAGTTGCGACACATGCTTATGCCGCCGAAGATTTCAAATCGGCAGATCGGTACAGTTTGCCCTTTGGTGCGCGTGTGACCGTATTGGATGAGCGGCGCAAATTCTTTGAAACCAACGTCGGTTTTGTTCCGAAAAGCCATTTGCGCGGGCTGGACCGGCCTTTCACTGATCCGGCCACGGTCGCGCAGCTGCATTTTGGCGTGCCCTATCTGTGGGGTGGAAACTCAACGCTTGGCATTGATTGCTCGGGTCTTGTGGCAGCGGCGTTGGGTGCCTGCAACATCCCGTGTCCTGCCGACAGTGACATGCAGCGGAATGGCCTGGGTCAGCCGTTTGAGGGGGCTACCAGCGCGGTGATCTGATCTTTTGGGAAGGCCATGTTGGCATGATGGTGGATGCTGAGACGATGATCCACGCGAATGCGCATCATATGGCAACGCTTTATGAGCCAATTGAACGTGCGGTTTTGCGGATTGAGGCGCAGGGTGATGGCCCAGTGATTGCGCGCAAGCGGCTTTAGTCGACGGCTCTAATCAGTTTGCGCTCCAGCACCCGCAGCACCTGCCTCAGGTCGTTGCCCCGTTTCAGGATTTGTCCGTCCATGCCGATCACCGCGTATTGCCCTTGTTTTAGCCGCAGTTTGGGGCGCTTTTCGATCTTATAGAGCGGGTTTTCTGCCGTCCGCCGAAAGACCGAGAATACGGCAACATCGCGGAGGTGCGACATGCCGTAGTCACGCCATTCACCGGCGGCGACCATGCGCCCATAAAGGCTGAGAATCACGTTAAGCTCTGTGCGGTGGAAAGCCACCTGTTCAGGGGCGCGGAACTGCGAGGCTAGCTGGAATGTCATACTGTAGAGTTGCGCCAAACCCCTTCAAAATCAAGGGTTCATCTGCGGCTGCCTTTCTTATGCCTTAAAATGAACACCACAGTGCCGCGGCGGTTGCCAACTGGGAACACAACTGATTGCGACGTTATGTTCATAGCGAAATGCTACCCCGATGTTGCGGTCAATAGCCCCCACCCAGTTCGTGACATCGGGGAACTTCGTTTCCCCCACAGATTTAGCCGCAGTCAATGGCCTGGATTGTTTCGTTTTCGTCAATCTTGAAATTCACCCGATCTGGCCGAAAGTCCATTGTGACCATATCGCCCGGGCGGATCACGCGGACGGGCCCCAGCAGCAGCGTTGTTTCAAGCGCCGTGGCGTCTTGGCCAATCAAGTCGGTGAATTCTTTGGCACCACAGGTGTCTTCAAGTTGTGGTGGAAGGGGCGGTTGGGTGACCGTGCATCCGGCCAGAGCGATAAGAGCAATAATTCGTTTCATAGCGGTATTGTCGCGCCTTTCGCCGCAAACGCAAGCCACGCTGCACAGAGGAGTTGAAATTTCGCTGCATTTGCCTGATCGTCCTTTCAAGTAATAGGGAGTTGATCGACATGCGTACACGTGCGGCTGTAGCACTTGAAGCGGGCAAACCGCTTGAGGTGATGGAAGTGAATCTTGAAGGCCCCAAAGCGGGCGAGGTTCTGGTTGAAATTAAAGCAACGGGCATTTGTCATACCGACGAGTTTACCCTTTCCGGTGCTGACCCCGAGGGCATGTTTCCCGCCATTCTGGGCCATGAAGGTGCAGGCGTTGTGGTTGAGGTTGGTGAAGGTGTCACCAGCCTGAAACCCGGTGATCATGTCATCCCGCTTTATACACCGGAATGTCGCGAGTGTGATTATTGCCTGAACCCCAAAACGAACCTGTGCCAGAAGATCCGTTCGACCCAAGGCGCAGGTGTGATGCCGGACGGCACGTCGCGTTTCTCGATGCTCGATGGGACGCCGATTTTGCACTACATGGGCTGCTCGACCTTTGCCAATCATACGGTGCTGCCCGAGATTGCCCTCGCGAAGGTCCGTGAGGACGCGCCATTCGACAAGATTTGCTACATCGGCTGCGGTGTGACCACCGGCATTGGTGCAGTGATCAACACCGCCAAGGTCGAGATTGGGTCGACGGCAATTGTATTTGGTCTGGGGGGCATCGGTCTGAACGTTATTCAGGGGCTGCGGATGGCAGGCGCCGATCAGATCGTTGGTGTGGACCTGAACCCCGGCAAGATTCCGATGGCCGAAAAGTTTGGTATGACGGATTTCGTGAACCCGACCGATGTTGAGGGTGACATGGTCGCCCATTTGGTTGAACTGACTGGCGGCGGCGCGGATTATACTTTTGATGCCACCGGCAACGTGAGTGTAATGCGCACGGCACTGGAAGCCGCCCATAAAGGGTGGGGCGAAAGCATCATCATCGGCGTAGCTCCTGCCAAGCGCTGAAATTTCGACGCGGCCGTTCCAACTGGTCACCGGCCGTAGCTGGCGCGGGACGGCCTTTGGCGGGGCGTCGGGCCGAACCGATGTGCCCAAGATTGTCGACTGGTACATGCAGGGTAAGATCGAAATTGATCCGATGATCACGCATAAGCTGAGCCTTGATGACATCAACAAGGGCTTTGATCTGATGCATGAAGGTAAATCCATTCGGGCGGTGGTCGAGTTTTGAAGACAGCCTCTTTAGACGTCTTGGCCCGGTCATTGACCGGGCCTTTTGCGTTTTGCGGTATGGCCGTCGCGCAAGGAGGGCAGCGGCATTTCGCGATCAGCCATGCGCCTTTTTTGAACGTCACGCCGCAGACCATGTTTCGGGTCGCGTCAGTATCCAAGGTCGTTGTGGGGCGGGTCGTGGCGTCCCTCGTCGACACAACGGTCACCACGTGGGATACGGATGTTTCCAAAATTTTGGGGTGGACCCTTGAGCATCCGAAGTTCCCCGAACGGCCAGTAACGTTGGGGATGTTGGCAAGTCACTCTGCCGGTCTGGACGATGACGCGGGTTACTTGATTCCACCGCATCAAACCCTGCGCGCCTTTTGTGCCGAGCGAGCGGTGTTTGATGCGCGACCGGGCGCGCAGTTTTGCTATTCCAACTTGGGATACATTGTCTTGGCGGAAGTGATTGAGGCGCTGTCAGGATTGGCGTTTCCAGATGCGGTCGCGCCGTTTCTGCCAAAAAGGGCTGGGTTCAATTGGGTGGGGGTGTCTGACGCGGATCGTCAGAGTGCTTTGCCGACGTATCGGCGGTCCGGTGCCGCATTTCTGGCGCAAGTGGATCAACCGCCCGAGCCCGCGAAACAGGGGCATAATCCTGGCATCTATTCTCCTCAAGGCGGATTACGCACCTCTTTGGAGGGGATGTTGGATATTGCCTGCGGGCTCGGCGAGCCGACGGCGTTATGGACGCCCCAGATGGGTCCGGGGAACTATCTAGACGGGGTGTTTGAAAGCTATGGGGCAGGGGTGCAAATCTTTGACGCACCACTGTTCTATCCGCGTCCCTTGGTTGGGCATTTTGGCAATGCTTACGGGTTCAACGGTGGAGTCTGGTATGATCGGGAACGAAATCTTAGTTTTGCCTACGCGCTGAATGGTCTGGAAATGAATGATGAAAGTGACGCATTCTCTGAGGCTGAGCTGGCTATCTTTCAGGTGATCGCCAATCTCTGACGTCTAAACCCCATACCGCGCCATGAACATCTCAACCGCACCGTTGACCACACGCATCTTTTCCGCGCGAGTGAATTCGTCGGTCATGTTAAAGACCATGCGCGGGAAAAGGTCGGCTTTGCACAATTCATGGAACTGTTCGGCGGCCAGTTCATAGTCCACGATCTCAAGTTCGCCACGATCCACCGCTTTGTGGAAGAAATCCACAAGACGCTCGCGGATCAACAAGGGGCCACTTTCATAGAACTCGCGGCCAAGCTCTGGGAAACGGTCGCTTTCGCCGACGCAGATGCGAAAAATGCGCTTTCCGAACTCGGATGTAATGAAATCGACCATTTCTATCGCGATATCACAAAGAACCTGTCGCACAGGCGCATCCATGTTGATCGTCTCAATCGCGTGATCCGCCTGACGTGCACATTCGGTCCTTGCCACCTGCATGAAAAGAAAGCGTTTGTCGGGGAAATAGCTGTAGAGCGTTGCCTTCGAGACACCCGCCGCCTTGGCGATATCATCGACCGAGGCCCCTTCGAAACCGTCAGATAGGAACACCTGTCTGGCGCCTTCCAACACCTGATCAAATTTCCGGCCTTTTTTGGGTTCGACTGTGCCGTCGGGCATGTGCGGTGCTCCTCCTCAGGCCACCATTATAAACCGATCAGTTCATTTGCAGCAAGGAGATAGCAGCGATGGGGCCAATGGGGACGAGGGGCCCCATCGCTGTCGTGGCGTTACTTGCTTGGTGCTGTGCAAGTCTCGCCAGAAAGTGTCGTTACGTCGCTGCATCCTTGGCTGACCTCAGGGGAGGGCTGAGGCGGATATGTCAACGTGGGAAAACTGACTTGTAACGACAGGGCAGAAGCGGGGGCAGCGGCCATGACGAAGGCGGCGGCGGTGAGGGCAAAGAAGATACGTGGCATGATGTGGTTCCTTCTTGATAACATCTGTTCGCAAAGCATAACTAAACAGTTCAGTTTAGATTGCAAGTAAAAATGAACCGAATAGTTTAGTTTTTGAGGGGAGCTTCGGATTTCATCAAAATACATGCTGATGGCGAACACCCATTGCCGACTTCCAAAGTATCGACCGGTGGCGGTCTTGTTGTTCAGCTAGACCCACGCAACTTGAAAGAGCAGCGCTGCAAATGGAATAGTTTGGGCAGATCACACGTAACTCTATCGAGAGCTTCTGGTACGACACCTCGAAAGCTCGCTATTTTTTGGGAGTGACAGAAGCCATGAATATTCTTTTCATAATGTATGACCAACTTCGATTTGATTACCTCAGCTGTGCCGGGCATCCGCATTTGCAGACACCCAACTTTGACCGCGTTGCCAGTATGGGGGTGCGGTTTACGAATGCCTATGTGCAGTCGCCGATCTGCGGGTCCAGTCGGATGTCCTATTACACCGGGCGTTACCCTTCCAGCCATGGGGCACAATGGAACAATTTCCCACTACGTGTGGGCGAGCTGACCTTAGGCGATCACCTGCGCAAACTGGGCATGGACTGCTGGCTGATCGGCAAAACTCACATGCATGCTGACACCGAAGGGATGAAGCGCCTGGGCCTGGATGAAGACAGTGTGATTGGCGCACGTCAGGCGGAATGTGGGTTCGATGTTTTCATCCGCGATGATGGTCTTTGGGCGCAGGGCATTGCCGGATACTATGACGAAAGCCGCTCGCCCTATAACGAATATCTCAAATCTAAGGGCTATACCGATAGTGACAACCCATGGGCTGATCACGCCAATGCCGGTGTGAAAGAACGCAATCAGATTGCCTCAGGCTGGATGTATGAGAACGCCGACAAACCCGCACACATTCACGAGCCTGACTCTGAGACCGCATGGCTGACCAGTCGCACCATCGATTTCATGAAACAAGCCACTGGCCCGTGGTGCGCCCATGTCAGCTATATCAAACCGCATTGGCCCTACATCGTGCCTGCCCCCTATCATGACATGTTCGGTCATGATCATGTACCCGCGCCGCGCCGTCATCCGGTCGAGCTGGAAAACACGCATCCGGTTTTCAATGGCTACATGGAAAATCAGGTCGGTCAGGCGTTTCAGCGTGACGAGGTTCGCCAAAAGGTTATCCCGGCTTATATGGGCCTAATCAAACAATGTGACGACCACCTGGGCCGGATTTTGGATTTTCTGGAAGACACCGGCGCCATGGACGACACGATGATTGTGCTGACATCCGACCATGGCGACTATCTGGGTGATCATTGGATGGGTGAAAAATCACTGTTCCACGATCAATCTGCCAAAGTGCCGATGATCATCTATGACCCACGCCGCAAAGCCAATGCGACCCGTGGCACAACCTGTGATGCGCTTGTGGAAAGCTTGGATATCGCGGCCACCTTTGTTGAAGCGGCAGGCGGTAAAGTGCCGGAACATATTCTTGAGGGCCGCTCCCTTTTGCCTTGGTTGAATGGAGAGCGCCCAAAGTGGCGTGAATTCCTGATCAGCGAGTTTGACTATTCCGCGAGCACTGTTGGGAGGACACTGGCCGAAGCATATTGCCTGAAGCCCAAGGACTGTCGGCTTTTCATGGTCTATGATGGGTGTTGGAAAATGATGCATGCCGAGGGCGGTTTTAGGCCGATGCTGTTTGACCTTCAGAACGATCCAGATGAATTCATTGATCTGGGTAAAACCGATGCCCACGCGGATGTGATTGAACGACTCTATGGGTATCTCGCGCAATGGGGGCGGCGGATGTCACAGCGCGTGACCAAATCGGATGAAGAGATCGAAAACATGCGCGGCAAGGCCGGGTTTAAGGGTGTTCTGCCGTTCATGTATGACGGGACCGAGGTGCCTGCGCCATTGATCAAACACTATGTCGGGCGGGCGCCAAAGCTGCCCGAGGAATAGTGCCGCAGGCTACACGTCCCGCACCATCGTGGTCGATGCGTTGAACCCAAAGATATACTTGAGGAGCCCGATCTTGACGGTCTTGAGTTCCTTGAACCCGACGTGCCGATAGAGCGCTTTGGCGCGCGGGTTTGTGTCGACCACATCGAGCCGGACTTGGGTGTAGCCGCGCCGCTTGGCTTCATCAATCACCGCATCCAGCAAGGCGGTGCCGACGCCCAGCCCGCGTGCCTCAGGAGCGACGAAAAGCCCGTCCATTAGAAAACGTTCGTTTTCGACGTCCCGTTCCAACAAGGCCAAAAGTGAGATACGGATTGCGGCGCTGGTCCAGCCATAAACGCGGCGCAAGTCCTTAAAGCCGCCGCCGACCAAAGATCCGTGCACGGTTTTGAAACCTGCGATGCCCAGCAGCTTGCCATCGTCATCATGGGCGCAGATGCCGTGGTCAGGCCGCAGGACCGAGCGTACGAACATCAGCGCCTGATACTTGGGCCCCAGCGTAAAACCCAGTTTTTCGCCAAAGGCGTTCCAGTAGAGGGCCGCCGCTTCTTCGCGGTCTTTTTGGGGAATGCCGACGGTGATCTTCATTGGTTAAAAGCTGTTGAACGGTATGTAGGTGACAGGATCACCGGGTGCGACCTTTTGCGCCGGATCGCCAAGTTCTACAAGCCCTGTTGCCCAGCTGAGGCCAGAAACGCGGCCCGAGCCTTCTGAGGCGAAGATCGTAACTTGTCCGCCTTCGATGCGCGCGCGCAGGTATTCGCGCCGCCCTGCCTTCTTGGATTTGCTGAACGCGGCGGGCAGCTGATAGCTGGTTGGGTGTTGCCACGCGCCGCCCGCCATGACGGTAAGTGAAGGTGCGGCGAAGACCAGCGCGCAGACCATCGCCGCGACCGGATTGCCGGGGAGGCCGAAGACGGGGGTGTCGTTCCAGAGGCCAAGCGCCAGAGGTCGTCCCGGTTTCATGGCGATCCGCCAGAGCGCGAACGAACCGGTGCCTTCCAGCAGGGCAGACATATGGTCTTCATCGCCCGCCGAGGCCCCGCCGGACGATAATATGACGTCGCATCTGGTCGACGCGTCATCAAGGATGCCACGGACCGTGTCTCGGTTGTCGGGCGCGCGTCCAAGGTCGATAACGTCGTACCCCCATTTTGTCACCAACGCGCCCAGCATCGGGCGGTTGGCGTCGTAAATCTGGCCAGCGTTTGCGGCGTCGCCGGGCTCTTGGAGTTCATCCCCGGTTGAGAGGATGCCGACGCGCAGGGGCATATGGACCTCAATTGCGCCTACACCTGCTGCAGCGAGCATGCCAAGGTCGGCGGGTGTGACTTTCCGACCCCTGTGCAGGATCACCTGCCCCGCCAGCATGTCCTCGCCCGCGTCCCGCGCGTTGGCCCCGCGTTTAAGGGGGCCATGGAAGCTGACCTCTGATGCGTTTGTGACGACGTCTTCTTGCAGAACGACGGTATCAACGCCTTCGGGTAGGTTTGCCCCCGTCAGGATGCGGATGGCATAACCGGGTGGGACTTTTTTGGGTAGGGTGCGCCTGCGGCAGAACGCCCATCGACCAGTTGTAGGCGCGTAATGCCCTCAGGTGCGGGCCCTGCAAAGCCATAACCGTCCACGGCGGCATTGGGGGCGGGGGGTGTGATCTGACGCATCGGACATCTTGGGCGAGAAAGCGGTCGGCTGCGTCTTTAAGAGCGACAGTTTCGGTGCTGGTGACGCAGGTAAGCTTGTCGCGCAGGTGCTGAAGTGCGTAATCGACTGGTGTCCAATGTGCGCCTTGCGGCATGGCGAAGCAGTCGTTTTTCAAAGGTGGCGGGGCATGTGCGCCCAATGCCGCCCGTTCAAGCATCCCTTCATGACCGAGGCCAAGTATCCAGCCTTCGTTTGTGGTCGGAACCTCAAGCAATTGGGTAAGGTCGCCGGGTGGCATGCCACTCAGCGTTTGGGCCAGCAATTGCACTTGGTGTGCATCTTTGATCTGGCCTTCGGGCATCGTAGCATTAACCGCTTTGGCGATCAGCGAAGGCCAGATTTCAACGATGGCAATGGCAGGTGTCAGGGGTTCGAACGGCCAGACGGCGATGTCCTTGTCAAAGGTTTGGCGCAGGCGGGCGAGCATCGGCAGGCCCATGATGACCTGACTGCCCACTGCACCAGCGCCAGATAGCTGCCAGACGGGGAACGCGCCTTTCGCTTCCGCTTCGGCAACACGCTTCTCGCGCATACCGTGGCCGGTGCGTGCCAACCCCTTGCGCGGCAGGTCGGGGATGTCGCGCTTCAATCCATTGCCCCAAAAGGGGCCAATGCCGGGGAACAGGGCGTTGATCTGCCCTGCAAGGTCAAAACGGTTGTTGGCTTGGGGGTGTCATCGACGCGCGCGGCGAACCAATCCCAGATTGAAAAGGGGTCGTCGGTGCCGGTCAGGGTTTTGCCGAACCCTTTGGGATAGCCAAATGCGAAGTCAAAACCGGCCAGGACGCGGCGGTTTGCGTTGCGTTCGGCACCGAGGAAATCGGCAATCCAGCTTTCGGCCACTTGCCGGTTGCGCAGATATACGGGGGTTTGGGCTATGCCTTTACGCGCAGCACAGACCCAGATCGCGTCCTTTTTGGGGGCCCTGCCGCGGTCGTTGCCGCCGGACCAATCGACCATAAGGAATGTATCGAAGCTCACAACCCGACCTCGGACAGGATGAAGTCAGCGATGGCTTTGGTGTCGTTGAGATCAAAGACCGGTTGGGTCACATCCATTGCGCAATCGCTGGCGACGGCATGGATTGTTGGGTCTTCTTTTGCGATCACCGGGTGGTTCGTCTCGGCCCGGTAGGCCTCGATTTTGGGGTGCTTGTCCCGTTTGTAGCCTTCGACAAGGATCAGATCCACAGGTTCGAGTTGCTTCAGTAGATCAGCAAGTGGAGCTTCGTCGTTCTCGCGCAACTCGGTCATAAGCGCCCAACGCGCGCGCGACGACAACAGCACTTGATGCGCGCCTGCATGCCGGTGGCGATAGCTGTCCTTGCCGGGATGATCGACGTCGAAAGTATGATGCGCGTGTTTGAGGGTGGAAACCGAGAAGCCGCGCCCTGTAATCTCGGCCACCAGCCGTTCCATCAAACCGGTTTTGCCCGCGTTTTTATAGCCCGTGACGCCGTAGATTCTCATAGCATGGCTTCCGCCTGTGCCAGGTCGTCAGGGGTGTTGACGTTGAAGAAGGCCGCATCGTCGGGGAAATGTGACGTGGCGGACCCGTGTTTGTCGGTCCAGAGCACCACTTTACGCAGGCCGTCTTGCAGCGCTGCGCGCAGGTCGTCGCGCAGGGCCGTGGGCCACAGACCAAACGTCGGGTGGCGTCCGCCGGGCGTGCGGGCGAGGGCGATTTCGGTGTTTGCGTCCTCTGCCGCTTGCAGCAGATGCGGGACCAGATCGCAGGGGAAAAAGGGGGTGTCGGCGGCTGCGGTGACAATATGGGTGGCGCCGCGGGTCGCGGCCCAGTCTAGGCCCGCGAGGACGCCGGAAAGCGGACCAGCAAAGCCGCCGATACTGTCTGGTATGACGGGGAGATGCAGGTCGACGAAGCGGGTCGGGTCGCCGTTGGCGTTCAACGCGAGTAGGCGACCTGCGGCTCCAACCGGTCTATGACGTGCGAGAGAATTGTGCCGGTTCCCAGTGGAAGCAAGCCTTTGTCACCGCCCCCCATACGGGTCGCCTGACCGCCTGCCAGAATGACGCCAAGGGGTTGTCTCATGCGGCCTGCTTCCAGCGTTCGATTTGTGTGATGATTTCAGTGGGGTTCGCCTGATCCGTCATCGGGATTGCAAATGCGAGGCCCGCGACATGGACAATCATACCCCGTTTTCCCAGTTTCACGTTTTCAATCGCGGCCCAATTGGTTTGCCAACGGCTCTGTCCGTTCTGGATCGTCATCCCGTCCTGATCAAACGTGGCGGTTTGCGTGCCACGGCCATAGGGTGACTGCGCGCTGTGGCGGGCAACAAGGCGCAGTGGCCAGTTCTGTGCCAAGAGAAACAAGGCTCCGGCTGCCAAGCTGCCGATCCAGACGTAGGGCAGACCGGCTTCTGGCGCGCCGGTTGCAAGCAGTCCGATCGTTATGACAAGCGCCCCGCCGCCGAAAGACACAAGCAGGACCGCAATGATGCCAGAAATCATGTGCAGCCAACGCCATGGCCCCATGATCCAGGCGAAGCTTGCGCCCATTGCTTCGGCAACGGCTTTGGCAGATGTCTCGTACTCAATGACAATGGGTTTGGTCATGCCGCCCCCTTGCGACCGGATTTGCGCGGTTCGTCGGCGACCTTGGTAGGGTCGGCATCGCGGATCAGTCGTTCTTCGCCGGAAAGGCAGACGAACCGCTGCCCTTTCATGCGGCCGATCAGGGTAAGGCCCACTTGCTGGGCGATCTCAACGCCCCACGCGGTGAAACCGGAGCGAGAAGCGAGGACAGGGATGCCCATCATGGCCGTTTTGATCACCATTTCCGAGGTCAGGCGGCCCGTGGTGTAGAGGGTTTTGTCTGCAGCTGGGACGTTTTCGGACAGCATCCAGCCTGCGATCTTATCAACGGCGTTGTGGCGACCCACGTCTTCCATATAGACCAGCGGGCGGTCACCTTGGCAAAGAACCGTGCCGTGGATCGCACCCGCTTCGAGGTAGAGTGACGGAGTCCGGTTGATCGTGGCCGCCAGCGCATAGAGGTCGGAGGTGCGCACTTGGACGTCCGGCAGCGTGACGCCTTCCAACCCATCCATCATATCACCAAAGACGGTACCGACAGCACAGCCGCTGGTGCGGGTCTTCTTCTTAAGTTTGTCTTCATAGGTCGTCAGTGCTTCGGTACGGACCACGACGGTTTCAAGTTCTTCATCGTAGTCGACGCCCTTGATCACGTCGTTTTCGTGCAGCATGCCTTGGTTGCGCAGGAAACCAAGGGCGAGATAGGCGGGGTAGTCGCCGATGGTCATCGCGGTGACGATTTCTTGTGAATTGAGGTAGATCGTCAGGGGACGTTCTTCGACAACGTTAAGATCAATCGCCTCGCCGTTTTGATCGGTGCCCACCACCGGGCGGGTCAACCGCCGTGCCCCGGGATCAGGGGCAATCAGGTAGTCTGATGTATTGTCGATCCGTGCCAATTGTCATTTCCTGTTTGCGTGGTTAAGCCTGTGGCAACGCGGCCAAGCTAGGGCAAAGCCATGACGACTTCTACTGTGAAAACACCTGCGAAATCTGCCTATTGGGCAGGCGTGCGCGATGGCGCACCGTTCATTTTGATGGCGGTGCCCTTCTCGGTTCTTTTTGGGGTCATTGCCACCGATGCCGGACTCACACTGGCGCAGGCGATGGGATTCACCGTACTGGTGATCGCGGGGGCTGCTCAGTTCGCGGCCATCCAGTTGATGGTCGAGAACGCGAGCATTGCTTTTGTGCTGTTGGCTGCCTTGGCGGTGAATTTGCGGATGGCCATGTATTCGGCGTCTTTGGTGCCCTATCTGGGGGCGGCGCCGTTGTGGAAGCGCGCATTTATTGCCTACCTGAACTTCGATCAGACCTACATCACGTCAATCGCGCGTTATGAGGCGCGGCCAGAGATGACGGTCGCAGAGCGCGTATCGTATTTCCTTGGGGTAGCCACGCCAATTACGCCGTTTTGGATGGGGATGACGTTGGTGGGGGCCTTGGCCGGGCAGGCGATCCCCGAGGCTTGGGCGCTCGATTTCATCATGCCTATTATGTTCTTGGCGATGGTCGCGCCGATGCTGAAGTCACTAGCGCATGTGTCGGCTGCGACAGTGTCTGTCGCAGTGGGGTTGGCTCTGGTGAGTATGCCTGCGGGAACGGGGCTATTGATCGCGGCGGGATCGGCGATGCTGACCGGTGCACTGGTTGAAGTTTGGATGGAAAGACGCGCGCGATGAGCTATTCGACTTTTGAAATCTGGATGATCATCGCCATCATGGGGATCGGGACGTTTCTGATCCGTTTTTCATTTCTGGGGCTGATCGGGGATCGCCCGATGCCGGCGTTTGTGTTGCGCCTCTTGCGTTATACGCCGGTGGCTGTGCTGCTTAAGCCATGGTCGCACCCTTGGTGCTGTGGCCTGCGGCGACCGACGGGCAGTTTGATCTGATACGCGTGCTTGCCGCCCTCGCCACCGTCCTGATCGGAGTATGGACGCGCAACGTGCTTTGGGCGATTTTAGGGGGTGCTGTGACCCTTTATGCCGGGATGGGGATCACGGCTCTCCTCTGAGGATCGCGGTGATCTCTGCCAGAGCCAGTGTTTTGTCATCGGCATCATCTTCACGGTATTCCAGTGTTGTGACACCGGGCAGTTGTGCGAAGTCGTCGTGAATGCGGTTTGGGCTCCATGTCTGGCGGAACCCTTCGAAACCGGGCAGCTGGCGCAGCATACGTGATGTGACGCGCGCGCAATTGGCCTGCGGCACGGGCCCCGCTGCGAATGATAGGTTGAGCGCTTGTTCTGCAACCTCGGGTGTCACATCTGCCGTTTGACCAACCACATAGTATGTCTCGCGCGCATGGAAACTGACGTAGAACTTCTCAAGCCGAGGGGTCACGCCAAAGAGGACATCATTGCGTTCTGGCATGACATCTTGCTTGAAGGACCCGGCTGGATCAAAAAGCACCCGTTGGCTGGCATTGATCAGCAGGGCCGTGTGGGCCCCGTTGCCGGAACCAACGTTTTTCATTGTATAAAGTGTCAGGTAGTTGCGACCGGGTTCGCGATAGATCGCGCGGGCGACCACATCCTCGGGCGCCCAGACCTCTTGTGCCGAGCATGCAGACAACGCCAACGGCAGGCTGATCAAAAAATTACGGCGATCCATCAGGAATTAGATAGCAATAAGTGCCAGAAAGATGAGGAAGACGATAATTGCGACAGTCGCCTTCGTTGTCATGCTCATGAAACCATCAAAGGTCTTTTCCTGAACTTCAATGTCCATTTCGCCGTGTTTATGTTCAGCCATCTTTCGGCTCCTTCATCATCTGATTTGTTACTCGCATAGACGATTCATTTGGTCCTGTCACGCCGTCAGGTGGTCACATCTTCATCGCCGTCCAAAGCAGAGGCGAGTCGAAATCCGATCCGGTTAGGTTCTGGCTGGTCGATGTGTTTGGGGCTGGCCACAAGCGTCACGTTCAACTGGCTGACGTGTTGGATCAGTTGCGTGCGTGCACCGCTTTCGTTCATGCCGTAATAGGTGACGATATCGGGGTCGTAGTAGCCCAGACCTTCGATCTTGATCACGCCGGTCATGCCACCGGCGAGGCCCAATCCGACCTCGTGGTCGTTATCAAGCTGCTTTTCGAAGTTCTGGATGTACATGATGATCCGCTCATAGGCCCACTGTGCGGGGCTTTTCTGGGCAACTGGTTCTGACAGCGCCTTGGGCATATCTTGCGTTGTGGCAGGCCGTGTTGCCGGGTTGGTGTGAACTTCATGGCATTTAGGCAGGATATCATTTTCCATCAGCTCGGCTGACGTATCGATCTGCATCGTTGTCTTGGTCATAACGGCACCGCGGTTGTTTCCTTGATCTCCTCCATAACGAAACTTGCTGAGATATCCGATACAGAAATGCGTGAGGTGAGCCGTTTGTAGAAGGCGTCATAGGCGGGCACGTCGGCGACGCGGACCCGCAACACATAATCAAGATCCCCTGTCATGCGGTAGGCACCGACAATTTCGGGGAAACTTTGCAGGGTGGCCTGGAACTGTTTGAGCCAGTTTGCATCATGGGCGTTGGTTTTGATCAGCACCATGGCGGTCAGAGGAACGCCAACGCGGGCCGGGTCAACCAAAGCGACGCGACCTGTGATCGTGCCGGATTGCTCCATCGCCTTGATCCGCCGCCAACAGGCATTGCGTGACAGGTTGACCGCAGCGCTGACGTCATCGACCGAGAGGGTGGAGTCGGTTTGCAGGATACGCAGGATTGCGCGGTCTATCTGATCTATTTCATGGGCCATAAATGGGATGATATCCCAAGAAACACATATTATACAATCTGATTTGGGATATTCGTATGCAATCCCTTGGTTAGTTTGTTCCAAAGCTAACAAGGAAATCTAACTATGTCTGACGCCTCACATTCGACGCCGCGCAAGAACCCGTTCACAGCGATCTTTCTGGATCATCCTGCCACAGTGGATGAGACGTATTTTCAGCATATGCGTTTTGCGTTCGGCTTTGCATTCTGGCTTGGCGTCGCGGCCCTTGCTGCCTTGGTGCATGCGTTCATTCCTGCCCTTTGCGAAACCACGGCGAGCCGCATTTTGAAACGCCTGCATGCCCGAATTGAGAGCCGTCACTAACATGTGCCGTATTGCGTCCTATACCGGCCCGGAAATTCCACTTGAGAACATCATCGTGCGCCCGGCCCACTCATTACTGGAGCAAAGCCAGCATGCCGCCGAAGCCAAGCTGGCCGTCAATGGCGATGGCTTTGGCATCAGTTGGTATGGGGCAGATGAGACGCCCGGTATTTACCGCGATGTTCTGCCTGCTTGGGCCGATGACAACCTGATCAACCTGTGCCGGATGGTGCGGTCGCATCATTTCATAGCGCATGTCCGCGCCTCGACCATGGGTGAGACGAGCCGAACCAACTGCCACCCGTTCAAGTTTGGAAAATGGTCGTTCTGTCACAACGGGCAGATCCCGCATTTCAGGCGTATCCGCCGCCAGATGTTGGCAGCCCTCCCTGATGACCTGTTTGAAGCACGGCGCGGTACAACCGATAGCGAAATGATTTTTCTGACATTGCTGGCGAACGGGTTGGATCATGAGCCCGCTGCTGCAATGCGGGCGACTCTGGATTACATCGGGTAGGCGGGGGAAGAGGGGCCAATCAAGCTGACCTGTGTCTTCTCGGACGGGCAGACGCTTTATGCCTTCCGCCATGCGTCTGGAGGGCATGCCCCATCGCTTTATGCCTCGGGCGTGTTGGACAACGGGGGGCGTTCGTTGGCGTCCGAGCCTTTGTGTGGCGTAGCAGATCGTTGGACGGAGGTGCCAACTGACACGATTTGTGCGCTAACAGCGGACGGATTGGCGATGACACCACTTGCGGATCAGGTGGCGGCTTAGACCGCCTGAAACACCCATGCGCCATCGTCGCGCATAGTGCGCGTTGCTTGCCCTGCTTGGTGCAGATGGTTGAGGTGGGCGACAGCCTCGACCAGTGCCAGACCGTATTCGCCTTGGCCAATGGTCCGCTTGAAGAGTGGCAGAAAGCATTCGCCAGCGCTGCGTGGCTGATCCAGATGCGCCAAGAGCCGTTTAAGCGCGCCATGATGGTTTTCGATCAGTTGTGTCAGTCGAGTGGGTAACCCGGTGAAGGGCAGTTTGTGACCGCCCAGAACAAGCTGATCAGTTTGCGCAATGGCCTGAAACTTTTCGCATGAACGCAGCCAGTCGGTGACGGGGTCTGCGTCGGGTTCGGTCGGATAAACCCCAAGGTTTGGGCTGATGGACGGCAGGAGCTGATCGCCGCCGATGACGAGGTTGTCATCCCGGCTCCAGAATGTCGCGTGTTCCGGCGCGTGCCCGTCGCCCATGCGGATATCCCAAACGCGCCCACCCATTGTGATGGTATCGCCGTCGGTCAGTCGGGTGTAGCCGAGGGGAAGGGGAGCCACGCAATCGGCGAAATTGAAGGGGCGTTCCGTGCTGCGCCGCTTGAGCTCGTCTGCCGCCATACCGGCGCGGGTGTAGAAAGTGAGCGCCTCGGCGTTTGGCACCTCTTGCACATCCAGCGTCAGCATCCGCGCCATCAGCCAGCCGGTGCGCGGCATGCAAAGCTCGGCGCCTTGTTCCATGAACCATGCCGCCAGTCCGACGTGGTCGGGGTGGTGGTGGGTCACGATCACGCGCGAGACCGGTTTTCCGGCAAGTGGCCCGTCCAGCAGCTTACCCCAGATCGTGCGGCCACGTTTTGAGGCGAAGCCAGTGTCGATCACCGTCCAGCTGTCGCCGTCATCCAGCGCGTAGATGTTGACATGATCCAACGCCATCGGCAGGGGCAATCGCATCCACAAGACACCCGGCGCAACCGTGACCGCCTCGCCCTCAGCGGGCGCGTCCGGGAATGGATAGCGAATGCCGCTTTGGTCGTCTGGCATCAGGCGGCGAGGTCGTCTGCGGAGATAGCCATAAGGTCGTCTGCCCCTTCACGTGCGTGCGCCAGAAGGCCCACATGTTCGGGTAACATACGCTTGATGTAAAAGGTTGCAAGGCGGGCGCGGGCCGCATCGCCCTTGACCGCGCTTGCCAGATGCACATGCCCGCCAAGGACCCGCGCAAAGGCGCGCAGATAGGGGACGGCACCGGCAAAGCGATTGTTCAAATCCTCTTGCGCGACGAGCCATTCGGTTGTTTCGCGCAGGGATTCCGCCGATTGCCAGACCGCATCTGCAAGGTCAGGATGAGTAGCCTTGGCCAATTCGGCCCCTTGTTCGATTTCTTCAAGGATGCGGAAGGCGGCCTCGCCTCCGTCCATCAGTTTACGTGCGACAAGATCCATCGCCTGAATACCGTTGGTGCCCTCGTAGATCGCCGTTACGCGGACGTCGCGGGCGTATTGGGCGGCTCCGGTTTCTTCGACAAAGCCCATGCCGCCATGCACCTGCATGCCAGCGGCAGAAACTTCGCTGCCGATATCCGAGCCGAACGCCTTGCTGATCGGTGTCAGAAACGCAGCGCGGGCCTGCCAGCCATCGTCATCTGTTGCCATTGCCATATCAATGGCAACAGCATTCATCAGCGTGATCGCACGGGCCGCATAGGTGTCGGCCTTCATCGTCGTCAGCATGCGGCGCACATCGGCGTGTTCTATGATGGTGCCTGACCCGGACGCTTTGCCCTGTTTGCGGTCATTGGCGTAGGCAAGCGCATGTTGCAGCGCGCCCTCGGCAACGCCCACACCTTGAACACCCACCCCCAGCCGCGCGTTGTTCATCATGGTGAACATCGCCGCCATGCCGCCATGTTCTTTGCCGACAAGCCAGCCTTTGGCACCAGCGTATTCCATCACGGCAGTGGGTGAGCCATGCAGGCCCATCTTGTGCTCAAGACTGACCACCCGCAGGTCGTTCTTTGCGCCGGGGTTGCCGTCGGCATCGGGGATCAGCTTGGGCACCATGAACAGGCTGATGCCTTTGGTGCCGGGGACGCCATCGGGCAAACGGGCGAGAACAAGATGGCAGACGTTTTCGGTGAAATCGTTGTCCGCCCAGCTGATGTAGATTTTCTGACCTGTGATTGCATAGGTGCCATCGCCGTTCGGTTCGGCTTTTGTACGTAGTGCGCCGACATCAGACCCGGCCTGGGGTTCCGTCAGGTTCATTGTGCCGTTCCATTCGCCGGAAATCAGCTTGGGGATATACAGCTCTTTGATCGCATCGGATGCGTGGTGCTCCAGCGCTTCGATCTGGCCTTGCGTCATCAGCGGGCTGAGTTGCAGGGACAGGCAGGCGCTGGACATCATGTCGTTGAGCGCGGTTGTCAGCGTCATTGGCAGGCCAAGGCCGCCAACCTCTTGGCTGGCGGACATGCCAATCCAGCCGCCCTCGGCGATCGCGGCGTAGCCCTCGGAGAAACCGGGGGATGTGCGCACGACACCGTTTTCGAGATGTGCAGGATGCAGATCGTTTAAGCACGGTTCAATGGCGCGAGGATTTCCTCGCACATTTTGGCACCCTCGCTGAGAATCGCCTGGGTCATATCGGGTGTTGCTTCGGCGAAGCGATCTGTTGCCGTGACCTCATCAAAGCCGACCACATGGTCCATCAAGAAATGAAAATCGCTGACTGGCGCGCGATAAGGCATTGTTCTCTCTCCAAAATATGCAGCCGCTTGGCAAAAGCGGGTACGAGGGCTATGCATCCCTTCATACGGCCAACCTATCGTAGCGCGGCCCCCCTTCAACTAAAACGCCACGTCATGAATAATGAACAATTGCTGATGCTTCGCCCGGATGTTGCCGGTTTGGAAAAGGCGGCTGCGATTTTGGCGGAAGGTGGCTTGGTGTCCTTTCCAACAGAGACGGTCTATGGGCTGGGCGCAGATGCCTGCAATGACACCGCTGTTGCGGAAATTTACAAGGCCAAGGGGCGTCCGAGTTTCAATCCGTTGATCGTGCATTTGGCCGATGTTGAGGCAGTTACCGATTTCTGCAAAATGAATGATACAGCGCATCAGTTAGCTGCTGCGTTTTGGCCGGGGGCTTTGACGCTGGTTTTGCATTTGACGGAAGGCGCTGGTGTATCAAAACTGGTTACGGCTGGATTGGACACTTTGGCGGTGCGGGTGCCGGATCATCCGGTGGCGCATGGGTTGCTGACGGCCTTTGGCGGCCCCGTTGCGGCCCCGTCAGCGAACCCGTCAGGCCGGGTCAGCCCGACGACCGCGGCGCATGTTGCGGCGGGGTTAGGGGGCAAGATTGATGCCGTCGTTGATGCCGGGGAATGTCACGTTGGTGTTGAATCATCGATTGTCAGCTGCGTTGGCGAACCAGCATTGCTGCGTGCGGGTGGAATTCCGGTTGAAGCCCTGGAGGCGTGTCTGGGACAGCCCTTAGCTGTGCCTCAAGACCCGGATGTACCGGCAGCACCGGGACAGTTGGCATCCCATTACGCGCCGCAGGGCAGGGTGCGTTTGAACGCAGCCTCCGCAGAAGAGGGCGAAGTCCTGCTTGGGTTTGGCCCGGTTGAAGCAGCACTGAACCTTTCGGTTGCTGGCGATTTGACCGAAGCCGCAGCGCGTTTGTTCGCCTGTCTGCATGCGTTGGATGGGATGGGCGCCAAACGCATTGCGGTATCGCCCATTCCAGACCATGGGTTGGGCCGCGCTATCAATGATCGCCTGAAGCGTGCCGCTGCACCCCGCTAGTGCTTAACCGGCGTTCTGGCGCTCGATATAGCCGCGTAGCTCTTCCGCCTCACGCCGCGCTTCACGCAAACCGTCCATAGCTGCCCGCAGTTCGGCCTCGGTCTGGCTGAGCTGGTTTGTGATCTCAGCCTCGCGCTGCTGCAGATAGGTGATCGCCTGGTCGCGGGTTTCTTCAGCCTCGTGCAGCGCTTGCGCCATCTTATCCAGCTCACCGATTTCGGCCTTGGTCACGCGGGTGAAGCGATTGACCAGCCAACTGGCAAACCAGCCCAGCATGAAAGCTACAAAGAGGATCACAGCCGTCGCAATGATGAATTCGGTTCTGTTCATGGGGCTGGTCTATTCGCTTTCTGCCGCAGTGTCATCTGCTGGTGCAGGGGCTTCTTCTTGGGGTTGTTCATTGTCGGGTTCTGCTGCCAACTCGTCCAGCGTTGACGTTTCCTCGACCGTCGATTCTGGCACGATGAGGCTGAACTCAATCCGGCGGTTTCTCTCACGCCCTTCTTCGGTATCGTTGTCGGCGATGGGGTTTTCCTCTCCAAACCCGATGGATTCGAAGGTTGAGACAGGAACGCGCCGTGCGCGCAACGCCGTCAGGACCGCATCCGCCCGATCTTGAGAGAGCTGCTGGTTCATAATTTCGCGCCCTTGGCTGTCGGTAAAGCCCGACACCCGGATCGGCAGGTCACCACATGTCTTGAGGATATCTGCGATGTCATCGACCACGGGCTGCGTGTCAATTGTCAGGTCGGCAGAGCCGGGATCAAAGGTGATTTTGCGCCCTTCGGTCGTGGCGATGATTTGCGCAATGCATTCTTCCGGCGTGGGAATACCTGCGATGGGATCGAGTTCCTTGACATAGGTGACATCAATCTCAAAATCAGCGGTCTGTCCCAATTTTTCGATCAGCAGGCGCGAGATGACGCCACTGGCATCTTCATTTCCAGTGTTGCCGCGGATTTGCAGTTTGTCGGCTTCGACAATGACCGCACCGTTGGAAAGCTCTGACAGCGCCTCAATCCCGGCAAGGACACGTACGGACCAGCCCATGGGCAACCCATCGGCGATCCGTGTCCCCATAGTGATGTCGCGTTGGGCAAAACGGGCGCTGGCGAAGTTTTTCACAACGGTGTTGGTGATGTCATCCGGCACACGGCCCCGCAACTGCACAGTGCCTTCGGGGCTGAGGGTGGCGGTGAACCGCGGCAGTTCTTCGGATGTTTCTGTCGGCAGCTCTGGCAATTCAGCCGTCAGCGCGAATGCCTCTGGCAGTGAGTTTTCCAACCGCCCTACGATATTGTCAAAAGTGGCCTGTCCGGTACCAACAGGTGCGATCAGCGTGATGTCAGTATCTGCGATGGTGATCGTCCCGCCGCCCATGCTGTCGACGGCCGCGATGGATTGCGCCACCGCATCGCCCCATGTGCGGGATGGTGCGCCCAAGGCCAGGATACAATTGGCCCGATCTTGAAAACCGGCTTCAGATGCAGTGGTCAGGATTTGTCGCCGCGCTTCTTCGGTGTCGGCGGTGCAGGCATCAAAGCGCGCGCCATTGGCATCCAGAATAAAACGTGTGGTGAAAGGTGAGATCACAGGGCGCGGCGCGCTGATTTCAACGGCTAATCGTACGCCCTCGGGCGTATTGCGCGCCAAGGCGATTTCGAGTTGACGCTTTTCTTCGGGGCTGTCCGAGATCGCGTTGACAATCACCCTGTCGGCGTTGACCGAGATTTTTGACTTACTCAGCATTTCGAGCGCGCGCAGAGAATAGCTAAGCGATGCACGCCATGTTTGCGGTGTTGGATAGTCCGCCACTTCAAGAAGATCGGTCACCGGCAGCCCGTCTGCGATATCGGTGATGCGCGTGGCCAGGGCCTCGCGGTCAGTCGTTGCGGGGATCAGGCCTATCAGTGATACGCCCGCATTGTTACGCAGGATTTCGATCGCGAACTCGGGTGGGGTGATGATCTCCGATCGGCGACGGACAGATTGTCGATGACCCGGCTGGCGTCGACCATGCCGCCAGCAGCAGAGATGGCGCGAAAGCGCACAGCCTCGGTCGGCGCTTCGCCTTCGAGGATGACCTGGAGCCCGTCGCCCAGAACCGTGGCCCATTCATACCCCTGATCTACAAGCGTTTCCTGCACCGCCAGCACGGATCGTTCTTCGACCACCGACACAGTCGTTTGCGCTGCGGCGACCGATAGGAACGCGGCGGCGATGAAAACGATCAGGCGGGTGAAAACTGCTGAGAGACGCATAGGGTTCCGGTTCTTGATATAGCCTCTGCATAGGCCCACCAGCGGCGGGGTTCAATCACACCAAAAGAGCTAAGGCGAAAAATGGCAGGGGGATCAGCCCGGCATCCCGGTTTGAACGGAATATCCTGAGTAAACCGTCGCTGTCTTCGGGATCAAAACGCGTCAGTTGCCATGTCAGGTGCCAGCCAAGCGCCCACGGCCCGCCGATGGCGATCACCAGTGACAGCGGTGAGCGTTCGGAGGCCGCCAGCAAAACCGCGAAACCGAAGAGGATGATGGTGACCGTCAGGAAGAAGCGCAGCCACTTGCGACTGTCTTCTCCGAACAGGCGTGCGGTGGACTTCACGCCGATGAGCGCGTCGTCTTCAGCGTCTTGGTGGGCGTAGATCGTGTCGTAGAACAGCGTCCACGCAATGCCAGCGCAGTAAAGAACGATGGGCACGGGGCCGATGCTGTTTGTGTGGGCAGCCCATGCGAGCAAAGCCCCCCAGTTGAAGGCCAAGCCCAGGAACAATTGCGGCCACCATGTGAACCGCTTGGCGAAGGGATAGATGGCCACCGGTGCCAGCGCGAGGATGCCGAGGAAGATGGCGGTAGGGTAGAACGTGATCAGGATGAAGAAGGCGAGAATTGCTTGGGCGGCCATCCAGATCAGTGCCCCGCGCACGCTGGCTAGCCCGGCCGGGATGGGGCGTGATCGGGTCCTTGAAACCGATCCGTCGATGTCGCGATCCGTGATGTCGTTCCATGTGCAGCCCGCACCTCGCATCAGGAATGCGCCGATGCCGCAGCCAACGATGATCCAGATGTCATGCTGGCTGTAGCTGTCGGTTGCGAGGATCGCGAGGGAGAGCCCCCAGAGGCAGGGGGCATAGAGCAACCAAGTGCCAATGGGTCTGTCCGCCCGGCTGAGCCGTAGATACGGGCGGCTGAACGCAGGCGCGAACCGATCAACCCAGTTGTCCTTTACGGCGTCTGCGACGGTGCCGGTCGGCTCTGGCACTTCGGTGTCTTCGGTCATATGGTCCGCCTCATGGCATCCAAGGTTCGGCTTTATGTAGATCACCCATTGGGGGAAGGGCAATCGGTTCCGCTGTCGCGCGAGCAGGCGCATTACCTGTTCGGTGTGATGCGGTTGGCGGAAGGGGCCGTTTTGTCGCTCATAAACGGGTCTGACGGCGCGTGGGACGCAGAGGTAATGAAAGCGGCAAGAAGGGCGGCGTTTTGATGTGTTCTGCGCAAACGACCCCTTTGCAGATGCCCCCGGATTTGTGGTTGCTGTTTGCACCCATTCGCAAAGAACGCACCGCCTTTATCGTTGAAAAGGCTGTGGAAATGGGAGCGGCACGGGTCATGCCGGTCCAGACAGATTTCACCCAGAGTGCCAACCGTATCCGGCAAGACAAGCTGCAGGCCCATGCGGTTGAGGCGGCTGAGCAATGCGGCGGGACCTTTGTCCCGCCGGTGGATGAATTGGCCAAGCTGGACCGTGTGCTGGCGGATTGGCCTGACGGCCGACAGTTGATGTTTTGTGACGAAGTGTTGATCGGTGATCCGGTTGGGTTGCCGCAGGTTGAGGGACCGTGGGCGATCCTGATCGGGCCGGAGGGTGGGTTTTCACCGGCAGAGCGTGACCGGCTGCACGGGCTGCCCTTTACGCATCCGGTCAGCCTTGGGCCACGTATTCTGCGGGCGGATACGGCGGCAGTTGCTGCCTTAACCGTATGGCAGCAAGCGCTTGGGGATTGGGCATGAGCACAGCCCCTTTGCTGCGCCTGTATCTGTTCTTTGCGACCGAGAATGATCAGGCGCTGATTTTGCGCCGCGCGGGCAAGAAGCTTTACAATCTGATTGGCTGGGACCGCGCGACGGATACCTTCACCGAAGGCCAATGGCTGCGCAAAACGCTGCGGGAAGAGGATTGCGCGCTGTCGCCGGATGGGCGGCATTTTCTGTATGCCGTTATCAATGCCGATCCCAACCAGCGCGCCGGTGCACAATACACCGTGATTTCACAAGCACCTTGGTTCACGGCCCTTGCCTTGTACCCGCAAGACCATGTCTGGCGCAGCGGCGGTTGGTTTTTGGACAATGGGCATTATCAGCTTTACGAGCCGATGGAGGTGACCGACATCATTGGGCGGGCTGCGGGCTTGCATCGGGTTGTGGCGGGCAAGATCACCAAAGATTGCCGCACCGGATTGCGCTTGGTGAACGGTAAGCCAGCCCCTTTATTCAAGGCATTACGCGAACGCCTTCTGGCTGGTGCGCCTGTCCCGCAGCCTGACGCTTTTGACCGCTACGAGGTGCAGGGTGGGCGTTTGTATCGCACGGTTGGTTTGGATCTGGAGCTGATCCGCGATTTCACTGAGATGACGCCTCGGTTTGAGCCTGCGCCTTACAGTATTCCGCGCGAAGGTGCCGACGGCCAACAGTGGCATCCTTTGGACCAAGAGGATGGGGCATGATCCGCGCAACCCCGGAAGATCGGCCAGCAATTGAGGCCTTCCTCAAGAAGCATATCGCGACGTCGATGTTTCCGCTGTCGAACTTGCGTCAGCATGGGATGAGTGGTGGGCATCCGCGCGCCATGCAGTTTTGGGTGCGTTGGGAAGCGGGTGAGATTGCCGATCTGCTGCCAGTGTCCGAGCAAGGCGGCGTGTTTCCACAATGCCCAACGGCGCCTTGGGGTGCGGTAAAGACCGTCTTAACCGGGACGACTGTAAAGGGCATGCTGGGCGACGCGCGTCAGATTGCCGAGCTGCGCGCGGTTTTGGGGTTGTCGGGCCAAGGCGGTTTGGATCAGGAAGAACCGCTATATGAACTGGCGCTAGGGGACTTGAAGATGCCGGACTGCACGGGCTTCAACATGCGTCCGTTGGCTGCTGCGCCGCGCACTCTTATCATAGGTTGGCGTCGCGCCTATCTGGAGGAAGTCCTACCTATGCCGGGTGAGGACTCCGAACAGAAGGCCAAGGATGACATTGAAAGCTACATCGCCGCCAATAGCCACCGGGTGCTTTACCGGGGCGATACCCCCGTGGCGATGACGGGTTTCAATGCGGTGTTGCCGGAGGCGGTGCAGATTGGTGGGGTTTACACGCCGCCTGCTGCGCGATCCCGTGGTTTGGCGCGGACGGCTGTCGCGATGCACCTGCAAGAGGCACGGTCGCGCGGTGTCGCACATGCGATCTTATTTGCGGCTTCACCGCAGGCGTGCAAAGCCTATGAGGCGATTGGATTTGCGCGCACTGGCGACTTCACCATCCTGTTTTACGAAGAACCACAGGTGATCTATGGGTGATTTTTTGCGTCCCGAAGTGCGTGCATTTTTCTGGCGCTGGCGCGAAGTGCTGTTGGCCGGTGTTGTGCTGCTTTTGGGTATTTGGTGGGCGCTGACCGGGGTCGGGATCAATGTCTGGCTGGGCTACATCTTTTGCCTCATCGGGATCGGTTGGGGTGTCGCAGGCGTGCAGCGCGCGCGTTTTGCGCAAGATGGCGACGGCCCCGGCGTGGTACAGATCAGAGAGCGTAGATTGGCCTATTTCGGTCCGCTCGACGGGGGGATCATGGATGTGGCAGACCTCAGCCGGTTGGAGATTGATCCGACCAGCCACCCGGATCCAAGTTGGGTTTTGACCAGTATTGAAGGCCAAGTGCTTTCGATCCCGATCAATGCGAAAGGGGCGGAAGGCCTGTTTGATGTCTTTGCCGCATTGCCGGATATCAAAACCACCGCTGTGCTGGATGTGCTGTCACACACACCTGATGCGCGCGTGACCGTGTGGAGCCGGGTGAAGCCGCTCTTGCATTGACACCGGGCTTCGGGCAGTTCACCGATATGATCTGACCAACAGCGGAGCGTACGCCCATGTCCATCCCTCAATCCGGCGGCGGCCCTATCGAGCATCATGACCAGCTGGCCGAGGTGCTGGCGAAAGGGTGCAAGCCCAAGGAAGATTGGCGGATCGGGACGGAGCATGAGAAGTTCGGGTATTGCAAAGATACTCTGAAACCGCTGCCTTACGATGGTGAACGCTCAATCAAGGCAGTGCTTGAGGGGCTCGAAGGCCGCTTTGGCTGGGACCGGGTTGAGGAAGAGGGCAAGATCATCGGCCTGACCAAGGATGGCGCGAACGTCAGTTTGGAGCCAGGTGGCGCGTTGGAATTGTCAGGCGCCCCGCTAGAGACGATCCACCAGACCTGTGACGAAGTGAATACCCATCTGGCCGAGGTGAAATCGGTCTCGGATGAGATCGGAGTAAAGTTTATCGGCCTTGGTGCCGCCCCGGAATGGACGCATGAGCAGATGCCGCTCATGCCCAAGGGTCGCTACAAGCTGATGAACAACTACATGGAGAAGGTCGGCACCATGGGCACGGCGATGATGCGCCGGACCTGTACTGTGCAGGTGAACCTTGATTTCGGGTCTGAGGCGGACATGGTGCAGAAGATGCGGGTGGCGATTGCGTTGCAGCCCGTCGCGGCAGCCCTGTTTGCCAATTCCCCGTTCTTTGAGGGGCAGGTGAATGGCCATAAATCGTGGCGGTCGCGCATCTGGCGCGATCTGGATGCAGATCGGACCGGGATGGTGCCCTTTGTCTTTGAGAGCGGCTTTGGGTTCGAGGCTTGGGTACAGTGGGTGCTGGATGTGCCGATGTACTTTGTCTACCGCGATGGGAAATACATCGACGCGCTGGGCATGTCGTTTCGTGATTTCCTGAAGGGTGAACTGCCCGCACTGCCGGGTGAAAAGCCGCTGATGTCGGATTGGGCGGATCACCTGACCACCGTGTTTCCAGAAGCGCGCGTAAAACAGTTTATCGAGATGCGCGGTGCTGATGGCGGTCCATGGCGCCGTCTATGTGCGCTGCCGGCGTTCTGGGTGGGGCTGATGTATGATCAGACCGCTTTGGACGCGGCGTGGGACCTGTGCAAAGGCTGGACAGCAGAACAGCGCGAGGCATTGCGCGTTGCGGCTTCGGTCGATGGGTTGCAGGCGCAGGTTGACGGGATCAACATGCATGATCTGGCGCGCGAGGTCGTTGCGATCTCTGAGGCTGGGTTGAAAGCCCGCGCGATGCCGGGTGCGGGCGGGTTAATTGCCGATGAAACGCATTTCCTGAACGCGCTGCACGAGACGATTGAGAGCGGCAAGACCCCTGCCGATGAATTGCTGGATCACTATCATGGTGACTGGAATGGCGATCTGAAGCGGATTTACGGCGAATACAGCTATTGAGGGTGACACCCCGGAGTTGCCGCCCGGGGTGTATCTATTAGGTTGTCGCGGAACGTGCTGCCGCTTGGGCTACGACGTCGCGCAAGGTGGCGATGGCATGGGTAAAACCTAGACCCAGACCGAGTAGCGAGACACCGATTGCCGCCAAGACAGTTTCAACGTTGATGCCTGCCAGTGCGGTGAAAATGCCCGCTGCGATGATCATCACCGCACCGGTCCCAATGGCGACAAAACCAGTCACGATGGTCAAAGACCCGGCCTTGGCCGCACGTCCGGTTGCAGGGCAATCCGACAAAGCGTCGCCGATGCGGAAGATCATGTAGGACAGGCCCGCCAGCGCGCAACCGGTAACAAAGAAGAAAGTGGTGAATACAAGTGACATGATGTATCCTTTCGTTAGGTTTGGAGAACACGAATATTTGGATGGAATAAGGCGTAGAGCGATCCAAATGCACCGCCATAGAGCGGGGCAAAGATCAGACCGAAACCAGCAAAGAAGACGATCGCTTCGTTCGCTTGACCGGCGTTTCCGTCTGCTAAAGCCATAATCCCAACAATGACGGCCAGGATGACATTGCCCGCCAGCCCCAGCAGCGCATAGGGCTTAAACCCGGGTTTGATCCGTCCTACCGCCCAAAGCAACATGGGTGTTCCTATGACCAGATAGGGGATAATGCCGAACGGCAGCGCGAAGAGCCCTATGATCGTCCAAAAGCTGAAAAGCGTCACAACCAGAGGTGCGCAAATCAGCGCAAAGACGAAGGCGGTCGGATTGACGGAATACCGGGGGCTTTCTTTAAATTCTGTTGTTTCTGTCATTTCAGAAATTCCTGAGTAAAAAATTAACTGGATTTGGGTAGGAAACGCGCAATCCGTGCGCCCAGCTTCAACGCGGCCATTTGCACACTACGGGGCAAGCGCGCGACGTCCATGTACCACGCGTCAAACATCTGCATTGTCTGAAGCGTTTCAGCCATACGTTCTTTGATATGTGCCGGGGTTGTATCATCCTTTGCGTCCGCCGCGACCCGTTCGAGTGCTGCGATGGTGGGCGCGAATTCCCGGTTGCGGCGTCCTTCAATCACCACATGGGCGAGTTCGAACATATCGCGTACAGAATGAAACTTGTCTCTGCGGTCGCCCAGGTCGCGGCTCACGCTAACCAGTTTCCAAGCTTGCAATTCCTTCAGGCCGGTCGACACGTTGGACCGTGCGAGGTTCAGTGCCTTGCAGATTTCATCTGCGGCCAATGGTTTGGGTGAGAGATGCAAAAGGGCATGGATTTGCGCAACGGATCTGTTCACCCCCCATTTGGTACCCATTTCCCCCCAGTGGAGGATGAAATCTTGCGTCGCCGCCGAAAGCTGCATTGCTTTTCCTTACTTTCTGTAATTACAGAAATAGCAGGAAAGGCAGAAACATCAAGGTATTCGCTTAGACGCTTTTCGCGCCGATCTTGGTTTCTTCGCCTCTGCGCAAGCGGGCGATGTTTCCGATGTGACGCAGGAAGATGAGAAAACACAAAACTGCCGACAGAAAAAACATCGTGCCATTTGTGATGAAGCCGATAATCAGGGGGATCCACCCGGCAGTAACCAAAGCTGCCAGCGATGAATAACGGGTGATCGCAGCGGCAACGAGCCAGATCGCGCAGGCAATCAGCCCGATTTGCCAATTCACCGCCAGCAGGATGCCAAAGTATGTCGCGACCCCTTTGCCCCCTTTGAACCGCAGCCAAATAGGAAAGCAATGCCCCAAGAACGCCATCAGCGCGCCGAGTTGGGCCGCGTCTTCGGCGGCGAGTAGTCTTGCCGCCAGTACGACGATTGCGCCTTTTGCGGCGTCAAACAGCAGCGTGAGCGCTGCAGCTTTCTTGTTGCCGGTGCGCAGGACATTTGTGGCCCCGATGTTGCCCGAACCGACCTCGCGCAGATTGCCAAGGTTCATCAGCCCCGCCAAGATCATACCGCTGGGGATAGACCCGGCCAGATAGCCGATCACTGCCCAAAGCGCCAATATGGCATATGTGCTTTCGATACTCGGCATTACGCGCTCTCCCAAATCCGCTGGCCGCTGACCCATGTGCCAAGGACGCGGCCTTGCATGCGTGCGCCATCGAAAGGTGTATTCTTTGATTTTGACAAGAGTGCGGCGCGATCAAGTTGGAAAGGCGCGCCGGGGTCAAACAGGATCAGATCGGCTGGGGCGTCGGCCTGCAACCGCCCCGCGCTGAGGCCCAGCAGGTGCGCTGGGTTCAGCGACATCGCACGGAACAGGCGCGGCAGGTCGATCATTTCGGCGTGGTAGAGGCGCAGCGCAGCGGGCAATAGGGTTTCGAGGCCGACAGCGCCACTGGCGGCTTCTTCATAAGGCAAACGCTTACTCTCTTCGTCCTGCGGCGTATGCATCGAACTGATGATGTCGATTAGCCCTTCGGCGACGGCCTGGACCACCGCGACCCGGTCTTCTTCGCTACGCAGGGGCGGTTTCAGTTTGAAGAAGGTGCGGTAGTCGGCCACATCAAACTCGTTGAGTGTCAGGTGGTGCACGCCAATACCGGCGGTGATCCTGAGACCGTTGCGTTTGGCCCGTTCCAGTGCTGGCAAGGCGCGGGCCGTCGTAATCTGATCGACATGATAACGCGCGCCGGTCATCTCGAGCAGGCTGATATCGCGGTCCAGCGCCATACGTTCGGCCATCGGGCTGACGCCGGGCAGACCGCGGAGCGAGGCGAATTTGCCGGACGTGACGGCAGCGCCTTCTGACAGTCCCGGTTCCTGGACGTGACCAATGACCAGCGCATCCAAAGACCGGGCATAAGTCAGTGCGCGGCTGAACACTTTTGTGTTGGTAACAACCCGGTCGCAGTCGGTGAAAGCGACGGCACCCGCATCTTGCAGAAACCCGATCTCGGTCATCTCGCGCCCCTCGCGTTCCTTTGTAAGGGCGGCCATGGGCAAGACATGTACGGGGGCGTCTTCCTGCGCGCGCCGTTCGACAAACTCCAGTGTTTCAGGCGTGTCGATGGCGGGCAGTGTATCGGGGCGGGTGACGATTGTGGTCACACCGCCAGCGGCTGCGGCAAGACCGGCCGAGCGAAAGCTTTCCTTGTGCCGCTCGCCGGGTTCAGAGACTTTCACGCCAATGTCGATAATACCGGGCGCCAGGCACTGGCCAGCGCAGTCGATGACATTCGCGGATTTGGGTGGGGTCGCGCCTGCCTCAAACACCTCTTTGATCACGCCGTTTTCAATCAACACAGCGCCCGGTCCGTCGGTTAGGGCGACCGGATCAATCAGGCGGGCGTTGGCAAAGAAGGTGGCGGTCATATGCGAGGTCCTGGGCGCAAAGCTTCAAGGGGTTTTGGCGGGAAAACCATGTCAGGGCAAGTCTTCAGTGGGGCGGCACATCTAACCGCCCACCCAGATCATCAGGCCCACTAAAGCGAACATAGCCAGCAAAGCATACATCGCGACCATCCCGCTCATGCGGGCATTTGATTTTGGTGGCTTGGTAGGCTTGGGGTTGAGCGTACCTGCGGCTGCGTCTGAGGTCAGTGGTTCCGGGGCAACGATTTTGGCGGTTGGGATGTAGGTCGTGACATGCCTCAAACCGTCGGCAAGGGTCAAAGTCGTCTCAATACCGCCTGATGCCCGGGAGAGTACGAGGATCGCATGGCCTGTGATCCCGTTGACAGACGCCTTGTCCACAAGATCGGGGGCCATATCATAGCCTTCCGCGATGTAAGCACTGAGTGTCATGTCGCCGAGGTCCTTGATCCGCACAATGTCGACAAAGTCGGGGTTCAGGTCAGCCTCAAAAAGGTACTCCAGACCGCGTGGCGTCTTTTCGATCACGTCACCAGGGAGGTCCGCATCCGTCGCAAAAACCCGGATCTGGCCATAGTCATCAGCGGGAATGGTCAGCGTCATTGCGCCTCTCTCTGGATTTGGCGGATCATGGCATAGACCTCTTGTCCGTCCTTAATATTGTCGAACCCGATCTTCTGGGTTGTCTTGTCGCCATCGCTGTCACGGTCATGGACCGTTTTGAAGCGTACAGTGTCCAGCTTTCCCTGGGTCAGCGTGATGACGTCATCGGGCGCAATCACATAGGTGGTCAGGCTGTGTTTGAAAAAGGACGTTGCGAGATAAGCGCGTTTGTTGGTCAGCGCATAGCGGGTGAATTTATGTCCATTGAAGGCATAAAGCCACGAACCGATAGTCATCCCGGCGCCTGCGCCTAGAAACGGGATAGAAAAGGCCGTCATGAATAGGCCCAGACCCAGATCAGCAACGCCATTCATACCCAAAAGCTGCCCCAGACCCATCGCGGCGGTCGTCAGACCTGCGATCAGGAACGGCAAACCGAAGGCGCTCAACGCGATCGTACCAATGTAGGAATGCGGACCCGGCTCTGGCGCACCCTGCCATAGCAGCACTTCGCCGGGTTCAAAGTAGTCGTCCCAGCGGTCAAGTGCGGGTGGCTGGACGAACCGGCGGATCATACCATCACGGCCTTGCGCCCGGTGCGTAGATTTTGTGCGAGCAGGTCCATTGCGGCCATACGTACGGCAACGCCCATTTCGACCTGTTCCTGAATGACTGATCGGTTGATGTCATCGGCAATAGTCCCATCAATCTCGACCCCGCGGTTCATGGGACCGGGGTGCATAACGATGGCGTCGGGCTTGGCATGCGCCAGTTTGGCGGCGTCCAGCCCGTAGCGGTGGAAGTATTCCCGCTCTGACGGGATGAAACCACCGTCCATGCGTTCCTTTTGCAGGCGGAGCATCATGACGACGTCAACGTCTTTCAGGCCCTCTTCCATGTTCTCGAACACCTCAACACCGAAATCCGCAACGCCAGAGGGCATCAGCGTTGGCGGCGCGATCAGACGGATACGATTTTCCATCTTGCCCAGCAGCATGATGTTGGAACGGGCCACGCGGCTGTGCGCGATATCGCCGCAAATGGCGATGGACAGGCGATGCAAGCGGCCTTTAGCACGGCGGATTGTGAGCGCGTCGAGCAGCGCTTGCGTCGGATGTTCGTGCTTGCCATCACCTGCATTCAGCACAGCGCAGTTCACTTTCTGCGCGAGCAGATCGACCGCACCCGAATGCGGATGCCGCACGACCAACAAATCGGGGCGCATCGCGTTCAGTGTCAGCGCCGTATCAATCAGCGTCTCACCCTTCTTGATGGATGATGCCTGCATTCCCATGTTCATCACATCGGCCCCCAGCCGTTTGCCTGCCAGTTCGAAACTGGCCTGCGTGCGGGTGGAATTCTCAAAGAACATGTTGATCTGCGTCAGCCCGGCCAGCACATCGCGGTGGGCGACCCCACGCCGGTTATGATCCGCATAGCTGTCTGCCAAATCCAGCAATGTGGTGATTTCTGTGGGATGCAGAGGTTCAATGCCCAAAAGATGCTTGGCGCGGAATGTCATGGGACCCTCTTAGCAGATGTTCGAGGTCTTATAGGCGGGTCAGGTGCCTGCATCAATGCCGCAAGCACTGCACATCCCAAGCGATCCAGCATAACATAAGGGCGATGGATTCGCGCGAGACATATTGGACCGACCGGGCACTCTTGGAGTGGCAAGTCGAATTGGGTGCGACAGATGCTATTCTGGACGCACCTGTGGATCGCTATGCGTTCGAGGCCGCGAAACCAGCGCCGAAGGCGGTGACGCCTGAGAAGCCCGCGACGGTGGTTCAGGTGGAGACACCCGAGGTCGATGTCGTCAGGCTTGCCCGGACGGCGGCAGAAAAAGCGCATGATCTGGACGCCCTCTCAGCTGCGATGCAGGCCTTTGATCATTGTGAGTTGAAAAAGGGCGCGCGTAGTTTTGTGTTCTGCGACGGCAATCCGGCAGCGCGGGTGATGATCATCGGCGAAGCGCCTGGGCGCGAAGAGGATCGTGCCGGACGTCCCTTTGTGGGCCGTGCGGGGCAGTTGCTGGACCGGATGTTAGAAGCAATTCAGATGGGTCGTGCTGCGGATGATGCGGCGCGCAGCGTCTATATTACCAACGTCCTGCCGTGGCGTCCGCCATCCAACCGCACACCGGAGAAAGCCGAGATCGCAATGATGTTGCCGTTTCTAGAGCGGCATATCGCTTTGGCTGATCCTGAGATCATTGTGTTGATGGGGAATACGCCTTGTCAGGCCTTGTTGGGACGGACGGGGATTACCCGGATGCGCGGCAATTGGGTCGAGGTCTTGGGCAAGCCCTGTTTGCCGATGTTCCACCCGGCCTATCTGTTACGCAATCCGATTGCCAAGCGCGACGCTTGGGCGGATTTGCTGGCATTGAACGCCCGGTTGAGGGGCTGAGAAAGGGTTGCGATGAAACGACTGGTACTGATTGCAGCGCTTAGCGCCGGACCTTTGGCGGCTGATCCTTTGGACTTGATTGACTATGAAGCACTGTTTGAGGACAGAGCGGCGGATGTCATGGATGTCTCTGAAACCCGCTCACTGTTGCGCATCGGTGATGTCACGCTGATCCGTGATGAGAGTTTACCGCGCGGCTATACAGGTATCGACGAAAGCGGTCAGGGGGCCATCGGCTGTTTTGTGAGCATTTTGGCTACGATAGAAAGTGCGATGCAGGCCTGTGAGTCTGAGCTGCCTGCAGACCAAGTTGAAATGCAGATGGCTTACCGGACGCAGGCCCTGAAGTTCTATGCAGAGAATGTGGTGCCCGCGTCTTCGGTTGAGAGGGTTGAAGAACGGTATAACGCCCTTGTCTCTTCACAGATCGAAGGTGCGCGCCCATTTTGCTCCAATCTCGACCTCGTCACTACCCTCGCTGATCGTATCTTTTCGGCTGATGGTGCAGAGGAAGTGAGCGGGATGATGTCGACCCCCGCCTGCCAGTTGCCAACCCCTGTTTGTGAGGATCAGATGAGCCGGATTGATGAAACGATGGACTTTGTACCGATCCGCATTGCTGTGCTGACGGTCAGCGATACCCGGCAGATGTCTGATGATAAGTCAGGACAGACGTTGGTGGACCGGATTGCTGCTGCTGGCCACACGCTGGCGGACCGCAGGATTATCGCGGATGAGCGGGATCAGATTGCAGATCAGTTGCGTGCATGGTGTGCAGATGATTCCATTGATGTGATTCTTTCGACGGGCGGTACGGGTCTTACAGGCCGCGACGTGACGGTTGAAGCGCACCGCGATGTTTATGAGAAAGAGATCGACGCCTTTGGCACGATCTTTACCATCGTCAGCATGCAAAAGATCGGCACCAGTGCGGTGCAAAGCCGTGCAACAGCAGGTGTTGCCCAAGGCACATACCTCTTTGCGCTGCCCGGATCACCTGGGGCCTGCAAGGACGCTTGGGATGAGATTTTGCTCAAACAACTCGATTATCGCCACCGCCCATGCAACTTTGTAGAGATTATGCCGCGGCTGGACGAGCATCTGCGCCGGAAATAACGCCTGCGTGCGTATCACTGGAAAGCGGGCGTCGTCAGCCTACGTCGTAAAGGCAGGCCAAGGATAAATATGATGCGATTTCTACGTCGTAGCCTTACGGGTGTTTTCTTGCTGGCGGTCACGCTGGGATTGATCGCGTGGGCCGGTGTGATGGTGCAAAGCGCCTTGGTAGCGCGGATGAACGATGAGCCCCGTAGTTTGCCGCAGCGCGAGCGGGTTCTGGCGGTGAACGTCGTCACATTGGAGCCGCAGACGATTATTCCGCAGCTAACCGTTTTTGGCGAGCTGCGCAGCCAGCGCACGCTTGATCTGCGCAGTGCGACAGGTGGAACCGTGTTGGAAGCCAGTGATGTGCTGGTTGAAGGTGGTGCGGTTGCAGAAGGCCAGCTGCTACTGCGCATTGATCCAGTTGAAGCGCAGGCGGCCTTGGACCGGGTGCGTGCCGATCTGCAGGATGCCCAGGCCGAAACCCGCGATGCCGAGCGCGCGGTTGTATTGGCAGAAGATGAGCTGACGGCGGCCCGCGCGCAGGCGACATTGCGCGATCAGGCGTTGACCCGAGCGCGCGATCTTGAAACGCGCGGGGTTGGGACGGCTGCGGCGGTTGAAGCGGCAGAACTGGCAGCATCTTCCGCACAGGCCTCGGTCTTAACCCGCAGGCAGGCCTTGGCGTCTGCGCAAGCGCGGATTGATCAGGCAGCCACGCGGTTGGCGCGTGCCGAGATTGGCGTGGCCGAGGCCGAGCGCGCGGTTGCAGATACGCAGGTCTATGCGGCCTTTGACGGTACGTTGGCCGAGGTAACAATCAGCCCCGGTGGCCGTGTCACGGCGAATGAACGCTTTGCGCAACTGGTTGATCCAGCCCGATTGGAAGTGTCTTTCCGGGTGTCTACGTCGCAATATGCCCGTCTGCTGGATGAGACGGGCGCTTTGATCAATGCACCTATTGCAGTGACTTTGGATGTGTCTGGCGTGAACCTGCGCGCAGAAGGTCAGATCACCCGAGAAGGCGCCGTTGTTGGCGCCGGGCAAACGGGCCGTTTGCTGTTTGCGCAGCTAGACGCCGCGCCGGGCTTTCGTCCGGGCGATTTTGTAACCGTGCGGATCAATGAACCAGCCTTGGATGACGTGGCACTGGTGCCAGCGACAGCGGTCGCCCCTGATCAGACCGTTCTGGTCGTCGGCGAAGAAGATCGCCTGAGCATTGCCGATGTGACGCTGCTACGCCGCCAGGGCGATGACGTCATTGTCGGGGTCGGCGACGATGCCGGTTCCACCATTGTTGCAGAACGCTCGCCGCTTTTGGGTGCAGGCATCAAGGTACGTCCGATCCGGCCAGGGGGGGCGAAGCCGCACCCGCACCCGAGATGATCACTTTGGATGCGGACCGCCGCGCCAAACTGATCGCCTTCGTCAGCGAGGGCCGTATGTCGGACGAGGTGAAGGCAAGGATCATCGGACAGTTGGAAGAGGAAGAGGTGTCCTCTGAAACGGTGACCCGCCTTGAAGCCCGGATGGGCAGCTGATGGTCACGGGTGGTGACAGGCTGACCTCCGGGGCAGGTGGTATCCTGTCTTATTTCACCCGCCATCGTACGGCGGCCAACCTGTTGCTGGTGTTGATGCTAACGGCAGGTCTCTTTGCATTCCCGAACATGCGCGCGCAGTTTTTTCCTGATGTTGTCGTTGATGACTTGACCGTTTCGGTCACATGGGATGGTGCTGGTGCTGAAGATGTCGATGGAGCCATCGTGCAGGTTTTAGAACCTGTATTGTTGGGGGTTGAGGGGGTTACCTCTTCCACCGCGACCTCGCGTGAGGGGCGGGCCTCGATCCGTATTGAATTCGACCCCGGCTATGACATCGACCGGGCTGCCGAGGATGTGCAACTGGCCGTTGATGGCACGACCAGTCTGCCGGAGGACGCCGACGAACCCTCTGTCAGGCGCGGCGGTTGGCGGGATCGGGTGACCGATGTGGTCATCACCGGGCCTGTAGGTGTCGATCAATTGGGGCGCTTTGCCGATGAGTTCTCGACCCGGTTGTTTGCCGAAGGCGTGACGCAGGTGATTGTGCAGGGGGTTGCGGCCCCCTCGACGATTGTCGAGGTGCCATCATTGTCGCTCATTCAATACGATATCGGCCTGTCTGACATCTCCGCACGCATTGCCGAGGAAGCCGCAGCCGATCCCGCCGGTGATGTATCTGCCAATGCCCGTGTCCGTACCGGCGTGGCCAAGCGCAGTGCTGAAGAAATCGGTGCCATTGTGTTGCGGTCGAATGCAGATGGGTCAAAGCTGACCATCGATGATGTGGCGACTGTGCGGGTGGAAGGGACCGATCGTAATCGCGCTTATTTTGTCGGTGAGGACCCTGCGATCAAAGTGCGCGTTCAACGCACGCCGCAAGGCGATGCGATTGGGATGCAGGAAACCGTAGAGCAGGTAGCGCAGGAATTGACGGCCTCCTTGCCCAATGGTGTTTCGATTGAGCTGACCAATGGGCGGGCGGAGTTGATCGAGGGCCGCCTGAATATCCTGCTGGACAATGGTCTGACCGGGCTGATGCTGGTCGTCGGACTGTTGTTCTTGTTCCTGAATGCACGGACCGCGTTTTGGGTCGCTTTTGGTATTCCGGTCGCCATGCTCGCTGCGATTGGGTTGATGTATGCTGTGGGGATCACCATCAACATGATCTCGCTTTTTGCGCTGATCATCACCCTTGGGATCGTGGTGGATGACGCGATTGTCGTGGGCGAACACGCGGATTTCAGGGTCAGGCAACTGGGTGAAGACCCAACGGTTGCAGCTGAACGTGCGGCGAAACGTATGTTCAGCCCGGTGTTTTCGGCGACGATCACGACGATCATTGCATTCTTTGGCCTGGTGATTATCGGTGGGCGCTTTGGCGATCTGATCTCGGACATTCCGTTTACGGTAATCGTGGTGCTGACCGCCAGCCTGATCGAATGCTTCCTGATCCTGCCGAACCACCTGTCCCACGCCATTGCGCATTCGGCGAAAGAGCACTGGTACGATTGGCCATCGCGCACGGTGAACCGGGGCTTTGATTGGTTCAAAGAGACGCTGTTCCGCCCGTTCATGGTGCTGGTGATCAAGGCCCGGTATCCGGTTTTTGCGATGGCTTTGGTGCTGCTGGCTAGCCAAGTGGCACTTTTCATCAAAGGTGATGTCAGCTGGCGTTTCTTCAATGCGCCAGAGCAAAGCCAGGTGACCGGTAACTTCGCCATGCTACCCGGTGCGACCCGCGAAGATACGTTCGAGATGATGCGCGAGATGCAGCGCGCAGCAGAGGCTTTGGGGGCGGAATATGAAGCTGAACATGGGGCGAACCCGCTCAAGTTCGTGGTGGCTGAGATTGGTGGCAATTCAGGTCGCGCAATTGCGGGGTCCGATACCAAGGACGCCGATCAGCTGGGCGCGATCACGATTGAACTGATCGATGCGGACAGCCGCCCGTACACCAGCTTTGCTTTTGTCAGTGCCTTGCAGGATGCGATTGTACAGCATCCGATGGCCGAGACGGTGAGCTTTCGCAGTTGGGGGTCTGGCCCCGGTGGTGATAGCCTCGATATCCAGATGTTCGGGGCCGACAGCGAAACACTGAAGGCGGCAGCAGAGGCGCTGAAGACAGAGTTGGCACAGTTTGCCGAGATTTCGGGGCTCGAGGATACGCTGGCCTACGACAAAGAAGAGCTGATCCTTGAATTGACGCCGCAAGGTGACGCGCTGGGCCTGAGCATTGACGGGCTGGGCCGCGTGCTGCGCAACCGCCTAGGCGGGATTGAAGCGGCCAGTTTCCCCGATGGGGCGCGGTCTGCGACGATCCGGGTAGAGTTGCCAACAGGTGAGTTATCGGCGGATTTTCTGGATCGCACCCAGATACGGACACCAGAGGGCGTTTATGTGCCTTTGGCGGATGTCGTCACCGTCCAAAGCCGGACGGGCTTTTCGACCGTGCGGCGCGAGAACGGCATTCAGCTGATCTCGGTCATTGGTGATCTGGATGATGAAGATGCCGCGCGGGCAACAGAGATTCAGCAGATCATCAACGAGGATATTCTGCCCCGGGTGGAAGGTGACTTTGCAATTGAAACGCAGCTTTCGGGGCAGAGCGAACAAGAAGAGCGGTTCCTGAATGACGCCCGGACTGGGCTGATCTTGGTGCTGCTTGGTATCTATCTGACGCTATCGTGGATTTTCAGCAGTTGGACGCGACCGGTGGTGGTGATGTCGATCATTCCCTTTGCGCTTGTCGGGACAATCTATGGCCACCATGTTTGGGGCATTCCAATGAGCATGTTCACCGTTGTTGGCCTGATCGGGATGGTGGGCATTATTATCAATGACAGTATCGTTCTGGTGACAACGGTGGATGAATACGCACAGGATCGCGGGCTCGTACCTGCCATTATTGACGGCACTGTGGATCGGTTGCGTCCGGTGATGCTGACGACCTTGACAACCGTGTTGGGGCTGACACCGCTGCTTTATGAAGGGTCCAATCAAGCCGAGTTCTTGAAGCCGACGGTTGTGACGCTGGTCTTTGGTCTGGCTTTCGGCATGGTCTTGGTGTTGCTGGTGGTGCCGTCCGTGATGGCGATGCAAGCGGATGTGTACCGACAGGTGCAATCGGCCAAACGTGCGTTGCGCAGGCGCAGGCTCGCAATGTTTGTGCTTAAGCGGTGCTGGGTGCGCTAGGGGCTTTGGCGCTCTTTGCGCTAACCGTTGGGCCGATCTTGCTGACAGGCGCAGCGTTGCCCGCAGTTGCAGCCGTATTGCCGATGCTGAATGGCGGCATAGGGGCGGCGTTTGGGCTTTTCGTTACAGGGCTGATGGTGTTCCTGCTGGCGATCTATATCATCGTATTGCTGAGCCAGGGTACGCGCCGGGCACGCGGCTAGCCTGCGTTGCACCCTTGCAAGTCAATCGCATGGCCATTGTTGCCAAGCACGGTGATGCGCACGCCAGAACGATCAAACGCAAAGGGCTGCCCGCTGGGATGGACCATCTCGACAGTGGCGCTGAGGGTTTCGCCATCGCGGGTCACGTCCGCTTGCGAAACCCAGATGCTTGGGTCGCTAGGTTCAACCACAACAAACTCGGATGCGCCGGATCTGGCGACATCAATCTGAGTGGTCATGCGCAGCCCATCGCTGATGGGGTTGATGATGCAGATCACATCGCCCACATTCGCCTCTGACCGCGTGAGCGGATCATCAGCCAAGGCGGCGGTGATGGTCGCGTCATGCGTGCCATCTTGCGGAAGCACCGTGTCGAAAGAATAGGTGACGGGAATACAGATTTCTTCGCAAACGCCGATGGTCAATTGACCGGTGACCGGAATGTCGCCGCTGACCCCATTGGCGTCGACGGTCAATGGGAAGATTACGCTGTCGTAATACCCGATAGATTGCAGACCCGCGTCATCAAAGACTTCGGGAACAGGCCAGTGAGGTGTGATGCTTGTCACCGCGCTGTCGCTGGAGAAGCTGAACTGCGGCGGGATGCCCGCCTCGCCCGGCGCTCGCCAATAGGTGATCCAGCCGGGTTCCAGCGTGATCCTGACGGCAGAAATGTGATCGCCATCGGCCGTCCGCCAGCCTGGCAGGATCTCAAACCGGGCTTTGTCACCGTAGTCTTGTGCGATCGCAAAACTCGGCAAAGCCATCAGGGCGAGGGGTATCAGCATGTTCTTGCGCATGATTTCTTATTTATTCATCAGGCCTGCAATGGGAAGTCACGTTTGCGCTAGGCGCTGCAACGATGGCGCTTGCGTCACAGGGCACGGTTTCCCATCTTAAGGACATGAACATTTCAGATCTGACCCTTGTCGGGAAGCTGCTGATCGCGATGCCCGACATGTCCGACCCGCGCTTTGCCAATACTGTTGTCTACATGTGCGCCCATTCGGATGAGGGCGGCATGGGGCTGATAGTGAACAAGCCTCAGCCGGAGGTGAAGTTTGCCAAGCTGTTGGACCAGATGGACATCCCGGTATCTGTCGGCGCGCGGGATGTGCGGGTGCACTACGGCGGCCCCGTAGACCAACAGCGCGGTTTTGTCCTGCATTCAAGCGACTATGCGTCAGACAATGGGACGCTGGATGTGGATGAAAACTACCGCATGACGGCCACCTTACAGGTGCTGGAGGATCTGGCGCGTGGCGAGGGCCCGGATGTGTCGATGATGGCGCTAGGCTATGCGGGCTGGGGGCCCGGACAGCTGGAGTATGAGATTGGCCAGAATGGCTGGCTGACCTGTGCACCTAATGATGAGATTCTATTTGGGGCCGACAATGCGGCCAAATGGGCGGCCGCACTGAATGTGCTGGGCATTGATCCGCTGCTTTTGTCAGCTAAGGCGGGGCGTGCGTGAGTCCGCCTTGGTGCAGTTTTTGGCAGGTTAGATGAGCAAAGACAGATACAGATGAGGATCGGGACAGCGCCGCAGCGTACTGCGCATTTTTTAACCCTTTGAATAACATATAGCGAGGAACAGTCATGACACCAAAGATAGGTGATAGAGTTACAATGCGTGCAAAGTTGCCGACTGACAAAGAAATAGTAAACCTTGGCGATGCAGTTTATGAAAGAGTTGGTGCGATCATCAAAATTGAAGATGATCAAGTAACCGTTGAGTATGACCCAGTTACGACCGATGAATTGGACAGTGGCGCGAGTCATAAGTGTCATAAATCTGAACTGACTTCTTCGGGTGCGGGTGTCTGGGTCTTAAGTTTGAAACCGAGAATAGAAGAAACTTTCTAGGATGTTTTTTGCAAACGAAGCTTGGGACATGCAATATACTTTTCGGACGGATATCTCTTTTTCTTTTTCCTCAAAAATTACATTTTCGGTATTAGGTGCTATTCCTCAGACCCAATCAACGTCCGCAAAATCGACATTGCATTTTCGCCGGACCAATCCGCGTCGCCTTGCATGCGCCCGATCTCATTGCCCTCCGGGTCAATGATGATGGTTACGGGCAACCCCAAAACACCCAGACTGCGCGCCAGGTTCTGCCGTGCATCGGTGTGCAGTGGCAAGTTGTCGACTTCGATCTCCGCCAAGAAACGTTGCATGCCGGGCAGCGGGTTGCGCCCGGTGGCGATTGTGACGACTTCCATGTCGTCGCCGCCCATTGCGTCTTGCAACGCTGACAGATGCGGCATCTCGTGTCGGCACGGGGCGCACCATGTGGCCCAGAAGTTCAGCACGATGTGTTTGCCTTGGTAATCGGCCAAGGTCATTTCTTGCCCGTCTTCGCCCATGAAGGTCACGCCCGAGCTTTCCATCGGGGCGCTATGGAAGATCAGTTTGCGCATATCGCCTTCGCGCATGGCCTCTGCCGCAGCGACATCGGCATGGCCAGTATTTGCAAGACCCATAAGGGCCGTATAAAGCAGGGCTGATATTAACTTTCGCACGGGCGACTTCCTTTATGACCAAATCCGCAAACACAATGTGGGGCGGGCGTTTTGCCGCCGGACCAGACGCGATTATGGAGGCGATCAATGCCTCAATCGGGTATGACCGCCGTCTTGCGCCGCAGGACATCGCAGGTTCACGCGCCCATGCCGCCATGCTGGCCGCCACAGGCATCATCACAGATACCGATGCAGAGGCGATCCGGGAAGGCCTGCTCACAGTCTTGTCAGAGATTGAAACCGGGGCGTTTCCGTTCTCAACCGCGTTGGAAGACATTCACATGAATGTTGAGGCGCGGTTGCGCGATTTGATCGGTGAACCGGCGGGTCGTTTGCACACGGCCCGGTCCCGCAATGATCAGGTGGCCGTCGATTTCCGACTTTGGGTCCGCGATCAATGTGATCAGGCGGATGATGCGCTAGGCGCGCTTTGCCAAGCGCTTCTCGCGCAGGCTGAGGTGGGCGCGGATTGGGTGATGCCGGGCTTTACGCATTTGCAGACAGCACAGCCTGTGACATGGGGCCATCATATGTTGGCTTATGTGGAAATGTTTGGGCGTGATCGTTCCCGTTTTGCGGATGCGCGGGCGCGGATGAATACCTCGCCTTTGGGGGCTGCGGCCCTTGCGGGCACGTCTTTTCCGATTGATCGGCAAATGACGGCGGAGGCGTTGGGCTTTGATCGTCCGATGGCGAATTCGCTGGATGCCGTTGCTGATCGTGATTTCGCGTTGGAGTTTCTGGCATCCGCCAGCATTTGCGCGATGCACCTCAGCCGTTTGGCAGAAGAATTGGTGATCTGGTCCTCGGCCCAGTTCCGCTTTGTGAAGATGTCGGACAAATGGTCAATGGGTTCGTCAATCATGCCGCAAAAGCGCAACCCCGATGCGGCTGAACTGATCCGTGCCAAGATTGGCCGGATATTCGGGGCGAATGTGGCGCTGATGACGGTGATGAAGGGGCTGCCGCTGACCTATTCCAAGGACATGCAGGAAGATAAGGAACAGACCTTTGACGCCGCCGACAATCTGATGCTGGCGCTAGCCGCAATGACGGGGATGGTGTCGGATATGACCGCGCAACGCGACAACCTGAAAGCCGCAGCCTCCAGCGGGTTTTCAACGGCCACCGACCTTGCGGATTGGCTGGTGCGCGAACTTGGGCTACCTTTCCGCGAAGCGCATCATGTGACCGGGTCTTTGGTAGCGATGGCAGAAAGCAAGCACTGCGATCTGGCTGATCTAACGCTGGAAGACATGCAATCGGTTCACGATGGCATCCGTGCGGATGTATTCGATGTGCTGGGGGTAGAAAACTCGGTGGCATCCCGCACCAGTTTTGGGGGGACGGCGCCGTCACAGGTCCGCGCGCAGATAGCGCATTGGAAAGAGGTTTTGAAATGAAACGCATTGCTTTAATTTTGATTGTAGCCGCTTTGGCAGCCTGTGGCGCTGATGGCGCGCCGTTCACGCCAAATGCGAGCGTGGGGCTAAGTGTTGGCAGCAATGGTGTCAGCACTGGTGCCAGTGTTGGGGCGTCCAACGGCACAGTCTCGGTCGGGGTTGGTCTCTGATGCGTATGGTGTTCCTGCTCCTTGCGATCTGGGGCACGATCCATCCGATGTATTACTTCATCTCGTGGTTTCAGGCTGAGGGCTGGGACATCATGGCGATGGTCGATGCATGGCATGTGAGTGCGGCAACCAGCGGGTTGGTCTGGGATCTGACGATAGCAGCGGTCACTCTGACGATCTGGATTTTGGTTGAGGCGATTAAAAATCGGAACTGGTTAAGCCTGATCGCGATCCCGGCCACCTATTGCATTGGCGTCAGCTGTGGTTTGCCGCTCTACCTCTATCTGCGCAGCCGGGTGATGTATCTGCCAGAAGTCGGCGTCGTACGCGTGTAAATCAGGGTTGGTCTTTGGCCCCGATCTGCTATGTCCAAAAGCTGGTTTTGGACAAGGATCGCAAGGTTGGATCATTTTCTATATCGTGACGGCGCACTTTATGCCGAGGATGTCCCGGTGGCTGAGATTGCGGCGGCCGTCGGCACCCCGTTTTATGTCTATTCAACGGCGACGCTGAAACGTCACTTCACCTTGTTTGACGAGGCGTTGGATTGGGGCGCGCACCTTGTGTGCTTTGCGATGAAGTCGCTCTCGAACCAAGCGGTGATCAGGCTGTTAGGCAATGCGGGCGCAGGCATGGATGTGGTCTCGGGTGGTGAATATCTGCGCGCCAAGGCCGCTGGGGTGCCGGGTGAGCGTATTGTGTTTTCGGGTGTTGGCAAGACCGCTGATGAAATGCGGCTCGCCATTGAGGGTGGCATTCGCCAGTTCAATGTCGAGAGCGAACCAGAGATGATCGTTCTGGATCAGGTGGCACAATCGCTTGGGGCTGTCGTACCAATAACCATTCGCGTGAACCCCGATGTGGATGCCAAGACGCATGCCAAGATTGCCACAGGTAAGTCTGAGAACAAGTTTGGCATCCCGATCAGCCGTGCGCATGAGGTTTATGCGATGGCGGCCTCTTTGCCCGGCCTGAAGGTTGTGGGCATTGACGTACATATCGGATCGCAACTGACCGAGTTGGCCCCGTTTGAGTTGGCGTATCAGAAGGTTGCCGAATTGACCGAGCAGTTGCGCGCCGAGGGTCATGAGATCACGCGTCTCGATTTGGGCGGCGGTTTGGGGATCCCTTACGCACGCTCAAATGAAGCGCCGCCTTTGCCGACCGATTATGGTGCGCTGATCCAGCGGACGGTCGGTCATCTGGGCTGTGAGATTGAGATTGAGCCGGGGCGTCTGATTTCTGGCAATGCCGGATTGATGGTGTCCAAGGTGATTTACGTGAAATCAGGGGAAGATCGTGAATTTCTGATCCTTGATGGCGCGATGAATGATCTGATCCGCCCGGCGATGTATGAGGCCTGGCACGATATCGTGCCTGTGGTGGAGCCTGCGCCGGGTGCCGAACCCGCAAAATACGATATTGTGGGGCCTGTCTGTGAAAGTGGCGATACCTTTGCGAAAGGGCGCGAAATGCCCAAAGTCGTGGCAGATGACCTCGTCGCGTTCCGTTCTGCTGGCGCTTATGGCGCTGTCATGTCGTCAGAATACAATTCGCGTCCAATGATCCCAGAGGTGCTTGTCGATGGCGATCAATTTGCAGTTATCCGCCCACGCCCTACCTATGAAGAGATGATTGCACGCGATACGATGCCAGCGTGGTTAGAGTAACGACATCGCCACTGCGCGCGCCGCAAAGCATAGGAGAGGCCCGCTGAAAAATCGGCAAGACCCGATGCGCCACTTGCGCTTTCCTGTTGCTGCTACCCGTGTGGGTATGGTGGCTGAACAGATTGTACGCGCCTTCTGGCCATTCTGGACCGTTGTCTTTCTGATCCTTGCCCCGCTGATGATGGGTTGGCATGAGTTGATGCCGCTCGAAGTATTTTGGGGCGCTGCCGTGGTTTCGGTCATTGCGTTCCTTGCGACACTTGGTTGGGGTATCCGCCGTTTCCGTCTGCCAAGTGCTGCCGAGGCCTTGGAACGTGTCGATGCGGCAATGCCCGGTCGTCCAATTGCCGCTATCGCCGACACGCAGGCGATCGGCAGCGGTGATGCCGCATCCGAGGCAGTTTGGCGGGCCCATATGGTGCGAATGGCCGAACGCACCAAAGAGGCGCGGCCGGTTGAGCCGGATCTGCGGGTGTCAGACCGCGACCCCTACGGTTTGCGATTTATTGCGCTCTTGTTCTTTGTGGCGGCGTTGATGTTTGGGTCGCTGTTTCGTGTCACCTCGGTTGGCGAGATCGTCACGGGTGGCGAGCAAACACTGGCGACAGGCCCGGTTTGGGAGGGGTGGGTTGAACCGCCTGCCTATACCGGCAAACCGTCTATCTACCTCAATGACATTCCCGCCGGACCTTTGCGTGTGCCCGAAGGCAGTCAGGTGACCTTGCGCCTTTACGGCGAAGTGGGTGCATTGACCGTCGCCGAGACTGTGTCGGGGCGGGTTGGGGACGTTGGTTCTGCCTCTGACGCGCAGCAGCAGTTTGAGATTACGCAGACAGGCACGCTCACAATCATGCGGCGACACCGAGACGACATGGAATGTGACCGCCGTTGAAGATGCCATGCCGGGTGTTGATCTGACAGGGCCAATTGAATCGGATGCATTGGGTGAGTTGTCGCAGCCATTTACGGCCTTTGACGACTATGGCGTAGAGTTCGGGACCGCAATCATCACACTGGACCTGACAGAAGTCGAGCGGCGGCATGGTCTGACAATTGACCCGGATCCGATTGAACCGCTGGTTCTGGATTTGCCGATGCCGTTTACCGGGGATCGGACTGAATTTGATGAATTCCTGATTGATAACCTCAGCAAGCATCCTTTGGCGAACTTGCCTGTGACGTTGCAGTTCGAAGTGATTGATGCCGCCGAGCAGTCAGGCACCACTCCGTCAGAGCCGATGATCTTGCCGGGGCGCAGGTTCTTTCAACCCTTTGCGCGAGCCGTGATTGAACAGCGCCGTGACCTGATGTGGTCCAAGGCGAATGCAGGCCGTGTGAACCAGATTTTGCGCGCCGTGTCACATCGCCCGGAGGGGTTATTTTCGAATGAGACGACCTATCTGCGCCTGCGCACCATCATCCGGCGTCTTGATACCTTTAAAGGTGTCGGCCTGACCGATGACGTACATGCCGAAATCGTTGAGGCACTTTGGGAACTGGCTGTGCAGTTGGAAGATGGCCGCTTGGCCGATGCCCGCGAGCGGTTACGCCGCGCACAGGAACGTTTGGCCGAAGCGATGCGCAATGGCGCTTCGGATGAGGAAATAGCGGAATTGATGCAGGAACTGCGCGAAGCCACAGACGATTACTTGCGTATGCTGGCTGAGGAAGCCGAACCCAACGATGGCACCGATCAGGCTGACAGTGGCCAGCAGGGCCAGCAGTTAGGTATGGACGAGTTGCAGGCGCTAATGGACCGCATCGAGGAGCTGATGCAGGAAGGCCGTATGGCCGAAGCACAAGAGCTGATGGAACAGCTCAACCAGATGATGGAGAACCTGCGCGTAACGCAAGGCGAAGGTGGTGACGGCCCGCCTTCACCGGGTGAACAGTCTATGCAGGATCTGGCTGATACTCTGCGCGAGCAGGAAGATCTGTCCGACGACAGCTTTAGCGACTTGCAGGAACAGTTCAGCCCCCGAGATCAGGGACAGCAGCAGCCCGGCCAACCGGGGGAACAGGGCCAGCAGGGTCAACAACCCGGCCAACAGGGCCAACAGGGTCGCGAACCCGGCCAACAGCAAGGCCAGCAAGGCAATCAGGGCAGTGATCCGGGCCAGGGTGGCCAACAGGGCCGTGGTCAGGGCTTGGGCGAGAACAGCCGGAGCGGTGATCAACGCGGTGACGGTGCTTAGAGCGGTGAAGGGGATGAGCGCAGCCTAGCCGAGCGCCAGCAAGCTTTGCGCGAAGAGTTGCAGCGCCAGCGTGATGGGTTGCCGAACCTCGGTGGTGAGTCGGGTGAAATCGCCCGCCGGTCACTCGAACGTGCCGAAGATGCGATGGAAGGGGCGGAAGACGCGCTACGCAATGGTGATCTGGCCGAAGCAATTGACAGGCAGGCCGAGGCCATGGACGCGCTGCGCAACGGTATGCGCGAGCTGGGGCAAGCCTTGGCCGAAAATCAGAATGCCGAGCCCGGCCAAGGGTCAGAGCAAGGCGAAGCCAGCGGGCGACCAACCCCTGGGCAACGCGATCCGCTGGGCCGCGAAATGGGCAATACGGGGCAGTTGGGTACCGACCAGGAGCTTTTGGGAAGCGGCGATATCAACCGCCGCGCAGAAGAGTTGTTGGACGAAATCCGCAGACGATCTGCCGAACAGCGGCGGCCCGAGGTCGAGCGGGACTATCTGCGTCGTCTGTTGGACCAGTTTTAGTACTTGTCCTGACACCAACGATTTGGAGCGCTGTTTGATCAGCGGGGCTGATGACTGGTCTGAATTGCCCGCGCCTGTCATGTTACCAGAAAATTGTTGGAGCAAACCATGATTGCGCGCCTCGACTATGTCGCTGTTAACGGTACCGCCATTGCAAACATGGCGAAGGCAAAGAATGATATGCCATCAATCGACAGAAGGCTGCGGGCGCTAGTGGAGCTTCGGGTTTCGCAAATAAATGGCTGCGCATATTGCGTGGACCTACATGCGGCGGAAGCACGGCAAGCGGGTGAAACACAGCAAAGACTTGATTGTCTTACGGTGTGGCGCGAAGTGAGTTTCTTCAATGCAGCTGAAAAGGCAGCGTTCGCCTGGGCAGAAGCTGTGACCATGATCACTCAGGACGGCGCACCCGAGCCGCTTTACGCCGCGCTATCTGCGCAGTTTTCCGCGCGACAGATCGTCGACCTCACGCTGATCATCGCTCAGATGAACGCCTGGAACCGTTTGGCGATCAGTTTTGATCATCATCCCGAACCGCGGGCCGAATAATCGTCAGGTCGTCGACCGGACCCGCCGAACTTAGACAGAGTTAGCCGGACGTCAATCCGCTGACCATTTCGCTCAGATTGACCCTGAGCTGGTCAATCATCGTGACATAAGAGGCCATAAACCCAGTGGTCTGCGGCAGGTTCTCGGTGATCTGATCTGCAAAGATATATGGCAGGATCAGGATTGCCAAAAGGATCAGAATGAAAAAGAAGCCACGCCGGAAACCTTTGCGATGAACGGCTTCCTCTTTCTCGGCCTCGGTCAGACCAGAGGTGTCGTTGGCTTGCGCGCGTGCCCGCAATGTCGCGTTGATTTCGTTTATCGAAGGAACCGTACGCAGATGAGCGGCATCTGCGTTTGCATCCGCAGCCGTGCTGGAATTCGCAACGGCGGACGTTGGTGTGCCGCCTTCATCCGCAGTCATTTGGGCGATCCGCTGACGTGTTTCGTCGGCAACGACAGGTGCCGCAGGTGCGGGCGGCTTGGGGGCTTCGGGAGCAGGTGGTTTCGCAACGGGGCTGGTGGCAACGGCGGCCCCTAATGCCGCTTCCTCGCGTAGGATGCTTGCGACGGCATCATCCAAAGGCTTGCGTTGCGGTTCCGGGGCAGGTTCAGATGCGGGTGTGGTGATGTCTGGCTCTTCCACAACTTCCTTGGCGGGCATGTCTGCCTCTTCGGTGACGACGTCCTGTTGTGGTGCCTCTTCGGTTGCCACGTCCTGCTGTGATGCTTCTTCTGCCTCATTGTGGGCCGGTGTGTCTTCTGAAAGCTCTGGTTCTTTTGGTGCAATCAGTTGGGATTGCTCACGCCCCGGGATAGTTGGTTTTTCGGTCTGAAACCAAGAAAGATGGCAATTCGAGCACTGTACATCGCGCCCACCCGGTGGGATCGCGTCATCTGAGACCTCGTATTGCGCGTCACAATTGGGGCAAATCAGCCTCATGATAAAAATCCTTCTGCCCGGTGTTTTAGCTAACTTGTTGTTATCACCGCCGTCAATTTATCAACGCCTGCGCCAAACGCAAAGGTTTTGCTTAAGTGGCCTTTGCAGACATTGAAACCTGTTGCAGATTTGGGCAGAAGAGCAGGGGAATGCAGGGGAAGAACCGTGATTGAACTGGACAACGTGTCATACGGATACGGCGGCAATGCGCTTTTTTCCCAATTATCCCTTACGCTTGCACCCGGCTCGTTCCATTTTCTGACCGGTCCCTCGGGTGCCGGGAAAACCACCTTGTTGCGGCTATGTTACGCCGATTTGCGCGCAATGCATGGCAAAGTGCGCCTTTTTGGCGAGGATGCAGGCGCCTTGAACCGCGACGCTGTGGCGATGTCCCGCCGACGCATTGGCGTGGTTCATCAGGATTGTCAGTTCCTGGATCACCTGAGCATTGCCGAGAATATCGCTTTGCCGCTGACCGTTTCGGATCGGACAAATGAGGCCGCTGGCAATCTTGAAGAGCTGTTAAATTGGGTGGGTCTGGGGCCGCAGGCTGGCCAGTTGCCCCCGAATTGTCGGGTGGTGAACGCCAGCGTGCTGCCTTGGCGCGTGCTGTGATAGTGTCACCCGACGTGATTATTGCCGATGAGCCGACAGGCAACGTCGATTGGGAGATGTCGCAACGTATCCTGAGCCTGCTGATTGAGCTGAACAAGATGGGCAAAACGATCCTGATTGCGACCCATGATCTGGCGATGATCCGCTCGGCCAAGTCTGACGTCAGCGCCCGTATTCTGCGGCTCACGGATGGGCAATTGTTGCAGGCAGGTGCCGAGCTATGAGGGCGCTCCTTGACCTCATCGTCGGTGATCCGCTTGCCGACCGTTCAGTCCCCCAGACGGGGGTGACGGCGCGATTGACGGTGTTTGTCGCGGCTGTGATGGCCTTTTTGGCGGTGATTGCCCTAGCCGTTTCGCTGACCACCAATCGGGTGGCGAGCATCTGGGCCGAGGAACTGGCGCAGTCTGCGACTTTGCGACTGCCAGCTGATCCGGTAACGGCAGATGCACTCTTGCTTTCGGCGTTGGAGGTTCTGGAGACCACGCCGGGCATCAGCACGGTCCGCGCCTTGTCGCAGGACGAGCAACAGGCATTGCTGGAGCCTTGGTTCGGTCCTGATCTGCCCTTGGATGCACTACCGATGCCGCAACTGATCGAAATTGTCGCTGATGGTGATGGTTACGATGTTGATGGTCTGCGTGCCCGTCTGGAGGGTCAGGTGCCCGGCGCTATTCTGGATGATCATACCACATGGCGTGAACCGCTGTTGCAGGCGGCCAGCCGTGTCAGGTTGATCGGCTGGGCCGTGATCCTGCTGATTGGCGCGACGGTTGCGGCAATGATCACATTGGCGGCACAAGCGGCCCTTGCGGCCAACGTGCAGGTGATCCGCGTTCTGCGACTAGTGGGTGCGACTGATACTTACATCGCCCGCGCCTTTGTGCGCCGGTTTACACTGCGCGCGGGTGCTGGCGGCATTATTGGTGCGATCCTTGGGGTGGCTGTGTTGGCGCTGATGCCGCAAGGCGATGCGTCGGGTAACCTGCTAATGGGCGTGGGTTTCGACGGTGCAGAATGGCTCTGGCCCTTGCTGATCCCGCTTCTGGCTGCGATTGTCGCCTTTTTTGCGACCCGTGCTGCGGCGTTTCGCAGGCTAAGGGAGCAAACATGAGCGAGGCGATTCAATGGGTGCGTTCACTGATCTTTAACGGGCAGATGTATCTGGCGATGCTGGTTTTTGGCATCCTCTACCTACCCGCAGCGATTATCTCAGCTGACGGCGCCGTCGCCGCCTGTCATGCCTATTGCCGTTATGTTCGGTGGAGCGCAGGGTGGATGATTGGCCTCAAATCAGAGATTCGGGGCGAGCCACCAACGGATGAGGTGATGGTGGCCCCCAAGCACCAATCGTTCCTTGACGTGCTGATGATTTATGGCGCAATGCCGCGGGGCAAGTTCATCTTCAAAGCTATCCTGAAGTATGCCCCCATCATTGGTCAGTTTGGCTTGCGGATCGGCTGTATCCCGGTGGATCGCGGCAAGCGGGGGCAAGCGATCAAGCAGATGGTTGCGGATGTGCAAGCCGGTCGCGCGCGCCCTGGCCAGTTGATTATCTACCCTCAGGGTACGCGGATCGCGCCGGGTGTGAAGGCGCCTTACAAGATTGGAACGGGCGCTTTGTATCGCGAGCTGAACCAGCCGGTTGTACCGGTTGCCACGAACGTCGGCGTGTTCTGGCCAAAGCGCGGGGTGATGCGCAAACAGGGGACGGCTGTTTTTGAGTTCCTCCCGCGGATTGAGCCGGGGTTGGAGGTGGAAGAGTTTATGCGGCGGTTGGAGCACGATATTGAGACCGCCTCGGATCGGCTGAACAAAGAGGCGGGCTTTCATGGCTGATCATGTGGTCAACGATGTGTTTGAGCTTGAGGCCCTTTATGGGACCCCCGGCAAAGCTTCGTTGATCAAAGTCGCCCCGCAACTGACACCGCTTTATCGCAAATGGATCATGGCTTCACGCTTTTGCGTGGTGTCAACCGTCGGGCCGGACGGCACTGACGGCAGCCCACGTGGCGACGATGGCCCTGTGGTGCAGGAGTTGGATGCCCAGACCTTGTTGTTGCCGGATTGGCGCGGCAACAATCGTATCGACACACTGCGCAACATCGTGAATGACGGACGTATCAGTCTGATGTTCGTGGTCCCGGGATCAGACAATGTGATCCGGGTGAATGGGACGGCGGTTGTATCGCTCGCCCCCTATCTGCTGGGACGGTTCACGCAAAATGGCCGCCAACCCCGCAGTGTTGTCGTGATCAAAATTACCGAGGTTTATAGCCAATGCGCGCGTGCTTTGATACGCGCGCGGCTTTGGTCTTCGGATGATGAAAGTGCCGGGCTACCGACGATTGGCGAACTGCTGGCTGAGCAGGAAGCAGGATTTGATGGTACAGAGTACGATGCCGAGTGGGCCGGGCGCGCCGCAAAAACGATGTGGTAGTCAGCGCAGTGTCAGATTGCTGCTGCGCCCTAAGACGTGCCGTAGTGCCCACCAAATAATTGCGAGGCTGATTCCCAGCCACAACCCACCCCACATCACTGTTGTACCGCCAAATTCCTCGGCCAGCATCCGCGCGTCGGACCGCAGGTTGGACCGTGCGATCGTGTCGCTGAAGATATCGAAAGGCACGTAGATCATGCTGGTCAGACCAATCACGCGCAGGATCATGTCATTGATGTTGTGGTTCAACATCACGGCGGCTGCGATCATTGCAAGGCCCGTGCCAATGGTGAAACCAAGCGCGAATACGTCGCGCACATGGAATCCCGCGATGATCAGGATGATGACGCCGGTCAACGCCATAACCTGCCTGTCCAGTTTGGTTTTGGTCGCTGCGATCAGGAGCATGACGCCGATCACAAGTGAGCCCAGATAGCCCGCGGTAAGCGTCCAGAAACGGCTGCCACCCCGGCTGAGCACAAGGCCACCTTGATCAGCCGAGACGGATAGGCTGACGACTTCACCCCCAGTTAGAATAGTAGCGATAGCGTGTGATGCCTCATGAAAGAAGACGACCAGAATTTTGAGAGGTACAAGTGCGGTGGTTTGCCAAAAGGCAAAGACCGTCGCGGTAAGCAGCAATAACTGCCAATGCCCTTTCAGGATGCGCAAGCCTAGGCCGCAAGGCCCTTGGAGCCGAGCGCAAGGTACTTGTTGCGCCGGTCCGCGCGCAGCTTTTCGCCAGAAAGATCACGCAGTTCGTTCAGCATGGTGACCAGTGCTTCGCCAACGGACTTGATCGCAGATTCGCGGTTACGGTGCGCGCCCCCTTCGGGCTCTGGGATGATCCGGTCACAGACGCCCAGTTCGTGCAGGTCCTTCGAGGTCAGACGCAGGGCTTCTGCAGATTCGCGCATTTTCTCAGCGTCTTTCCATAGGATGGAGGCGCAGCCCTCGGGGCTGATCACCGAGTAGATGGAGTGTTCAAGCATTGCGACCCGGTTGGCGGATGCAAATGCCACAGCCCCACCAGAGCCACCTTCACCGATCACAACGCTGATCAGGGGCACTTTCAGCTCCAGACATTTTTCAGTCGAACGGGCAATCGCCTCGGACTGGCCGCGTTCTTCTGCGCCTTTGCCGGGGTAGGCACCGGGGGTGTCGACCAGCGTGATCACGGGCAGCCCAAAGCGGTCAGCCAGTTCCATCAGACGGATAGCTTTGCGGTATCCTTCCGGGCGGGCCATGCCAAAGTTGCGTTCGATGCGCGATTTCGTGTCGTTGCCCTTTTCGTGCCCAATGACCATGACCGGGATATCGTCGATGCGCGCAAGTCCGCCCATCACAGACAGGTCATCGGCAAAATTCCGATCACCCGCCAGCGGCGTGTATTCCGTGAACAGCGCATCAATATAGTCTTGGCAATGGGGGCGTTCAGGGTGGCGGGCCACCTGACATTTGCGCCAAGGTGTCAGGTCAGCATAAAGCGACGTCAGCAGGTCAGACGCCTTTTTATCCAGCGCTGCGGCCTCTTTTGCGACATCCATTTCAGGGTTCTCGCGGGCCATCGCGCGTAGCTCTTCGGCCTTACCTTCAATCTCGGCAAGCGGTTTTTCAAAGTCGAGGTACTGGGTCATAGCTGCGCGGCCCTTTGCATGCGTTCGTAGATATATGGCGTATGGACAGGGCAAGTGCAATGTCGATGGATTGCCACATTTTTGCCATTTGCAATACATCTGCAAACGCGCCAAACAGTCGGCAATATCATAGCAAATAGGAATATTGATATGCGTATACTCAGCATCACCGCAGCCTTGGCCCTTGGTTTTACAACCCCCGCCATGGCGCAAGATATCAACTTCGGAGATGATAGCAGTGACTGGGCCAATGATGGCGAGTGCGACGATGGCCGCTTTACTGGTGAAGGCCTGACATCCACCCCGCTTCTGGAAGAAGACGTGCTTGCTGACGCCACTGACTGCCGCACGGCTTACGAGGCAGGCAAGCTCACTCTTCTTGGCGTTGCAGCAGACGGCAGCATTGATTTTGGCAACGACGATGGCGAATGGTCCAACGATGGCGAATGTGACGACATGCGGTTCGAAGGACCTGGCATGACCAGCACACCATTGCTTCAGGATGACATCATGCGTGACGCCAGTGATTGTCGTGAGGCCTTCGAGGCGGGGCAGTTGGCGCTGCGTGGTCAAGGTGCACCCGATGCACCCGGCACACCCGATGTGATCATCAAGGGTGTCAACTTTGGCAATGATAACGGTGACTGGTCCAACGATGGCGAATGTGATGACCCGCGCTTTGAAGGTGCCGGGATGACGAGCACACCACTGTTGGCAGATGATGTGCTGCGTGACGCTACGGATTGCAGCACCGCTTTCATGGCAGGCAACCTTACGCTTCGGGGTGTTGACGCCAAAGGCAACATCGACTTTGGCAATGACGATGGCGAATGGTCTAATGATGGTGAATGCGATGACATGCGGTTCGAAGGACCAGGCATGACCAGCACAGTGCTGTTGTTCGACGACATTATGAGCGATGCCACCGATTGCCAAACCGCCTATGAGGCAGGCGCACTGACGCTGGTGGGGCAATAGGATTTAGCCTGCGATCATCTCGGACTGACGCACGATGACTTCGGCCTGCTTGATCGACGCGATGTCGACCAAGCGGCCTTTGTAAACAGTCGCCCCTTCACCCCGCGCCTTGGCGTCTTCCATAGCTGCCAGGATTTCGCGGGCTTCGGCAACAGCTTCCGCTGAGGGTGTGAACACCTCATTGGCAAGGGCGATCTGCTTGGGGTGGATCGCCCATTTGCCGACCATACCGAGGGTAGCTGACCGTTTCGCTTGTGCGCGATAGCCTTCGTCGTCACTGAAATCACCGAAAGGCCCGTCAACGGGCAGCACACCATGTGTCCGGCACGCCGCGACGATAGCCGTCTGCGCCCAATGCCATGGGTCAGAGTAGTGGCGGGTGTCGCCATGCAGCATATAGTAGTTTTCCTGCGTCCCGCCGATGCCCGTGGTCTGCATCCCCATTGAGGCAGCAAAGTCAGCCGCCCCGAGGCTCATTGCGGCCATGCGCGGTGAACTGGCGGCAATTTCTTCGACATGTGCGATGCCCGCTGCGGATTCGATGATGACCTCAAAGCTGATCGGTTTGGCGCGGCCTTTGGCCGTTTCAATCGCGGTCACGAGTGCATCGACCGCATAGACATCCGCCGCGCAGCCGACCTTTGGGATCATGATCTGATCAATACGGCTGCTTAAGCCTGTTCCAGAACATCTACCACGTCTTTGTACCAATAGGGTGTATCCAACCCGTTGATCCGCACGCTCAGGTATTTGGTGTTCCAATCCACATCATTGATCGCCTGAATGACGTTTGCGCGTGCTGTGTCTTTGTCCGAGGGCGATACGCTGTCCTCAAGATCAAGGTTGATCACATCTGCCGCACTTGCTGCCATTTTTTCAAACAGCTTGGTGTTTGAGCCGGGTCCGAAGAGCTGGCACCGGTTTGGGCGGGCAGGGGGCGTGGGTTGCAGGCGGAATGACATGGGTGATCCTTGCGGTATGATTATTTCGTCAAGAGTTGCGCAATGGGTAGAATATTGCGCAATCCTTCACAAGGCCGTTTTTGCAGTTGCAGCATTTGCTAGCTGGTCTTGGACATTTCGTTCAGTGTAAAGGATGCGACCGCGCCATCGGTGGCTTGCATATAAGCGGCCAAATGCGGGGCATTCATATGGGTCTGCCATAGGTCGCGATTTGTCCAGTTTTCATAAAAGACAAAGAAGCCGTGGTTTTCATTGTCAACGTGCAGATCATAGTTGATGCACCCCTCTTCGGCGCGCGTGATCGGGATCAGTTTTTCCAACTCGGCGCGGACCAGCGCCTCTTTTCCGGGGACGGCGGTGATTTGTGCAAGAATTGTCAGTGACATGGAAACGCTCCTTTGTTGTGTCTGAGCGGGATATGATTTACACATTCACTATACGCAAGTACGCACAAATAATGCATATAGGTACATTTTGGATACTAAAGGGTTGAATCGCGTGGACCGCTTTGCCGCATATGACTGTAGCGACGGCTGCCCGGTCGAGGCCGCGCTCGAGCAGATTTCGGGTAAATGGAAAGGTCTTGCCATCTATCATCTGATGGGTGGCACAATGCGGTTCAACGCGCTTGTTCGGGCGTTGGGTGACGTGACCCAGCGCAGCCTGACAAAGCAACTCAGAGAGTTGGAGGCGGATGGGATCATCCATCGCGAGGTTTATCCAGTGGTGCCACCCAAGGTGGAGTACAGCCTGACAGCAAAAGGTGAAGCTCTGCGTCCGGTGATTGTTGCGCTGCATGGGTGGGGCAGCCGGAATGCGCTGCCCCTGAAAGGCTAGTTATACGCCAGCTTCGACGATGGCTTTGGCCAACACCGGCACCGTCTGCGCGTTCAGGCCTGCAATGTTCATCCTGCTGTCGCCCACCATGTAAATCCCGTGATCTGCGCGCAGCTTTTCGACCATCTCGGGCGTTGTCCCCAAACGGCTGAACATCCCGCGGTGATGTGCGAGGAAATCAAAGCGGTCACTGTTGGTCAGCCGCTTGAGCTCATCGGCAAGCTGCTGGCGCAAAGCCAGCATGCCATTGCGGGTTTCTTCCAGTTCCGCTTCCCAATCGGCCCGCAGTTCGGGGTCTTGTAGAATGGTCGTCACGACCCGTGCGCCGTGGTCCGGCGGGAAGGAGTAGTTTTGGCGGTTCAGGAAAGCGAGGTTCTGTTGGGCCAGCGCCTGCTGATCAGCATCCTTGCAGACAGCCATCAGAATACCCGTCCGCTCGCGATAAACGCCGAAGTTTTTCGAACAACTCGCCGCGATCAGGCAGTTTTCAAAGCTGCTGGCGATCTGGCGCGTTGCCTTTGCATCATCAGCCAGTCCGTCGCCAAAGCCCTGATAGGCGATGTCGACAAAAGGTACAGCGCCCTTATTTTGCATCAGACTGATGACTTGCGCCATTTGCTCATACGACAGGTTTGCGCCTGTGGGGTTGTGGCAACAGCCATGCAGCAGAACGATATCGCCGGGCGCAACACTCTGCAGGTCGGCAATCATGCCGTCAAAATCCACACTGCGTGTTTCATTGTCGAAATAGCGGTACTCGGCCATGCGCATGCCAAGGTATTTGATGATCGACGGGTGGTTTGGCCATGTCGGGTTGGAGAGCCATACGGTGGCCTTGGGGGCGGCGATGCGGATGAGTTCCAGCGCCTGACGGATCGCACCTGTCCCACCGGGGGTGGCGACGGCAGCAACACGTTCGTTCAACACGCTGTCGCCCAGCACGAGGTCTTTCATCACCGCACCAAAGGCAGGATCGCCTGCCAGCCCGGTATAGGCTTTGGTTGACTGGTCGGCCAGAATGCGACGCTCCGCTTCTTTTACGGCGCGCATGACAGGCGTATTGCCCGTCGCGTCCTTATAGACGCCGACGCCCAGATCGACTTTGTCAGTGCGCGGATCGGCTTTATACTTGGCCATCAGCGCCAGGATTTTGTCGGCAGGTTGGGCGGTAAGGTTTTCAAGCATTATTTAGGCTCCGGTGGCGATTGGAAGGTCGGCATACATGCCCCATTCGGACCATGACCCGTCATAAAGCGCATGATCCGTTTTGCCGATGCGTTCAAGGGCAACTGACAGGATGGCGGCGGTCACGCCAGACCCGCAGGTTGTGATCGCCGGTTTGCTCAGATCGACACCGGCTTTCTTGAAGATGGCCTCAAGGTCGGCGGGCGCTTTCATCGTGTTGTCGGTGTTGAGCAGATCTTTATAAAAGACATTCTGCGATCCGGGGATATGGCCTGCGCGCATGCCTTCACGGGGTTCCGGGTCTTCGCCTTTGAAGCGCCCGGGCGCGCGCGCATCAATGATGCTGTAGTCGCCCAGCTTGGCCGCGCGGGCAACATCTGTCACGTCGCGCACGCGGTGCCCTTCCATCTTCACGGTCATATGGCGGTCGCGGATTGTGGGGGCCGCATTGGTGATTTCATGCCCATCGGCCACCCATTTGGGTAGCCCGCCGTCAAGAACGGCAATGTTGGTCTGGCCCATCAGGCGGAACAACCACCAGACGCGGGCCGCCGAAAACAGCCCCGCGCCATCATAAACAACAACCTGATGCCCGTCGCCGACGCCCATTGCACGCATCCGGGACATGAATTTTTCTACCGGTGGTGCCATATGAGGCAGTTCTGACCGGCCATCACTGATCTCATCAATATCAAAGAAGCGTGCGCCGGGGATGTGGTAAGCAGCGTATTCGGCTTTGGCGTCGCGTCCGCTATCTGGCATGTACCATGACGCATCAAAGATCCGCAGATCAGGGTCTTTGAGATGGGCGGCCAGCCAATCGATGCTGACCAGTGTTTTTGGGTCATCCGCCATTGATGCAGTCATCCTATGCCCCTTCACAGCAATCGCGTCAGAGGTATCGCGCAGCGCCTTGTAAGACAAGCCTTCGTCGTAGGGCGCGCCGTGCGATCTGGCAAAGAAAAACGCCCGCAATCGGATGCGGGCGCCACACAGAAAATACGAGGTTGGCTTACTTGGCCATCATGTTCTTGATCATGCCAACAACGGCCAAAGCGGCACCGCCGCCAACGCCACCGCCAGCAACCTGCGTCAGAATGCTGCCGATATCGAGACCACCGGCCCCCGCACCCACGCCCAGAACAGCACTGAGGATTTGACCACCGATACCGCCGCCAACGATGCCCGCGATTGAGTTGCCCAGCGTCCCAAGCGAAAGGTTTTTCATGACCCCACCCGCCAAGTTGCCGCCAACAGCACCAGATATGAGCTGAATGATAAGTTGTTCCATGGTGTCCCCTTTCTAAAGGTATTTTTTGGAAGCGCGCAAAAGTCGATCCAAGACGGCGCCATGAGGTATGGACCAGCTATTGGACCGCATCTCAATGGCGGACAATCGGATCTGGAAGGTGAGCGCGAAAGGGGAAAATCGGCCGGTTAATCCCCGTGGCGGAGCAAGCGCTGTTTCTGACGGCCCCAGTCACGTTTGGCTTCGGTCTCGCGCTTGTCGTGATTTTTCTTACCCTTCGCGGTGGCGATCTTGAGTTTCACAAGACCCCGGTCATTGAAATACATCACCAGCGGGACCAGCGTCATGCCCTCGCGCTTGGTGGCGTTCCAAAGGCGGGCCAGCTCGCGTTTGCTAGCCAAGAGCTTGCGTTTGCGCCGTTCCTCGTGGGTGAACATGGCGCGGTCGTAGGGGGCGATGTAAGCGTTGGTCAGCCATAGCTCTCCATCGTCTACGCTGGCATAGCTGTCAGCGATATTGGATTGGCCGGTGCGCAGGGATTTGACTTCGGACCCGGTCAGAATGATACCGACCTCAAGATCATCCTCAATGGCATAGTCGTAGCGGACACGCCGGTTTTCGGCGATCACTTTGTAGTTTTTGTTTTTGGGTTTCTTGGCCATAGTTGGCATCAGATAGGGGATGCTGGTCTTGCGCACAAGATGTGTGAGCGCTGCTACCCGCATTGGGAAACGACGGATGTTTGTTCAAATTGCACTTGGCACCATATTGATGCTGTTTTCCATCTTGATTGCAGGCATCAGTTTCTGGCTGATGGAAACATGGTTGTTAAGGTATCGCCCCTGGCTGACGCGCGCGCCACATCGCCCCAAGCTGATTGTTGTGCTGTGTATCGCGGCCGTTTGGATCATGGCGCAAATGACAGCAGGGGTGTGGGCCTGGGCGCTCACGATGATGGCATTGGGTGTGTTTGATACGTTGGAACTGTCTGTCTATTTTTCACTGGTGGCGTTCACCACGCTGGGGTTTGGCGATGTTCTGCTGCCGATTGAATGGCGTCTGCTGGGCGGTATGGCTGCAGCCAATGGGCTGCTGAATATTGGTCTGGTGACAGCATTGTTGGTCGAGGCTTTGCGGCAGGTCCGCTTGCAGCAACTTCAAATGACGAAGGCAGACAGTTGAGCGTTCCGGTTCTTTCCAACAAAGCGGCCCGCCATGTGTTTCTTGCCCGACATGGCCTTGCGACGCGCCCTTCGGGTGCGGGCAAAGGTGCGGACCTGAAGTGCGTGATTGACGATCTTGGCTTTGTGCAACTGGACAGCGTGAACACCTTTGCCCGCGCGCATGATCTGATCCTGTGGTCGCGCCGTCAGCAGTTCCGGCCCAAAGCGTTGCAGCACTTGCTGCACCGCGACCGGCAGGTGTTTGAACACTGGACCCATGATGCGGCGACAATCCCCATTGAAAGCTTTGCCCATTGGCGCCTGCGCTTTGCCCGCGACGCTGTGCGGATGGAACAGCGGTGGAAGGAATGGCGGCGCGGCGATTTCATGGCCAAGATCGACGCCGTTTTGCGCCAGATTTCGGATGACGGCTGTTGCACCTCGGGTCAGGTTGGCACGGATGAAAGCCGCGGGTCCGGCGGGTGGTGGGATTGGCATCCCTCCAAGACCGCTTTGGAATACCTGTGGCGGTCCGGGCAGGTGTCAGTTGTGCGCCGTGACGGCTTCACTAAGGTCTATGATCTGACCGAGCGGGTTATCCCTGCGGAGCATTTGAACAGCCGCCACACTCCTGAAGACACGATTGATTGGTGCTGTGCGGGTGCCTTGGATCGTCTGGGTTTTGCGACCAGCGGTGAGTTGGCGGCTTTTTGGGATCATGTGACGCCGGGCGAAGCAAAGAGCTGGTGTGCGGACGCGCTCGCGGATGGGCGCATCATTGAGGTCGACGTGGAATGCGTCGATGGCAAGTTGCGTCGGTCATTTACTCTACCGGACATCATGGACACACAGGTTGCTGCCCCCGTGTCACGTATCCGGATTTTGTCGCCTTTTGATCCGGCATTGCGGGATCGCAAGCGCGCCGAGCGCCTTTTCGGGTTTTCTTACCGGATCGAGATTTTCGTCCCTGCGCCGAAACGCCGGTATGGGTATTATGTGTTCCCTGTGATGGAGGGCGACCGTTTGATTGGCCGGATCGATATGAAACGCGAAGATGGCGTTTTGGCTGTCCGTGCGTTCTGGCCCGAGCGAGGTGCGCGCATGGGGTCGGGGCGTGTTGCGGCGTTACGAAAAGAGCTGGAGCGTGCAGCGATGTTTGGCGGTTGCGGAGACGTTCGCTTTGCTGAGGGCTGGATCACGGTCACAGATTGGAACTTGAACAATGTTCAAAAATAACTTATCCAGATTGAAACTCAGTCAGGAGACCGCATGTATTATGTCGCTCAAACGGATCAGCTTGTTGCCGATGGTGTGATCAACACTGCGCAAGCCGATGAAATCCAGACCCGCGCCCGTGCTGCAATGATCGCGCTTTGCGTGAACTCTCTGTTGATCGCCGGGATTGTGGCAGCGACCCTTGGGTTGGTCTTCTATCTGGCTAGCGCGCTCAGCGTTGCGGTCTGCGGTGGCCTGTTTCTGGGTGGGGGGCTGTTGATCCTGCGCTATGGCGCAGAGCTCTACCGCATGTTTGGCAACGCAAGCGCGCTGATCGGGGCGGGGATGCTGATATCGGGAACCGGGTTCGAGTTGGCCGATAAGGTGCCGGACGTCGCGGGTGTGATGATGGCGATTATCGGGGCGGTCCTTGCAGGTCTGTTCTATTGGCGTTTTCGGACCGGGTTTGCACGACTCAGATTTGCCTATGGCGCGGTCTTGGTCATGGCTGTCGCCCTGCATTTGGTCGGGATCTATGGCGCTGCCTATAAGTTCGATCTTGAAGGGTGGCCTATGCCATTGACCCATTTCTATGTGTTTGCCGTGATCGCTGCGCTGGGTCTGACGTTGGACCTGCGGATTGTCACCGCGCTAGCGATCGTGCCCTTTGCACAGATGCTGGATACGGGCACTTACTATTTCACCGCAGCTTATGTGTTCTATTCCCCTGAATCGACGCTCAGCATCTTGCAGATGTCATTGCTGATCGCGGGCTGCCTTTGGGTCGTCGGTCGCGGCGGCGCTGCGATGGCGCGCCAAGCTGGTATCCTGATGATCATGGCCTTTGTTATCGCGAACCTGTGCTTTCTGGTGGGCAGCATCTGGGGCGACGTTGTGGGTGAGAGCCTCTGGGGCCCTGCCTATGGCGACTTTGATGGGGATTGGGACGCGTACCATGCCGCGCATGACACCTTCCGTGCACAGGCATTTACGATCGGTGAGGGGGGCTACTCTGTCACCTGGGCGCTGCTTTTGGGTGGGTTGATTATCTGGGCGGCGATGTCGAACCGACGGGGCATGTTCAATACGGCGATGACCTTTGCGGGCATTCACGCCTACACCCAAATGTTCGAGAGTTTCTATGATGAACCGCTGGCCTATGTGATCGGCGGTTTAGCCGCGATCCCACTGGCCTTTGGGTTGTGGCGGTTGAACAATGCGTGGTTCAAACCGCTGTCACCTGCCAGCACGCAGTAGAGCTGTGGGATGTAAGGTGGGTTTTAACCCACCTCAATTGATCAATTCAGCAGTCCGGCATGCACCATCGCTGCGCGCACCTTTTCTTTTGTGCCATCCGTCAAACCCACCAAAGGCGAACGGACTTCTTCGCTACACATCCCCAACAGGGACATGCCGTATTTCGCACCGACCAGGCCTGGCTCCGTGAACACAGCCTCATGCAGCGGCATCAGGCGGTCCAACTGAGTCAATGCTTTGGCATAGTCACCTGCCAGTGTCGTTTCCTGAAACTCGGCGATCAGCTTGGGCGCGATGTTTGCCGTGACCGAAATACAGCCCTGACCGCCATGCGCATTGTATCCAAGTGCCGTCGCGTCTTCGCCCGACAGCTGGATGAAATCAGGCCCGCAGCGCATCCGCTGGGCTGGTACACGGGACAGATCGGCCGTTGCATCTTTCACGCCGATGATCATCTCGTGCTTGGCCAGTTCCGCCATCGTATCCGGCGTCATGTCGATCACCGAACGTGGCGGGATATTGTAGATAATGATCGGCAATCCGCAATCCGCGGCGGCTGTAAAGTGGGCGATTAAACCAGCCTGGGTCGGCTTATTGTAGTAGGGTGTCACCACAAGGGCGGCATCCGCGCCAGCGGTCTTGGCCGCCTCGACAAGGCGTACGGTTTCGGCCGTGTTGTTCGAGCCAGCACCGGCGATCACTGGGGTACGCCCAGCCGCTTCATTCACCACAGTTTCGACAACCAAATCATGCTCGGCGTGTGTTAGCGTCGGGCTTTCGCCTGTCGTGCCCACCGGCACCAGCCCGTGTGACCCCTGATCGACATGCCAGTTCACAAGTTTCTTCAGCGCATCCACGTCGACTTGGCCGTTCGAAAACGGCGTGACGAGGGCGGGGAGTGATCCCTTAAACATGGCACGCTTCCTTCTTGTTGATGGCCGGGAGTGGCCGCAGTAAAATCGCGCGGACACTAGGCGCAGACGCCAAATCCTACAAGCCCTTCGTTTGGATCATCGATTGGCACAGTTTCCGCCGATTGCCGCGTTTGTGAGTTGTTATTGTGCCCATGCAGTCTAACTTCCTTCTTAAAAAGGGGCGTGCAGTGAACCTAAGAAGTACTTTGATTCTGATATTGGCATATGCAATGGCCGTTCCTGTCGTGGCACAGTCGGTTGATCCCAAAAGCATTGCAGCCATCAAGACGACGGCGGCGGATTGGGATGTGGCAGATCAGATGGCCGAGGACGTCGGGCCGTTGACGGCTGACGTTGTGATGTGGCTACGCCTCCGTGCAGGCGAGGCTGACTTTGCGGAGTATCAGGATTTTTTGACCCGCCGTGCCGATTGGCCGGGGTTGGGCCGCGTGCGCGCCCAAGGTGAATTGCTGATTGAAGATCGCGTAACGCCCGAGGCTATTCTGACTTGGTTTGGCGACGAAACACCGCAGACTGGTCAGGGGGCGGTGCGGCTGGCGCGGGCGCAACTGACGCTGGGGCAGGATGACGCTGCGCGCGAGACCTTGCGCGACACATGGATCAATCATGCGACTGGATGAAAACGGGCAGGCAGCGATGGTGGGGGCATTTGGTGAGGAACTGAAGTCCTTTCACGCCGCACGTGTTGATGCCTTGCTTTGGCGGTCGCGTGCGGACGATGCAGAGCGGATGCTGCCGCTTCTGTCAACTGAACAGCGTGCATTGAGCGCTGCCCGCATTGGTTACAACCGGCGCGCCGGTAACTTGCCGGCGTTGGTGAATGCAATTCCTGCAAACCTCCGCCAAGATCCGGGTTTTGCTTATGCCCGTTACGCTTGGCTGGCTGGTCGGGGTGAGCGGACCGATGCGGTCAAGATGCTGCTTGAACGCTCCACCAGTGGTGCTGCCTTGGGTGAACCGTTCCGCTGGTCGGGCTGGCGCCGCGTCTTGGCCCGTTGGGAAATGCGCGAGGGCGCGCCGCGCAGGCCTATATTCTGGCATCACGCCACTATCTGACCGAAGGCGCGTCTTACGCTGATTTGGAGTGGCTGTCTGGCTATATCTCTCTAACATATCTGGGTGACCCCGCGCAGGCGCTGGGGCATTTTCAGAATGCGCTGCGGGCGTCGAGTAGCCCAATTTCCTTGGGGCGCATGCACTATTGGATTGGTCGGACGCATGAGGTGAAAGGTGACGCCGATCTGGCGGCAGATGCTTACAGCGCAGGGGCCGCGCATCAGACCAGTTTTTATGGACTTCTGGCGTCAGAAAAGGTGGGCCGCCCTCTCAACCCGACCCTGGCTGGAACGCAGGTAGACTGGCAGGGCGCGCCTGTCTTCGACAATGATATCGTGCAGGCGGCCTTGATGTTGCTTGCCAGCGGCGAACGTGGCGCGGCGTTTACGTTCTTTGCGCAGTTGGGACAGACATTAAATGCGACAGAGTTGGCCCAACTTGGGGCTTACCTGACCGAGATCGACGAGCAGCGTTATACAGTCTTACTGGGCAAAGCTGCGGTTGCCCGGGGCATTCTGATACCTGCGATTTACTTCCCTATTCACGATATGGCTGCAATGGATTTGCCTGTGGAAACTTCGCTGGCATTGTCAATTGCGCGCCGGGAAAGCGAATTTAACGAAGGTATTGCGAGCCCCGTTGGTGCACTCGGCCTGATGCAGGTTATGCCAGCGACGGCGCGCGAGGTGTCGGGCAATCTCGGGCTGCCTTATGCCCGTGGTCGGTTGACGAATGACTGGCAGTATAACGCGACCTTAGGTGCAGCGTACCTTGCCTATCTGGAAGAAGAGTTCGGCCAAAGCCCGGTGATGATAGCAGCAGGTTATAACGCTGGCCCCAGCCGCCCGCTGCGCTGGATGGATGAACGGGGTGATCCGCGGTTGCTTGAGATGGATGTCGTGGATTGGATTGAACATATACCCTTCCGCGAAACCCGGAATTACGTGATGCGCGTCACCGAAAGCATCCCGATTTATGAGGCGCGGTTGACCGGACAAACGGGGCCTGTGCGTTTCACTGACCTCTTGATTGGGACCAAACCCATTGTGCGACCGCGTGCACGCCCAGCTGCAACGCCGCCAGCGACATCGACATCTAGCGCGCCACCATTGGTCCGCCCGGTGGCGCGCCCCTGAACATCATTTTGTCTGTTTGGCGCGCCAAAGCGTGAACAGCCCCGCAGCGACGACAATCGCTGCACCAACCGCCACATTCGGGCGCAATGTTTCGCCAAACACAAGCAACCCGATGGCGGTGGCAAAGACCAGTTGGAGATAGGCGAAGGGCTGGACTTCGCTGGCTTCGGCTACCTCATAGGTCTTGATCAGCAGCCAGTGCCCGCCTGCGCCGGTGATGCAAAGGGCACCCATCCACAGCCAGTCGGTTGCGGTCAGCGGCTCCCAAAACCACACGCCTGCAATGGTCATGACAACGGCCCCAGACGTGCCGGTCCAGAAGAATGAGGTCGTGGTGGTGTCCTGGCGGGCCGCATAACGCGTCAGCAAGCCATAAAGCGCAAACAATGTTGCGGCGGCCAGTGGGACAACAGCTGCCGGGGCGAAGACAGTGTAGCCGGGTTGCAGGATAACAAGAACGCCGATGAACCCGATCCCGATGGCGACCCAGCGGCGCCAGCCGACTTTTTCACCCAAGACAGGGCCGGAAAGGGCGGCGATCAGCAGCGGGTAGCAGGCAAAGATCGCGTGGCTTTCGACCAGCCCCAGCAGGACGAAGGCGCTGACCATCACGCAGATTTCCAAGGCAAGCAACGTGCCGCGTGTGATTTGCAGGATCGGTTGTTTGGTCGCCGCTGCCGCGTGGATTGACCCAGATTGTCGGGTCGCAATCGTGATGACGAAGGCCGCAAAGAACCAATAGCGGATCATGACGATCATGATGACGTTGTAGTTTTCCGCCAGATGGCGCGAAATGCCGTCTTGGACCGCGAACACAAAAGTGGTGGCGATCATCAGCAGGATGCCAAGGCGGGGGTTATTCTGCATCGGGCATCCTTGCGCGCGTCATATGGCGTTTGCGGCCAAATCCGGGGGTACGGGTGACGTCGAAACCCGCATCAGTGAGGGCTTGTCGCACGTGACCGGCGGCGGAATAGGTGGCGGCAGTGCCGCCCGGTTTGGTGTGTTGGCCGACGGCCTCCAGCAGGTCCGGCTCCCAGAGTTCAGGGTTCTTGGCGGGCGAAAAGCCGTCAAGAAACCATGCATCTGCGATACCGCCCCATGCTGGGAGGGTTAGTCGGGCGTCGCCGGTGACAACCAGCAATGTGGGGCCATTGGTGAGCGTGATTTGGTCTATTTGGGGGGTCCATTCAGACAGCAGCGTTTCTGCGAAAGATGCTATCTGCGGGAAATGTTCAAGTGCTTCCCGCATATCGTGTAGTTGCATCGGGAAGGCTTCGAATGACGTGAAGTGCAGATGTCCGGGGTGTCCCGCTTCGGCCCATGCGGCCCATGTGACCAACAGGTTCAACCCGGTCCCGAAACCCAGCTCTGCGATCTGGAAATCACCGCCAAAACGCGCGGGCAGGTCGTTGCCTGCCAGAAACACATGCGCCGTTTCGGCCAGCCCGTCATCCAGCGAATAATAGGGATCATCAAAGGCTGTCGCGATCGGCACACCATCCCGCCAGTCGAGTTTTGCTGTCTGGTCTGTCATGCGCCTTTGCCTTACCACTGCGCCATCTTTGAGCGGAAGGATCGTGAATGGCAACGGCAGATGTGACGGTCATGGGGGCAGGTGTTTTTGGCCTGTCGGTGGCCTATGCCTGCGCGCGGCGCGGGGCCGTGGTCCGGGTCATTGATCCGCATGGGGTGGCTTCTGGTTCCAGCGGTGGGCTGGTCGGTGCCTTGGCGCCGCATGTGCCCGAGAACTGGAATGCGAAAAAGGCATTTCAGTTTGAGAGCCTGATCATGGCCGAGGCGTTCTGGCGCGACGTTGCAGACCTTTCTGGCGTTAATGTGGGCTATGCCCGATCTGGCCGTTTGCAGCCGTTGGTGGACGCGCGGGCTGTGGCGCTGGCGCATGAGCGTGCTGGCATTGCGGCTGAGCTGTGGCAGGGCAAGGCACAATGGGAAGTCATTTCAAGCGGTGAGGCCAACTGGATGCCGCCTTCGCCAACAGGGCTGGTCGTGCATGATACATTATCTGCTCTCATTCACCCACGCCAGGCGACCCGTGCGTTGGCTGATGCCGTGGCCGCGCTCGGGGGCGAGGTTTTGGCCGAGGGCGACCCTCAGGGCAGGGTCGTTTGGGCGACTGGCTGGTCCGGGATGCAAGAGATTGGCGGCAATGGCGTTAAGGGGCAGGCCGCGTTGTTGCGGTTTGATGCGGCGGGGCAGCCGCAGTTGTTCGCGGATGCGCTACATATCATTCCGCATGGTGATGGCACAGTGGCCATCGGGTCGACATCAGAGCGCGAATTTGACGATCCATACGGTACTGATGAGGGCCTTGATGATGTGTTGGAACGCGCAACGCTCGCCTTCCCGATTTTGCACGGTGCGGAAGTCTTGGAGCGCTGGGCGGGTGTGCGACCCCGCAGCAAAAGCCGCGCGCCGGTTTTGGGCGCACATCCAACGCGAGACGGTGAGTATATCGCCAATGGCGGCTTCAAGATTGGTTTTGGGATGGCACCCAAGGTTGGTGAGGTGATGGCCGCGCTCGTTCTTGATGACGATGATCAGATACCGGGTGAGTTTCGTGCCTGAGGTTACATTGGTTGGGGCGCTGCCCCCGTCGTTACGCTCCTCCCCCAAGGTATTTTTGAACATGTGAAGATGAGGGGTTTTGTGCTTGGTGATCAGGCTCTGAGGGCTTGGGCAAAGGGGAGGTGGCCTGTTTTGATCCAGAAGGTCGCGCCTTGATCCGTTGCAGTGATGTGCAATGGTGCACGTTCTGGCAGGCGCAGCCATGCGCCTTTGCCGAGCGCTTCGTCTTCTTCGGTTGCCGTGCCGGAGATCATTAACAGTTCGACGCCTCCTTGCGGGTTTTCTGCAAAGCTTGCGCCGGGTGCGAGCGTGATGTAGCGCACCGTTTCGCGTGCGTCTTCATGCAGGAGCTGTCCGCTCACCCCGTCGCCAATGACCGTTAGGTCAGCTGTCATATCCTTGCGAAACTGTGTGCGGTCCTCGGGATCAAACTGCCAGAGTTTGACGAAGATGGTGCAGCCTTGCTCTGCGCCGGGGGTGTGCGACGTCGTTGGCGGATTGCGTACATATGTGCCCGCCGGATAGTCGCCATGCTCATCCTGAAACACACCGTCAAGCACGATGAATTCTTCGCCGCCCGTATGTGTATGCGCCGAAAATTTGCTACCCGGCGCGTAGCGGACGACCGAGGTCGCGCGCGCCACTTCGTCGCCGATGCGGTCCAGCATACGGCGGTCGACACCGGGCATGGGCGAGGCTTTCCATGGGAGATCTTCGGACTGGATCAGGACCCGTTGGGTGAAGTCTGCATTGAGTTCCATGCCAGCTCCTTATAGCGATGCGATTGTGATACCGGCCTCGGTCAGGTGCCGCCGGATGCCTGCCGCCATTGCAACAGCACCCGGGGTGTCGCCATGCAAGCAGATGGTATCGATCTGACAGGGTATCTGTTTGCCGGATTCGGCAATGATGGCACCTGCCTGCAGCATTTTCAGAATGCGTGGGGCCGCGACGTCTGCGTCGTGCAGGACGGCACCGGGTTTGCTGCGATCCACCAGCGTTGCGTCATCGTTGTAGGCGCGATCGGCGAAGATTTCGCCCGCCCAGTTGCAGCCAAGGTCGCGTACGACCTCTTCCATGGCGGTCGCGGCGAGTACCATGATCACGATGTCTGGATCCACATCGAGGGCGGCCTGATAGCAGGCTCTTGCCAGCCCGTGATCGACTGAGGCCATATTGGAAAGCGCGCCATGGAGCTTTAGGTGCCTGACCGTACCGCCCGCACGTTTGGCCATCGCTTGGGCCGCGCCGAGTTGATAAGCAACTGCATTGGCAATCTCATTGTGGGGCATGGGCAGTTTCCGACGCCCAAACCCCTTGAGGTCCGCAAAGCCCGGATGTGCGCCGATGCTGACACCATTGGCCACCGCGAGCCGCATGGTCTCGGCCATCACATCGGGGTCGCCCGCATGAAACCCACAGGCGATGTTGGCGGATGAGACGATATCGAGCAGTGCCGCATCATCGCCCATGCGCCATGGCCCAAAGCCTTCACCCATATCTGAATTGAGATCGACGGTGCGTGTCATGTCAGGGCCTTTCAAGATCGTCACCGGGGGTCGCCCCACTGATCAATTGGTAGCGGAGCAGATCGGCAATGTCATGGGGATCACGGATCATCGGCTGGCACAATTTGGTGATGGCGCGCAGTTGTGCCTCATGCGAGGTGGCTGTTGCGTCCGCCTCGGCGATTGTTAGGAACGTGAACTGCAACGGTGTGTCTGGTGCCGCTTGGGCGATTGTGGGTAGGTCAGCTGGGATAACGCTGCCGATGCGGGGGTAACCTCCGATGGTCTGACATTCGGCCAGCAAAACATAGGGCACACCTTCGCCTGTGATTTGGATATCACCGGGGACGATGAGATCGGAGACATGGGTCAGGGCACCCGACGTACTGAAACTGTCGCCTGTGTAGTCCAGCCTGACCCCTTGTCTGTTGCCACTCTGGCTGCGGTGGAACTGCGTGTTGCAGAACGCATCTTTGGTCTGAGGATCGAAGAAATCCGTTTGCGGTCCGGGCATGATCCGTATCGTGCCACCTGAAAACCGATCCGGGGCGGTCAGCCTTTGTTGCGCACGCATTCTGTTGAGGTCCGATCCAAGGGGCAGCCTGTCACCCGGCTGCAAGCGCGCGCCGATGCCTGCCGTCAAATGGGTGGCGCGACTTCCCATAATGGGGTCTGTTGCGATGCCGCCCGCCAGGCGCAGGTAGCCGTAGACCCCTCTTTGCGCAGCGCGGATGGTCAGTTTCGCTTGGGCTGGCAAAAATTGGGTCGTGTTGTGCGGCACGGGCGTGCCGTCGATATCTGCTTGCATAACCGCACCGGTCAGCGCGATGCGTGTCGCTTGATCCACGCTGAATGTACCGCCAAATCCCATCATTTCGACGACGGCATCCGCCGGGTTGAGGCCTAGCAATGCTGCCCCTTCCAACAGGGCCAACGGGTCGGCGGCACCGCCTGTCGGCAACCCCTGTGCTTGCCAACCGGGACGCCCAAGATCTTGGACGGTCAGGCCGGGACCAGCGCTATGAACGGTTAGGGTTGCCATCAGCGCAGTACCTCACAGGTGGCGCCGCCGTTGGTGTGGGTATCTGCCTGTATCGCGCGGAATTCCATGTCCGAGACAGCTTTGAACTGGACGGCATCGCCCGGCTCAAAAGCGAAGGGTATGGGCTTTTCAGGCAGATACACGCGGAATGCGGTTTGCCCGATATGACGCCAGCCGGTTGGCGCATCCGCTGCCCAGATGATCAATTGACGGACGGCTGTGATCAGTGCCCCACGGGGCAGACTTTTTGTCAGTTCTGTCTGGCGGGGAATGTTCCACTGTGGCGGCAACATGCCCAGATAGGGCTGACCGGGGGCAAAGCCGATGGCGATGACCCTTACCGTTGTTGCCTCGATTTGCGCGACCGCCTGAGCCGGTGTCAGACCTGCCAACCCAGCAGCCTCGTCCAGCTGTGGTGCGAATTCTGCCCCGAAGACAGCCGGGATGCGCCATAGGCGGCGTGGCCCGAAATCATCTGTTTTATGGGTGTCGATCAGCGCCACAAGGGCCTTGGTTACCGCCTGGCGGTTCGTGGCTTCGGGGGCAAATCCTACACGTACCGAAACCAGCGATGATGCAACCTCTGTTACGCCCGGGATGGCGGCTTCGTCGACCAGATCGCGAAAGCTGAGCGCACGGGCGTTCGCCTCTTCCGTCAGGATGCGCGAAAACCGGATCAGAACGCCATCGACCCCTAACGGGCTTATCTCCGGGGCGTGTTCATTCGCGGTCATGGGCCGGGTCTAAGAGGTCTTGCCAGAACTGTCGATGGGGCCTGCGGCTTTGGTCCATCCCGTGAAGCCTTCTTTAAGATGCGCTGCCGCAAACCCCATGTCATTCAGTGCGGCTACTGTCAGCGCGGACCGCCAACCTGACGCACAGTGAAAGACAAAGGTACGGTCTTCCCCGAAGATGTCCTTGAAGTAGGGGCTGTCCGGATCAATCCAAAACTCGGCCATACCGCGCGGACAGTGAAAGCTGCCCGGGATTGATCCGCTGCGTTGGCGCTCGCGGATATCACGCAGATCGACAAAGGTGACATTCGGGTCTTCCAGCATCGCGATAGCGTCGTTTGTTTCGATTTCTTCAATCCGGGCGCGCGCGGTTGCAACAAGATTGGCAGACGAGATTTTGAGTTTGGGCATGGTGATCCTGCAGTTTGGGTATGTCTTAGTTGCGCATATGGCAGGTGTGGATGTCCAGATGCCAGCTCTACGAACTGCAACAATCCATGACGCCGATATGATCAAGGTTCATTTCCCATAAGGCCGTAGAGGTGGTTCACACTGCGGTCAAAGCTTATTGAATATGGAGACCCCTAAGATGCGCACGACCTACATTTTGATGCTTTGTCTGTTGGCTGCGACGGGCAGCACCGCCGTTGCACAAGAAGATACCGAAAATGCCGATACGATGACCGATGAAGTCATGGAAGAGGTTTTGGCCGAAGACGCAATGGCTGACGAGGTGATCGAAGAAGACATGGCCGAAGACGCGATGGCCGATGAGGTGATGGAAGAAGACATGGCCGAAGATGCGATGGCCGATGAGGTGATGGAAGAAGACATGGCCGAAGACGCGATGGCCGATGAGGTGATGGAAGAAGAAACGCCAAGCCTTGAAGAGGTGGCAGCCTCGGACCCAGATCTGGGTGTGCGCGTCAACGATGAGGGTGAGGTTGACGCGATGGTCATGCTGTCTGACGTGCTGTTCTCATTTGGTGATGCCTCACTGAATCCTGCGGCACTGGATGTGCTGGCGGGTGTTGCAAACAAGCTCAGTGAGGTTCCATCGCTGGAAATCACAGGCCATACGGATGCCATTGGCGACGCTGATTTTAACCTTGCCTTGGGGCAGCGTCGTGCGGACGCCGTGCGCGATTGGCTGATCGCGAATACCGAATTCTCAGCCGACGCGATTACGGCACGCGGCGTGGGCGAGGCTGACCCGATCGCTGCCAACCGCACAGAAAGCGGCGCCGACAACCCTGAAGGTCGTGCGCAGAACCGGCGTGTTGAATTTACCTTGCCTGACGCAGGCTAGCGGTAAACAAAAAGGAATGATTTGTGGCTTACGGCTGGGGCAACCCGGCCGTAGTTTTTGTTTTTTCCCTTCCAAATCGTGGTTGGCTTAGCCCTACAATACTCGCATCCAGCTCGCCGACTTTGCGCCTCGGGCGGGTTTGAAACGACACATCTTGTCAGTTTGAAATTGCGAGCACCGTGTCTAGAAACTCTTACAAGAAGTGCCTATCTAGCGCCTCAGGGCCGCGAGAAGCTTCCTTTGCTGGCCTAAAGAGATTTTGAAGGAACGCCTGATGGCACAAGATATAGAGCCGAATCTGGTAAGCAAATTGACATTTGATACAGATAAAGGGGCGGGACGCTCCAAGTGGGTGTCGGGTTTTCTGGCCCTGCTTTTGATTGGCTGGATGGGCAGTGGTTATGTCATTCCCAGCGAAGCTGCCGAAGATGAGGCCGTCGCAGCACCCGTGAAAGCCGCGATTGCCGTCGCTGTGATGCCCTCCGATGCGCAGGATGTGCAACTGGTATTGACAGCCGAAGGCCAGTCCGAACCCGACCGCGCCACCAACATTCAGGCCGAAGCAAGTGGGCAAGTTGTTTCTGTATCTGCCGCGCGCGGTGATCTGGTGACAGCGGGACAAGAGATTGGCCGGATCGACGCCGAGACGATCGAAGCCCAATTGCGGCAGGCCCAGACCCAGCTGGATCAAGCCCGCCGGGACCTGAACAACGCCATGGCTTTGCAGGATCGTGGTGTTGCCACCGAAGACCGTGTCGCCGCTGCACGTGCCGCGAAAGCAGCGGCAGATGCGGCTGTGACCGCAGCAGAAGAACAGCTGGAAAATACGATTATCCGCGCACCCTTTGCCGGTCGGTTGAATGATATGACCTTGGACGAAGGTGAATTCGTTGATGCCGGAAACGTTGTCGCCGAGGTGCTGGACAATGATCCGCTGACCGTGGTCATTCAGGTGCCCCAACAGGCCCTTTCGCGAATTCACAACGGCCAAATGGCCCAGGTGCGGTTTATTACAGGTGAGGAACGATCAGGTACGGTCAGCTTTGTTGGTGCCAATGCGGATCAGCAAACCCGCACCTTCCGGGTCGAAGTGACGGTCGACAACCCCGACAGCGAGATGCCGGCTGGCCTCAGTGCGCGTATTGTTATCCCGACAGGGCAAGCGCGCGGGCATTTTGTGTCGCCTGCGATCCTGTCACTCGGCACCAATGGTGATCTGGGGATCAAGACGGTGCAAGAAGACAATACGGTCGCCTTTGCGCCCATTGCGATCGTGCGTGCGCAGACAGATGGGGTGTGGATCACCGGGTTGCCAGAATCCGCGACGATCATCACTGTAGGCCAAGGCTTTGTGAATGCGGGCGATGTGGTTGATCCGCGTCCGGCGGCGGCTGAGCAGACCGCGGGTGTATCGCAATGAACGCACTGATTGATGCCGCCTTTAACCGCAGCAAGGTTGTACAGCTGGTGCTGGTGTTTTTGCTGGCCGTTGGATCACTGTCCTACATTGCCATCCCAAAAGAGAGCAATCCCGAGATCCCGATCCCGATTGTCTTTGTGTCGGCGTCGGTGGATGGGATTTCGCCAGAAGATTCCGAAGATGTCCTTGTCGGCCCGTTGGAAAACGAGTTCGCTTCTCTTACGGGCTTGAAATCCATGACAGCCATAGCCAGCGAAGGGCGCGGTGCTGTTCAATTGGACTTTGAACCCGGCTTTGATGCGGATGAGGCTTTGGACAAGGTCCGCGAAGGTGCCGACAGGGTTGAAGATGATTTGCCGTCGGATGCGACGGTCATTGTCACCGAAATCAATACGGCCCTGTTCCCCATCCTGACCGTTATTCTGTCCGGGCCGGTGCCCGAGCGGACGTTGAATGCGCTGGCCGAAGATTTGCAGGATGATATCGCAGCACTGAGCGGTGTGTTGGAAGTTGATGTTGCTGGCAAACGCACTGCATTGATGGAAGTGCTGATCGACCCGACTGTATTTGAAACCTATAACATCACCTTCAACGAGCTGATCAGTTCAATCACCAACAACAACCAGTTGATTGCCGCAGGGGCAATTGAAAGCGAGGCCGGTCGACTGGTTTTGAAAGTGCCAGGCCTGATCGAAGACATCGAAGATGTGATGGAACTGCCCGTGCTGGTGCGCGGCCAGACCGTCGTTACATTCGCGGATGTCGCCACGATACGCCGTACATTCGAAGACCCCACCGGTTTTGCCCGTATCGACGGCCAACCAGCCTTGGCACTTGAGATCAAAAAACGTGTCGGCGCCAATATCATCGAAACCGTTGATGAGGTTCGCAGTTTGATTGAAGCGCGGCAAACCGAATGGCCCGAAAACGTACAGGTCCGCTATACACTGGACGAAAGTGAAACAGTCAAAACGATGCTGTCGGACCTAGAGGCCAATGTGATAGCCGCCATCATTCTGGTCATGATCGTTGTTGTCTACGCCCTTGGTTTGCGGTCATCTTTGCTCGTCGGACTGGCCATTCCGGGTGCGTTCCTGACGGGTGTCGCAGGTCTCTATTTCATGGGTTTCACGATGAATATCGTGGTCTTGTTTTCCCTGATCCTTGTTGTCGGCATGCTGGTGGACGGGGCGATTGTAACCACCGAACTGGCTGACAGGTATCTTCACGAGGGCCAATCCCCGAAAGAGGCCTATGCGCGTGCGGCCAAACGCATGGCCTGGCCGATCATCGCATCTACCGCCACCACGCTTTGTGTGTTCTTCCCACTGTTGTTCTGGTCCGGCGTTGTAGGCGAGTTCATGAAATTCCTACCGATCACCGTAATCTTCACACTTGCGGCATCGCTGTTCATGGCGCTGGTATTTATTCCGGTCATGGGCGGTCTGATCGGCAAGCGGCAGGCCCAATCGGCCACGGCCAAGGCACAGCTTTATGCCGCAGAACAAGGTGATCCGCGTCAGATGACGGGGTTTATGGGTGGTTATGTACGTGTCCTTGAATGGTCGATCTTGCGGCCATGGACCACGCTTAGTCTGGCGATGATGGCGCTGATTGCGTCCTTTGTCGCTTATGGCAGTCTTGGCAACGGCCTGACGTTCTTTCCTGAAGTAGAGCCTGACTATGCTCAGGTTGAAGTGCGCGCGAAGGATAACTTCTCGGTCTATGAACAAGACGCGCTGGTACGGCAAGTTGAAGCCCGTCTTGCGATTTATGATGAAGTCGCGAGCGTCTATGCCCGTTCGGGCGGCGGCAACGATGGGACTGATACGATTGGCGCGATCCAGCTGGAATTGGCTGATTGGGATACGCGCCGGACGGTCGGATTGATCGCCGAGGACATCCGCGCCGATATGGCGGAGATCCCGGGCATTGATGTGCAGGTGCAGACGGATTCGGGTGGGCCCGGTGGCGGCAAGCCAATCAATCTGGAGGTTGTGGGCAACAATCCTGACGATCAGGAGGCCGCCGTTGAAATGATTCTGGCAGAGATGACGCGCCTAGGTGGCTTCATTGATGTGGTGGACACGCGCCCCAGCCCGGGCGTCGAATGGCAAATTGCCGTCGACCGGTCCGAAGCGGCGCGCAGTGGCGCCAGTGTGGCGGTGCTGGGCCAAGCAGTGCAGCTGCTGACGCGCGGCATCACTGTCGCGAATTACCGCCCCGAGGACGGCGACGGCGAAGTGGATATCGTTGTGCGCTTCCCTGCCGGTGACCGGACACTGGCCGAGCTTGAGGTGCTGCGTGTGCCCACAGACGCGGGCCTTGTGCCGATCTCGAACTTCGTGTCCTTTTCGCCTGCACCGCGCAGTGGGGTGATCACCCGAATTGATCAGGAGCGTGTCGTCACGATCTCGGCCGATGTGGCCCCCGGCGTGTTGCCCAATGATCAGACGGTTGCACTTGAGGGCGCTATCGAGACCATGGACCTTCCCGCGGGTATACGTGTCGAATTCGGCGGTGAGGCGGAGGAGCAGGAAGAATCGATGACCTTCCTGATTGGCGCTTTCTTTGCAGCGATTGGGTTGATGTTTGTGATTCTGCTCACGCAGTTCAACAGCTTCTGGCAGGCCTTTATTGTAATGTCGGCGATTGTGTTTTCTATCGCAGGTGTCTTGCTGGGGCTGATGATCACCGGGCGCCCCTTTGGTGTTGTCATGGGCGGCATCGGGGTGATCGCTTTGGCGGGGATCGTGGTGAACAACAACATCGTCCTGATCGATACGTTCAATCTGCTCAAGGCCGAAGGTTTATCTTCGCTGGAGGCTGCTTTGCGGACGGGGGCCCAGCGTTTGCGCCCGGTTGTGCTGACCTCGGTGACAACTGCATTGGGTCTGATGCCGATGGTGATTGGTTTGAACATCAACTTCTTCACCCGCGAGATCGTCTATGGCGCGCCCTCTACTCAGTGGTGGACCGAACTATCAAGCGCGATTGCGGGTGGTTTGATCTTTGCGACAGTGCTGACATTGCTGGTCACGCCAGCCATGCTGATGCTGGGCGAACGTCGGGCGAAGCGGTCCGAGGCGGGGCCGGGACTGATGCCCGCCGCATAGTCTAAGGTGTTAGGATCTGTGCTGCAGCCGTTTCGGCGGCTGCCAGCGCGCCTTCGATCAACCCGCCATTGTCCGGTGCCATCTCTGTGGTCGCAAACAACAGTTTTCCGCCCCACATGTTTTGCAGGGTATCTGGCATCTGATAGGGTGGATGCCCTTGCGGTGGGGCGGCATCAGCTGGCGTCGCCGTGAGCGGGTCTTGCGACCAATCTTCCAGCATAGTGGCAAGTGGCGTACTGGCTTCAGGCCCAAACAGGTTGGCAAGCTGATCAACGGCTGCAGTTTGCAGGGCATCGCCTGCCCGCATGCGGATGTCAGCCGGGATACCCATGAACCCAAAGAGCGCACCAAATGCGCCGTCTCGTGGGCTTGCATCATGAATTTCCACCATGGGTCCACGGCGGCTGCTGGCATCGCCAGACAGGCTGCGGGCGCGCCAGAATGGCGTGGGGTAGACCGCCACGAATTTGGCATGTGCGCCCATCCATGTCGGGATGTCTTGCAGGGCAGACATTGCACCTTTGGGTAGCGCAGGCGCGAAGCTGAGTTGTGCTGTCAGGCGGGGTGGGAGGCAAAGGACGATCCGGTCAGCAGTGGCTGTTTCTCCGTCGGAGAAGGCTACAGCCGGGCCATCTTGGACTGTCTTTGCGATCCTGTTGGTCTGCACCCTTGTCGGATCAAGTCGGCCAGCAAGCGCATCAGTCAATGCCGATGTGCCGCCACTAACACGCAAAGACCCCGCCATCGACATAAAGCCTGCGTTGCGTTGAACGTCACCAGAGGATTGCTCATAGAGCTGATCGCCACTGCCCCATTGCTCAAACAGATGTAGGTCAAGATCATCAACCAGTTGCGCCACACGGGTCTGGCCCGGCCAAACCCAAGATGGTCCAAGGTCGAATTTTGTGCCCGCCACATCAAGAGACTTGATCCGCCCACCAAGGCGTGACCGTGCCTCGACCAATTGATAGTCATGCCCGGCCTGTTGCAGCCGATATGCAAGGGATAGTCCGGACAGTCCACCGCCGACGATCAGTGTTTGAGTATGCATGTGGTGGCCTAAAGTTGTTGTTAGGCGAGCCATAAAGGAGTGGGGTGGGCAACGGTAGGCCGTGCCGTTCACATCAAAGCGACCTCGTGATCACTGGCCAATAGCTTGCCTAGCAGAGGATTGGGGAATTTGCGGGCGACAGTGACCGCATGAAAGCTCTCGCTAAGGCCCAATTGATGCCCCGCCTCAATCAACATGCCTGACTGCAGCTCGTTCTGGACCGCGATGGGCGGCAATACCCCAAGTCCGATGTCCTCACGTGTCAGCAAACGCATCATCGCGACGTCGTCAACCTCTGCGGCCAGCGTGGGTTCGATGCCTTCGCGTGCGCAAAGCCGGTCGAAACCGGCGCGCACAGGGCTGTCTTCGGTTGGGACGATGATGGGGTTTTCACGCAGCAACGTGGCCAGCGGTGCCTTGACAGACAAGCGCGAAGGTTTGCCGATCAGGCTGACGGGCTGGTCCGATATAGGCTGCGACGTGAAATTTGACATCGCGTCATGCGCCAGTGGGCTGTTGGTCAGGACGACATCAAGGCTGAGTGTTTCCAGACCTTGCAGCAGTTCAACCAGCGTGCCAGAGCGGAGCACCAGTTCGACATCAGGGAGCCCCAGCAGCGGCCGCAGAAATTCGATCTGAAAGTTGCGCGACAGCGTCGCTAGGGCGCCAACCCGCAAGACCTGACGCGGGCGTCCTTGCTGACTAAGCGTGCCCAGCAGGTCATTGCCTGCATCAAAGATTGTGTCCGCATAATCCAGGGCAATTCGCCCGGCCTCGGTCAGGTGCAACTGTCGACCGCGCCGTTCAAAGAGCGCGTGGCCCAAACGGTCTTCAAGTTTACGGATTTGTACGGAGAGCGCTGATTGCGACAAGTTCAGTTTCCCGGCGGTGCGGGTTAGGTTGCCGTCATGGGCCACGGCCCAGAAATAGCGCAGGTGGTTATAATTCATATCCGACATATCGTTCACTTTAATCGAACAGTATGTAGCAAACAATGTATTTTTTATCTTGAAGAGGGTGACATATCTCGTCTTGAAACAACTCAATGCGACGGAGACCGCCCATGTTGCTCAACGCTCTACCCCTTCTGGCACCGCTTATCCTGCTGGCCGCCGCCTTCGCCCCCGTTTTATACAAGAAGTCTCTGCGCAAAAAGGCGCGTTAATCGCAGAACAGGCGACGCTGGGGGCAATCACGGTGGCGATCTTGTCGGCGATCGTGCTGGCGGTCAACGGGAGCGGCGACAGCTTTTTGTTGGGGTTTTTCGGGGTCGGAATGTCGGTGCGGCTTGATGTTGTGAGCATCGTGATGCTCTTGCTGGTCACATTCATCGGCTGGGTGGTGGTGCGTTATGCCCGCACATATCTGGATGGCGAAGACCGGCAGGATACTTTTACTTTCTGGCTCTTAGCGACTCTTGCTGCGGTGTTGTTGCTGGTGCAGTCAGGGAACGTGACGCAGTTCGTTGGCGCATGGATCGCGACGAGCATTTGTTTGCACAAGCTGCTTCTGTTCTACCCCGGGCGGGTAGCCGCGCAGCGGGCGGCGCACAAGAAATACGTGATGGCGCGGGTTGGTGATGTGTCTATAATTGGTGCGGCCGTGTTGTTGGTCAGTGCCTATGGCACAACACAGATTTCGGCAATCCTGTCCGAGGCCGGGCAGGGCGCAGGTGGCAGATTGGGTGTCGCTGCGGCAGCGTTGATTGCGTTGGCTGCGGTCCTGAAATCCGCGCAGTTCCCGACACATGGTTGGCTGACCGAAGTGATGGAAGCGCCAACGCCGGTATCCGCATTGTTGCACGCCGGTGTGGTCAACGCGGGAGGCTTCGCGCTGATCCGCTTTGCAGATGTAATGCTGTTGTCGCCGCTGGTGCTAGCAATTCTGGTCATGATAGGTGGGTTTACGGCACTGTTTGGTGGATTGGTCATGCTGACCCAGCCCACAGTGAAAGCGTCGCTCGCTTGGTCCACTATCGCGCAGATGGGTTTCATGATCCTGCAATGTGGTCTGGCGCTCTTTCCGCTGGCACTGCTGCACATCGTGGCGCACTCGCTTTACAAGGCGCATGCCTTCCTGTCTGCGGGCAACGCGGTACAGAATGTGGCCGCGATCCGCAAACCCGGGCCAGTTGCGGTGCCAGATCTGGGCGCTGTGACACGCGCCTTCGTCGTCGCGTTGGCGATCTATGGCGTGGTCTATGCGATCCTTGGTCTGGGCTTCGACTTTGGTGGTAAGTCCCCACAAGCGGTGGCGCTTGGTGCGATCCTGATTTTCGGTGTTGCCTATCTCCTGGCCCAGGGATTCGCGGATGAAGCGCCGCGCGCGCTGACACAACGCACCGCCGGTTATGCGGCAGCCGTGACCCTCAGCTATCTTGTCCTGCAACGTGCGTCGGAGTGGCTGACCGCTGGCACATTGCCACAGACTCCACAGGCAGGCGCGTTGGAGTGGGCATTGATCCTGCTTGCCATGATCAGCTTTGGCCTTGTGGCGCTCGCACAAGCAACACTGCCTTTGTGGTCCTACCATCCAGCGGCGCAAGGTCTGCGCGTTCATCTGACGAACGGGCTTTATATCAATGCCATTTCCGACCGTATTTTGGGCGGTTGGAAGGGGACGCCACACAACAAAGGAGCGGTACTATGAAGGCGGAAACAAACGCAGGCTATTCCGGCGCACATCTGGACGTGATCGCCAAGGCAGAGGCCGCAGGTCGCGCTATTCCACCGCTTTGGCCATTGTCGTCTTCGGTCGCCGTGAACCCATTCCTGGGCCAGACAGAGCAGAGTTTGCCACAAGTTGGCGCATTGCTGGGCCGGATTTCCGGGACTGCCGTGACCATGCCGCGCGACTGGTATCAGGCAAAGATCAGTGATGGGACCATCAACGATGCGGATTTGATGGCTGCATTGGCCCAGTTCCCGGGTGCAGCGAAGGATGTCGCGACGCTCAAAGCGGCTGCAGAAGGTGCATCCGCTGCCACCGTCGCTTTGCCAACAGTGGCGGATCTGGCGGCAGAGGTGTCGGGCATCGACTGGCCGGGTATCGTGGAAGAGCGGTTTGGCGTTTGGGCAGCTGGTTACTTCGATGCCGGTCAAGCGCTCTGGCAGAACAAGCCAGGACGCCGGGCATTTGATGTCTGGCGTGACTTTGCCAGTCGCGATTTGACGGCCGAGATCGCAGGCCTTTACGGGTTTGGCAGCTTGGTCGCGAATACCGCAGCGCGCGCGCGGACGGCGCTGGTTGATGCCGCGGATGTATTGGAGCTGCGTGCTGAGGAGAGCGAGACTTACTTCCACCAGCTGTTGTTGGGTTTGGGCGGTTGGTCACAGGTTGCCCGTTACCGTCTTTGGGAAGCAGAGCTGGCCGGTGGTACTGACTTGACGCTGGTGGATGTTCTGACCATTCGGATGATTTGGGAGCAGGCGCTCTATACGCACTACGGATCAGAGATTGAGGCGAAATGGCAGGAGGTGCGTGCGGCGCATGCCACACCTGTCAAACCGTCTGAGGATCAGTTGATTGATGCCGCGTTGCAGGCCGCCGCTGAGTTCGCTGGACAGCGCGGACTTGCCGAGACGTTAGGCGCATCATCTGAGCCTGCGTTGGAGGGGCGGCCTGCGCTGCAGGCGGCGTTTTGTATTGATGTGCGGTCCGAGGTGTTTCGCCGCGCATTAGAGAGCGTTGATCCGCGCATTCAGACATTGGGTTTTGCGGGCTTCTTTGGTTTGACCGCATCGCACCAAAGCTTTGCGTCGGATGTTGTTGAAAAGCGTCTGCCTGTACTGCTGAACCACGGTGTGACGAGCTATGCCGGTGCCGATGCGGTGGCGGATCAGACTGCACGTTTCAGCGCCCGCGCCAAACGTGCCTGGGGGCGGTTCAAGCTGGCGGCTGTATCATCCTTTGCCTTTGTGGAGGCCTCTGGTCCGATCTACGTGGGCAAGCTTTTGCGCGACGCGCTGGGTGTGGATGCGGCGAAAGGGCCGGACAGTCAGGCGCCCATGCTGGATAAAAGCTTTGGTCTTGAGGATCGGATCGGTGCGGCGACGTCTATCCTTGGTGCCATGTCGATGACCGAGAATTTTGCGCCTCTCGTTCTGCTCTTTGGGCATGGCGCCAATGTGGTGAACAACCCGCATGCCAGCGCGCTGCATTGCGGTGCGTGCGGGGGATACACGGGTGAAGTGAATGCGCGGCTCTTGGCGGGTATTCTCAACGATAAGGATGTGCGCGCCGGGTTGGCAGAGAACGGGATTAAGATCCCGGAAGACACGCTGTTCGTTGGTGGTCTGCACGACACGACGACGGATGATGTGACGATCTACGATGCTGACTTTCCGGGGCATTCCCACCAGAGCCACCTCGCGACAGCACAGGATTGGCTGGCCGCGGCCGGTAAACTGGCGCGGACCGAGCGTGCTTTGCGCCTGCCGCGCGCGGCGAATGGGGATGATGTCAGCAAACGGAGCCGCGATTGGTCCGAGACCAGACCCGAGTGGGCGTTGGCCGGTTGTAAGGCGTTTATTGCAGCACCGCGGGCGCGGACAAAGGGCAAAGGGCTTGCCGGTCGGGCGTTTCTGCACGACTACGACTGGCAGAAAGACGAAGGGTTCGGTGTTCTGGAGTTGATCCTGACCGCGCCTGTGGTCGTGGCCAGTTGGATCAGTCTGCAATACTATGGCTCGGTTGTTGCCCCTGACTTGTTTGGTGCGGGCAATAAGTTGCTTCACAATGTTACTGGCGGGATCGGTGTGGTTGAGGGCAACGGTGGTGCGCTGCGCACCGGTCTGCCGTGGCAGTCGGTGCATGATGGTGAAGGCTATGCCCATGACCCGCTGCGTCTGTCGGTCTGTGTGGAAGCACCGGCTGAGGCGATCGCCGCGATCTTGGAGAAGCATCCGAATGTGCGGGCGCTCTTTGACAATCGCTGGCTGCATTTGTTCACGTTAAACGCGGATGGACAAATGGACCAACGATACGATGGTGATATCAAGTGGGTGCCCTTTGACGGGGTGACCTCGGAAGGCGCAATTGCGGCCTAGCGGTTTGCGGTTTGATCTTCAACCAATGCACGCTTGCCGATTTGGGCAAGCGTGATGCTGGTTTCTGATTTCATAACAGACCAGAGTTCGTGCAAACCTTCCTCACCGCCAGCGGCAATAGCGAATTGTAGGATGCGCCCTAAGAAGGTGAAGTTGGCGCCTTGGGCGTAGGCTTTCACTACGTCTTCACCACCACGCAGACCCGTGTCGTAGAACAGCGGGTAGTCGGGGCCGAGGGCCTTGCGGATTTCTGCAAGCTTAAGGATAGGTGGCGGCGCGCTGTCCAGTTGGCGTGAACCGTGGCTGGATACTTGGATCGCGTCGACACCTGCGGTTTTCAGCGCGACTGAGTCCTCTGTGTCCAGCACGCCTTTGACGACCAGTTTACCGGGCCACATGTCGCGCAGGCGGGCCAGCGTGTCCCAATCGGCTTTGGCCCGGCTTTCGGTGCGGTCGAAGTCGTAGCCGTCCATGTCGAAATTCGCCATCTGCGGTTTACCCGCAAAAAGTGACGTCAGCGACCAGCGCGGGTGCAGGGCGAAGTCGATGAACTGTTTGGGGCCGATCTTGAACGGCATGGTAAAGCCGTGGCGCAGCTCGCGCGGGCGGCGGCCTACTTCGGCCACATCGACTGTCAGGACGATGGTGTCGTATCCTGCAAGCTTTGGCTCGGTCCACCAATTTGAAAGTGCCGGTTCCGTCGCCGCTGAAATACAGCTGAAACCATGCATTGCCCTCGGCCTCTTCGATCAGCGGCTCCATCGCTGTTGAGGCGACCGTGGACACGCCCAAAGGCACGTTCTCGCGCACGGCCAACCTTGCCAGCATCATATCAGCACCGGGACCGGAGAGGTTACACATGCCCATGGGGCTGATGCCGAAAGGAGCCTTGGTGGGTTTGTCCCATAGCGGTACAGAAAGCGACCTGTCGCTCACATCGCGCAGGATACGCGGGCGCAGTTCCAAATTGTCAAAGGCCGCACGATTGCGCGCGGCCCCTGTTTCGGCACCAGCGGCACCGTCGATATAGTCAAAAACCATCCAGGGAAGACGTTTGCGTGCGAGACGTCGGGCATCTTCACTGGAGTGGATATTTGGGGCCATTTAGCTGGCCACGGCCTTCATGAAGCGATCACGGATAACAACAGGGTCCATCGTGATCACCGGCAGCTTGATGTTGCCGCTGTCACATTTGCTGACGATGATGGTCATCTGCTTGCTGTCGATGGCGTCTTGCAGGACCTTGCCGGTGTCCACATCGTCACAAACCACAACGTTTTCGCAGCCACAGGCCTTTGCGACGTTCTCGAGCTTGGTTTTCTTGCCAGCATAGGTCGGCTGGTCGCCGGTAGAGCCGTAGGACCCATTGTCGATGATCAACAAGATGAAGTTATCCGCTACGTTGTTGGCAATGGTTGGCAGCGTGCCAAGGTTCGTCAGAACAGAACCGTCACCATCTATCGAGATGACAGTCTTGTCCTGTGCCAGCGCAAGGCCAAGACCGATGGACGAGGACAGGCCCATTGTGCCCAGCATGTAAAAGTTCTTGGCATTGTCGTCGATCATGTGCAGCTCTTGGCTGGGTAGACCGATGTTACAGACAACCAGATTGTCATGCAGGATAGGTGCGATTTCGCGTAGGATTTCTGAACGGATCATTGGTCGCCGTAGCCTCCCCAGAAGGACGCATCCGTCAGGATCGCCACAGGTTTGTTGCACATGAAAGTGTATTTCAGGATCGCATCCAACTCATCCGCATCTTCTTCCTTATGGAAGTGATAAGTCGGGATGTTCATCTGGTTCAGCAGCGCCTTGGTATGCACGGCCATCTCGACCTGACAGGCCACGGGCTCGCGCAGCTCACCGCGGTAGCTGATCAGCATCGGCAATGGCATGCGGTAATACTGTGTCAGCGTCGCCAGCGTGTTGATGGTTACACCAATCGCTGTGTTCTGCATTATGATCGCAGGGCGTTTACCACCCATGAAGGCACCGGCGCAAAGACCCATGCCCTCGTCTTCTTTGTTGGACGGGATGTGGAAGATTTCGGGGCGTGCTTCGACTTCGTCGATCACACCGGCCAGCTGCTTACACGGCACAGTGGTGATGAAGGATACATCGTTGGCGACAAAGTCATCCACGATTCGTCTGCTGATACTCAAGGTCTGGGGTCTCCTGATGACGCCCATGGCTGGGCGTTTGGGTTAAAGGGAAGTCTAATTGGGGTAGCGGGCCACGTGCACAGCACAAGGTGCGTGCTGTACGACGCGCGCTGCGGTCGATCCAAGAAGGTAGTCGATCAAACCAGGTTTATGTGAACCCAGCACGATGCAATCGGCCTTCAAGCTGGTTGCTGTATCGACAATGGTGCGACCGCTGTGACCTTTTACTGTCACCGCGTCGACGCCGTCCATCGCCGCAACGCGCTTGTCCATTTCGGCTTTGGCGCTCTTAAAGGCGTTATCCATGACCGATTGTTCAACATAGGCGCCAACCGAGTTGTTGGGGGCTTCATGCACGTGCAGGGCGGTGATCTTGCCGCCATCAGTCAAAAGCGTGCGCGCGATCTCCATTGTTGTTTCTGCAATGCCGTGGTTCAGCGCCATTGGAACGATGATGTGCTTGTACATGGTCAAACCTCCTTGGGGTTTTGTCGAATATTAGGGCCGCAGAATGATCTTTGGTGCGGCCACGACCCCTGCGCGAATATCTGCAAAGGCCTGTCCACCTTCGGACAAAGGGCGTTCTTCTGTCCAGTCCAGTGCACCAAGGCGCCCGTCAAATATGGCGGCAGCCGTGTCGCGAAAATCCTGCGCCGTGTAGGTGTAGGTGCCGATGAAAGTGATTTCTTGCAGGGTCATGCGGCGAATGTCCAAGCCGCCCGTCGCCTCGCCCAGACCAATATGCATAATCACACCACCGGGCCGGGTGATGGCGGTGGCATCTGCCCGGGTCGCGGCATAACCGACGCCGTCGATCACAAGATCAGCTTCGGTGATTGTCCCGGGTTCGACCGCCGTGAAGCCTTCGATATGCTCGAGGGTTTCACGGCGTACCGCATTAGGTTCGATCACGTGAATATCTGTGGCGCCGAATGCCCTTAGGCAAAGGGCAGCGCCCACGCCGATTGCGCCACCACCGACAACAACACATCGTGCTTCTGCGATGGGAATGTCGAGTGCGTCGGCACCCAATCTCACCGCGTGCCAACCGCAGGCCAATGGTTCCGCCAAGGCCGCTTTCGCAAGCGGTACATCGTCAGGTACTTCAACAAGATTGCGATCCGCCATCACGACAAGCTCGCCAAAAGCCCCTTCGCGTGGTGGCATTGATATGATCATCCGGTCCGGGCACAGATTGTCGCGGCCAGACTTGCAGGCCTTGCATAGCCCACAGGTGGTCAAAGGGTTGATCGTCATGCGCTTTCCGTTCAGCGCACCACCTTCGACAGTACCCGCTGCTTCATGTCCGAGAATAATAGGGGCAGGGCGGCGTTCATCATGGCCCAGATAAGCGTGCATGTCTGACCCGCAGATGCCGGATGCCTCGATCCGGATCAGGCTTTGCCCGGCAGCAGGCACGGGATCGGCCATATACCGGTACACAAGCGTTTCCACGTCGTCGTAAACAAGCGCTTTCATTTGGCTGTATATCCTCCGTCCACCATCAGGACCTGTCCGGTCACATAAGCGGACGCCTCAGAGCAAAGAAAAAGAAGGGGGCCGTCGATGTCCGTGAGCGCCCCGTTGCGGCCCATACAGGTGTTTGCGGCGTTCCGCGCCGCGCGTTCGGGATCGGCAAAGACCGGTCCGGTGAGTTCGGTGGGAAAGAAGCCCGGCCCAATTGCGTTGGCGGTGATCCCATCCTTGGACCATGCTTCTGCCATCGCGCGGGTCAGTTGTCCGATGCCCGCCTTCGACGCGCCATAGCTGACGCCGCCGGGGAAGGCGCGCGTTGTTTGCAGTGAGGCGAAGTTGACGATGCGCCCCCAGCCTTTGGCTTTCATTGCGGGCGCAAAGGCTTGGCTCAGAAAGAAGGGTGCCGCCAAATTGAGGTTCATCGTCACGTCCCACCCGGCGTCGGTGACGTCATCGGCTGCCTCGCGGGTATTTATTCCGGCGGCATGCACGACGATGTCAGGCACCCCGAAGGGTGCACTGATCCGGTCTGCAATCTCTCTGATCTGGTCGCGTTGCGAAAGGTCTGCCGAGACGACGGCAGCGGTATCCCCAATAGATGCCGCCCAGTCATTTAGCGCCTCTGCACGGCGTGCCACACCGACCACCTTGGCCCTAGCAGCTGCCAGCGTGATCGCTGCCCGCTGCCCAAGCCCGGCACTTGCGCCAGTGACACAAGCCACACGACCCGTCAGGTCAAAGAGATCGCTGGGATCAGCCATGCGGCGTCAGGTCAAAGTTTTCGCCGGGAAAGTACTTGGCCAGACGCACATCAGCAGCGCGTGCATGGCCTTCCATGCCTTCAAGGCGCGAGATGCGCGCTGTCGCTTCGGCCACACGCTTGGAGCCTTCCTGCGTTGCTTGCTGCCAAGTCACGATCTTCATGTACTTGTGGACCGAAAGGCCGCCTGTGTATGACGCAGCGCCTGATGTTGGCAGAACGTGGTTCGTGCCTGTCGCCTTGTCGCCATAAGACACGGTCGTTTCTTCACCAAGGAACAGCGAACCATAGCAACTGAGCCGATTCAGCCACCACGGCAGATCTGCGGCCTGCACGGTCAGGTGCTCTGGAGCATAGTCGTCAGAGCAAGCCGCCATTTCTTCACGGTCGGCACAAAGGATCACCTCGGCATAGTCGCGCCACGCGGCCGCCGCGTTGTCGCGGTTCACTTCTGGCAGATCGGCGATCAAGTCTGGAACGCGGTTCATCACGTCCTCGGCCAGCGCACGGTCATCTGTGACCAGCCAAACAGGTGAGTTATAGCCGTGCTCGGCCTGGCTCACCAAGTCCGTGGCAACGATATGCGGGTCGGCGGATTCATCCGCAAGTATCAGACTGTCGGTTGGTCCGGCGATCATGTCGATACCGACCCGTCCAAAGAGGATGCGTTTGGCTTCGGCGACGAACTGGTTGCCCGGGCCGACAAGAATGTTTGCTTTGGGCAAATCAAACAAACCAAAGGTCATCGCCGCGACACCCTGCACGCCGCCCATTGCCATGATCTTGTCTGCGCCACAGATGTGGGCTGCGTATATGATGGCGGGCGCGACGCCGACTTCGGGGCGGGGCGGCGATGCAACAGCGATATGCTTACAACCCGCAACCTTTGCTGTTGTCACGGTCATGATTGCGGAGGCGATGTGACTGTAGCGTCCGCCGGGGACGTAGCAACCAGCAGCATCGACGGGAATTGCCTTTTGGTTAGCGATAAAGCCCGGTACGATCTCATACTCGATATCACTGACCGTCGCTTTTTGTGCTTCGGCAAACCGTTTAACGTTGTCATGCGCGAACTGAATGTCTTCTTTCAGCTTCTGTGGGACCAATGCTGCTGCGGCTTCAATCTCTTGCGCGGTGAGAATGACGTTGCCATCGTATTTGTCGAATTTGGCCGCGTATTCCAGCGCCTTGGCGTCGCCACCTTCTTCGATGTCCGTGAGGATGCCTTGAACAAGTTCATGGACATCCGATGCGCCAGACTGCGCGGTCAGGGTCGCTTTTTTGAGATACTCAAGTGCCATGCGTGATTTGCCTTACCTTTGAAAAAGAAAACGTCTGCGGTGACGCAAATGGGCATGCAGCGTGGCCGTTACTTTTGCTGCACGGACCGGGTGAAGTGTTGCTGCGTGTTTTGTTCTCAATAACGCAGCCTCCCCATAGCGCCGTTGATTCTAGCTGCATGTAAGCCTTTACATTACAACAATGCAAGCGCTTACATTGGTACAGCTTAAGTTTGACTATCCTGTTGGGATCGATCTCGTTAGAACGTCCCAGAACTATGAGATTTCAAGGAGATGACCGATCACCTCTCAGCCAACGCCAACATTGCATGATGTTGCGAACGCGGCCAATGTGTCGACGGCAACGGTGTCGCGGTGTCTGAATTTTCCAGACAAGGTGGCGCCAGAGACGCGTCAAAAGGTGCAAGACGCGATTGTAGCCCTTGGATATTCCCCAAACTTCGGCGCTCGGGTGATGGCGGCCCGCCGTACGAATACGATTGGTGCCATCATACCAACAATGGACAACGCAATCTTTGCGCGCGGTCTGGAGGCGTTTCAGGATGAGCTGGGCTTAAGCACGGTTTTACCATGCTCGTTGCAAGCACGGCGTATCAGCCAAAGATCGAAGAAAAACAGATCAGATCACTGGTCGCTCGTGGCGCTGATGCGTTATTGCTGATCGGTTACAATCGCGACCCGGAGATCTATCGCTTTCTTGATGCGCAGGGGGTGCCTAGCCTTGGTGACATGGGCCTTTGATCCTGCATCCCCACAGCTCTCGATTGGCTTTGACAATCAGGCAGCTATGCAAGAGTTGGCCACTAGGGTTATTGCCCTGGGTCATCGCAAACTGGCACTGATTTCGGCAGGTACAGGTCTGAATGATCGCGCCGCCGCCCGGCATAGCGGAATTTTACGCGCAATGACTGCTGCCGGGTTGGACAGAACACAGCTGCGCTTCGAAGAGACGACTTACGGTATTGAGCAAGGGGCGGCCGCCTTTGATCGTTTGATGGCCCGGTCCGAGCGCCCCACAGCTGTGTTTTGTGGTAACGATGTGCTCGCCGTGGGCGCTTTGTCGCGCGCGCGCGCTCTTGGTCTGTCGGTACCGCAGGATGTCTCGGTTGTCGGGTTTGACGATATCGAACTGGCGCAAGTGGCATACCCTGCGCTAACCACCGTCCATGTCCCGCATCAAGAAATGGGGCGACGGGCCGGGCAGGCTTTGGCAAGTTTCCTGCGGGAGGGTCAACCTATCGAGTCGAAAAAGTTGGATACTAAAATCATCGTCAGGGATACGCTCGGTCCCGCATAAATTGTGCTGATTAGCACATCATCAATCTATGTGTGTCATAAATTTGCGCATATTATCGCCGAAAAGTGGCCTTTATAGAGACAAACTCTTTGCTCATTATTGCCACATTTGTTAGGTTGTGAGTAATAAGTTGTATGAGTTCTATAAAAGCCATGTTGCGCTACGATTTTGAGATGTACCCGATTGACAATGCGCCCTGCGCGTCGGGATTAGCTGTCGATAAGAGACTAACCAGCCAGGGTCACGCCCGTTCCAACACTGTCGTCGCATTTTTCCGCGATCCAAAAACGACAAATGTGGTCACGTCTGCCCCCCAATTGTGCGACTTTTTTGGAAGAAGCGGGATTTGAGCTGTCCGACGCCGACCAGTTGGACGCAGATACCGTCGTTGAGCAGTCTGACGATGATTTACGCCGTGCCCTTGCCTCGCAGTTGACAGCGGCACTGTCAAACCGGGCGTTAAAGAAGGCACTGGCGCGTGCCGCCGATGAAAGCGAGTTTGATGTGGCCGCATTCATTGCGGCTGTCGTATCAAAGCAATCACCTCAAGGCGATCTGGCTGATGCGGCACCGCAATGCCCCGTCACACCAAGACGGCCCAGCCAATTGCGCGCGCAACGGCGCGCTAACCCCAGCGTCCGCCCGCGCTAGCGCAGCCCTATTTACTTACTGGTCAGCCCGCCCATGTCGATGACAAACTGAACAATGTCATCTACCCCTTCGTTGTGCTTGAGCGCGCAGAAAACAAACGGGCGGTCGCCGCGCATCTGAGTGCTGTCGCGTTTCATCACATCCAGTGAGGCGCCTACATGCGGTGCCAGATCTGTTTTGTTGATCACCAGAAGGTCCGATCGCGTGATGGCGGGCCCACCCTTGCGCGGAATCTCTTCGCCAGCGGCCACGTCGATCACATAGATCGTCAGGTCGGCCAGTTCCGGGCTGAAAGTCGCAGACAAGTTATCACCACCGCTTTCGATCAGCACAAGGTCAAGCCCCTTATGTCGTGTCTGCATCTCGGCCACCGCCGCCAGATTGATCGACGCATCTTCGCGGATCGCCGTGTGCGGGCAGCCACCGGTCTCCACCCCGATCACCCGATCCTGAGGCAGGATCTGCATCCGCATCAGGGCCTCGGCGTCCTCTTGCGTATAGATGTCGTTGGTGATCACCCCGATGGAGCAATGGGGGTGCAGCGCCTTGGCGAGGGCTGCGGTGAGTGTCGTCTTGCCAGCGCCCACGGGCCCGCCGATCCCGACGCGCAGGGGGCCATTCATTGCGGTCATGTACTGAATATCCTTGGTTGCAGGGTTTCGTGATGCATTGCAGCAATATCGACCAGAAAGGTCGTGCTTTGCAGGTCGTCCAAAGTCGCACCCACGGTTGCCTTTGCGGTCTCATCGCAAAGTGGGATTAATGCAGCAAGGATTGCCTGTCCGTCGGTTTGCCCCAGCGCCATCAAGCGCATGGCGGCAGAAATCAGGTTGCTGACCACCGCATGCAGATACATCGCCGCGGTGAGCGAGGCGTCGATCTTGAGGCGCGCCGCCGCCTGACCGACCGCAACCGGATAGACATGCGCGTTGTCTTCGCCGCCCCAGACTGCCGCAGCGGTTCTGCCAAAGGCTGCGCCTTGCTGGGTTTGTTCCAACTGCCGCTCTGCTGACGCGGCAAAAGCAAGTGCCGTGTCATTGATCCGGTCCAGCGACGCCTTGTCGGTGCAGGCGTATGCCGCGCGCAACAGAATGCAATCGTTGCGTCCGCTGCCGTGGGCGATGATGTCGGACAACCAGTCTTTGAGGTCTGCGCCAGAGGAGATTGCGCCAGACCAAATAGCGGCTTCGAGCCCATGCGAATAGGCAAATGCCCCCACAGGGAAGGCGGGTGACAGCCATTGCGCCAGAGTCAGGACATCGCGGTCAGTGGTCATGGGCGGTTGCGACATGTTCGTGGCTGTGAGTGCGCCCATGCCCATAGGCGCCGCCTTCCGGGGTGAAGGGGGCGCTGACCGATGTCACAACTGCCCCTAGGTGTTCTAGCATATGCCCAATCACAGGGTCTTCTTGGATCAGCAGGTGGTCGGCGTTGATCTGACACGGCGTGTGCCGGTTGCCGACATGCCATGCAAGGCGCACGAGGTCAGGGCCCGTAACCTTATAGAGCGTTTCCTCTGCTGCCGCGACTTCGACCAAGCTGCCGTCGCTGAGTTCAAGGGCATCTCCGTGATTGAGCGAGGTGGTGTGCGCCAGATCAACTAGGAAAGGTTTGCCGCTGGCGGTTTCCAGTCGTTTGCGTCGCAGGAACCGCGCGGCGTAGTCTAAAGCGCAGACCTCGGCCGTGCCGGTCCAATCTTCGGCGGGCCGGATAGTTTGGGCGATGGGAAGTTGTGACATATCGGACCTCAGAACATGAAATAGCGTTGCGCCATGGGCAAGACCTCGGCAGGTTCGCAAGTCAGCAAAACGCCATCGGCGCGCACTTCGTAGGTTTCGGGGTGCACTTCGATTTCGGGCAGGGCAGCGTTCAGTACCATATCCGCCTTGCTGATCTTACGGGTGTTCTTGATCGCGACTGTTTGCTTGGCCAATCCGAGTTCATCGCGCAGACCTGCATCTTGTGCCGCTCCGGAAACAAAGCTGACCGAGGAATGGGTCAGCGACGTGCCGTAGGCTGCGAACATGGGTCTTGTGTAGACGGGCTGCGGCGTCGGGATCGAGGCATTGGGATCGCCCATTTGCGCCACAACAATAGAGCCACCCATCAAGACCATCTCTGGTTTCACGCCAAAGAAAGCCGGGTTCCACAATGCCAGATCGGCCCGTTTGCCAACGCTGATATCGCCAATCACATGGCTGACACCTTGGGCAATGGCCGGGTTGATCGTGTATTTGGCAATGTAGCGGCGCACACGCATGTTGTCGTTCTCGCCGGTCTCATCATCCAGACGCCCGCGCTGTTTCTTCATCTTATCGGCGGTTTGCCAGGTGCGGATGATGACCTCGCCCACACGCCCCATCGCCTGACTGTCGGATGCAATGATTGAGAAGGCACCCATGTCGTGCAGAATATCCTCAGCCGCGATGGTTTCGCGCCGGATACGGCTTTCTGCGAAGGCGATGTCTTCGGGGATGGATTTATCCAGGTGGTGGCACACCATCAGCATGTCGAGATGCTCTTCCAGCGTGTTCACCGTGAAGGGTCGTGTTGGATTGGTTGAGGAGGGAAGCACATTCGCATCGCCGCAAATCTTGATGATGTCAGGGGCATGGCCGCCGCCCGCGCCTTCGGTGTGGAACGCGTGAATCGTGCGGCCCTTCATAGCCCCGACCGTATGCTCGACAAAGCCAGACTCGTTAAGCGTATCGGTGTGGATCATCACCTGCACATCCATGTCGTCAGCAACGAAAAGGCAGCAATCAATGGCGCCCGGCGTAGTGCCCCAGTCTTCGTGTAGTTTCAGCGCGCAGGCCCCGCCCTTGATCATCTCGACCAAGGCGTCTGGTTGGCTTGCGTTGCCTTTGCCGGACAGGCCGATGTTCATCGGGATGCCATCAAATGACTGGAGCATCCGCCCTATGTGCCAAGGTCCCGGCGTACAAGTCGTGGCGAGCGTGCCGTGTGCCGGCCCCGTACCGCCACCAAAACAGGTGGTGACGCCAGAGTGCAGCGAATCCTCCATCTGCTGCGGGCAAATAAAGTGAATGTGGCTGTCCATACCGCCTGCGGTCAGGATACGGCCTTCGCCAGCGATCACCTCGGTCCCCGGACCAACGATGATGTCAACGCCGGATTGCGTGTCCGGGTTGCCTGCCTTGCCGATAGCGTGGATCAACCCATCCTTCAGGGCGACGTCAGCTTTGTAGATGCCAGAGTGATCAACAACCAGCGCGTTGGTGATGACTGTATCAACGGCACCGCCCTCACGTGTGACTTGGCTTTGGCCCATGCCGTCGCGGATTACCTTGCCACCGCCGAATTTGACCTCTTCACCATAGGTGGTCAGATCGCGCTCAACCTCGATAATCAGGTCAGTATCGGCGAGGCGTAGTTTGTCGCCGGTAGTAGGGCCGTACATGGCCGCGTAATGGACACGGGAAATCTCACGAGGCATTACAGGTCTCCCATGATTTTCTGGTTGAAGCCGAAGATGCGCCGCGCGCCGCCGATGGGGATCAACTGCACTTCGCGGCGTTGGCCGGGTTCAAAACGGACAGCAGTGCCCGAGGCGATATCAAGGCGCATGCCGCGTGCGGCGTTTCGGTCAAAGTTCAGCGCGGGATTTGTTTCAGCGAAATGGTAGTGGCTGCCGACCTGCACGGGGCGGTCGCCGGTATTTGCGACCATCAAAGTGATTGCTTCGGCGTCTGCGTTCAGCGTGAGGTTGCCATCGGCGGGAAAGAGTTCTCCGGGGATCATTTTGACGCCTCCTACCTGATCGGGTTGTGAACGGTGACAAGCTTTGTGCCGTCCGGGAACGTGGCCTCGACCTGCACTTCGTGGACCATCTCGGCGATGCCCTCCATGCATTGATCGCGGGTGATGACATGACCGCCAGCTTCCATCATGTCCGCGACGGAGCGCCCATCGCGCGCCCCTTCAACGACGGCATCGGTGATCAGTGCAATCGCTTCGGGGTGGTTCAGCTTCACGCCACGGGCGAGCCGCTTGCGCGCCACCTCAGCGGCCATAGCGACCAGCAGTTTGTCTTTTTCACGCGGGGTGAGTTGCATGGGTCAAAGCCTCCATGAAATGGGAAGGGAGTTGTTTGTCAGGTGGTCCAGCACCGGGATCAGATCGCGCCGGAGTGCGAAGCTATCGGATGCGAGGTGACGGATAACGAGGACGTCTTCGGCGATTAGGCTTGCGCCTGCTGTGGGCGGTAGCATTTTGCGCAAGATGTTAAGCTCTGAGGCCGCAGAATGGCTGACCCAGACGAGGCTGGCCATTGCATTTGCGCCGTTCGCAATACCGGCGCGCGCTATATGAGCGGCGGCATTTCCGACCAAATCCATCCCGTCAAGATAAAGGGGGCAGCCGTTGCGCATAATTTTGATGCGGTCGTTGAAACGGATATCGTGCAAGGTTTCGGCCATCGCTGTCCGGCCAAAGACGACGGGCTCGACCATTAGGAATTCCGCAGCATCGGCGAGTGTCACCTCCAGCTGGCGTTTTAATGCGCAGTTCTCAAACAGGATCAACTCTTGCGGCAGCCAGTGCAGGCGCGCTCCGGATGCCACTGATAACCGTGTGCTGACGTGACCAACTTCACCTGCCTGCGCCCGATAAGCGCGTTCTGCGGCTTGTGTCGTGAGGGTCAGCGATGTGCCGCCGTGCGCAGATGCTTGGAGTGTGTACCGGTCACCGCCGGTGATGCCGCCTGCGGTATTGACAATGATCGTTTCGAGTTTTTTTTATGGTTCCGGGGGAAAACAAGTTTGGTTGACCCGGCCTGCCTCAGGTCGCGCAGCTGTGTTCGACCGGTCTGATCACGTGCAACCACAAGCGCACCCTCACCGACAGCACGGGGCTGCGCGGGGCGCGCGCTGATAAAGCTGTCATGCTGCGGCAGGTTAATTGTCGGCTCCAAGTCTTTCGATTGTGCCTACAGTTTGTTCAGATTCGGTATGGAAGGGGCAGAGGCAGCGAGCCGATCCGCAGATCGGCTCTCAATTTGCGCAAAAAGCATGCAGAATGTACAGGAAACGCCTTAAAAATGGGCGACGTAGAAACCCCATCTTAAGCTAGATTGTGCTGGTCGCGGCACCATGCGGCGTGGATCGAGAGGTAAGGTGGACCATGATCCGCCTTACACAGTCTTACCCGATTGCGGCTGCTTTGACGTCATCATCAATGAAGGGGACGTATTTTTCAAAGTTATCGCTAAACATTGTCACCAGCTTTTCAGCCTGCGCGTCGTAACCAGCTTTATCCGCCCATGTATCGCGCGGGTTCAGTAACCCGCCATCGACGCCGTCGACCGAGATTGGCACTTCGAAGCCAAAGTGCGCGTCTTTGCGGAAAGTGCTTTCGATCAACGTACCGTCCAGCGCGGCCGATAGCAGCGCGCGTGTCGCCTTGATCGGCATCCGCGATCCGGTGCCGTAAGCGCCGCCGGTCCAGCCGGTGTTTACCAGCCAGCAAGTCGCACCATGGCTTGCGATCTTCGTTCGCAGCAAGTTGCCGTAAACCTCGGGCCTGCGCGGCATGAAGGGCGCGCCAAAGCAGGTGCTGAATGTGGGTTCTGGCTCCGTCACACCCCGCTCAGTGCCTGCTACCTTAGACGTGAAGCCAGAGAGGAAGTGATACATTGCCTGTGCCGGTGTCAGCCGCGCGATGGGGGGAGCACGCCAAAGGCATCACAGGTCAGCATGATAATGTTCTTGGGGTGTCCGCCCAAGGCGCTGTCGGATGCATTTGAGATATAGTTCAGCGGGTAAGCGCAACGCATATTGGCTGTCAGGCTGTCATCGTCGAAATCCAACGCGAGCGTCTCAGGATCAAAGACCATATTCTCGATTACTGTATGTGGCATCGCACAGGTCGCGTAGATTTCCGGCTCGGCCTCAGGATCCAGACCAATGGTCTTTGCATAGCAGCCACCTTCGAAATTGAACGTGCCACGGTCAGACCAACCATGCTCGTCATCACCGATCAACACGCGTGTCGGGTCAGCAGAGAGCGTCGTTTTGCCCGTGCCAGACAAACCGAAGAAGACTGCCGTATCAACGGGATTACCCGGCGCATGGTTGGCAGAGCAGTGCATCGGCATGATGCCCTTTTCAGGCAGCAGGTAATTCAGCAACGTGAAAACCGATTTTTTGTTCTCGCCCGCGTATTCTGTGCCGCCGATCAGGATTAGCTTCTTCTCAAAATTCATTGCGATCACGGTTTCTGAACGACAGCCATGCTTGGCAGGGTCCGCTTTGAATGTTGGGCAGTTAATGACGGTAAAGTCTGGCGAAAAGCTCTCAAGCTCAGATGCCTCCGGGCGACGCAGCATATGGCGGATGAACAGGCCATGCCAGGTCAGCTCTGTCACGACGCGCACGTCCAGTCGGTGAGCAGGGTCGGCGCCACCAAACAGGTCTTGCACGTTGTAGGTGCCGCCTTTCATATGCTCCAGCATATCAGCGTAGAGAACATCGAAATGTGCCGGTTCCATAGGCGGGTTGTTTTCCCACCAAATCGTATCGGCAACATTGTCCGTTTTGACGACAAACTTGTCTTTCGGGGACCGGCCAGTGTGCTTGCCAGTTGAGACCAGGAATGTCCCACCTTTGCCAGTGACACCTTCACCAGCGGCGACGGCAGCATCGTGCAATTCTTTCGCAGAGCGGTTGTAATAGACATAACCCAGCCCTGTGATGCCTTGATCTTCAAGTTTCATCGACGGGTTGACCGTACCTTGGTCCATGGGTTCGCTCCTTTTTGAAGTGGCTGGAATAACCTGCGATGGTCTTCCATAGCACCAAGCTTTCAAAGGCCGATACCCCAGTTTCACATCGTTAGCGCAACCATTTCGATGTTAGCGCAACCAAACATGGTCATGGTTGAAACAGGACTTGGGCGAAATGCACAACTCGGCAAAAGTAACCCGATTGTGGCAAATGTATGACCATGATCGACTTAACGGTTGATTCGCTTGTTCAAAACGGTGAAAAGTCTACAGCAGCGCCTTTAAGAGCGCCGAGCATATTTAACGAAGGGTTTCCACGATGTCGCGAATTGCACTTGTAGATGATGACAGGAACATCCTCACGTCTGTTTCTATGACCCTTGAAGCAGAAGGCTTTGAGGTTGAAACCTATAATGACGGGTTGTCGGCGCTTGAGGCTTTTAACAAACGCATGCCTGACATGGCTGTTCTGGACATCAAAATGCCCCGAATGGACGGAATGGATTTGTTGCAACGCCTGCGACAAAAGACGTCCATGCCAGTTATTTTCCTGACGTCCAAGGATGATGAGATCGACGAAGTCCTGGGTTTGCGCATGGGGGCCGATGATTACGTAAAAAAGCCATTTTCTCAGCGTTTACTGGTTGAACGAATCCGGGCGCTCTTGCGCAGACAAGATGCAATTGCCGGGGAAGAGATTGAGGAAACCGAAGACACAAAGGTAATGGTGCGCGGTGAGTTGGTGATGGATCCACTCCGTCACGCGGTTAAGTGGAAAGGGAAAGACGTATCCCTTACGGTAACGGAATTTTTGTTGTTGCAGGCATTGGCCCAGCGACCCGGCTTTGTCAAAAGCCGCGATCAGCTGATGGATGTTGCCTATGATGACCAAGTCTACGTGGACGATCGCACGATCGACAGCCACATCAAACGCCTGCGCAAAAAGATGCGCAACACGGATAACGAGTTCTCTGCGATCGAAACCCTCTATGGCATTGGGTATCGCTACAACGAAGAGTAAGTCATGACGGCAGCGCCGAAAATTGACGTACGTGACCTGAAGTCCGTGCGCGCTGCAGCGCGTACGCCAGATCTTGTTTTGGGTGATGACTGGGTGGATCCCGATCTTGTCACCGAGGATATTGAAGTTGATGAGATTCCCGGTGGCCGCCTGTTTGCGCTGCGCCGCTCCCCGATTGCCCGCAAGATCATCACATTCAATCTGATCGCTTTAATCCTCCTGATCGCGGGCGTGCTTTACCTTAGTCCTTCGCGCGACAGTCTGGCGTTTCAGCGGGCAAATGGTTTGATCAACGAAGCGCAGCTTATTGCGGATGTGTTTGAGGGGCAGCTGCCTTCTGTCGCACCTGTCAATCTGGTCACTGCTGATGGGATCAACCCAACAGCGACCCTTGAAGGTTTGAACTTACGCGGCGGCGTTGAGGTATCGGTCTTTGCCCCCGATACAACCTTGGTGGCCCGTGCGACGGGTAGTTTGAGCGACGCCCAGATCGCAGACCTTGAAGAACAGACCGGCGGCACCTTCGTTCTGGATTTTCTTGTCTCGCTTTGGGACGGCATGGTCAGCATGGGGTCGTTTGGCGAAGAACCAATCGACCAGGAACAAGCCTTCATTCAGCTGTCGCAGGAAAACGTTAAGTTGGCGATTGAGAATGGCACGCAGTTGGAAGCCTCGGACATTGGCGGTGACACCAGTTTTATCGTCACCACCCCGATTATGCGTAATGGCGTGGCTGTTGGTGTGATCGCAGTGACAACGGCCGCAGGTGAAGTTGATAGCCTGGTCAGTCGTGAACGCGAACAGTTCTTGCGCCTGTTCTTTGTCGGCGTGCTGGTCAGTATTGGTCTGAGCCTTGTTCTGGCCTCGACCATTGCCAATCCGCTGGCCCAACTGGCGACTGCCGCTGAAGCGAGCCAGGAAAAGAACGCGCGTAAGATGTCACCGGGCCGCGTTCGGATACCTGATCTGAGTGGACGCCCTGATGAAATCGGTCGTCTGTCTGCCGCCTTGCGTAGCATGGTTTCGGCCCTTTATGAGCGGATCGAAGGCAATGAACAGTTCGCCGCCGATGTGGCGCATGAGATCAAAAATCCGCTGGCGTCTCTTCGGTCAGCCGTGGGGACCATGCGTGTTGCCACCCGTGACGATCAGCGTGAACGCCTGCTTGAGGTAATTGAGCACGATGTGAAACGTCTTGACCGATTGGTTAGCGATATCTCGAATGCGTCGCGTCTGGACAGTGAACTGGTCAAAGAGGAAGAAGAGACTTTTGACCTGATCAAGATGCTGGGCAACATTGCAGAATTCTTGGGCAAGGACGCCAAACTGCGCGGTGTTGATTTCGTGGCCGACCTGCCCGAGGGCGAGATTGCCGTTCAGGGTTTGGAGGGGCGTATGGCGCAGGTCTTTGTCAATCTGATCACCAACGCGATTTCCTTCTGTGACAAAGGTGACGCCATTCGCGTCTGGGCGCGAACACGTCAGAACCGTGTGCTGATTGTGGTTGAAGACACTGGCCCCGGCATCCCTGATGATGCGCTAACCAAGATTTTCCAACGTTTCTATTCCGAACGGCCAGAGGGCCAGTTTGGCAATAACTCGGGCCTTGGTCTGGCAATTTCCAAACAGATTGTGGAAGCGCACGCTGGCGCAATCTGGGCCGAGAACATTCGCCCGACCGATGCTGATCCGACATCCGAGCCTCTGGGCGCCCGCTTCGTTGTTGGCCTCCCAATTTAGGGATGGCGACGCCGGACACTCTGCATGCATCCTGTGTCGCGTGGAATGACAGGGCAGTTTTGATCATGGGTGCTGCTGGTGCTGGCAAATCAGCATTGGCGCTATCGTTGATGGCGCTGGGGTGTCGCTTGGTCGCGGATGACATTGTGCAACTCTCGGTCAACGCGGGCACCATGATTGCAACGTGTCACCCGAACATCCAAGGTTTGATTGAGGCGCGCGGCGTTGGCATTTTGAATGCGACCACGCGACCAAAGGCCCAAGTTGTGCTTGCTGTCGATCTGGACCGTTGCACCGTGGAACGATTGCCACAACCACGCGTCTTCACGCATTTGGGATGCGATCTGCCCTTGATCTACAGAGTTGATGCACCACACTTTGCACCGGCGATCTTGCAAATCCTCAAATCTGGTTGGAGTGACAGATGACCAAAACAGGTCAGGACCTGATGAATACCGCACCCGAAGTGGTGCTGGTGACGGGTCCCTCTGGTGCAGGTCGGTCCACCGCGATTAATGCGCTTGAGGATCTGGGATATGAGGTGATCGACAACCTTCCGCTGTCCCTTCTGCCGCGTTTGTTGGAAGGCCCACCACCCGCGCGCCCCTTGGCGCTGGGCGTTGATGTGCGCAATCGTGATTTCAGCACCGCGGCCCTGATCGATACGATTGATCGCTTGACCGGGAAGGGCAAACTGACCGCGCAAGTTTTGTACATGGACGCAGCCGAGGAAGAGCTGGTGCGCAGATATTCCGAGACCCGGCGCAGGCATCCACTCGCACCCGCCGGGTCACCGCTCGAAGGTATCGCGGCAGAGCGGGAACTGCTGATCCCGGTGCGCGCGCGCGCTGATGTGCTGATTGATACGACGGGGTTGTCACCCCATGATGCAAAGGCCGAAGTGGAACAATGGTTCGGGACGGGTGAGGGGCGTAAACTGGGTGTGACGCTACATTCGTTTTCTTACAAGCGGGGTCTGCCCCGTGGCATGGATATCGTCATGGACTGCCGTTTTCTGCAAAATCCCCATTGGGTCGAAGGATTGCGCAAACTTGATGGGCGTGATGCAAAGGTTGCCGCATATGTTGCCGCCGACCCTCGTTTTGCGGCCTTCTTTGAAAAAGTCAAAGGGCTGGCTGATTTGCTGCTGCTTAGGCGCACCGCGATGAAGGCAAGGCGCATCTGTCTATCGGTTTTGGCTGTACAGGGGGCAAACATCGTTCTGTCGCAATGATCGAGAAGCTTGCAGAAGCCCTTGCACAAGACGGGTGGCATGTATCTAAACGACACCGGGAGTTAGAGCGGCACGCCGCTGAGGGAAGCAAGGAAAAAGCGGTTTGATCGGGATTGTTATCGTCGCGCATGGTGGGTTGGCGCAAGAGTATCACGCGGCCGTCGAACATGTCGTTGGGCCGCAGCCGGGCATGGTCAGTATCGCGATAGGTGCTGAAGACGACCGCGCCACTAAACAAAATGAAATCTGTGATGCAGCCGATGGTGTTGATACCGGTGATGGTGTCGTGATTGTCACAGATATGTTTGGTGGGTCGCCTACAAATCTGTCACTGCGGGCCTGTAGCCCCGAAAATCGACGGATCCTCTACGGGGCAAACCTGCCTATGCTGATCAAACTAGCCAAGTCGCGTAACGCCACCGTGCCTGATGCGGTCGAAGCCGCGATAGCGGCGGCGCATAAGTACATCAATAGCCACAACGGCGGGTTACCTCAATGACCCAGATGCGTCTTGAGATCCAGAACATCAAAGGGCTACACGCGCGCGCCTCGGCCAAGATGGTTGAGGTGGTCGAAAGCTTTGATGCCGACGCAATCGTGCGTAAAGACGGAGAGAGCACAGGCGGTGACAGCATCATGGGCCTTTTAATGTTGGCAGCTTCTATAGGAACCTTTATTGAAGTTGAGACACGCGGACCTCAGGCAAATGAGCTGGCGGCGGCGATTGAGAACCTTGTTGCGGACAAATTTGGTGAAGGCGACTGACTGAGATATGGATGGGATAGGACACGCATTTTGACCGACACGGCCCCCAAAGCCTCTGCACGACCCGTCATGTCTGATGTACCGCCCCGCGTCTATGACCGCAGTGCGCTCACCTATTCAGAGACGTTTGACAGCCCGCTCAAACGCACGGTTATCAAAACGATCGAGTGGTTTACGGGCAAGATTCACATCATTCGCATGATCCGAAAGTTTGAGAAGCGGGGCAAACTTCACGGGCAGGCATTCTGGCGCGGTGCGCTGGATGTGATGGGCATCGACGTGATCACCCCGCAGGAACAGCTTGAGCGTATCCCCAAAACCGGCCCTGTGGTGGTTGTCGCCAACCACCCGCATGGTTTGGTTGATGGCATGGTTTTTGCGGATCTGATCGGGCGTGTGCGGACAGACTACCGTATTCTGACACGTGCCTTTCTAACCGATATTGACGAAGATGCGGGCCGTTTCCTGATCCCTGTGCCATTCCCGCACGAGGAAGGCGCGCAAGCCAAGATGGTCGAAATGCGCAAGCAAGCCATGGCCCATCTGAGCGAAGGAGGTGTGATTGCCGTTTTTCCGTCTGGCGTTGTCGCCTCTTCGAACTCCATGTTCGGACCGATGGTAGAGGATGAATGGAACCTTTTTACCGCTAAGATGATCCGCATGTCCGGTGCCCGCGTTGTCCCGCTGTTCTTTCCGGGCGCAAATTCACGCTGGTACCAGATGGCCAACCAAATCTCGCCGACATTGCGCCAAAGCCTGTTGATCCACGAGATCGTAAACGCTTGCGGGAGACCGCAGAAGCCCGTCGTCGGTCATCCTTTTGATGAAGATGAAGTGAAAGAGCGTTTGAAAGATCAACGTGCCTGCATGGACTGGATGCGCGAAGAGACGCTGAAGTTGAAAGAGTAGACGAGAGGTCGATTGCCCGTTGTGTGGCGCAAAGCGATCTTTTGCACCGGCTGCTATTGCTCGCGCAGCATCTGGTTGCATATTCGGCACATTTTCGTTGCAGCTTGGCTCGCGGCGTCGGTGTTGAGAACGGCCTGCAGCCAAACGCGCTCGCACGAAAGCCGATCATAATTTGCGTGACAGAACGCGCGTTTCCGGGGCATTTGTCCTTTCTAGCAAGAGCCGACGGGTGAGCCACACGACCAAAAGGTGCAATAACACGGCAAATACGCCCAACGTCAACATTGCAGCAAACATGAGGTCGGTTTTGGCACGCCCGTTCGCGAGCAGCATAAGATAGCCAAGTCCGCGCGACGAACCGACCCATTCCCCAATCACGGCGCCGATGGGGGCGTAGACTGCGGCCAAACGCAGACCGGAAGCCAAAGATGGCAAGGCGGCAGGAATGCGGATGTGCCACAGAACCCGCGCGGGGCTGGCCTGCATGGTGCGTGCCAGGTCCAGATATCCCTGCGGCGTGCGCATCAACCCGTCAAAAAAGGCGGAAGTGACGGGGAAATAGATGATCAACACGGCCATGAAGACCTTGGACCAAAGTCCGAACCCAAGCCAAAGCGTCAGTATCGGGGCCAGTGCAAAGACCGGCAGGGCCTGAGTAAAGATCAGGATTGGCTGTATCAGCACCCGTGCCGTGCGTGATGATGCCAGATGCAACGCTGTCGCAATGCCGAGCGCGGCTCCGATTGCTAGGCCGATGACCACTTCGAGTGCGGTGATCAGTGTGTGTTCGGCGATCAGCGCACGGTTCGTCCACCACGTTTCCGCCACCATCACGGGACCAGGAAGGATGAACTTTGGTAGGCCCGTCAAGGTGACGATCACTTGCCAGACTGCCACCGCGAACAGCATGGCCAGAAGCGCCGGGAAGACCTTCATTGAGCGCCCTCACGCAAGAGAGAGAGCAAAGCCGCCTGACACTCTAGCGTTTCCAGATCGTCGATTGGGCGCGGAATAGCAGATGAGGGGTGTGGGAAGTGCCGTATCCCAGAGGGGGTCAGCACGAGGATCGACTGCCCCAAGCGCGCAGCCTCTGACGGATCGTGGGTCACGATCAGAACGGTCTTGTCACGCAGCACGTCCACTGCGAGCTCTTGCATGGCCGCGCGGGTCTGGGCGTCAAGCGCTGAGAAAGGCTCGTCCAGTAAAATGACGGGTTTGTCTTCCATCAGGGTCCGGGCCAGCGCGACCCGCTGGCGTTGCCCTCCCGACAGGCCGGCGGGCTTCTTGTCTGCGTGATCAGCAAGCCCGACCTGTGACAAGATACGGGTCAGACGTTCGGTATCGGCCGTTTCCCCGCGCAGTTGGGCGCCCAGTTGTACGTTCTGACGGACGCTCGCCCACGGCAGCAGCAAGTCGTCCTGAGCCATATAGGCGACCCGTGCCGCCACCGGCTTTGCGTCACTTGCGGTGACCATCCCCTCGAAATCAGCGCCGGTGGCAAGCCCAGATATCAGACGCAAAAGGGTGGATTTCCCAACGCCGGAACCACCCAGGAGGCATGTCCACTCTCCGGCACGAAGCGCCAGCGTCAAGGACGCAAATAGAGCCACGCCGTTAATAGACGCGTGCCCTTGCAGCGTGACGTCGGGGGCTTGCGTCAAGGGGTCAAACCCATCTGCCAGAAGCTGACTTCGAGTTCGGTCGCTGTGCGGAACGTTTGGCAAAGGCGTTCCCAACGCGGGGAGGTCTGAAAATCATGGCCCAGACGGCGGGTGATGGCTTTGTCCAACATCTCACCGACCGCCTGACATGCCCCCTGATAGTCTTCACCCGCATAGGTGTCGATCCAGTCCGCATACGTGTCTGACTCTTTCTCCGCAGCCAGCCGGGCGCCGATCTCCCCATAGCCCATTACACAAGGGGCCAGTGCGGCCAACAGATCCAGCAGATCACCGCTATAGCCCGCCTCAAGAACAAAGCGGGTATAGGCAAGGTTCTCGGCGCGTTCTTTCGTGGCGAACAGATCCTCTTGAGAAACACCGGCCGCTTCGCAGATGCCGATATGCAACTGCATTTCTTCGGCCACCAGCGCGTTGACCGTGCCGACCGCGGTTAGCATTTCGGCATGGGTCTCCGATTTTACGACGGCCAGCGCCCAAGCGCGGGCGAAGTGGATAAGGAACACATAATCCTGTCGCAGGTAGTGCAGAAAAGCGTCGTGAGGTAAGGTGCCGTCCTTCAGACCTTCGACAAAGGCATGGCGGGTGTAGTCCCGCCATGCATCGCCCGCATGATCGCGCAGTCTTGCGAAAGCGTCGCCATAGCTGTTCATTGCGCGGTCACGTCAATGGCAATGGCGTCGACCGGGTTGGCGGATGCGATCATGCCGCTTTCGACGAGAAAGTCTTCGAAGCGGGCGTAGCGGCCCGCATCTAGCGCCGCCGGTCGCAGGGCAAAGCGTGGCAGCGTGTCGACCCAGGCGCGTGCGTTCAGCTCGTCCTGCAGCTCGGCGGACGTGCCCGAGAATATCTCCCAACTCGCCTCGGGGTTGTTCACGATGTATTGCGTGGCCAATTCAGTTGCCGTCAGAAAACGCGCGATCATATCGGTGTCCATTCGGTCTGGATTGGCCACGTAGATCAGTTCGTCGTATGAGGGCACCCCCTCTTCTTCGAGGTAGAAGCAGCGGCCCGGTACACCTTCGATATCCATCTGGTTTAGCTCGAAATTGCGGAATGCGCCAATCACCGCATCGACCTGACCTGACATCAACGAAGGCGAGAGGGAGAAGTTCACATTCACCAGTTCAATCTCCTCTAGGCTGACGCCATGAGTGCCTAGAACAGCGCTCAGCACAGCCTCTTCAACACCGGCGACGGAAAAACCCACAGTACGCCCGCGCAGATCAGCAGGGGTTTCGATTGGCCCATCGGCCAGAACCAGAAGACAGCTAAGGGGCGTCGCGACAAGCGTCCCGACGCGTACAAGGGGCAGTCCCTCTTGAACTTGCAGATGCAGATTTGGTTGATAGGAAATCGCGAGGTCCGCCTGGCCAGCCGCCACAAGGCGCGGCGGTGCGGAGGGATCGGCGGGCGGAATGATCTCAACCTCAAGCCCTTGGTCAGCGAAATAGCCAAGCTCTTCGGCGACAATCAGGGGGCCGTGATCGGGGTTGATGAACCAATCCAGCAGAACGGTCATTTGATCTTGCGCCATAGCAGGCGATGCGGTCAGCAAAGCGGCTGCGGTGAGAATGTGTTTCATAAGCCTTGTTCCTTTATGAGGTCGCGGCCGCAACGAGGACGATCTCACCGGGCCAGGTCTGTTGAAGGGTTTCCGCCGCGCGCCAGGCCCGCAGACCGGTTGCGCAGCAAAGGGCGACGCGCGGGGCGCGAATTTCGGCAATTTGACTTGGATCGAGGCGCTGCGCTGCCGTGTGGATTGGGATTGGGGCTTCATCTTTGTTGCGCAATTCAACGATCAGGTCATCGGCGTTCAGTTGTGAAGGGGCAAGGAAAGGGAAGGCGATGTCAGGCTCAGGTGCGGTATCGAAACGAAAGCCCGAGGTGGCGACGCTGCGCGCGTCATAGTTCACCAGCTGGCCCAAAGGAGACGGCGTGAACCCGAGTAGCACGTTGAGCGCCATTTGGGCCTGCATCGCGCCCATGATGCCGACAACGGGACCCAGAACCCCTGCGGTGGCGCAGCTTGCGCCGCTGTCCGGTGCTTGTGGGAAAACCGCGCGCAGTGAGGGCGCTCCACCACAGAAGCCACCCACATAGCCGCTCAATCCAAGCACCGCAGCGCTGATCAGTGGTTTGCCCTTGGCAAGACAGAGGTCACTGAGGATGTAACTGACGGCGTAGCTATCGGCGCAATCCAGAACCAGATCGGCTTGTTGCACAAGGTCAGGTGCATTTGTCGGGGTCAGGTTTTGCACCGCCGTGTCGACCGCAATCTCGGAATTGATGTCTGTGCAGCGCATTGCAGCAATTTCGGCCTTTGGTCGGCCGCAACCGGCTTCGGTAAACAGGGTCTGCCGGTGCAGGTTTGACAGCGACACCGTATCCCCATCGACAAGCATGATATGACCCACACCGGCCCCTGCCAAAAGCGGGAGCGCAGGGGCCGCCAAACCGCCAGCGCCGATGACGAGCACACGCGCTGTCGCCAGGCGCCGCTGCCCTTGCACGTTTACTTCCGGCAGAATTATTTGGCGTGCGTAACGGTTCATCGTGTGGCCTTGATCCATGCGCGTACGCGCGCTTCGGGGTCGGCGTTCAAAGTGATGTCCGTCACGACCGAGATGATGTTGGCACCGGCCTCAAACACCCCCGCCGCGCGCTCCACCGACATGCCACCGATGCCCACGAGCGGTGTTCCGCCCAGCCGTGCTTTCCATTCGGTGACTTTGGGCAGTCCCTGCCTGTGCCACTTCATCTTCTTGAGAATCGTTGGGTAAACAGGACCAAGCGCCACATAGTCAGGTGCCATGCCAAGCACCCGTTCCAATTCGTCAGTGTCATGGGTAGACACGCCCAGCTTCAGCCCCGCCTTCCGGATGGCGGGCAAATCGGCTTCGTCCAGGTCTTCCTGACCCAGATGAACCCACTCACAGCCCAGATCGAGCGCCGCTTGCCAATGGTCGTTCACGACCAGCACTGCACCGTATTGCTGGCAGAGGTCGCGCGAGACCGCGATTTCGCGCTGCACGTCCTCATCCGCCTGATCTTTGATGCGCAGTTGTACCAGTTTCACGCCCAAGGGCAGCATCCGCCGCAGCCAGTCGGATCGATCAAAGATCGGGTAAAAACGGTCCAGTGTCATGACAGGAAAGCCTTGCCGATCACGGGGGTGGAGGCTTCGGCCATATCGCGCGCCTCAATCGGCTCAGCCCCATAGGCCAATTGCCCCGCCTCAACCGCGCGCATCATCGCGCGGGCCATCGCCACCGGATCGCCTGCGCGGGCAACGGCTGTATTGAGCAGCACGGCGTCATATCCAAGTTCCATCGCATGTGCGGCGTGGCTTGGCAGCCCGATCCCCGCGTCAACGACCAGAGGCACATCCGGAAACTCTGCCCGCATGGCCCTTAAAGCATATGCGTTGCTCAGCCCGCGACCCGAGCCAATCGGCGCGCCCCATGGCATCAACACCTCGCAACCTGCGCTTTGCAAACGTTCAGCAACGATCAAATCCTCGGTCGTGTAGGGAAACACCTGAAAACCCTCATCCGACAAAATGCGGGCAGCCTCGACCAATTGGAACACATCCGGTTGCAAGCTGTCGGTGTGGCCGATCAGTTCCAGCTTGATCCAGGTGGTAGCGAACACCTCGCGCGCCATATGGGCCGTGGTAACCGCTTCCTTTACCGTGTGGCAGCCAGCGGTGTTGGGCAGCACATGCACACCAAGGTCCTGGATCATCTGCCAAAACACCTGCCCGTGGCCACCTGCGCCTTCCCGGCGCAAGGACACCGTGGCCACCCCCGCTGCGCTTTCGTGAAACGCCTGTGCGAGGATCGCAGGGCTTGGGTATTGTGCTGTCCCCAACATAAGAGGGTTGGGCAGCTTAGTGCCGTAAAACTCTTTCACCCTCATCCCCCCTGCATTGGCGCGACGACTTCGACGCGGTCCCCGTCGCTCAGTTCAACACCCGCGCGAAGGCTTGCGGGCACGAACTCTTCGTTGACGGCCGTAGCAACGCGACCGGAAAAGCCGCATTCTGCAAGAAGGTCCGGAAGAGTCTCCGCTGCGACCTCGCACCCTGTTCCGTTAAGCGTAATCTTCATCGACCATCTCCGAATGCGTGTTGTTCAGCGCCAGATCTGCCACACCATGTGCCAAAGCAGGCGCAAGCAGATAACCGTGGCGATAGAGTCCGTTGGCATAGATCGTGTCACCACGCCTGCGAATGCGCGGCAGGTTGTCCGGGAAGGCGGGGCGCAGATCGACGCCGATTTCCAGCACCTCCGCCTCTCCGAAAGCAGGATTCAGCGCATAGGCGGCGCTGAGCAATTCCAGCATCGAGCGTGCGGTTATACGGCTGCGGTCCTCGCTTTCGATCATCGTTGCGCCCAGCATGTAGATTCCATCCCCGCGCGGCACGATGTAAAGTGGTATCCTTGGATGCAGCAACCGCACTGGGCGGGTCAGGTTTACATCGCGGCACCGGATCACCAGCATCTCTCCCTTGACGCCGCGCAAATCGGACAGAGCGCTTCGTGCTTGTAAACCTCTGCAATCAATAATTTTTTTAGACCATCGGGCGCATATTTGTTGTGAAACACCACGCCTTTTTCCTCCAAAGAAGTATAAAGAGCCTGCAAGGCTTTGCGTGGGTCAAGATGGGCTTCCGCCTGAAAGAACAGCCCCTTTGTGAAGCCGGACAAATCAGGTTCAAGTTCTGCAATATCGCCATCGACCTCCACAAAACCTTCGGTGCGGCGCGCAAAGCGGCGCAAATCCGGCAGATCACGGCGCGCGGCGACCACCAAGGTGCCAAGCCTTTGGACATCGGTCTTGTCCGCCCACCACTCAATGGCCATCTGGCCGAGACGCAACACCGGCTCTTCGGCGTTTTCAAATTCGCACCAAGGCGCCAACATCCCGCCCGCCCACCAGGAACAGGCGTGAGGGCCTGGAGGGCCCGCCGTATCAAAAACCTGAACCCGCGCCCCGCGCGAGACCAATTCGGTCGCGATGGCGAGCCCCGCAACACCGGCCCCTATGATCGACCAGAGGCTCATGCTTTGCCTGAAGCGGGCCAGAACTGATGGAAGTGATGCACGGGGCCATGACCGGAACCGATGTTCAACGCATCTGCATCAGCAATCGCCGCTTGCAGGTAACTATGGGCCTCTCGCACCGCAAGTTCCAGAGGAAGACCCTTGGCCAACCCCGCCGCGATTGAGGAGGATAAGGTGCATCCCGTCCCGTGCGTGTTAGCTGTCTTGCAGCGCGGTGCACAAAGCTCGGCAAGCACCTGATCCCCAGACACCAGAATGTCATGGCAGATTTCGCCATCCGCATGTCCGCCCTTCATCAGGACGGCCTGCGCCCCCAGATCACAGAGCGCCCGGCCTTGCGCGATCATCTCGGTGCGTCCAACCGCAACAGGTGAGTCCAGCAGGCAAGCCGCTTCGGGCAGGTTCGGCGTCAGCACACGCGCGCGCGGCAATAAGACGTCCCTAAGTGTTGCGACAGCCTCGGCCGCCAAGAGCAAATCGCCTGATTTTGCAATCATCACAGGGTCAAGCACCAATGGGCCGGGATAACCGTCAAGCCCCGCTACAACGCAGTGGATGGTGTCTGGCGTGGTCAGCATACCAATCTTGACGGCTTTGACGTTCAGATCATCCAGCACCGCGTCAATCTGCGCAGTGATCATATCCTGCGGGACGCCGTGGACGGCGGTGACAGCTTTTGTGTTCTGCGCTGTAACAGCGGTGATGACCGAGGCCCCGTAAACCCCGAGTGCTGACATCGCCTTAAGATCTGCCTGAATGCCAGCGCCGCCGCCGCTGTCTGATCCTGCTATCGTCAACGCGATATGCGCCATGGCAACGCTCCATATCAATGGGCATCGCGTACAAAACTGCCTGCTTGCGCAAAGACCGTTCCCTACGCCGGAATTGCCCGGATCAGGTTCGATGGGTTAGCGCATACGCGCCTCTCAGCCTCTGGTGAGGCACCCCAACGGTTCCCGTCCCGATTAGCAATTCAGTGCGAGTAAGTCAAATGCCTGGGCCATGGTGACTTCGGGCCGATATTCCAGCTATCGGACATTGCCGTCTCGGGCTGTCTTTTGGTGTCGATCGAAAATCTATGTTCTCTTCTAAAACAAAAAGACCGTATGAAGACATTCAGAATGTGCGTGAATTTTCGTGCCGCTTGTGTTGGCGGCAAGATAAAATCTTGACCGGGTTGGGCTGAAAGCCGCCCTTTGCATTTTACCGCGTTGGCACCGGCGCATCCCCACGATAGTCGTAGAATCCGCGCTTTGACTTGCGCCCCAACCATCCGGCTTCGACATACTTCGTCAGCAGCGGGCAGGGGCGATACTTCGTATCAGCCAGCCCGTCGTGCAGCACGTTCATGATCGCAAGGCAGGTGTCCAGCCCGATGAAATCAGCCAGTTCCAGCGGCCCCATGGGGTGGTTGGCGCCAAGTTTGAGTGACGTATCAATGGATTGGACCGAGCCGACACCTTCATAAAGCGTATATATTGCTTCGTTGATCATTGGCATCAGGATGCGGTTGACGATAAAGGCCGGGAAATCCTCAGCAGTGGCAGAGGTTTTGCCAAGACGTTCCACAACTGCATGGCAAGCTTTAAACGTGGGCTCATCTGTTGCAATGCCGCGGATCAGTTCGACCAACTGCATGATCGGCACCGGGTTCATAAAGTGGAACCCCATGAATTTTTCAGGACGATCAGTACGGGACGCCAGGCGTGTGATCGAAATTGACGACGTGTTCGACGTCAGAATGGTGTCGGGCTTTAGATGCGGGACCAGATCTTCGAAAATAGCGGTCTTGATGGTCTCACGCTCGGTTGCGGCCTCGATGATCAAGTCGGTTTGGCCCAAATCCGTCAGAGTTTGCGTCGTGCCGATCCGTTTCATCGCTTCGGCTTTTTGAACAGCAGTGATCAGCTCTCTGCTGACCTGCCTGTCAAGATTGCGATCAATCAATGCGACGGCGGCGCTCATGGCCTCTTGACTGATATCGGTCAGCAGAACCTCGTAACCGGCCAACGCAAAGACATGCGCGATGCCGTTGCCCATTTGCCCTGCGCCAACAATACCTACCTGTTCAATTGTCATGATCAATCCTCTGCGGGTTCGCTGCACCATAGGCCCCGGCAGGGGGCGGCTTCAAGGCGACACAATAAGTAAAAATTTCATCAAATGCCCTTATTAGCAAATTCGCAAAGGATTTCTACGAATCTGCCTGTTGGGTGATGAAGAGAAGGGCTGGACACCATGAAGCACGAGAAAATAGAGAACAGCGATCTGTCTTATTCGCCGTGCCGTTACGGGGCCTCTCGAATGTTGTTTCGCGGGCCGCGCAAGCGCCTTGATCTGCCGTACATTGCGTTTGTCGGCGGGACAGAAACCTACGGTAAGTTCATTGAAAAACCTTTCCCGCAATTGGTTGAAAAGGCCATGCGCCAGACCTGCGTCAATTTTGGCTGTGTGAATGGCGGGATTGATGCCTTTGTGAATGACCCAACAATCATGGGCATCTGTTCAGAGGCTGATTTGACCGTCGTACAGGTGATGGGGGCCAATTATCTGTCCAATCGTTTCTACTCTGTCCATCCCCGGCGCAATGATCGCTTCTTGCGGGCCTCGACGGTCTTGCAGGCCATTTATCAAGACGTCGATTTTTCTGAGTATTCCTTTACCCGGCACATGCTGGGCGCATTGCACACCAAGTCGATTGAACGGTTTGACACGGTGGTCGTAGAATTGAGAGAGGCATGGCTGGCGCGGATGCGGAATATGCTGAAGCAGATTGGTGATCGTGTGATTTTGCTGTGGTTTTCAGAAGACCTGATGGCGGACGAACATTGGTCAGAACGGCCCGGCCAGTTACAAGTCGATCCCTTGTTCATCACGGCGTCAATGATCGATGAACTGCGACCCATGGTTAAAGATGTCGTTGTCGCAAACCCGACAGAACGGGCTATTTCGCAAGGGTCTCGCGGCATGTTTTTCCCACCTTCACAGGCCAAAGCGGCATCCGAAATGCTGGGTGTCGATTGCCATGTCGAAGCAAGTGCTGCGTTGGTCCCCAAGATACGCGATCAGCTTTATGCCATATAAAAAGGCCCGCGCGGCATGCGCAGGCCCTATCAATACAACTTCGGCTAGGTTCAGAGTTTGTTTGTCAACTCTGGTACCGCGTCAAACAGGTCGGCAACCAGACCGAAATCCGCAACCTGGAAGATCGGCGCTTCTTCGTCCTTGTTGATGGCTACGATGATCTTGCTGTCTTTCATACCGGCCAAGTGCTGGATCGCACCGGAGATACCGACGGCAACATAAAGATCAGGTGCCACGACCTTACCCGTCTGGCCGACCTGCCAGTCGTTTGGCGCATAACCACTATCAACTGCAGCGCGGGATGCGCCGACCGCGGCGTTCAGTTTGTCAGCCAGCGTTTCGATCAGGGCAAAGTCCTCTTCAGACCCAACACCGCGACCACCAGATACGACGACACCCGCAGATGTCAGTTCAGGGCGGTCAGAAGCCGCGACCTTGTCTTCGACCCACTCAGACAGGCCGGGGTTTCCGGCGGCACCGATGCTTTCAACGGCAGCAGAACCACCCATTGCGGCAGCGTCAAAACCGGCAGTCCGGATCGTCATAACCTTCTTGTCGTCGGAAGACTTGACGGTTTGGATCGCGTTACCTGCGTAGATCGGACGTTCAAATGTATCTGCATCAACGATGGCCGTCACTTCGGAAATGACCATCGCATCCAACAATGCCGCCACACGTGGCATCACGTTCTTGGCGTCTGTCGTGCCGGGTGCCGCGATATGGCTGTAGTCGCCAGCGAGTGAGACAATCAGGTCCGCAGTAGGTTCTGCCAGTCGGTGACCTAGGGCGGCATCTTCAGCGCACAGCACTTTGGAGACACCTTCAATCGTTGCCGCTTCATCAGCCGCAGCTTTGGCGGATGCCCCGGCGCAAAGCACGGTCACATCACCAAGGGCCCGCGCCGCAGACACGGCCTTTGCTGTCGCGTCAACGGCCAGCGCGCCGTCAGTGACTTCGCCAATCAGAAGAACAGCCATTATACCGCCCCCGCTTCTTTGAGTTTTTCAACAAGTTCGTCAACGGACCCAACCATGATACCCGCCTTGCGTGCTTCGGGTTCGGTTGTGCTGACGATGCTCAGACGTGGCGTGATGTCGACGCCGTAGTCGGCGGGCGTCTTTTCATCCAACGGCTTCTTCTTGGCCTTCATGATGTTAGGCAGGGATGCATAACGCGGTTCGTTCAGGCGCAAGTCAACGGTCACGATTGTTGGCATTTTGACCTTGATCGTCTGCAAGCCACCGTCCACTTCACGCGTGACCGTTGCGCTGTCGCCCTCCACATCAACCTCGGATGCGAATGTTGCTTGGGACCAACCCAGCAGGGCAGACAGCATCTGGCCCGTGGCGTTCATGTCATTGTCGATGGCCTGCTTGCCGCAGAGCACCAAACCGGGGGCCTCTTCTTTAACGATTGCAGCAAGAATTTTCGCAACGGCGAGAGGTTCGATATCGGTGTGAACGTCATCGGTTGCGACTACCAAAATCGCGCGGTCCGCACCCATAGCAAGAGCAGTGCGCAGCGTTTCCTGGCTTTGCTTGACGCCGATGGACACGGCGACCACTTCGTCAGCCTTGCCCGCTTCGCGCAGGCGAATGGCCTCTTCCACGGCGATTTCATCGAACGGGTTCATCGACATTTTGACGTTGGCGAGATCAACACCGGAACCATCCGCTTTCACACGAACCTTCACGTTGTAGTCGATCACGCGCTTGACGGGTACGAGGACCTTCATCTGCGTTACTCTCCTAAGAATCTGATCAATTATCTTCTCGGATTGTTGTTATCCTGCGCGTCGCCGGGAAAACAGTGCAAAATCGACGCGACAGCGCCTGCCGACGCCACGTTCTTGACGCGCACGTCAGGTCCGGGGTGCTAGCCGGGTTACAATCGGCCTGGCCTAGCGGTTTGCGCCAGGCACCCATAAAACGTCGTTCTTGCCGTTATCATTAGCGATGCGCGCGGCCTGAAAACACCAGTCTGACAAACGGTTGAGATACTTCACCGCCGCCGGATTGACCGATTCCATTGTTGCCAATTCCACCGTCAGACGTTCAGCGCGTCGTGATACGGTGCGACACAGGTGGAGGTGCGCGGCCAAAGCCGACCCACCCGGCAGGATGAAGCTGCGTAGGGGTTCAACCTGTTTGGTCATCTCGTCAATTTGGCCTTCCAGCCGTTCGACCTGCGCGTCGGTCATGCGCAGGACGGGGTACTCAGACTCGCTATCCTTTTCCATATCCGGGCGGCAGAGGTCTGCGCCAAGATCAAACAGGTCGTTCTGGATCATCGCCAGTTGTGCATCCATGTCACCGGTCGCGTGCAACCGGGCAAGACCGACAGTCGCATTCGTTTCATCGACCGTGCCGTATGACGTGACACGCAACGAATGTTTGGCGACCCGGCTTCCATTACCCAAGGCGGTTTCGCCCGCATCGCCAGTTTTGGTGTAGATTTTGTTGAGAACAACCATTTGGTTAGCTTCCTTCGCTGCGCAGGTAGACAAAAATAAGGATCAAGACGACGGCGACAAACTGTGCGCCGACCCGCCAGCGCATGATCTTGTTGGCGTTCTTGCGATTGTACTCGCCACCTTTGCCGAAGCTGCCCATGCCCCACATTAAAATGCCAAGCACAATCAGCACCGAGAGTGACATGAGCCAGAATAGGGGATCGTCTGCCATGATCATGAGTCCTTCGTTTGTTTTCCACGCGATGTAGCAGGCAGGTCCGCGAAGGAAACCCTCAGGCCTTCAAAATCACCGCATCCAGCAACCGTGTTGGCAAAATACGCCGCAACCATCCCATCAGATATGTGGGTGTCGTGACGTAGTAACGCGGCTTAGGTCGGGGGGATGCCAAGGCATGCAGGATCTTTTTGGTCACAGCTGACGGCGGCAATTCAAACGTATCTGGCCCTTTATCATCATAGAGCCGCGATCTTAGCTCATGATACTGCGTTGCGCGGGCTGAGTTCTGCCAATCAATCCACTTCTCAAAATGTGGGATCGCGTTTTCACGGATTTTTGCGGTGATTGGGCCAGGTTCGATCAGGATCACCTTGATCGCGGTATCGCTCATCTCAAGCCGCAATACATCGGTCAGCCCTTCCAGCGCGTGTTTAGTGGCCACATAAGCACCGCGCCAACGCATCGGCACAAAGCCGAGCACAGAAGAACAATTGATGATCCGCCCGTGGCCTTGCGCGCGCATCACGGGGATCACCAGACGCGTCAGCTCGTGCCAGCCAAAAAGTTCGCCTCAAAAATGGCGCGCAATGCATCTGCCGGTAAATCCTCAACCGCGCCGGGGCAGGCGAAAGCGCCGTTGTTATACAGCGCATCCAGCGTCCCGCCCGTTGCCTCCAGCGTTTCGGCTAGGCCAGTGACGATGGTTTCGGCGTTCGTGTAGTCAATCAGTGGGCTTTCAAACCCTTCGCCGCGCAGTCTTTCGCAGTCTTCGGGCTTGCGGCAACTGGCGAAGACGCGCCAGCCCGCAGCGCGCAATCCATGTGCGGCGTCATAACCAATGCCTGAGGATGATCCGGTGATGAGGATTGTTTTCTGGGTCATTGCAACTGTTTGGCGCGGTGCAAGCGCCGTGGCAAGAGCCACAACAGCTAGAAGGCGAATGCATGCCCAGATATAGTTGCTTTACGCCGGAATCACGCATCGCTAAACCAGAGCAATGAGTGATGACAGCGATACCGGCCTTGGCCCGAACGACGTAACCGAGACTTTGCGCCGCGCGATTGGCGACCGGTATCTGACCTATGCGCTGTCCACCATCATGCACCGTGCGTTGCCCGATGCGCGCGATGGTTTGAAGCCTGTGCATCGTCGTATTCTTTATGCGATGTCGCGTTTGCGTCTGTCTCCCTCTGGTGGGTTTCTGAAATCCGCCAAGATCAGTGGCGACACGATGGGTGACTTCCACCCGCATGGGGATGCCGCGATCTATGACGCGATGGCGCGTTTGGCGCAGGATTTTAACGTGCGTTATCCGCTGGTGGATGGGCAGGGGAACTTCGGCAACATTGATGGCGATAATCCTGCGGCGTCCCGTTATACCGAGGCGCGGATGACAGCGGCGGCCGAGGCATTGCTGGAAGGCCTGTCCGAGGACAGCGTTGATTTCCGCGACAACTATGACGGGCGGTTGACCGAACCAGCCGTTTTGCCCGCCACTTTCCCGAACCTGCTCGCCAACGGATCGAGCGGCATCGCCGTGGGGATGGCCACGAATATCCCACCCCACAACCTGCACGAATTGATTGACGCCTGTCTGCATCTGATCAAGACGCCCGACGCACGTGATGATACGCTGCTGAACTACATTCCCGGTCCTGATTTTCCGACGGGTGGTGTGATTGTCGAACCGAAAGAGAACATCGCCGAGGCCTACCGTACCGGGCGTGGCGCGTTCCGCCTACGTGCAAAGTGGGAGGTCGAGGATCTGGGGCGTGGTCAGTGGCAAGTGGTCGTGACCGAGATCCCCTATCAGGTCCAGAAGTCCAAACTGATCGAAAAGCTGGCCGAGGTGATCCAGCTGAAGAAAGTACCATTGCTTGCCGACGTCCGCGACGAAAGCGCGGACGATATCCGTGTCGTGCTGGAACCGCGTGCCAAGACCGTCGATCCAGAGGTCATGATGGGCATGCTGTTCCGCAACTCCGATCTGGAGACGCGGTTTAGCTTGAATATGAACGTGCTGATCGACGGGCTGACGCCGAAAGTTTGTTCGCTCAAAGAAGTGCTGCGCGCGTTTCTCGAACACCGCCGCGAGGTTCTGATCCGCCGCAGCAAGTATCGTCTGGAAAAGATCGATCACCGTTTGGAGGTGCTCGAAGGCTTCATCATTGCCTTCCTGCATCTGGACCGCGTGATTGATATCATCCGCTACGACGACGACCCCAAACAGGCTCTGATGGTCGAAGATTGGGCGCAGGATCATATCCGCGCCACGTCTGAGGCCGACTATCGCTCGCCTATTGTGCCGGGTGCTGATCCAGAGGTGTCGTTGTCCGAGGTGCAGGCCGAGGCGATCCTGAACATGCGCCTGCGGTCGTTGCGGCGTCTGGAAGAGCTGGAGCTGATTGCCGAACGTGACGCCCTGATGGAAGAGCGCGCGGATATCGAAGACTTGCTGGATAGCGATGAGTTGCAATGGGCCAAAATTGCTGAGCAGTTGCGCGAGACCCGCAAGGTCTTTGGCCGTGACAGCGCAGGTGGTGCGCGCCGCACGCAGTTTGCCGCGGCAGCTGAAGTTGTCGAAGTACCGCTTGAGGCGATGATCGAGCGAGAGCCGATCACGGTAGTCTGCTCACAGATGGGCTGGGTCCGTGCGATGACAGGTCATATCGATCTGACGCGCGAGTTGAAGTTCAAAGACGGTGATGGCCCTCGGTTTATCTTCCATGCGGAGACGACCGATAAGTTGCTGGTTTTTGGGGCCAATGGCCGCTTCTACACCGTAAGTGCTACGAATCTGCCCGGTGGACGTGGTATGGGTGAACCATTGCGGCTAATGGTTGATTTGCCCAATGACGTCGAAATTGTCGATTTCCTGATCCACAAACCCGGTGAAAAACTGTTGGTGGCCTCTGCTGAAGGCAACGGTTTTGTCGTGCCAGAGGAAGAAGTCGTGGCGCAAACGCGGAGCGGCAAACAGGTGCTGAACGTCAAGGACACGATCGCCAAGGTCTGTCACCGCGTTGCGGGTGATCATGTCGCTGTCGTATCCGAGAACGCGAAGTTTCTAGTCTTTGAAGTCAGTGAACTGCCCGAGATGAACCGTGGCAAGGGCGTGCGCATCCAGAAGTACAAGAAGGCATCCGGGCGTCAGGGGATGTTGGAACTGGATGGCGGCCTGTCTGACATCACGACCTTTGCGTGGGACGATGGGTTATCCTGGCCCATGGGCGGCGGCAAAACCCGGACAGAGCCTGACATGACCGACTGGAAAGGGGCGCGTGCCGGTGTTGGCAAGCGGCCGCCGTATGGATTCCCAAAGAATAATCGGTTCAACTAAGCCCACAAAATCGCGGCGTCAAATTTGACGTCGTTACAGAGCTGTTACGTCATCGTCACACGATTGAATCCCATCGCGGGGACTGTCGCGCTGTCTACAAACCAGCTAGGAGCCAGTGTGATGAAAGATACCGATACATACGACCTGTCATGGGACGAATGGGACGAGCTGCAACGCCCCGCACCCGAACAGACTGACTTTGATGAGGTCGTTGAGGCGGCTATTTCGCGCCGCGGGTTCCTATCCGGTGTTTTGGCCTATGGCTCTGGCGCGGCTGTGATGGGCACTGGCCTTTTGTCAGGGACGTCCGCCGAAGCACAGGCGGCCAGCCGCTTTGGTTTCACGCCGATCCCGATCCAAACGGACGGCACCGTTCATGTGCCTGAGGGCTATACTTGGCAGCCTGTTGCGAGATGGGGCGAGCCGCTGTTCTCGGATGCGGCAGAACTGAGCCAGGAAACCGCGATCGGCGTTGCAAGCTCTGACCGGGTGTTTGGCGAAAACACTGACGGCATGGAAGCCTTCGTTGTCGATGGCCGTCAGGTGATCGCGGTGAACCATGAATATGTGAATACCAAGGTTAACCTGCCCATGAACGAAGACGGTGCCGTGACCAGTGCCGATGACGTGCTGACGCTGCAAAACATGCAAGGCGTAACCGTCATGGAAGTGGCTGAAACTGATGATGGCTGGTCGATTGTTGTCGATAGTGACCTGAACCGTCGCATCACACAGAACACACCGATGACAATTGCAGGCCCTGCCATGCGGCCATCCGCTGTTGCAAACGCCTGCGGACCCAGCGGGTACGACCGTTCTTGGTACTATGAACAACTGTGGTGCGGGCAAAACGCCGTGGGGCACTTACCTGACGTGCGAGGAAAACTTTAACGGCTACTTCGGCTCGACCGACCCGGCGTTTGAACGGCCCGAGGACTACGTCCGCTATGGTATCGGCCTTGAAGGGCGTTACGCATATGAGAAGTTCGACGCGCGTTTCGACCTGAGCCAGAACCCGAATGAACCGCACCGCTTTGGTTACATTGTCGAGATTGATCCGACCGATCCCACATCAACCCCGATCAAACACACCGCCTTGGGCCGTTTCAAGCATGAGAACGCTGCGGCAGTGATTGCGCCAGATGGTCGGGTCGTCGTCTATATGGGCGATGATGAGCGGGGCGAGTTCCTTTATAAGTATGTCTCCAATGGGGTTTACACACCAAGCGGGCCGACATCTGCGCTATTGGATGACGGTCAGCTCTACGTGGCGAAGTTCGGCAATGACCTGACAGGCGAATGGGTTGCCCTGACACCAGAATCCACTGGCATGGATGAAGCTGAGATCGCGATCTACACGCGTATGGCGGCGTCGAAAGTTGGTGCGACAACGATGGATCGTCCAGAGTGGGTGGCGGTGAACACGGTTGCGGCAGAAGCCTATTGCTGCCTGACCAACAATCGCAACCGTGGTGTCAAGCCTAACGTAAGCGGTGATGAAACACCGGTGAACGGTCCAAACCCGCGTGCCGAAAACCACTATGGTCAGATCGTCCGCTGGTACCCCAGCAATGATGATCACGCTGCCGACACGTTCACATGGGATCTTTATGTGATGGCTGGGAACCCGACTGTGCACGAAGACGCCTATGGTGGGTCATCAAACATCAACGAAGGCAATCTGTTCAATTCGCCTGACGGGATGATGTTTGACAGCACAGGTCTGGTCTGGATTCAGACCGATGGCGACGATGATAACGAAGGTGACTTTGCTGGCATGGGCAACAACCAGATGCTGGCTGGCGATCCTATCACCGGCCAGATTGAGCGTTTCCTGACCGGGCCAAACGGGTCCGAGGTGACGGGCCTGACCTGGTCTGCCGACAAGCGCACCATGTTCGTTGGTATCCAACACCCGGCGGCACCTTTCCCGGATGGGGAAGGCATGTTGCCACGCTCCTCCATTGTTGCGGTGAAGCGTCAGGACAACTTGCCAGTTGGCTAATTCTATGTGGGGCAGGCCAATCAGGCCTGTCCCATTTCCAGGATCACATTGCCGCGTTTGTGACCTGTGTCGACATAGGCATGAGCCTCGGCCACGCGATCTAAGCTGAAGCGGCGATCTATGATCATCTTCAAGTCACCCTTGGCAATCCGTGCAAGTAGATCAGACAAGAGGGGTCTTTGTTGAGTGATAGGCAACATACCGGTGGCCGAAAACTTGGCTTTCTTGCTGCGGAACATGTTCCCAAACAGCATTTGCCCCAACAAACCCAGGCCTAGGACCGGAGAAATGTAGATACCGTTGCTGGTTAGCGCGGGTTTTGCGGCGGCAAAGCTGCTTTTGCCGACGGTGTCATAAATCACGTCATAGGCGGCGGTATGTTCGGTGAAATCATCCTTGCTGTAATCAATCACGTGATCCGCACCAAGCGATTTTACGAAGGCGACGTTGCGTGTGCTGCACACGCCAGTCACCTCGGCACCGAACCCTTTGGCCAGTTGAACGGCGGCTGTCCCGAGCGAGCCGGACGCCCCGTTGATCAGAATGTGCTGCCCAGGTTGCAACTGAGCAAGATTGACCAAGAAATTCATGTCCGTTAACGGACCATCGCAGAGCGCCGCAGCGTCTTCATATGACAAGCCGTCTGGAATGGGGGCGATCAGGCCGTCTTCTGCGATTGAAACGAATTCCGCATGCGCCCCGAAGTTCAGGCCTGTTTCGCCAAAAACGCGGTCGCCGACGGCGTATTTTGTAGCATCCACACCGACTTTGATGACCTCGCCAGCGAATTGCGTGCCCATGGCGGTCACCTTCGGGCCGCGCAGGCCAAGAAACAATCTGCCAAAGCGCGGCATCCCCTGACGTATCATACTGTCGGCGGCTGTGACAGCACTCGCATTCAGACGAACAAGGATGTCGGTTGGTTTTACTTCAGGGGTCGGAACATCAACGAGTTTGACGACGTTCGCGGCACCATAACGGTTGTAGATAGCGGCTTTCATAATAGTCTCCATTTGGCTCTTTAGGTTGATGATCACTATCTACGGTTCAATTTTGTCCTTGAGTATTGGCTAAAAGGCACCACAGTGGTTCACAATTCATCCACCGAGGTCTGGTCATGCAGGACTGGGAACAAATGCCGTTCTTTCTGGCTGTCGCCCGCACAGGCAGTTTGCGTAGTGCAGCAGAGCATCTGGGCGCGACCCATGCAACGGTTCGCCGCCATGTTGAAGCGCTTGAGGTGGCCTATAGTGTCCAACTGTTTCGTCGTACCCGGCGTGGCCTGACGCTCACAGCGGCGGGTGAAACGCTCTTGCCAGAGGCGGAAGAGGCCGAGTTGCTTTTGACGCGGGCGCGCAACGGATTACAGGGGCTGGACCGCGAAACATCCGGGAAAATCCAGATCTCGGTCGATCCGATGACGGGGCATTTTTTGCTCGCACCGGTTTTTGCCGAGTTCTGCCGCATCTATCCGCAAGTCGATCTGGAAATCAGTCTGACATTCGAGATTGAAGCGATCAGCAAGCTGGAAACTGACATCGCGATCCGACATGCGGCCGAGATCACGGATGATGTGGTTGCGCGCAAGCTGCAAGCGCTTCCGATCGGGATTTACGCCAGCCGCGACTACATTGAGGCCAAGATGGCGCGCGCGGGCAAGAAAGGACAGGGGCTGGATTATATTGGCTATGGCCCGGTGCCTGAACTGATGGACTGGATTGAACGATCCCCTTTCCCCAAGGCCAACATCCGCCATCAGGTCATGGACCCTGAGATGCATCTACATCTGGCGCGCGCAGGTGCGGGGATGAGTTTTCTGCCAACTTGGTGTGCGCAGGTGTTCCCCGAACTGCAACGTTTGCCCGGCAGCACGTTGGATGAGAGCCGCAAAACGTGGGTCGTTTTTCACGAAGATCTGCGCCGGATCAAACGCGTTCGTGTCTTTATTGATTTCCTGACCCAGTCGCTGATCGCTATGGGACGGAGTGCGCGCTAGCGGTGCTGATCGACCAGAATGGGGTTCCCGTCTGGGTCTATGATCACGAAACTGGCCGGGCCGGAGGTGCTTTCATCCGCTTCGCTGAAGAATTCTACGTCCTGGTCTTTCAACCGTTTTTGTAGGTCGCGCACATCGTCAAAATCATCCAGCTCTTGTGCGTTTTGATCCCAGCCGGGATTGAAGGTCAGCGTATTGGCTTTGAGAAAACCACCAAACAGCCCAATTACCGTTTCGCCATTGCGCAACATCAGCCATCCCTGTGCCTCATCGCCGCCGAAGGCGTCGAAGCCGAGTTTTTCATAGAATGCCTTTGAGGCCGCAATGTCTTTGACATTCAGGCTTATTGAAAATGCACCTAGTCTCATAATCATCTCCACTATGTAGGGGGGTAGGTTAGCACAGCGATCACGTGTTCAGGAAATCTGATCACATTTCCGCCTGAGAAAGCGGCGTTCGGCAGGATCATCAGTAAGGGCAATCGCCTTCGCGTAGGATTGCTTTGCACGCTCACCTTCCCCATTGCGCGCAAAGAGGGCGGCACAAGCCGCATGATAGGGCTGATATCGCGCAAATTCCCGCGCGTCTTCAAGTGGGCTGAGCAATGTGAGTCCCGCGGAAACCGATTGTGCATAAGATACAGCGACCGCATGGTTGATCTGTATGACCGGCGTGGGTTGTATCTTAAAAAGTAGCGTATAGAGGGCCGCAATTTGTGCCCAATCCGTTTCGTCCCAAGTAGCGCCGTTGGCGTGAACGCCACTGATGGCTGCTTGGAGCTGATACGGGCCAACAGCCCCCTGTGGCAGCGCCTTACCCAGCAGCGCATTGCCTTCGTCAATTTGCGCACGGTCCCAGCGCTTGCGGTTTTGCTCGTCAAGCGGGATCAGATCACCCTCTCGGTTCCGCCTGCTATGGCGGCGCGCATTGTGCAGAAGCATGAGCGCCAGAAGGCCCATAATCTCAGGCTCATCGGGAAGTAATTGGCACATGATGCGGGCTAGTCGGATGGCCTCGGTTGTCAATGGCTGTGACCGTGCGTTCAGCGTGGAATACCCCCGATTGAAGATCAGATAGATTACAGCCAGTACGGCGGTGATACGTTGGGCCAAATCTGCCTGCTGAGGTATCTGGTAGGGGATGCGTGCGCCCGCTATCTTTTGTTTGGCGCGAACCAGACGCTGAGCCATGGTTGCTGGTTTGTCCAGAAAGGCGGCTGCGATGTCATCGGTGCTCAACCCGCCCAACGTGCGTAGGGTTAGTGCCACTTGGGTTTTCTGATCAAGGGCCGGGTGGCAGCATGTGAAAATCATCTCAAGGCGCTTGTCTGGGATCACCTCATGCGTGATGTCATCGTGCTGGGCTTCGTCCAACAGGTGCGACAGTTCTGCTTTATGGGCGGCAAAACGAGTGTCTTTACGGATCACGTCGATGGCCCTATGCCGTGCCGTGGTGATCAACCATGCGGCGGGCACATCAGGCAGACCCTTGTCTGCCCAGACCTCCAAAGCACGTGCGACCGCATCTTGCAGGCAATCCTCGGCTAACTGAAAGTCACCCAGTGATTTGACAAGGGCGGCCAAAATGCGCCCCCACTCTTCGCGCACGGTCCGCTCAATGGCTTGCGCAGGCGTTTGTGGGGGCATCATCGGCATTTAGTCGTCCCAGACAACGACAGGGCGGACTTCGATCCGGCCATATGTGGCAGTGGGGATCTTGGCAGCTTGCGCAATAGCGTCATCCAGATCCTTGCATTCGAGCAGATAGTACCCGCCCAGCTGTTCTTTGGTTTCGGCAAAGGGGCCATCTGTTGTGATCGTCTTGCCGTCAGCAACTGTCACGGTCGTGGCCGTCGCGATGGGCTGCAAAGCGTCACCCGCGACAAAGGCGCCGCTGTCGCGCATTTCATTGGTAAAGTCCTGATAGGCCTTCATGAAAGGGCCAAATTCTGGTGTGCCGGGCTGCGGACCAGACCCTTCGGCGGAATAGATAAGGCACATATATTGCATGGTTTCGTCTCCTTCTTTACGGCGCGGCGTCAGTGCCGTCCTATTTACCAGACGTTCGGGTTTTGGCGAAATCGACATCGTCGGCAAAAAAATTCGAGATGGGTGGCGATCAAAGCTGCGGAGGCTTGATTTCTATCCCGTTTCCCAATACATCGCCCGCGATGTTGGACCGGGCCGCTTTTGGCCCCTCAAAAATTAAGGGCCCTGCGAAATGGCTAAGGAAAAGTTTGAACGTAACAAGCCGCACGTGAACATTGGTACGATTGGCCACGTTGACCACGGCAAGACGACGCTGACAGCGGCGATCACGAAGTACTTTGGTGACTTCCAGGCCTATGATCAGATCGACGGCGCACCTGAGGAAAAGGCGCGTGGGATCACGATCTCCACCGCACACGTTGAGTATGAGACAGAGACCCGCCACTACGCGCACGTCGACTGCCCCGGCCACGCCGACTACGTCAAGAACATGATCACCGGTGCCGCTCAGATGGACGGCGCGATCCTGGTTGTGAACGCCGCTGATGGCCCAATGCCACAGACACGCGAGCACATCCTGCTGGGCCGTCAGGTGGGCATCCCTTACATGGTTGTCTACATGAACAAGGTTGACCAGGTGGATGACGAAGAGTTGCTGGAACTGGTGGAAATGGAAATCCGCGAGCTTCTGTCCTCTTACGAGTACCCTGGCGACGACATTCCTGTGATCCCGGGTTCGGCTCTGGCCGCGATGGAAGAGCGTGACGAAGAGATCGGCAAGAAATCCATCGAAGCCCTGATGGAAGCTGTGGACACATACATCCCGACACCAGCCCGTGCGGTTGACCTGCCGTTCCTGATGCCCATCGAGGACGTCTTCTCGATCTCTGGCCGCGGGACTGTTGTGACCGGCCGTGTTGAACGTGGCGTGATCAATGTTGGTGACGAGATCGAAATCGTCGGGATCCGCGACACAGCGAAAACGACCTGCACAGGCGTTGAAATGTTCCGCAAGCTCTTGGACTCCGGTGAAGCTGGCGACAACATCGGTGCGCTGCTGCGCGGCGTGGACCGTGACGGTGTTGAGCGTGGCCAGATCCTGTGCAAGCCGGGTTCTGTGAAGCCACACACCAAGTTCGAGGCCGAGGCCTACATCCTGACCAAGGAAGAGGGTGGCCGTCACACGCCGTTCTTTGCCAACTACCGCCCACAGTTCTACTTCCGGACCACAGACGTGACCGGCACAGTTGAGCTGCCAGCGGGCACAGAAATGGTGATGCCGGGCGACAACCTGAAGTTCAACGTCGAGCTGATCGCGCCAATCGCGATGGAAGATGGCCTGCGCTTCGCCATCCGCGAAGGCGGCCGCACCGTCGGCGCAGGCGTTGTGTCGAAAATCACCGAGTAAAAACGGGGCGGCTTGCGGTCTTTGACCGCAAACGCACCGCGCAGGTGGCAGGCGATTGCGTAGCAATCACCGAGAACCCGCAGCCCTCAGGTGAAGAACAACTAAAAGGCCGTCGCAGAAATGCGGCGGCCTTTTGATCTCTTGCAAAGCAATCTATGGTTGTTTTGACATCTTGGGACGCTCCAATCAATTCATACCGCTCGAAAGAGATATGATTTCAAGGCAACTTGCAGTGGAATGGGACCCAGGAATGGCGGACGTTCAGTGGTGTTTGCTTGCAATGACACGCGATAGTACAGACTAGAGCCAAACCCCCTTTACACATCCCCGACCCCCCTATAGAACCCCAATCCAACAACGGTACGCCGCGCGTGCCCTTTATCATCGACGCGAGGCTTGCCGCGGGACTTCGGGAAGACGGGCTCAAGACGCGCTAGCTGCGCATCTGTCAGCCAAAATAGATCAACATGTTCACCGCTCGTTTTTCGAACCGTGAATTACGGCGACAATCCGAAATCAATGGGTCCTGATCCTAGGACTCACAGAATGCAGGTGAATACATAAGTTGACCAAGTTACCGTCTTTGGCGTGACTTAAATACATTTAGTGCTCGTGCCTGTCGGGGTAGATACTAGCAAAATGCCGGTACCTCCCACTATAAATCTTCACTATGGGTACGATCACATCGCTTTTCGCGCGGAAGATGATTGCCGCTGTTGGCGGTGGTGTTGATCAAGACGCGCTTTTGGCCTCGGTTGGGTTGGACAGTGACGCCGCAAACGATCCCAAAAAAATGCTTTTGGATACTACCTACTACGATCTCTTGGAGCGGATCGCCGGGCAGATCGACGCGACCGATCTGCCGCTGCGCACCGGAGAGTCAATGCAGTTGGACGAGTACGGGGCTCTCGGGTTGGCGTGGAAGTCCGCGCCGACTTTGCGGGACTCGTACGCGCGTGTAGAAAGATTTGCGCGCGTCTGGACCAGTGTTGTGGAGTACGAGCTGAGGAAGGTTGATCGCGGGACGTACTTCATCTTGCACCGAACGGGCGAGCGGCGGCTGGGACTCCGATTATCGAACGAGGCGACACTCGCCAGCGCGGTTTCCATCAGCCGCCAAGTCTCACCCGTCCCCTTCGCGCCGATAGAAGTCCACTTTAAGCACCTGCCGCCCAGAACGCTTGACTATCACGAACGGTTTTTCGGCTGTCCGGTCTTCTTCGGCTCGCATGTCGATGCCTTGCTCTTGTCACCGGAATCGCTTGCGCAACCCAACAAGCTCGGCGACGAAGGGATCACTCGCTTTCTGGATCGCCACCTTGAAGATGAACTCCGCGACGTAGCATGTGAGGCGTCTATTAAGGCGCTCGCCAAGGATGTCGTGGCCCGCTCGCTCAGTGAAGGTGTGCCAAAGATGGCCGATGTCGCGCGTCGTCTGGGCCTGAGTGCCCGCTCTCTCCATCGCCGCTTGGCCGACGACGGTTTGAATTTCCGGACTTTGACCGACGAGACCCGCAAAGAACTGGCCGAGGGGCTCTTGCGCGACGAACGATACTCGCTGTCCGAGATCGCGTTTCTGACCGGTTTTTCCGAACAAAGCGCGTTCAACCGTGCGTTCAAGCGGTGGATCGGTCGCAGCCCCGCCGCGCATCGGAAGGTCCTGAGCGGTCTGTAGCAAAAGCCGGCTGGCCAGTTCAGTCAAAAACTTGGCAACACCAGTCAATACCGAACGCCCCAGGTCTTTCTAAACCTTGGTCATCAAAACGAACCAAGGAGATTGAAAATGACCGACCAACCCATCCTCGTCGTCGGCGCCACCGGCAAAACCGGTTCGCGCGTCGCCAGAAAACTCGAATCCAAAGGCGTGGCCGTTCGGCGCGGCGCACGGCTTTCCGAAACCCCGTTCGACTGGGAAAACCCGTCGACTTGGGAACCCGTTCTGAACGGCGTTTCCAAGGCCTACGTTACCTATTTCCCTGACCTGGCCTTTCCAGGTGCTGTGGAGAAACTGAAAGCCTTCACCGACGTTGCAGCTGACAACGGTCTAGAACATATCGTGCTTCTCTCGGGACGTGGCGAGCACTTCGCCAACATGGGCGAGGAGGTGATCCGCACGTCCGGCGTGCCGTTCACAATCGTGCGGTCGGCCTGGTTCGCGCAGAACTTCAGTGAAGGCTATCTGCGCGACCCGATCCTGGGTGGCGTACTGCCGATGCCGGGCGGTGACATTGCAGAACCAATCATCGACATCGACGATATCGCCGATGTGGTGGTCGCGGCCCTGACCGAAGAAGGTCATCTGGGCCAGCGCTATGAAGTCACCGGCCCGCGCCTGATGACCTTCGCCGAAATGGCCGAGGTGCTGTCCACCACGTTGGGGCGCAACATCCAACACGTGCCCATTGCGTTCGAAGATTTTCACGCCAACGTCGCGGCCTCTGGCGGTGACTTCGTGGCGGACGTCTTTACCTCGATTGCCCGTGAGACGCTGGACGGCCGCAACGCCCACACCAGCAACGGTGTCGAGCGCGCATTGGGCCGCAAACCGCGTGATTTTAGTGAATTCGCGCAAACCGCGATGGCCGCAGGCGCCTGGTCTGCCGCGGCGTGATTTAACCGACCAAATAGGCACAAGACCTCGCGCCACTGCCGCTTTACCCCAAACAGGAGTACCGATCATGTCGACCGTCTTCTTCTTTCTCTTCCAATTCGCAATAGTCGCCTATGCCCTTGTTGGCGGCGTCTTCCTTGCGTTTTCCGACTTCATCATGCGTTCGCTTGCGCTGACCGGAGGGCATGGCGGCGTCGAAGCCATGCAAGTCATCAACCGCGAGGTCTTTCGCTGGGTCTTCATGGCGCTGTTTCTTGGCATGGCAGCCGTGTCCCTGGTTGTCGCAGGCTACGGCGCATTTGGCGTGTCGGGTGCGACCGGAACGGTGATCATGCTGGCTGGGCTTGTCTACCTTGTCGGCTGTTTCGGTGTCACTGTCTTCTTCAACGTGCCCATGAACGAGGCACTTGCGGGCATGGAGATATCGTATGACAGCACGCGAGACTACTGGTTCCAGACATATGTGCCACGCTGGACCTTCTGGAACTCCGTGCGGACGGTTGCCTGCGCAGTATCTGCGGCGCTGCTGCTCTTCGGCGTTCTCTGGATGGCTCAGACCCAAACCTAGCCGGAGTGACATACCCCTTGGCGGGCGAGCAGTGCGTTACGCCCACGCGCCGCTCGCCTGAAGTTGGCAGTCGCTCTGGTCCGATCGAGGCGCGAGAAACACGAATGTCCTGAAAAAGGTGAACATACTCATTCTGCTGGTCACCATCTCTTACATCATGGCGCTCGGCAGTTTGTTCTCAACATCGACGAGATCTAACCGCAAGTCACGTGGATCATCACGTTTTTCACAAGCGTCGGCTTGTCCCGGCTGTTGATCCTGTTGGTCCACTGACTGATCGACCGCTTCGATGTCCTCCTTGCGCTTTGCCACCGCAACCGTTTCATGAAAGGCCTTTGGACGTACAGCTGTGGGGCAAATGGCACGCGCCATTTTGGCATCTGGCTCATTTCTCGGAACGCCGCATTCCTGTCCATATCTGACAGTCAATGAATAGCTTACAATCCGGATCATTTAAGCAGTGGAACAAAGAGAATGCCGCTCACTTGTAAACATTGCTACCCTGCCAATAGGAGTGACAGTTGATAACAGTTGTTACGGCGTCAATCATGTGCTGTTGGGCCTGAAAGCGTGGTCCCGGAGCTAAGCGGCCGATGACCAGAAACAGGTTTGCGTCGGCAATAGGCGTGCAGAGTTGGGAAAGATACAAATGAGAAGGCGGTTTGTACTGCCTTCTCATGTCTCAACGGTTTGGCTTACGCGCTACTGAGTCAGCAGACCATATTGCCGGATTTCTTCTTCTGTCATGACATAGATATCGTCCGCAGGTGCGGCGTAGATGGTGAACCAGTAGAAGGCATCATCCCCGAGCATACGTTCGATATACAGACGGTTTTGTTCATGTTCGGGGGCATGGCGCGGGAAATCTGCGGCATCTTTGAAGCCATCAGACCAGGAATGAACGCCAACAATGGCCGCGGGTTCCATGGTGCGTTCTACGCCCGCAAGGAATAGATCAACACCACCGGAATAAATCTCGCTCGTGTCGGTCAGATGGGTGTTTAAGCCAAGTTCTCGCACACGGTAGGCAAGCGCGATCATGGTGTCATCGTCAATGGAGCCCGGCACATTCAGTTCGACCAGCGTCTCAATCTGTGGGTTGGCCGCGTAGATCTCTTCGAACTGGCCCAACGTTTTGGAATTGATCTCGCCTTCCATAAATAACTGTGTGCCTTCAACGCGGAACTTTGTAGTTTCAACAAGGTTGAGGGCTGTCGTCGCAGCCAAATCGCAACCTGCGAGCAAGATTGCCGTGACGCAAGCAACAAGCGCTGCACCGGTTCTTTTGATCGCTCCGCGAGTCCGCACGGTTACGTCTGTTGTGCTGACGCTATCCACATTTGCCATTCTTCTGATCCTCTATATTCTGCGCCGCCAAATCAATATTGCGGCCTGTGTCCTTCATCTTGCCGGACCAGATGGGCGACCTCTGTTGCAGTGGTTTGCAGGCAGTGTGGAGGTTATGTGGAGAGGCTAGTCATTGGGTCGCAATGGCAAGGTGATAACGATGTCCAGACCTCCCCCATTGCGGCCAGTGGCCTGAACCGTTCCACCATGAGCCTGCGCAATGGCTTTCACGATGGAAAGGCCAAGGCCGGATCCTCCAAATTCTCGTGATCTGGAATCTTCCTCTCTTTGGAAGGGTTCAAAGACGACGGACCGAAAGCTGAGCCCAAGACCCGGGCCGCGATCTGAGATTTTTATATCTGCGGTCTCTCCGTGCCCCGCGACATGTATGTCGATGACGCCGCCTTCTGCGGCGTAACGGATGGAGTTCTCAATCAGGTTGGAGAGCGCCTGACGCATCCGATCCGGATCGATCATGCCGACAGCCGCGTCACCGGAAACGGTGGCCTTCATGTTTGCTTGATCAAGTGATCTGGAATGTACCTCTAGCGCCGACCGCGCGAGCGCAAGCAAATCCGTCTTTGAACGTACCAACATCAGCTCTCCATGCGAGGCTAGTGACAAGGTACGCAGATCGTCGACGACACGGGACAAGACCTGACTTTGTGCGAGCAATCGTTTCAGTTCTTCGGCCGACACATCGACAACGCCGTCGATCATGCCGTGCAGTTTCATCTGAAGGGCGGCCAGGGGTGTTCGCAGTTCATGGGCGATGGCGGCCGCATCGGTCTTGATCCGTTCGTCGGAGGCCTGGACCATATCCAGAAGGCTGTTCACATTCTCCACCAGATCACCGATTTCGCTGCCTCTTTGATTCTTGGCCAGGTCGGCGCGGGCGGAAAGCTCTCCGTTGACCACCTTTTGTGCGACTTCACCGACATTGGTGATCGGTCTGGTGATTTTGAGGGCCACAATGGCACCGGCAAGGATCGAAAGAGGGACTGTCACGAGGATTACGAGCAAGAATGTTGTGGACTCCGAGACGGGGTCAAGTTCACTGATCAGGTCGTCCACTCTTAAATAGGCGACTCTTTCTTCGTCGGTCATGGCCTGCACAAGTGCGAGATCCACCATAAGGTAGATGAAGGTGACCAGCACGAAGAACGCAATCAGGATCGCCGCGAACCAAAGGACCAACCGAAACCACAGCTTTCGTGTAATCCCTGACAGCGTCATTCTGACAACAAGCGATAACCGACGCCACGTACGCCTGCGAAATAGCCATCGATCCCAAGCGCAGACAGTTTCTTGCGCAGGTGGCTGATGTGGCTGTCGACGGTGCGTTCAACCGCGTCGCTTTCGCCCAAACAGGCGTCCAAAAGCTCGGATCGCGAAAAAACCCGTCGTGGCGAGCGCACCATGTGGTTGAGGAGCCGGAATTCGGTCAGCGTGAGATCAAGCGCTTGCCTGCGTGTCCCGTCTGTAACGAAGGCAGAGTGGCTCTCGAGGTCGATCTCTACGGCCCCTGCTTTGGCAATGTGACGCGCCGATTTGAGGCCACGTCTGAGGATTGCACGGGCCCGCGCGACGATTTCAAGCGGATTGAACGGTTTTACCACGTAGTCATCGGCGCCCATCTTTAGGGCCAGCAGCTTGTCCAAATCCTCACCCATCGCCGTTGCCATGATTACGGGCGTGTCGCCGCGCTGATTGATTTCACGAAGGGTTTCGATCCCGTCTTTCTTGGGCAGCTTGACGTCCAGTATGATGATGTCGGGCTTCAACATATCCAGATGGGTGAGTGCTGTTTCGCCATCCCGCGCAGAGATGGTTCGGAACCCGTCCCGCTCGAAGTAAGCGACTAGGACCGACGCAATGTCAGGTTCGTCCTCAACAATCATCGCCAGGGGTTGCACGTCTACCGTCATGAGGTTTCAGTTTTGCCTTTGTCAGCCCGTACCGACGTACAGTAAATTCAGTATAGCGATGGCGGCCATTGCAAGGCAATCGCCGCCACGTGTTTTATCCTCGGACAGTATAACCCCGTTCGATCAAGCAGCTTCGAATTGCGGCACGTTCGATGGTGTCGATTTCGCTGAGACCGTCAATTGCGCCGATCCCAGCACCGACCAAAGCGCTTAAGCAGCGGCGTTTTCAAGTCGGTCGTCATCGTCCTCCAGCGCGCCAACGATGCCACCAATGGCTGCGCCCGTAATCGCCTCTGTCTGTACAGGCCGATCCTGTTCGACAAGACTTGCAGCGACGGCGCGACATTCTGACAAGTCAGTTTGATACCGCGGTGAGGTTTGCCCGACGATTTGGGGCTCGTACTGGTTTGAGCAGGCCGCAAGGCTCAGGCCCACACCGATCAATACGAATTGGCTTATTACTTTCATTGTAGCTCCAGCTCCGATTTATGTGGTTTTTACAATGTCGAGGATTGAAGCGGGGCGAAGGAGGCACTGCGGAGGAAGTGTGGAGGTTTGGTGGACCTGAAAAATGCCCCCAAGACCCAACCAACTTTGGACAGGCGATCGTGGGGGCACATCTGTTCTTAAGGTTTCGTTTCTAGCGCTGGCCTTCAACGATCTGCCGAATGAGAGCCGCGTGGGTCATCAGCGGATTGTCTCCTGTAAAGACCGGGAAGCGCTGGCTTGGCGGGATGCCGCGGCCCTCCCATTCTTGACCTTCGTGATCACTGTAGACTTCGTTCGAAAGTTCAACGACCCAGCCATTGGGCAATTGTTTGTCCAGAACATCCGATAGTGCGCCGCGTGTTGGGGCTCCAACATGCGTGGTCTGTGGCAACGCCCGAAGGGCCATTGTGAAGATTTCCCCGGCGCTGACGGTCATATTGCTCGTGACAAGTGTCAGGTCACCGGTATAGCGCGACTTGTCAGATGGCGTAACATTCCGGCGTTGCTCAATCCGGTCAGGTGCGTCTGCAGGGTATTCGGACAATACGAATACAGGCTCTTGCGCGAACCGACTGGCAATCGCCAACCCGATGTCGTCAAAGCCACCAAAGTTGAGCGAAAGGTCAATGATTACATGATCGACACCTGCCGCTTCAAAAGCTGAGATGATCTCGTCCATCACCTCGTGGATCGCTTCGAGGTCTTTCAATGGTTCGCCAATGTCGCCGGTTGCGTAGTAAGCCATAGTCAGAAAATTGATATATCCTGTTTGCGGGGCAAGGAGCCCGTATTGGATGAACTCACTTCCCACAAAGGTGCCTTGTCCTTGCAGGACTTCGTTCGAGATATGGGTTTTCCAATAGGCCTCGCGAAAGGCGTCTTCGGCCGCTTCCACAGGCTGACCACCCGCGCGGGCGGCGGCCTGAATTCTGGCAAAGAGATCACCGGGATTGGGTTCAAAAACCACTTCAGCACCGTCAACCTCGCCCATGAGCCCGATGTGCCCATCTCGCAATGGGGCCAAGAGGCCGCTCAAGATCGCGAATAGTTCCGCGTCGGTGGTTTGTGGTGTAATATTTCGGCGGGCTTGCGCCACAGCCGCGGACCAATTGACGCCATACACATCGAAGAATGCGTAGTGAGTGGCGAAGATGTCAGCGAAGGCATCGAAGGTGCCAAGTGGCGTCGGGTCTGGTTCAGCATCACAGTGAGTAGGCAAATCTGTTATCCGATCAAATCGAATTGTTTGCTCTGTCCCTTGAAAACTAAGAAGAAAGGATTGGCCATCTTCGGCAACTGCGATGTCGAATGCAGCCAGAAGTCCAAACAGGTGATCACGGCTGTCGCTCAGGCATGTGTTGTTTGCCACGGAGTAGCTTTCGACCCATTGCCCACTGATGCGTGCACCGATCCCATATCCGTTGGACAGCCAACTCCCTTGCAGCGCAGTGGACTGTTCCGACGGTCCGCAAGACATGCAAAGCATTGGTGTAAGAAGTGAAAGGAATTTGAATGACATGGTGGGTACCTGTGTTGTGAAAACTGTACCCCCGATGTGATGATGTTTGCCGGAAGTGTCGTCCGGCACCTCAGGGACGGACACCGGACCCGTCCGATTAGGCCGCGACGGACATTTTCTTGCGGTACGCGGTCGGGGTTTCTCCGGTGACCTTGCTGAATGCGGTGTAAAATGATGACCGAGAGTTAAAGCCGACCTCATAGGTTATCTCGAGTACGGCCCTATCCGTTTCATGAAGCAGCTTTTGTGCGGTTTGGATACGGTAGCGGTTCACGAAGTCAAAAAAGTTCTCGCCAATCTCGGTGTTGAGCGTTTGCGACACGTAGTTTGGCGATGCCCCGATGTGACGGGACAGGGACCAAAGCGACAGGTTGGGGTCTTGTTGCAACTTGTCCTCTGTCATGGCATGCCGCAGCTTGCGTTCCAACCGCTTTGCCATTTCGTCCGTGAGGGCGGAGTTTTGATACTTTGCATCGTCCTTCGCCGGAGGATCTACGTCCGGGGCCAACCCGGGCGTTTGTCGTAGACCCCAAAGAAGAACAATCACAAGCATGGCGAGACCAAAGACGGAATCGACCCAATCGGGAATATTATATGGGGTGTTCGCCAGATCAAAGACGACGCTGGCGGCCGAAACGATCCAGTAGATTGCAAAGCCACCGATGACGACCCAGACCCATCTCAGCTCTCTCTTGGTCGTGGTCGAGACATACTGAAACAGTCGCCGACGATACCGCATGAGCGCTCGGATAATCGCAACCAAATAGGCCCCCCACTGCAAGATGGTCGCGATGATCAGCAATTCGCCAATTATGGCCACTGTGAAGTACCATCCAGTGGGCGAGGGGGCCGTTTCAACGAAAAGGCTCTGCCAGCCGTCGCGCGACATGAAGAGGGTGCTGGTCGCAATTGCAGCGGCGATGAATGGCAATGTGAGGTGCAGCCAAGGACGGGCAGGCAGGCGGGGTGTGACGGATGTTACAGCGGTCACATAAAGCCAGAACAACGGAACCAGGCAGGTCAGGCAAACCAATCCTAGAACCAAAAAGATGGCTTCCAGCCGCGCTGCCGCAAGTGGATTCTCGATCGCGAATGGGATCCCTGTCAGATCCATCACGGCACTGGCCAGAAGGACCATGGAAAGAATGCGGTACGGCCAGACGTTCTGATCCTGCATCAAGCACAGCGCGGCCCCAAAGAGAGCCAAGCTGAAACTGGCGATTGAAATCATGTCGGTCAGAGCGATTTCCTGCATGGGCTGGTATTGCCCCAGACGCCGCTACATTGGCTACCCCAAACCGTCCGTTTGTGCAGGATCGGACAGACTTTTTGTCCGACACAATAGTTCAAGACGACGAAGGAGCGACCTTCCATCAGGTAGGGCCCGACGAAATCACTAAAAGGACGAACAAAATGAAATACGGAACTCTTGCCTTTATCGCCGCGTCACTTGCCGCCCCACCAGTACTAGCAGAAGGGGGGTGGATCGTTGGTATCATCGCCGGCGGAGGTCAGGACCCCTATGTCGGTGCTGATGACAGTGTCGGCGCCATACCTTACATTGCCTACGAGACAGAGAAATTCCATATCGGCCTCGATGAGTTTCGATACTATGCCTATGACGATGGCAGCCTAAGCATTGATGCGTTCTTAACCCCGCAGTTTGCCCCAGATATGCCTGACACGGCCCTGTTTGCGGGACTAGAACGCGATGACACGGTCGATGCGGGGATTTCTGCAACCTACAACTTTGGACAGATGTACGCTTTGGCATCTGTTCAAGGTGACATTACGGGTGAATACGATGGTTTCTCCGGTCAGGTTGCTTTGGGATACGAAGCTGAGATTGGTAAGCTCACCGTTGATGCCAGTGCCGGTATTGAGTACCGCGATGCCAACTTCAACAATTACCTCTATGGAGTGAGCGCTGCCGAAGCGACAGCAAGCCGCGCGGTATTCGACATGTCAGATACCACCAACGCCTTCGCAGAAATCTCGGCGACCATACCCGTTGGTGCACAATCGTTCCTGATTGGCGCGGTATCCTATGCGGATCTAGATGACGCGGTCAAAAGCCCGTTGGTGGAAGACGACAGCCAAATCGGCGTCTTGCTCGGATTCGGATATCAGTTCTGATTGAAGGCCGTGAAGGGCGCGCCTGAACCATTCGCTGTTCAGGCGCGCAATCTTCTTGTTGAAGCGATAGAGACCACAGGGATCGTCCCTCTATGCGCGGATCGTCCGCGACTGGGTCACATCAACCGGTCTGGAGGCGAGCGCATACGGCACCCATTCGATGAACTACGGTGACCTAGATTTACAAGAAGACAGACAACTTGCGGGCGGTTCAGCTTCTGCTTGGACACACCAAGATGGATAGCACAGTGCGGTACCTAGGCGTTGAGTTCGAAGACGCGTCAGCAATCGCCGAGGCCATCGAAATCTAGCAGCTCAGGGTCGCCTTCAAAGGCGGCCCATTCCACACATTGAACTCCGACCAGGAGTTCTGCGTTTGCGCCTGCATTGCGGACATTCACTTTAATCCTTCGGCAAGTTCAGGGATTGCGTTCTGGGCGGTTCTTCGCGGGATCGAATTGGTGGTTATCCATGAACCTTATGCAACAACTGCGGCCAACTGCACTCCCAAATCATCATGTATTCGCTCAATGAAGTAAAAACTTGAGCGTCGTAATCAGCAGACCTAGCCCAGCCGTCAGAACAGCGCGATGATCATACTGGGCACGCTGCCACGGACGCGCCAGCCGATACGCCCTCCGAACCAGCCCAGCAATCCAATTGCCAGCAGTTGCGCTGCAAGCAACGCTCTATCTGGGCTGATTAGGCCAAACGCGGAGCAGAGGAATGCAACGGTCGGCCCATTGCCCGCCAGCAAAACCGTCCTGCTATGTTGCCAAACCGCATCTACGTCTGACCAGGTCGCCGCGTTACCCGATTCAAGCATCCGTTCGCAGATTTCGGCATAGGCCTTGGCCACAGCCACCACGAAAACCGTACCAAACAGTAAAACCGCATGGCGGCCCGGGGTCTTCGATCGGAGAACGCATGACCATGAGCACTGCCATGACCGAGACCGAACCGTAGACGACGCTAAAGGCGACTTCGTCAATCTGGCTGATTTGCGTCGTCATCAGACCACTTCGCGTCGTAGTGAGAGCCGTCACAGAATGGCTTGTTCTTGGACAAACCGCAGCGGCAGAGGGAGTACTTGGTTCGGCTGGCACCCGCTCCATTGAACTCGGCCTCAAGCGACACATTAGTTACGTGGTAGGGACCATCCTTTTCCACCTCGATGGCGACATCTCCAGTCGTCATATGCTGTGCAGTTTGGACCTGTCACGCTTTTGTGCCGCCCCCGGTGCTCGTTTTAGGCCACTTTTCTTTCGAAAGCGACGGGGCTTTTCCAGCCCAATGCTGAGTGTCTCCTGCGCGGATTGTAGAAGCCATTGATGTATTCGAAGATCGCGATTTCAGCTTCCCGCCGCGTCTGCCATGACCTGCGCCAGATCAGCTCTGCCTTGATCGTTTTGAAGAAGGTTTCCACAGCTGAGTTGTCATAACAGTTGCCCTTGCCGCTCATCGATACCTGGAAGCCATGCTGGCGCAGTAGCTTCTGATAATCGTGGGAGCAATATTGGCTGCCTCGATCCGCATGATGGATGCAGCCTTTCGGCGGTTGCCGGAGCGCGACAGCCATCTTCAACGCCCGGATCGCGAGGTCGCGTTTCATCCGATTGCTAACGGCCCAGCCGATCACCCGCCGAGAATGCAGATCAAGGATCACCGCCAAATACAACCATCCTTCGCGGGTCCACACATAACTGATATCGCCCGCCCATTTCTGATTGGGTGCATCCGCGTGGAAGTCATGGTCCAGCAGATTGGCCGCGATGTTGAAGGCGTGGTTGCTGTCGGTAGTCGCCTTGTATTTCTTGGACCGTTCGATGCGGATGCCATTCTCACGCATCAGACGACCGACACGGCGGTGGCCAATGTTCAGGCCCAACTCCTTCAACTCCTCGGTCATCCGCGGACGGCCATAACTGCCTAGGCTGAGCCGAGACTGCTCCTTGATATGAGCCAGCAGACCATGTCAGTCCGTTGCCTTTGGCTGGCCGGACGGCTCCGATAAGCGCGTAGACCGCGTTCACTGACATCCAGCACGGAACACATCCGATTGGCGCAAAACGCACCGCGGTGTTCTTCGATGAACCGAAACCTCATGGTTTTTGGCCCGCGAAGAACTGCGTTGCCTTTTTAAGATCTCGCTCTCCTCCTTGAGAATGCGGTTCTCCCGTCGAAGCCGTTCATTCTCTCGGGCAAGGTCGAGGTCTTCGTCAGATACCATCTCGGTGTTACGATGCGCTGTGACCCACTTGTTCAGGGTCGAAAGGCCAACACCTAAATCAGAGGCCGCTTGCTTCCTGCTCAGCCCGCTCGTCAGCGCAATCCGCACCGCATCAGCACGGAATTCGCCCGTCCGTTTCAGTCCCATAGTTCGTCTCCTTTGTTGCAATAAATGCTATCAAAGGAGCGGCATCAAACCGCGACAGGTCCAGAAGTCCTACAATCTTCCCTGTGGCAACGCCGCGTGGAACGGCGAAAGGCCAATGTCCAAGAACTGGTAAAGGCGAGCCTCGAAGCTCGACTAGGCTGATTTGGAACCAGAGCACCACGCAACAAAGGCGCGGTTACTTCTTTGCTGGAGTCGGCCTAACAGCAACCTTTCAGGACCAGATCAAGCTGCCATCGGTCACGGATATCGTCGTTTGCATCCTGTGGTCGCGCCTGGGCACGCGGCTGCCTGGGCACATCACCCGGTCCGATGGCAGCCGCTATGAAAGCGGCACCGAGTTCGAGTTCGAAGATGCCAAGCGCGCCATGGAAGAGACGGGGCGCCCGGTTCTACTGGTCTATCGCAAGATGGCCGAACCGCTGGTCAGCCTTGCTCCTGTAGCTAAGGTCCGGTGTCCGACCTTGGGTGTCGAATCTAGGTCGGATAGGCCCCACTTATCGGGGGCAGTTCTTGGAACGGGGAACCCAGCCACCTAGGCGAAGAGTTGACCCAAAATCCGTCAAATTCGGTGGAAGTTGTGTTCTTTCCCGACAAAAGTTGCATGTCTAGCCGGACAAGTCGCAATTCATACCGGACGATATATTTGGTAAAATCGCTGGCTGGGATGGTAGGATCTGAACCTACGGTACACTGTACCAAAAACAGTTGCCTTACCACTTGGCTACATCCCAGCAGCGAGGGGCTAGATACTGCGAAGGTGGGATTGGTTCAAGCCCTGTTTTGCAAAGAAATGGCCTATTCTTTCAGGCTGTCTTCGCGCAATAGGTCTTGCGAGATTTCCTCTTGCCGCTCTGCTTCAACGATCCGGTCCAAAGCGGCATCTTCGGTGGCATCGACGGTTTCTACCTGCGTGCTTTCGTGCAGATCCTGCGCGATGGTTTTAATCTCGCGTGACAAGTGAATGGCCTGCGTCGCATCGGGGATTACAATACCAGCGGCTTGGATAGCCAGTTTTACCTGACGCAATGCTTCGCCCTTGCCCAGAACGATTGAGGTTTCATTTTGATCGACCCACCCAGTGACAACCAGTTCAACCCCAGCAGGGTGCAGCGCCTCGATCCATGTTTGTGCCGCGGGCTCGGCCAGTACAAAGGGCAGATTCTGCACAGTTTTGGCGACCATGGCGCGGGTTTCCTGCAGGTCGGCGTCCCGTTCAACCATGACCGAGAACATGAACCGGCGCTCGGCGTTTTGGGTATAGTTGATGATCCGGCTTTTGAAGACTGTCGCATTGGGGATGCGAATGTGATTGCCATCGAAGGATAACAGAATCGTAGCACGGCTGGTCAGGCGGATAACCTTTCCGATGTCACCGTTGATCTCTACGGTATCGTTGGGCCGGAAAGGTTGGCGGAACGACAGCATGACCGAGGCGATGAAGTTTTCGACTGTGTCGCGCACAGCGAAACCTAGAGCCAGACCAATGATGCCTGCGGCCCCAAGGATCGTGCTGAGCAGCGCTGTGGCGTTTAGGATATCCAGGGCGATCACAATGCCGAAAATCACAAAGGCGATGCGCAGTAGCTGCCGGTAAATCTCGGCGATAAAGGTATTCGGGGCAAGGCGTTCCCACGGTTGCCGCATACGGGCGAGCACAAAACCAATAAACACAACGACTGCGAAGGCCACCCCCGCGATCAGGGCGAGGGGGAGAAAAACAATCAGTTGGTCGATCTGCGCGCGAAACCGTTCAATGGCCGGGTTTAGTCGTTCCCCGATGTCTGTTGTTTCAGTGACTTGATTGCGCACGGCGACGACGCCTTCGATACGTACCGCCAATGCGTCAAGTTCCGCAGCCTCGACGGCAGATGCCGTGGTTCCCCGCAAGGTAACGACGCCTTCGTTCACTGTGACACTGACGTCGGTGTAGTTTCCCAACTCGCCCAGAATTTCGCGCATGCGTAGCGCAATGGCTGCATCCTGCTGCGCAGAGTTTTCTGTGGTAATTGTTCCGTTGGCCTCTTGCGCTGCGACGGGTAAGGCAAGCGTCAGAAACAGGGCGAAGGTCACTAAAAGGCGCATGAAATCAATCCGTCAGGTAATACTGTAGCATAGCAGTCAAAACGGTCGTGTCACACGCGAAGTGGGTCAGCCTTTGCCAGCGCATCAAAATCCATCAGGCTTTTGATCACCCCATCCATTTGTTCCAGCGGGATCATGTTCGGCCCGTCAGACGGCGCATGATCCGGGTCTTCGTGCGTTTCAATAAAGACCGCGGCGATGCCCAGGGATACAGCAGCACGTGCCATCACGGGCGCGAATTCACGCTGCCCGCCAGATGAACCACCCATACCACCCGGTTGTTGGACCGAATGTGTGGCGTCCATGACCACAGGGTAGCCGGTGCGTGCCATCGTGGGCAGTGACCGCATGTCGGCGACAAGCGTGTTGTAGCCGAAGGATGCACCACGCTCGGTCAGAAGGATGCGTTTGTTGCCAGTGCTTTCGATCTTGGACACGACATTGGGCATGTCCCAAGGGGCCAAAAACTGACCTTTTTTGACGTTGATGACCGCGCCGGTTTCGCCCGCGGCCAGTAACAGATCGGTCTGGCGGCACAAGAATGCGGGGATTTGCATGATGTCACATACGGATGCCACGGTTTCACATTGCTCAGGTGTGTGAACATCGGTCAGTACGGGGCAGCCAATGCTGTCTTTGACGGCCTGCATCACCTTTAGACCTTTGTCCATACCAAGCCCGCGCTTGCCGCCCAAAGAGGTACGGTTCGCCTTGTCGTATGATCCTTTGAACACGAATTGCGCGCCATGGGCTGCGCAGACCTGGGCCATCTTTCCCGCGATCATCTGGGCGTGGTCAAGGCTCTCCAACTGGCAAGGGCCCGCAATAACCAAAAGGGGCAGGTCATTACTGACCGCCAATTCACCAATACTGACTGTATGCATCAAGAACTAACCTGTTCACGAAGGATCGAAGCGGTGATTGAGACCATCAGGTAGATACCCGAGAAGATCAAAAACGCCAGGATCGTGTTTTCAAAGGCGCGTGGATAGGTCGCCTGATCGGGAATGACCGGGCGCACGCTTTGCGACAGGTAGCGGACCTGACGGTTCGCTTCAATACGTGCGGTCTCCATCTGGATTAACGCCTGCTGCACCATCGCAGTCTGGAACGTGTAGTTTTCTTCCGCTGTGCGCAGTTCTGTGTTCCGCGCGGCCAAGGATACTTGTTCACCGGCGCCACCAACCAGCTGGTCGCGCAACTCCATGATCAAAGCATCAATATTGGTGATCTGGTCGCGTAGGGACTGCACCTGCACCTGACTTGGGCGGTCGACATTCAGGCGCGATTGCAAAACCAGTTCCAGCCGTTGTTTTTCGCTTTCCAACGTGTTGATTTGTCCAAGTCGCGCGGTGCTTTCGCTTTGCGGGTCGATTTGGCGCACATCTTGCTGAATGGCGAGCCATGTTGCCAGCGCGTCAGCACGTCGTTGTTCGGCTTCTTCATAGCTTTGCAGGGCGCCACGCATCTGATCTTCGCGTAGGCGGCCGGTCAGCTGGTCAACCTGTTCCTCTGCGTAACTGATCAGTGCTTGTGAGAATTCATAGCTTTTAACAGGATCGGCGGCGATGACCTCCATCCGGATCAGTCCTTCGGTCGGATCATAGCTGATTTTGACGTGATCAGTGTAGAGATCAAAGGCCTGTTCATTGGTCGCATTTTCTTCTAGCCGCTGAATGGAATCGATGTCTTCATTGGCGAAATGCGTTTTGAATCCATGATCACCGTCCAATCGTAACATCGCCTCACGCGATGCCAGATAGGATTGCACAGCGATACTGTCTTGCTGTGTCGCGATTGAAGTGCCCTGAAACAGCGTCGCAAGCCCCTGAGGCGCGCCGCCCTGGGCTTGCGCCTGCTGGATCACGATTTCAGACTTGGTCGCGTACATCGGGGTTGCGATGTTGTAGAAATACCAACCGATCAGGAATGTCGGCAGGAAAACAAAGAAAGACAGGCGGGTGAACAGAAGGGCCAGCTTGCGCTTGCGCCGGGCTGCGATATCGCGCTGAATCTGCAGGATTTCAGCGGCGTTGCGGTTCAGTGCCTCACGATTGTTCGTCGATGGCAGCGAGATGGCTTCGTCTGCGCGGGTATCGGGCAGTTGAATACGGCCTTGCCGTCCGGGTATTTTGGCAGCGTCCGGTTTGACCAGTTCCAGAACCGAGCTGCGTTGAAACGGGTCAATCCCAGCCGCGCGCAACTGGCGCACCGCGTCATAGTCCGAGGATGCTTCAAACCCATTTTTCAGCGCAACGCGCCGCGCCATGCGCAACTGACGGCCGGTCAGCCCTTCTTTGCTGATCGCTGCGATCTGTTCGGCATGCGACGGCTCCTGAGCGGCCTCTACAGCTTCAGAAGTGGTCTCTGGCTGCTTTTGCTCCTCCGGCGTCTTGCGCCGGATGCGGAACTTTTTAACTGTGGGTTTGGTAGTCATACAGCAAGCGCGCCTCTTCCAAGGTGTCAAACATATGCAGTTGCCCATTTTTGAGCACTGCCGCCGTCTTGGCAAGGCGCTCAAGCACGGCAGGTTGATGGGATACGATGATCACGGTAGCCTTTTCCAGACGTTCACGCAGGATTTCGCCCGCTTTGCGGTTGAACTCTGCATCGGTGGCACCAGGCATACCTTCGTCGATCAGATACATATCAAAATCGAGCGCGAGCAGAAGCGCAAAGGAAAACCGCGCGCGCATGCCAGAGGAATAGGTGCCCAAAGGCATGTCAAAATACTCTTCCAGACCGCAAAGCCATCGGCAGAACGCCTCGACATAATCGGGATCAAGACCGTAAAGGCGGGCGATGAAACGGCTGTTCTCCATGGCGGAGAGTGCCTGATCCGTACCCCCCATAAACCCCAATGGGAAGGAAATGCGGCAGCCGCGCCGAATTGTTCCCTCATCGGGTTTTTCGAGCCCGGACATCATATTGATCAGTGTTGTCTTTCCTGTCCCGTTGGGTGCAAGAATACCCAGCGAGTTTCCCAGCTCCACGCGGAAAGACGCACGATCAAGGATTACCTTGCGCTGGGTGCCCGTCCAAAACGATTTGCTGACTTCCGCAAACTCTAACATCTCAATCCCGCTCAGGCCCGTATCATCGGGCACATCTTCTTATAGTGGCAAAGTGTTAACACGCTTCATCACGTTTCCATAATGGGACATTGCGGCATGATTATAGCGCGAAAGAGGGGCGTGACAGTCGCATATGCCTATGCGACCTTTTCTTGATGGGTGTTCAAGAAGAGATATCAGCCTGCCGCATCTGCGCAAACCGCTTTGCCGCAACGGTATCGCGCCATGAACCACGGCCAGTAGTCTGGTTTAGGAGCAAGCCGCGTGTCCTGATTGCGGGGCAGGCACCGGGACTGCGTGTTCACCAATCGGGGCGACCTTTCACGGATCGTTCAGGTGACCGGCTGCGCGATTGGCTGGGCTTGGATGACACCACTTTTTATGATCGCAGCCAGATTGCAATCGTGCCGATGGCGTTCTGTTTCCCCGGCTATGATGCCAAAGGGTCCGATCTGCCGCCGCCAAAGATTTGCGGCGAAACTTGGCACGCCCGGGTGATGGATGTGCTGGGTGATCCGCCTTTGACCGTTCTTGTGGGCGGCTATGCGCATCATTGGCATCTTGGCAATCGGGCGGGTGTGACCGAAACGGTCCGCAATTGGCGCGACCATGCACCGCGTGTCTTTCCCTTGCCTCATCCGTCGTGGCGCAATACCGGGTGGCTTAAGAAAAACCCGTGGTTCACGGCGGATTTGCTGCCACAACTGCGCGCTCAAGTGAAAGACGCTTTACGATGACCGACCTTGACCAAGCCCATGCAGCGATGGAAGCGGCACCAGAAGATGATGCGGCCCGTTTGCGGTTTTACGAGCGGCTTGCGGATACAGAACTTTTCCTGCTGCTAGGGGCTGAGGCGGAAGGCGATCAGATCACACCCGAACTCTTTGAAATCGAGGATCAGCAGTTCACCCTCGTTTTTGACCGTGAAGAGCGGCTGTCCCAGTTTGTGGGTCGTGTCGCGCCCTATGCGGGCGTTCCCGGGCGCGCGTTGGTGGAAATGCTGGCCGGGCAGGGGATCGGGCTGGCGTTGAACCTCGAGGTCGCCCCATCAGCGATGTTGGTTCCGGCCGAGGCCGTTGATTGGCTGGTCGCGACGCTTTCGCACGGCCCGAATGAGACTGAAGCACGTTTGACCGAAGTATCCGCACCGGGTGGTTTGCCCGAGGCCGTTGTGTCCGGGTTGGATCGCAAGCTGGCCATTGCTGCTGGGATGGCGCGGTTCGCCTATCTTGCGGCTGCGACATATGAGGATGGCGCGCGCGGGCATGTTCTGGCTTTCATTGATGCGGTTGAAGGTGCGGAAAAGGCGCTTGCCTCGGCGGCCAGCGAGGCGCTGACCTTCTCGGGTATCGAGGCTGGCGTTATGGACGTGCTTTTTGTCAGGGCGAGCGACCCGCTGGCCGCGCATTTGGCCAAGGTTGGCCTGCGCTTCGATCTGCCCGAACCCGCAGCACCGCATGTACCCGGCGCACCGGGAATGGACCCTGGACGCCCGCCGAAACTACGTTAGTAGCCGCGCCTGCGGTCAACAATAAAGCGGAACGGTGCGCCCGCCTCGCCGCGGCTGATGTTTTCGACAATAACGTCTGCCGCCGTTTCTGGCCGGGTTGTTGACGCGATATGCGGGGTCACCGTAACTTGCGGGTGCGCCCAGAACGGATCGTCCTGCGGTAAGGGCTCTTGGCGGAACACATCAAGCGTCGCATGTGCAATTTGACCGCTCTCAAGTGCGGCCAGAAGTGCGGCATCATCAATCAGCGGTCCGCGACCCGGGTTGATGACAAAGCCGCCGCTGGCCATCAGTGATAGTGTTTCCGCATTCAGTATGTTCACTGTTTCTTGGGTCTGCGGTAGCAGCAAGATCACAATCTGTGCGTCCGTCAGCGCCTCGTACAGTCCGTCAGTGCCATGCAGGCAACGCATGTTCGGAATGTCTTTCGGACTCCGGCTCCACCCGGTCACGGGGAACCCCAACGCGTGCAACGCCTGCCCGCATGCAGCGCCCAAAGCCCCGATACCAAGGATCGTAACAGGCCTATCGGCGGCCACTGGCGGAAAACTCTCGTCTCGCCAAATGCCGTCTTGGCCAAAGATATGCGTATCCATGCCAAGATGATGGCGCAATGTATGTCCTGTAACCCACTCAATCATACCGTTGGTCAAGCTGTCATCGACCAACCGGCAAAGCGGCTGGGTTAGGGTTTCATTGTCGACAATGGCCTCGACCCCAGCCCATAGGCCCATCACAGCTTTGGTATTGGTGTAGGGGCGAAAATCGGTCACGGGTCCGTTTGGCGCAAAGATGATGTAGTCGACATCCTCTGGCGCGTGATCCAATGAAAGGTGTGCAGCAAGACCTACCTTGGCGAAGGCTGCGTTGAGCGGACCTTCATATTCTGCCCACGCGGCAGGTTTTGCGGAAAAGAGAATATTCAGCATCAGCGGGGCCTATGGACATGTGCGCTTTGAACCAAACCGAAGGCCACCAGCAGTACCAGCATGGCTGATCCGCCATAGCTGACCAGGGGCAACGGGACACCGACAACCGGGGCAAGCCCGGTGACCATGGCCATATTCACGGCAAAGAAAAGAAAGAACGTCATCGCGATACCAAGTGTCAGCAAAGATGCGAACCTGTCGCGATTGCTCATCGCAGATATGATGCAGAAAACGACGATCAGCAAGTAGAGTGCGAGCAGGGTAGACGCGCCGATAAAGCCGAACTCTTCCGCCAGCGTCGTAAAGATAAAGTCAGTGTGTTTTTCAGGCAGAAAGTTCAGGCGTGACTGGGTACCTTGCATGAACCCGCGGCCCGTCCATCCGCCCGATCCCAAAGCAATCTTGGCTTGGGTGATGTGATACCCGGCACCCAGCGGGTCATTGGCGGGATCCAGAAACGTATCAATGCGACGATACTGATAGTCTTTGAGCAGCTGCCAGGGCGTCCCGCGGCTTTGGAAAACAGCAACGATTGCGGCGATCCCGCCACCAACGACAGTTGCAAAGTAGGCCCAATGCACGCCTGCCAGAAACATCACTGACGCGCCACCGATCAGTAGCAACAACGCCGTCCCAAGGTCGGGTTGATTGAGCACCAGCATTGTCGGCGCAAGGATGAACAAAACAGGTAAAGCCACCCACAGTGGGTGCGATGTTTTCTTGTTGGGCAGCCAGTCATAGTAAGCTGCCAGAAACATCACCAATGTGATCTTGGTCAGCTCAGATGGTTGCAAACGCATAAAACCGATGTCGATCCAGCGCTGTGCACCCATGCGCACCTCGCCAAAAAATTCGACGCCCAAAAGCAAGAGTAGCGATCCCCCATATGCAAGAAACGCCATGTTCCGCCAAAACCAGATGGGGACCATTGCGACGATGATCATCAGCACCATGCCAAGCACAAAACGTTCCATCTGCGGTTCGACCCAGGGGGTCATAGAGCCACCAGCAACAGAATAAAGCATCAAAAAACCGGCAGAGGCTACGGCGATAAGCAGTAAGATAATTGGCCAATGCAGGTGCAGTACCTTGCGTAATCCGGTCGGCACATACTTCGTATTATACTCAAGATAGCTCATGCGCGGCTGCGCCCCTTGGCACCGGGCGGCACACGCGCGGCGATGCGGCGTTGCTGTTCGGTGATCTTGTCGCGGACGCCAGCTGGATAAGCTTCGAGTGGAGGTGGGCCGCCATATTGGGCTTGCAGGATGATATCGCGTGCGATGGGTGCCGCCGCCCGTGATCCGCCGCCGCCATGTTCGACCACAACAGAAACCGCATAGCGCGGGTTGTCATAAGGTGCGTAACCCACAAACAGTGCGTGATCCCGGCGTTCCCAAGGCAGGTCTTCGTTTTTTGTCACACCGGCGGCGCGCTCTTCGGGGGTAATGCGGCGCACCTGGCTGGTTCCCGTTTTCCCGGCCATCTTGTGGGCATCATCTATGATCCGCGATCCATAGGCGGTGCCACGACGATGGTTGCAGACATCCTCCATCGAGGCGCGAATGCGGCGCAGGGTGTTTTCATTGATCCCCAGACTTTCGCCCAGACCTGTCGGTTGCTCGACGCCGTCGATTAACCGGATCAGACGCGGAGTCACGGTGCGGCCTGTTGCAATCCGCGCGGTCATAACGGCCAGTTGCAGAGGCGAGGTCAGCACATAGCCCTGCCCGATCGAGGCGTTGACCGTATCACCAATACGCCACTCCTCACCCCGTACACGGGCCTTCCATTCCTTGTCTGGCGCTAACCCTTCAGCGACGGCTGATAGCGGCAGATCATGACGCACCCCCAACCCCAGTTTGCGTGCCATCTCGGCCATCTTGTCGATGCCAACACGCTGGGCGATCTCATAATAGTAGCAATCGCAGCTTTGCTTGAGGCTCTCATGCAGGTCCATGTTGCCATGCCCGCCCCGTTTCCAGCAGTGGAAGCGGATGTTGAAGACATCCGTGAAGCCGGGGCAATACACTGTCTCATCCGGGGTCACGAGTCCGGCCTCCATCGCGGCCATGACCGTGACCATCTTGAAAGTTGATCCGGGGGGATATGTCCCTTGCACAGCCTTTGCCGCCAGCGGGCGGTATTTGTCTTCGTTCAACGCGGTCCAATCCGGTACAGATATCCCGCGTACAAAGAGATTGGGGTCAAATGCCGGGGCAGAGGCGATGGCGCGCAGATCGCCGTTCTCAAGATCAATAACAACCGCACCAGCGGATTCGCCATCCAGTCGGGCCTGCACATAGCTTTGCAGACGACTATCCAGCGTTAGCTGAATGTCCTTGCCAGGATCACCTTCCTGCCGGTCCAATTCACGCATGATCCGACCGGCGGCGTTTACCTCGATGCGGCGGGTACCAGCGCTGCCTCGCAAGGTCCGCTCAAGCTTGTTTTCTGCACCGGTCTTGCCGATCTGGAACTTGGGGATTTGCAGCAATGGGTCGGGGTCATCAATGCGGCCGAGGTCATAGTCACTGACCGGGCCGACGTATCCAACGACATGAGCCAGATCGGCACCCCAGGGGTAGACGCGGCTCAGCCCCACCTCAGCCTGAATGCCGGGCAGGGCAGGGGTGTTAAGGTTGATCTCGGCAACGTCCTCCCAAGACAGGCGGTCTGCGATGGTGACAGGCACAAAAGGCGACCGTCGCTGCATTTCCTCCATGGCGCGCGACAGATCGCTGGGGTCAATGTCGACAATCTCGGTCAGCTTGGCGAGGACCTCCCCAACGTCGCTTAGGCGTCTTCACGTACCATGACGACGCGATAGTTCTGTTCGTTGTCCGCAATTGCGATGCCGTTGCGGTCAAAAATGAGCCCGCGCGCCGGGGGCAACAGGCGGATGTTGATCCGGTTTTCTTCGGCAAGCAGGCGGAACTGATCGGCCTGCTCGACCTGCATGGATTGCAGGCGCCACCCCAGCGCACCGATGACACCAAGTTGGGCACCGCCCATAACCAAAGCACGGCGGCTGATCGTGCGTGCGCTTGCAATGATATCCTTTGGGGGCCGCTTCACAGGATTTGCCCTTTACTGCCGATCTCTCCGGGTGATGTGCGCGATACGCCAAAGATGAAATGGGCGACAAGCAATACGACGGGGTAAACAAGGATTGTCGCAATCATCTCGATCAATGTCAGTGCCAAAGGCGCTTGTGGCGACATGACGACGGCCAGCACAAGACGATTGATGACCGTAATGGAGAGTATCCCAAATGCAACCGTGCCCCATTCCACCAGCAAAGGCATATTGCGAAATTCGCGATGTCGGCGGCGCAAGATTTCACTCAGGATTACAACCAGTGCCGCCCACAGACCCGGGGGACGCATGAACAAGAAGTCCGTCATGAGAAACAGCAGCGCGATCACAGCCACAGGAACATATGTTGGTTTGCGCACGACCCATACCAAGGTCGCCGCTAACAGCAAGTCAGGAAAAGCCCAAAGTGAGGGGCGCATGTCCAGTGGCACAAGATCAATGACGATCAGCATGAATGCTAACGCCAGAAAAACGCCGCCTTGCATCCAAGTTTTCCGGTCCATCCGCTCAGCCATCAGTTAGCTCCAAAGCGCGGACCGAGGTTGGATTGATCCCGGCGGGGCCAAAGAACTCTGCCTCGGGTGTCAGCAGGTTGTTGGGATCTGCGATGTCTTCATGAGGTTGCGAACGCAGAACGCGCAAGAACTCGAGCCGCTGATAGTCGGCTGCTAAACGCACCCGAAGTCGATCGTCGGTGTCCAACGCGACCTGCCCGACCAACAGATCTGCCGGAAACACGCCACCGTCGCCAGATGACACAACCCGGTCGCCCGGTCGCACAAGCGCTGTATCTTCAAGAAATTCCAGCGGCGGGTTGAGTGAGTTATCGCCCGCCAGAATGGCCTTCTGCCCTGACGGTTGGATTGTGACCGGTATGCGGCTGGATGTGTCGGTCAGTAGCATGACGCGGCTGGTATTCTGGCCCACGCCCGCGACACGCCCTACCAGACCGATGGCATCCATCGTCGGCCAACCGTCGATGATGCCGTCGCGTGCGCCGACATTGATCAAGACAGACTGACGGAATGGTGACCCGCTGTCGGTCACGACAACGCCCGTTACAACGGTGAGTTGGGGATCAAGGCTCACGTTGTTGAGGTCAAGCAGTTTTGCGTTCTCCTGCTCCAATTGCAGGGCGGCTTCTTTCCAGGCCTTCATCTGCTGCAACTCGCGGCGCAAATCTTGGTTCTGCGCGCGCAATTGTTGGTAGCTTTGAAAGTCACTGATCAGATTTGCCGCCCCGGTGATCGGTGCCATCGCCCAATCAAAGGAGGGGACGACGGCATCAACCGCCGCTGCCCGCAATCGCTCGACACGCGGGCTGTCGATGCGCCAAACCAGAAACAAACCCAACAGTGCCAATACCAAAACCCCGACCAGCAATCTGCGGATCGGGCCGACGAAATCTTCGCTGTTCTTGTCACGTGCCAAGGGCGGATGTTCCCTCGCGTTGGTATTAGCTGTCGTAGTCTATCACATGCCGCAGCTGTTTTTCATATTCCAGTGCGCGGCCTGTCCCCAAGGCTACACAATTGAGTGACTCGTCGGCCACCGAAATCGCCAAACCCGTCTGTTCGCGCAGCGCCAGATCAAGCTGACCCAAAAGGGCACCGCCCCCGGTGAGCATGACACCACGGTCCACAATGTCCGCTGCCAAGTCTGGCGGGGTTGCTTCCAGCGCAGTCATCACGGCCTCGCAGATTTGTTGCACGGGTTCGGCCAAAGCCTCAGCAACTTGCGCTTGGCTGATCTCGGTTTCCTTGGGCACGCCATTCAGCAGGTCGCGGCCCCGAATGTGCATTGACTGGCCACGGCCATCGTCGGGCATACGTGCGGTACCAATGGACGTCTTGATCCGCTCAGCCGTGCTTTCACCGATCAGCAGGTTATGTTGACGGCGCAGATAGTTGATGATCGCCTCATCCATACGGTCGCCACCAACGCGGACCGAGCGGGCATACACGATGTCACCCAGTGACAAGACAGCAACCTCAGTTGTGCCACCACCGATGTCGACGACCATGTTGCCCGTTGGGTCCGTAATCGGCATGCCAGCACCGATAGCCGCTGCGATTGGCTCGGCAATCAAACCTGCGCGTCGTGCACCTGCGGACAGCACCGATTGACGGATTGCACGTTTCTCAACCGGGGTTGCACCGTGTGGAACGCAAACAATGATCTTAGGTTTCGAGAATGTCGACCGGCGGTGCACTTTGCGGATAAAGTGTTTGATCATCTCTTCAGCGGTATCAAAGTCGGCGATGACACCGTCGCGCATCGGACGGATCGCCTCGATGCTGCCGGGGGTCCGGCCCAACATCAGTTTAGCATCTTCCCCTACGGCCAAGACCTTCTTTACGCCTTCTTTGACGTGGTAGGCGACGACCGAGGGTTCGGACAAAATGATGCCTTTGCCCTTCACATAGACCAGCGTGTTCGCCGTCCCTAGATCAATCGCCATGTCCGAAGAAAACAATCCGCCGAAGCCTGCCATGCCCGTGGCCTTCCCAATCCCAGTGTCCCTTTTCCGCGAATGCCCTGCTTCGCGGGTTTCATTTGGTTATAGAGCTAGTGGTCTGGGGATAGAACCCCTGCTGAATGGAAACGCGGCGGCAATTTGCTGCTTATACTTTTCTGCTTTTCAGACTGCTTATCCGCCGACCGATTTGGAAAGTAATTACACTTTTTCAACTATCCTGGCTGTTGGAGTGTCACTCTCCTGTCACGGCGCCTCGACCCAAATGAAAAGCGGCAACCCAAAGGCATGGATCGCCGCTTTCAGACTGAGTCGTATCAGATGCTTTAGGTGTCCTTGTAGCTGACACCTTTGACATCATAGCCGGGCTCGGATTGTTCACGGCGCACCAGCAGGCGGTTCAGCGCGTTGATGTATGCCTTGGCGCTCGCCACAACCGTGTCGGTGTCGGCGGATTGGCCGGTTGCGATACGCCCGTCTTCTTCCATCCGGACGGAAACGGTCGCTTGCGCATCGGTCCCCTCGGTCACCGCACTCACCTGATAGAGTTGCAGGCGTGCGCCATGAGGGAAGAGGGCTTTGACCGCATTGAAAGTGGCATCTACAGGCCCGTCACCCGTGGCCGATGTTTCAACATCGGCGCCGTCAACCTCCATCACCATGTCGGCCTTTTGCGGACCATCCGTGCCACAAACCACGCGCAGGGATTTCAATCTCAGACGGTCGTCCTCGGCGTTATTTTGCGTGACCAAGGCCATTAGGTCGTCATCAAAAACTTCTTTTTTGCGGTCGGCCAGATCTTTGAACCGGACGAAGACATCGTTCAACTGATTGTCCGCCAGATCAAAACCCAGCTCGTTCAGCTTGGCGCGCAACGCGGCCCTGCCAGAGTGTTTGCCCAAGGGCAGGGAGGTTCCTGACAGACCCACATCCTCGGGCTTCATCACCTCAAAAGTTTCGCGGTTCTTCAGCATCCCATCCTGGTGGATGCCGCTTTCGTGTGCGAAGGCGTTCTTGCCAACGATGGCTTTGTTGAACTGCACGGCAAAGCCAGAAACCGTCGCGACCCGGCGCGAGATATTCATGATCTTGCGCGTGTCGATTTTGGTGGTGTAAGGCATGATATCGCGGCGCACCTTCAGCGCCATGACGACCTCTTCCAGTGCGGTATTCCCGGCCCGTTCGCCCAGCCCGTTGATCGTACACTCGATCTGACGCGCACCCCCTTCGACGGCGGCCAGCGAGTTTGCGGTCGCCATGCCAAGGTCATTGTGGCAGTGGGTCGCAAAGATCACCTCATCCGCACCAGGCACAGTCGCAATCAGATTGCGGATCAGATCGGCACTTTCAACCGGGGCGGTATACCCCACCGTATCCGGAATATTAATCGTCGTCGCACCCGCTTTGATCGCGATTTCAACAACACGACACAGGTAATCCCACTCGGTCCGCGTCGCGTCCATCGGCGACCATTGGACATTGTCGCAGAGGTTGCGGGCGTGGGTCACGGTGTCGTGGATCCGCTCGGCCATTTCGTCCATGTTCAGGTTCGGGATGGCCCGGTGCAGAGGCGAGGTGCCGATGAAGGTATGGATGCGTGGTGACTTGGCGTGCTTTACAGCTTCCCAGCAGCGGTCGATGTCTTTGTAGTTGGCGCGGGAGAGACCACATATGGTGGCTGACTGTGCCAGCTTGGCAATCTCGCTGACCGCTTGAAAATCACCTTCAGAGGCGATGGGAAACCCCGCTTCGATGATGTCGACGCCCATGTCGTCCAGCATCTCGGCGATTTCCAGTTTCTCGTTGTGGGTCATGGTCGCGCCGGGCGACTGCTCGCCATCGCGCAGGGTGGTGTCGAATATCAACACTTCGTTCGATCTGGTCATTCTTGTATTCCTTTGGTCCTTAGCTTGTCATGGCGCGTTTCACCCTCTGAGCGGTCGCGCCGACAGGCACGCTCAGAGGCAGCTAAGGAGTAGGATGTCGCGCGAAAGCAGCCCCTTGGAGGCTGTCGAAGTCGTATGTGCGCACATCATCATGAGCCGCACTATAGCGCTCACGAAGTTGTTGAAAAGGTGTAATGCGTGCCGCTACAGAGTTTTTTGGCCAGGACAAATGCGCGTGCCAGCCACCTTGTCTGGGACAATGGAGGCCCTACCTGTCAGCCATTCACAGGAGACATTCATGCGAGCATTGGTGATTGGGGCAAGCGGCGGCATCGGGTCGGCTGTGACACAGCGATTGAGCAAGGACCGGTGGGAGGTCGTGCCACTGTCGCGGTCCGTGGACGGGTTTGACGTGGCGAATCCGGCATCTGTTGAACGCTGTATGTCACACCAGATTGGCAGCTTTGATTTGATCTTTGTCGCGGTGGGGATCTTGGCACCGCTCTGGGGAACACCTGAAAAAGCACTTTCCGCAATCAAGCCCGAAGATATGACGCGGGTGTTTGCTGTGAACACGATTGGTCCCGCCCTGATCCTGCAGCATGTGGCCCGTCTTTTGCCGAAAGACAAACGCGGTGTAGTGGCGACCCTGTCAGCCCGCGTCGGATCCATTGGGGATAACAAAATCGGCGGCTGGCATTCTTATCGCGCGTCTAAAGCCGCGCTGAACCAGATTGTCCGTGGCGCCGCGATTGAGTTGGGCCGGTCGCATAAACAGTCAATCTGTGTGTCAATGCATCCCGGTACGGTCGAAACGCCCTTCACGCAAAACTATGCCGGGCGTCACAAGACTGTTCCTGCAGATGAGGCAGCGGCGAACATGCTGGGCGTTATAGCCAAGCTAAAGCCCGAGCAGACCGGCGGGTTCTATGACTATGCCGGGCAAGAGATTGTCTGGTGAGGTTGGTTCTGGTTCTGGGTGATCAGCTTTCGTCAGGCCTTTCGGCCCTTCTCAAAACGGATAAGGCGACCGACATAGTGGTCATGGCAGAGGTGGCGGATGAGGCTAGCTATGTACCGCACCATCCCAAGAAGATTGCATTTACCTTCTCAGCCATGCGCAAGTTTGCTGACAAGTTGCGCAAAGAGGGTTGGGTAGTAGCTTACACCAAACTGGATGATCAAGCGAACACCGGGTCGATTGCCGGAGAATTGATCCGTCGGGCCGCCGAATATGATGCCTCAGGCGTGGTTTACACCGAGCCAGGCGAATGGCGCTTAATTGAGGCTTTGGGCGCTATGCCTCTCAAAACCCACAGTTTGCCCGATACCCGCTTTATCGCGACCCATCAGGAGTTTGACGATTGGGCTAAGGGTCGCAAACAACTGCGGATGGAGTATTTCTATCGCGATATGCGGCGTAAGACCGGCCTGTTGATGGACGGTGATAAGCCGGAAGGCGGCAAGTGGAACTACGACCATGACAATCGTAAGCCTGCACCGGACCAAGTTGATTATCCCGGACCAATGCGGTTTGCGCCGGATGAAGCAGTGCAAGAGGTGCTGATGCTGGTCGGCAGGCGCTTTGCCGAGAACTTTGGCGATCTGACGCCGTTTTGGTTTGCGACAGATACTGATCAGGCGCGCCAACACCTTGCACATTGGTTAACAGGTGGCCTGCCAAAGTTTGGGGATTTTCAGGATGCGATGATCAACGACAATCGCTTCCTTTATCACGCGGTCATCGGGCTTTACATCAATGCAGGTTTATTGGACCCGCTTGAGGTTTGCCAGAAAGCAGAACAGGCTTACTACGATGGCCATGCCCCTTTGAATGCTGTCGAAGGATTCATTCGGCAGATCATCGGCTGGCGCGAATATGTGCGTGGCATCTATTTCCGTGAAGGGCCGGGCTACACGACACGCAATGCGCTTGGCCATGACCGCAAGCTGCCTGCGATGTACTGGGGCAGTGAGACCAAAATGAACTGCATGGATAAATCTGTGGACCAAACCAAGGCAGAGGCCTATGCGCATCACATCCAGCGCCTGATGGTTACAGGCAACTTCGCATTGCTGGCCGGTATCGCGCCCGCAGAGGTTCACGGGTGGTATCTGGCCGTCTATGCAGATGCATACGAATGGGTCGAAGCGCCCAACGTGATCGGGATGAGCCAATTTGCCGACAATGGGATTGTTGCTTCTAAGCCCTACATCTCTTCTGGCAACTATATCCACAAAATGTCCGACTATTGCGGAACTTGTACTTACCGTGTGCAGGACAAAACCGGCGAAAATGCTTGCCCGTTCAACCTGCTCTATTGGCATTTTTTGGATCGGCACCGCGCACGATTTTCAGGGAATCCACGTATGGGCAATATGTACCGGGTTTGGGATCGTATGGATGATGTACGGAAAGAGGCGGTTCTTAGGGAAGCTAACGATTTTCTACAGCGTATGGACGCGGGCGAGTTGGTTTAGAAACTTAAAGCGAAAGAAGCTGGCTGAACAGCCACCTTCTTAAAACGCACACTATACTTGTTTATTCGCTCTTCGTCGTCTCTGACACCAACGCACCATCTGACCAGATGCCAATGCTCTCTTGTCCTGTAGCATAACGCATGGTCCCTTCGCCTTCACGGCGGCCACGCACGAAGTTGCCCTCGTAGACGTCACCGTTGGCATAGGTCGCAAGGCCTTCGCCGCTGATTTCACCGTCCTGCCACTGGCCGACATAGTTGAAGCCGTCAGGCAGCGTGATCTCACCATCGCCATTGCGTTGCCCGTTGAGGAATTCACCGACATAGATGGTGCCATCAGCATAGACCGCTCGACCTAAACCATTGCGTTGCCCTTCAGACCACTGGCCTTCATAGACGTAACCATCAGCATAAGTCATCTTACCTTGACCGTGGTTCTTAGCGTTCAGGAACTCGCCTTCGTAAACAAGGCCGTTCACATATGTCGCGACACCAACGCCATTGATCACGCCTGCTTCCCATGCGCCTTCGTAGGTCGAGCCATCAGGATAGGTGATCTTGCCAGTGCCATTGGCCAGGTCGTTCATGAACTGACCAACATAAACAGAGCCGTCAGGGTAGGTGACCTCGCCCTCGCCTTCGATCTTACCTTCGACCCAAGAGCCAACATAGACATAGCCGTCTGTACCGCGGAATGTGCCGGTGCCATGACGGCGATCGTTCAAAAAAGTGCCTTCGTAGGTGTCGGCATTGGCATAGGTTACCAGACCCTCACCCTCACGGCGGCCGTTGACCAATGCGCCTTCGTAGACATCGCCATTTGGCTGTGAGAGTGTACCGATACCCTGGATTTGGCCATCAACCCAGGCGCCACTGTAAACCAAACCATCGGCCATGGTCAGCGTGCCGGTGCCATCGCGTTCGCCTGCTTTCAGTGTGCCTTCGTAGATCGCGCCATCAGGATAGGTGATCTTGCCCTCACCTTCCTTTTCGCCGTTCAGCCAAGCACCTTCGTAGATATAGCCACCCGGGCTGGTCATCGTGCCTGTACCGTGGTGGCGTGCATTGCGGAACGCGCCTTCGTAAATCACGCCATTGGCGTATTCGGCGATTCCTTGCCCAGTGATGTTTCCGTCGACCCATTCGCCTTCAAATGTGCCGCCATCTGCAAATGTGATTCGCCCCTGGCCCTCTGGTTTGCCTGCAACAAACGATCCTTCATAGACCGAGCCGTTGGGGAACGTGGCGATGCCTTCGCCGCGAATTTCGCCTGCAACCCACTGGCCGGTATATTCATACCCGTTGGGCAGGCGATATGTGCCGGTGCCGTCCTGTTTACCATCAACGAAGGTGCCTTCGTAGATACCACCGTCATCATACTGCTTTGTCTGAACTTCTTGCGCTGCCGCATGCGATGCCAAGCTCGTGGCAACGATGGCGACTGCCACAGCCTTAGGTAATCCAAACATCGTCATCCGTTTCTCCGTTCGCTTCAACGTTGACGCAGCTTATGAAAGGAGGCCGCACCTGACAACGACGAACTGTCGCAGACGTCAAACGGCTTTCCCCCGCGTCTCTTTCTGTTACATGAATGCCAAGGCATTGGGACAAAACTATGACAAAATTTCTACGCCTCACCATGGCACAGTTAAATCCCACGGTTGGGGATATTGCGGACAACGCCGATCAGGCGCGTGCAGCTTGGGCCGAAGGCAAGGCTGCGGGTGCTGATCTGGTCGCCCTGCCAGAGATGTTCTTGACCGGCTACCAGACACAGGACCTGGTCGCCAAACCTGCCTTCGTCGCGGATGCGATGGCGCATCTGTTGGCGCTGGCTAAGGATTGTGCGGATGGTCCGGCCTTGTCCATCGGCGCGCCGGTTGTTGAGGAAGAGCGCCTTTATAATGCCTATTTCACCCTGCGCGATGGGCAGATCGTATCGCGTGCGCGGAAACACTTCTTGCCCAACTTCAACGTCTTTGACGAAGTGCGCCTTTTCAAAAGTGCCGATATCGCAGGTCCATATGCGCACAACAACGGCGCGCGTATCGGCAACCCGATTTGTGAGGACGCGTGGTACCCGGACGTCTGCGAAGCCATGGTCGAAAGTGGGGCTGAGATCTTGGTTGTTCCCAATGGGTCGCCCTATTTCCGGGGTAAGTTTCCCATCCGCATGAACAACATGGTCAGCCGGGTGATCGAGAATGATGTGCCGCTGGTCTATATTAATCTGGTCGGCGGACAGGATGATCAGATGTTTGATGGTGGATCGTTCGTCCTCAATCGTGGCGGAAAATTGGCTGTACAGATGCCGATCATGGAAAGCGTGCTGGCGCATGTCGATTTTGAGCTGACCGATCAGGGGTGGGTTGCGCTGGATGGCGAAAAGGCGACGCTGCCTGACACGATGGAGCAGGACTACCGTGTGATGGTCGAAGCCCTGCGCGACTACATGCGTAAGACCGGGTTCAGGAAAGCGCTGCTTGGCCTCTCAGGTGGGATCGACAGCGCAATCGTCGCGGCGATCGCCACTGACGCGCTGGGCGCCGAGAATGTCCGCTGTGTGATGCTGCCGTCCGAATACACCTCGCAGGGGTCACTGGATGATGCGGCCGCCGCTGCGGATGCGCTGGGTTGCGAATACGATACGATCAGCATTGCCGGGCCACGTGCCGCCGTGACCGAAGCGCTTGCGCCTCTTTTTGACGGGCTGGAAGCGGACCTGACCGAGGAAAATATTCAATCCCGTATTCGCGGTCTGCTGCTGATGGCGCAGTCAAACAAGTTTGGCGAGATGCTTTTGACGACTGGCAACAAATCCGAGGTCGCGGTTGGCTATGCCACGATCTATGGCGATATGGCGGGCGGCTACAATCCGATCAAGGATATGTACAAGACCCGCGTTTTCGAGGCCGCGCGCTGGCGCAATGCGAACCACCGTGACTGGATGAAGGGCCCGGAGGGTGAGGTGATCCCGGTCGCGATTATCGACAAGCCACCCTCAGCCGAACTGCGCCCCGATCAAAAGGACGAAGACAGCCTACCGCCCTATGACGTGCTCGACGGTATCTTGATGATGCTGGTGGATAGTGAAGCCTCGGTCGCCGATTGCGTGGCCGCCGGGTATGACCGGGATACGGTTAAGCGGGTCGAACACTTGATCTACATCAGCGAATACAAACGCTTTCAATCTGCCCCCGGGCCGCGTTTGTCAGATCGGGCGTTCTGGCTTGACCGACGCTATCCAATCGTCAACCGTTGGCGGGATGACAGCTGAACCAGAATTCAAGACCCATGCCAAACTAAGTCTGGCACTTGATGCCGCCTGCGGCCCGGCGCGGGTGCCTGAGGGCAAGGGAGGGCATGTCTTTGTCGATGGCACATTGCACCGGATTCTCGATATCAAGCAAACACTGACTGGTGATGCGGCCTTTGGCTATTCGGTGAACGAAAAGGAACTCACCCATCTGTGCACGTGTGTTGATGTGAAAGCACTGAGCTTCAAAGGGCTGCGAACCACAACGCTTGAACCACTGCGGCAGATGCCACGGTTGAACCTGTTAAACCTATGGTGGGTGCAAAAACTGGCCGATCTGTCGCCACTGGCGGGTATGCATCTGCGGTATCTGGTGCTTGATGACATACGCTACGCAAACGATATTGAACCGGTTGGCAAGGTTATCGGGTTGGAAACACTCACGCTGGTTAGCGGTATGAATTCGACCCAGTTGATCGACACGCTGGAGCCGCTTTGCGCACTTCCCAATTTGCGTGAACTCAGTCTGATGTCGCTGAAATTGGGCGATGATAGCCTGCGCCCATTAGTCGGCTGCATGGCGTTGCACGATCTGAGCCTGCCCAACACATTCCCGACAGAGGAATACGCTTATCTGCGGGCCAAGCGGCCCGATATACGCTGCGCAAGCCTGGCACCTTATCAACGGGCGGGCTACGTCGCTGATGGCAAGGATGTCATGGTGACAGGCTTGGCGCAAGCCGTTTCTGAGTTCAACAAAAGACGCCAAACGGCTGGCCAAATATACTGAGCAGTTTGAAACGCTTGTCGCAGGTTTCAAATCAGACACCTTTGATGACTGATACGGTCATCAGGGAGAACCAGAAGATGCGGCAGCTTGGTGGCGGGTTGTTGATCATGATAGGGCTGCCGCTGACGTTGCTGGTCTTTCTTTTCGGTCTCTCGGCAATTGACAGCATATCTGACATTTTAATCCTGTTGCCGGGACCGGGTTTGCTTGCGGTTGGCCTCTGGGCGGCTTTCCCAAGGCACCCGCCCAAGATTAAAATGACGATCAGCGATGAGGCGGTCAGTATGACGTCGCCGCAAGCGTCAATCGCATTGGACGACCTGCAGCATATCAGAAGGCACATTCCGCTTCTTGCCAAACACACAAGGCTCACATTCAAGACCGACGAGGGAGACACGCCATTTGACGTTATCCATCTGACCCATGAATCTCAAGACATCGTCAATCAGATCAGTATCCGGCTGGAAAAGCGCGGCAAGTACCTTATTGAAGGCAGAACCGACGTGCGTGGCGCGCCCAATGGGATATGGGAAGTCCGCGAAGGCGCTGCCTTTGAGACCGACCTAAACCATGCTAAAAACATGCATGGCCGATAATAAGACCCAGGTAACGAACCAAAGCGCGGATGATTTCATCGCTGCGGTAGAGCACCCGACCCGACGCGCGGATGCAGCGGTGCTTGATAAGATGTTTCGAGATGTCACCGGGTGGCAACCCCAAATGTGGGGTCCGACAATCATCGGGTATGGTCAGTATCACTATGCCTATGAAAGCGGGCGTAGTGGCGACTTTCTCGCCACCGGTTTCAGTCCGCGCAAGGCGAGCCTGTCGCTTTATATCATGCCCGGTTATGCTGATTTTCAGCCCATTCTGGACCGCCTCGGCAAGCATAAGCTTGGCAAATCATGCCTTTACATCAACAAACTGACGGACGTCGATCTGGATGTGGTCGCAGAGATCATTCGTGCTGGCATCGATGATTTGGGCAAACGCTGGCCAGTGACGCCAACTTAAGGCCGCCTTTCTTGTCAAATCAAACTTAGGGGCGAGGGGCAACGCCCCGGTGTAACGCGTGCCAAACTGGACATCTTACCCGTCTCATGCTCAAAGCGCCCCAACAGGAGACGCACCTATGATCACCACCAGATTCGCCCCATCCCCCACCGGCTGGCTGCATATTGGCAACCTGCGCGCGGCCCTTTTTAACTATGCTATCGCGCGGCAACAGGGCGGCACGTTCATTCTGCGGATTGATGACACGGACGCCGAGCGCTCGAAGGATGAGTACATCGCAGGCGTGAAAGAAGACCTGACGTGGCTCGGCTTCACATGGGATCGGGTCGAACACCAATCCGCACGCATGGAAAACTACCTTGCGGCCAAGCAAAAGCTGATTGATATGGGTAAGCTTTATGAGTGTTTTGAGACCCCGGTTGAGCTTGACCTCAAGCGCAAGAAACAGCTGAACATGGGCAAGCCCCCGGTTTATGACCGTGCGGCGCTGGACCTTTCTGACGACGAAAAGAATACACTACGTGCCGAACGCGGCTCGCATTGGCGGTTCAAGCTGGATCACAAACGGATCGAATGGACCGATGGGATCATCGGTGACATTTCAATCGATGCGGCCTCGGTCAGTGATCCGGTCTTGTTCAAGAATGATGGCCAAATCCTCTACACCCTGGCGTCCGTGGTGGATGATACTGAAATGGGCATTACGGATGTTGTGCGTGGGTCTGATCACGTGACCAACACCGCCACGCAGATCCAGATGATCGCAGCGCTGGGTGGTGATGTGCCGCGTTTCGCGCACCACTCCTTGTTAACCGGCCCACACGGCGAGGCGCTGTCAAAGCGCCTCGGCACATTGGCCCTGCGTGATCTGCGCAAGCAAGGCATCGCACCGCAAGCGATCCTGTCCTTAATGGCGCGTCTGGGGTCCTCTGACCCAGTTGAGTTGCGCAGCGACATTACCGAAGTGGTGGCCGGTTTCGATGTATCCAAATTCGGCTCGGCGCCCACAAAGTTCGACGCCCAGGACCTGATCCCGCTCACAACGCGTCATCTGGCAACCCTTGGGTCAGGCGACGTGGCCGATGTTCTCACGTCGGCGGGTGTCCCCGATGACATGAAAGAGCCGTTCTGGATTGTTGTACGCGACAACATCAACAGCCTTGATGAGGTTGCCGACTGGTGGACACTGTTCCGCGACGGCGCAACACCATTGGTCGAAGATGAGGACCGCGCATTCGTAGCCGAAGCTTTCGCCATGTTGCCACCTTTGCCTTATACCTCAGAGACTTGGGGTGAGTGGACGACAGCCGTCAAAGAGGCGACCGGGCGCAAAGGCAAGGGCCTGTTCATGCCGTTGCGCAAGGCTGTCACGGGGCGTCAGCGCGGTCCTGAAATGGCAGATGTGATGCCATTGTTGCAGACACGGCCCACATTCGACGGCTGAAATGTCTTGAAATCTGCGCAATGTCCTGCGTTCCATGGCGTTATCAAACCCAAAACGCAGGGCGCACTGACAAGATGAGCGATACCAAGACCGCCGACGCCCAGGCCAAATTCACGCAAGGTAGCCTGTTTGGGCATATCTCTGTCATGTCGCTGACCGCATCTATTGGCTTGATGGCGGTGTTCCTTGTCGACTTTGTCGACATGATCTTTATCTCGATGCTGGGTAAGGCAGAATTGGCAGCGGCTGTCGGTTATGCCGGTGCGATCCTGTTTTTCACAACATCTTTTGGCATCGGCATGGCGATTGCAGCGGGCGCACTGGTTGCCCGCGCATTGGGGGCAGGTGAGCCAGAGGAGGCACGCAGGCGAGCGACGAATGCGCTGATTTACGGTGTGATTTTTGGGGCGATCTTCGCGGCAATGGTCTGGTTCAATCTTGGCTATCTTGCCTCGCTTCTTGGGGCGACCGGCGAAACACTCGACCTTGCGGTTCATTACCTGCAAATCATCGTGCCATCATTGCCTTTCCTGATGATCGGCATGATCGGTGGGGCGATCCTGCGGGCGCATGGTGATGCGCGCCGCGCGATGATGGCGACGATCTGGGGTGGGTTGGTCAATGCCGTTCTTGATCCAATCCTGATCTTCGGGTTCGATCTGGAACTGACCGGTGCGGCTCTTGCCAGCGTTTGCGCCCGTGTGGTTATTGCGATCACTGCGTTGCTTCCCCTGATCCGGCACTACGGCGGTTTTGATAAACCAACCCCCGGTAGTCTGACGATTGATCTGCGTCCCATTCTTGCCATCGCCGTCCCCGCAATCCTGACCCAGCTGGCGACCCCGATCGGGCAGGCCTATGTCACCCGCGCTATGGCCGAATTCGGGGAAGAGGCTGTCGCCGGTATGGCTATCGTCGCACGTATGACACCGGTTGGCTTTGGGATCATTTTTGCCCTCTCTGGTGCTATCGGCCCGATTATTGGACAGAACGCCGGGGCGGGTTTGGACGACCGCGTACGCGGCGCGTTTCGTGAAGGGTTGCTGTTTACGGCGCTGGTGGTTGTCGTTGTGTCCGGTCTGTTCTTTCTTGCACGGCCCGGTATTCAGATGCTGTTCCAGCTGGAGGACGGGATCGCGTTGACCATTGTTTTCCTCTTCGCAGGCCCACTATCGCTGATGTTCTTTTTCAACGGCGTCATCTTTGTGGCCAATGCCGCTTTCAACAACCTTGGTCATCCGTTCTATTCAACAATTGTGAATTGGGGGCGACATACGCTTGGCACCATCCCCTTTGTTATTGTGGGGGCTGCCTGGTTCGGGGCACCGGGCGTGCTATTCGGGCAGTATCTGGGTGGTGCGGTCTTTGCGCTGGTTGCTCTGCTGCTGGCACGCAGTGTGATGGCAAAGCAAGAAACTGAATCTGAAACAGCGGAACCCTTTGCCCGGCAAGCGCGCTTATTCAGCCTTCTGCATCACCGCCGATAGGTGGTGATCGGTCAATGCGCGTTCTGCGGCGCTGAGGGTCTGATGGCGCGGATAGATCGGATCTGCCCGATCATCCAGAACGGGCGCGTCCCACCCGTCCGTGGTTTCAAAGAAATGCGCCACACCTTCATCGCCATGCACCCGCAAGTAACCTTGCACGACGACATCAACATAGCTGAGCAAAATGGGGTGACCCTCGGCCTTTGCCACATGCTCTGCCCTGACTTGATAGACAGCCGTAGGGGCAATCACGCCATCATGTTGGATTGTTTGGCTGACGTCATGGCGCTGATAGGCGGCTTCACGTTGATCAAGTGCCGCCCAATCTGCACCGGGAACCCGGGCAACGACACCGTGCAAAGCGGTTTGTGCACAGGGGACGACAGAAAGATACGCCGCTTTACGCAGGTTTGTTCGTTGCCAAATACGCCGCCACCCGTGCAGAACAGCCGGGCGCGGATCGTCATAGGTATGCGTCGCCAGATTGACGAGGCTCCCATAGCCAAAGAAGGCGGGATCGCTCATTCGCGCGCCCGCAGTACTTGCGCCGGTTTGGCCGAAAGCGGGCGCCAGGCAAAGGCCAACCCCGCCAAAAGCGAGGCGAGCACGCCACCCCCGATGATCATCAAAGCGTTCGACCAGATGATGGTGTAGCCCGTTTCCATAATGAAAGTAGACACTGCCCAGCCGCCCAGGATGCTCGGCCCCCAAAGCAACGGTCCCGGCAGCAAAGCCAAGGATCGCGGCACGTAACGCGAAGCTTGTAATGATCCTGCTGCGTGGCGCGCCCAAGGTCTTCAGCACCGCTGCCTCAAACGTACGCGCCCTTTCACCGGCTGCGGCTGCGCCAACCAAAACCAAAAACCCCGTGACCAGCGTGATCAGCGCCCCATACCGGGTTGCGGCTGAAATCCCGCCAACCAGTTCGATCACCTGATCAATCGCATCGCGAATACGGATCGCGGTGATGTTGGGATAGGCGGTTGCAAGATCGCGCAGGATTGCCGCCTCGGCTTCTTCCTCGGCATAGACGGTTGAAATCCAGCTATGCGGTGCGCCTGCAAGCGCTCCCTGATTCATGGCAAGGACAAATCCGATGCCGGCGTCTTCCCAGCTGACATCGCGAAAGCTGGTGACTTCGGCGGTGATATCGCGGCCAAGCACATTCACCGTCATCATGTCACCCAGTTGCAAGCCCATCTCGATGGCCTCTTCTGCGGAAAAGCTGATCTGGGGTGGGCCGTCATAGTTTTCTGGCCACCAAGTGCCTGCTGTCACTTCTGTGCCTTTGGGCTGTGCATCCGCATAAGTGATCCCGCGGTCGCCTTGGGTAACCCAATGCCCGCCTGCGACCTCTTCTGCAGAGCGTCCATTGATTTGAGTGATGATACCACGCAGCATCGGGGCGGTATCGACACGGCTGACGGCCGTGTCCGTATCCAGCCGTTCGCGGAAGCCGTCGATCTGATCAGGCTGGATGTCCACGAAAAAGTAACTTGGTGCCACCTCTGGCAGATCGTTTGAGAAAGAGCTACGCAGATTGCCGTCGATTTGGCCAACGGCGGCGAGGACGGTAAGCCCCAGGCCCAACGACAACACAACTGATGTTGCCTCACCACCGCGCGCGCCAATGGACCCAAAGGCAAGGCGGAGCGCGGAGCGGCCGCGTGCGGGTTTGCGAAAACGCCGTGCGACCCAGCGGATGACGATGGCTGCGACAATCAGAATGGACAGCGCCCCGGCAATGCCACCTGCCGTCCAAAGCGTTAGAAAAACGGTGCCTGAAAACCAGATGGCTGCGCCGACCAATGCGACTAACAGCGCTGCAATTGCGGCCAGATAGCGTTTGCTTGGCAGTGTCGCACTGGCTGTAAACGCATCCCGAAAAAGGGTTGCGGCGCGGATATCTTCGGTCTTGGCCAATGGCCACAGCGTAAAGACAAGTGCGGCAAGTAGGCCATAGATAGCAGCCTCGATCAGGGGGCCGGGTAAATGGTGAAGACCGCAGGGATTGGCAAGCGTGCCTCGATCAGAGGTGCAAATACAACCGGCAGACCTGCACCAAGAATGACGCCGATCAACACGCCTGCCAGGGTCAGCACACCGATCTGAATGAAGTAGGTCTGGAAGATGATTTTGCGTGTTGCACCCACGGTTTTGAGCGTCGCAATAACGCTTGTCTTACCAGCCAGATATGCACGAACGGCGGCGGATACGCCGACTCCGCCAACCGCAAGTCCCGACAGACCAACCAAAATCAGAAATGCGCCGATGCGATCAACAAACTGCTCGACGCCGCCAGCGCCACGACGACTGTCGCGCCAGCGCAGACCACTGTCGCGGAATTGGGCCTCCGCGCTTTGTTCCAGTGCTTGCAGGTCTGCCCCGGCGGGCAGATCAAGCCTGTATTGTGTGGAAAAAAGCGTGCCCTCAGCAATCAGACCTGATTCCGCGAGATCATCGGTGAGTACGATGGTGCGCGGTCCGAGGCCGAAACCGCCAGCGGCATTGTCAGGATAGCGATCAAGAATGGCGCGCAGCGTGAAGGCCTGCTCGCCCAGGCGGAAGCGATCACCGGGCGAGAGGGCAAGCCTGTCAGCCAACACGCGCTCCATGACACCGCCTTTGTCCGCCAGGGCTTCTGGCAATGGCATTGGGGGATCAAGCTGAACTTGGCCTATCAATGGGTATAGATTATCAACGGCCCGGATTTGGGTAAGGCCACGTTCTGTGTCCCCGTTTCGATCAACAACCACCATGGAGCGGAAGTCGACGGTTTCGGACACTTGATCAGAGACGGTGAGAAGCCAATCTAACTCGGCCTCGCGTGCGAAGCGATAGGTGAACTCCACTTCCGCGTCACCGCCCAAAAGAGCAGCGCCATCACGTTTCAGACCTGCTTCTATTCCCGCGCGTACGGTGCCAACGGCAGCGATCGCCGCGACACCCAATGCCAGACAGGCCAGGAATACGCGAAAGCCGCGCAACCCGCCGCGCAATTCGCGCGCGGCAAATCGGGACGCAATCGCAAGGCTCATTCTGCGGCCTTTGCCAGCGGCGCATCAACCCGCCCATCGCGCAGGCGCACAATGCGGTCGCAGCGATTGGCCAGTTCGGTCGCGTGGGTGACCATGATCAGCGTCGCACCATGCCGGTCACGCAGATCAAACAGCAGATCAATGATTGCCTGCCCGTTGGTTTCGTCCAGGTTGCCCGTTGGTTCGTCAGCCAACAGGATACGCGGACGCGGCGCTGACGCGCGGGCGAGGGCGACGCGTTGCTGTTCTCCACCTGACATTTGGTTAGGGTAGTGATCAATCCGATCTGCAAGACCCACCGCCTCCAGTTCGGCCTCGGCGCGTGCAAAAGCATCCTTTGCACCCGCCAGTTCCAACGGTGTTGCGACGTTTTCTAGCGCGGTCATCGTCGGGATTAAGTGGAAAGATTGGAACACCACCCCCATATTGTCCCTACGAAAGAGGGCAAGCTGGTCTTCGTTCATCGCTGTCAGATCCTGCCCCAAAGCGGTGATCTGCCCCGATGTGGCCTGTTCCAGCCCGCCCATCAACATCAGGAGCGATGATTTGCCAGACCCACTCGGCCCGACCAGCCCCAGCGTTTCCCCGCCCGTGACGTCAAGCGAGATGTCGTGCAAAATGTCCACGCGGCCTGCATTGCCGTCGAGCGATAGATTTGCGTTGGAGATGGATAAAACAGGGTCGTTCATCAGATTTGCCTTGGTGCGGGGGTCTGCCCTTGCATATGGGGCCGTTTCGCGTGCTGCCAAGTTGGGGGCCGCACTTTTGCTGACAACGGTATTGGCGCATGCAGAGACCGTGACCGTTGCAGCCCTGGGAGACAGCCTGACGGCAGGGTACGGCTTGGCGCAGGAGGATGGGTTCGTGCCGCAACTGGAGGTTTGGCTTACAGAGCAAGGTGCGGACGTCACGATCATGAACGCAGGTGTTTCGGGTGACACCACAGCGGGCGGGTTGAGTCGGGTGGCTTGGACGCTGACACCGGAGGTCGATGCGATGATCGTGACTTTGGGTGGCAATGACTATTTGCGCGGGATTGATCCGTCTGTGAGCCGCGCCAATCTGGATGGGATACTGTCGGCAGGACAAGAGATGGGGGTTCATATGCTCTTGGTTGGCCTATCTGTCGGGGCGAATTACGGGCTTGATTACAAGCAGGAATTCGAAGGTATGTATGTTGATCTCGCGGCCAAATACGATGTGCCGCTTTACGCTGACTTTGCGTCTGGTTTGCGCGCCGCAGCAGGCATGCAGGAAGGTATGTCAGAATTCTTGCAGGCCGACGGTATTCATCCCAATCCCGAAGGTGTTTCGGTCATTGTCGCAGCGATGGGGCCGGTTGTGCTCGATCTTGTGACAGCCGCGCAGTAGGCGATGCCGGGCCGGTTTTTCCTGACCGAAGAGGTTTGGGGAATGGCAGATGCCCCGCGCCTGAATATTGCGCCGGGGCAAGAGGTTATCACGCGTACAAGCGATGGCATCGGGCATATGCGCTGGGGGATGATCCCTGTGGGACGCGTGAACGCACGCGGCCGTCCGGTGATGGAAACGATCATCAATGCGCGCTCTGAAACGGTCTTTGACAAATCCGCCTTTGCTGATGTGAAACGGGCTATTGTGCCCGCAAACGGCTGGTATGAATGGACTGGTGAAAAGCGACGTAAGCAGCCGTGGCGCATCACCCGAAAGGATGGCGGATTGCTGTATTTTGCCGCCATTTCAGACGTCTGGAACGGACCAGGTGGGGTGCAGGTGTACCAAGTGGCTACAATCACCTGCGCGCCATCGGCGGATGTTCGCGACATTCATCACCGTATGGGGGTGATTCTGTCAGAAAATCAATGTGAACAGTGGCTTGATGGCAGCGAAAACGATGCCAAGCTGCTCATGGTACCTTTCCCCGATGGCGGGTTACACGTCGAGAAGGCTGACGATGTGGACTGGAACGGGGCATGAGGCTAGGCTGTTTCACCTAACCAAAAGGGAGAACACCATGTCAGTCGCAAAGGTTACAGAGATTATTTCGTCATCTTCAAAGTCATTTGACGACGCCGTCGAGAACGGGATCAAACGGGCGTCCAAGACGCTCAAGGGGATCACCGGTGCTTGGGTCGCGGACCAGAAAGTGACGGTAAAGGACGGCAAGGTCGACGAATACCGTGTCGTTATGAAAGTCACTTTCGTGTTGGATTAAGTAAAAAGGGCGCCTGCATCAGGCGCCCTTTTCCAAAAATTGCTAAACCTATAGATTTGCCTTAGTCGGCAAGTGTCAGATTCACGGCGCTTTCACGCCCATCACGACCGGCTTCGATGTCAAAGTTGACCTTTTGGTCGTCTTTGAGCCCGGTTAGACCCGAACGCTCGACAGCTGAGATGTGGACAAAAACGTCCTTGCTGCCACCATCGGGTGCAATAAAGCCGTATCCTTTGGTGGTGTTGAACCATTTGACAGTGCCTGAAGCCATGTCCTTGTTTCCTTATGTAGTCCGCTCGCGGGAGTGCAGCGGTGCGGCTCGGTCAAACGTGATCGAAAGACTGGGCCGGTAGGGAAACAGTGGTCGATGTAGTCAACGTTGCAGTCTCATTATCACATAAGACAGACACTTTTTCAATGAATACAGGATCATTGGATGGAATACGTAAACAATAGAGTGTGAGCGCGCGGGGCCCGCGCGCCACGATCTTTCAACGCCCTTGATTAGGCGAGTGCGAGGTTAACCGCGGATTCGCGACCGTCACGGCCAGCTTCGACGTCAAAAGTAACCTTTTGGTCGTCTTGCAGGCCTGTCAGACCGGAACGCTCAACTGCGGAAATGTGAACGAAAACGTCCTTCGTGCCGCCGTCAGGTGCGATAAAGCCGAAGCCTTTTGTTGTGTTGAACCATTTCACGGTGCCAGTAGCCATCGTGTTTTTCCTTTAGTATCAATGCTGTCCGCGAGATTGCGACAGCTTGGCCGAGTCAGTGTCAAAATCGAGAGACTGTAGCCGGATGGGAAAACAGTGGTCGAGTTGCATAACGTCTGCACGTGGCATGTGGGGGCTAACCACAGACAAATCAAGTGAAAGTTTTGCAACGACAGCGGACAGGCGAAAAACGAATGGCTTTGAGAGCCGGAAAACCGCACCAAACCGCCAATCAGTTTTTGTTGCCGATGTACTCTGCCATGGCAGCTTTTACGCCATCGCGCCAGATTAACTGCAGCCAATAATCAAAGCGCCCTGCAAAGAGCGTGTTGTGTGCAAGATCGCCATAATATTGCTCTTGTAACAGCCAAACGCGCGAGGATGATTTTGCTTGCTGTGCCGCCATCTTCAACTCATCCCAAAAGGGGTCGTTGGCTGCGATCTCACTGCCATCTTCGCGGGTTCCCGCGCACATCCGCGCCCATACGGCCTCGACCAATGCCAACCCGGTGACCGGCGTACCTTGTTTTAGCCCGTCCATGATGGATGGGACGACAAAGCCCGGATGGCGGGATGAGCCGTCAAAGGCGACGCGTCGGGTTGTGTCCACAATACGGGGATTTGCAAAACGGTCATTGATTAGCGTGACATAGGCCGTCGGTTCCATGCCAGGTACGGCGACCAGATGCGGCAAGATCTCGTCGCGTGCCGTCTTCTGAAAAAAGGCGCGGATCAGATCATTTGCAATACACTCGGCTATTGTCGCAAGTGACAATAGCTCACCCGCGTTGGCCAAGATCTGATGCCCGCCGTTGAGAACACGGATTTTCATTGCCTCAAAGTCGTGGACATCATCCGTGATTGTCACGCCTACCTTGTCCCAATCAGGCCTGCCCGCACAAAAGCTGTCCTCGACCACCCATTGGCGAAAGTTCTCGTGCGTGACGGGCGACGCGTCATCGACGCCTAAGCTGCGCACAAGGCCTAGCTCGTCAGGTCCCGTGGCGGGTACAATGCAATCCACCATGGAATTTGGAAAGGTGCAGTTATGGTCAATCCAGTTTGCCAGATCAGGGTCCGACAGTCGCGCGAGTGAAACCACTGTTTGACGCAGGATTGCGCCATTCCCTTGCAGGTTGTCACAACTCATACAGGTGAACGGCCCAGTTCCGGCCTTCCGGCGCTGGTTGAGGGCGGCAATGATCGCGCCAAAAGCCGTCTTCGGTGCTTCGGGGTGCGCCGCGTCATGCTGGATATCCGCATGGTGGGCATCAAAGCCCTTTGTTGCAGGCTCGATAAAGTACCCGCCTTCTGTCACGGTAAGTGATACAATACGAATGGCGGGGTCAGCCATTTGCGCAATCAAACGCGTGTTGTCCGCTTCAATAGGGACGAAATCAATCATCGGGCCAATGACTTCTGCGGACGTCTGCGATGGTTTCAGTTCGATCAGTGTCGTCAGGTAATCCTGTTTGGCCAGCTTGTCGCGTTGGGTTGCATCACCCGTCCGTACACCTGCGCCGACGATCGCCCAATCCAGCGCAAGTCCCTGTTGCATCAGACGATGTAGATACCAAGCCTGATGCGCGCGATGGAAATTACCAAGCCCGATATGGACAATGCCCGGCGTCAGTGCTGTCCGGTCATATCCGGGCACCTGTACAGACGTTGGTAAATCCCCAAGGTTCGCATTGCTTAACCGCATCGGAGTTCCGTGCTGCGCTTGATCTTTCATCAGCTCATCCAATTGCCGCCATCCACATTATAGGTTTGCGCGACGATGTAATCGGCGTCTGATGAAGCGAGAAACACCGCCATCCCAGTTAGATCATCGGCCGTTCCCATCCGGCCATAGGGCACCGCTGCGCCAACTTCCTTTTTCTTCTGACCCGGCGCTTTGCCCTCGTGTTTGGCAAAGAAGGCATCCACTCCGTCCCAGTGTTCACCATCCACGACGCCGGGGGCGATCGCGTTCACGTTGATGCCGTGTTGGATGAGGTTCAGGCCTGCAGATTGTGTCAGTGAAATGATCGCTGCTTTGCTCGCGCAATAAACTGCGACAAGGCTCTCGCCACGCCGTCCGGCTTGCGAGGCCATATTGATGATCTTCCCTTTGACGCCACTGTCAATCATGTGATTGGCGACAGCTTGCATCGTGAAGAGAGTGCCACTGACGTTGATATCAAAGACACGGATGTAGTCTTTGCGGGTGATCTTGACGATGGGATCGGCGATGAAGATAGCTGCATTGTTAATCAGAATGTCGATCTGGCCGAAGTGTGACACTGTTTCTGCGACAGCCGGCATCAATGCTTGATTGATCTGCCACATCAAAGTTGACAGCAAAGGCCCGATCACCGATCTCTTTTGCCGATGCGATAGCACGGTCATAGTCGATATCGGCAATGGCAACATTTGCGCCTTCGCGCGCATAACGCTGGGAAAAGGCCAACCCGATGCCCCGTGCTGCCCCTGTGATCAGGGCCGTCTTGCCGCTCAGCCGTTTCATCCAAGCCGCAGGCCATCAGCGCCAAAGCGGTGCAACTCATCCATGCGTGGGTTCAGGTGAATAGTGTCACCATGCTTCAGGCTCACATCGCCGATGGCGCGCACAGTGATCGTCTCAGCCAATCCGGTATTGTGGATGTGAAAGAACGTGTCAGAACCCAAGTGCTCTGCCACGCCGACCGTACCGGTCCACATGCCGCCGTTTTCGACCACATCAATATGTTCGGGGCGGATGCCAATCGTCGCCGCGTCATGCTTGGCGGCCTCTTCGCCAGTGATCAGGTTCATTTTCGGTGAGCCAATGAACCCGGCAACGAAGGTATTGCGCGGTGTGCGGTACAGCTCAAGCGGTGACCCCACCTGTTCAATCACGCCCGCTTGCAGCACAACAATCTTGTCGGCCATTGTCATCGCTTCGACCTGATCGTGTGTCACATAGATCATGGTTGTAGCGAGCTTTTTGTGCAGTTCAGAAATCTCCATCCGCATGCCGACACGCAGCGCCGCGTCAAGGTTCGACAGAGGTTCGTCAAAAAGGAATGCTGAGGGCTCACGGACAATGGCTCGGCCAATGGCGACGCGTTGACGCTGACCACCAGACAATTGACCCGGGCGGCGGTCGATATAGTCGGCGAGGTTCAGCACCTCTGCGGCGGCATTCACGCGTTTGTTGATTTCGGCCTGATCCATCTTGGCCATTCGCAACGGGAAGGCGATGTTCTTGCGCACCGACATATGCGGATAGAGCGCATAGGATTGAAACACCATCGCAAGGCCGCGTTTGGCGGGCACCAGATCAGTAGCGTCCGTGCCGTCGATCTCAATATGCCCTGTGGTGATATCCTCAAGGCCCGCAATCAGACGCAGCAGTGTGGATTTACCGCAACCCGAGGGCCCGACAAAGACGGTGAATTCGCCATCCTGGATCGTCAGATCAAGAGGAGGAATGACCTGCACATCGCCAAAAGACTTGGTCACCTGTTTGAGTTGGATTTGTCCCATGTGTCAGGTTCCTTATTTCACCGCGCCGAACGTCAGGCCGCGGACAAGTTGTTTCTGGCTAAACCAGCCAAGGATGAGGATTGGCGCGATGGCCATTGTTGAGGCCGCGCTGAGCTTGGCAAAGAACAGGCCCTCGGGGCTGGAATAACTTGCGATAAAGGCGGTCAAAGGAGCTGCATCAACCGCCGTCAGGTTGAGGGTCCAGAAGGCTTCGTTCCACGCGAGGATGAAGTTCAGCAGCAGCGTCGAGGCAATGCCGGGGATGGCCATCGGCGTCAGGACATAAAGCAGTTCCTGTCCCAGTGTTGCGCCATCCATGCGGGCGGCTTCGAGGATCTCGCCGGGGATCTCCTTGAAGTAGGTGTAGAGCATCCACACTATGATCGGCAGGTTAATCAGCATCAGGACTACGACGAGGCCGAAGCGGCTGTCCAGAAGGCCGAACTGAATAAACAAAAGATAGATTGGGTAGAGCACGCCCACCGCTGGCAGCATCTTGGTCGAGAGCATCCAGAGCAGAATGTCTTTGGTTCGGCGCGATGGTACAAAGGCCATTGACCAGGCAGCAGGCACGGCGATGATGCAGCCAAGTACCGTTGAAAGGCCTGCGATGATGATTGAGTTCCACAAAAACCGACCGTAGTCTGATCGTTCCATCACGATGCGGTAGTTTTCCAGCGTCCAATCGAACCCCAAAAAGATCGGTGGGGCCGCAATGGCCTCAGCTTCGGATTTGAAGCTGGTCAGGATCGTCCAAAGGATCGGGAAAAAGATCAGCAGACCAATGGCCCAGGCAACAGTTGTGTTCAGTAGCTTCCGGCGGGGGGTAACAGAGCGTGCCATGTGATTAATCCAGGTTCTTACCGACGATCCGCATCAGGAAGATCGCGATAATGTTTGCAAGGATGATGGCGTAGACACCACCGGCGGAACCGAGACCGACGTTCTGGCTTTCCAGAACCCGTTGGAAGATCAGATAGGATAGCGTGCGCGTTCCAAATGCACCGCCTGTGGTCACGAAAATCTCGGCAAAGATCGCAAGCAGGAATATGGTCTGGATCAAGATGACAATCGTGATCGCGCGGCTGAGGTGGGGCAGAACGATGAACCAGAAACGTTTGATCCAGGGGGCGCCATCCATCTCGGCAGCTTCTAGTTGCTCACTGTCCAGCGACTGTACGGCAGTCAGCAGGATCAGCGTTGCAAAGGGCAGCCATTGCCAGCTGACGATCATAACAATCGAGCCCATAGACGCATCTGACAGCCAACTGACGGGTTCCGCTCCGAAAAACCGCCAGAGGTGGGCAAAGAGGCCGTTCACAGGATCCATGAACATGTTCTTCCAGACCAGCGCGGATACAGTAGGCATAACAAAGAAGGGTGCGATAACAAGGATACGCACGACGCCTTGCCCCCAGATCGGCTGGTCCAGAAGAAGAGCAATCAGGATACCGAAGATGACCGTGATGGCCAAAACGCCAAGGACGATGATCAGTGTTGTCTGAACCGCGGGCCAGAATGAGCTCGACGTGACGAAGCGGGTATAGTTGTCAAATCCTGCCCAGCCTTGGTCGCCGCCACGCAGCGGCAGATAAACGCGGAACGAAAACCACAATGTCATAATGAGGGGAACCAACATCCAGCCCAAGAGCAGGATCACAGCGGGCGCCATCATCAGTCTGGCCGCGGATCGTGAAGCTTTGGTAGCCATTTGGATTTACCTCCTCTGGTCACAGGCGGAGCAGTCTCACGCGCTGTTTTTAAGGCGACAGTACATTTAGGAAAGGTGCTAATCCAAGGGGCGGCAGGGTGAGGCCGCCGCCCCTCGGGCAAGGAGGGTTGCTTAGCGGTAGCCAGCCGCTTCCATTGCTTCGTTCGTGATCGCTTGAGCTTTCTCAAGAGCTTCTTCGATCGACTGCTGACCTGCGTAAGCGGCAGAGAACTCTTGGCTTACTTCGGTTGCAATGCCCGCAAACTCTGGGATCGCAGCGAACTGAATGCCAACGTATGGGCTTGGGTCCACGGTGCTGTCGTTCGGATCAGCCGACAGGATAGAGTCCAGTGTCATCTGCGCGAAAGGCACGGACTGGTAGTCAGGGTTCTCGTACAGCGATGTACGTGCACCTGGTGGTACGTTTGCCCAACCTTCGTTGGCTGCAACCAACTCGATATAGCCTTTGCCTGTTGCCCATTCGATGAACTGCTTGGCCTCTGCTTCTTGTTGGGTGCTTAGCCGGAATGGCCAATGCCCAAGCCCAGAGCCAGTTAGAGCGCTTGCCCATACCGTTGTCTGGTGCCAGCGCGAAACCAACGGAGTCGGCAACTGTGGAATCTGCGCCTGTGACGAAGGAAGCCGCAACAGTTGCGTCAATCCACATGCCGCACTTGCCTTGGTTGAACAGGGACAGGTTTTCGTTGAAACCGTTTGTTGCGAAACCAGCAGGGCCGCTGTCGTCCATCATGTTTTTGTAGAAATTCAGCGTGTCGGACCACTCGCGTGTGTCAAATTGTGCGTTCCAGTCTTCGTCGAACCAGCGTGCACCGAAAGAGTTGGACATCGCTGTGATGAACGCGCCGCCTTCACCCCAACCAGCTTTACCGCGCAGGCAGACACCGTTGATGTCATTATCTCGGTCAGTCATTTCACGCGCTGCTTTGGCGATGAATGACCAGCTTGGTGCGGCAGGCATCTCAAGACCGGCAGCTTCCATCAGGTCTGTGCGGTACATGATCATCGAGCTTTCACCATAGAATGGTGCAGCAAAGAGTGTGCCGTCATAGGAAAGACCACCAGCCATCGCTGGCAGGATGTCACCGGCGTCATACTCCGCAGACAGATCGTTGAGTGGAACGAGCCAGTCGTTGGCACCCCAGATCGGTGTTTCGTACATGCCGATTGTCATGATGTCGAACTGACCACCGTTTGTGGTGATGTCCGTTGTCACACGCTGGCGCAGTACGTTTTCTTCCAGTGTCACCCACTCGACGGCGATGCCGGACTCTGCGGTGAATTGGTCAGTGTATCCCTGCATGCGGATCATGTCGCCGTTGTTCACTGTCGCGATGGTGATCGTTGCTGAATGGCCGTCCGCAAAAGCGCTACTTGCCGTCACCAGCGAAAGCGCAGTCGCAGCACAAAGTGTGCTCTTCAAAGACATCCGGTATCCTCCCTAGTTGGATGTTGTGCATCAACGCTATTGGAAAGAGCGACGCGGCGTCAACATAAAATTTACGCGCGTAAAGAAATGGGCTCTCAGGCGGAATCCCTCAGGATCAATTTGCCCTCTAATCTTGTGCTTTTCCAAGGGGCTACATGCCCGTCAATGGCTGCTAGCAAACTATCAGCCGCATGTTTGGAAACAGCGTCATAGTCGTGTGAAATCGTCGTTAAAGGCGGGCAGGTGTATCGCGAATGCGGGTGCCCATCCTGCCCTGCCACCCGAATCGCACAGTCCGGACCACGACCAACTTTAATGCCTTGCTCGTAGCACGCCGTCAGCAGGCCAATCGCCAGGCGGTCATTGCTGCATAGGATCGTATTCGTCGAAAACTGCTTGTTCGACAGTGCCTCATGCCCGCCAACGCGCCCGATTTCCTCAAATCCCCAGCCTTCACCCTCAATAGAAATCACTTGCGGTTCATGGCCGAACGCCTCCATCGCGTTGAGGTAGCTTTGCCATGCGGCGGTGAGCGTTTGGGTTGGCGGGTGTCTTCATCTCAAAAAAGCAGGGTGGTTCGCCCGTGCGGCACAGATAGTCCGAGATATGCGAGGTGAATTGAAAGTTGTCCGACCCGACAAACGCCAGACCGAGTTCATCAACGCTGCTATCGAAAATCAGCGTTGGGACATCATCGCAGAATTTTTCCAAAGCGTCGCGATGTGATGCGCGGCCCAGAGGTGCCAGCAGAACCCCCGCTTAAACTTAAGCGATCGCAGGTTTTCGAGAACTTCGATTTCGAGATTGGGATCGCCATGCGCGCTAAACAACGTGGGGCGATAGCCTGCATCAATGCAACGCTGTTCAAGGTTGCGCGCAATTTCAGCAAAGTAGGGATCAGACAGTAAAGGTACGACAATGCCGACGTTCTTGGTCAGCTTGCGGTTCTGGTTCATCGCAAAGATGTTCGGGCGATAGTTGTACTTTTCCAGCGCGCGTTCGATACGCTCCCGCGTTGATTGGCGGACGCTCTCGGGGTCGTGAAAGTACTTCGAAACTGTCGGCCGGGAGATACCACTGATTGCAGAAAACTCTTCCATGTTCTTGATCGGTGTTTCAGACATGGCGCCCTCTGTTTGTTTCACATGCTTTTTTTCATACGAAACAATTTCTTTGCGCGCGTCAATAATCCGCGCTTAGTTTATGAATCGATCTGGGACACCCCAGTATACAGGCCTACCACGGTGTTCACTTGCTTTGCTTGTAGCGTGGTTTTGGCGGAATGCGCTGGCTCAATATGCGTAGCTTCAGCGTGTTTTGCCGTTCATCTTACAGCAGCACACCCAAAAATGGCCATAGTCGGTTGGCATCAATATCTCTATCAATGATGTGCTGCGTCAGCGTTTACTTTGCGGTGACATCAATGCCTTGCCAAAAAACAAAGACCCCGCCAGAGGCGGGGCCTTCCTGTTTTCTGGAAAGGTCTTTTACTGTGGGATCTCGCCTGTCAAGCCTTCAACATAGAAGTTCATGCTAGCTAAAGTCCCATCATCAGCGATTTCGCCGTCGGCCAGCCAAGCAGAGCCGTCCTGCTTGTTGATGGGGCCAGTAAACGCGTGGTACTCGCCGGTACGCAGACGCTCAACCAAGGCTTCGGCAGAGGCTTTGATTTCAGCAGGCACAGCGTCGGTGATCTCACCAATGCCAACCATGCCTGGGCCGATGCCATCCCATGTGTCTTTGCTTTCCCAAGTGCCATCCATGACTGCTTGTGTGCGGGCGATATAGTAGGGTGCCCAGTCGTCGATAATGGACGAAACGCGTGGGAATGGTGCGAACTCAGACATGTCAGAGGCCTGACCAAAGGTCACAACATTACCAGCCGCCTGAGCCGCGGCTTGCGGTGCAGTGGAATCTGTATGCTGCAAGATCACGTCAGCGCCTTGTTCGATCAGCACGTTTGCCGCTTCGGCCTCTTTCGCCGGGTCAAACCATGTGTAGGCCCAGATGATCTTGAACTCGACATCAGGGTTTACTTCTTGCGCATGGATGTACGCAGAGTTGATGCCACGAATGACTTCCGGGATCGGGAAGGATGCAATGTAGCCGATGATGTTGCTTTCGGTCATCTGGCCCGCAATGTGGCCCTGCACCGCGCGGCCTTCGTAGAAACGCGCCGAGTATGTAGACACATTATCAGCACGCTTGTAGCCGGTCGCATGCTCGAATTTCACATCGGGGAATTGTGCGGCCACAGCGATGGTTTGGTCCATGTAGCCAAAGGATGTGGTAAAGATCAGGTCGGCCCCTTGCAACGCCATCTGTGTCATGACGCGCTCGGCGTCGGGGCCTTCTGGTACGCTTTCGACGAACACGGTTTCGACTTTGTCGCCAAACGCTTCTTCAACGGCCAGGCGGCCCTTGTCGTGTTCATATGTCCAGCCGCCGTCGCCGATTGGCCCGACATAGACAAACCCAACGGTCGTGGGTTCGTGCCCATCAGCCGCAGCCCCTGTTGCAAGGCCAAATGCGAGGGTCGCCCCGGCCAGTATTGTTTTCATTGTCATGTGTTTCCCCTTGGTGGTCTTGTTGTCGCCTCAATGTGAGGCATGGAATGATTGGCCCAGTGACCCGGGCGCACGTCCGGCCCGCATAATAACCAGAACCGCGATCGTGGCCAGATAGGGCGCCATAGAAAGATATTCGACCCCGATTGCGGCCCCGGCTGCTTGCAGGTTCAACTGCAAAACGGTCACCCCGCCGAACAAATAGGCACCCAGCAAAAGCCGCCCCGGCCGCCAGCTGGCAAAGACGACGATGGCAAGCGCGATCCAGCCTGCGCCTGCGGTCATGCCTTCGGTCCATTGGGGCACGCGCACAAGGCTCAGATAGGCCCCGCCCAGCCCCGCACAGCCCCCGCCAAACATGATCGCCAGCATGCGCACGCGGATCACGTGATAGCCCAGCGCATGGGCTGCTTCGTGGTTCTCGCCCACAGCGCGCAGGATCAGACCGGCACGGGAGTATTTCAAGAACGCCCAGACACCCGCAACAATCGCAAGGCCAACATAGACCATCGGGTCATGCTGAAAAACGATGGGTCCAATCACCGGAATGTCGCCAAGCAAGGGAATGTACCAATCAGGAAACTCCGGCGCTTTGATCCCGATGTAACCTTGACCCATCAACGCCGAAAGTCCCAGCCCAAAAAGCGTCAGCGCGAGGCCCGTGGCCACTTGGTTGGACAGCAGAAACTGCGTCAGGAAACCAAAGATCAGTGAAAGCAATGCGCCGCCAACCGCAGCCCCAAGAAAACCCAGCCAAGGCGAGCTGGTGCCAACGGCCACGACAAACCCGCAAACCGCCCCGGTGATCATCATCCCTTCGACGCCAAGGTTCAGCACGCCAGCCCTCTCAACGACCAACTCGCCAATGGCAGCCAACAGAATTGGGGTTGCCGCAACCATGAGGGATGCCAGCAACAGAACAGGATTGATCGAGGAGAGATCCATCAGTGTCCTCCCATGCCGATCAGGATAACAGCCATGCAAGGGCCTCCTCAGGCAAAAGGAGGACTGCGCCAACGCCAATGATCACGCCAAAAACCCATCCAAAGCGCACAAGCCAGTGCGGTTGTGCCGCCTTTGCCGGGCGCAAGGGTTTTTTGAGCCCCCAGCCCGTAAGCCTGCCGAAACCCCAGTCCAGGAATCTGTCGAGGACAATAACAAGACCAAAGAGCAGCATAAGAAAGACGGCCCAGCCGACGGCAAACATCCAGCCGGCGCTCTGCGCGAGTTGAAAGGCATAGGCAAGCGCCATACCTAGAAAGAATCCAATGACAGGGCGAAAGATGCCATTGATGATGTCTTCGCTATTCATGCTACTTGGTGCCCCCATGTTACACGGTAATTTGTCAGCACATCCACGGCGAGCAGGAAGAACAGCAACATCCCCTGCAAAATCTGGATCGCAGCAATAGGTAGCCCCAGATTGGATTGCGCGATTTCGCCGCCGATATAGGTCAGTGCCATCAAGCCGCCTGCCAGCAGGATGCCAACGGGATGCAGCCGTCCAAGAAACGCGACAATGATTGCAGTGAAACCATAACCCACGTTGAAGTCGATGCTGATCTGTCCGGCAGGGCCAGCCACCTCAAACAGCCCCGCAAGACCTGCAAGGGCACCGGAAATACCCATACAAATGAGAATAAGTAGGCCAGGGTTTACGCTTAAGCAAAACGTGCGGCGCGCGGGCTTTGCCCTGACAGGCGCACGTTGAAGCCAAAGATATGCCGCGACAGGGCGACGTAGGCGATAATCACCGCGAGGAAAGCTGTCAAAACCCCCCAGTGCATCCCACTTCCAGCAATAATCTCAAGGTTAGCCGCACTTTCGTATTGCGACAGGTTCCTGCTGCCGGGAAATCCCATCCCATCCGGGTTGCGCAAAGCGCCCAGCGCCATCGAGGCCAGCAATTGTTCGGCCACATAAACCAGCATCAGCGAGACAAGGATTTCGTTGGTGCCAAAGCGTACCCGGAGGATGCCGGGGATCATCGCCCACAGCAGGCCGCCCATAGCACCAGTCAAGATCATCAATGGAAAGATAATGAAGCTTTCCATTGGATAGAAAGCCAAACCAACCGCAGCCCCGCAGATGGCCCCAACGATGTATTGTCCCTCTGCCCCGATGTTCCAAATACCGGCACGAAAACCAAATGACAGACCAATCGCAATCAACACCAAAGGAGCACCTTTGATGAGCAATTGAGGGCGATAGAACCAAGCAAATTCGGAAAACAACGGGTCGAGAAAGATCGTCCGGATTGTCACCAGCGGATCTTGGCCAAGGGCCGCAAACAAGAGCCCACCAAACAACATCGTTAACACCACCGCCAGAACAGGTGTCGCAAACGTCCAAGTCCGTGAAGGCTGCGGCCGCTTTTCAAGCATCAACATGCGCCACCTCCATATCATGGGCGCCACCCAGCATCAGGCCAATCTCTTTCACCGTCAGGCCCTTTGCTGGACGCGGCGCAGAAAGCTTGCCCTCATTCAATGCCGCGAAACGGTCAGATATTTCCATCAGTTCGTCCAAGTCCTGACTGATCACGATGACAGCCGTGCCCTTCTCGGCTAAATCCAGCAAAGCCTGCCGGATGGCTGCGGCGGCAGAGGCATCCACCCCCCATGTCGGCTGGTTAACGACCAAAACCTCGGGTGCTTGCATGATCTCGCGACCAATCACGAATTTCTGCAGATTTCCGCCCGATAGTGACCGTGCCGCGTTTTGCGGCCCCGGCGTCCGCACATCAAATGTTGAAATCACACTTTCGGCAAAGGCGCGTGCTTTGCCCCAATGCAGGAAACCTTTGCTGGTCAGTTTTTCCCGTGTCATGGCCGTCAGGATTGCGTTTTCGGTCAGGCTCATATCCGGGGCGGCGGCATGGCCCATGCGTTCCTCTGGCGCTGCAAGCAAACCAATCTTGCGGCGCGCGTTTGGTGACAGCTCGCCGATATCCTTACCTTTATAGTGGATCATTGCCTTGGCCGATCTCATCTCGCCGGACAGAGCGGCGACCAGTTCATCCTGTCCGTTGTTTACCACGCCGCCAACGCCCAACACCTCGCCTTTGCGGACATCTAACGTGATGTTACGCAAAGCAGTGCCAAACTGGTGCGGCGGCTTTGCACTTAATCCGTCCAGCGCCAGAACAGTCTCTCCTGCCGGTTTTTCGGCCTTTTCGGGGACATGCAGCGTGGAGCCGACCATCAATTCGGCCATATCACGCGCCGAGGTTTGTTTTGGATCGCATTCACCGACGACTTGCCCCAGACGCAACACAGTGGCGTTGTCGCAAAGCGCCCTGATTTCTTCGAGTTTGTGCGAGATGTACAGAATAGCTGTACCCTCGGAGCTGAGCTGACGCAGTGTTTGAAATAGAATGTCTACCTCTTGTGGCGTCAGTACCGAAGTCGGCTCGTCCATAATCAACAGTTTAGGCTCTTGCAGCAGGCAGCGGATGATCTCGACCCTCTGACGTTCACCGGCGGACAGCTCACCAACAATCCGGTCGGGGTCCAATGGCAGCCCGTATTGGTCAGATACAGTGCGGACCTGGGCTGCAATCTCGGCCTGCGGTGGCGGGTTCTCCATGCCCAGCGCGATATTCTCGGCCACGTTCATCGCGTCGAAAAGGGAAAAGTGCTGAAACACCATCGCGACGCCTGCCGCGCGTGCCGCCCGCGGCTCGGGTGGTTGAAAGGGCTGTCCTTCCAGTATCATCTTCCCTGTGTCTGGCTTGACCAAACCATAGATGGTTTTCACCAGTGTCGATTTGCCAGCGCCGTTTTCACCAAGCAACGCATGCACCTCACCGCGCGCGATACTAAACGAGACATCCTTGTTGGCGACCACTCCGGGATAGGCCTTGGTCAGGCCAGACAGGCGCAAGAGCGGTTCAATCATGCAGTGCGGTCCTTTGTCCGGCGGGTTGCAGGGCTGATCATGGCAGTTGCGACGCCAAGTGCAATCGCTGCAGGGTGTTTTCCCAAGGCCGGATCACCAATCGGACACGCGATGCGCGAAACCTGTTCGGGCGGGTGCCCCAATGCCGCGAGTCGAGACTTGAAACGCGCCCATTTGGTTGCCGATCCAATTAGTCCAACGCTGTGAAAGCTGTGGCAGAGGATCGCGTGACACAGGCCGAGGTCAATCTCGTGACTATAGGTAAGAATGAGATGATCGGCATGTTTGGGGGCGTGTTTCACCACCAGAGTGGGGTCAGCTGCGACCAGTGTGGTGACCTTTGTCTGAGGAAACCGGTCCGCATGCGTATCGACCCACGTGATGTCAAAGTCCGGCAACGGGGCCATCACATGTACCAGCGCCCGTCCGACGTGCCCGGCACCATAAATCCAGAGCGGGCGGGCAGGGGGCGCATCCATCGCCTCGGCCACTTCCCACAGCAAACTCACGGAACCGCCACAGCATTGGCCCAGTGCCGGGCCCAAAGGAATACGTGCCGTATGCGTTTTGCGCCCTTCTTGCAGCATGCGCCGCGCTTCGGCCATCGCTTCCCACTCCAGCGTTCCACCGCCGATGGTCCCTTCGGTTCTGTCGGCCCAGACCAGCATTTGCGTGCCTGCGTCCCGCGGGGCAGAGCCTGCCGCCTTGGTTATCGTGATGCGGACCGCGGTCATGCGCGGGCGCGTCCAATAGCGCGCAACACTTCTTCGGCAGTCGCAGGGGCCTGCAAGTCCGGGTAGGCAGGTCCGCAAGCCGCAATCGCGTCCGAAAGCGCAAGAAACGCTGAGGTGCCTAGCATGAATGGCGGCTCACCCACGGCTTTGGACCGGTAGATTGTCTGCGCCGGGTTGGGTTGATCCCAAAGTGTCACATTGAAGATATCGGGCCGATCCGAGCAGGCCGGGATCTTGTAGGTCGCAGGCGCATGTGTCCGCAAACGCCCCTTGTCGTCCCAGACCAATTCCTCGGTGGTCAGCCAGCCTGCGCCTTGCACATAACCGCCTTCAATCTGTCCGACATCCAGCGATGGGTTCAGCGAGGCGCCTGCATCATGCAGAATGTCCGCGCGTAGAATGCGGTTTTCGCCTGTCAGGGTGTCAACAACCACCTCGGTGACTGCGGCCCCTTGGGCAAAATAGAAGAACGGTGTGCCTTCGCCTTTGATGCGATCCCAGGCCAGATCAGGGGTTTTGTAGAAACCTGTGGCCGACAGGCTGACGCGATTGAGGTAGGCGGTCTGCGCGGCCTCGGCAAAGGTCATCTGGGTATCGCCCACAAACACCTGCCCGTCTTCAAAACGGACATTCTCGATCTGCGTCTGGTGAAACTCTGCCAGACAAAGGGCAATGCGATCACGGATCTCATCGCAGGCATTCGCGACGGCCATACCGTTCAAATCCGTTCCGGAAGAGGCGGCTGTCGCCGATGTATTTGGCACCTTGCCCGTGTCGGTTGCTGTGATTTTCACGTCGCCGACATCAATGCCAAAACGATGTGCGGCAACCTGCGCCACCTTCTGAAACAGTCCTTGCCCCATTTCGGTTCCGCCATGGTTCATATGAACCGAACCATCCTGATAGACATGGACCAATGCACCCGCCTGATTGAGGTGGGTCAGGGTAAAGGAAATCCCGAACTTCACCGGGCTGAAGGCAATGCCTTTCTTTAATATCGGTTGCTCCGCGTTCCACGCCGCAATCGCCGCGCGCCTTACGTGATAGTCGGAAGATGAGAGCAATGCGCCCGTCATTTCGTGCAGGATGAAATCCTTGACCGGCATGTGGTAGGGTGTTGTCTGCACTTCGGGTTTTGGTGAGTGGGCACCGCTGTACCGGGTTCCACGCCCTGCACCCGTAGAAACATCGTCGTTCATCTCATCGTAGTAGTTGCGCTGGCGAACAAGTGCCGCATCAAGCCCCAGTTCAGCGGCAATATGATCCATCACCCGCTCAATCCCCAACACTCCCTGTGGGCCACCAAACCCGCGGAATGCGGTGGCAGATTGTGTGTTGGTTTTGAACCGATGCGATGTGATACGTGATGTTGGCAGATGATAGGCGTTATCCGCATGCAGCATGGCCCGGTCCGCCACGGGAAGCGACAAATCCAGCGCCCAGCCACAGCGGGTCATTTGCGTGAAGTCGATGCCCGTCAGCTGACCTTCGCCATCAAAGCCTACGTCATATGAAATCCGAAAATCATGGCGCTTTCCGGTGATCATCATGTCATCGTCGCGGTCATAGCGCATTTTACAGGGTTGATCCGTGGCGCGCGCAGCAACAGCGCAGCTGACAGCAAGCGCATTGCCTTGGCTTTCCTTGCCGCCAAAACCACCACCCATCCGCCGCACTTCGCATCGCACAGCGTGCATCGGCACACCCAGTGCGTCGGCTACCTTATGCTGGATTTCGGTCGGGTGCTGGGTGGAGCTATGCACCACCATATCCCCGCCTTCCTGAGGCAAGGCGAGGGCAGCTTGCCCCTCAAGATAGAAGTGCTCCTGTCCGCCCATCTCAATCGTACCTTGCAGGCGATGGGGCGCAGAGGCCAGCGCCTGATCCACATCGCCTTTGGTCCAGATGCGAGGCCCATCCTCAAAACGGCTGTCTGCGGCGATGGCGTCGTCCATCGTCAGGATCGGGGTCTCTTCGACGTATTCAATCTTGCTCAGCCGCACTGCTTTGCGGGCCGCAAGATGGCTTTCGGCCACGACCAGAAACAGCGGTTGTCCAATGTAGTGGACTGTGCCGGTGGCCAAAAGCGGCTCATCATGGATCGACGGGGAAACATCATTGGCAAAGGGCAGGTTATCAGCCGTCAGGACAGCGACCACACCGGGGGCGCTTTTCACCTCTGCGAGGTTCATCGCGCGGATGGTACCGCAAGCGATGTCTGCTGTACCAAAGGCCAAGTGTAACGTACCTGCAGGTGTTGGGATGTCATCTATATAGCGCGCCGCACCGGTGACATGCAGCGCGGCGGCATCATGGGGCAGGGGCTTGGCGACACTCATGGTGTCACCTCCAGTACCGACGTTGCCTGCCCCGTCATTTCTGCGAAGTAGCGATGTAACAGGTTTTTCGCGACCTCCAGCCGGTAGTCCGCGCTTGCGCGCATATCGGACATAGGGGTGTAGTCTTCGCTGAACGCTTTGGCGGCTTTCGCCACCGTCTCGACCGTCCAAGGCTGCCCCGTTAAAGCGGCTTCAACCTGACGGGCGCGATGTGGCGTGCCTGCCATGCCGCCGAAGGCGATCCGGGCCTCAGTTACTTTGCCATCAACGGCGGTGATGTTGAAACAGCCGCAGACGGCTGAGATATCCTGATCAAAACGTTTCGAAATCTTGTAGCACCGCAGCGCCGGTGCCGCTTTCGGTATTGTGACACCTGTCACCAACTCACCCGGCGCACGGTCTTGCTTGCCGTAGGCGATGAAGAAATCCTCTATCGCCATGTCCCGTGTTTTGGTGCCGTGTCGAAGATGCACCGTCGCCCCCATTGCAATCAGGGCAGGCGGGTTGTCCCCAATCGGTGATCCATTGGCGATGTTCCCGCCAATCGTGGCAGCGTTGCGCACCTGTTCAGAGCCATAGCGCCGGATCATCTCGGCATAGGACGGGTGACTTTCGACTATCGCGGCCAAAACCTCGGTCATTGTGACAGCGGCGCCGAAGTAGATAGTGCTACCGGTCTGCGTTATCGTGCGCAGGTCTGCACAGCGATTCAGAAAGGCGACATTTGGCAGATCCCGCAGCTGCTTGGTCACCCATAGCCCCACATCCGTAGCCCCGGCAATCAATGTTGCATCCGGGTTGGCAGCGTACCAATCAGCCAGTTCAGTTAGTGTTTCCGGGGCATAAGGCTGCGCGTCTACTGCAACTGCCTTGTCATTCATCCAGGCGGGAACAGGCGCTGCTGCAGCCGCTTCGGCGGCGCGCACGATCGGCGCATATCCTGTGCAGCGACACAGGTTTCCGGCCAATACATCGTCATGATCCGCCCGCCCCTGCAAGTGTCCGGTCGCCATCGACGCGATAAAGCCCGGCGTGCAGAAGCCGCATTGCGACCCGTGATGATCAATCATGGCCTGTTGTACAGGATGCAGTTGTCCGTCCGGGCCAGTGACCCCTTCGACCGTGCGCACCGCCTTGCCGTGCAGTTGTGGCAGGAAGAGGATACAGGCGTTGAGCGCTTTGGCTCCACCCTCATCCGTGACCATAACGGTGCAGGCGCCACAGTCACCTTCGTTGCAGCCTTCTTTGGTGCCGCAAAGGCTGCGGTCCTCGCGCAGCCAGTCGAGCAGGGTGTGCGTTGCGCCCGCATCCACCTGCACGGTTTCCCCATTGAGAAGAAACGTGACGTTCATGTTAAAAACCTGCCGCCTTACCAAATCTATTCGAGGGTATTCAGGTGTCGATGCGACGTAGACACCTGCCTCTTTGCCGAACTCTATGAAACCTCGGCAGGGCCCGTTTGGCAAGAAATATCGTGAAACGCGCGCCCGCACTTGCGGCAAATGCGCATTCCTTGGGCAGGTTATCAGGTTTGGAGTACAACACTTTTGGCGTAACTTTGCAGGTTATCCACACCGCCAGCCCAGCCTTGCTCAACTTCGGCCAATGCCTCGGAACCAGAGAAAGAAGAGACCGCGATAGTGATACTCAGCGCTGTCTCCTTACCGTTGCTTTCGAGCACATAGGTCACAAGACTTGTGGACACGGCTTCACCTCCGAAGATCAATGTTTCGGTAAAGACCGCGCGCTCTGGGGCAGCCAGATCATACCAGCGGGTATCAACCAGAAATTCGGGTGCATCCACCGGGCCAAACCTATGCCGGTCCAGCCCACCAACCCGCAGGTCCGCAATGTCTGTTTCTAACAGTGTTGTAGCGTCGGGGCCGTTCCATTTCTCGCGTTCCTTTGCATCTGTCAGGACCTGCCAAAGTCGCTCTGCGGGCAGAGGCAAAGTGCGGTGCATGTCGAATGATTTCGTATCAAGGGGCATCAGTTAGTCCTTTTCCATTTTTGAAATATGCTGCGCCAAGGCATCCAGCCTATCCAAACGCCCTTCCCAGATCTCGCGCTGCCAGGCGAGCCAGCCTTGCGCTTCGATCAGGGGGCTGCCTCGATATGGCAGGTGCGCACACGACCCTTCTTGATCGAGCGGACAATACCTGTGTCTTCCAGCACCTTGAGGTGTCGCATGAAAGTGGGCAGTGCCATCTGGTGGGGTGCGTGCAGTTCGCTGACGCTGGCCGGACCAGATGCGAGCCGTTCGATGACGGCGCGGCGGGTTGGGTCGGCCATTGCGCCGAAAAAGGAATCAAGTTGGTTAGCCATGGTGCTAAGTATTAAGGTTTTGGCGGCGCGGAGTCAAGATAGTTAGTCATAGTGCTAACTAAATACGACGCTTGCAGCCAGACGGGCTTTGGCTACCTTGCCTCTATGTCCACTGATCCCCGATTCATTCATCTGCGTGTCCATACCGAGTACTCTCTACTCGAAGGTGCTATTCCGGTGAAGAAACTGCCCGGTTTGGCAGTCAACATGGATATGCCAGCTGTCGCCGTGACCGACAGCAACAACATGTTCTGCGCCCTGGAGTTTTCGGAAGGGGCTGCTAAGGCAGGGGTCCAGCCGATCATTGGCTGTCAGGTAGATGTGACTTTTGCGACGCCGGAACCGGGCAAACGTGCAGAGGCGCCTGCGCCCATTGTTCTGCTTGCCCAGTCCGAAGCGGGATACATGAACCTGATGAAGCTCAACTCTTGCGCCTATCTAGACGCAGATGGGCAATTGCCGCAGGTCAGTGCTGATGAACTGGCGCAATATCATGATGGGTTGATTTGCCTGTCTGGTGGGCCGGATGGCCCGATCGGTCGCTTGCTGCGGCAGGGGCAGCGCCCCAAGGCCGAGGCATTTATGGATCGGTTGGCGGCGATTTACCCTGACAGGCTATACGTCGAGCTTCAGCGACATCCCGGTGAAGGGTTGCCTGAGGCAGAACGTTTGTCCGAGCGCGGCCATGTTGAAATGGCCTACGCCAAAGGCTTGCCGCTGGTGGCGACCAACGACGTCTATTTTCCAAAACCCGAGCTTTATGAGGCGCATGACGCGTTGATCTGCATTGCCGAGGGGGCCTATGTTGATCAGCAGGAGCCGCGCCGCCGCTTGTCCCCGCAACACTATCTCAAATCTCCGCAAGAAATGGCAACCTTGTTTGCCGACCTGCCCGAAGCGGTGGAGAACACGGTAGAGATTGCCAAGCGCTGTGCCTTCAAGGCGTATAAGCGTGACCCGATCCTGCCCAAGTTTGCCGATGATGAGGTCGCTGAATTGCGGCGTCAGGCACAGCAAGGTTTGAAAGATCGTCTGGCCGTTATCCCCCACGCTGCTGAGGTTGAAGAATACGAAAAGCGCCTTGAGTTTGAATTGGGCATCATTGAGGGCATGGGGTTCCCTGGCTACTTCCTCATCGTGGCCGACTTCATCAAATGGGCCAAGGATGAAGGTATTCCCGTCGGCCCGGGTCGTGGCTCTGGTGCCGGTTCTTTGGTCGCTTACGCGCTCCTCATCACCGATCTGGACCCGCTGCGCTATTCGCTGCTGTTTGAGCGCTTTCTGAACCCCGAGCGTGTCTCGATGCCGGACTTCGACATCGACTTCTGCATGGATCGCCGGGAAGAGGTGATCCGATACGTGCAAGAGAAGTATGGGCGCGATAAGGTAGGACAGATCATCACCTTCGGTGCGCTCTTGTCGAAAGCTGCCGTGCGCGATGTTGGACGTGTACTGCAGATGCCTTACGGGCAGGTGGACCGCCTGTCGAAGATGATCCCGGTTGAGGGTGTGAAGCCGGTTTCCATCGAAAAAGCGTTGGCCGATGAGCCGCGTTTGCGTGAAGAGGCGAAGGCCGAAGAGGTCGTGGACCGCTTGCTGACCTATGCCCAACAGGTTGAAGGCTTGCTGCGCAACGCATCGACCCACGCGGCGGGCGTTGTGATTGGGGATCGCCCGCTGGACGAATTGGTTCCGCTCTATCAAGACCCGCGCTCGGATATGCCTGCGACCCAGTTCAACATGAAATGGGTCGAACAGGCCGGGCTGGTCAAATTCGACTTTCTGGGTCTGAAGACACTGACCGTCATTCAGGACGCGGTGGAACTGATCCAAAAGACTGGACGACCCCTGAACATCGCAGCAGATGGCACAAAGCTTTACGATGTGCTGGACGGGTTTGAGTATGACATCGGGGCGATCCCGCTGGATGACAAAAAATCCTATGCGCTTTATTCCAGTGCAAAGACCACAGCGGTGTTTCAGGTGGAATCCAGCGGCATGATGGATGCGCTCAAACGCATGAAACCGACCTGTATCGAAGATATTGTCGCGCTGGTGGCGCTTTACCGACCGGGTCCGATGGAGAACATCCCGACCTATTGCGAGGTGAAGAACGGGCAGCGCGAGTTGGAATCCATCCATCCGTCGATTGACCATATCCTGAAGGAAACCCAAGGCATCATCGTCTACCAAGAACAGGTGATGGAGATCGCACAGGTCATGGCAGGCTATTCGCTAGGTGGTGCTGACCTGCTGCGCCGTGCGATGGGTAAGAAGATCGCGGAAGAAATGGCGAAGGAACGCCCGAAGTTTGAGGAAGGCGCGAAGGCCAATGGCGTAGAGCCCAAGAAGGCGCGCGAAGTCTTCGATCTTCTGGAAAAATTCGCCAACTATGGCTTCAACAAATCCCACGCGGCGGCCTATGCTGTGGTCAGCTATCAGACGGCGTGGCTGAAGGCGAACCACCCGGTGGAGTTCATGGCCGGTGTGATGAACTGCGATATTCACCTGACCGACAAACTGGGCGTCTATTTCCAAGAGGTGAAGAAGGGTCTGGGCGTCGCATATACGCCGCCTTGTGTGAACCGCTCGATGGCGACGTTTGACGTAAAGGATCAAAAACTGGTCTATGCGCTGGGCGCACTGAAAAACGTGGGCGTTGAGGCAATGAGGCTGATCGTTGAGGGCCGTGGTGAGAAAGAGTTTGTGAACCTCTTTGATTTCGCACGCCGTTGTGATCTCAAACGTATCAGTAAGCGGCCATTGGAAATGCTGGCCCGGGCAGGGGCATTTGATGTGTTGGACCCGAACCGGCGTCGGGTGATGATGAGCTTGGATGCGCTGACAGCTTACTCCGCCGCGATCCATGATCAGAAATCATCCAACCAGGTGTCGCTTTTCGGGGATGCCGGGGATGACCTGCAAGAGCCGCGATTGATTGGCGGTGAGGACTGGTTGCCAGCGGAACGCTTGGCCGAAGAGTTCAAGGCGATAGGGTTCTACCTGTCCGGGCATCCGCTGGACGACTATATGGGACCGCTGAAGCGCAAACAGATTTTGACGCTGGATGATGTGATTGCCCGCGCCGAAAATGGTGCGGCTATTGTGAAAATGGCGGGCACGGTGTCTGGACGGCAGGAACGCAAGTCAGCGCGGGGCAATCGCTTTGCCTTTGTGCAGTTATCTGATCCGACCGGGCAATACGAGGTGACGATGTTCTCGGACACGTTAGAAGCCTCTCGCGAATTCCTTGAAACGGGCAGTCAGGTCGTCCTGCAATGCGAAGCGACGATGGAGGCAGATCAGCTGAAACTGCTGGGTCGGTCGGTGTCGCCGGTGGATGCGGTCGTGGCTGACGCTGGTGGTGCAGGGTTGCGGATTTTTATCGACGAGCCAGAGGTGATCGGGTCGGTTGCAAGTGTTTTGGCGAATGCCTCAGGTGGTGCTGTGCGCGCTGGGCGGGGACCGGTCTACTTTTGCCTGATGCATGATGATCTGCCCGGCGAGGTTGAACTGGACCTTGGCGAGGAGTTTCCGGTCAACCCGCAGATCAAAGGAGCCATCAGGTCTTTGGGCGGTGTGATTGAGGTGGAAGATGCGTAGCGTAAGGTGGATCATGATCCACCTTGCCTAAATCACACACTTACCAATGCGGTGGGCGTTGATCTGCGAGCGGCACTGATCCGCCTGCATCCATTTCCCGCCCGGCCTCGCGCTCCATCAACATCGCCAGACGCCGTGTAATGAGAGCTATTTCACCCTCTTGCCGTGCGACGATATCTGACAACTCCTCGACCGTGCGGGTCAGATGGGCGATTTGTTCTTCCAGATGTGTGCTGTCGGTCATAGCGGGTCTTTACACCGCTTGTTTGCTTTCGAAAAGGGCGGGCAGATCTCCAGATGCTTTGGCCTGATCAATCAATGCGCCGAAATCCGCGTCCAGCGTGGCCGCGAGTTGATCAAAGCTGTCAATGACAAAGTAGGTCGGCTGGACGATATCAATACGGTAGGGCGTCCGGAACACTGTCAACAGGTCAAAGTCCTGCATCACGGCGGTGCCATCTGTCGCGTGCTCGGCCTCTGACGGGGAAGAGACGATGCCAGCACCATAGGCGCGCAGCCCCTCTGCCGAGCGGATCATGCCAAACTCGACCGTGAACCAGAAAAGCCGGAACATATGCCAGGAATACCCCTTGCCGAGCGCCTTGGCGCGTTGACCGAACCCTTCAATGAAATCGGCATAAGCGGTGTTGGTCAGCATGGGGCAATGGCCGAAAACCTCGTGAAAGAGGTCTGGTTCTTCGATGTAGTCCATATGCTCGCGCCGTCTGAGAAAGGTGGCGACGGGAAACGTCCGTTTGCTGAGCAGATCGTAGAACTGCGATGGCGGGATGATGGCCGGGACACCATATGCGCCCGCGCCAGTCAGCTTTTGCAGCCGCGCGTCGATGTCTTTGACTTGCGGCGTCTTGTCGGCGCTAAGGCGCAGCTTTCTCACACCGTCCAAGTACTCGGGAGCAACCTTGCCGGGCAAAAACGCCATTTGACGGGTGAAAAGCTCTCTCCAGACGGCGTCATCTTCGGCGGCGTAGGGAAAGTACCCACGAGCATCCGGTTGGAGTGAGGTATAGCTGGTGTCCTTTGGCATCGGTGTTCTCCTTCTTGGGTATAATGACCCGATAGGAGTGAAAAATTGTTTTGTTTTGGCTGTATTCCGCGTAATCTTGATAAGATAGTATTCAGGATTATCGCATTCATGAAAATATCTGACCAAGAACGCAAACTGCTCAACGCCCTGCAATCGGATGCTGCGGCATCCTTGGCGGAATTGGCCGAGCGGGCGGACATGGCCACCTCGACAGTCTGGCGCAAGGTGCAGGAGTTCGAGAACGCCGGCCTTTTGCGCGGACGGGTGGCGTTGTTGGATCCAACCGGGGTGGATGCGCGGCTTTGTGTTTTTGCAACCGTGCGTTTGGCGGACCATAGCGAAACATCGATCGCAGGGTTCGCCAGCGTTATCAGCGCCCACCCGCAGATCATGGAGGCCCATGCGGTGTCGGGCACAGCCGACTATATTCTTAAAATCCGTTGCCGCGATGTGGAGGCATATGAAAGCTTCATGACCCACAGCTTGCTCCGCTCTGAGTTTGTGAAATCGGTTGTGTCGTCCTTTAGTTTGAAAGAGCTGAAATATACGACTGCATTGCCCCTGTGACATTGCCGGGTTAAACGGCGCGGGAACGTGAAAGACTGGCAGGACCAACCCAATGGCCAAGATCAAAAAACAACCCCGGCCCAAGGCGCAGACGCCCAAGGGTTTTCAGGACTATTTCGGCGCCGATGTGACCGCGCGCGCCGAAATGCTGAACACGATTGCCGGGGTGTATCATCGCTATGGGTTTGATGCGTTGGAAACCTCTGCCGTTGAAACGGTTGAGGCGCTGGGCAAGTTTTTGCCCGATGTGGACCGCCCGAATGAGGGCGTGTTTGCATGGGAAGAGGATAACGACTGGCTCGCCCTACGCTATGATCTGACGGCCCCTTTGGCGCGGGTCGCGGCCCAATACCGCAATGATCTGCCATTCCCCTATCGCCGTTATGCGATGGGCCCGGTGTGGCGCAATGAAAAGCCCGGACCTGGGCGCTTTCGTCAGTTTTATCAATGCGATGCGGACACTGTAGGGTCCGGTTCCGTTGCGGCTGATGCCGAGATTTGCGCGATGCTGTCGGACACGCTGGAGGCCGTGGGGATCGACCGTGGCGACTATGTGATCCGGGTAAATAACCGCAAAGTGCTGAATGGTGTGATGGAAGTTGCTGGCCTTGTCGGTGACGATAAAGAGGCCGAGCGCGGGATCGTGCTGCGCGCGATTGATAAGCTGGATCGGCTGGGACCGGAAGGTGTGCGGGCGTTGCTGGGCGAGGGCCGCAAGGACGCCAGTGGTGATTTCACCAAAGGCGCTGGGCTGGCTGATGAACAGGCTGAGATCGTGATGGGCTTCATGACCGCGAAGCGCGACACAGGAGCCGGGACCGTCACACGCCTACGGGAGCTTGTGGCCGGGTCAAATGTCGGTCTTGATGGTGCTGCAGAACTGGAAGCAATTGCCGAGTTGTTGGACGCCCAAGGCTACAACGCAGAGCGGATCGAAATCGATCCGTCTGTTGTGCGTGGTCTAGGGTACTACACCGGCCCGGTTTACGAGGCCGAACTTACCTTTGAAATCCAAGATGAAAAGGGCCGCCCACGGAACTTTGGCTCCGTTGCTGGCGGTGGTCGCTACGACGATCTGGTCAAGCGCTTTACCGGGCAGGAAGTCCCTGCGACGGGTGTCTCGATTGGAGTAGATCGCCTATTGGCCGCTCTGCGCGCCAAAGGCCAGATGAAGCAATCTGCTCTTGGTCCTGTTGTTGTCACTGTCATGGATCGTGATCGCATGTCGGATTATCAATCGATGGTGGCCGAGCTGCGCAACGCGGGTGTCCGAGCCGAGGTTTATCTGGGCAATCCAAAGAACTTTGGCAACCAGCTGAAGTATGCGGACAAGCGCCAATCACCGATTGCCATCATTGCGGGCAGCGACGAGTTCAATACCGGGATTGTCCAAATTAAGGACCTGATCTTAGGTGCTGAGATTGCCAAGAACGCGACATTGGAAGAGTGGAAGGACCGCCCCAGCCAGTACGAGGTACCGCGTGATCAGATGATCGCGAAAGTGCGCGAGATTTTGGCTGGGCAGAGCGATGGGTGATCTATTGGATGCGCTCAACAAAGTCTTCGCCTTCGCAGCAGTGCCGATCTGGTTTTGGATCTTTTTGATTGGCGTCGGTCTCGTCATCGCTGCGTTCGCCCTGAACATGTGGCCCGCCGGCGTTGCAGGCGTGGCGACTGCCATCGCCGGCGTCATCATCGCATTGTGGCGGACCAACTGATGCCCACCTCTCCCGAAACACTGACCGAGGCACGTCGTCTGCGTGATCTCTTCGTTGCCAAGGGGGCCCTGGTCTTCAAGGCGGATGTGCTGCAATCGGCGGATACTTTGTTGGATCTCTACGGTGAGGATATTCGCGCGCGCGCCTATCTGACCTCTGATCCGCTGCGTGGCGAGATGGTATTGCGTCCGGATTTCACGGTGCCTGTTGTGCAGATGCATATGCAGGCGCATGCTGACCCGGCCCGCTATACCTATGCGGGCAAGGTGTTCCGCAAGCAGGAAACTGATGAGACCCGCGCAAATGAATATGTGCAAGTGGGGTACGAGGTGTTTGACGGTCAGAACCCGGCCAGTGCGGACGCAGAAGTGTTCGCCGCGATTGCCGAAGGCTTGGCCGATTTACCAGTGCGTGCGGCAACTGGTGATATCGGCGTGCTGATGGCGGCGGTGCGCGGCTTGCGCACGACGGATGCACGCAAGGCCGCACTCTTAAGGCATATCTGGCGACCGGGACGGTTTCGCGCGTTGATGAAGCGTTTTGGATCAGGCGAGGTTCCGCCAGCGCGGGCCTCACTTTTGGCAGCGGATGATCCGTTTGGTGATGCAGGAGCGGATATCGGTTTGCGAAGCCGCAAGGAGGTTGCCGCACGGATTGAGGCTTTGCGTGCGGATGCCGCTGCTGCACCGATTGCCGCGGAAGAGATTGCCTTGATTGATGCCATTCTTGGCTTGCGCGAAACGGCACCGAACGTGCTGAGCGCCCTGCGCGATATCGCCGTCGATATGCCCGCAATTGCGGATGCCGTCGCAGGTCTGGATGCACGACTGGATGCGATGACAGATCGTGGTGTTGATGTCGCCAACCTTGAGTTTGAAGGCAGCTATGGGCGCACATCGCTGGAATACTACGACGGGTTTGTGTTTGGATTCTACGCAACTGACCGGCCAGAGCATCCGCCGGTGGCCACCGGTGGGCGCTATGATGCGCTGACGGCGCGGCTGGGGCAGGGCCGTGCAGTGCCTGCCGTTGGCGGCGTCATTCGTCCTGATCTGGCGTTGGGGTTGCGGACATGTTGAAGCTTGGCGTGCCCTCAAAGGGCCGATTGATGCAAAAGACGTTTGACTGGTTTGGTGCACGCGGAATTGGCCTGCGCAAATCCGGGTCCGACCGCGAGTATGCCGGTGCGGTGGATGGGATCGACGGGGTTGAGTTGGTGCTGTTATCCGCCGGGGAAATCCCGCGCGAATTGGCGGCAGGCAATATCCATCTTGGTGTCACCGGATCGGATCTGGTGCGCGAGAAACTGGCGAACTGGGATACGCGAGTTGCGGAGCTGGCTCCAATGGGGTTTGGCGGGGCCGATCTGATCATTGCGGTGCCGCAAGCTTGGGTGGATGTCTCAACCCTTGATGATCTGGACGCGGCGGCGGCTGCCTTCCGACGCACCCACGGCTTCCGATTGCGGATTGCCACAAAATATCACCGTTTGGTACGGGAATTTCTGCGTGAGCAGGGGGTGGCGGACTATCAACTGGTTGATAGCCAAGGTGCTACAGAGGGTACCGTCAAAAATGAAACAGCTGAGGCGATAGCGGATATCACCTCAACCGGGGAAACTTTGCGTGCCAATGGTCTTAAGATCCTCGACGACGGGCTGATACATGCCTCTCAGGCGACCTTGTTCCGGGGTCGCCGCCGCGACTGGACCGATGAACAGCGCGCAAAGCTGAAAGCCTTGCAGATGGTGTTGGGGGTGTAGCCGCGGGAACTTGGCAGCAATCGGGTGGTTTTGCTTATGCCTGCGCCGCCTGTGCAGCATCCTTGCACGCCGTATCCAATGCAAATGGTTTGTGACGCGCATGTTGCAGGCTATGTGCCTTATCTGATCCTGCAACGGCAGAAGCGGCCGTTGCGGCCATGCTGTAGGTATGGACTTGTGTGATACCGCGCAGCGCTTGCCAAGCAAAGCGCATGGACCACGAGGTAGTCCAGGTGACTGCCCAGGAGCCCCGCCCCCTGTTCCTGACCGCCCGCCGCGTTGCGTTCGCATGCACCAGCATCCGTCGAAAGAAAAGAGCGGCAGATCATGGGCCTTGCATCATACGCGCGGCAACTGCGTGTTGCAGGGTCAAGGGCCGGGCAAGCCTCGGGGTGCCAGTTGCGGCCATCGGGCTGGCCCGCCAACGGCATAACCGCCGCGTGCAGCTGCGCCGCCTCAAACCCGGTGATCACACCGCCCTCACCACCCGACAGGATGCAGCAGAAGGCGCAGCCTTGCGCACAGGCGGCATTTTTTACGGCATCGGGCGGTGATTTGAGGATTTCTTCGCGCACCGCATGGCCCAGACGCCATGCTGTCTGACCGCTGGCCATCTCTGCCACGACCTCATTCACGGGTAGGCCGTAAGATTGCGCCGTTTCGAGGTAAGAGGTCAGAATGCGCTTGGCCCGTGTCTCCAGTGCTTTGTCCACGCCTTTGACTTTGGCCTTGGCCACGCGACCTGCCAGATCGGCAACGCTTAAGGGTGCCGATTTACCGCTCTTCTGGGCGAGCCGTCGGGCGGCGCGGGATGAAGCTGGTTTCATGTTTGGAGGCCTTGTGATCACACCTTTGGACTATAGAGGTACGATCGCGCCCGTCCAGTGATCAGCCCTGCAACCCGTCGCGTAACAGTCGCCGCAGTATCTTGCCCGAAGCCGATTTAGGGATCTCTTCGATGCGATGTATCTCGTGAACTTGTTTGTAGTGGGCCAGGTGTTGGTCAAGATATGCGTTGATCGCGGCATCATTTGGGGCCGGGTCACCTGTGACGACAAATGCGATTGGTAGCTCACCGGCCTCTACATCGGGCTTTCCAATGACAGCGGCGTCGACGATGCCCGCCATTGTCACAAGTGTTGCTTCCAACTCAGCGGGAGCAACCTGAAAGCCTTTGTACTTGATCAACTCTTTCAAACGATCAGTCACAAAAAGATAGCCATCCGCGTCGATCTTGCCGATGTCACCGGTCCTTAGCCAGCCACCCTCCGCGATTGTGTCTGCGGTCGCCTCGGGATTGTTGAGGTAGCCTTGCATGACTTGCGGCCCCTTGATCCAAAGTTCGCCCTCTTCCCCTGCGGCGAGGTCGGCGCCTGTGTCGGTATCGACAATGCGGCAGGCCGTGTTGGGGACGGCAAGACCAGCCCCGCCTGCCCGGGGGCGCTGCCCGGTGTGACATGGGAGACCGGGGCAAGTTCGGTCATCCCGTAGCCTTGCAGTGACAGGCAATCGAGCCGCTTTGCCACGGCCTCGGATAGCTCCGCCCCCAGCGGCGCTGCGCCCGAGAACACTTGAACAACCGATGACAAATCATAGTCATCAATCAGCGGATGCTTTGCCAATGCAAGGGCGACGGGTGGCACGATCCACATGCGTTTGGCTTTGTGGTCCTGACTGATCTGCAAAAACAATGGCAGATCAAAGCGCGGCATAGTGACAATGGCCCCACCGCCAGCGAGGTGGACGTTCATCAATACCGTCATTCCGTAGATGTGAAAGAAAGGTAGAAAGCCTGCGGCCACCTCGCCTGGCTGAAAATCGGCGGCGGCAATCACCTGATCAACATTGACGACAAGGTTGCGGTGCGAAAGCATTACGCCTTTGGGCAGGCCGGTGGTGCCAGAGGAGTAGGGAAGAACAACGGTGAAGTCGTCAAGGTCAACAGGCACTTGCGCCATGATCGGATCACCAAAGAGTGCGGCGTATTCCGGGGTGCCGATGGCGATGACGGGTGTATCGCCTGCGCCTTCTTTCGCGGTTTCTAGAAAATCGGGAATCGTAATCAGAAGCTGCGCACCGGAGTCAGCCATTTGATGGGCTACCTCATGAGCGGTATAGGTCGGGTTGAGCGTAGTAATCGTGCCGCCACCCCAGGCTACTGCGTGAAAGACTATACAGTATTCTGGCATATTGGGGGCCATGATCGCGACAGTCCGGCCTGCGCCGAAGCCAGCGGCATCGAGTCCACCTGCGAGCCTTTTGACCTGATCCATGAATGCAGCGGCAGTTAGGTTACGACCCGTCGGGCCATCCGTCAGGACCACGTCATCTAACCTGCTCTCAAGACCTTGAAAAACGCGCTCGGTAATCGACCGATCCGTCACTGCGACGTCCGGGTACGGACTGGTAAAGACTGTCATATTTGTTCCTCCTGCACGCAATCATGGCAGAACAAGATGATGGTGGCGAGGGTCTCATTGCGCCGTAAATCTTCTTGAATGCTCGCTTCGGTTGAGCCACATAGCAACGGATAAGAAGAAGCGGAGCCACAAGGGCTTCACGATCAGATTTAGAAGGACAAACAATCAATGATCTCAGCGCTTAGTCGAGCTAAGAAACTCATCTCCATATGTACATTGCTGCTTCTTGCCGCCGCCTGTGTATCGCCCGAACAAGCGCAAAGAAACCGCGAGGCCCGGCTGGCAAACCAGTTTCCAGATCCGGCTGATCGGGTTGGCATGTACATTATGTTTCAGTCTAATGAGACTTTTATCGTTCAATACTTCCCATCAGAAGTTTCAAGAGATGTCGTATTGAGCCGAATGGATCAGTGGTGCGTGAATGCCGGTCTCGGTTCGGTAGCAGTCACTGCTGAAGAGCCAAACTTCAGATCGTTCAATGCAACACTTGCGGGCGGGGAGACGAGAGAAGTGCGATCCTTCCAGGTTAACTGCAACTCTTAAGGGACTACCGGACACCAATCGCGGCAAGTGCTTTGGACAATTCGGGTGGCAAGGCTTCTTCGTCTTGCCGCCCCTCGGGCAGGTCGCGCGGCGCGTCGGCGACTGCCAGATAGCGCCAACCCTGGAAGGCGCGCTTGGGGGTCGCCTCCACCCGGATCAGCCCCGGTTTGCAAACGATCGCACATCTGCGAATACCGTCGGCCCCGATGTATTCATCAAGTCGCAATATGGGTTGGCGGCAGAGGATCACACCCTTGATCACCCAAAAGATCGACCCGCCATTCAGAATCTCATCGCCCCGCTTGGGCCACATCCGGGTGATGTGGCGCGGCAGGCCGTTATCAGTTTGGGCGCGTTTGGTTGCCTGCCATGCCTCTAGTCCGGCGACATCTTCGGTGCCGACAGAGAGTTTGAGCATGTGAACGGTTTTTGACATCAATCCCCCGAGTTGAACTTTAGACGTAAGGCGTTGTGTCTCAACTTCAACGACTGTGCCAAAAGCACTATATGTAGAAATCGCATTGATTGCAAACACCAGATGTGGTAATTTGCGAGTTCACCCAATTTATGCTGCAACCCCGCGACATACCGTTGCCAAATTCCCATTCCCGAATCTCGATGACGTCACTATGATGTCAGCCTGCTGTGTCACACTTCAACCTGAAAGAGCCTCGCATGACCCGTTTTTCTGCCCCCATTGCCGAACAAATCTGGGACATGAAGTATCGGTTCAAAGAGGCAGATGGCACACCGATTGACGAAACGGTTGAGGACACATGGACGCGGATCGCAGGTGCTTTAGCAGCGGTGGAGGATGATCCGAAGGCTTGGGAAGGCAAGTTTTACGACGCGCTGGCGGATTTCAAGTACCTGCCTGCAGGGCGCATTACGGCGGGGGCGGGCACGGCGCGGTCTGTGACTCTTTTTAACTGCTTTGTCATGGGCACGGTTCCAGACAGTATGGGCGGGATCTTTGACATGCTGAAAGAGGCCGCGCTGACCATGCAGCAGGGCGGTGGGATCGGCTATGATTTCTCGACCATTCGCCCCAAAGGCGCGAGCGTGATGGGGGTCGCGGCGGATGCCTCTGGTCCACTGTCATTCATGGATGTGTGGGACGCAATGTGCCGCACGATTATGTCTGCAGGGTCGCGCCGTGGTGCGATGATGGCCACAATGCGGTGCGATCACCCGGACGTCGAAGATTTCATCACGGCAAAATCTGATCCGGCGCGCTTGCGGATGTTCAACATGTCGGTCCTGATCACTGATCCATTTATGGAAGCGGTGAAAGCGGATGCAACATGGGATCTTGTGTTCAAGGGCGAGGTCTATCGCACCGTGCAAGCACGCGCGTTGTGGGATGCGATCATGCAATCCACCTATGACTACGCCGAACCCGGTGTCATTTTCATCGACCGCATCAACCAAATGAACAACCTGAACTATTGCGAGACAATTGCGGCGACGAACCCCTGCGGAGAACAACCGTTGCCACCCTATGGGGCATGTTTGCTGGGCTCAATCAACATGGCGCGCCTTGTTGCTGATCCGTTTGGAGCCGCCGCTGCATTGGATGAAAGAGCACTCACCGATCTGGTTGCGACCGCTGTCCGGATGATGGACAACGTGGTCGATGCGTCCCGCTTCCCGCTGGACGCGCAGCAGGCCGAGGCAAAAGCCAAGCGCCGCATTGGTTTGGGTGTGACCGGCTTGGCAGATGCTTTGTTGATGGTCGGCCTGCGCTATGGATCACAAGAGGCCGCAGCACAGACCGATAAGTGGATGCATCAAATTGCACGTGCCGCCTATCTGGCGTCCGTCGACCTTGCGAAAGAAAAAGGCGCGTTCCCGCTGTTTGATGCTGACCAGTTTCTGGCCAGTGGTGCGATGCAGGACATGGATAGCGATGTGAGAGACGCAATCCGTGAAAATGGTATCCGTAATGCGCTGCTGACCTCAATCGCGCCGACCGGCACGATCAGCCTTTATGCGGGCAATGTCTCGTCCGGGATCGAACCTGTCTTTGCCTATGCATACACGCGCAAGGTTTTACAGAAGGATGGCTCGCGCACCGAAGAAGAAGTCGTGGATTATGCCGTGCAGCTGTGGCGAGAGCTGAAAGGTGATGCGCCCTTGCCCGACTATTTCGTAAATGCGCAGACACTGGCCCCACTGGATCACGTGCGTATGCAGGCCGCGGCGCAAAAGTGGATCGACAGTTCGATCTCGAAGACGATCAACTGCCCCGAAGATATCAGCTTTGATGGTTTTAAAGAGGTCTATATGGCCGCTTGGGACCAAGGCTGCAAAGGGTGCACGACATATCGCCCGAATGATGTGACTGGATCAGTGTTGTCGGTGTCCGAAGAAGCCTCGCCCTCCGAAGTGCCAGCGCAAGTCCGCACCGAGGATGAAGGCGCAGAAGTTGTTTATATGTCCGAGCCGTTGGACCGCCCACAAGAGTTGGAAGGGGCGACCTACAAACTCAAATGGCCCGACAGCGAGCACGCGATCTATATCACGGTGAACGATCTGGTCATTGCTGGGCACCGGCGCCCGTTTGAGGTGTTCATTAACTCCAAGAATATGGAGCATTTCGCTTGGACTGTTGCGCTGACACGTATGATCTCTGCCGTATTCCGGCGTGGCGGCGATGTGTCCTTCGTGGTTGAAGAGTTGAAAGCCGTGTTCGATCCGCGTGGTGGCGCATGGATGCAAGGCAAATACGTACCCTCGATCCTCGCGGCGATTGGCGGCGTGATTGAAAAGCACATGATCTCGATTGGTTTCCTTGCGGGTGAGGGGATGGGCCTCAAGGCTGATCCGCAGGCAGATGTGGTGGCCATCAACGGCGGCCCCCGTGGCAAGGCTTGTTCGTCCTGCGGGTCCTACGATTTACGGATGATCGAAGGCTGCATGACCTGCGGGTCTTGCGGCTATTCGAAGTGCGGTTAACCATGCGCTAAGTTCATGTGGTGAAACGCGTCACCCGACATGGCCATTTGGGTCACGAAACGGCCTCTAGCTCAGAGCCCATTCGTTGCTGGGAGTCAATAAAATTGATTCAATTCAATGGACTAGACTTCGCGAAGCAGTTCTTCGATTTCAGAGACAAGCGCAGTCATCGTGGTCTCGAGGCCTTCGCTAAGCCCCTTTATAGTGTCAAGCGTCGGTTGGTGCTTTTGGGTCTCTAAAAGAGAGATGTAACGCATCGAAACGCCAGCCCGGTGTGCCAGTTCCTCTTGCGTTAGCCCAAGCGCAGTCCGGCGTCTGCGTACCACAAATGCAAATGAACTGAGTAACTTATCCGATTGCGCTTCCATACAATCGGCTTCTCGGGTCTTTACGATTTCGTCTATGAAGTATACTGTGAATTAGAGGAATTGTTTGGCTGGCAGTCTGCTATGTTGAAGTTCCGACAGCGGCAGCTTCAGGACCAAAAAACAGTGAACTTTGATAAACATATAAGCTGGTGTACCACACCGATTTTTTGAGGAGCAGCCAATGGCGCAAGATGATTTCGAGACCAGGTTTGCCCCGGTATTCGCGTTGAAGGCTGCTGCTGGTTCCATTTCGCCCGAGGCGAAGCCGTTGAAGTCACAGGAGAGGCAGCAAAACTGGGAGGCTTTGATGGTCGCATTGCCATCAGTGCTTTCGAAGTGCTCCGGGATAGACCTGCACCCAGATAATGCCGACCACCTTAGCCCGTTGCGACTGTGGGACTTCTTGAATGGTCGTGAAATACAGATCAGCTCCAACAAACGAGGTGGTTATGATCTTTTCGTAACATCAGAAAATGGAGCGTGGACGGAAACGCAGCTACCGTTGGATTTGATCCTACTGAAGTTGCTGGCTCTTGATTATACACCGGAAGAACTGAGGGCTTTTCAAGCATAGGATCGAAGGCTGACCAAATGACGATCTGGTACACTGCTGACACGCACTTCGGTCATGAGAACGTTCTGAAGTTCTGTGGTCGCCCTTTTTCCACCGTGGAGGAGATGGATTCTGTATTGATCGAAAACATGTGCGACCGAGTTCAAGAAAATGACGATCTCTGGATCATTGGTGATTTCGCGTTCGGCCCTCGATCAAAGGACGCAAGCTACCTTCGGTCGGTATTCGATCAGTTGCCTGGCGCCCGAAAGCACTTGATCGTCGGAAATCATGATCATGAGCCTGCCTTGGGACACAGTTTCCCCGCTCGTCGAACTACGTGATGGTCCACTTAAGCAAATGAACACGCTCTGCCACTAAGTTGCGCTTGGCTCCCTGAGAAGGAAAGTTCCCTTTGTTGTCATTAGATTCACCAAAAGAGATGATTTCCGCGTATTTGCCCCCAGAGAACAAATTCCGCAAGCTGTGCGAACGTCCGCTTCGGGAGGCGAGCCTGGGCAATCCTGGATGTCGGCTTTGGGCCGTTCTCTATAGTGGCTTGGGCCGTAAGCAGTTAGTTGCTGCGGCGCATCTGAGGTCTGCAGAGAGCCCAACTCGGTCATTGGGAATTTATGCTGCGCGCGCTTAGACAATAGAAGTCGCTGCAATAGCATCTTTTCATACGCCGCGGTGCGGTGCCAAACGCGGCCATTCATGGAAGTCGCAGATGTATTGGGCCTAGTATCTACAGGTTGCCGGACGAGCTGACGTCCGGTGAAGCGTTGCGGGGGTCTACTTTTTGCACCAAATGGATGCTCATGATACCGCAAATTCCTCTTTGCGGAGAAGTCTTCTGGCTCTTCCAGCACCGACACATGGTCGTGCAGCTTTGGGTATTTCTGATGACAGTTCCGGAAAGATTTCACGTAGCTCATTTTGGCAATCGCGATCAAGGCTACTTGTTGCCATGGGACCGGGATAGAGGCTTTCAGTCATGGCACCCTCAGAGACTATGATTTCGTGCTGGTCGAAAACCAGATGGAAGTACGTCACTCTTCGACATCCTGTCTTCTGACGTATCCCTGGCAATCGCGTGAGAGCTTTCGCTGGCACGAGCCATTCTCCTATTCCAAAAGCTTGACGTGTGGCCAGATTTGCTAACAGAATACGGTGCTGTGGCGATACGCAAAGCGTGCGTAGCGGCAAGCCACCGCCCAGACTGCATGGTTTGATCTCTATTGGTTTGAGATCTTCGTTCCACTCAGGAAAACTGATCTCGCGATCAACTATCATCCTTATAGGTTGGGGCCCACGATCAACGGTGGTGACGAGATCTCCAACGCTTAGAGATCTGACGGGGGCTTCGCCCTTTGGTGTTGTGATATGCGTGTTAGCAACAAAACACACGACCTGGGCTGTGCCTGGAGACGTTGTAGCAAAGACCGGTGTGTCGGGGTTAGGCTGATTGAACTGTATCGAGAAACCGAAATCTCCAGCCAAATTGGTGGAGGTCGCCCCTGCCGCCGCCCCATTTGTTGCTTCGATTTCGGTGGTTCCACCGCCGATGTCGTAGAAGTTTACGACGACGTTTGTTGGACCGCTGACATCCGTTAGCGCGACCGCTTCGTTGTTGCTGCCTCCCCCGTTTGGGTCGGTTAACAAGAAGCCATATGTTGCACCGGAGATAACGTAAATCGTTTCGCCAGAGGCTGGATCAAAACTTGTGGTAATTCCCGGATCAGTGAGAGGGATATCAATATTGACCGATCCGTTTTGATTGTACGTTGAAACGAAGAAATCTGCAGAATCCTCGCCCGGCGAAAGCGCAACCTCGAAGAACTCGCCAACGCCAGTACTGCTCGCGTGGGCATTTGAGTAGTGTATCTCGCTGATACGCGCCATTCTGGGCAGCCTCCCCAAACTGTACCCCGGCCATGCTGGCTACAACTTAGCCTATATCAAACATGACTTCATGCAAGCTAAGGTAATGCAGGGCGTCACCCATATATGCATATCGCTGCATGCATTGATTTTTGGGCTCCGTAGAGACCGCGGGATCTCGCTTCTCGCCGAGCTAGAAGCGCCGAACCAGAATCTCGATCTCGGAGCATATCAGCTTTGTCCGCGTACCACCCCGCAGACAATAGGAACGAAATCGCTGCTTAAAAGCTTTGGATGGCAGCCACTCGGTTCAGCAAGCTTTGGCCATTAGGCGATTACGACCACTACGCTTGGCATCGTAAAGGGATTCATCCGCTTGCCTTAAAATGCAGCTTCCTTCACATGTCGTCGCCGACACACCTGCCAAACCAATGCTCGCCGTAACGCGGATTTGTTTCCCCCCTTATCGAAAATGTGCAGGCCTCAATGGTATCAAGCAAACGCTGGCACGCCACTTTGGCCCGTCCGATATCTGTTTCAGGAAAGATAGCTGCGAATTCCTCACCCCCAAGGCGCCCAACCAGATCGATCGTACGAAGCTCAGTCATGAGCATAGCGGCAATCGCCAGCAGGACCCGATCACCAGCATCATGGCCGTGGACGTCGTTGACTGCCTTGAAATGATCGATGTCGATCATCGCGACGGCTAGCTGGTGCTTAAAGCGTGTGGCGCGTGCATACTCAACTTCAAGTCTTCGCAGGAATGTTCGACGGTTTGGCAATGCAGTTAAAGGATCGGTCTCTGCCTCTTTTCGCAGAAGGTCATATGCCGTTGTCAGTTCTCTGATACTGACAATGTCGATCACTTCGGTGTCTTCAACTACAGGAACGTGTCTGATCGAGTGTGCACCCATCAGCTGCAGTAAATGCCCAACTTCATCATCGGGACTGCAAGTGATGACGTCCCGCGTCATAACTGTCTCAACGCATATATTCGCCAATCTGTCGTCAGGGTTTGCAGCAACTGGCAAAAGATCTCTCTCGGAGACGATGCCTACCATCCTGTCGCCTCGCTCAAAGACAACAAGCGCCCCGATCTTGAGATCGATCAGCTTTGTCGCGGCGTCCTGTAGTGTGGCCGATGGTAAGATGCCTTCAACCTTCTTCTTAGGCTTTTCCGCAAGTAGCTCTTTGATCTTCATGTTCGGTCCCGACGGTTTCGCGGTACCTCAAAATGCCAATGGTAGGTGAAGAACTGATAAACAACTCCCAATCGCCTTGGTGAGTGACGTAAGAAATGCTCTTGCTCAAATGCTAAACGTCAGGACCCGACGCGAACGCGTCGTTGCATCCAATGGATGGAACACGTCAATCCATAACGTGCGGAACGGGATGACGTTTCACTTCAGATGTTAATAGCATCTTTGATGCAGGGTCTTTCAGCGAGGAGTTGTCAAACATCGCATCGCTATTGCTATGCATCTTGTACCGCTCCTGGATATTCACGCCCGCAATCGTCTCTTTGGTCATTCTAATGATCCGTTCACTCAAAAGATCGGCGTTTTATTCTCAATACTCCGGTTGCATTGACCGCTGCTCCCACTTCGGCTAGCTCCAGCAGACTGGATCACCAGTTAGATAGTCTAGCTTAAGTTCTGAGGACGTAACTCTGGCCCACTCTGCATCTAACGCGTGCGTGCTCCGTTAACAATCTATTAAGGATTGTGACATTTTCAGGCTTTAAATTGGGCGCATTTGTGTTGTTACTTTCGGTTTCTTGAAGAATTGGCAACGCATTCAGCAAGATGGCGTTGTTTGCATCAATCGCGAACAGCAAAGAAAAACAGCCAAATTTACCATACACGGTCAAATTGTAGTCAGTTTTTAAACTCATCTTCCATTGCTGAAAAGACATGTCCTTTAGGGCAAATCCAAGCGAACCGCGGTCGCCCGTTTGACAGATGTTGAAACGTAAAGCCGCTCGGAAAAGAACCAAGATTTAAAGAGTGATAAGGACAATGATGAGATCTGGATTATACGACGAAAAACGAGTCTGCCTCATAAAAGGCAATGTGAAGTGGTTTGCTCCGAGCAAAGGTTATGGCTTTGTGGAGAGTGTAGAGACAGCCGACGACATCCTTCTACAAAAATACACGCTCACAGAGTTTGGCCAGAGCTCGGTTGCAGAGGGAAGTCGTATCGAAGCATTTGTTAGCAAAGGGCCACGCGGGCTGCGAGTTGTCGAAGTGATTGCACTTGACGCTGTGCAAAACGCACCTCAATCGTCCGCTAGACGATGCTCGGAACCTGATAATCGCGAGTACCGGCCAGTACGGGTCAAATGGTATGACGACACCAGATACTATGGTTTTGTAAACCTCTTTGGTGATGCGACGGACTACTTCGTCCGCAACAATCAGCTCCGCGATGCCGGCAGATTTGTCATCTCGAGCCGGGAGAGGCAATTGGCGTTATTGCATCTAGTGCGCCACATCGCCCAGCGATTTTAGCCGTTCAGAATTGGAGTTAGGCGCTTCTGATAGAGGCACCAACGATGCCTATTAAGGCGTTATCCGTTCTACAGCAAACCGCGCAATTGAAACCTGTTTCTTAGGTGCGAACTCCGGCCTGAAGCGAGCAAACAAAACGAATGTCGACGTCGACAAAGTTGGAATTTTGGAAAGAGTATTATGCCCCAAAGCACAAAATCCTGGTATCAAGTGATAGCGAAACTCCTCTTTCTCGCTGTCGCATCTATCCAATTAGCGTCCACGGCGGCGGAAGCCCAGTCACCAACGAGTACGGGGATCTTTGCTTTTGACGTGCAGCGTGGTGACACCGGAGGTGTTATCGGGACACTGAACACGGTTGGTGATGACCTCTGTCCAACCGCCGCGGTAAACGGTTGCGACTTTTCAAGAGCCGACGATCTGGTCCGCACAAATGATGGGGTGGCTTACGAGTTCGCCGTTAGCGTTGACCCGAATGGTGACGAAATCGCCATCCGGGCGGTCCTGGAACCAGGCCTGGTTTGGGATCAACTCCCTGGCACTTGCCTGAGCGGGACGTCTGCAATCACCGGTTCGGGCACTTTAGCCGATCCTTCAACAGTCTCTTGTGATTTGGGGTTGCGTGGCAACAACGGTGGTTTCAGTTCAGTAATCACCTTTGTTGCGGGTGCGATGAGCGATGCACTGAATGGAACAACGTCGGGCCTCGCATCTGCGGAGCTTTCTGCAACGACGCTGGGCGCGCCGCTTGTGGACGACATCTCAGACGTTGATGATGTCGAGATAACAGCAAAGCCCCACTACAACTTGAGAAAAGAAGTCCGAAATGCTGCGCCCGCAACATATAGCGGGGTCAGCGGTTACAGTATCAATTACTTTTTCTTTGTCGAAACCTTGCGCGCGAACACAAATGGAAACGCAAGCGACGACCCTGATCCTTACTTTGGTAATGAGATTGTCGTTGGGGATATTTCCTTCTTAGAAGATGCAAGCTCAGTATCACCCAATGCGATTGTTACCGCATGTAGTAACATTCAAGTGGGGCAGACTCTTTTGCCCGTGTTCAGTCCAGCAAATGCTGAGAGCAGCGTCATTAACGCGGGTACGGTTTCCTGCACGGGGCTGGATACAAATAATGCCGCTGTCACAATTACTGGCGCAGATCTTTCGCTCAGCCATTTCCCGACGGAAACATCGAATGGAACGGCTATTTCCGCAGATAATCGGATCGCAAGTTTTGGGCAGCTGACCGTATTTTTTCCGCTGACGGATATCTCTGCCGCTGGAGGCTCGCTCGGCACTGTAAACGTGCTCGAAAACTTCTCGCCAACAAGCGCGTCTGGTCAAGCGAACTTTAATGGTGCGCCCCAAGACGCCAATGGCGGCGAAAACGATGCTGACAACACAGTCGCATTCACGGTTGAGGAAGGTAGCGGGCTATTCAATCACTTTTATAGATGTGCGGCACCGTTTGGCGATCAGGGCGACTGCAGCGCCCCGACTGACCCACCGACAACTGCTACGTCGCGGGGATCTGGCGATGGGCCCGTTTTACCGGGTGAGGTGTTTTCAACGCAGACGAGCTTTACGAACAACTCATTTTCGTCAATCGCCAATGGCAGTGTCTGCGCGGTATTCGACAGCCGCTACTACGCGCCTTTCGCGGATGCAAACACGGGTTCTGACCCAGCCCGGTGCACCAATTGTGGTGGTGAAACGGAAGGTGTCGACTACTTTGTCGAATACGGTGTTGGGTATATCTCGACAGCATTTCTCGATGCGTCCCCGACGCCCAACAGCGCGATTCCCGCAGAATGTACAGCTGCAACAGGTTGGTTCGGCACTCTTTCAGACGCTGAAGCCGCAGGGGCGGTCACAAAAGTACGATTGCGCAAAGTGAATCCGCTGGAGTCTGGCGACAGCGCTGTCCTTCAGGTGCAGCTTCGCGCGTATGAGGCATCTGCGCTGACCGGTGTGGATATCGGCACGCTATTTAAGACCTGGGGCACATTCTCCTCAGATCTTGGGAGCCGGAACTGTCGCTATGTCCCAGGCGAATGGGATACCATCAATCACAATCGCCGGGCGTGTGGGGACCGGTTGTTCTTTACCAATGCACTGGCGCGGATTGACAAACAGACCTTGCCCTCGGACAGCGTCAACACGGTCGATGCGGGACAACAGATATCCTATGCACTCAACCCGACCTTTACGGCGCCTGGTGCAATTCAGGATACGGTCACGATCGTGGATCAACTCCCTGCTGGTGTCACTTACATCGAAGGCACATCGGTACAAGGCAGTACAAACCTTGCACCAACGGTAACTGGCACATCGGTGACCGGCCAAATTCTCACGTGGGATTTGGGAACACTCACGACAAATGTGCCGATTGAATCCATTAGCTTTGATATCGATGTCCCACTGACGACCGCGAACAATACGCAACTCGACAATGTCGCGCGTATCGATGCGGCAATTGATGCCAGTTCTGCGGAGCAGCGGAGCGATCTTCGGCGTGTGACAGTAAACTCGCCCGACGCCATGTTGATCACCAAACGTGTTGCTCAGGATAGCATCGATCCAGAGGAGAGCATTGACTACACGCTGGAATACTTCAACGCGACGCAGAACCCGTTCAACGAGATCGACATCATTGATGTGCTACCCTTTGTGGGCGACGGACGGGGGTCAAATTTCACAGGTGATATTGCGTACACGTCGGCCACGCCGCAATCCACTAGCGCCGTCATGTACTTCACTAAAGATGGGTCCTCCGCCGTTGACGGAGATCCGACAGATGCATCTAACAGCCTGACGACGGGCAGCACCAATTGGTGCCAGGGTACGGCCGGATTTGCCGTCAACCCAACCGCGACACCAGCCGCCGGAGGATCTTCGAGCCTCTGCCCAGCGGATGGAACAGAGGTCACAGCCATTCGCCTGATCGATACAGAGCAGCTTGGCGTTCTTGGTCTACGTTCCATCGACTTTAGAATTGCCACCACGGGTAACGAAGGCGGCGACATTTACCGAAACGCTGCACGCGGGATAGCAGATACACTGAGCCTCCCGGCTTCGACACCAGTGGTTCAAACGGTGGTGAACGAAACACCGGTCATCATGGCTGCTAAGGAAAACGCCGATGTGACCGGCAATGTCGTGACCTTCAATTATCGGATCGAAAACCCAACAGCCGATTTTCCACTGACGAACGTGCAGTTGACAGACAATCTCGACAGCTTGTTTGGCGCTGGAAACTACGGGATTGAGACAGCACCAACACTGCAGACCGCAGATGTCAGCGGCGGGGTTTCCGTTAACCCTGATTTCTCCGGAACTGGTGCGGAGACGGGTCTCATTGAACCCACGAGCACGCTAGCACCGGGTGAATTTGCGATTGTACAGGTAGCAGTGCGCGTCACCACCGTCACCGATCAAGGATTTGGCACCGGCAATTATCAAAACAATGCGACCGCCGCAGGCACGTCCTTCGGCGACATGGTCAGCGATCTGTCAAACAACGGTGTCGACCCGGATGAGAATGATGACGGCGACGGATCGGACGCGGACGAGAACACACCGACACCGGTTGTTTTGGATGCCGATGCACCCAGCATCAACGTCATTATGACCGGCGACACATCCGGATTTAACTCACCAAATGAACCTGGCGATACCGTGAATTACACGATTACGGTGCAAAACACGGGCGATGTCGCGCTAACGTCAGTATCCTTCTTTGATGCCTCGCTGACAAATGCCGATGGCGCAACACTGATGCTAACCGAAGCGGTTGATTTTGTCATCTCGAGCGGCGGGTCTGCCGAAGGGACACTACAACCCAGGGAGACCGCCAGATACACGGCGAGCTATGACGTTACCTTCGCCGATATCGTCAGTCAGGAAATCGAACATACGATCTCTGCGCGGGGCACCGCACCCGATGGGGTGACGCAAGTCTCTGATGTTTCGGATGACACCGATGATAGTGAAGATGTTGACCCAGATAACGATGGCAACCCTGATGACCCGGTAACGACTCCATTGCTTGGCGCGCCAGGCATCAATGTTGTGATGACCGGGGATACATCCGCCTTCAACACACCAAATGAGGCAGGCGATACAATCGACTACACTATCATTGTTGAAAACACCGGGGCTGTTCCTTTGACTACTGTTACCCTGGTCGACCAGACATTGGACAACGCTGACGGCGTAACACTCATGCTCACCGAGGATGTCGACTTTGCCATCTCGAGCAGCGGGTCTGCCGAAGGGACACTACAACCCAGGGAGACCGCCAGATACACGGCGAGCTATGACGTTACCTTCGCCGATATCGTCAGTCAGGAAATCGAACATACGATCTCTGCGCGGGGCACCGCACCCGATGGGGTGACGCAAGTCTCTGATGTTTCGGATGACACCGATGATAGTGAAGATGTTGACCCAGATAACGATGGCAACCCTGATGACCCGGTAACGACTCCATTGCTTGGCGCGCCAGGCATCAATGTTGTGATGACCGGGGATACAGATGACTTTGCTAACCCCGTTCAGGCTGGTGACACAATCAGGTATGCGATTGCGGTCGAAAACACCGGTGCTTTACCCCTCAGCAACATCACATTCTTTGATCAGATCTTGGAAAACGCGGACGGAACCGCGCTAATGTTGACCCAAGCACCTGACTTCGTCCCCGCTGATGGTGGCTCCCCTGAGGGCACGCTCAATGCAGGCGAAACCGCCACTTATCAGGCAAGCTATGAGGTTACGCTTGATGACATTCTGAGCGAAGAGATCGAGCATACGATCTCGGCTCGTGGTACGGCGCCCGATGGTACAACGCAGGTCGCCGATATCTCCGACGACAGTGATGATACCGAAAATGTTGATCTTAACGCGGATAGCAATCCTGACGATCCGGTCACTACACAGCTTGCAGCGACGCCCGCGATCGAGGTGACCAAGGCGAGTGATACAAATGGCCTGACGACGCCACCGCTCCCAACACAAGAGATTGTCTACATCATTACTGTACAGAACATCGGGAATCTACCGCTCTCAGGGGTTGCCCTGACCGACACGCTTACAAATGACGACAGCAACGTGTCTGACCTAAGCGGCGATGTAGCCTATCTGCGTTCAAATGGGCCTTCTTCAGAAGGCACATTGCAACCTTTGGAAACGGCAACTTACACGCTCACTTATGCCATAACCGCTGGCGATATCGATAGCGGTGCAGTCGACAATAGCGTTCTTGCGATGGGGACCGATACACGCAATGTCGAAGTCAGCGATATCTCTGATGATCCAAACTCTCCGATTTCGACAACTGATGATCCAACCCGCACGGCATTTACGCAGGAACCCGGCATCGACATTGTCCAGACAGGTGATGCAGTCGCGATTTCTGATCCGACGGTTGTCGGCGAAGTGATCGTTTATGACATCACCGTCCAAAACACCGGGAATGTCACACTGACCGATGTGACATTGACTAATATTGTAACGAATGCGGCAGGCGGCAGTAGCGACATTTCAGCGGATATTGAGTTCCAAGGCGCCGATCAGGGCTCCTCCGAAGGGACTTTGGAGTTTGGTGAGACCGCAACCTATCAAGTCACTTATGCTGTTTCGCAGCCAGATATTGACAGCGGTGAAGTCATCAATGTTTCGACAGTAGTGGGTCTTGCGCCAGATGGAGCGTCAGTCACCGAGATCTCGGACGACCTTGATGACCTGACCAACGTCGATCCGGACGGCAATGGGAACCCGGACGATCCAACTATTACGCCCCTTTTCGTTGCGCCACAGGTGACACTGGTTCTTGCGGCGGACGAGGTCCAGGACACCAATGGGAGCGGCATCTTCGGTGACGCAGGGGATACCGCAAACTACGTCTTCACAGCCGAAAACACCGGCAATACAGCGCTTGCGGATGTGGTGATCTCAGATACCGGACTACCAGGTGGCATCCTCTCACCGGCACCAGCCTTCGACGGTGATCTAGCGATCGCGGAGGGGCCCGTCGCAGTTGCGAGCATGAGCTACGTTATCACGCCAACCGATGTAGCCACTGGTGAGCTGCAAGCATCTGCGACGGTCACTTCGACAGCCGTGGCGAGCCTTTTGGACGGCAGCCCTGACCCGGACACCGCACTTATCGGCTTGGATCCTGTGACCGACCTTTCCGACACAGGAAGCGATCCGGACATTGGTGATGCGGGATCGCTGCAAGACGTGGGCACTCCAGGTACGACTGATAGCGATGGGGTCGCTGGCAATGATGCGGACGAGCCAACAGTGGTGCTGCTGCCGGAACAGATGCCGACGATTACGCTGATCAATTCGATCATTGACTTCGCAGATACCAACGGGGACCTCGTCGTCGGGACAGCCGGAGATGTGATCACCTATGAGTATCGCGCGATAAACACGGGCAACGTCGCACTGGCCAACCTCACCGTGTCCGATCCTTTGACGGACACAGATCTGGCCCCAATGGTGCCGCAAGGTCTTTTGCCGGGTGAAGAGGCTGCTTTCACGGCAGAATACGTTGTCGACGATGATGATGTCGCGGTGCTTCGCGTCGTTAGTTCCGCCACGGTTTCCGGGACAGCCGTAGCCACAACACTGAGTGCGGCCGGTGTTCCAGAACCCGATACAGATGCGCCTTTGTTGAGTGGTGTTGGCGTTTCGTTCGGACCCATTTCAGATATCTCCGACACCGGAACGGAACCAGCACCAGACGCCGAGGGTCGTGTTGTGATCGTGCCTGACCCTGCTGGGACCGACACAAATGGTATCGCAGGCGATGATCGTGATGAGCCGACAGAAGTGTTGCTGCCATTCTTGGCTTCGAACCTTTCACTTTCCGGCACCGTGTTTCTGGATAACGGTGACGGTGTACTCGGAGCACAAGATGATCGATCCGCAGGGGACGGGTACGTTGTACAGCTCATAAATGGTGACGGCAGCGTTGTCGATGAGACTATCGCCGATGGCAGCGGATTCTATGAGTTTGCGGGGTTCCCGAGTGGAGAGTACTCGGTGCTCTTTCTCACTCCCGAACGCGTTGGGGTCGGTATGTCAGCCCCTGTCATCATCGACGCAAGCAACGCCGATGTAACGGACGTCAATCAGCCGATTGATCCGCAAGGTACGGTGTATAACTCTGCAACTGGCGATCCTGTTGCGGGCGTTACGCTAGAGATGGTCGATGGGACAGGTTCAGCATTCCCGACGGCATGCTTCCTGTCGGGCCAACAACCACAAACGACGGCGGCTGATGGCTTTTATGCCTTCGATGTTGTCCCTGGTGGCGACGCGGCTGCCTGCCCAGCTGCTGGCGAAACGACGTATCAGATTAGTATCGTAGCCGTGCCTGCCGATTTCCTCCTTGAGGTCTCGTCGGTCATTCCCGCCCAAGATGGGGCATTGCAGGGCACGACCTGCACGGCTCCGAACGGTGCCAACCGCGATGCTGTACCAGGAGGCAGCTGTCAGCTTTCGGCATCAGATCAACCACCTAATCCACTCGCCGCAACACCCTACTTCCTCAGTTTTGCGCTGGAGGCTGGCGATCCTGATGTCGTCAACAACCACATTCCTATCGATCCTGTTTCTACCACATTGTCACCGTCAGACCTTGATATCTTCGTTACGAAAGTCGTGCGCGGTGGCCGGGACGCTTTCCTGGTTGGCGAGGTCGTCCCGTACGAGATTACGATTCAAAACAACGGTACCGACAGTGTTGCACCTGTTTTGGTCCGCGATCAGCTGCCAGCAGGTCTGGTTTATCTGCCCGGCTCTGGCCGTGTCGACGGAGTGTCAGTTGAACCGGATGTGGCAGGACAGTCGCTGACATTTACCAATATCAATCTGGTATCGGGCGCGACCTTGTCGGTGACGCTCTCGGCGCGGATGACCGGAGATACAGGTTACGGCGATCTGGTCAATACTGCCGATGTACGTGATCCGACGAATGAAGCAGTGATTTCGAATACCGGAACGGCGACGGTCCGGCGCACTCTAGAGGCTGTCTTTGACTGCTCTGACGTGATCGGCAAAGTGTTTGATGACCGAAATATGGATGGCCATCAAGGCGCCTTCGGGCGTTTGCCAAGCAACACGCTCAGCTCCAGAGGGCCAATCACGGCATTCGATGGCGCGCTTGACAAACTTAGCGATACCATCGTGGAGCAGGACCCTTTTGGCGAACCCGGTCTGCCTAATGTGCGCCTGCTCACGCCGACCGGAACTATCATCACAACTGATGAATTTGGCCGGTTCAGCGTCCCATGCGCCGAACTGCCAGCCGCGATCGGATCAAACTTTGCCCTGAAACTGGATGAGCGTTCATTGCCCACCGGTTACCGCGTCACAACAGAGAACCCGTTGGTGATGCGCCTCACACGCGGCATTTTTGCGGAGATGAACTTTGGCGCCGCCCTCGGACGGGTTGTCGACATCGACCTGACAAATGCGGCGTTCGTTGGTGGCTCTGCACAGCCTGTCGAGCAGTTGTCGCAAGGGATCGACGGGCTGTTGAGGCAAATCGTCAATACCCCGTCAGTGATCCGACTTTCCTATTTTGCCAATGGCGAAAGCCAGCAAACGACGCAAGCGCGCCTGGATGCGGTGGAGGCGCTGATCCGCGGGCAATGGGCGGATGGGGGGCAGTACCGCCTGATCATCGAACGCACAACGAAACAGATGCAGTGAGGAGGGCGAGACAATGAACAAGCAAGCCATGACTTCGAAAATCGCCATTCTTCTCGGTGCAACAGCACTGTCGCTTCCCACGTTCGGCCTGGCGCAAGAGGATGATTGTGCCACTCTAGACGACGGCCAGCTGCGGGCCGGTTGCGCGCAGCTAAATGCTGGGGTGGTGATGACGGGACCCGTCCCGCCCAATACCGAGGACCGGGTTGCGCCGAGTGTCAACAATTCGGGGTTCTCATTGTCTATTGACGGTGTTGCTGTGAATGCGGACCCACGGATCACCAACCAGATCCGCCGGACAGATATCGCGCTCGCGCAGGCGAATGTACAAGTGAGTTTTGACGAGCTGAACCCGATTGCAAGATTGAACGTAGAAACCGTTGGCGCCCCGCGTGCCTATCGTGCAGGGGATAGGCTGGTTCTGAAGAGCGAAATGAACTACCCGGCCCTCGTCACTCGCGGCGAGATGCGGATAATTGATCGCGGCGCGGCTGGTGGGCCACGCCTACTGGGCGTTGTCCCAATCGCGCTGAACGGTACGGCCGCTGTGACGGTGCCGGACGGTCAGGATATCGTGATCGTTCACCGCGTGATTGACAGCCGCGGTCGCTATGATGAAACCGAGCCACTTCCTATCAGTCGCCCCGATGATCGTGGTCTAACGGCGAGCATTGAAGAAGGTGTTGATTTCACCGCCGTCCGCAACATCCCGATCCGGGGTGGGGCCGTGACCGTGGCTGCGACACAGGTCTCTCCCGATGCCATCATGTCGACCCTTGGGGAACGGGTTCGCCCGGACCGCGAGGGCAAGCTGGTAATCCAGCGCATTTTGCCTGCTGGTGCATACGGTATCGATGTGGCGATCACTGGGGCTGGCACACGCGCCGTGGAGCTGACCCGTGATATCGATATACCACGCGCGGATTGGTTCTTGTTTGGCCTGGCCGATGTGACAATCGGTCGTTTCGAAGATGGGCAGTCGGGTGAAACTGAAATACGAAAAACGGGCCGTCTGCGCTACTACGTTGATGGTCAAACCGATGGCGGCGTTCAGATCACCTCATCGCTGGACACCGGCGAAGATGAGTTGGATCAGCTTTTCCGGCGCCTTGATGAGAAAGACCCGCGCTCAGTTCTAGGGAGGCTTGACACCGAAGACACCTTTCCGACCTTCGGTGATGACAGCAGCAGCACCGATAACACACCGACATCCGGCAAGATTTACCTGCGTGTCGAACGTGACGACGATTTCTTTGTCTGGGGGGATTATCGGGCAGCGCTGACGGGATCCACCTATCTGCGCAACGAACGCACGCTCTATGGGGCGCAGGCTGAATACAACGCACCTGCCAGCACAGAAGAGGGCGAGCCGCGTGCTTCGATCTCGCTCTATGCGGCACAACCCGACCAACTCGTAGGCCGCGAGGTCTTCCGTGGCACGGGCGGGTCCGTCTACTTTCTGCGGCGTCAGGATATCACGGTTGGGACAGAAACACTGACGGTCGAGTTGCGCGACAGCGATACCGGTCGCGTCGTTGAACGACAGAGCTTAGTGGCCGGACGCGACTATACGATCAACTATGTGCAAGGATACATCACGCTCACAACGCCGCTGAGCAGCGGTGGCAACACCAACCTCATCCAGACAAACCCCGGCGGCGATTTGAACGCCAATCTCATCGCGCAATATGAATATACACCAACGGCTTTGGATGTGGACGGCTATGCGTATGGCGGTCGTGTTGAAGGCTGGGTCACTGATGATGTTCGGGTCGGTATCACAGGGCAGAGCGACACCACCGGTACCACGGATCAAACCGCCGTAGGGGTCGATCTACGCTATCATTTCGGCGACAATAGCTTTGTACAACTGGATTACGCCGAAACGGATGGCCCAGGCTTTGATGTGTCATTCTCGACCGATGGTGGCCTGTTCATTGATGAACAGGCAGCAACCGCGGGTACGGGGCGCGCCGCGCGCATCAAAGGTCAGGCCGACCTTGCCGATCTCGACTTTGGCCGCACAGGCGTCATCTCTGGTTACTACGAGGATCGCACCGCCGGTTTCAACACACTGGATTACGCTGTCACAGAGGATGAAATCCTCTACGGTGCGCGTGTCGTTGTGGAAGCGGATGAGCGGCTGGGCTGGACGATCTATGGTGACCGAAGAGACTCCGATGATGGCACCCAAAAGACGGAAATCGGGGCCGAGGTAAACGGGCGCCTCAGCGAAAGCGTCAGTCTAGCATTTGCGGCTGAAACGCTTGATCAGACGACACCTGAGGCAAGCGGACAACGCATCACTGTCGGAGCAGAGCTTGACTATGCCGCCTCTGATACCCTGTCATATCAATTATTTGGGCAAAGCACCGTCGATAATTCCGGCCTTGGTGAATATAATCGCATTGGTATTGGGGCAGAGCGCAAGTTCACCAATGGATGGGCCATAACGGCAGAGCTGTCAGAGGGCACGGGTGGTATCGGCGGGCGCATCCTGGCCGAGCGCAGTCGCGACAATAATGCTTAAGCGCCTACTTTGGCTACGAGCTCGACCCAGGCAGGGCGATTGATGCTGGCATCTCACCAAACGACAACGGCGGGAAATATATCCTCGGCGGGCGCACGCAGATCAGTGACCGCACAGCGATGTTCGGCGAGAACACCTACGACATCTTCGACACGGCCAATAAACTGACCAGCACGTATGGCGTCGAATATATCGCCTCAGACTTTCTGACCTACGATACGGCAATTGAATTTGCGCAGGTCGAAGATAGTGACAATGGGGATTTTGACCGGATCGCAGTATCTTTTGGTCTGAGATACGAAGACAGAAGCCTCACAGCGCGTGGACGCGTGGAGTATCGGGTTGAAACTGCAGACGAGGCAGCGTCCCGCCCTGACGCGGATACCGTTCTGCTGTCTGCCGACGCGCGGTATCTGATAAGCGACGAACAACGCCTGTTATTCAGCCTTGATGCCGCGGACACGGAAACCAATGAAGACTCTCTTTTGAACGGATCGCTTGTCGATGTCAGCCTTGGCTATGCCTATCGCCCGATCTTGAACGAACGTCTCAACCTTTTGACCCGCTACCGCTACCTTTACGATATGTATGGACAGGATATCGATGGCACGGTCGAAACCGGGCCCGTGCAGGAAAGCCACGTCTTCAGCGTCGAGGGCAGTTATGACTTGACTCGCAACTGGACGCTCGGCGCCAAAATCGGTGGCCGGTACAGTGACAGCGCCGAGGACGGTACGATGGATTTGGAAAGCAATGACGCGATCCTAGGCGTTTTGAACGTGCGGTATGACGTGACGCAGAACTGGGATATCCTGGCCGAGATGCGGCGGTTTGAGGCCATTGATGCCGGACTTAGCGAAACGGGTTTTCTAGGTGTCATCAGTCGCGATCTCGGCAAGCACTTCAAGGTAGGCGTTGGTTATAATTTCGGGTCTTTCTCAGATGACCTGACCGATCTGACTTTCGACGATAAGGGCGCATTCCTCAACATCACCGCAACCTATTGAATTTGCATCATGACTATTTCATTCAATCGAATAAGTAACCTGGTCGTTGGTAAATCCACGTCAACGACAACAAAAAGATTGCCGCTCCGCATCAGATGCTAACATGAGGAGACAGGCCGGATTAGGGATGCACATCTTCGGCGATGGCGGATGAATATATGTTACATCATTTCTCAATCGTTGCCTTCGAATGGCCAAAACGCCTTTTGAACGGACCGTTTGTGAACTGGTCTTGAAGACTGTTGCGCGTGGACTGTCCTGATTTTGGTCAGCCCGACTTCGGTGAATGGCGGGTACGGCGACGTCCGCCGCTTGCAGCATGCATGATACTGCACACGCACGTAAATGCCGCGTTGGCAATAGCCGCGTCTGCACAAGTCTGCTTTGTCCCGCAGACCGTGAGTTGGCCCGACGGCAGGTTTCGCGCTTGCGGCGAATGACGGCTAATTGGGCTGCGACTGCAGCATTTAGACAAGCCGATGGATGTCGGCTTTGGGCCGTCCACGATGGTAGCAACAATCTTCGATTATATTGATGCTGCACCTGCTCCAACGGCAGCGAGGAGCCCGTTTTGACCGATGCTGCAGAGACGACGAATGGCCGGTTACAGACGATCCGAGACGGTGCTCAATCAAGTTGAAAACTAGGTTGCCTCTTTCGCTCTGCTTCCAATGCGAGGTTTTCGGCGAAATGGTAGACCTGTGGCAAAACGGGTCACTGCGAATTGCGCGGCACTCCACGCCAGCATGACACTCAGTATCATTGCCAGGACACCGATAACTGTTGCCTTCAACAGCGGCAGCCCTGTCCAATCCAGCCAAAGCCAATCATGCCAAAAGGATGTTTCGAGAACAGAACAGGTTGCGAAAGGCTGAAGGCCAACGCCCTTTGCGTGTTCCTGGCCGCAAGGCCGTTGAGAATGCAATCAAACGTATTGATCCGTTTGCTGCCTATGCTCGACGGTTTGGACTCGATGCTGCAAATAATTACTTTTCCCTTGCCGATGACGGTGTGCGTGCCGAGTTTCAAATGCAACGCATCGAAATCGACGAATGGAAAATTGATGTTTCAACGCTTTTTGAAACCACAGCTGTCGTGGAGATGATGGATGACGATCTTCGTAAGAAAATTCCTAAGGGACGTCGCTGGCTGACTTTGGCTCTGGACTGCGCGACGCGGTGTGTCGTTGGCGTAAAAATAAGTGCGGAGCCGCAAGCGGGTAGCGTCGTTCAGGTGATCGAACAGCTGACGCGTGACAAGACGGATATCGCAGAAGCGTTCGGCTGTGCATGTGCCTGGCCTATGGGAGGCAATCCGCACGAGATTGTACACGATAATGGCAATGCACTAATTGCGCCGGATGTGCGGCGAGTGACGAATGATCTAGGTGCGGAAAATACGACTACTCCAGCTGGCGTTGCAAGGTTGCGCAGTCGCGTTGAACGCATTTTCCGCACGTTTGGTACAGAGTTAATGCCGCTTCTGACCGCGCGCACTTTTGGATCGATCGCGGAGAAAGGTGGCTTTGACCCGGGGAAGCATGCCGCTCTAACCGATGATGAGCTGACCCAAATATTAGTCCTGTTTATCGTGGACGTTTATCATAACCGAGAGCACGGTGGATTGCATGGAGAAACACCTGCAAACTGCTGGAAACGGTTGTCTGAAACCCGCACTGCGGTGCCGGTGGATCAAATAACCCGACGGGCCATTTTTGGACTGGAAATCAACTGCAAGCTTGGCAACCGAGGGGTTAGGTTTGCCTGTCTAGACTACGTCTGTGACGAACTTCGAGAATACGTCAAACACAGCTGGGACCGTGAATTTCGCGTTCGAGTTGATCCGTTGGATATCGGTTACGTGTCAATCGAGGTTGGCGACAGATGGTATCCCGCCAAATGTGTGAAGCGAGGTTTTGAAGGAGTGGCGTGGCAGGACTGGCAGGCCCAGCTTACAGCTTTCCGAACCAAATTTCGGAGTGAAGCACTCATGGTGCAGAGCATAGTCGGCAACTCATTATTGAAAATCACAACGATTGATCGCAAGGCAAACATCCGCCAAAGTTTGACCGAGCACAATATCACTCAAGCGCAGATCGCGTGGGAAGAGCAGAAAACCAATCTGGGTGTTTCGGTTGAGTTCGACCCGGTCGTCGATGATCCAGATGGCTTGTTTGGCGAATTGATTGGTCCCGATAATAAGGATCCCGAAGCAGTCGAGCCATCGGGCGAAACTGGTCAAGAAGTCCAGGTGTCTTTAGATGACGGCTTGCCAGGCACTTCCTGGAGTATCGGTGATGAATGAGATTTCCGAGGATCACCATAAATGGGTTGCCGCGCAATGTGCGCGGTTGGAAAAGATATTCGTTAAGACCCGAACCTATTCGCAATTTAAGACGCAATTCCAAGAGCTGCTGTATAAGCGCCGCGCAGAAGCGCAGGCAGATTTGGACACAGAAACCGAGGGCATATTGCTCGCGGGAGCACCAGGTGGCGGAAAGACCTGGTTGTTGAAAAATGTTGTTAAGTCACTTCCAGACATTCGCCGAAACACCGCTGACCGTCAGCTAGACATCATATTGGTGCGCGTGCCCGGGACGACCACTGTGATGGAGATTGGTCAACGCATCTTAGAAGATGTCGGATATGGCAAACGCAAAAGCGGAAAATCGGATGAAGTCTGGGAGGTTGTGGCGAAACAACTTCGCAAACGGGAGATCAAATTTGTTTGCTTGGATGAATGCCAGGATCTGATTTTCAATCAAAATGGTCGAGAAATCCGCCTTGCATTGAGTGCGATGAAGTCCTTGATGAACAACCTGACATGGCCGGTTAATGTGGTCATGACAGGGACACACGAACTGGTTGAGCTCGTCAATTTGGACAATCAACTGGTACGTCGCGTTGAGCCAATTGAAATTCCGAAAGTTTCATTCGCCACAGAAGGTGGTGGTGTTCCCATGGTGCTTGAGCATCTCGCGGGCGTTGTCTCTCTGGGCTCATCTGAGGAGGTTCAGACCTCAGATTTTGTGATGCGGCTTTTCCATGCTGCCGCGTATGAACAAGGGCTGGTCTTTGAGTTCGTGAAGAAGGCCATTCGTGTTTGTCTCTACCGACGTGACACGCACTTAACAGTTGCGCATTTCGCGGCCTATTACGGGAAGCGCAACGGAGCACCAGATGGTTTAAACCCGTTCCTCGCACCCAAGTTTGACGATTTGGACGTCCAGCGCTTGTTGCCCGCGCTCGGCCCTGATGCGCATGGCACGACCATTCAACGCGCGGTCTCACGCTGGAAGAAGGTGGGCAAATGAGAGGGCCATTACCAATTCGCACCACGCTGGCACGCCTTGAGACAGCCGGCATCCTATGTGTCCCGCCTCGCATGTGAAAATGGCCTGCCTGGAGCGCACGAATTTTGCGTCGATCAAGACCTCGACATGCAAGGTATTGCTGACGGTAACCCTTGGATGCTTCAGAAACTCGGCCACCTCGGAGGGCTGACATCCGATGAGATATTTCGCTGGTCAATCAAAAAACTGAAGAACACGCAGTATCGTATCGCTAACCAGCTCATCGAGAGGCGTTGGATCGTACGGGCTTCTCTGCGTCTTTGTCCTTGCTGCGTGGCGCAGACACAGCATCCATTCGACGAGGGGATCGTCGGTCAAGCGACTTGGCACATTCCGTTCATGCGCCAATGTCCGCAGCACGGGGTACTTCTCAGGAGCTTTGAGCGCGTTGGGTATGCAGGCTCAGTTCACGATTTTACAAAGAGGTGCCTCGAGCAGAGATGGGACATTATGCGCGCCGCTGAGGATGCAACCGTCTGTGCGCCATCTGGGCTTTCAAGTTATATTGAGGCACGAGCAATGGGAGCTCCTTTGACCCGTTGGATCGATACGCTTGAATGCAATGCAGCCGCATACTTCTGTGAACTTCTTGGATTGCTGGTGGATCGGGAGCCGATGCAGGTATCAGCGCCTTGTCAAATGACGAACGGACGCAGGTTGGTGATATTGGATACCGAATAACCTCTGGCGGCACCAAGGACGTCGTAGAAGCTCTTAGAGGGTTGCCTCGTCCCAGGGTGAAATCGAAGCTCAAGCACATTTGGGCAGCCTGTATCAGTGGCTCAGCCGTTCAGCCCTGGATGTGCAATACGCCCCCCTCAAAGACCTAATCCGTGACTACATCGTTGAGACTTTTCCTGTTGGCCCCGGGGAAGCCGTCTTTGGGCAAATAGTCGAACAACGCCGCGTCCATAATCTATCGACGTTTGCGCGGGATTGCCGCGCATCCACGAAGCTTTCTCGACAAGCTCTTGTTGCGGCCGGGTTCTTGAGGTCATCAACTGCAACGAGTGACAATCCCATCAGTCAGGTCTTTTGTGCGCAAGCATCACAGCCGGTGCTTGATAAGTTGAACGGCGGCATCACGCGTCGGATGGCCATCAAACAGCTGAACATTCCGCGTGCGCAATTTGATGCGCTTCTTTCAGGACGTATTTTGCAGCCGATGCCAGGGCTCGGCGAAATCACACCATACTATGCCAGATCAGATGTCATATTGCTCTTGGAAAAGCTGACCCAAGAACGATGCATCGGTGATCTACCAACTGACCTCGTCGACATTCAGACCGCTTGCCGCAAACTGGTATGCGGTGCGGCAGAGATCGTGGAGCTGATCGTACGTAACCAATTAGATGTTATCGGACAGGACAAGAGGGCCGAAGGTTACTTGGCAGTACGGTTGAGTGTTTCGGAACTCGCTGGCAAGCTGGCTGGCGTCGGTGTGGAGGGCTATACAAAGGCGAAGCTCAAACAGTTGTTGAGCATCAACGATCCGGCCGTGAAGTATCTGATCGAAGCCGGGTACTTAAGCGCCACGGCTTCACGCAATCCAGTGACACGCAAAGCGGCGGCCGTTGTTTTACCAAAAGACTACGCATTGTTCCTGAACCAATTTATCCCCGCAAAGCGTCTTGCTGAAATGCATGGCACCACGCCCAGATCAGTCATGGCCAGGATGAGAAAGCTCGGGATCGCACCGCTCGAGATGCCTGATGGGTGCGTGGGCACGATCTATGAAATCAGGAAGCTCCTGCCAGAAATGTTGGCCTAGCAGTCAGGATCATTCCAACTCCTTTGCGTTGTGCTCGACGTCTGCCCAGTGCTTGTTGACGGGCAGAGATCGGGCACGGCGGGCGACGTCTTCAAACCGCACTGGCATGAAATCCCAGACATCGACTCCGACATTCACGCTGTTGCTTGAGCCTTTCCAATTGTTATGGACGTGACCGAAGAGTTGAAGCGCTTCTCTGCGGGCGTGGTTCCATGTGATCATTGGGTAGTGACAGAGCGTCTGCGCCTGGTTCTTTGGCCCATCCCGGACCTCGGCGAGGTGTGAGATGCTATCCCAAGGCAAGGCCAGCGTCGGCTTCAGATCATGGTTGCCGACGATCAGGTGCTTACGGGCACCCGGCAACTGGCCGAAAATCTCGACCAAATACGATGACGCTTTGGCTTTGGCACCAAAAGCAAAGTCACCGACAATCCAGAGATCATCGTCAGGGTTTATCTTTGCCCACAGATTTTCGATCATAATGGCATCCATCTGACCTGCGCTGCGAAAGGGTCGATTGCAAAAGCCAATGACATTCTCATGCCCGAAATGGGTGTCGGCAGTATACCAGTTGGTCATGTATGTTCTCCGTCGCGCGTTGGTGGCGTGGACAGCTACGGACGGATGCGAAGATGATGATCATCATAGGCGAACAGCGCGAAGCCGCCCGCTATAAATTGGGGCGCTAAGTGGGGGTTTTATGTTTGCGCGTTTTCATCATTCGGATCTCTTAGCGGGTTTTGGTGTGTTTGGCTATCCATGATTGGACGTTCGCACTCGAGGTGAGGCTTTAGCAGGGCAATGCTGCACATCCGCAGAAGTGAACGCTTGTTGTGCTTATTGACTATTTATTACGATGACAGCAGATGGCCGCCGGTCTTAATTTATGGGTTTGCCTAAAAATGGCCAAGGGAGTTTAAGGTGCAAAAGATAGACGCAAGCATCGCGGTGAGCGTATCGGAACTCAAGAAAAGCCCCACTGCGATCATAGATGACGCTAAGGGTAACGCCGTCGCAATATTGAACCGCAATCGGGTGATGGCCTACTTCGTGCCAGCAGCGACTTTTGAGGCGATGCTGGATCGGTTGGACGACCTTGATCTTGTTGAAGTTTCTCAAGCACGCGCAAATGAGCAGCCTGCAAGTATTAACATTGAAGAGCTATGAAGCCAAATCATACCGTTCTGCTGGCATGAAGGTCCGTGACCGCTGTACTCAACTCTAGGGCGGTTAACATAACACCCGTTCAGCGACGTTCACGGTTCGTTACGACACATGGTTTCTGCCAGGGGTTGTCCGCGCGTACCCGCAAAATGATGAGCACGCGCAGACGGGTTGGAACAGAATTGGCCGGGCATGTGGCCCGACGTGATGGGCTCCGACGGGTCCGCCGCCATCCCCATCACCGCACTTGATCCGCCCCGGAGTGCGGCGTCTCCTGCGGTCCCCGCGCTTCATGGGTCCGGGTCCCCTAATCGACATGGCCCAATAAGGCCGTCAGGACGCGAAGGCCTCCGTTTCAGTGATCTTTTCGAATGCAGGCAAGAACTCTTCATGATGCAGAGACAGATATCGCGCGACCCGATCACTGCTCATCAGCTTTGATATGTATCCGCGTGCCAGAACGAGATCGAGATGGTCCGCACCGTAACTGTCTTCGACGAGCCGAACCTCTCGTTCCAGGTTGGCGGACTCGCGTTCCATTAATTCAAGCTGTTCACGCGAAATCCCTTTGATCTTCTTCGGCGTTGCTGCCGACAACAGCAGGTTTTCTGGTGTCGCTGCCAAAAGAGACCGGGCGTAGTTGATGGTGAATTTGTTCATGGCGACCATCAGCTGTGCCGCCTCGATCTGACGCATGGGCTTCATCTTCTTGAGAATTTGAAAGCTGGTCAGGGCAACCTGCTTGTCTTTCAGAAGCTCTGCTGCTTCGCCGCAGATACCGTCGAGCAGTCGCCGTTTTTCTTTGATCGTTTTGATATTGACGTTCAGCGCACTGGCCAGGCGCTCCTCGGGGACGCCCAAGGACAGCGCCCGCAAGATCATCTTATGCTCCTGAATGGTCGCAAGACGATTGATCCGTTTGTTGTATGTGAAGGCTTCATCGTCGGTTGAGATCAAGCATTGCGTTTCGGAATGACCATGATCTTTCAGCACCTCCAGGCGCAGGTGGCCATCCAACAAAGTATATTGGTTCTGCTCATGTTTGTCCGGCACCACCACGATGGGTTCAACAAGACCGATCTCGTGAACGGATGCGGCGATCTGTTTGTACTTGGTGCTCTCCTTCTTTTGCGGCGTGACAATGTAAAGTGAGGCGATCTGATTAAAGCGAACCGCCAGTAACTCTCGCTCAAAGGCGGCGACGACCTCTTTTTCCAATGAGCCTGTGGTCATGTCATGGCACCTTCCGCAGTCGATAGCCGATCAGCAATCGTCTTCGGCAGGCTTGCCAATCCCTCCGCACGCAGCAGCGTGACGAAGTTCTCGTCGGCCATCAGTGTTTTGAGCGATTGCAGGAGAAAGAGCATTTCGCTGCGTGTTGCATGCGCCTTCCGCAAGAGCATCTTCTTCTTTTCAACATCGTTCTCATAGGTCTTGAGTAGACTCTCAACCGACATGCTTTTCCGTGAACGGCCATCGGATGTTGCCCGCCCTTTCCCGTGCATTTGGCGCGCCTCGACAAGGCGCTTGGCCCTCAACAGGCTTCCGCCGCGCAGAAGCTTTTTCTCATAGGCCTGCCTGAGAACCTTCTGCACGCCGACGTCGTCCGCATCAGCGATATCGACTGCAACACTTACCGGGACCTTTCCACTTTCGACTGCACGTAACAGACGATGTTCATGGCTTTCCAAAAGCTTGATGACGCCGCGCACGTATTTGGTAGAAAGCTGTGTTTTGGCCGCGATCTCCCGGTCCGAGTTACCATCTTCCTTGAGCCGCCGAATGTCTCTCAGTAAATCAAGCGAATGGTGGTGGCGGCGCGCAAGGTTTTCCACGAGGCTCATCACCAGGCAGTCTTCGCTGCTTACGTTGATCACAATCGCTGGAATCTCGGATTTGCCGAGCGCTTTAAACGCCTCCATGCGCCCCTGACCACACACCAACTCATAGTTTGGCTCGTCTCCATCCTTGGTTTCGCGTACCGCAACTGTGATCGGTCGCTTGAGCCCAAGTTCAGCGATATTGGCTTTGATCTCTTCGAAAACTTTTTGATTGCGGACCCTCGGATTCACGACGGTGATCGCATCGATCGGAACAAGCACCGTCTGTTTGAGATCAGTCTCGTTCATCAAGCCACCTCCAGAAGCGGTGCGCGTGCCGCCATCGCAAAGAAATGTGACAGGTCATCGAAGCGGAAGGCATCAAGCGACAGACCATTGTTCTCCGAAAGACGCAACTTGGCTTGCGTCATGTCGAAGGTCGGCAGCAAATAGTAGTCCAGTGGCAGCTCGTTCATCTGTCCCATCCGGACGATGATCGTCATATCGGGCAAGTGCCCGGTATCGAGGCGAATGTTCCATCGAAACGCACCAGCGCCGGTCTGCATGCAACGCGCAATGACGATGGACACCGTGAACTCGTCATTGATCGTGAGGATGTCGGTCTGTGGATCGCGATCAGCCAGTCCACCAACCGCGTCGACACCGGCGAGAACATCACGAATGATATCAGCATGCACGCCACGCAGGCGTTTGTTGATTTCAATGTAGCGATAATCTCGGTCTGGTTTGAAACCGACAAGACTATAGGCTCGCAGCAGGCTGCCGAACCGGCTTTGATACGCGCCGCTTGACGGCAGGCCAGCGGCTTCGTTTATCACAAAACCAGAGAGAAATCCGTGTTGTTCCAGCGTCTCTTTCAGACCTTCCAGCATTTCCTCGTCAGACATTCGTTGAGACCGGGCACCGATAATTGCACCCGCAGCCTCGAAAAGGTCTGTACTGACGATGGCTTCAAAGGCACCAACTGCGCGGACCCAATTGCTGGGATCATTGCGGACATGGCGCTTCTTCAGTTTGAACGAGTTCCGGTTCCAGATGTTGTTGCCGATGTACTTTTCGTTGGTCAGGATTTGCCGCACGACGGTTGGCGTCCAGCTCCGATCCAGATCTGTTTTGATCCCGCGCGCATTGAGGTCCGCGGCGATTTCCGCCTCGGCTTGACCGTTGCGGACAAAACTCTCGAAGATCTGGTTTACAACTGCAATCTCATCATCAGGCCCCGGTACCAAGGTGACGCGATCGGTTTGAATGCTCTTGTGCTCGCCGCGCGCAAGAATGCCTTTTGCATTGCCTACTTCATCAATCAGCATGCGCCTCAAGCCAAATCCCGGCGCACCACCTTGACGGTAACCCAATTCAATCAGGCGCGATTGGCCCGCAAAAACCTTTTGCGACAGCTCGCGGCTGTATTCACCAGCCATTGCCCGCTTCAGGCCTTTGACGACAGTTGACATCGTACTGCCGTCGTTCTCGAATTGCTCGGCGCAGTATTCGACTGAAATGCCCGCGCGTTTGCAGGCATACTCGTAGTAGGCGCTTTCGTCGGCGTCTTGGAAACGACCCCAGCGGCTGACGTCGTAGACCAAAACTGTTTTGAAGTCGGCGTGACCGCTCTCGATATCGTCGATCAACTGCGTGAGGCCAGCGCGGCCCTGAATCCGCAGACCACTTTTTCCCGCATCTGAATAGGTCTTGATGATCTGATAGCCGCGATCATCGGCATATCGCTGGATCGCATCCGCTTGGTTCTCGGTCGAGTAGCGTTGATGCTCGGTCGACATGCGGACGTACTGTGCTGCTTTGCGGCGTTTGTCCTGTTCTCGATCATCATCTGGCCAGCTCAATGTTGCTGCCCTCCATATTTCAAATTCTTAAATTCGCGCAGTTCGTTTGCGATTCCTTGTTCCATTTTTAGCATGGGAAGGGCGGCAAGATGTTTCCGAAGACAGGCAACACTTTTCAAAATGGAGGCGCAAAAGAGAACGGGCAGATAGAATACCGTGACGCGGTTTGGAGGGCACTGACGAGTGAGTTGGGAGGCACACATCAGGCGACCAAGACGGCAATGCGGTGGACAGGCGTAAGCGAACGGACCGCGAGAAACTGGATTTCTGGCACCCATGCGCCCGCAGGAGAACATCTGGTCGAACTGATGAGAAACTCTGATGCGGTGTTCTTAGCAGTGCTTTCTCTCGCGGGACGCAGTGAAGCGCATGTGTTTGCCAGCCTGGAAGTGGTTAGAGCAGAACTCGAAACAATCCTGAAGGCGATTGGTACGCTTCAAGAGCAGGGACACCCGGCGAGAACACGGAAGTGACTAAAATTTCAGATTTTGCCCTTGAATGGCAGTTTTATGGGGTCATGAATGGCAAAGTGTCTTACAATGCCGAAATTCGGATTGAATGAATTCAAAGGCTTACAAAAGTGAAATGGCAATTCTATGGGGCAATCTACAGTTCATGTAAATGAAACGCGTCATCCGACATGGCCATTTGGGTCATCAAACGGCCTATAGTTCAAACCTCATTTGTCCCCGCGAGTCAATAAAGTATTTTTAATTCAATGGACTAGCCTTAGCGAAGTAGGTCTTCGATCTCGGAGACAAGCGCAGTCATCGTGGTCTCGAGGCCTTCGCTGAGGCCCATTATCGTATCAAGCGTCGGTTGGTGCTTTTGGGTCTCCAGAAGAGAGATGTAACGCATTGAAACACCAGCCCGATGTGCCAGTTCCTCTTGAGTTAGACCAAGCTCAGTTCGGCGTCTGCGTACCACAAATGCAAATGAACTGAGTAACTTATCCGATTGCGCTTCCATACAATCGGCTTCTCGGGTCTTTACGATTTCGTCTATGAAATATACTGTGAATTGGGGGAATTGTTTGGATGGCAGTCTGCTATGTTGGAGTTCCAACGGCGGCTGCTTCAGGGCCAGAAAAGCAGGGATAATTGGTAAACATATAAGCTGATGTCCAACACCGATTTTTTTTGAGGAGCAGGCAATGACTCAAGATGATTTCGAGACCAGGTTTGCGCCGGTATTCGCGTTGAAGGCTGCAGCAGGCTCCATTTGAGACCACAGCAGTGGTAACCTGCTTTAAGGGCTCATTGATCTCCGGTTAACGGCGTGCTTCACGGCTCGAAAAGCGGACTATTTCACCGCGACATCAGGATTGGCAGGTCCGCCGTTTCCAGCAGGCAGCGTGTTGCGCCGCCAAAGACAGCTTCGCGCAGCCGCGAATGGCCGTATGCGCCGCTGACGATCATCTGTGCGCCAACCTCTTTGGCGCGGCGCAGCAGGATGTCACCGACATGCGGCTCGGTCTTGGCCAGGACGGCAACTTCGGACTTGGTGCCGTGCCGCATCAGATACTGCGCCATTGCCCCGCCAGGGTCGGATCGGTCAGCCGCGTGGGCAGGCGGATCAATGATACAGATATCCGCAACATCTGCCTGTTCCAGCAACGGCAGTGCCGCGCGTGCGGCGGCCAGCGCCTCGGCTCCGTCGTTCCATCCCATCAGCACGTGGCCACCCGGAATCAGGGGCTTTGCAGCCTTTGGGGATCATCAAAACCGGACGCTCGGCGGTGAAAAGGCACGCCTCGACCAAGGTCGCAGCCTCCGGATTGTCCTGATAAGGTTTAGGGAGAACAACCAAATCAGAAAAACGTAACTTGCGGGCAAGATATCCGGTCAGAGCAGGCCCTTGAACCGTAGCGGCCTGCATGGACCAGCGCACCATCTCGCCATGCATGCGATCGGCCAGCCAATCCTTGATTCTGTCGCGTTGCGCCATTGCATCGCGTGTCTGTTCGGCGATCATCAATGCCTCGGCACCCATGAAATATGTATTGGTTTCTGTGTGGCTGATGGTCACCACATAGATGTCAAGATGTGCACCCATCCGATCAGAGAGCGTAATTGCAGCGTCCAACCCTTCGGTGGACTGGTCGGTATCTGTTAGAATCGTGGCAATAATCTTGTATGACATTGGTCCGGCCTTCCCCATATCGGTTCGCGTAGGGGGGCGATCGTTCGCGCAAAACCGCTCCTCAAAGCCACCTTGCCGGTGTCACAAGTCAGGCGCTTTGATCCACATCAAATCGACCATTGATCCACATCAAGGTAAGCCTTGGCTTGCCGCTTCATAAGCAGAGTTACCAAATAGCCGTCGGACCCGTTTGCGATCCGGCCAAGGAAGGGGATCTCTTATGGGGAACTATATAAAGTTGATAGCGCTGGGGTGTGTCACGCTCTTTGCGGCTATCGCTGCAAACTGGGGGCGTGATGTCGCCTATATCGTGCACGCCATGATCATTATGGTTGTCGGTGCCTTTTTGTTTGTGCGCGTGCTGCGCCAGATTGATGGGCCAGCCTATGCCACACCAGATGGCTACATGGACGATGTCGTCCGTGCTTAGGCGTCATCGCGACAGGTTTCTGGGGTGTTGTTGGATTTCTGGTTGGGGTGGTCATTGCCTTCCAACTGGCATTTCCACAGCTCAATTTTGAGGTTCTTCAGCCATATGGCAACTTCGGACGGCTGCGCCCACTGCACACAAGTGCGGTGATTTTTGCGTTTGGGGGCAACGCCCTGATCATGTCGTCGTTCTATATCGTACAGCGCACCTGTGGCGCGCGGCTTTGGGGTGGCAACCTCGCCTGGTTTGTTTTCTGGGGTTACAACCTCTTTATCGTGCTGGCAGCCACGGGCTACCTGCTGGGTGCGACCCAATCCAAAGAATATGCTGAACCTGAATGGTACGTCGATCTCTGGCTGACCGTTGTTTGGGTTGCTTTTCTTGCTGTCTATCTTGGTACGATCTTCAAGCGGACCGAAAAGCACATCTATGTTGCGAACTGGTTCCTGCTGAGCTTCATTATCACCGTTGCGATGCTGCATATCGTCAACAACATCAGCATTCCCGTCAGCATCTGGGGCAGCAAGTCTGTGCAGATCTTCAGCGGTGTGCAGGACGCGATGACCCAGTGGTGGTACGGCCACAACGCGGTGGGCTTCTTCCTGACGGCGGGTTTCCTTGGCATGATGTACTACTTCGTGCCCAAGCAGGCCGGGCGCCCTGTGTTCTCGTATAAGCTGTCCATCATCCACTTCTGGGCGCTGATCTTCCTGTATATCTGGGCGGGTCCGCACCACTTGCACTACACAGCGCTGCCTGACTGGGCATCGACCCTTGGTATGGTCTTCTCGATCATTCTGTGGATGCCAAGCTGGGGTGGTATGATCAACGGCCTGATGACGCTGCAAGGCGCATGGGACAAGCTGCGTACCGATCCGATCATCCGGATGATGGTGATCAGCCTAGCCTTCTACGGCATGTCTACCTTTGAAGGTCCAATGATGTCGATCCGGGCGGTCAACAGCCTGTCACACTATACAGACTGGACCATCGGTCACGTGCACTCTGGTGCGCTGGGCTGGAACGGGATGATCACATTCTCTGCCCTCTACTTCCTCACACCAAAACTGTGGGGCCGGGCGAGCATGTATTCGATGTCGGCGATCAACTGGCACTTCTGGTTGGCCACAATCGGGATCATTCTCTACGCGGCCTCAATGTGGGTCACCGGGATCATGGAAGGCCTGATGTGGCGTGAAGTCGACGCAAACGGGTTCCTTGTGAACAGCTTTGCCGACACCGTTTCCGCGAAGTTCCCAATGTATGTGGTCCGTGGCCTGGGTGGGGTTCTCTACCTCAGCGGCGCACTGATCATGGTGTGGAACATGTACATGACCATCCGTGGTGGCGCGAAAGTTGCCGCACCGGTTGGCGTGCCAGCAGAATAAGGAGGGCTGAGACATGTCTGATACAACTCCAAACGACGGACCAGCCAAAGGCTTCCTAGCAAAACACGCGATCCTGGAGCGCAGCCCAACGTTGCTCCTTGTTTCCTCCTTGTTGGTGGTATCCGTGGGCGGGATCGTGGAAATCGCACCTCTCTTCTATCTTGAGAATACGATCGAAGAGGTTGAAGGGGTGCGGCCCTATTCCCCGCTGGAACTGGCGGGGCGGGATATCTACATCCGTGAAGGGTGTTATGTTTGCCACAGCCAGATGATCCGCCCAATGCGGGATGAGGTTGAGCGTTATGGTCACTACTCACTGGCGGCGGAATCTATGTATGATCACCCACACCAATGGGGATCCAAGCGGACCGGGCCAGACTTAGCTCGGGTTGGTGGTAAGTATTCGGATGCATGGCACCTTGATCACCTGATCGCGCCGCGCTCGGTGGTGCCTGAATCGATCATGCCGGGTTATGCCTATCTGCTCGATACAAAAGTAAACGCAGAGTATACTGCTGATCTTGTGGCGACACATAGCTTCATCGGAGTGCCATACACGGAAGAAATGATCGAAGTGGCGGCAGCTGATACGTTGGCGCAAGCCGATCCCGATACTGACGCATATGATGATCTGCTGGAGCGGTATCCGGGTGCGCAAATTCGCAACTTTGATGGTCAACCGGGCGTGTCCGAGATGGATGCCTTGATCGCGTATCTGCAAATGCTAGGCACGACTGTCGACTTTTCGACCTTCACCCCAGACGCAAGCCGCTAAGGAGGGTTTGAGCAATGGAAAATACGTCTTTGCTAAGCCAAATGGCAGATAACTGGATGCTTCTGGCGATGTTCACGCTGTTTGTGGGGGCCATTCTTTGGGCCCTGCGCCCCGGCAGCCGTGATGTTCATAACGAAACCGCCAGCATTCCCTTCCGTAATGAGGACCATCCAGGTTCGTCCGAGATTGAGGAGCTGGAATCATGAGCAGCAACGATCAAAAAGATATTGATGAAGTCACAGGGACCGACACAACCGGCCACACTTGGGACGGAATCAAGGAACTCAATAATCCTTTGCCGCGCTGGTGGCTCTGGTGCTTCTATCTCACCATCATCTGGGGTGTTGCCTATACCATTGCCTACCCCGCGTGGCCGTTGGTCAGTAGTGCCACCTCCGGGCTGCTGGGGTATTCGACCCGCGGTGAAGTTGCCCAGGATATTGCTCGGTTCGAAGAGGCCAACGCGGACATCTCTGCACAGCTGGCCTCGGCTGACTTGAATGCGTTGGCCGAGGATGAGGTGCTTGCACGCTTTGCGACGTCGGCAGGCGGCGCGGTGTTCCGCAACAATTGTTCACAATGCCATGGTTCTGGTGCTGCGGGTGCTGTTGGGTATCCCAATCTGCTGGACGATGACTGGCTTTGGGGCGGTGATTTCGAGAACATCGAATACACCGTTCGCCACGGTATTCGGAATGAAGAGGACTGGGACGCACGTTGGTCAGAGATGACAGCCTATGATGAGATATTCACGAACGAGGAAGTCGATCAGGTTGTTCATTACGTGCGGCTGATTTCGAACCAAGAGCATGATCCGGCTTTGGCGGCAGGTGGTGAAGCGCTGTTCCTAGACAACTGCGCGGCCTGTCACGCGGACAATGGGACCGGCAGCCGCGACCTTGGCGCGCCAAACCTGACGGACGCAATTTGGCTTTATGGCGGTGATCTGGAAAGTCTAGAAGAGACCGTCCGTTACGCCCGCTTTGGTGTGATGCCCCCATGGGGCGAACGCCTGACGGAAGCCGAGATCAAAGCCGTCACTGCCTATGTGCACCAACTGGGCGGCGGCGAGTAAGCATCACCGACCTCGGATCGTCTGTTCGCGCATTGATTTGAGGTTAAGTGAAGGGAAGGGCGTCCGCCGCAGCGGGCGTCCTTTTCTGTGTGATATGAACAGATGGCCTGCGGCGTGTAGGTCTTACTGCCCCGAAAGGTAGTCGGCAGAGACGTAGCCGGTGACTTGCGGTGCGTCAGCAAGTGAAACTTGGCACCACCGCTGACCAACTTCGGTGACGCAATCGCGCAGATTGAGTTCGGTGCCGTCAGGCAGGCCCATAATGATGTTAAAGCCAAGTCCGGGGCCTGATCGCAACTTCAGCAATTGTTCTGGTCCGGTGCGTTCGACGACCGTGCGATTGCTGCCAACACTGCTGCAACCGGCAAAAATGATGAACGCACATATGACGAGAAGCGGAGTATGGTGCATTGTCTGACCTTTTCGAATGCGCTCAGAGAGTCGGATTAAGCTTCTTGCGCGAGACGTGCTTCAAGCACATCAAACGGCACTCCCGGCTCATCCTTCGCGCCGCGGATGACCAGCGAGGTTTTCACCGAGGCCACGTTTTCAGCGCTGGTCAATTCTTCGGTCAGAAAACGCTGGAAGGTCCGCAGATCGGGGGCGACGCATTTGAGGATAAAGTCCACTTCGCCATTGAGCATGTGGCATTCGCGGACGAGTGGCCAGCCCTGGCAAAGCGCCTCGAATGCGCTGAGGTCTGCTTCTGCCTGACTGACCAATCCGACCATGGCAAAGACCTGCACTTCGAACCCCAACTCGCGCGAATTGACGTCGGCATGATAACCTTGGATGAACCCTTGCTCCTCCAACGTGCGCACGCGGCGCAGGCAAGGCGGGGCAGAGATTCCCACGCGCTTTGCCAGTTCGACATTTGTCATACGGCCATCGGCCTGCAGTTCAGCCAGAATCATCCGGTCAATTTCGTCTAACTTGGTGCCTGGCATCCATTGGTTCCCGATATTTTTGCAAATACTACGTTGATGTAGGTATAGGCGCAAGATTATTTCAATATATAGCAAGAAAATAACCTGCTCAGGGTCGCGCTTGTTGGTCTTTTATCATCGCCTTTGCGGGGCTATATCGGGATCACCCAATCAAATGAGGCTGCCATGACCGACACGCGACATATCAAAGTTCTGATCATCGGATCTGGCCCGGCGGGCTATACGGCAGGCGTCTACGCAGCCCGCGCGATGTTGGAGCCTGTGCTGATCCAAGGAATTGAACCGGGTGGCCAGTTGACCACGACGACCGAGGTTGAAAACTGGCCCGGTGATACGGAAGTACAAGGACCTGATCTGATGGTGCGGATGGAAGCGCACGCGCGCGCGATGGGCTGCGAGATTGTGGGCGATATCGTCACGTCGCTGGATCTGCAAAAGCGTCCGTTCACGGCGATCTGCGATAGTGGTGCGGTTTATACTGCGGATGCTGTCATCCTTTGCACTGGTGCACGCGCAAAATGGCTGGGTCTGCCCTCGGAAGAGAAGTTCAAAGGCTTTGGGGTCAGCGCCTGTGCAACCTGTGATGGGTTCTTCTATCGTGGCCAAGAAATTGTCGTGGTTGGCGGTGGGAATACAGCCGTGGAAGAGGCGCTGTTCCTGACAAATTTTGCCTCGAAGGTGACGCTGGTGCACCGCCGGGATGAGCTGCGGGCCGAAAAGATTCTGCAAAACCGTCTGTTCAACAACCCCAAGATCGAAACGCTTTGGTTCCACGAGATTGATGAAGTCTACGGTGCTGACAGCCCGCTGGGTGTCGAAGGCGTGCGGGTCAAACATACCAAGACAGGTGAGTTGACCGAAATCGCCGCCAAAGGTGTTTTCATCGCCATCGGCCATGCACCGGCGAATGAGTTGATCAAGGATCAGTTGGAGACGCACAACGGCGGATACGTCAAGGTCGCCCCTGGCACGACGAAGACCGAAATTCCTGGGGTGTTTGCGGCCGGTGATCTGACAGACCATGTGTATCGTCAGGCCGTGACATCGGCTGGTATGGGGTGCATGGCTGCACTGGACGCGGAAAAATTCATTGCCGAAATGGAAGATACTGTGGCGGTCGCAGCGGCGGAGTAAGTGTTCACCACGCTGAACACGACGCTTTATCGGATTGTTTTCGCGGAATTCGCAAACACTGTGCTTGAAGGCGCAATCCATCCTGAAGGCCGGTTTCATCATGCGGATCAGCCCGCGCTATATGCTTCGCCATCGCCTGATACGGCGGCGATCGCCATCCAGATATATCTCAAGCCGGATGACCCACCGCGCGTGCTGGTGCCGTTGTCGTTACGTAATGCGCGTATGGTTGATTTGCGCGACATAGATACCTGTAAGGTTCTCGGCATTGATCCGGCATGGTCGACGGTGCCGTGGTCAGATGAGAGGGCGGCGGGTAGGCCAGCCACAAGTTGGCGAGCGTCGGATGCAGCACGTGCTGCGGGCGCTGATGGCATGCTCTACGCATCACGTCGTACACCTGATCGTTGGCATGTTGTTCTTTTCTCTTGGAACATCGGGAACGGGGCCGTTCTTGACATAGATGGAACACCGACCCGCTGGTCCCCAAAGCAATAGGTTGCGGTCACGCAAATCAATGGCGATGCAGGCCGTGGTTCTGCATTTGCTGGCTGACAGGGACAGCAGACTTATTCCCCTTGCTTGCTGGACATTGCCGCCGTGACAGGGCTATGCCCGTGCTATCTGAAGTCAGTCATACTCGAGAAAAAAATGTCGCAAGATTTGACGCCGATCCCCGAACTTTATGTTTCATACGAAAGCGCACAAAAGATGAAGCTGGAAGCAGCAGAGCTGACCAGTCATGATCTGACACCGCGCCAGATTTGTGATCTGGAGTTGTTGATGAACGGCGGTTTCAACCCGCTAAAAGGCTTTCTGTCGCAGGCAGATTACGAAAGCGTCGTGGACTCGATGCGTCTTGCCGATGGCACGTTGTGGCCGATGCCGATTACTCTGGATGTTTCTGAGAGCTTTGCAGAGACAGTCGAAATGGGTCAGGACATTGCGCTGCGTGATCGGGAAGGTGTCATTCTGGCTACGATGACAGTCACCGACAAATGGGTGCCGAATAAGGCGCATGAGGCTGAGAAGGTCTTTGGTGCGGATGACGTGGCCCATCCGGCAGTGAACTACCTGCACAATACTGCGGGATCGGTGTATCTGGGTGGGCCCATCACGGGCATTCAGCAGCCGGTTCACTATGATTTTCGTGGGCGTCGTGACACACCCAACGAATTACGCGCTTATTTCCGCAAGCTGGGTTGGCGCAAGGTCGTGGCCTTCCAAACCCGTAACCCGCTGCACCGTGCCCATCAGGAGTTGACCTTCCGTGCCGCAAAAGAAGCGCAGGCCAACCTGCTGATCCATCCTGTCGTCGGTATGACCAAACCGGGTGATATCGATCACTTTACCCGCGTGCGCTGCTATGAGGCGGTGTTGGACCAATACCCGTCGGCGACCACAACCATGTCTTTGCTCAACCTCGCCATGCGCATGGCGGGCCCACGCGAAGCGGTATGGCACGGTCTGATCCGGAAAAACCATGGATGCACCCATTTTATCGTTGGGCGTGATCATGCAGGGCCCGGCAAGAACAGTGCCGGTGAGGATTTCTACGGCCCCTATGATGCGCAGGACCTGTTCCGCGCGCATCAGGATGAGATGGGCATCGAAATGGTCGACTTTAAGCACATGGTCTATGTGCAAGACCGCGCCCAGTATGAGCTAAGCGGATGAGATCAAGGACAAGGATGATGTGACGATCCTGAATATCTCGGGCACTGAATTGCGCCGCCGATTGGCTGAAGGCTTGGAAATCCCTGAATGGTTCTCGTTCCCTGCCGTGGTCGAAGAGTTGCGCAAGACCCGTCCACCGCGTGCGGAACAGGGCTTCACCGTCTTCTTCACCGGATTTTCAGGTTCCGGCAAATCAACCGTTGCCAACGCGTTGATGGTCAAACTGATGGAGATGGGGGGCGCCCCGTCACGCTGTTGGATGGCGATATCGTCCGCAAGAACCTGTCGTCAGAGCTGGGGTTCAGCAAAGAGCACCGCGACCTGAATATCCGTCGCATCGGCTATGTTGCCTCTGAAATCACAAAAAACGGCGGCATCGCGATTTGCGCGCCGATCGCACCCTACGCCACGACCCGGCGGGCGGTGCGCGAAGACGTGGAACAGTTTGGCGCCTTCGTTGAGGTACACGTCGCTACGTCAATTGAAGAGTGTGAGCGGCGCGACCGCAAGGGCCTGTACAAGCTTGCGCGGGCTGGCAAGATCAAAGAGTTTACGGGAATATCTGACCCATATGATATGCCTGAAGATCCGGAACTTCGGCTGGAAACCGAAAGCGTACCCGTTGATAACTGCGCGCATCAGGTGATCTTGAAGCTAGAAAGCTTAGGCTTGATTAAGGCGTAAGGTGGATCAAGATCCACCTTACCTCCTCAATGTACCGTTACCGGTTCCATGTTGTTTTCGCGCGCAAGGTGGAACGCCAGCTTGCGATCCGCAACCAGCGCCAGTTGCTCGCCGTCGGCATTGTGCACCGAAAACAGTTCTTCCAGGTCACCAACCTTTGCGCGCATTTCGTCAGGTAGATCGGTTGCAAGGATAGGCTTCACATAGACGATGCCTTGTCCGAATGTCGCGAAGTCGAATTTGGTGTCCATAGCTTATCCTTTCTTGATGTTGATGGTTTGGACAATGCGCTCGGGTACGGCGCGGGTCAGGTCGACGTGCAGCAGGCCGTTCTCCATGACGGCTTCGCCCACATCAACACCGTCGGCAAGCACGAATGAACGCTGGAACTGGCGCGCTGCGATCCCGCGGTGCAGGAACACGCGGTCTTCGCTATCATCCGTTTGACGGCCGCGGATCACAAGGGCGCTATCTTCAACTGTGATTGCTAGATCCGCCTCGGCGAAACCGGCCACGGCGAGCGTAATCCGGTAGGAATTCTCAGATGTCTGTTCAATATTGTAGGGCGGGTAGCCCTCGTTCCCGCTTTTTGCGGTGCGTTCGACCAGCCGTTCAAGCTGTTCGAAACCCAAAAGGAACGGATGCGTTCCCAAAGCCAATTTTGTCATAAGACATGCCCTTTGCTTAAGCGACTGTCAGGTATTGGCCCCGACTGCGGCGACCATTGCCAAAAATATGGGGTGCCGGGATGTATTGATCAAGAGGAAGTATTAGCTTGTTAACGACTAAGCGGTGTAGATTACCGTAACACATTGCTTCTGGATCACATGTCGATGAACACATCTGCGAAAATGGAACAAAACGAAGTTCTTCGCGTCAAACTCGAAGTATTGCGGGTCGAACATCGCGATCTGGATGAAGCGATTGAGGCGCTCCATGAGCGTGGATCATCTGATATGCTGACAATTAAACGGCTCAAGAAACAAAAACTGGCGTTGAAAGATCAGATAGCGCAGCTGGAAGACCGGATTTTACCCGATATTATCGCATGATAGCATTGCCGCGCGGCTGGCCTTGGCTATAGTGCCGCTTCCTTTGGAAAGTGGGACTGCATCATGACCAAACCCCTTATCGGCATCATTATGGGCAGCCAATCGGACTGGTCGACCATGCGCGAGGCCGCTGATGTGCTGGATGAGTTAGGTGTCCCTTATGAGACCAAGATCGTATCGGCCCATCGCACGCCTGATCGGCTGTGGACGTATGGTAAGACAGCCGTGGATCGCGGATTGCAGGTGATCATTGCGGGTGCAGGCGGGGCGGCACACCTGCCCGGCATGATGGCGTCGAAAACACGTCTCCCTGTCGTGGGTGTTCCTGTCCAAACCAACGCTTTGTCTGGTGTTGATAGCCTTTATTCGATCTTGCAAATGCCGCGTGGTTATCCTGTTGCTACGATGGCAATTGGTGCCGCAGGCGCAAAAAATGCCGGGCTGATGGCTGCGGGTATCCTCGCACTGCAAGACCCAGCACTGGCTACGCGGCTTGATCAATGGCGCAGCGATCTGAGCGCATCTATCCCCGATGAGCCGCATGATGAGTAACCCGCTTCCCGTTGGATCAACCATTGGCATCCTTGGTGGGGGGCAATTGGGGCGTATGTTGTCCGTGGCGGCAGCCCGACTTGGGTTGCGAACACATATCTTTGAACCGGGCGCGCTTGCTCCTGCAGGCGACGTGGCACATGCGGTGACCACGGCGCGTTACGATGATCACGCCGCGCTGACGGGTTTTGGACAGTCTGTCGATGTGATCACCTATGAGTTCGAAAACATCCCGACCAGCGCGCTTGATCTGCTTGAAACGCTGACACCCATTCATCCCGGCAGGCAGGCGCTTGCGACCAGTCAGGATCGGCTGACGGAGAAGGTCTTTCTGCAAGACCTTGGCCTGCAGACGGCCCCTTTTGCGGATGTCGCGACGGAGACCGATCTGGATGCGGCACTCGCGACGATTGGCACGCCTGCGATCTTGAAAACCCGCCGGTTCGGTTATGACGGCAAAGGGCAGGCGCGGATCATGTCACCGACCGATGCCGATCAGGCATTGGCTGATATGGCGAAGGCGCTTACGATTCTGGAAGGGTTTATCGACTTCACCCACGAGGTTTCCGTGATCGGCGCAAGGAATCCATCGGGGGATGTGGCCTGCTATGACCCGGGCGAAAATGTGCATGAGGCCGGGATACTGCGCACCACAACAGTGCCTGCGAAGCTGACGCCGGGCCAAAGGACGGATGCTGTTCTGATAGCGGCGCGCATCCTCAACGCGCTCGACTATGTTGGGGTCATGGGGGTGGAGCTTTTCGTGACGCGCAGCGGCCTGATCGTGAACGAAATCGCGCCGCGCGTGCATAACTCTGGCCATTGGACCCAGAATGGGTGTTCGATTTGCCAATTCGAACAGCATATCCGCGCAGTGGCGGGCTGGCCACTGGGCGCAGGGACGCGCCATTCAGATGTTGTGATGGAAAATCTGATTGGTGACGATATGGACCGTGTTCCCGAGCTGGCTAAAACCGATGCCGCGATCCACCTTTATGGCAAGGCCGAGATTAAGGCGGGGCGTAAAATGGGGCACGTCAACCGGGTCATGCGGTCTGCGTCCTAGCTTTCGCGTCCGAGGCGGTTTGGTCAGTCGGTTCCGAAGATAATGCCGGTCAGGCTGAGGCTACGATCAAAGAAGCCATCATCCAGAAAGACCAGCACTTCTTCAATCACAAGCGGATTGTTCATCATAAAGGTATGTGTCACCGGCAACACAAGGTGGTCTTGCATCCCTTCCAACCGGGTCGATGCAACAGAAACTTTACCATCATCCGGCCCCTCGATCAGCGCGGAATAAACGGGGTTCAGTGTGCGGTTGCCCGCGATGATCCCAATTTCATAAGGCAGATTATCAAGCCTGTTCGGCAGGCTGCTTTCTTCTGTTCCCAACTGAAGCCCGGCAGGCCCGTTGACCCATTGAAAGGGCTCAAAGTCGCCGAAGATATCGACCAGTTCTGATCCACTGTTGGGTGGCCCCAGCATCACAACACGCCCCATGCGTTCCGGGCGGTTGTTTGTCAGCCAAGCGCGCACAAGGATACCGCCCATCGAATGGGTGACAAAGTTGACGCGCCGGTCGCCACAAGCGGCGACATCCTCGGCCAGATGTTCTTCAACCAAGGTTTGAATGTCGGCAGTCGTGGACGGATAACCGCGATTGATCACGAGATAGCCTTCGTCCTCCAGCACCAATTGAAGTGGGGTGAAAGAAATCTCGGTTCGGGCCAACCCGTGGAGCATGACTACACATTCCTGTGCCGCGGCAGCAGAGGAAGCAAAAATGGTAAAAGGGACGCCCACAGAAGTCGCATACCCACAAAGTAGCATCGACTTGCTCGTGCAAAACCCCCTGACATCAAGAAACCTAACGTCGCGCCGCAAGCGAAACCGCGATTCCACCTAGGACAAGCCCGCCAGCGATGATCAATCGCAATGTCAGAGGCTCGCTCAGGAACAAGACGCCCGCAGCCACAGCAATCACGGGAACGCTCAGTTGCGCAATACCGGCGACCGTGGTGGGCAAGGCGGGCAGGGCGCGATACCAAAGCGCATAGCCCAAGCCGGATGTGATAGCGCCCGCGATAACTGCTGTGACCACCCCGGGAACTGGCATTGTGCCGACACCGGCCCAAAGCATCGCGACGGCGACAAGCGGCAGACACAGCAGGAAATTGCTGGCTGTGGCGCCCAAAGGGTCTGCCTCTGCCCGGCCCAGAAGGGTGTAGGCTGCCCAAGCCGCCCCAGCGATTGTCATCGCTATAGATCCGCCCAAGGGCACCGCTGTTGTCCCGCTCGGCCAAAGCAAAACGCAAAGCCCGGTCAGGGCAATACCAGCGCCGGTCCAGCGCATGAGTGGGATTTTGCCGCCTTCGATGACGGCCCACCCGAAGACAACAATCTGCAGAACGCCAAAGAGGATCAGCGCCCCAAGACCTGCGTCCAACGTGATATAGGCCCAGGAGAAGCCGATCATGTAAACGGCCAAAGCTGCCGCACCGGCAAATCGCTTGGTCGACAAAACCGCGGGGCGCGGGGCGCTTCGCATGAGCACCAGAATCCATAGCATCAATGCGCCCGCGCCGGTCCTTACCGTCGCAAAATCCATCGGGTCCATACCCTGCAACGCAACACCAATCCTGTTCAGGACCGAGTTGGCTGCAAAGGCACACATGATGAGTGCCACAAGCGCGAACAGCCTCACAACAATCGTCCAATCACCGCTCTAGTCACGTGCGTAGGCCCATGAAATAAGTGCTGCTGGATCATCCCCGCCCATCTCCTTCGCAAGGGCGGATTTCTGTCTTTCCCCAGCTGCCGCAAGCATTGGCAAGGTCAAGCCGTAGGCCTGCACCACCCTTTGGAACACGTCATTGTCCTTATGAACGGCAGCGATGGTAAAGCCCACGGTCGTGTCATGTCCCAGGACTTTAGGGATTCTATTGGCAATCATGGGGACACCTGCAGGTCCACCAGACAGAATAGTCATTGCGGTTTCAAGCGGAATGCCTGCACGTTTGGCCAAAGGCATCATATCGTCCAACCCGCTGAAATAGCATTGCAGCATGCTGTTGTTGATTGTTTTCATCGCAAGCCCGGTGCCAAGCGGACCGATATGAAAAATGCGCCCTGCAATGGCTGACAAGGTTTCTTTGGCGCGGGTCGCCGCCGTATCATCACCACCAATGAAGACGCCGCAAGCCCCGGCCGCGACAAGATCGGGCCCGCCTGAGATCGGGGCATCGACTGCTGTCGCAGCTTTGTCTTCAATGCGCGCGATCCGCTCTTGCAGGATCGTTGGCACAACCGTGCTGGTTTCGATGATCTGTTTACCAGACAGATCAAAGGCGAGACAGGCGTCCAACACATCCGCGACCGCGTTGTCATCCAGAAGACTGAGGATCAGCGTATCGCTCTGCGCGATCACCTTAGCCAGATCCGATACCATAGCGACGCCATCAACCGCCCGCCCGCTGCGTGTCCAGCCCAGGACATGATGGCCTTGCGCCTGCATGCGTCGGGCAATCGCGCTGCCCATACGGCGTAATCCCAGGACGCCAATACGCTCCATTCGCATCTCTCCTTCTCAATGAATGCGAGTTGATACCGGAAAGATCAAAATGGAAAGTGCTACTGCACGTCCGGTCACACTAGTTTGGCGGCAGCGCACGGTATCCCTTGGCAATCATTGCAATCCCGACCCCCAAAAGGCCAAGGCCGCTCAGGAAATCGACGTTCAACCAACGGGCTGCCGTGCGTCGCACAGCAGCCCGTGTCAACAACGCGTAGGCAAGGATCGAAATCGCATCCAGCACGATGAAGACCGCCCCATAGATCACCCCCTGCAATAGAACACTGTGTTGGGTCGAAATGAATGCGGGAAAGAGGGCTACGAAGAAGACGATGGCTTTGGGGTTTGTCACGCAGGCAAAGAAGCTCTACCCAGAAGGTGCTGGCGTCTGACCGTAGGGCAACGGCGCCGGTCGAGTGCGTCACTTGTCTGAAGCTCTGATGCGCCATGAAAAGGATAAAGCATCCTCCGGCAATCTGCAGAATGGGCAATACCTGCTCAGACAGGCTGATGAGAAATGTCAAACCACCGACGGCCACCGCGATATGCACCATCGTGCCAAGCGCATCGCCAGCGACGGCGATATAGGCCGCCCGTGGGCCAAAGCGCAGGGCCTGTGCCGTCGCGAAAGCAACAGATGGTCCTGGAACCGCAACAAACATGAGGGTTGTCGTGAGAAATGCGAGAAAAAGGACCAGGTCCATATCATTAATCACCATGATGAGGTCAGGGAGATGCAGCCGGTGCTTTGGTCCCAGCGCTTAATTGTTCGCTATGCTAGCCTGTCGGATCGGCTCTTTCAAACGGATCCAAGGGCAACGCCAGTGTTAGTGTGAGGCAAATGAAAAGGGCGGCTCCGTCAGGAGCCGCCCTTCATTGCTTCTCAGCAATCAGGTGGCGTTTACATCATGCCGCCCATGCCGCCCATGTCGGGCATGCCGCCGCTTCACTGGTGCGCCTTCTTTGGCAGGCTTGTCAGCAACCATTGCTTCGGTTGTGATCAGAAGACCCGCGACAGAGGCTGCGTCCTGCAGCGCTGTACGTACAACCTTGGCCGGGTCGATGACGCCGAACTTGAACATGTCGCCATATTCTTCTGTCTGTGCGTTGAAGCCAAACGCCGCATCGCCGCTTTCACGGATTTTGCCAGCCACAACCGAGCCGTCGACACCAGAGTTCTCGGCGATCTGACGCAGTGGGGATCTGATTGCTTTGCGCACGATCTGAATACCGACGTTCTGGTCAGAGTTTGCGCCTTCGAGGTCGTCGAGTGCCTTGCCGCCCTGGATCAGGGCAACGCCACCGCCGACGACAACACCTTCCTGAACAGCGGCACGTGTCGCGTTCAGGGCATCATCAACGCGGTCTTTGCGCTCTTTGACTTCCACTTCGGACATACCGCCGACACGGATGACAGCAACACCGCCAGCCAGCTTGGCCACACGCTCTTGCAGTTTTTCACGGTCATAGTCGGAAGATGTCTCTTCGATCTGACCACGGATCTGGCCAACGCGTGCTTCGATTTCTGCTTTGTCGCCAGCACCGTCAACGATGGTTGTCTCGTCCTTGGTGATAGAGACGCGCTTGGCAGTGCCCAGCATGTCGATTGTGACGTTCTCAAGCTTCATGCCCAGATCGTCAGAGATGACCTGACCACCGGTCAGAATCGCGATGTCCTGCAGCATGGCTTTACGACGGTCACCAAAGCCAGGAGCTTTCACAGCAGCGATTTTCAGACCGCCACGCAGCTTGTTCACAACGAGTGTGGCCAGTGCTTCACCTTCAACATCTTCAGCGATGATCAAAAGGGGCTTGCCAGACTGGATCACGGACTCGAGCAGTGGAACCATTGGCTGCAGGGAAGACAGCTTTTTCTCGTGCAGCAGGATGATTGGGTCTTCCAGCTCGGTTGTCATCTTGTCAGGGTTCGTGACAAAATATGGGGACAGGTAGCCGCGGTCAAACTGCATGCCTTCCACAACGTCTGTTTCCGTCTCAAGACCCTTGTTCTCTTCAACTGTGATGACGCCTTCGTTGCCAACTTTCTGCATCGCGTCCGCGATCTGACGGCCGATTTCTTCTTCGCCGTTTGCAGAGATCGTACCAACTTGCGCAACTTCGTCGCTGTCGGACACAGGGCGGGATGCGGATTTGATCGATTCAACAACAGCTGTTGTTGCAAGGTCGATGCCACGCTTGAGGTCCATTGGGTTCATGCCAGCGGCAACAGACTTCATGCCTTCGCGAACAATCGCTTGGGCCAGAACGGTTGCAGTTGTTGTCCCGTCACCAGCTTCGTCGTTGGTGCGCGATGCAACTTCCTTGACCATCTGCGCGCCCATGTTTTCGAACTTGTCCTCTAGCTCGATCTCTTTGGCAACAGATACACCGTCTTTGGTGATGCGTGGGGCACCGAACGCTTTGTCCAGTACTACGTTACGACCCTTGGGGCCCAGGGTAACCTTCACCGCGTTGGCGAGGGTGTTGACACCAGTCAGCATGCGGTTGCGTGCATCTGTGTCGAATTTGACGTCCTTAGCAGCCATTTTCATGTGCTCCTTGAATTAGATAATAAGTGAGGGCGATGGATCGGCTTACATGATGCCGAGGATGTCGCTTTCTTTCATGATCAGCAGCTCTTCGCCGTCAATCTTGACCTCTGTGCCTGACCATTTGCCAAACAGCACCTTGTCGCCTGCTTTGACGGCCATCGCGATCAGCTCACCGCTGTCCTTGCGTGCACCTTCACCAACGCTGACGATTTCGCCTTCGGCTGGCTTTTCTTTTGCGTTCTCAGGAATGATGAGACCGCCTGCTGTCTTTTCGTCGCTTTCAATGCGACGGACCAGTACACGGTCGTGAAGTGGTTTAAATGCCATTTCAGAACTTCTCCAGTTCGTGTTTCTCCCATGTTAGCACTCACCAGTATCGAGTGATAACGCAGCGTAGGTAAGGATCACGAATGGGTGAGTCAACAGTCCTTCGAGTACATTTTTTGGCTTTCGAAAAGCAAGGTTTCCCGCTTGATCAAGAATCGCGCGGTGCGTCGTCATCCTCGGATAAGACCCGCCAGGCGTCGCCTTCCAGATCTTCATATTGATCATTGCGCAGGCTCCACAGAAATGCGGCGAGCCCCAGGCTGCCTAAAACCAGAGATACTGGGATCAAGAAAACAAGAACGTTCATAATTTTCCTTTCAATCGCAGTGCATTCAGCAAAACAGTAATTGAAGACGCCGACATCGCAATAGAGGCGATAAGCGGCGTTGCAAAGCTTACCAGAGCGATCGGCACGGCAATGACGTTATAGATGGTCGATATCGTGAAGTTCTCTTTGATGCGCGCGCGCGGCCCGGGCCAGAAGTGGAAGCTCGATCAAGGGTGCAAGGCTGTCATTCAGCAGCACAATATCCGAAGCCGCACGCGATGCATCCGCCGCAGTCGCAGGCGAGACAGATGCATATGCCGCCGCCAACGCACCGGTATCATTCAGGCCGTCGCCGACCATCAGCACCTTCGCGCCACGTGCAGTGAGGTTGTTAATGTAGGCGATCTTGTCGGCGGGCTTTGTTTCCGCCTGCCAACTTTCAATGCCCAACGCTCCGGCGATTTTTGCGGTTTCGTTTGTATCGTCACCCGACACCAGATGCAGGTCCAGCCCAGCTTCTTGCCAGCCCCGAACAAGCGCTGCCGCGCCCTCGCGAAGGTCAGAACGCAGCGCGATCTTTTGTACCGGTCTGTCGCCGATCTGGATGTAAGTGCCATTGCCGGCACCCAGCCAAGCGCCAGATCCCAATCGGACCTTCTGGCCCTGATAGACCGCGCTTAGGCCCTTGCCCGCATGTTCCTTTTGATTGGTTAGAACCGCTGGTTTCACATGGTGCAGCGATGCGGCAATCGCCTGTGAAACGGGGTGGGTTGCGTTCTGGGTCAGGGCCAAGGCAACGCTTTGGGTTTCCGCATCCATCGCATCACGCGCTGCGGCGGGCATTGTTAGCGTGCCGGTTTTATCGAATACAACAGTATCGACCTCGGCCAGACGTTCCAGCGCCGTGCCATCTTTGACCAATAGTCCAGCCCGAAACAGGCGCCCGGCTGCCGTTGTCGAAACCGCAGGCACGGCCAATCCCATCGCACAAGGGCAGGTGATGATCAAAACGGCCACGGCAATGTTGAGCGACAGACGCAAGTCGCCTGAGTAAAGCATCCATCCAACGAATGCCACAAGCGCCAGAAGATGAACAACCGGGGCATAGAGTGCAGCTGCTTTGTCAGCGACCGCCGTGTAGCGATTGCGGGTGGCCTCGGCCTCATCCACCATCGTCACCATTTTCCGTAAGGTGGTATCCGCGCCAACTGTTGTGGCACGGATCATCAAAGGCCCGGTCATATTGACCTCACCTGCGGTCACGGCTGTGCCTGTGCTGGCATCACTCAGCTGGCTTTCGCCAGTGAGCAAGGATCGGTCAATCTGGCTTTCGCCCTCGCTGATGATCCCATCCACCGGGATACGCCCGCCTGGTAGCACCTGTACCAGATCGCCCGTCGACAGCTCGGCAAAATCGACCATCTGGCGGACGCCGTCACGGACGCGCATGACCCGTGGCACCTCAAGCGCGGACAGTTGCGCTGCGGCAGAAGCCGCGGCTTTGCGGCTGCGATGATCCAGATAGCGGCCAATCAGCAAGAAAAACGTGAGCGTCACGGCGGCGTCAAAATAGGAATGGCGCCCGCCGTAGAGTGTTTCATAGAGTGAGATGCCCGACGCAAGCAGAATGGCCAGCGATATAGGGACGTCCATGTTCAGGCGGCCAACCCGGAGTGATCGCCATCCGCTGCTAAAGAACGGCTGGGCGGAATAGATCAGGGCAGGGATTGCAATCATCGCCGTGATCCAGTGGAACATATGCATGGTGGCACCAATGGCACCGGACCAGACTGCGACCGACAGCAACATGATGTTCATGTTGGCAAAACCTGACACGGCAAGTCGCGTCATCAAGCCGCGTCCGTGAGCATCAGTTTCTGCCCCAAGCAGGCTGGTATCAAGCACACGGGCCTCAAATCCGGCCAACTCTAGCGTGTCGATCAGTTCTTCCGGCGAAATTGGCTGATCCGTGCCAACGGTGACCCGTTTCATGCTCAGGTTCACGCGGGCGTTGGCTACCCCGTCGAGGTCACGCAACGTACGCTCAACACCATTGATGCAGGCAACGCAGTGTATGCCAGGCAACGACAAGACGATCTGCGCCGTTCCGTTTGAGGCGGCTTTTTCAAGCTGCCCCTCAGGCAAGCCCACACAGGCCGGACAGATTGCGGTGTCGCTCATTTTGCAGTGATGGGGAAGCGTAAGCGGAACTTGGTGCCGTTCGGGGCAATCAGTTCAAGGCGCAGATTCCAATAGCCCTCTGTCATGGTGACCGGAGCTGTGTATGTGGTGCCTGTCCAGGTGAAATCCGGCACGCTATCCATGTTGACGTTTGTCGCTTGGCCCAGAATGGCGCGTGTAACCTCGGCCTGCACCGGGTCGCCCCGGTGATCGAGGATCGCAACAGTAAGCACACGGTCTGTGATATCAGCGCTCACATCCCATTGCAGGGCGTTTTGTGCGGCGCGATCTGCCTGAAACGTCTGGCTGACCACATAGGAGTTGCGGGCTTCCACCCCCGGGAATGTTGCAATGGCGTTCCATGCCATTGTCAGATTGACCGCGATAATGATCCCGAAACCACCAACCATAAGGCCCAGCATATGCCATCCTGTGAATTCACGTGTCATTGTTGGGCTCTCCCGTTAAAGATTGCGTCCTTGTGCGCACGTTCGCCGGATACCAGGTCTTCGACCCAGAACCGCAGATCGACGCGATCAGTTGTTGAAGCAGCATCAACCGGGCGGGCAGAAACGTAAACACGTTGAAGATATGTTTCGTTCGCCGGAACGGTAATGCTGCGCTGGTCTGTACCCTCAAGCTCAATGCGCAGCACGTCGTCCGAGGTTAGCGAGAGGTGGAATTCACGATCTTCACCATGTTTGTTGAGCAGGCGGATATCGTAAATGTTGCGGACCGTGCCGTCCGAAAGGGTCACAAAGGTCGGGTTGCGCACTGCCGCAACTGTCATCTCGATGTCGGCCCGGATAAAGAGAGCGAAAACCAGCCCAATGCCAATGGCAGCCCACATCGTTGTGTAAAGCATTGTGCGGAAGCGGAAGACGTGCTGCCATAGCTTCTTGGCAGGTTTGCCCTTCGCCTCTTCTTCTTGGTCGGAAAGCGCAAGATAGTCAATCAGCCCCCGTGGCTTACCGATCTTATCCATCACCTCGTCGCAGGCATCAATACACAGGGCGCAGGTGATACACTCCATCTGCTGCCCGTCGCGAATATCGATACCCGCAGGGCAGACGTTGACGCAGGCCATACAATCAATGCAGTCACCGGTTGTGTTTTCATGCTTTTTGCCGCGTGGCTCGCCACGCCAATCTCGATAGGCAACAGTGAGCGTTTCAGGGTCCATCATCGCGGCTTGAATACGCGGCCAAGGGCACATGTAGTTGCAGACCTGTTCGCGCATGAAGCCGCCGAAGATAAAAGTTGTAGCGGTCAATACACCGATGGTTGCCCAAGCAATCGGAGGTGCGCTGAACGTGGCGAGACTGACGGCGAGCGTTGGAGCGTCGGCAAAGTAGAAAACCCATGCGCCACCCGTTGCCACAGAGATTAGCAGCCAGACCGTCCATTTTGTAAGGCGAAGACGGGTCTTGCGCAATGACCAGTCGGCATTCCACAGACGTACACGCGCATTGCGGTCGCCTTCAATCCAGCGTTCGACAAGAATGAAAAGATCGGTCCAAACGGTCTGTGGGCAGGTGTAGCCGCACCAGACGCGCCCCAAGGCCGAGGTAAACAGGAACAGACCAAGGCCCGCCATAATCAGAAGGCCTGCAACAAAATAGAATTCATGCGGCCAGATTTCGATCCAGAAGAAATAGAAACGGCGGTGCGCCATGTCGATCAGAACGGCCTGATCGGGCAGGTTAGGGCCACGGTCCCAGCGAGATCCAAGGGGTGAGGTAGTAGATACCCAAGGTGACAGCCATCACCCACCATTTGAGGTTGCGATAAAACCCTTTGACGCGCCGCGGAAAGATCGGTTCGCGCGCAGCATAGAGCGGTTGATTTTCTGTTGAAGACATTCGTGACCTGCAAGGCTAGAGTTCTGTTCGCAGGATCGGTTTTAAGGGATGGGCCGGGTATATCTTTGATGTGGATCAAGGATGTAATGCGTCTGGGCTGCGGTGGGGTGTCGCAGGTTGGGCTACAAGCGATGGGCTTGCTGCGCGGACAAAGCAGTCGCCCATCAAAGGCCCGACGCCATCGTGTCGCGAATTCGGACGGCTTTCTCGAAATGATCCAGTTTGTGCGTTCTTATCCACCATTCTGCTGCTCCCATGAGCAACTCAGGATCATCGTTTTTATTGGCAAAGAACGCGTAGAACGAAAGACCGACACTATCACCTTTCTTGGCAATCTTCTCGTTGCAAATCGCGATGGCCTTCGCCCTCAAAGCAGGTGTCATATTGCGTCCGGCCCCTTTTCTGCGATGTCCAGTGTGGAACGTAGGCAGAACAGGGAAGCATCGCAACTTAGTATGTCTGGCAGGTAAGGGTGAGAACCGATCCTTACGATCCAGACCTTATCAATGTGGAGAAAAATGGATCACATTGTGCGTGCATCCACCCTCTTGGCGCTCGCTTTTGCGATCTAACGGGCGTATGCGTCACACATGAACCTTATCCGCCTCGAAGATGCTAAATCCTTGCCGCTGTGGCGCAGGCCCACGTCGCTGTTGTTTGTCATGGCAATGGCGATGCCGATTGCTTTTGCCACATGGTCTGCGCTTCTCAACAACTTTGTGATCGAGGTGGCGGGCTTTGACGGCGCGGACATTGGCTGGCTGCATACTGTGCGCGAGATACCGGGGTTCTTTGCGATCGGGGTCATTGCCCTGATCATGTTCATCCGCGAGCAGGTTCTGGGCCTGGTTGCCCTGATCATGCTGGGGGCCGCAACGGCAGTGACCGCGCAATTCCCCCAGATGGGCGGCATTCTTGCGGTGACGATGCTGTCCTCAATTGGCTTTCATTACTATGAGACGGTCAACCAGTCGCTGCAATTGCAGTGGATTGACAAGAAGAAGGCACCGCAAACACTGGGTTGGATATTGTCAGCCGGGTCTGCAGCGACGCTTGTTGTCTATTTGCTCATTGTTATCAGTTGGGAACGTTTTGGACTGACCTACAGCATCGTCTACTGGCTCTCGGGTGGTTTCACCGCAGTGGTCGCAACAATCTGCCTGTTGGCCTACCCTCAGTTCGAAACACCTCACCCGCAGGTCAAAAAGATGATCCTGCGCAGGCGCTATTGGCTCTACTACGCGCTGCAGTTTATGTCGGGTGCCCGGCGGCAAATCTTTGTCGTGTTTGCGGGCTTCATGATGGTCGAGCAGTTTGGCTTTGCCGTCGACGATATCACCAAGTTGTTCATGGTAACCTTGTTGATCAACATGTTGGTCGCGCCGCTTTTGGGCAAACTGGTACAGATCTTTGGCGAACGACGTGCGCTGGTGTTCGAATACATTGGTCTGTGCCTCGTCTTCTTCGCCTACGGCGGCATTTACTATTTTGGTTGGGGCGTGGTGTTGGCAACGGCGCTTTACATCATCAACCACTTGTTCTTCAGCCTCGCCTTGGCGATCAAGACGTATTTTCAGAAGATCGCTGATCCGCAGGATATCGCACCCACTGCGGCGGTGGCCTTTACGATCAACCATATCGCTGCAGTCTTTCTGCCCGCGCTGCTGGGATATGTCTGGTTGCAATCCCCGGGCCTGGTGTTCCTGATGGCCGCTGCCATGGCAATCATCTCGCTCTTGTTGTCCCTATTGATCCCGCGGCATCCCGCCCCGGGTCATGAGACCGTGTTTCAAGGCCGGTTGCTCGCGGCGGCAGAGTAACGTTACCGCGTCATCCATTTAAACTGCAGCCATTGCCCTGCCGTCAGGCCGATGAAGATCGCGGGCAACTCATAGAGCGAGAAAATGGCCATGCTGATCAATCCGGCCACGGTCAGGAATGAGGCGATGCCTGGTACCGCTGGCAGGAAGCTGAAGCCCCCGGCGACCACATACACCAAGAAGAGGACCATTAAGATCAGCAAGGGTGCGAGGACAATCGCCAAGCAGCTTTTGAACGCACAGGATAGCTCAGCGCGGTATCCGCATGCCGCGCCTTTCGGTGCGGGCGTATTGCATGCCGCCCAGAAGGCCCGCGATAAGCGGAGGGATTATGACTGGAACCCCCAGTGTTACTACGGGATCGGTTTGTAAGGTCCCGCCGATCAAGAAAGTCAGAATGTAGTAGGTAAAAGCCACGACAATAATTGCACCAGTCATATGGATACGCACTCCTGTTGAGAGGGGTCGCGCGGGCGCGCCCCTGTTGTTTTGCTTTTCTTAGGGTTTTGCGGGGTTAGAGTTTACGGCCCGCCGACACATACGACATCTCGCCCCTGCATGCTGTCAGCGCGGGGCGAACCGGCAATGCGGCTGATATCAGTAATTCTGTATGCATAAGTATACAATTGGGTATGATCATGGTGATTTTCAAGGTTTTTGTAGGAAACACTCACAAAGACGTGGCAAATTGCGGCCTTGGTAATGTGATCGGAACGCCCTATCTCAAGGTCTAGAAAAAGGAGCACGCTGATGTTTTTCATGTCTCGCGCAAAAACTGAAATGATTGATCAAGCGTCTGCATTGCCCGGTCGCCCGACCGCGATCCCGACCGCAAGCACACATTTCGTTTTCAACAACCCGCTGACCGGCGACGTGCCGGTGGGCATGGAAGAGGCTATGTTCGGCATGGGCTGCTTCTGGGGTGTTGAGCGAATGTTCTGGAAGTTGGATGGCGTGCAGTCGACCATGGTCGGCTACGCTGGTGGGTACACGCCCAACGCAACCTATGAAGAGGTGTGCTCAGGCAAGACCGGCCATAATGAGGTAGTGCGGGTGATTTATGACCCGTCTGTCATCTCGTATGATCAACTGTTGCAGGTCTTCTGGGAAGGGCATGATCCAACGCAAGGGATGCGGCAGGGCAATGACGCAGGCACGCAATACCGCTCAGGTATCTACACCTATTCTGCGGCACAAAAGGCTGCAGCAGAGGCGTCCAAAGTGGCATTCGCACCAAGGCTGTCAAAGGCGGGGTATGGGGTGATCACCACAGAGATCGTTGATGCACCCACGTTCTATTTTGCTGAGGACTATCATCAGCAATATCTGGCGAAGAACCCCAATGGATATTGCGGGATTGGTGGCACAGGTGTGACCTGTCCAATCGGTGTCGGGGCCTAAACCAACGCGCGACTATCTGGATATTGCAGCGCGCATGCTGCTGATGCCGGTCCTGCTGGGGCAGGCGGTTCATGTGCGCACGCGCTATGTCGAGTTGCCTGAACCGATTGGCGCCCGCAGCGGTACGGTTGGAAGTGGCCCGCCGCTGCGGCTTTTGGTGATCGGGGACAGCTCTGCGCTCGGAATTGGCGTCACAACGCAGGCTGACGCGCTTTTGGGGCAGTTGACCGAACGGCTGCAGGCGCACGCTACAGTTACCTACGATCTTGTGGCCAAGACGGGCGCCAAGACTGCTGATGTGCTGGGTTGGATCGACGAACTGCCCGGTCCCAAGTACGACGTGATCGTAACGGCCTTGGGGGTCAATGACGTGACCAAAGGCGTGTCGCTGCGCAGGTGGCTGCAACAACAAGCATCGCTTATTGACCAGCTGTCATCGCGGTTTGATAGTCCTAAGATCATCATATCAGGCCTGCCGCCTATCGGACAGTTCCCGCTTTTGCCACATCCGTTGCGGTGGGTCCTAGGGCGGCAGGCCGCACGCTTTGACCGACATCTTCATGCGCTTGCCGCAGCGCGTTCAGACTGTGTCGCATTGCAATTTAACATGGGGCTGAATGCCGCCAACATGTCCGAAGATGGATTTCATCCCGGGCCCACGGTCTATGCCCGTTGGGCGGATGAGGTGGCCCAGATCGTGCGCACCAGTCCTGATCTGCTTGACGTCGCCAAGGGCGCGCCCTAACCGACAGGCGACCCAAAGCAAAGGTAAGACCATGACAAGCTATTCAGCGCTGACCACAATTAAGGGCGAGGATGCAGCGAGTCGGTTGGCAGAGGATCTTGAAACGCTGACCCCGGAACCGACCGGGGTTGGGGTGTTTGAGATCGAAGATGGTTCGGGTTTGTGGGAAGTTGCGGCTTACTTCACCAATCCCCCGGATGCTGGTGGCCTGGCGGTGTTGTCCGCCTTGCATCTGGCCAAACCCTTTAACATCTCTGACATTCCCGAACAGGACTGGGTGTCGAAAGTGCAGCGCGAACTGGCACCGGTGCTTGCCGGACGTTTCTTTGTGTATGGTAGCCATGATGCGGACAAGGTGCCGGATGATAAAGTCCCGCTTCTGATTGATGCGGCGATGGCCTTTGGCACCGGTCACCACGGCACCACCAAGGGATGTCTTGAGGCCTTTGATACGCTATTGTCCGACGGCTTTGCCGGTCAACGTATTCTTGACGTGGGCTGCGGCACCGCCGTTCTGGCAATGGCTGCGGCCAAAATGTTGCCGCATCCGGTATTGGCCAGTGACATTGATCCGGTCGCCGTTGAGGTTGCGCAAGCCAATGTGATCGGAAATGACCTGCAAAACCGCGTGAACTGCGTTGTGGCGGCCGGGTTTGACGCGCCCGTGCTGAGCGAAAACGGGCCCTACGATATGGTCTTTGCCAATATTCTCAAGGCTCCGTTGATTGGACTTGCACCCGATATGGGCGTGCATATTGCGGATGATGGTTATGCGATTCTCTCTGGCATCCTGAACGAACAGGCGAACGACGTTATCTCTGTTTATCAACAAAATGGCTTCAATCTTATCCAAAAACGGGTTATTGTTGATTGGACGACGCTTATTTTGCGCAAAAACAGGCCCAATTTTGACTAATTGTGTCCTTGTCATTGAGCTATGACTTGTTTGGCATGTAACAATTGGCGAAGTTGCGAGTATAAATGGTATGTAATTTTTTCGGAGGATGAACAGGTGCAAGCCCAAGTCCCATTTGATAAACGACTAAAGCGTATTGTGCGCCGCCATGACAAGATGTCCAATGGCGTGGTCAAAAGCGTGAACTCCGATGGGTTGATCGTCGCAAAGCCGCGGCTCTATCGCCCGCGCTTTCCGCTTAAGGGGCTTCTTGCCGTCCTTTTCCTTGGATTTTTGTTCAAAGGGTTCCTGTTCGCCTACCTTGGCGAGGCCGAATATGTTGAGCGTGTTGGTGCTCTGCAAACCGGTAGCGCGCTTGAGCAGGCCGGTGCATGGGTCATGCAACCTGATCCGGTCACGATTATGGCTGCTGATGGCATCGCAATGGTACTGCCACAAAACTAAGTTAGCACGTCAGATAAACGAAAAGGCCGCGTTCAGTATGAACGCGGCCTTTCGTTTTTCTATATACGCTTGTTTTAGCGTACGCGTGTCGCGACCTTTTCGATGTCGCCGTAGGACAGGCCGATATCGTCCAGTTCACGTGCTGTCAGCTTGGACAATGAGTTGCGCGTAATGCGCGCATCATTCCATGCCGCAACAGCAGCAATCATGTTTGCGAAGAAAGAGGTTTTGCCAGCGGAGAGGCCAGCAGCGGTACGGTTGGTGTCAAAAGAGGCCATGGCCATGTTCCTTCGTGTTGTGCTGCATTTTGCAGCGTTAATCCGATAAGGCGCATTTAGGAGGGAAAAGGCCCATTGACTAGTGCCATTTTGGCATGGGTCATATGCGTTTTCAGCATGCCTCATTTTTGTGCACGGTTTGCAGCAAACCCTTAATTTAAAAGGGCTTAACGGAGTCGTATTTTGGCGTGCAAATGGCGTATTTTGACCATTCCCGGCGCTGAGCACATCACGCTTTGTCAACCAACACTCTTGGTCTTTGTTCGCGGTTTGTGCTAGCGATATCCGGAGAACAAGAAAAAGAGGCGAGCTATGCGTGTTTTAGGCATCGACCCGGGCCTGCGAAACATGGGCTGGGGTGTGATCGAAGCAGTCGGATCGCGGATCAGCCACGTGGCCAACGGGATTTGCAAGTCAGAAGGTGATGACCTTGCTGCACGTCTTTTGTCGCTGCATCAACAGTTGACTGATGTGGTCGCGCAGCACCGGCCCGAGGCGGCAGCCGTAGAACAGACCTTCGTGAACAAGGACGGTGCAGGCACGCTGAAACTTGGGCAAGCACGTGGGATTGCCATGTTGGTGCCCGCACAAGCGGGTTTGGTCGTTGGGGAATACGCGCCCAACGCCGTAAAAAAAGCCGTGGTTGGTGTGGGCCATGCCGATAAGGCGCAGATCGCCCATATGGTCAAGGTACAGTTACCGGGCGTTCAGCTTGCCGGTCCCGACGCCGCCGATGCGCTTGCGATTGCGATTTGCCATTCCTTCCATGCGCAAACGTCAGGCAGCCTTGCTGCGGCGCTCGCAAAGGCCTCGGCATGATCGGCAAGATCGCAGGGCGGTTGGAATACCGCAGTACCGATCATGTGCTTATTGATGTGCGTGGTGTGGGCTATGTTGTCTATATATCCGAACGCGTGATGGCTGGGTTGCCGGGCAATGGTGAAGCTGTCGCGCTCTTTACGGATCTGCTGGTGCGTGAAGACAATTTGCAGCTCTTTGGCTTCACAACTCTTGTGGAAAAGGAATGGCATCGCCTGTTGATGTCAGTCCAAGGGATCGGCGCGAAAGCGTCTATGGCGATTTTGGGCACGTTGGGTGCCGATGGCGTGAGCCGGGCCATTGCGTTGGGGGACTGGAATGCACTGGCCAAGGCCAAGGGGGTCGGCCCCAAGACGGCGCAGCGTGTGACAATTGAATTGAAAGACAAAGCGCCAAGTGTGATGGCAATGGGCGGTTCTGTGGCAGAGGCACAGGGGGATGCGGTCATTGAGGTCGAACCGTCCGCTTCGGTTCAACCAACTGTCGCCCCAAAAGCAAATGCAGCATCTGCGGAAGCGCTTTCTGCTTTGGGCAACCTTGGGTATGCGCCGGGAGAAGCCGCCAGCGCGGTGGCCGAAGCCGCAGGTGCCGCACCTGATGCGGACACCTCGGCGCTGATCCGCGCTGCCTTGAAGTTGCTGGCACCAAAGGGGTAGGGGTGCGTCATGGACCAGCCTGACCCCACCTTGCGCCCGGACCCGCAGCCCGAAGATGCCGACCGCGCGCTGCGTCCGCAGACTCTGGATGCGTTTATCGGGCAGCAGGCGGCACGGGCGAACCTGTCTGTCTTTATCGAAAGCGCACGCCGGCGGGGCGAGGCGATGGACCATACGCTGTTTCATGGTCCACCGGGTTTGGGCAAGACGACACTGGCGCAAATCATGGCGCGTGAGCTGGGGGTGAATTTCCGGATGACCTCTGGCCCGGTGCTGGCTAAGGCCGGTGACTTGGCCGCGATCCTGACGAACCTGGAAGCGCGCGATGTCTTGTTCATCGACGAAATCCACCGACTGAACCCGGCAGTGGAAGAAGTGCTTTATCCAGCACTTGAGGATTTCGAGCTTGATCTGGTGATTGGCGAAGGCCCCGCCGCGCGGACGGTGCGGATTGAGTTGCAGCCGTTTACCCTTGTGGGTGCCACGACCCGCATGGGGCTGCTCACAACACCGCTGCGTGATCGTTTCGGCATTCCGACCCGTTTGGAATTTTATACTGAGGATGAATTGCACGAGATCGTGACCCGCGGTGCGCGGCTACTGGGCGCGCGGCATCGCCTGATGGCGCACGCGAGATTGCAAAGCGCGCCCGTGGGACTCCACGGATTGCGGGCCGTTTGCTGCGCCGTGTTGTGGATTTTGCGATTGTCGAAGGTGACGGGACCGTGACCCAAGAGATCGCTGACCGCGCGCTGACCCGATTGGGCGTGGATCATCTGGGGCTGGATAACGCGGATCGCCGGTATTTACGTTTGATTGCGGAAAGCTATGGTGGCGGGCCGGTTGGGGTGGAAACACTCTCGGCGGCCTTGTCAGAAAGTCGCGATAGTTTGGAAGATGTGATTGAGCCCTATCTTTTGCAGAAGGGCCTGATCCAGCGCACCCCACGTGGCCGCATGCTGGCGCGGGCGGCCTGGGCGCATTTGGGGCTGGATGCGCCGAAGTCGCAGACGGATTTGTTTGGGTGATGGAGCTCATGCCTCCGGTGGAAGTCTAAATGGACACAGAATATCAAAAAATCGAGCAGCTCTTTACCCGCGCCGATGGGGCCTATGTTTTTGCGCGCTGGGGCCGACCAATTGTGCCCGTGGTCTTTGGCGTCGATGAAGCTTCGCTTGCCGTGTTCAAAGGTGCGATTGAGGCTGTTGTGAGCCTCGCTTCACATCAGATGGCAGAGACAGACCCGGAGCTGGGCGCAAACCTGATGATTTTTTCTGCCAGCAGTGGGACGAACTGACGGAGGTGCCGCATTTGGACCAACTGGTGCCTGACCTGGTGCCGCTTGTCGGCAAGCTTAAGCAGGCTGATGCCAATCAATATCGGATTTTCCGTTTTGATGAGGACGGCGCGATCCGTGCCGCCTTTGTGTTTTTGCGTATGGACGCACATATGGCGGCGGTTGCCGCTGATACCCTGGCGCTAAGCCAAGCTGTGCAGACAATCCTGCTGTGGTCGGATACCGCGTTTGGTGAAAAGCCGCCTTTGGCCCTGATCGAAGACAAAGCCGTGCTGCGCCCCGAAATCGCTGATGTCATCCGCGCGGCCTATGATCCGGTGATGCCCGCCATGGCACAGGATGCCAGCCACGCTTTGCGATTGGCTGCAAGACTAAGGCCACCTTCATGACGCATCGCTTTCCCATTCGTGTTTATTATGAAGACACCGATCTGGCGGGTATCGTCTACTACGCCAATTATCTGAAATTCATCGAGCGCGCGCGCAGCGAATGGGTGCGTGAACTTGGGATTGATCAGGTCCAGATGAAGGCCGAAGGGCTGGTCTTTGCCGTACGTCGGGTCGAGGCGGATTATCTGATCTTAAGCCAAGTATGATGATGAACTGGTCGTGCAGACAGTGATGGAACCGGGGTCAGGTGTGCGGTTGGTCGTCAAACAGGATGTCATCCGCGGTGAAGAGGTTCTCTTTTCTGCCATCGTCACCATCATTTGTATGACCGCAGAGGGTGCGGTGGCCCGTCTTCCGGCGGTGATCCGCCAGTCTGCCCCGTAAAAACCTCTCGTTTTCGCAGTTGTGATGCGGGATTGGTTGGATTTCTGCGCATTGATGCGATACGCTTTTCCCAATCAGAGCCCAAAATCGGGCCTATAGGCAGAGCAGGCATATGGAAGCAGCACAGGAATTCACCATGTGGGCGCTATTCGCGCGCGCCACAATTACCGTAAAAATCGTTATGATCATGCTGGTCGCAGCCTCCGTCTGGTGCTGGGCCGTCATCATTGACAAGACGATCCAGTATCGCAAAGCGCGGGCTGAGGCGGATATCTTTGATCGGTCTTTCTGGTCGGGTGAACCGCTGGACGGGTTATTCGATCAGATCGGCGCTGATCCAGATGGGCCATCAGAGAAGATATTCGCGGCTGGCATGATGGAATGGCGTAGGTCGCACAGGCAGGATGGTGGGTTGATTGCTGGGGCGACCGCCCGGATTGATCGGTCTATGGATGTGGCCATCGCTAAAGAGGCGTCCCGGCTGCAAAAGGGATTGCCGATTCTGGCAACCACCGGGTCTATCGCCCCCTTTGTTGGGCTGTTTGGCACCGTCTGGGGCATTATGAATGCTTTCATCGAGATTGCAGAGGCGCAGACAACAAACCTTGCTGTGGTGGCCCCCGGCATCGCCGAGGCGCTGCTGGCGACGGGTCTTGGCTTGCTCGCCGCGATCCCTGCGGTGATCTACTATAACAAGTTCACCGCCGACAGTGAGCAGATTGTCAGCGGGTATGAGGCCTTCGCTGATGAATTTGCGACGATCCTCAGCCGCCAGTTGGATAGCTGATCATGGGTGCAGGTGTTATGAATTCTGGCGATGATGGGGGCAGACGTCGCCGCCGTAAATCGCGCCGTGGCAAGCCAATGTCAGAGATTAACGTGACACCCTTCGTGGATGTCATGATGGTGCTTTTGATTATCTTCATGGTGGCGGCTCCCCTGTCGGTGGTTGGCGTGCCCGTGGAACTGCCGGACACCTCGGCCACGGCACTGCCAGGTGATGATGAAGAACCGCTGACCGTGACCATCACAAACGATGGGCGGGTGATGATCCAAGAGACCGACACGACAGAGACCGAGCTTGTCGCGCGCCTGACCGCCATCGCCGCCGAACGCACCAGTGACAAGATTTTCCTACGTGCGGATGGCCGCAACGATTGGAATCGTGTGGCCGAGATCATGGGATTGCTCAACGCTGGCGGGTTCTCTGATATCGGGCTTGTCACGGATATTGCTCCGCCCACGGCAGGCGGCGCTGACGGGTAGATCATGGCGACGCCGGGCACCATCATTTCAGGGGTCGGTCATGTTGGGCTGATCGGCTGGCTGATTATCGGCTGGGGGCTGACGTCTGAACCGTTAGAGATTCAGACGATGGATGTTTCGGTCGTGTCTGGCGAAGAGTTTGAGCAGATGCGCGCGCGCACGACCCCTGACCCTGGCGATGCCGACCCGGCGGCCCCGGTGCCGCCCTTGGTTGATGAGACACCCCCGCCGCCGCCGTCAGAAGAAGAACCCGCTGAAGTAGCCCCCCGCCGGAGCCAGTTGAGCCGCCTGAGAGCGAGGCGCCACCGCCGCCACCGCCGCCACCGCCGCCAGACGCTGAGGTGACAGATGCACCACCCGCTGGTAAGCGCCACCCGTTGCGCCGCCGCCAACCCCTGATGTTGAGGTGAGCGAGACGCCGACACCACCGCAAGCGCCCACTGTGGCCTCGACAATTACCGCGCCTCCACCGCCGGATGCGAATGTGGACGATGTCGTCCGCGAAGAGGTTGTGTCGGACGAAAGTGCCGAAGCCAATGTTGTCCAAGAAGAGCAAGACGCCACCGCGCCAGAAGAAACAACAACGGCGATTGTGATTGAGGATTTAGCACCGACAAGGTCGGTGCGCCCGTCGGCGCGGCCCAGCCGCCCAACGCCACCGGTTGAGACAGCGCGCGTGGAGGAAGAGCCGAGCCAAGAAGACGCTGCACCGGAACAGCCGGAAACGAGCGAAGAGGATGTGGCAGCAGCTTTGGAGGCCGCTTTGGGCGCACCGGCCGTACCCGCTGGACCGCCAATGACAGGTGCTGAGCGTGACAGTTTCCGTGTTGCGGTGAACCGGTGCTGGAATGTTGATCCCGGATCAGTCGCCGCGCGCGTCACAGTAGAGGTCGGCTTCAGCCTTGATCGCGAGGGTCGCGTGCAGGGCAATGAAGTTCGCCTGATGTCATCAGATGGCGACCAAAGTGCAACCAATACAGCGTTTGAGGCCGCGCGTCGCGCGATCCTGCGTTGTCAGTCGGGGGGTATCAGTTGCCCGCCGATAAGTATGACCAATGGCGTGACGTTGTGATCACCTTTGATCCCAGTGGCATGCGATTAAGATAGGCGAAGACACGCGCAGGTGAGGTGAAAAGGATTTTTCCCCCTGCTATGATGAAACAAGAAAGAGCAAGCTTCGGGCACGAACCCGGACAGGCGGAGTGAGGCAAGGATGATAAAACGACTTTTGACCCTATTGGTAGCGCTGTTGTTGGCGGGCCCGGTATTTGCACAAAGCGGGCCACTGCGACTGACGATCACGGACGGCGTGATCGAACCGATCACATTCGCCGTTCCCAGCTTTGAGGCTGAAACCCCCGCGGCCCAACAAGCCGCATCTGATATCTCACGTCTGGTCGTACAAGACCTTGCTGGGACAGGGCTCTTCCGGGAAGTCCCTGCCAATGCGTTCATCTCTCAGGTTAGCTCCTTTGTGCAGCCCGTCGCTTTTCCAGACTGGCGAGCAATCAATGCGCAGGCCCTGATCGTGGGTGCTGTGAATGTGAGCAGCAATCAGTTGACTGTGAAATTCCGCCTCTATGATGTGTTCTCGGGCCAAGAGCTGGGGCAGGGCCTGCAGTTTGCAGGCACCACAGATGGCTGGCGCCGTATGGGGCATAAGGTGGCCGATGCCGTCTATAGCCGAATCACGGGCGAGGGTGGCTATTTTGACAGCCGCGTTGTGTTTGTCTCCGAAAGCGGCCCAAAGGATGCCCGTCAGAAGCGCCTCGCAATCATGGATTTTGATGGATCAAACGTGCAATTCCTGACGGACAGCAGCAGCATCGTCCTTGCACCGCGGTTTTCACCTAATGGCGACCGTGTACTCTACACCAGCTTTGAAAGCGGCTTTGCCCGTATCAACGTATTGAACGTCGCCAATGTCGGGCGTCAGCAGTTGCAGACTGCCCCGGGGGAGATGGCGTTTAGCCCACGCTTTTCGCGCGATGGGCGTCAGGTGATCTACAGTCTGTCCAACGGTGGCAATACCGATATCTACCGCACGGATCTTGGCACAGGGCAGCATGTACGTTTGACCTCTGCACCGTCTATCGAAACAGCACCCAGCCTGTCCCCTGACGGCAGTCAGATTGTGTTTGAAAGCGACCGATCCGGCAGTCAGCAACTCTATATCATGTCGGCCAATGGCGGCGAGGCACGCCGGATTTCCTTTGGACAGGGCCGTTATGGTACGCCGGTTTGGTCGCCGCGTGGTGACCTGGTGGCCTTCACCAAGCAAAATGCGGGCCGCTTCCACATTGGTGTGATGCGTATTGATGGCTCCGAAGAGCGGTTGTTAACCTCATCCTTCCTTGACGAAGGTCCAACATGGTCGCCCAATGGCCGTGTCATCATGTTTAGCCGTGAAACCCAAGGGGCAGGTGGCACGTCGTCCATGTACTCCGTCGATATCTCAGGCCGGAACCTGAAGGCTGTGCCATTGCAGGGCGGGTCTTCTGACCCCTCATGGGGACCGTTGCAACCGTAACGATGTGTGATTCCCTAATCGGGAAAGCCGTGTTATGGTGAAAAGAAAAACAGAGCAGTCAGATAGACAGGATGAAACCTTATGACAGTTTTTAAGAAAGTGGCGGTTGTGGCACTAGTACTGGTCACAGCGGCCTGTACGAACCCGGATCGTTTTGGTGGTGGCGCAGGTGCGGGCGGCGCTGATGGTGCCGGTCTGAACGGTGGTACGGCTGGATCTGCCAGTGACCCCGCAAGCCCACTTTTCTTCAATCAGACGATCGGCGATCGTGTGCTCTTTGCGGTGGATACATCTACCATCACCCCCACAGGTCAAACAATCCTTGATGGTCAGGCGCAATGGCTGCTGACAAATGCCGACTATCGCGCAGTCATTGAAGGTCATGCGGATGAGCAGGGTACCCGTGAATACAACCTCGCACTTGGCCAACGCCGCGCCAATGCGGTGCGTGAATACTTGGTGTCCCGCGGAGTGCCAACAACGCGCTTGCAGGTGACCAGCTTTGGCAAAGAACGGCCGATTGCTGTTTGTTCCGAGGAAAGCTGCTACGCACAAAACCGCCGCGCGGTTACCGTTCTTTCATTCTCGGCCGTTACCAGCTGAGCCGAACCGGAGAACTTACCTTATGTTGCACCGTATCGCTGTTGTCTGCGCTTTGCTGTTGTCGCCATTCCCTGCCGTGGCGCAGGGAGAGACTTTGGCAGACATTCGACAACAACTGACAGTGCTTTTCGTTGATGTGCAACGGCTCAAGCGGGAGTTGTCAACGACGGGTGGGTTGAACGCTGGTGTCGTGGGCAATACGCCCCTGGACCGTTTGAATGCGATCGAGGCAGAGCTGCAGCGACTAACATCCAAATCCGAACAGCTGGAGTTTCGGATCAACAGTATCACTGTTGATGCTGGTAACCGAATTGGAGATCTGAACTTCCGCCTTTGTGAACTTGAAGAGGGTTGTGACATCGGCACACTTGATGACACGCCACTTGGCGGTATCGATCCGGGCCCCATCGCTGGGGGCGCTGATCCTGTCGCACCAGACAATGGTCCAGCGCTCGCCATCGGCGAACAAAGTGATATCGAGCGGGCGCAGGGGGCGCTCGCCTCTGGTGACTTTCGCGGCGCCGTTGACCAGCTTACGACCTTTGTCGCGACCTATCCGGGTAGTCCGCTGACAACCGACGCGAACTATCTGCGCGGCGAGGCCTTAGAAGGTTTGGGCGAAATCACAGACGCTGCACGCGCCTATCTGGATGCATTTTCTGGTGATCCAGCTGGCCCGAAAGCGCCTGACGCTTTGTTCAAACTGGGATCGTCGCTGGGCCGGATCGGGCAAACACAGGACGCTTGTTTGACATTGGCAGAGGTGAACGTCAGGTTCCCCGGAAATCCGGCAGTGGTTGATGCACAGGCGGAAATGCAAGCGTTGGGATGTCAGTAAAGACGGCATCGGCTGACGTTGCCGCGACGTTTCAAAGGGCGTTACATGACGCATCTTTCTCACATCAAGATACGCTTGGACTTGCTGTATCCGGCGGTGGCGATTCCATTGCGCTGATGCATTTGGCCGCACAGGTACGCGACCCTCACAAACTACGAGCCATCACCGTCAATCACGGGCTGCGACCAGAGGCGCGGGAAGAGATCGCGCTGGTATCGGTACAAGCAGGCCAACTTGGCATCCCGCATACGGTGGTTGATTGGGAATGGGACGGGACGGGAAACCTGCAGGCCGCAGCCCGTGATGGGCGATGGGCGGCGCTACGCGCATGGGCACTGGCGCATAACCTGCGCGAGGTTTGGCTGGGTCATACCGAAGATGATCAAGTTGAAACCGTGCTGATGCGTCTGGCCCGTGGATCTGGCATTGACGGGTTGCGTGCCATGTATCCACACAGCACCCGCGACGGCCTGCATATCCTGCGCCCACTGTTGGGCTGTGCACGTGCTGATCTGCGTGCATGGCTGGCGGACAACAAAATCGGATGGTGTGATGATCCCAGCAACGAAGACCCGCGCTTTGATCGCGTACGTGCCCGGCAGATGTTCTCTCAGCTTGAAGCGTTGGGCCTGACGCGCAAGCGGTTGTTGCAAACGATTGACCATATGCAAGCTGCCCATATCTCCTTGCAAACGGCGGCGCAGGCCTTTGCAAAACGACATGTGCGTCAGGATGCGGGTGATCTACTGTTTGCACCAGAAGCGTTGGATCTCGAAAAAGCAGACGCACCGCGCCGCGTGATGGCTGCCGGCTTTGCTTGGGTTGGCAACCGGACATACCGTCCCCGATTTGAGCAGTTGCAGGCAACCGTGGAGCAGGCACGCCAGGGGGCAACTGTCACACTAGGCGGCTGCATTATGACGCCCGCAGATGGAGGCGTGGTGCGTCTGATGCGTGAAGCGGCCGCAACCAAAGCTGTTCAGCGCGATGCAGGCATACCCGACACCAAAGGCGTATTCTGGGATTCCCGCTGGTTCCTGGAAGGGCCATTGGAGGGCGATATGGTTTACAAGGCACTGGGCGAAGGGATCACCCAATGCCCCGACTGGCGGGCCAGTGGGATGCCGCGGGTGTCACTTCTGGCCTCGCCTGCGGTGTGGCAAAGCGGCGCTTTGGTTGCCGCACCATTAGCGGGTTTGTCCAATGGTTGGTCGGCGCGGATTGTCGCGGATTTCCACACATCTGCGTTTGCCATTGAAGATTAATCATTCGCCTCTATTTTAGGTGAAACGCTTGTGACGCGACTCTGTCGTTCCACTTCCCCATTTCAAAGGAGTTTTCCCCTTGGGCAACGCGCGTAATATGGTCTTTTGGGTCGTCCTGTTTTTGATGGTCCTGGCGCTCTTTAACCTGTTCAGCAGCCCACCGGGCACGACGAGCAGCGAGGCGCGCAGTTACTCTGAATTTGTCGAAGCGGTAGAGGGTGGGCGCGTCACGGATGTGGTCATAGACGGTGAAAATGTACGCTTTGCCGAAGGCGGGCGAACCTATTCCACTATTATGCCGCAAGATGCTGAAATTACACAGCTTTTGATTGATGCAGATGTCCCAGTTGAAGCACGCAGCCAGGAAACATCGGCCTTCCAGTCGTTCTTGTTGAGCTTGCTGCCCTTCCTGCTTTTGATCGGTGTCTGGATCTATTTCATGAACCGTATGCAGGGGGGCGGCAAAGGCGGAGCGATGGGCTTTGGCAAGTCGCGCGCCAAGCTGCTGACCGAAAAGCATGGGCGCGTCACATTTGACGATGTAGCCGGTATTGATGAGGCCAAAGAAGAGCTGGAAGAGATCGTTGAATTCCTGCGCAATCCGCAAAAATTCTCGCGACTCGGGGGCAAGATTCCGAAAGGCGCACTGCTTGTGGGCCCTCCCGGCACCGGTAAAACGCTGCTTGCGCGGGCAATTGCAGGCGAAGCTGGTGTGCCGTTCTTCACTATTTCGGGCTCTGATTTTGTCGAAATGTTTGTCGGTGTGGGCGCGTCCCGCGTCCGTGACATGTTTGAGCAGGCGAAAAAGAACGCCCCATGTATCGTGTTCATTGATGAAATTGACGCCGTGGGTCGATCTCGTGGCGTCGGCATCGGTGGGGGCAATGATGAGCGCGAGCAAACACTGAACCAATTGCTGGTTGAGATGGATGGTTTTGAAGCCAATGAAGGCGTGATCATCGTGGCGGCCACAAACCGTCGTGATGTACTTGATCCTGCTTTGTTGCGTCCGGGCCGTTTTGACCGTCAGGTCACAGTACCAAACCCAGACATCAAAGGGCGCGAGAAGATTTTGGGCGTACACGCGCGGAAAATCCCGCTAGGCCCTGACGTTGATCTGCGGATCATCGCACGCGGCTCTCCGGGTTTCTCGGGTGCTGATTTGGCGAACCTTGTAAATGAGGCTGCGTTGATGGCCGCGCGGGTGGGCCGCCGGTTTGTCACGATGATCGATTTTGAATCGGCGAAAGATAAGGTGATGATGGGCGCTGAGCGTCGTTCGATGGTCATGACCGCTGAACAAAAGGAAATGACGGCCTATCACGAAGCTGGTCATGCCATTGTGGGTATTACGCTACCTAAATGTGATCCGGTCTATAAGGCTACGATTATCCCGCGCGGTGGTGCGCTGGGCATGGTGATGAGCCTGCCAGAAATGGACCGTCTGAACATGTTCAAGGACGAATGCCACCAGCGTTTGGCCATGACCATGGCAGGTAAAGCGGCCGAAATCATCAAATACGGTGAAGATCAGGTCAGCAATGGCCCGGCCGGTGACATTCAGCAAGCCAGCCAACTGGCGCGGGCGATGATCCTGCGCTGGGGGATGTCGGACAAGGTCGGCAACATCGACTATTCGGAAGCGCATGAAGGCTATTCTGGCAACACCGCTGGCTTGTCGGTCTCAGCGCATACGAAAGAGTTGATCGAAGAAGAGGTCCGGAGCTTTATCCAGCAAGGCTATGATCGCGCGTTCAAGATTATCACCGAAAAGAACGAAGAGTTTGAGCGTTTGGCCCAAGGGTTGCTTGAGTATGAGACACTGACAGGCGACGAAATCAAACGCGTAATGGCAGGCGAGCCGCCGCATGCGAGTGATGATGCGGATGATACGCCGCCCTCCGGTGGGACACCTTCGGTGACAGCGATCCCAAAGACCAAGCCGAAAAAACCCCGCGCCTCAGATGATGGCGGGATGGAACCGGAACCATCAACCTGATCAAATCAAAACGCCGCTCTGAAAAGGGCGGCGTTTTTCTTTGGAGCATTGAAGCTGCTGCGCCGCTGACCTAACCATATCGCAACACCGACAAGGAGCGCGATATGCCTGCACTGAAGCCCACAGAAATCACCGGGGAAGTTGTCTGGATCGGCCATGTGCCTGACCGGGACGCATCTTTGCAATCGCAGTCCGCGACAGAGGCGCCGCTGACCTATGCAGGCATTCCGGGCGAAGCACATGGCGGACTGACGCGGCGCTCATGTAGCCGTGTAGTTAGCCAGCATCCACGCGAAACAGAGATTCGGAATGTACGGCAGCTCTCGATTGTATCGGCTGAGGAATTGGCCGAAATTGCTGCGGACTGTGGTGTGGATGCCTTGAATCCTTCACTGGTTGGAGCGTCAATGGTTGTAATGGGCATTCCCGATTTCACGCATCTGCCGCCATCTTCCCGACTGCAACTGCCCGATGGCGCGACCTTGGTGATCGATATGGAAAACCGGCCATGCCACCTACCGGCCAAACCGATCAACGCCGAACATCCCGGCGCTGGTGACAGGTTCAAACTTGCTGCCAGAGGCAAGCGTGGCGTGACGGCTTGGGTTGAACGTGAAGGCCTGGTCCGCGTCGGTGATCCGGTGCGCCTGCATATCCCCGACCAACGTGCATGGGCCCCTTAGTTTCCCATCCGACACAGCTTTAACGCGCGCCGACGATTCCGGCGGTGAAAATGTCGCAATCACGGTGCATACGGCGGTATCCACCCGCTAGAAGCGATGATGAACAAGAATGGCATTTGCCAACGCTCAGGGAAGTCTCTCATGGAATACAAGTCAGATATCGAGATCGCACGCGGCGCTCAAAAGCGTCCAATTCAGGAAATTGGTGCAAAGCTTAACATCGACAGTGATGATTTGCTGCCATACGGCCACGATAAAGCAAAGGTCAGCCAGCGCCTGATCGACAGCGTGCAGGACCGCGAAGACGGCAAGCTGATCCTTGTGACTGCGATCAACCCGACACCTGCGGGCGAAGGTAAGACGACAACGACGGTCGGTCTGGGCGATGGCCTGAACGCGATTGGTAAGAATGCAGCGATTTGTATCCGCGAAGCGTCGCTTGGCCCCTGCTTCGGCATGAAGGGCGGCGCTGCCGGAGGTGGCTATGCTCAGGTCGTTCCGATGGAAGATATGAACCTGCATTTCACAGGCGATTTCCATGCGATCACTTCGGCACACAACCTGTTGTCGGCGATGATTGACAACCATATTTACTGGGGTAACGCGTTGGAGATTGATATCCGCCGCGTGGCTTGGCGCCGTGTGTTGGACATGAACGACCGTGCGCTGCGTCAGATCACAGCGTCTTTGGGTGGTGTGGCCAATGGTTTCCCACGCGAAGCTGGCTTTGACATCACTGTGGCATCCGAGGTTATGGCGATCTTGTGTCTGGCCCGGAACCTGGATGATCTGCAAAAGCGCCTTGGTGATATCATTGTGGCCTACCGCCGTGACCGCAGCCCTGTTTACTGCCGTGACATCAAGGCTGATGGCGCGATGACCGTTCTGTTGAAGGACGCGATGCAGCCGAACCTTGTGCAGACGCTTGAGAATAACCCGGCGTTCGTACACGGCGGCCCGTTTGCAAACATCGCGCATGGCTGTAACTCTGTGACAGCAACCACAACGGCCCTCAAGTTGGCAGATTACGTTGTGACCGAGGCGGGCTTTGGTGCCGACCTTGGTGCTGAGAAGTTCATGAACATCAAGTGTCGCAAGGCGGGCCTTGCGCCATCCTGCGTTGTCGTTGTGGCGACGGTGCGTGCGATGAAGATGAACGGTGGCGTGGCCAAGGCGGACCTGGGCGCCGAGAATGTTGATGCTGTCAACGCGGGTTGCGCAAACTTGGGCCGCCACATCGAGAACGTGAAATCATTTGGTGTGCCTGTTGTTGTTGCCATCAACCACTTCATCACCGACACCGATACCGAAGTCGCCGCTGTTAAAGCCTATGTGGAGACGCAAGGATCTGAGGCGATCTTGTGCAAACACTGGGCACTGGGCTCTGAAGGGACAATTGAGTTGGCTACACGTGTGGCACAGATTGCCGATGCGGGAGAGGCGAATTTTGCGCCGATCTACCCCGATGATATGAGCCTGTTTGACAAGATCGACACAATTGCCAAACGCATCTACCGCGCAGACGAGGTGATTGCGGATAGCAAGATCGCGATCAGCTGAAGAAGTGGGAAGAGCAGGGTTATGGCGACCTGCCTGTCTGCATGGCCAAGACGCAATACAGCTTCTCAACCGATCCGACTTTGCGAGGCGCGCCGACAGGTCATGCCGTGCCAATCCGCGAAGTACGCTTGAGCGCCGGTGCAGGTTTCATTGTTGCGATCTGCGGTGAGATCATGACCATGCCGGGTCTGCCGCGCGTGCCATCGGCTGAGCAGATCATGCTGAATGATGCAGGCGAGATCGAAGGCCTGTTTTAAGTTGATCGGGCGGGGCGACGCTTGACTGCGTCATCGCCCCGCCCACCCTCCCATCAGCCTCCGGCGGAGGCATTTTTGAACATGAGAAGACGTGATGACAGCGACAGTGATTGACGGAAAAGCCTTTGCTGCAAAGGTGCGCGGACAGGTTGCCGAAGGTGTGGCCAAGCTGAAAGAAGAGCAAGGGATCACACCGGGTCTGGCTGTTGTCTTGGTGGGTGAAGATCCAGCCAGTCAGGTCTATGTGCGGTCCAAGGGCAAGATGACTGTCGAGGTTGGCATGACTTCGATTGAGCATAAACTGGATGTCGCGACCTCTGAGGCCGACCTTTTGGCGCTGATTGATCAGTTGAACAGTGATCCTGCAGTGCATGGCATTTTGGTACAACTGCCGCTGCCGGATCATCTGGATAGCGATCTGGTGATCAACAGCATTGATCCCGCCAAGGATGTGGATGGGTTCCATATCTCCAACGTTGGCTTGCTGGGGACGGGTCAGAAGAGCATGGTGCCCTGTACCCCATTGGGCAGTTTGATGATGCTGCGTGACCATCACGGGTCATTGTCAGGCATGAATGCTGTGGTCATCGGCCGGTCGAATATCGTTGGTAAACCGATGGCGCAGCTGTTGCTCGGCGATAGTTGCACAGTGACGATTGCACACAGTCGGACGAAGGATCTGGCCAGTGTTGTGCGTCAGGCCGATATTGTTGTTGCGGCGGTCGGGCGCCCGCAGATGGTGCCGGGTGATTGGATCAAGCCGGGTGCCACGGTGATTGATGTGGGTATTAACCGGATCGAAAAGCCGGAAGGTGGCACGCGTTTGGTGGGCGACTGTGACTATGATAGCTGCGCTGAAGTTGCTGGGGCGATCACGCCCGTTCCGGGTGGCGTTGGTCCGATGACCATCGCCTGCCTCCTGGCCAATACGCTGACAGCCTGTTGCCGTGCAAATGGGCTCGCCGAGCCTGAGGGGCTCACCGCTTAAGCGATTGGCACGGGGATTGCCCTGTGTCCTGTCAGGATGGCAATTGCCTTTTCGCTGAAGAGTTTACGCAGCTCTGGCGCATGGCTGGCCAGACCGCCAGTATAAGCGCCATAGGCTGGCATGATAAGTCGTCGACTATCGTACAAAAAGGTAAGCCTGCTGCGCCCGGTAACACGATGTTTGGGATGGTAATGGCCTGACACCTCGGCAGTTTCCGCGCTGGCGATATGCCTGAACGTCAAGCTGCCGACCGTGACATCTGCCCTATGTGTGCCGCCCATATCAATGGGGCCTGGGTCGTGGTTTCCTTCGATCCAAACCCATGTTTTGCCAGCTTGCAGGCGGGCCAACCAAAGCCGCATGTCTTCATCAAGGCCGGTGGCCGCGTCAAGATCATCAAAGCTATCGCCAAGGCAGATGATCCGATTTGGATTGGTTGCGGCGATGTCCGCTTCCAGTTTTTGCAGGGTCTCGGCGACCTCATAAGGCGGCAGCATGACGCCGCTGCGTCGCGCGATCCGTTCGGATTTACCCAAGTGCAGGTCAGACACGCAAAGCCCATCGTGCTCTGGCAAATGCAGCGCACCAGAGGGCAGGGCAGTGCAATGGGTTTCGCAAAAGACAAAACTGTAGGCGTTCATGCTCTGTTCTTGGGGTATCCGGGCTGGTAGATCAAGGATCAAAGTGAGCTGACGCCTGCTTCCTGCATCAGGCGTGCCGCTTCTTCCTCCAAGAGACGGTCTTGACCAGCACCCGCGACCGCTATGCGACCTTGTTCTAGGAACATGGGGAGGGAAAGCGGTGTAACGCGATCCAACTTCTGGTGGTCGATCCGGCCTGCCGTGCGCGTCAGCATTTCCTCGATCCGTCCGAAATCGACCAAACCGCGCAGCGCTTCTTCGCGTGTGATCCGCATCATCAGGTGGTCGGGGTCGTATTTGGACAGTGTGTCGTAAAGGATGTCAGAGGAGAACGTGGCTTGTCGCCCGCTTTTACGGGCCTGCGGCAGGTTACGTTCGATCAGGCCCGCGATAGTGGCGGCACCGCGAAAGGTTTTCTTCATCACGGCATTGCCTGACAACCACGTTTCAAAATCAGCGCGCATGTTGTCAGGCTTGAAAAGCGGGGCGGGGTCCTCGACCGGGTCCAACCCCCAGATCAGCGTGGCATAGTCGGTGGCCACAAACCCCATGGGGTGCAGGTTGAACTCTTCCATGCGCTGTGTGACCAGCATGCCCAATGTCTGCATCGCGTTGCGCCCGGCAAAGCCGTAGACACAGATATGCTGGCGGCCCTCATGCGGGAAGCTTTCGACGAGGATGCGATCTGCTTCGGGCAATTTGGAATACTGGCGTTGCAGGCCCAGCCATTCGGCGGTGTGGCTGGGCAACTCGGGCCAATCAGGTTGGTCGAACATGCGCAGGATGCGTTGGGATAGCTGGGTAGAGTTTGCAAATTTCGTCCCCATAAAGGTTGCGATCTTGGGCGTTTTGTCCGCGCGGCGCGACACCTCAACCGTCATTTCTTTGAGGCTTTCGTAGCGCACAACCTGCCCGCCAATCAGGAACGTATCGCCGGGGGTGAGTGTGGCGGCGAAGGCTTCTTCTACCTCGCCCAATGGTTTGAAATTGCCCTTCATCCGCACCTTGAGCGTATCAGTATCCTGAATGGTTCCGATGTTCATCCGAATGCGCTGTGCCGCCCGTGGGTCGCGCAGCTGCCAAAGCCCATCGGCGGTTTGCAGAAGCCGTTTCCATTTGTCATAGGCGCGCAGCGCATAGCCACCGGTGGCGCAGAAATCGAGACAGTCGTCAAATGCCGCGCGGGAGAGGGTGCGGTAGGCACCAACGGTCTTAACTTCTTGATACAGTTGGTTCGCGTCGAATGGACCGGCGCAGGCGGTGATCATGATGTGCTGGCAAAGCACATCGCGCGGGCCGGGGCCCTTGGGGTCGCCGTCAAGATCGTTTTCTTTAACGGCTTCAAGCGCGGCGACACATTCGACAACTTCGAAGCGGTTGGCGGGGACCAGCAAGGCCTTGGACGGCGCATTGTAACGATGGTTCGCGCGCCCTATGCGCTGGACCAAGCGTTTGACGTTCTTGGGCGCACCGACCTGCACCACCAGATCAACGTCACCCCAGTCAATCCCAAGATCGAGTGAGCCTGTACAGACAATGGCGCGCAGATCGCCCGACACCATGGCGGCCTCGACCTTTTGCCGCTGTTCGCGGTCAAGGCTGCCGTGGTGGATGCCGATGGGAAGATCGTCGGTGTTGGCGAGCCAGAGATTGTGAAAGAAAATCTCGGCCTGCGCGCGCGTGTTGTGAAAGATCAGCGTGGTTTTGTGCTTCTTGACTTCGTCCAGCACTGCAGGGATCGCGTATTTTGCGCCACCCCCGGTCCAGGGTGGTTTCTCCCGCGTGATCAGCATTGAAATATCAGGATCAGGGCCAGGATCGGCGTTAATGATCGCGCAGGGATCGGGATGGCAAGCAAGTTCAGCCGCGATGGCGTCGGGGTCCTCGACAGTCGCGGACAGCCCGACACGCCGCAGATCAGGGACGAGCGTCTGTAGACGGCTGAGGGCCAGCATCAGTTGATCGCCACGTTTGCTTTCGGCCAAGGCATGGATTTCGTCGACGATGATCCGTTGCAGGCCCTTAAAGATGCGGGGGGCATCTTCGTAACTGGTCAAAAGTGCAAGCGACTCAGGCGTGGTCAGCAAGATGTGCGGTGGGTCCGCGCGTTGGCGGCGCTTTTGCGTGTAGGAGGTATCGCCTGTGCGGTCTTCGATACGGATCGGCAGATCCATCTCAGCGACAGGGGTGCGCAGGTTGCGTTTGATATCGGCAGCCAGTGCTTTCAGCGGCGAAACGTAGAGCGTATGCAGCCCATTGTGCAGTCCGTCAGCGAGTGCGATGAGGGATGGGAGAAAGCCAGCGAGTGTCTTGCCGCCGCCGGTGGGTGCAATCAGCATCAGTGCAGGTTTGTCCGCTTGATCCAGCATCTGTTGTTGGTGCGGATGAATAGCCCAGCCGCGTTTTGTGAACCAAGTTTCAAACTGAGGCGTTAGGGCGGTCATGGGCGTAAAGTGACCCTAACGGTGGGTGCGTCAAGACGCACCTTACGGTTTGCGCCGTGGTGGCAGATTGCGAATGCTGGTTTGAACCGCAAGAGGCAGGGTGATGTTGTCATCCGGCGCGATATCAAGGGCGGCGGCCACGTCTTTCTCAAGGATGCCGATGGTGTTTTCAGGGGTGTACCCATCACGCGCGAACTCGATTTCATCAAAGCCTGAGGCGAGCCAGTTTTGGCCGGAGGCGGTTTTGATCAACGCCAGTAACCTGCCTTCATCAACGCCCTCGGCATCAGCCCAGTCCAGCACAAGGCGGGTCATGGCGGTATTCGAGGCCGCCAAAAGGTTGTTGAGAACCTTGGCCGTCATGCCCGCGCCGAAGGCGCCCATGTGATGCACGTGGTCGCCCATCGCCTTTAGCAAGGGTGCGATCTGATCGGCAGGACCGCCTGTCATGAAGGTCAGGCTGCCGGCGTCAGCCTTGACCTGGCCACCTGACATCGGCGCGTCAATCAGTGTGATGTGATCAGGGATACGGGCGCGTAACGCCTTGACATATTTGGGAGAAAGGGTGGAGCTGATGATGATGCGTTCGAGGCTGTCCGCCCTAGCCACAACGGCCTGATCGTCAAAAAGCAAAGCATCGGTTTCAGCGGTATCGCGCACCACAGTGATCAGCGTCGTCAGCCCATCGACGAATTCAGACAAGTCAAGAGTGACGCCACCCAGCGGGCGCACATCGAAACCACGTGCGTCAAAACCCGCCTGCTGCAGTTTCCGCAACATGCCCATGCCCATCCGACCGCATCCTGCGACGCCAACGATATCAGCCATCTATCCCCTCCAACGCAAAAGGCTTCCCCCAAGGTAGAGGGAAGCCTTTGCATTGGAAACGCCGAAAGACGCTAGTGAATGATCTCTTCTTCTTTCACGAACATGTTGGCCCATGCGCGGTCAATCAGGTCTGGCGACATCTGGTAGGGGATACCCTCAAACTCGCAGATCGAAATCATCTGGTCGATCAGGAAGATCGGCTGATAGTTCGCATAGACGTTGTCGATCTCGGGGTAGCGGACATTCAGCAAGTGAACGAGCGTATCCTCATCAAGCGGCATTTTGCGCTTACGGGCCACCATCGCGAAAATCTTGAGGTAGTCTTCCTGGTTTGGGCCATCGATCTTGATCTTGTAGAAGATACGGCGCAGGGCCGCTTTATCGAAGATCGCGTTGGGGTGGAAGTTGGTCGAGAAGACGACAAGTGTATCGAAGGGCACCTCGAATTTCTCACCCGATTGCAGGGCCAGGATATCCTTGTTTTCTTCCAATGGAACAATCCAGCGGTTCACAAGGGTCTGCGGTGGTTCCTGCTGACGGCCAAGGTCGTCCACGATGAAGATGCCGCCGGTCGATTTCAACTGCAACGGCGCCTGATAGGTCCGGGCGGTTGGGTTATAGACAAGGTCAAGCATCGAGAGCGACAATTCACCACCGGTGATCACAGTAGGACGCTCGCAGCGTACATAGCGTGTGTCGAAACGGCCGGATGTGCGGCGCAGACTGTTGGGGTCGTCAACGTCATCTTCTGCGGCGCTGTGCACAATCGGGTCATAGACGGTGATCACCTGACCAGAATATTCGATCGCGCGGGGCACATAAATCTTGTCGCCCAAAGCATCGCGGATGCCGTTAGATATGGATGATTTACCGTTGCCGGGCGGGCCATACATCAGAATTGAACGACCCGCACTGACGGCCGGGCCAAGGTTGCCCAACAGATCCTCGGGCAGAATCAGGTGGCCCATCGCCGTTTCCAGCTGGTCGCGTGTTAGCTGGATGTTGCGGATCGATTGGCGCTGGATTTGCTGACGATAGATATCCAGTGGGACAGGCATCGCACCGTAGTATTCAGATTGACCCAGAGCATCCAATGCACGGGCACGGCCCGCATCGGTCAGCTGATAGCCCATTTCATTGCCACTGTTGGCGTTCAGCGTACCTGTAGCTTCCAACAGAAGTTGCCCACGCGCCATATCCACCAGTTCTTGTGTCACCGGGATCGGCAAACAGATTGCGCGGCTGATCTTCGAGACCAAATCCAGATTCATACGGAACATGGTCTTGATCAGAATGTCGCGCATCATCGCGAGCGGCAAAAGCATGCCTTCGATGCTACGCGGCGCGGGTGGCGCCATTACACTGGAGGTTTGCACGTTCATATCAGGTCCCGCCTTCGCAAATAACAATGGCCGCAGACTCGGGCCCCGTTTCCGTTAAAGATTAACAGGAACTATGTCAAAATAGTGAATAAAGATGTGCCTGTCCAAGGCATTGACCGATTGCTCAGAGGTAAATCGCAGCAGCTACTAGATATAGTAGCAAAGTCATGCTGAGGGGGAAGCCCTTTGGGAAGTACCAGCCCGCGTTCCAGCTTTTCCATTCGGCCACGGGCCGTTTCAACGGCGTGAGACGGAAGAGGGTGTGCACGGCCAACGCCGCGATCAGACTTGCGGCGAAGATCCGAAGAATAAACTCGATATCTGCCATCACGAAAAAGGGTGCTATGGCGGCGATCAGTTTGGCATCACCGCCGCCCATGAACCGCAACGCCCAAAGCGCCATACAGACGACCAATGCAATGGGGAAATGCAGCCATTGCCAGAAGTACATTTCCCATCCAAAGGCGAAGGGGCCCAGCACACCGTAAGCGATCATCACGACAATCACCGACTTGTTGGTGATTTTCATACTGCGCATATCGTTCCATGAAATGAACAACGCAATCGGGATGATGGCTGGCAGGAACCAGTAAGCGGCCTCTGCTGTGATACCCATCTGGTTTAGTTCACCACGTTGTTTTCGAGAGCTTCCAAGGCGCGTACGGCTTCCTCAAAATAGCGCGGATGGGTGTTGATCGCGTCGTTCAACAGCGATTTTCCGATTGTAACATCGTTTTGCTTGATCGCGGCAAGGGCCATTGTGTGCATCAGTTGTGCGCGTTCGACTTGCGTCATCGGGACCACCGGGATGGTGTAGTTGCGTTGCGCACCACGGGCCAGAACGAGATTATTCTTCGCTGTGAACATATTGCTGTTGAAGCGTAGCGCGTCGGTAAATAGCCGCTCTGCCTCGCCGTATTCACCGCGGGTGAGTTTCGAGAAACCCCAGTTGTTGTAAACTGTGGCAGGGCGCGTCGTCAGCCCAACCGCTGTTTCATAAAAGCTGTCGGCCTTTTCCCACTGCTGGCGGCTGTCGGCAACCATGGCTTCCAACCGATAGCGTTTGAAGGTTTCATACGTCGGGGGCACCGTATTCAGCGTTGCTGCGGCGTCATCCCATTGGTTCGCACGAACAAACGCGTCGGCTAGATCGACGCGGTCTGTGTTAGTGGCTTCTTCGTTGGCGACGACCACTTGCCAGGCCTCGATCGCGTCATTGGCGCGTTTTGCGCGGACCAGTGATTTGGCCAAACCACGCTGCAAATCAATGCGTCCAGGATCGCTTGCGTTCGCGTTCGCAAAGTAACGAACGGCTTCGTCAGGGTCGCCAACCGTCAACATTACGTCATTGAGATTGGTTTCATCGACGACGTTGATATCGGCCAAGGCGCGTTCGACCTCTGCTTCGCCGGATTTTTCACACGCAGACAACCCAATGGTTGCCGCGCAAAGCGTCAGTAAAATGGGGTGGCGCATGTTTCTGCGTCCTTTTGCTGCTCTTGCCTATAGGTCCGACATCAATACAAAGTCGCCTGCACCGCGCCGGATCAGATTAAAGTTCTGATTTTCTTGTATCGCATTATTGCCCGGATTTTCCAATTTTGCGAGCGCTAAGCGCAAATTGTCGCGGATTTCATCGGAATTTCCGCTATCTGCGGCAAAAGCACGTCGAAAAACTTCACTCGCTTCGCCGATTTCGCCGCGTTCCATCAGGATGACACCCAGATTGTTCCAGGCAGGCGGGAAAGTGGGATCTTCTTCTACGGCACGCCGCAACCACCGTTCCGCCTGACCCAGCCGACCAAGGTTGAGGTTGGCAGACCCGATAGCTGACATCGTATCGACGTTCAGGCCTTGCGCAGCAGCGGCGCGGTTATAGGCCTTAAGAGCAAGTTCATACTCACCCGCTGCCATCAGACGATGCCCCACAATCAGCCCATCCGCGCTTTCGCCGCGGGCGACCCCGGGCGCAAAGACACCATCGGACGAACGATTAAGGCCGCCTGATGTACAGGCGGCCAGAGACAGCAGAATAAGGCCAAAGAAAACGGGCCTGATCATCATCAACCCAAGCTTTGTACAATCGCGTAGATGGAAGGACCAATCAGCATCGCCATCAGCGGTGGTACGGTCAACATCATTGTGGCCAGCGTCATCTTCGTGGGTAGTTTATTTGCCTTTTCTTCTGCACGCATAACCCGCTTGTCGCGCATCTCTGCGGAGTACACGCGCAGCGCGTCTGCGATGGACGTACCAAATTGCGCTGACTGAACAAGAACTGTGACAAAGCTTGTGATGTCCGGCACGCCACAGCGGTCGGACATATCCCTGAGAACAGTGTTCTTGTCTTTACCGGCTTTGGCTTCCTGGCTGACAATTTCGAACTCTTCAGCGAGTTCAGGAAAACCCGATTTCATCTCGCGGGCAACGCGGATGATAGATTGATCAAGCGACTGACCGGCTTCAACACATACCAGCATCATGTCAAGGCTGTCTGGAAACGCATTCTCAATCGCTTCTTGGCGCATCTGCTGACGTCGCGTGACCCAGTACTTCGGCAGCAGATATCCGGCACCGCCAGGGATCATGATCCACATCACCAATTGCTGTGTCGTCACCTCTGCGGTGCCCGACATCTGCACAAGCGAGTAAGCGCCGCCACACAGAAGTCCAAAAATGCCCAAAGCAAACTGCAAAAAGTTATAGATGCGGACCGCGTTGTTGCTGCGGTAGCCCGCCTGCATCAACTTCAGTTTAACAGCAGAGTACTCCTCCGCGTTTTGCGGTTCGAGGAAGTTTGAGTATTTTTCAAGCTTGTCTTTGCTTGCCGCAGAACGCAGTCGTTTGTCATTCGCTTTGTCAGACTTTGTCGCATTGCCAGCCACCTTGATCTTATCAAGCGGGTCGACTTCCTTTTGAGCAGTACCGGAAGCGTGATCAGGATCAAAAAGACGCCAAGCAAACCGACAATCATCAGTGGCCCAAATGGCCCCAGCACATCGGTAATCATTGTTTGAATGTTTTCCATTTCGCCCCCTATACCTTGATGTTCACCAAGGCGCGCATTACCAGCAGGTTCACGACAAGGAATGCCACAACGATCAGAACAGCAGGAATGAACAGCGGGCTTTCCATGACGTCGTCAAAGTAGTCTGGTTTTACCAAATTGATAGCCATCAGTGCAAGAATAGGGAACGCTGACAGCAGATTGCCTGACCACTTTGCTTCGGCTGTAATTGCCGCGACGCGACGGAACAAACGGAAGCGGGCGCGGATTACCTTCGCCAACCCATCAAGGATCTCAGCCAGGTTACCACCCGACGTCTGTTGAATCGTCACAGCTACAGCCAAGAACCGCATGTCCTGATTATCCAAGCGCTCCGCCATGGATTTCAGCGTTTCGCCCATGTCACGCCCATAAGCGGCTTCGTCAGAGATCATACCCATTTCGGTGCCCAATGGGTCGGCAATTTCGCGGGCGACAATCGCAATGGCGGATGAAAACGGATGTCCTACGCGTAGCGACCGGACCATTAGTTCGACGGCTTCGGGCAATTGTTCGGCCAGCATATTCATGCGCTTTTTGGCCTTGTTGCTTACCCACACAAAGATACCGCCAACACCCATCAATACGGCGACGAGACTGCGAATTGGCACACCCACGCCCGTTAGCATGGTCAGCAACATGAATGACACGCCACTGACAACAAACATCATGATAATCAGCTGTATAGGTGTAAATGCGATATTCGCCTTCTGCGCCCGATCCGCTAGCAACGCATAAATCGGGATGCTTTGCGACTTCATGTGCTGCGTCATCTCCTTGCGGAGTTGGTCAAGCACCTGTTCGCGGCTGCCACCCTTATCAAGCATATCAAGGCGGCGGTTCACTTTACCGTCCATGCTGATCGACTTGCCAAAGATGACAAGGTAGGCACCCTGAACGAGTGCCAGAACGGCGACAAAGATCAGAATGTAGATGAGTGGTTCGACTGAAATCATGTCGCTTACTCCGCAACCATCGGTTCAAAGATCGCAGATGGCAGATCATAACCCCAAAGTTTGAACCGCTCGGAGTAGTGGCTGCGTACGCCCGTCGCAGTGAAGTGGCCAATGATCTTGTTGTCAGGTGTCAAACCAACGCGCTGGTAACGGAAGATTTCCTGCATCGAGATAACGTCACCCTCCATACCGGTAATTTCGGTGATGGAGGTCATGCGCCGCGAACCATCCTGCAATCGTGAGGCCTGCACAATCAGGTTCACAGCTGATGAGATTTGACTGCGCATCGCTTTGATGGGCATCTCAATCCCGGCCATCGCGATCATGTTCTCCAGACGCGACACGCCATCGCGTGCGCTGTTTGCGTGAATTGTGGTCATGGACCCGTCATGACCTGTGTTCATGGCCTGCAACATGTCGATCACTTCCTCGCCACGCGTCTCACCCACGATGATGCGGTCTGGACGCATACGTAGTGCGTTCTTCAAACAATCGCGCTGCGAAACACCGCCCCGGCCTTCCACGTTTGGCGGCTGGCTTTCCATCCGGCCAACGTGTGTTTGTTGCAGTTGAAGTTCGGCCGTATCCTCGATTGTCAGGATACGTTCATCATCATCAATGAAGCCCGACAGAGCGTTCAGCGTGGTTGTTTTACCAGAGCCCGTACCACCGGATACGATCACGTTGAGACGGGTTGAAACAGCCGCTTGCAAATAGGCGGCCATTTCCTCGGTGAAGGCGCCAAATTTGACCAGTTCTTCAATGCCCAGCTTGTCTTTCTTAAATTTACGAATGGACACGAGTGATCCATCAACCGCAATTGGCGGTACCATGGCGTTAAAACGCGAACCATCAGCCAGACGGGCGTCAACGTAGGGGTTCGATTCATCTACGCGGCGACCCACAGCTGACACGATCTTATCAATAATGCGCAGCAGGTGACGTTCATCTTTGAATGTGATGTCCGTCAGTTCTAGGTTCCCGTCGCGTTCCACAAAAATCTGCTGCGGGCCGTTCACCAGGATATCGTTAACTGTCTCGTCTTTGAGAAGAGTTTCGAGTGGGCCCAGACCAGTAACTTCGAAAAACAAGTCCTGGCTCAGAGTTTGCCGCTCGTCGCGGTTTAGGACGATCCCCATGTCTTCAAGGGTTTCGTTGGCAATCGCGTTGATCTCTGTGCGCAGCTCTTGTTCAGAGGCGCTATCAAGTGCGGCCAGGTTAAGATTGTCCAAAAGCGCCTTGTGCAATTCTAGCTTGATCTCGCCCAATCGCTCTTTGCGGCGTTTTTCCTTGTCCATCGGGGCCGCATCACCCGGACGGCGGGCTTAGCGCAGTCTTAATAAGAGGCTGACGCGTTTCCTCTGGCTTGGCTGCTGCCAATACGGCTGCATCAATTTTTGATGATGCGGCTGGTGCAGGGTTGGCTGCATCTTTCGGAAGAGTTGGTTTTTTATACTTTGAAAACATAGCGGTACCTCTTAAGCTCTTGCTTCTGTTGCATCAGCTTCATTCACTTCATGAATAGATTTCGCAAGCTTCAGGATTTCTTTGCGAAGGGCATTTTTGGCAATCGTCTCAGACAACGGCGCGCCATGGTCCGTAGCTTGCATGACTGGTTTCCCACCATCGGGCAGTTGAACCTCGATAGAGATGCCCAGATTGTCGGACAACCGTTTGACCCGGCTTTTCCCATTCATGTCGGTAAAGCCGGGTGCGCGGTTCAAAACGAACCGGATCTTTTCAAAGGGTAGGTCTTCCGATTGCAGCGCGCGTTTGAGGCGCAACGTATTCTGTGCTGAGCGCATATCCAGCTCAATCATGGCGAAATAGACATGCGCCATTTCAAGGACCGTCTGTGACCATTCCACCATGGTCGATGGCATATCAATGATCACGTAGTCAAAATGGCTGCTTGCCATCTCAATCACCCGACCAATGTCCTCTGGTGTGATCATGTCCAATGGAATCATGTCCATCGGCGCCGTCAACACATGCAGTTTGTCGCCAAATGTCAGCATGGCCTGCATGAATGATTCACCATCCATCGCAGCGGTGTCGGTCAATAATTCTAGAACCGCTTCGCGGCGTGGAAGGTCGAGATATGTTGAGGCGGAGCCGAATTGAAAATCCAGATCAAGCAAGCAGACCTTGGGTGGTTCATCGCCGTCGATATTCGCCAGTTCCCAAGCAAGATTAACCGCCATCATCGAGGCGCCTGTGCCACCGGCAAGCCCATGAACTGGTATCACAACACCGGATCGATCACCGGTAGCCTTGAAATTCTTGTCGCCGCTTTGCGGGACCTGCGGTTCCTCTTTGGTAAGAACACGCTCAATTGCGCGGGCAAGTTCATTTTCGGGCAAGGGGTAGGGGACAAACTCATCGCCGCCTTCACGTAAAAGCTGGTGCAGTGCCGTTGGACTAACGTCTTCGGCGATCAGGATGACTTTGATCTGCGCTTCTTTTGCTGCACTGATGACTTCTGAAATGCCAGAGAGGTTGTCCTCATCTTCCGCATCCATTGCGATCGTCACAAATTGCAAGCTCTTTGCGTCGGGTTGGCCCAGAAATGCCGCCGCATCGTCAAAACCCAAATCGCCCCAGGCATCACCCAAGGCGGCTTCCATATCTTCGATCAGAAGGTCGAAATTCTGCACGTCTCGGCTGATCGTACAGGCAACAATCTGTGGAGGATCGCTTTGGACGACCGGGCTTGTATTCATGTCTTTGATGTCCCCATCACGTAATTAACTGTCAATGTATGCCACAGATAGAGGCAAGCCTAGCATAACACACTGGTTTGCCCACATCTCTGCAGCAAGTTACTCGTATGATCCAAACACTACTGGGAATCTTGTCGATAATAGGACCAAATCAGAGCTACTGTGCAGAAACTTGATACGATTTGCAATTCTTTGGTCGAAAGTTGACGCCGGGTCTGCGGACCCGGCGTCAAGAGGGCAGAGTTAGCCGCCTGTTGCCGCAGCCTCGGTCGAGGTCTCTTGCTGTGCGCTTGCAACGTAGTCGCGGAAGATGATCGCGGCATACTTGCCGTTTAGCACCAGAGGGTCGTTCTCAACGAACCCAGTAACTTCTGTGACAGTGCGGCGGTTGCGACGCTCGCGACCTTCGGTCACAACGAGTGGCTGTGTTTCACCAAATGAGACGACGGCCTCAAGACGGCTGCGATCAATGCCCTGCGAGGACAAGAACGATACAGCGGCTTGTGCGCGGCGCAAACCTAGCGAGCGGTTGTAGCTTTGACTGCCGACAAGGTCGGTGTGACCATAGACCTTGAAACGTACTTCGGGGAACTGACGGATCCAATCGGCCTGCTTCATCAACGTATTCCGTGCATCAGCATCCAATACGGTTGAGTTGAACGCAAAGTTGACCGTTGTGTTCACTTCTGCTGCAAAACGACGCGCCAAGTTGATTGTGTAGTCCTGCGCACCGGTTTGTACGAGACGGTTGTTCATTGTGGCTTCGCCAAAATCACCCGAATCGAGAGCGGAGCCAGCTTCGGTAAAGAATGAAGCTGCGCCAATCTGCCTGTCCGCTGACGAACAGGCGCTAAGTGTTACGGCTGCAATGGCCGCTGTGATTACATATTTCATCGACTTATGCTCCAATCATTCGTCAAGGACATAGCCATAGGACCCGCTAAAGTCCTGACGTGCCACTTCGCCCGCACCACCGCTTGATGGTCCGCCTTCATTGGCCACTTGGCCAAACAGGAACAAGCCTTGCTCGGTTGGTGGGCGCACGCGATCAGTTGGCAACGCCAAAGCCTCACCACGTGTTGGTGACACAAGATGAGGTGTGACGATAATCACGAGCTCTGTCTGACGACGTTCATATTCCGCACTGCGGAACAGGGCGCCCAGAACAGGGATATCACCTACCCAAGGCAGTTGGCCGTTCAGGTCAGAAAAGTCATCAGACAACAGGCCCGCAATCGCAAAGCTTTCACCATCACGCATTTCTACTGTTGTTGATGTTTCGCGACGTGTGAACGCATCGACAGAGAAGCCGTTGGCCTGGAAACCATTTGAAGGGTCAATTGCCGATACGGCCGCCGAAAGCTCAAGATTGATGATATCTTGGTCAACAACGCGCGGGACAAAGCTCAACTCAACACCAAATGGCCTGAACTCGACGGTGATGTTACCACCATCGTTGGCCGTTGGCACCGGATACTCACCACCTGCAAGAAATGTGGCTTCCTGACCGCTCAGCGCTGTCAAGTTCGGCTCTGCCAAAGATCGGACAACCCCACGTGTTTCAAGGGCTTCCAGCAGGATGCCAACTTCAAGGCCGCCTGCGCCAAACCCAAACAGGACGGCGCCATTGTTTGCATTGGTCGCTGGGACTGCACCGGAAAGTGCGCCAGATATCGCAGTCTGCCCCACTGTTCGGTTGGTACCACCAGTGATGTTGGCTCGGTCGTTAAATCCAAGACCACTCAATGCAACAGATGTTGACAGCGCCTTGCTGACGGATCGCTGCATCTCTGCAAAGCGAACTTTCAGCATGACCTGCTGTGTGCCGCCAACGGTCATCAGATTGGACACACGGTCTGGCGCATAACGCTGGGCCAGATCAAGTGCACGATCCAGTCGCGCGATTGAGCTGACTGTACCGGACAGCACAATACCATTGTTGGCGGTACGGACTTCAATGTTTTCGCCTGGCAAGATCTGTGTCAGGCGCTCTTTGAACTCTGCCATGTCAGGGGAGACGTGAATTTCCACGTTTGTGATCAAGCGTCCGTTTTCACCAAGCAAGGTAAGCGTCGTGCGACCCGGCTCTTTACCCAACACGTAGATTGTCCGGTCCGACAAAGACGAAATGTCTGCGATGCCGGGGTTCGCAATGGATAGTTCTGTGAAGGGCACATCGCTCTCCACGACAACGGCCCGGCTCATCGGGACGCTGAGTGCACTAGACGCCGCACCGCGCAAGACGCGCAGTGTTTCGGCCGGTGCAATACTGGGTGCTGCCGCCGTAAGCGACAACGTCAAGCCAGCAATAGCTGCCTTCAAAAATCTGTCATATTTCATAAGTGACCTGCCTCTCCGATCACGCCTCGTTTTAACGGGTCTTCCCGCCCATGATGCTGCGACCATGAGGCAGTTCCAGATTTATTGCAAGAATCAAGGCTTTGCAGGACAGAGCGAATGTGGATAAAGCGCAACACTCGCAAGTCTGTGTGGCGGGCACTGCGCCACACACAAGATTTAGCGTGGCGCAAGAAAGATGTGGGACTTCAATATGTCGCGCGGATTAGTCGGCGCATTCAATCTCGACTTGGATGCGTTCTGTACCCCGGTTCTGTGTCACAAAACACTTCTCGGGGGCTTCTACCACTTCCTCTACCTCTTCCACGGGGGCAACAATACCAAGAACATCATTGATGTTTGTCTCGATCGTCAAATCACCAGCTTCCAAATCATCGCGACCAACAGGTGTTAACGAAAGTGCGCCCGCTGACCGAAGAACCTGGAGATCCGCAAAATCTTCTTGTGAGACTTGGATGACGACACGCGGATCCATTGAGATGATTTCCAGTAAGGCTCTTTACCAAACGAGAGATGTTGGTGCCGTTGTCCACGCGACCGACCCAGTAGAGATCAATCAGGTCAGATGTGCGCAGCTCGCCTGAGAACGCCTGCGTCATGGATTCAGGTAAAGGAAATGCCCGCATGCCTGGATCCAAGAGTGCCGCGATGCCCTGACGCGCACCCGCTTCTGTTACCTTGTTGGTGAGAATGGGTTCGTTTACCTGCATCGGCAAACGTACAACACGGGGCGTATTCAATCCTTGTGGAAAAAGCTCTTCTTCGGTAGCGAAAACACCTTCAGGCAAGTGGTCGCGTGCGTATTTGATAATCTGCACATCGTCAGCGGTCAAAAGTTCACCATAAGTGAGGTCTCGTGACGGTGCATAGATGTCCACAGTGCGAATAGCGGTGGACGCACGCTGGCGTTCACGTTCCAACGCGGAAGCTTGCGTGTCCATGTACTGGTTCACCATGTACACAGCAAAGCCCGCAAGGCCCATACCGACCAATAGTACCAATCCAAAAACTGCCCGCATTTTTTGCCTCTAGCTGTTGGGCCATCGCTAAGAATGGCCGTGTCCACCCTGTCTGCCGCTGCTTGCCACACTTTTCAAGCCGCCGTACAGCATGTTTAGAGTATGTAGCCGAAGGGATACATTACAACATAAAAAATAAACAGATTCTTACGTGATGTAAAAGTGAACGCGGTGTCAGTTCCGTAAAAGACGGCTTGCGTCCGGCACTGTTAGTCGCAGACGCCGCCAGAACACTGATCTTCCATAAAGTCGGACATATTATTTGCCATGCGGACAGGTTCGTAAAGCAAACGCATTGACGCAAATTGCCCCGAGCAAACAAATCGCAGCTGTGAGGCCCACAAAATCAACTGTCACGGCACCATCGTCTTGAGTAACAAATGTGGCTAGCAGCTTTTTCATGGTCGGTCCTATCTTGTCTCAACAACGGCCCATAAATGTAGATGTCTCGTCAGATGGCCGTCTGCGCTATTCTGACCAAAAGGTTGCCGGTCAAAATACACGTGGTCACTAAACAGGATACTTATTAAAAAAGTAGCGCCACAACTAAGCAGCGCTACTTACAACACTGTTAAGAGTGTTTAAGCTATTAGCTGCAAGACTCGCCGGAACACTGGTCAAGCAGATCCTGCTCGATGTCGTTTGCAAGTGTGCTGGCACCGTTGCTGACAGCTGTACCAACGGCCAGGCCGAGTACAACGATCGCAGCTGTCAGAACAACGAAGTCAACTGTGACAGCACCGTCTTCGTCATTACGGAAGTTTTCGATAAATTTAAGCATTGTGTTCCCTCCTCAGGGTATTGCAGGTTTTGTTTCGTTCCGCGCTTAAGCATCTAATTCACTAGTTACGCTAACGCGAACGCCGTCTTGGATGCTGACATATAGCCATTTGAATGGGGCGGGAGTTTGGCATCAAACATTTTTTTTCGCCTCAAACATCGAATCGGACAATTTTGGGCATAAGTCACTGTTTTTAAATGAAAGAAATATTCATCTCTGGTTCATCTTTTGCTGTGTCCGTTGCTGAAATGCTCTCAATCCCAACAGAATCATAGGAATTGTTCTTTGAGAACTGGCATTTGGACCGTTTTCTGCCATCTTATGATGAACAAACAAGCCACGAGCAGGCGAGAAATGAGTCGTAGATTAACGGGCATACTTACAGCAGGTGCGATTCTATGTGTATCGCCGCTGATAGCAGAGGTTGAACGGCTCCAGCCGGACTTCACTTTTAAACGTGTAACAGTGCCTTCGGGCAATAATGGCAATCGTATCACCGTGCAGATTGATCCGAATGCCCCGCGTTTGGGGCCAGTTTACGCCGATCCAGAGCCCGAACCCGTATCGGTGGGTCCTGTCGCTGTGCCGCGACCATCGGCGCTAGATTGGTTTTGGACGACGGTGCCAGCCAAACTGTCCGAGCAAGGGCCCGTACGTTTTCAAATGGCGATGGCACAACTGAATAATCCGCCCGCAGGACAGGTTGTGCCTGCTCCGCGCTTGCAAGCGTTGCAGGAAATCGCAAACACGCATGGGCGCAGTATCCTGGTGGAAACTGTGGGAACATCTGTTTCTCCGGCTTTGGTTCTTGCCGTCATTTCCGTTGAAAGTGCGGGGCGTATTGATGCGGTGAGCTCGGCAGGGGCAGAAGGTCTGATGCAGTTGATGCCCGCGACGGCGACACGGTTTGGCGTGACAGATAGCAAAGATCCGGCGCAGAACATCAAAGGCGGTGTCGCCTATCTGGAATGGCTGTTGGATCACTTTGGCGATGATCCGGTACTGGCGCTTGCTGGATACAATGCCGGGGAAGGTAATGTGGCACGCCATGAAGGTGTGCCACCATTTCGCGAAACACGCGCCTATGTGCCCAAGGTGCTTGCCGCCTGGCAGGTTGCCAAAGGACTATGTCAAACGCCGCCCGAGCTTATCACAGATGCCTGCGTCTTTAATGTGAACGGTATCTAAACCGAGAAGGCATCCGCCCATTCAGGATGCTTGCGCCGTTGCGCATTCACAAAGGGGCAAAGGGGGACGATCTGAAAGCCCTTGCTGCGCGCATCTGCGATCATCTCACGCAGCATCATCAAGCCGATACCTTCGCCTTCATGGCCGCTGGCGACCTGCGTATGGTCGGCGATCACCAGCTTTGCGGACATAACCGAATAGGTCAGCTCACTTTCACCCGAGGCATGCACTATATAGTAACGACCCTTCTTGTCGCTCTCTTCGTGCATGACGGAAAGATCAGACAATGGCCGCTTCCGTTGCAGCGCGCAATTCATCTTCCGTGACGCCCTCGGCGGTTTCGACGATCTGCAGACCGCCTTCAACAACATCCAGAACCCCAAGATTGGTGATGATCCGATCTACAACGCCTTTGCCAGTCAGCGGAAGGGTGCATTCCTTCAGCACCTTGCTGACGCCGTGTTTGTTGGTGTGATCCATCACGACAACGACCCGGCCAACACCTGCGACCAGATCCATCGCACCGCCCATCCCTTTCACCAGCTTGCCGGGGATCATCCAGTTTGCCAGATCACCGTTCTCGGCCACTTCCATCGCACCGAGGATCGCCATCGCAATCTTGCCGCCGCGGATCATGCCAAAGGACTGCGCGCTGTCAAAGTAGGCCGTCTGCGACAATTCCGTGATGGTCTGCTTGCCTGCGTTGATCAGGTCGGCATCTTCTTCACCCTCAATGGGGAAGGGGCCCATGCCCAGCATGCCGTTCTCAGACTGCAAGGTCACTTCAATCCCATCAGGAATATAGTTCGACACCAGGGTCGGAATGCCGATCCCAAGGTTCACATACCAGCCATCTTGCAGTTCCTGTGCGGCACGGGCAGCCATCTGATTGCGATCCCAAGGCATAAGCTGATCCTACTCTTTGTCGTTCAATGCGGTTTTGATCTCGGCCAAATGGTCTTCGATCGCGCCAAGGCGGTGGTCGAGCATAAGGCCTTCTGCGGTTTGCAGGGTCATACGCTGCAGTTCTTTGTCGTCGCCGGTAAAGCTGTCATGCACGATGCGGCGGGCCACCACGATCCAATGATGAAAATCGCGGATGGTGTCTTTTTCGTCTTCGGGCAAAACATTTGACATCGGTATCCCCCTTAAGCGGCCGGGCGGGTTGTGCGTTGTTCAATGCGTTTTTCATGTTCGCCTTGGATCAATCGATGCACATAGATACCCGGCAGGTGAATGCTGTCAGGATCAAGCGTCCCAGTTGGCACAATCTCTTCGACCTCCACGACACAGACCTTGCCGCACATGGCGGCAGGTGGGTTAAAGTTGCGGGCCGTCTTGCGGAACACGAGGTTCCCGGTCTCATCCGCTTTCCACGCCTTCACTATGGAGAGGTCAGCAAAAATACCCTCTTCCATAATATAGGTCTCGCCGTTGAAGTCTTTATGCTCTTTACCCTCAGCGATCACAGTGCCCACGCCGGTCTTGGTGTAAAAGCCGGGAATGCCGCAGCCGCCAGCGCGCATACGCTCGGCCAACGTGCCCTGTGGGTTAAATTCCAGCTCCAACTCGCCGGACAGGTACTGACGCATAAACTCAGCATTCTCACCGACGTAAGAGCTGATCATCTTTTTGACCTGACGGGTCTGTAGCAGAATGCCGATACCAAAGTCATCAACGCCCGCGTTGTTCGACGCAAATGTCAGATCCTTTGTGCCCGCATCCTTGATCGCATCCAGCAGCAGTTCGGGAATGCCGCATAGGCCAAAACCACCGGCGGCGATAAACATGCCATCATGCAAAAGACCATCGAGGGCAGCGGTCGCGTTAGGGTAAATCTTCTTCATCAGCAAACTCTCCGGCATGTTTTCAGGATGTTGTGCCGCTAGGGAAACACAGAGTCAATGAATTGCCGCGATGCAGAAATGCGGTCAACTGGCCTTCTTCTTCGCGGGCGTTTTCTTGGCCGTCGTTCTTTTCTTTGCGGGCGCTTTCTTGCGGGCAGGTTTTTTCTTCCCCGCTTTCTCGGCACGTTCATCAATCAGATGCACGGCCTGCGCCATTGTCAGCTCAGACGGCTCTATCGTATCGGGGATTGTCGCGTTGATCTTCTCCCACTTTACATATGGTCCATATTTGCCGTCGAAGATGTTGACCGGACCACCGGCCTCTGGATGCTCGCCCAATTCACGCACCGGGACAGCCGCCTTGCCACGTTGACCGCGCGACGCCACCTTCTCAGCCAGCAATTGTACGGCGCGGTTCATGCCGACGGTCCACACCTCATCAATGCTGTCCAGATTGGCATTGGTCCCGCCCCGGTGAGACGTGCTTTCCGCATGTTTCAGGTAGGGGCCATAGCGGCCGAGGTTGGCCCAAACAGTCACGCCGTCTTCGGGGTGTGGACCCAATTCGCGCGGTAGTGTCAGCAGCATCAAAGCCTGATCAAGCGTCACCTCTTCCGGTTCCCAACCTTCCGGCACACCTTGGCGGGGTGGTTTTTTGTTGTCTTCGGTCACTTCACCGCGCTGAGCATAGGGCCCAAAGCGGCCCTTGAAGATACGGATTTCGTCGCCGTTGTCTGTGCCCAGTAACTTGCCTTCAGGCGGAATGGCCGAGGCCTCTGCCTCTGGATTGGGTGGTCCGAAAGGCCGCGTATAGCGGCATTCCGGATAGTTTGAACATCCGATAAACGCACCACCAGACCGGGCGGTGCGCATCGACAAACGGCCCGCCCCGCAGTTGGGACACAGGCGTGGATCGCTGCCATCCTCGGTTGGCGGGAACAGATGCGGCTCTAACACCTCGTTGATTTTTTCCAATACCTCGGTGATGCGCAGATCCGCGGTTTCAGCAATGGCGGCCGAGAAATCGCGCCAAAACTGACCAAGCACCTTTTTATAGTCAGCGTCCCCTGCACTGACCTCATCCAACTGGTTTTCCAGATCGGCCGTAAAGTCATACCCAATATATTTGCGGAAATAGTTGGTCAGGAAAGCCGTCACCAAACGGCCCTTGTCCTGCGGGATCAGGCGGTTTTTGTCTTTCTCAACATAACCACGGTCCTGAATTGTCGTCACGATTGAAGCGTAAGTCGAAGGGCGACCGATTCCCAGTTCTTCCATACGCTTGACCAAGGTCGCCTCGGTGTAGCGGGGGTGGTTGGGTGAAATGCTGTTCGGGGTCGACCGATTTCTTCTCAGCGGTCTCGCCCTGGGCCAGTTGTGGCAGACGCTTGTCGTCATCATCGACAACGCTGTCGTCCTTGCCTTCTTCATAAATCGCGATGAAGCCATCAAAAACCATGACCTGCCCGTTGGCGCGCAACACGACCTGTTCGTCGGCGCTGGTGATATCAACCACGGTGCGTTCCAGCTTGGCGGCTGCCATCTGGCTGGCCATCGTGCGCTTATAGATCAGATCATACAGTTTTCGCTGATCGGCATCAGCGATTTTGGCGTCTTCGGTGCTGACCGACATTTCGGTCGGGCGAATGCATTCGTGGGCTTCCTGCGCATTCTTGGCTTTGTTTTTATACATGCGTGGCTGGTCGGGCAGGTATGCGTCGCCAAATTTTGCCTTGATCGCATCGCGCGCACCCGTCACCGCCTCGGGCGCCATATCAATGCCATCGGTCCGCATGTAGGTAATCAGGCCCGCCTCATAGAGGCGCTGGGCGACACCCATCGTCTGCTTGGCCCCCATGCCGAATTTGCGGCTGGCCTCTTGCTGCAAAGTCGAGGTCATGAAGGGAGGAGAGGGATTGCGGGTCGCAGGCTTGGCCTCAACCGACTTGATCACCAAATCGCGCGAGTTGATCGCTTGCACCGCCATTTCGGCCTGTGTTGCGTTTTCAAGGTCGAACTTGTCCAGCTTTTTGCCTGCCAGAGTGGTCAGCCGCGCTTCGAATGTCTGGCCGCGCGCGGATTGCAAAAGCGCCTTAACCGTCCAGTATTCCCGATTGCGGAATGCTTCGATTTCCATCTCGCGCTCAACGATGATGCGCAGACAAACGGATTGTACGCGACCAGCTGATTTTGCGCCGGGCAGTTTGCGCCACAGTACCGGGGAGAGGTTAAAACCAACAAGGTAATCCAAAGCGCGGCGGGCCAGATAGGCCTCGACCAATGGCTCATCGACTTGGCGCGGATTTGCCATCGCGTCGGTGACGGCCGTCTTGGTGATCGCGTTGAAAACGACGCGACTAACGGGCGTATCTTTCTTGATCGCTTTCTTGGCCGTCAGTGCTTCCGTCAGATGCCAGGAAATCGCCTCACCCTCACGGTCGGGGTCGGTTGCAAGGATCAGTTCGTTGTCGTCTTTGAGTGCATCAACGATCGCTTTGATGTGCTTCTTGCTGTCCGAAGCGATCTCCCATTTCATGTCGAAATCGTCGTCAGGCAGGACAGAGCCGTCCTTTGGCGGCAGATCGCGGACGTGTCCGTACGAGGCCAGAACGGTATAGTCGTTGCCCAGATATCCGTTTATTTTCTTTGCCTTAGCAGGGGACTCGACAACAACAACAGGCATGAGAATCCTTTACAGAGAATGCGCTTCCTTAGGTCGGGCAAGATGTGGCGTCTGTTTGCAGAATGTCAATGAGGGGAAAAATCTTTGCGAAGAATTGCCTGTAGGCTCAGACAACCCGTGCCAGCAGCCCACCTGATTGCCGGGCGATTTTACCCTCAAGCTCAAGGTCAATAAGAATGGGGGCTACGTCGGTTGCTTTGGCCTTGATGTCGCGCAAAAGCTGATCCTCGGCAATGGGGGCGGCGCCCAACCGAGACAGGATTTCAGAGTGTAGCGCCGCGACATCACGTAGGCTGCGTGTTTTAGGAGCGGGTTTAGGCAACTCAAGTTCTGGTTCGGATGATGCGACTGGTGTGACCGCATCAATCACGTCCTGCGCATTGCGCACCAAAGTTGCGCCATCGCGGATCAGCATGTTTGATCCCCAGGCGCGTGCATCAAACGGGTGACCGGGGACGGCCAGAACGTCGCGTCCCTGATCAAGGGCGTTGCGTGCGGTGATCAAGCTGCCCGATTTTCCTGCAGCTTCAACAACGACAACGGCGCGTGCCAGCCCAGAAATAATGCGGTTGCGCGCCGGAAAGTGGCGTGCCTGCGGCTGCAAACCCATCGGCATTTCGGATACACGTACCCCGCTTTTGGCGATATCATGGGCCAGCTGCGTGTTTTCAGCCGGATAGATGATATCAACCCCACCGGCCATTACCGCGACGGTGCAACCGGCCAGCGCCCCGTGATGGGCTGCCGCGTCAATCCCTCGTGCCAGGCCGGACACGACCGCAAATCCGGCGTTCGCCAGATCTTCACCCAGCCGTTTGGCCATGCGGGTCCCCAAAGATGATGCATTTCGCGCGCCGACAAGTGCAATCATCGGTTTTTGCAAAATGGAGGCGCTGCCAAGCGCCCACAAGAGCGGCGGGGCATTTTCGACGTCTTGCAAGGCCTGCGGATAATCCGGTGTTCCATCTATCAACAAACGCGCGCCTGCGGCTTTGCTTAGCCTTCAGCTCGGCCATTACAACACCTTCCGGACAGATTGCATAATCTGCAACACCGGCTGCCTTGGCAATATCCGGCAGCGCGGCGAGTGCATCAGCCGCGCTGCCGTGTTCTGCCAGCAGCCGACGATATGTTGCAACGCCAACCCGACGCGAACGCAATAGACGGAGCCGGGCAACCAGATCGTCTTCCGTGGTGGGTAGGAGTGGGGGGTGATTGGAAGATAGATGTGTTCCGGTCATCCCGTAAGCTCCGTCATATTGCCCGATCAGTGTAGCGTTGCGGAAGTTAACGAGTTCTGAATCAATCTGATTTGAATTTAGAGATAATACGGAATTTCTTGTTTAATACACCCGCATTGACCGAGATGCATTCATCGTGGTGCCGCCTCAGTGCGGCAGCGCCTTCACAAAGCGAGAATCACCTTAAGCTGCTGCTCCGCCCACAGTTAGCCCTCCAATCATCAGGGTGGGCTGACCGACACCCACGGGCACCCACTGTCCTGCCTTACCGCAGTTGCCGATCCCGGGATCAAGGGCCAGGTCGTTGCCGATCCCACGAATCTGCTTCAGCGCTGTAGCCCCGTCACCAATCAGTGTCGCACCCTTCACGGGTGCACCAACCACCCCATCTTTGACCCGGTAGGCCTCGGTGCAGCTAAAGACGAACTTGCCATTCGTAATGTCCACCTGTCCGCCGCCAAATCCGACCGCGTAAATGCCATCCTTGAGATCAGCGACCAGCGCTTCGGGGGCTGTATTTCCCGCCAGCATATAGGTGTTCGTCATGCGCGGCATTGGCGCATGCGCAAAGCTTTCGCGCCGCCCATTGCCCGTGGGTTCTACGCCCATCAATCGCGCGTTCTGGCGATCCTGCATGTAGCCCACCAGAACACCATCTTCGATCAGGGTGTTCTTTGCGCTCGGTGTGCCTTCATCATCCACTGTGATGGATCCGCGCCGATCAGGGATCGTGCCATCGTCCAGCACAGTCACGCCCTTGGCCGCAATCTGCTGGCCCATCAGACCCGCAAATGCGCTTGAACCCTTGCGATTGAAATCGCCCTCAAGCCCGTGACCAATCGCTTCATGCAGCAATATGCCGGGCCAGCCGGGGCCAAGCACCACATCCATCACGCCAGCCGGGGCAGGTTCAGCGTCAAGGTTCACCAAGGCAATGCGCAAGGCCTCGCGTGCGACCGGTTCCCAATGATCGCGTCCAATCAAACCGATCAAGCCCGCACGGCCACCGCCGCCCATACCGCCGCTTTCACGTTTGCCGTTCTCTTCAACAATCACGCTGATGTTCAGTCGCGACATTGGGCGGGCGTCCGTGACCAACGTGCCTTCAGGGCGCAAGATCAAAACCTCCTGATGCGAGGCCGCAACGGTTGCAGACACCTGCACGACACGCGGGTCGAGTGCGCGCGCGAATGCATCAATTTCGCGTAGTAGATCAATTTTGGCCGGGAAGGTGGCCTGCAACATCGGGTCATCGTCCGAGTATAGTTTGCGATTGGTGCCAGCAGGGGCGTCGGCCATCGTGCCGCCACCATCGCCCACAGCCAGACGCGCTGTTGAAACGGCACGCTTCAATGCGTGTTCGTCAATTGTTGTGGAATGGGCATAGCCTGCGGTTTCGCCACGTACCGCACGCAAGCCAAACCCCTCAGAGGCGTCGAAACTGGCGGTCTTGATACGGCCATCATCGAACGAGATCACTTCAGACTTGCGGCGCTCCAAAAACAGTTCCCCATCGTCTGCACCTGCCGTTGCCTCACGCAGCAGCGAAAGGGCTGTGTCCTGATCGAGATTGGTCTCAAACGGGCGAAACGGATCTGCTGACATGCGGTTTTCCTTGGCTGAGAGCGCATTTTGTTGCGAAAGCGTCTGTTTGACGCAATTGCAGTTCTTGAGTTGTGCATCAGGATATGGGACACGGTCCTGCGAATACAATGGGATTCCGTTCAACGCCTGAACAGAATCGCCTGGGAGACGCGCCCAACGCGGGTGCATTGAAGATAGGGTACGATATGCGTTTGAACAGCATCGCCGCATCACTTTGGACCACAGCCGGTCTGATCATGGCAGGGTCCGCCGCAACAGCACAGCAGATTGACCAGGAGCTTGAAATTGTCGGGCGTCCGGTGGATCGGGGTATGGGTTTCCAACCCTCAGCGACGGAACTGGCGCGCGATGTTGTGTGGTTGGACAACATGCTGTTGGTAATCATTACGGTGATCACGCTTTTTGTCACTGGGCTTATGGCATGGGTGGCAATCCGCTATAACCAAACCAGAAACCCAGAACCTGCAACATTCACGCACAACTCACCACTTGAGGTGGCCTGGACGGTCGTACCCGTTGTGATCCTGGTCTTTATTGGCGCATTCTCACTGCCTGTGTTGTTCAAACAGCAAGAAATCCCCGAGGCCGACATCACCATCAAAGTGACAGGCTATCAGTGGTATTGGGGCTATGAATATGTCGATCACGGCGTTGAGTTTGACAGCTACATGCTGGCCCGTGAGGAGCTGGAAGAGTACGGCTACGGCCAGGACGAATATCTGCTTGCGACTGACACTGCGGTTATCGTGCCAATCGGCGCGACCGTTGTGATGCAGGTGACCGCTGCGGATGTGATCCACTCTTGGACCATCCCCGCGTTTGGCGTAAAGCAAGATGCAGTTCCCGGGCGTTTGGCAGAACTGTGGTTCGCCGCCGAGCGTGAAGGCATTTACTTTGGTCAGTGTTCCGAGCTTTGCGGCAAAGACCACGCCTATATGCCAATCACTGTCAAAGTGGTGAGCCAGGAAACATATGACGCATGGCTCGCCGAGGCGACCGGCACATCTTAAAGGGTAAGGTGGGTCGACGCCCACCTTGCATCAACGACGGTTCGATCACATCAGGCAGGTCTTGCCCTACCCACTTTGAAGGTCCGCAATGAGCGATATCAGCGCATCAGATCAAAGCTACGAAGCAAACATGGGCGACTACTTTGCCCTGTTGAAACCGCGTGTGATGTCACTGGTCGTGTTTACCGCACTCGTGGGGCTTTTGGTGTCTCCGGTACCTGTTCACCCGTTCATTGGTTTTGTCGCTATCTTGTGTATCGCTGTCGGCGCCGGGGCCTCTGGCGCGCTGAATATGTGGTGGGATGCGGATATCGACGCCCGCATGAAACGGACAGCCGGACGCCCCATCCCCTCTGGCCGGGTTGAACCGGGTGAGGCGCTGGGCATTGGTCTGGCACTTTCCGGCTTTGCGATTGTGCTTTTGGCGCTGGCCACAAACTTCCTTGCCGCTCTCCTGCTGGCCTTCACCATCTTCTTTTACGCCGTCATCTATTCAATGTGGCTGAAACGGGCGACACCGCAAAACATCGTGATTGGCGGTGCTGCGGGTGCCTTCCCTCCGATGATCGGCTGGGCCGTGGCCACAGGTGGGGTCAGCATTGAAAGCGTGCTGATGTTCGCGCTGATTTTCATGTGGACTCCGCCGCACTTCTGGGCGCTGGCGCTGTTTGTGAAGTCGGACTACGGCAATGCCGGTGTACCCATGTTGACGGAAACCCATGGGCGGGATGCGACACGTAAGCATGTCATCATCTATACACTGCTGCTGGTGCCCGTTGCACTGGGGCTGGGGTTCACCTCGATTGGCGGTCCGGTCTATCTGGCTGTGGCGATCTGGATGAATGGTTGGTTCCTGAAGGGCGCTTATGACATCTGGCGCCGGACAGACGCCGACTGCGAAGCGGACAAGCACCGTGTTGAAATCAAAGTCTTCAAAGTCTCGCTCTACTACGTCTTTGCGCATTTCGGGGCGCTCTTGATTGAAGCGGCTTTGCGGCTATATGGCCTGGGAGGCTGGTAATGCCATTGCAAGTCGAACATGAGCTCCATGAACGGCGTAAAGGGCGCAACTATGGGCTTGGGCTGATCCTTGCTTGTTTCATCGCGATCATCTTTGGCTTGACGGTCGTGAAGGTCTTGCAGCTTGGCGATGCAGCCCAGTTTGAACGATTTGACCATGTGGCCCGTCCACAGATCATTCCTGAAGAGGGGGCAGGCGAATGAAACTTTTTCCAAACCTTCAAGGTCCGCAACGGACATTGGCACAAACAGTATCTGTTGTGATCCTCATGGGCGGGCTCGCCTGGGCCTCGGTTCCCTTTTATGACTGGTTCTGCCGGGTGACCGGCTTTGGCGGGGCGACCAATGTGGCCGAATCCGGCAGCGATGTGATTTTGGATGAGACAATCAAGGTCCGTTTCGACGCCTCGCTGGAGCGGGATATGCCATGGACCTTCAAACCCGAAGTGCGCGAGATGGAAATCCGGATCGGCGAAACCGGACTGGCCTTTTATGAGGCGCACAACCCGCTTGATGTGCCTATCGCCGGACAGGCCGCCTATAATGTCACACCTTACGAGGCCGGGGCGTTTTTCGACAAAATTGAGTGTTTTTGCTTCACAGAGCAGGTGCTGATGCCGGGTGAGACCGTGATGATGCCAGTCAGCTTCTTTGTAGACCCGGCGATCGTGGATGACCGTGAGGGGAAATTCGTGCACACCATCACGCTCAGCTACACATTCTACCAGATTGATTTGCCTGAAGAGGAGATGCAGGCCTCTCTGGCACCACAAGCTTTGACACCGGCGCCACAAGACGCCATACAAACCTACTAAAGACCAGCCGATAGGAAACGCACCACATGGCGCACGCTAAGAACCACGATTATCACATTCTGCCACCGTCAATCTGGCCATTCCTGGGCGGTGTCGGCGGCTTTGTCATGCTCTTTGGGGCGACGCTCTGGATGCATGGCTCGGGTCCCTACATCTTCCTGATGGGTCTGGCAGCTGTGCTCTACGTCATGTTCGCATGGTGGGCAGACGTTGTGGCCGAAAGCAATGTGGGTGATCACACACCGGTTGTGCGGATCGGCCTGCGCTACGGTTTCATCATGTTCATCATGTCCGAAGTGATGTTCTTTGCGGCCTGGTTCTGGTCGTTCTTCAAACACACGATCTATCCGATGGACACCTATGTTGGCACCACCTATGTGTCGCCAGAGTTCTATCAGGTTGATGCGTTCCACCTGCCGCTGATCAACACGCTTGTGCTACTTTGTTCTGGCATGGCGGTGACTTGGGCGCACCACGCGCTGGTGCATGAAAACAACCGCAAAGACCTTGAGCATGGTTTGTTGCTGGCTGTTGTTCTTGGCATCCTTTTCACCGGTTTGCAGGCCTATGAATACTGGTACCTGCTGGTACAGCAGGACTGGACTTTGGTGGCGACAAGTTCTTCTCGAACTTCTTCATGGCCACAGGCTTCCATGGCTTCCATGTGATCATCGGGACAATTTTCTTGTTTGTCTGTTATATGCGGGCGCGGGCAGGGCACTTCACGCCAGAAAAGCACGTTGGCTTTGAGGCGGCAGCTTGGTACTGGCACTTTGTTGACGTGGTGTGGCTGTTTTTGTTCTTCGCGGTTTATATCTGGGGCATCTAAGCGCCGTTCACGTAAGGTGGATCTTGATCCACCAAACTGAGTATCAAACGCGCGAGGGCAATCTCGCGCGTTTTCAACATTCAAGGGCGCAAGATGCTGCGTAAAATTCTCTTTCCGTTGATTCTTGGTGTCGCCGGTTGTGGAGTGCTGATTAGCCTTGGCAACTGGCAGGTCGAACGCCTGGCCTGGAAGGAGGAAATCCTCGCAGATATCAACGCGCGGCTTGGGGCTGCACCTTCTCCGTTCTCCAGATTCGCAACAGAGATGGCAGATGAGTACACCCGCGTGCTTGTCAATGGCGCGCCCACGGGCGAAGAACTGCACGTCCTCGTTTCAGGGACCGAAGCCGGTACAGGTTACCGGGTTATCTCAAAGTTTGAAACGGATGTGGGTGCCATCCTTGTTGACCAAGGCCTATTGGCCCTCGACAACAAAAATGCGGCTCCGTTGACCGTCACAACGAACATCACCGGTACTTTGCTATGGCCCGACGACCAAAACAGCAGCACGCCCGCGCCTGACCTTGACGCAAACATCTGGTTTGCCCGCAACGTCGAAACCATGTCGGCCGCACTTGGCACCCTGCCTTTCATGATCGTGGTCACCCAAGCGTCGCCCCCAGACCCGCGTTTGACGCCTTTGCCGGTGAACACTGCCAGCATAAAGAACGATCATTTCGAATATGCGGTGACATGGTTCTTGCTGGCCGCAGTCTGGGCGATTATGAGCCTGTACCTGATACGTCGTACCCTGCGCCAAAAGGACGCCCAAGACTAATGCGTTACATCTCGACCCGCGGCTCCGCGCCCATGTTGAGTTTCGAAGAAGCCATGCTCACCGGCCTCGCCCGCGACGGCGGTTTGTATGTGCCCGAAGACGTGCCAACGCTAACCCACGCACAGATCGCGGCAATGGCGGGCAAGTCTTATGAAGAGGTTGCTTACGACGTGATGCGCCCCTTCATCGGGGATACGTTTACTGAAGATGAACTTCGCGGTCTGATCAAACAGGCCTACGCCGGTTTCGGCCACGCCGCACGCGCGCCTTTGGTGCAACTGGACAGCAACCACTACTTGCTTGAGCTGTTCCACGGCCCAACGCTCGCGTTCAAAGATTTTGCGATGCAGCTTATTGGCCAGATGTTTCAGGCCGCTCTCACACGCTCAGGCGACCGAGTGACGATTGTTGGGGCTACTTCAGGTGACACCGGATCGGCAGCGATTGAGGCGTTTCGCGGCCTCAAGGCGGTCGACGTCTTCATCATGTATCCACATGGCAGGGTTTCCGAGGTGCAGCGTCGCCAGATGACCACGCCGACAGAAAGCAATGTGCATGCGCTGGCTGTCGACGGTGACTTTGACGACTGTCAGGCGGCGGTCAAAGACATGTTCAACGATTTCGCCTTCCGCGAAGAGGTGAAACTGGCGGGTGTGAACTCCATCAACTGGGGCCGGGTTCTGGCGCAAGTGGTCTACTACTTCACCGCCGCCGTGTCCCTTGGTGCACCACATCGCGAAGTCAGCTTCACCGTGCCCACCGGCAACTTCGGCGATATCTTTGCGGGCTATATCGCCAAGAAGATGGGCTTGCCCATCGCCGACCTGATCGTTGCGACCAACCGCAACGACATTTTGCACCGTACATTGCAAACGGGGGCCTACACCAAAGAGGGGGTCGAGCCCACTATCAGCCCCTCTATGGATATTCAGGTCAGTTCCAACTTCGAACGCGCGCTTTTTGATGCCTACAACCGGGACGGGGCCGCAGTGGCAGGCCAAATGGAAGATCTGAAAGCAGGGGGCTTCCAGATCAGCCAAGGCGCTTATCAGATGCTGAAGGACACCTTCAAATCAGGTCGCGCATCCGAAGACGAAACCCACACGGCGATCAAAACTTACCTCGCCAATCACGGTGAACTGCTCTGCCCGCATACAGCGGTCGGCGTCCACGTGGCCGAACCGCACCTCGGCACCACACCCATGATCACCCTCGCCACCGCACACCCGGCGAAGTTCCCGGATGCGGTGAAAGCTGCGTCAGGCGTCGCGGCACCCCTTCCCCCCGCATGGCGGACCTGTATGACCGACCGGAACGCGTGACACGCGTCGGCAACGATCTGGCCGCGATCCAAGCGGTCATCAGGGAGCGAATTCAGAATTGACCATCCAACTGCACACGCTGTCCAATGGCTTTCGTATCGTCACCGAGGATATGCCGGGGCTGAAGTCAGCCTCAATCGGGATTTGGGTTCAGGCGGGCGGACGCCACGAACGGATCGAGCAGAACGGGATTGCGCATTTCCTTGAGCACATGGCGTTCAAGGGAACCAAGACGCGTAGTGCCTTGCAAATTGCCGAAAGCATCGAAGACGTGGGCGGCTATATCAACGCCTACACCAGCCGCGAAATGACAGCTTATTACGCACGTGTGCTGCAGGATGACGTGGCCCTTGGCCTTGATGTGATTTCAGACATTCTTTTGAATCCGGTTTTTGACCCGAGCGAGATTGAAATTGAGCGTGGCGTGATCTTGCAGGAAATCGGACAAGCGCTGGATACGCCTGACGACATCATCTTCGATTGGCTGCAAGAGGTCGCCTACCCTGATCAGGCCTTGGGGCGCACGATTCTCGGACCATCCGAACGGGTCAGCGGTTTTAGCCGCGATGATCTGCAAGGGTTCGTGGGCGAGCATTATGGCCCGAACCAGATGATCTTGTCAGCAGCCGGGGCCGTCGACCATGACGCCATCGTGGCACAGGCCGAAGCGCTGTTCGGTGATCTGCCTGCGGTCGCGCGTGCACCGGGCCAGATGCAGCCATGGCCTTTGGTGGTGGCGAGCGGCGCGAGAACAAAGACCTTGAACAGGTTCACTTTGCACTGGCACTCGAAGGTCCAACCTACCTTGACCCTGCGATTTACACTGCGCAGATCTACGCGAACGCCATGGGCGGCGGTATGTCTTCGCGCTTATTCCAAGAGGTGCGCGAGCACCGCGGCCTCTGCTATACGATCTTCGCGCAAGCCGGGGCCTATGAAGACACGGGTCTGACCACGATCTACGCAGGGACAAGCGCGGAGCAGATCAGTGAATTGGCCAACATCACGATTGATGAAATGAAGCGCGCCGCCGATGATATGAGCGCGGCTGAGGTCGCCCGCGCCCGTGCGCAAATGAAAGCAGGTCTGCTTATGGGGCTCGAAAGCCCATCCAATCGGGCCGAACGCCTAGCACGGCTTTTGTCGATCTGGGGACGCATTCCAAGCATCGACGAAACCATCGCCCACATTGACGATGTAACCACCGGCGACGTGAAAGACTTCGCTGGGCAAATGGCAGGTCAGGCTGGAACCGCATTGGCGCTTTATGGTCCGGCCGATGCCGCACCCTCGCTCGACACTTTGAAAGCACGGTTAGCTGCATAATGCTTGGGACCAAGAAAAAGGTCCGGATTGAAACTGAACGGCTGACATTGCGCCCGCCGATCCACAGTGACTTCCGCGCATGGGCGACGCTGCGGCGCGATAGCGAAGACTTTCTCAAGCCATGGGAGCCGACCTGGGCGTCAGACCATCTCACCCGCAAAGCCTTCACGAACCGGGTATACTGGGCGCAGCGGTCGATCTCAAATGGTACAGCTATGCCGCTGTTTCTGGTGCGCCGTGCGGACAATGGCCTTCTTGGGGCAATCACGTTAGACCACATCAAACGCGGCCCCTCGCAATCGGGTATCACAGGCTATTGGATTGGCGAACCTTTCGCGCGGCAGGGCTATATGCGTGAAGCGATACAAGCCGTGGTGCATCACGCGTTTACAGCACTGGACCTCAGCCGGATCGAGGCAGGGTGTTTGCCGGAAAATGACGCCTCCCGCAGGTTGCTTGAGCAGTGCGGATACAAATATGAAGGTGTCGCCCAAAGCTATCTCCAAATCAACGGGCGTTGGCGCAATCACGTTCTCTACGCCAACCTGCGCAACGACAGGCGTGGTAAAACTGACATCGGTTAACCCCGCTCTTTTGTCGGGAAATGTTGCATTGTATTCATGGGTGACTGGTTCTCCTTCGCAATGTATCGCATTTCGGTACTCAATCATAACGGGTACTTCGATGTGTAGTTCGCCTAAAGGATTAGACCTGTGCAGGGTGTTGGCTTATCATCCCCAAGAACGTGCACGGTAAAGAGTTCATGCCACCCAACCTTCTAAAATGGTCATTCCCCAAAAGGACGGCAAGCAACCGCTTAGGTCAGCTATCCTCGATTGCTGAAGCAGAGACTATCGGCAGTTTGGAGTACATCGCCAATGTTGGTCTCCTAAGTTTGGCGAGTATCGCTGGCGCAGCGGTTTTCGGGCTTTGGTGGCCTGTTGTGATCGTTGCGATCTATATTGGCTTGTTCACGTTGGAAAAATGGCTGGCCAAACGTGCCGTGGAAGCGGCGCGCGCGTCATCTTATTGGCTGGTACTGGGGCTGCTTTTCGCACGAGCGATCACCTACTGTGTGCTCTTCGTGTATGTGTGGAGTTTGGAGGGCGACGTCTACAAGTTTGCGACTGCCGCACTTGTCGTTGCCGCGACGATCAACATATTTATGTTTCATGCCACGTACTATGAAATCATTGTGGCTACCTGTGTCCCGCTGTGGTTCGGATTCCTCGCTATCACCGGCCTTGCATTCGTCGAGTTTGGCCTAGCCATGGAACCGTTCATGTTCTTGCTAACGTCATTCTGCATCCTGCCGTACTTCCTGCTCGCGCTCAAATTTGCACAAGAGCGATGGACGAAGAACGATATGATCCAGCAGTCCTTCAATCACACGCAGAAGTTGGACGCTTTGGGGCATCTGGTTGCGGGGGTGGCACATGATTTCAACAACATCCTGACAGTAACCCGTGGCAACGCAGAGTTGTTGGCAGGCTCTGCCGACGAAGCACAGGATGAACTGGTCCACGAGATTATGAAAGCAAGCGACCGCGGTGCGGCATTGGCGGGGCAACTGCTGGCCTTTGGACGCCGCAGCATTCTGTCGCCCGAACCCATTCAGATCGTACATTTCTTTGACAGCATGAAGGCCTTGCTCCAGCGGGTTCTGCCAGAGAACATTCGCCTGGCGTTTTCGATCGCGCCTGACTTGCCTGCCATTTTTGTTGACAAGCATCAGTTGGAAACAGCGATTGTCAACCTTGCGACAAATGCGCGGGACGCAATCACAGGCGGCGGCCGCATTGACATCACTGCAGAGTCCATTGCCTTTGACGCTTGTGATCTTGGTCAATGCGATGGCAATCTGCAGCCAGGCGCGTATGTGATGATCAGCGTTGCCGATGATGGTGTCGGTATCCCTGATAACCTGCAAGAAAGCATCTTTGACCCATTCTTCACAACGAAACCGGTGGGCAAAGGGTCGGGCCTTGGATTGCCCATGGTTATTGGGTTTGCAGAACAATCATCTGGCGGTGTTCGTCTGGAAAGCAAGGTCGGTTATGGTACGCGCGTGACCTTGTTTTTTCCCATATTGCAAAGCAATGATGTGGAAGGTTCTAACCGCCACTAAGGCCCTGTGGAAACGTGCCGATTTCACTTGTGTTCCGCGACTGGCAAGTGTGGTGTGGCGGCATGAAGCTCAACGGTCCCTTTCTCTTTATTCTTGCAACACTTCTTATTGATGCGATTGGTATCGGGATCGTCTTCCCAATCATGCCTGACCTGATGGATCGTGTTGGCGCAGGCTCGACGGCAGAAGGCGCATTCTGGGGCGGCGTGATGATGTCGGCCTATGCCGCCGCAATGTTTGTCTTTGGCCCGATCATTGGCAGCCTTTCAGATGCCTATGGCCGTTAAGCCTGTTCTGATCGCTGCCTTGCTGACGCTGACAATCGATTACGTGATTATGGCATTGGCACAGACCTATTGGGTTCTGTTGGTCGGACGCATCATCGCTGGCATGGCCGGGGCCACCTATATCACCGCAACCGCCTATATCGCCGACATTGCCAAACCCGAAGAACGTGGGGCTGCCTTTGGCATGATTGGGGCGGCCTTCGGGATTGGCTTTGTATTGGGTCCGGCGCTTGGCGGCGTTGCTTCGGGCTGGCATATAACAGCACCGTTTTGGATTGCTGCAGGGTTGTCGGCGCTGAATGTGGCCTTTGGTATCTTCATCCTGCCGGAATCGCTCAAGGACGAAAACCGCCGCCCCTTTGGCAGACGCGACCTGAACCCTTTCGGTACGATTAAACGGGCTTTTTTGATCCCCGGGCTGGCAATCCCGTTGATCTGCATTTTTGTCTTTGAGTTCGCCAATATGGTCTACCCGACGCTCTGGGCCTTTTGGGGACGTGAAGTCTTTGGCTGGGATGGCTTTACGATTGGGCTGACACTATCAGCCTATGGCGTGCTGATCGCCATCGTGCAGGCCGGTGTGCTGCCACAAATGACCAAGCGCTTTGGTGATTTCAGAACCCTCGTCATAGCGACAGCGGCGGCTATCATTGGCATGATTGGCTTTGGCTTCGCGGGTGCCGTTTGGGCCGTTGCTGTTTTCCTGCCTTTTGCTGCGCTCTCAGACATGGCCCCGCCGCTGATGACTGCTTTTGCCGCGAACTGTGCAGAAGAAGACCAGCAGGGCCTTGTCCAAGGCGTGATCGCGTCGCTTTCTTCCATCGCAGCTGTAGCCGCTCCGCTGGTTTTGACAGGCGTGTTCGAACGCTTTGTCAATGGCGGCGGTATATACTTGCCGGGCGCGCCTTATCTGTTGGCTACTTTGCTGATCGTGGCGATCGTTCCGCTGATCTTAAGGTTCAGATACCTCAAATAGCTTTGATCCGGTTGTTTCGCGCGTTGTGTTCCAGTTCAGCCCAGCCCAGCATTTCCAACACCGGCGAGACGTAATTTGCAAAACGACCGCGATATCCTTTGCGCAGCCCATAGTATCCCCCAACCGGGTTATCGGCGCTACGCGCCCATGCCTCTAGCGTGCCTTCCTTGACCGGTTTGCTCTCGTCGGCGTTGCCAAGCGGCATCCAATCACCATGCATCTTGAGCATCGCATGCGCGTCTTCCAGTGCACGCAGTTGGTATGACAGTTGCGTCTTGCCCACCCGCACCACTAAGGCGGGTGGTTTGGTTGCCTCATCCTTCCAGACTTCAAACTCCGAGGTCAGTGACGGTGTTTTTAGAATCCAAGGATCTCCAACGACCCCCATTCCATATGTCACGCGGTTCATGCTTGAGCCTCCGCTGCTGTTTTCAGCGCATCCGCGAACTTTTCAAAGCTCGGCTGCAAATCAGGAATGAACCGTGTGATCAGCCGCTTCAGCGGGCCTGCGTATGTCTCTTGCATCATAAACCGTGTTCCTGTTGCTGTGGGATTCAGCCTGAATTGCCGATTGCCCAGGAACAAGCCAAGCGGCATGCCACCGTGCCATTCCATTTGTCTCTCGGGCTGCATGATGGCCACTTTAATCGGAAAGGGCCGTTTGGGGTCCACTTCGGACCACAGTTTGAACGACTTGTTTAGGGCAATCTGCCCCTCAATCCTGATTATACTAAAGGTACCATCTGATAGGCGCGTTGCGTCGGTCAGGATTGACCAAACGGCTGCAGGGGACGCCGCAATATCGCGGCTGACGTAGTGGGGTGTCATGTGAACTCCTTGACTTGACACCATACCAGTTAGCAACCCTAATATGACATCTTATGTCATATTTGAGAACTTGAGATGCGCGCCTCTCGTCTATTGCAAATTCTGCTGCTGCTCCAAAACCGGGGGCGCCTGACATCCGCCGAGTTGGCTGCAGAGTTAGAAGTAACGCCACGCACGATCTTGCGGGATGTGGATGCGATGACCGAAGCGGGTTTGCCCATCATTGTATTTCAAGGCAATCAGGGCGGGATTGAACTGGGGTTCAATTATCGCACCAGATTGACGGGCCTCGACCAAGATGAAGCAGAAGCGCTTGGCGTGTTGTTGGCCGCAGAGCAGCCCGCGCTGGGCGTCCTTGGCATGTCTGATGCGGCGCGGCGCGCCATCGCCAAACTGATCGAAAGCTTCCCCGACAAAGTACGCGAAACAACGCAACGGGCCATGCGGCAGTACCCGGTGCACGCGGAAGAGCAACGGCCCGATCCGCGCATTGCGGCCTTTGCCGATGCTGTGCGCGGGCTGCGCATTGTCAGGATTAATGCAAGCGAAAGATCAGCACGGATCATTCACCCCAAAACGCTGCAGTTTTCCGGCACAGAGTGGACCGTTGCTGATGCCAAAACAGGCGAGGATATTCCGCTTCACGCTTGTGGCGATATCAACATCTCGGCGCATCGGTTTGGCTAAAGCGCTTTCATCCGCCCTAGCACATCCAACCCCTGCAAATGCAGGAAGTGCAGAATGTCGATAAAGATCCAGTTTTCGGCTAACTTATCACCATCGCGGCGATACATGTCGACCACCCGCATTTCCGAAGGCGCGCCCTCAGGCATGCCGAGATAACCGCCTGCGTTCGTCACACTCAGGTTGGCCCAGCCAAAGAAACCACCAAAACTGCCTTCGGCCAAACGGCAGATATGGCCATTGTAGACACGATCCTTGATTTGTGTGCGGAACGGCCTTTGGTGTTGTTCAACATAGCGGTCAATTGTGTAGGTCGCGCCGATCCCATCTGGTCCCCACCAGATCATATCGTCATGCCAACATTGGGCCAGCTCCTCTTGCGGCGTGGCGTATTTCTGGTGGGTGTTAATGTCACCAATCATCGCATTGATTGTGGCGAGCGTTTTTTGCCCTTCTGCCGGATCAGCGTCGTCAAACAGCACCCCGTCATGCGTCGCAGGCCCCGGCTGGACCAAATGCATGCCCGTCTGCGGGGGCAGGGGATATTGGCCTGCCTGGTTCATCAGATGAACTAGGTCGCAGAACAGCGCGGTCTCAACAATCTTACCATCCACGACTTTGTTGAACTCTGCGTAGCGCAACATCGCGATGCGGCGGTTCGGTTTGATCCCCAGGAACGGCGCATCAAAGAGGCCCATCAGGTGCCCCATTGATATCACCCAGACGGATTGGAAATCATCGATCTCATTATAGTAAGCAATGAAGATGTCCTGCCTGCGCTGCACTTTTGTCATTGCCGTCAGGAAGGGCGCCCAGAAGCTTTCGGCAACCGCCGCTGCCCCATGTTGTTCGTAAAACGGATGCATCCCGCGCCAGTGCCAATCCGCGCTCGTGCGCTCTGCCAACACATCAGCAACCGTTTCAGGGGTGGCTTTGGCCAAAGCATCATAATGGGCGCGCACCAGCGCCTTTTCGGATTGAAATGACATAGGTTTAGCCTTTCACAGCACCGGCAGTCAGACCAGAGACGATCTGCTTTTGGAAGAAGATGATCATCACAAAGAGCGGCGCCGTCACTGACACAACTGCTGCCACAGCAAACATGACGTTGCCCTTGGTTTGGGTCGTGCCTAGGAAGCTGACCAGCTTGGGCACCATCGTCTGGTTTTCCTTGCTCAGCAGCATCGTGGTCACCGCAAAATCGTTATAGGCCAAGAGGAAGCTGAACAGCCCCGTGGTAATCACACCCGGCCACATCACCGGGATGATCACGTGGCGGAAAGCCTGAAAGCGGGTGCAGCCATCGACCATCGCGCTTTCGTCCAGATCTTTGGGGATGTTTTTGAAGAATGCGTGCAGCATCCACAGCGTAAAGGGCTGGTTGATCGCTACCAGCACGATAATCGTCGTGCTCAAATGTCCCCATAGGTTCCATTCAAAAAACGGCAGCAGGTAGCCTGACACAAGCGTCAGCGGCGGCATCGCGCGGAACATCAGCGCGAACAACAGGAACCAGAAGGCATAGCGATAGGTGGAACGGGACAAGGCATAGCCGCCCAAAGTGCCGCAGGTCAGCGAGATGGTGACCACACAGACACAGACAATCAACGTGTTGAGGGCAGCGCGCCAGAACTCTTCCTGTATCCAGGCACCGTAGTAGCCATCGCCGGTAAAGCTGCCGCCGGTCTCGACCCGGGTCAGCGTACCAAAGATTGAGTTGGCCCAGTCTGCTTTCGAAAAGAAATCGCCCTCAACCTTGAATGAGCCCCAAAGCGTCCAGATGAAGGGAAAGGCGGCCATGACCAGCCAGAGGCCGAGAAATCCATAGGCCAAGAGTTTGGTCGTTGGGGAAAGTCGGGTTGCTTTTGACATTGGACTACCGCGCCTTTCCGAAGTCGCGCCATGTGCGCACAAGAACCGGTGATAGCAGGATCGCAACGCCGATGATTGTCAGAACCGAGGTGGCCGCAGCTGAGGACAGCAGCCGGGTCTCGCCGCCCAGATCGTTGAAGATCGCAAAGGATAGCGATCTTGCATGCGCCTGAGCGCTGAAGCTCACGATGGGTTCAAAGACACGGAAATTGTCCATCAGTTGGATCAGGGCGATAAACGTCGTTAGGGGCACCAGATGGGGAATGACAACATAACGAATGCGCTGCCAGCGGGTCGCGCCATCAATCATCGCCGCCTCAAGCGTGTCGGTATTCACGGTTTGCAGGCCCGCATAGTAAACAATGAAAGCAAAGGGGGCGGACGACCAAATGCCGTAGACCATCAACATGATCCACATCAGCGGGGTTGATGCCTTGACCGAAAGACCAGGGTCATCTGCCAGCCATTGCAGGGCCGTACCCAGAACACCACGCGCATCCACCATCCAAAAGAGGACGAGCGCGCCCACGATAGGGGTGACGATCATGGGCAAAAGAGAAAGAAAGATCGTCGGGCCTCGCATCGCCCGCGCCACAGCATTGACCCCAATAGCGATCAGGAAGCCAAAGATAATCGTGAGCGGCGTGACAATGGCCGTGTAAGTCAGCGTAAAGGCAATCGCGTCATAGAAGGGCAGGTTCATCAGTGAACCCGCAAAATCGCGCATGCTGACGGAACTGGCCCAAGCTTCGCCCACCTCTGCAAAAGCAAGGTGATTGCGGTCTTTGTAGATGTCCAGGCCAGCCCATTGCCCCAAAGGTTGCGCATCGCGCAGTGCTTGGGTGGCTTCCAGATCGACGGCTTCGGCCTTGGTGCAGCCGAACGGCCCGCAATTTTCAACTTCGATGATGACCTGCTCGTGTTCTTGGTACAGCGACTGTGTGACCACCGAAACGATCGGAAAAGCAATAAAGATGAGCATCAGCAGTGCTGACGGCAGGACAAACCAGAAAAAAGATGAATGCTTCATTTGCGACGCCCCAGAATTTAGTCAGGAAAGGCGCGGGGAAGCGCCTTTCCGTGGGGTTTCTTACTGCAGGAAGCCTTTTTCGGTCGCCGCAGCGGTGTAGGCCGCTTCGATATCTGCCAATGTCTGCTCGGCGCTTTCGTTGCCCTGCAGGAAGTCGGCAATATTGTCACCCAGCGCTGTGTGCAGCAGGCCCTGGAACGGGCGCATGGGGTAAGGGGTGGACCCAGCAGCGACTGAGGCCAGAACGCCTTCGTTAACCGCTTCAGGCTGATAGCCTTCCATCAACCAAACGGCTTCACTCATGGTTTGTTCGTTCAAGATCGCCGGTGACACGCCTGCGGCCATCGCCTGAAAGGTTGCGGCTGCATCTTCATCGCTGATGTTCTTCGCCACGGTCCAGCCATCCCACCACAATGTGGTTGCTGGCGTGCCGCTGTCGCCCACCATCAATGGGCCAGATACCATTGTGTTTTCATAGACTTCCGGTGCTGAGCCTTCGTCGTCCATCAGAACACCCGTCCGGCTGCCCCACATATTCATAAGCGCCACGTTGCCCGCTTCCCACTCAGCCGATGTCGCATTGCTGTCGTGGGTCAGGTAATCAGGGTTCATGTAGGCGGTCAGTGCTTTCATCATCTCCAGCGCCTCAACGCCTTGGGCGTTGTTGATGCTCACTTCAGCAGTGCCGGGCGTGAAGAACTCGCCACCTGTCCCGATATACATGTTGGTGAATTCCTGTGCGAGGTTCCAACCAGCGGCATAGGCGCCACCCACAGGGTTTTCCATGATGCCGGCGGCACGGATGGCCTCGGCCGCGGCAAGGACCTCTTCATAGGATGTCGGTATATCCAGGCCGACCTGCTCAAGCACATCGGCGCGGTATACCAGGTGCTGGGCGTTCGCCATGAACGCGACAGCCATGATCTTGCCATCAACGGTGATCAACTGCTGGGCAGGGATGTCCTGACCATACGCGGCAACCAAAGCATCAAGGGGTTGAATGACATCTTCGTTGATCAGGGCAACAATGGATGAATTGGCAACAATCGCTGTTGTGTACTCTGCCGGGTTACCGGTCATGCCCGCGACGTTCAGTGTCTGGTGATCGGCTGTCAGGTTCGACGTGAATTCGATACCGGCGCATGCGCCCGCGTTTGCAGCCACAGTTTGGATCGCAGGAAACTCATTGCCGATGATGCTGACACGGCCATCAGCTTCGCAAGCCAGAGCGCCGGTTGCCGCAAGTGCTGCAACCGCAGTGCCCAACATAGTCGTTTTCCAGATTTTCATTTTAAGAACCTCCCAGTTGTTCCTTTGTACCGGTGTGTCCCGGCTGAATATTGGCCACACGCGAATCGCGGCGACTTTGCATACGTTTGCAATTTAACCTGCAAAGACCTACATTGCGCAAGTACATTGCGTCTGAAAATGGAAGAATTTGCATTTTCTCCGATTAGGGCTTGCCAGTTTTCAGGAATCGCGCCAGTGTTTTTGCAAACGTATGCAAGGGGCGCAACATGGCCGAAATTCAGCTACGCAATGTATCCAAACGATGGGGGTCTTTTGTCGGCGTCCAGAGTTTTGATCTGACGATTGCGGATCAGGAGTTCCTTGTTTTGCTGGGCCCATCGGGCTGCGGTAAGACCACAACAATGCGTATGATCGCTGGGTTAGAGGATGCGACCGACGGCGATATTCTAGTCGATGGCAAGCGGATCAATGATCTGGAACCTAAGGATCGTGATGTGGCGATGGTGTTCCAGAGCTACGCGCTTTACCCCAACTTGAACGTCTACGACAACATTCGCTTTCCATTGAAAGTGCGTGGTGTTCCCCAGGCGGAACATGAAGAGCGGGTGATGCGCGCCTCTGCCATGGTCGAGTTGGATGACTTTCTGCACCGCAGGCCGGCTGAACTATCTGGCGGGCAGCGTCAACGCGTGGCTTTGGCACGTGCCATTGTGCGGGAACCCAATGTTTTCCTGATGGATGAACCGCTCTCCAACCTTGATGCCAAGCTGCGGGTGTCCACCCGCGCCCAGATCAAAAACCTCAGCCATGAACTGAAGGTGACAACAATCTACGTCACCCATGATCAGATTGAGGCCATGACACTGGCGGACCGTGTTGTCGTGATGAGTAAAGGGGTGGTCCAACAGGTTGGCACACCCACCGAGATTTACGACAATCCCGCCAATACCTTTGTGGCTGGTTTTATCGGATCGCCTGCGATGAACCTTGTCGACGGGGATGTCGCCAACGGCACCTTCACAGCAAAAAACATCACCATCAGCGGCCTGCCGACCGCACATAGTGGGCCAGTCACGCTGGGTTTTCGGGCTGAGGACGCCAGTGTGGCCGAAGGCACAGCCGAGATTAACGCAACTGTCTACTCGCTTGAGCTGTTGGGTGAAGCAACGATGGTCACGATGCGGGTTGGTAACACAATCGTCTCGGTGAAGTCCGGCAAAGAGTATCGGGCCGAAATTGACGAGCCGGTTCACGCAAATATCCCCGCAGATATCTGCCACTTGTTCGATCAAAAAACGGGCGAGTGTCTCTGAAGCGTTCGCCCCAATCAGATGACCTGATCGAATGCCAATCATGGCTAAGCGCAAGTGCGGCTTGCTCGGCGACAAAAGCAATAGAGGATACCGCATGACGCGCGATGCAAAATCACAAGCCTCCCTTGACGCTGTAAAGGCGATGGAGGACGGGCTGGCCAACAACGAAATGGATATGCTGAAGTATTTCACCGAAGACTTCACATGGCGCGGCAACCAGGGCTGCGGCACCAAAAACGGCGTCCATGCGTTCCAGCGCAACTGGCAATGGCCGCTGCGTGCCGCGTTCACAGACCGCGATTACAAGACCGATCACTTCATGGCGGACGGCGAATGGGCGGCGTGTTTTGGCCATATCGAAGGCACGCATTCGGGCACCTTCATGGGCATCCCTGCCACCGGCAAGCGCGTCAAAATCCCCTATATGGACTTCTGGCGGGTCGAGGATGGCCGCATCGCCGACAACCCCGTTTCCGTCGATTTCGCCTCTGTCATGATGCAGCTTGGTGTCGATGTCTTTAGCGGTGAAGGTTGGGAGAAATACGACACTGGCGATGCGGAACCGCCAAAGCCGGAAGGGTATTGAACGATGGCCATCACCTATCTCAAATCAGGCAAACCCGAATCAGAGCGCGCGGAAGATGATGCCAAAGTGCGCGGCATCGTTGAAACCACACTCGGCGATATCGAGAAGCGGGGCGACGCGGCAGTGCGCGACCTCTCCGAGAAATTTGATAAGTATTCACCGCCGAACTTCCGCCTCAGCCCGTCCGAGATTGAGGCCGCCATGTCCAAGGTTTCGACCCGCGATATGGACGACATCACATTCGCCCAGGATCAGATCCGTAACTTTGCGCAGGCACAGCGTGCCTCGATGACCGATATCGAAGTCGAAACGATCCCCGGTGTGATCTTGGGCCATAAAAACATCCCCGTCCAATCGGTTGGCTGCTACGTCCCCGGCGGCAAGTTTCCGATGGTTGCATCTGCACATATGTCGGTGCTCACCGCTTCAGTCGCAGAGGTGCCTCGGATTGTCGCCTCTGCCCCACCGCAAAACGGCGCACCGCACCCGGCTATCGTGGCAGCGATGCATATGGGCGGCGCACATGAAATCTACGTTCTGGGCGGTATGCAGGCCGTTGGTGCGATGGCGCTGGGCACGGAAACGATCGACCCCGTACATATGATTGTAGGGCCCGGCAATGCCTTTGTGGCCGAGGCAAAACGACAACTCTTCGGGCGTGTGGGCATCGACCTTTTTGCAGGGCCCACCGAAACCATGGTCATTGCCGATGACACGGTCGATGCTGAACTCTGTGCGACCGACCTCTTGGGGCAGGCCGAACACGGCTACAACTCCCCAGCGGTTCTGCTCACCAACTCTGAAAAACTGGCCAAAGAAACACTCGCTGAAATTGATCGCATCCTCGACATCCTGCCGACTGCGGAAACTGCGCGCACCTCATGGGAAGACTACGGTGAGGTCATTCTTTGCGATACCTACGACGAAATGCTGGCCGTCGCAGATGACATCGCGTCGGAGCATGTGCAGGTCATGACGGACCGCGATGACTGGTTCCTTGAAAATATGACCTGCTATGGCGCGTTGTTCCTTGGGCCGCGCACGAACGTGGCCAACGGTGACAAGGTCATTGGCACCAACCACACGTTGCCCACCAAAAAGGCTGGGCGTTACACGGGCGGTCTCTGGGTCGGAAAGTTCTTGAAAACCCACAGTTATCAAAAGGTTCTGACGGACGACGCGGCAACGCTCGTTGGCGAATATGGCTCGCGCCTGTGTATGTTGGAAGGGTTCGTCGGCCATGCTGAGCAATGCAATATCCGCGTGCGCCGCTACGGTGGCAAGAACGTGGCCTATGGCACGGCGGCGGAATAGCAGGAAAAGGCCATGTCCCCTCCAAAGAGACGCAAACCCCAAAGCTACAGCGGCCTCGAAGACCTCGGGCGCGTCCGGCTTTCAAAGCATTTCTTCATGCGGGACTTCCTCTACTCTGAGATCAGCAATTTCTTCGGTATCGCCAACATTCCCGACGACCCCAGCCTTGCAATCGCGACCGGTCAAAAACTCTGTCAGGAGCTTCTGGACCCCCTGGTTGAAACCTTCGGACCCATCGCTGTGCGCTCGGCATATCGTTCACCAACGCTCAACCATTTTGGGGCCACAGAAGCCAAACCGCAGCGCTGCGCGCGCAATGAGGCGAATTATGCCGGTCATATCTGGGATAAGCGCGATGGGCAGGGGCGGATGGGGGCCTGTGCAAGTGTCGTGGTGCCTTGGTTTGCAGATCAATATGACCAAGGGCGTGACTGGCGTGATCTGGCCTATTGGGTGCATGACCATCTGCCCTATCATGAGATGTATTTCTTCCCCAAGCTTGCGGCCTTCAACCTGTCATGGCGAGAAGAACCCGCGCGGACGGTTTCCAGTTACGTGGTGCCGCGCGGCAAGCTGGTCCATGCCGGGCATCCGCCGCCAGAGGACCATGCCGAACGCATGGCGCGCTACGCAGATTTTCCGCCCTTTCGGGGCATTACCTATCCGGGGCACGCATAAATGACACTTCCACAAACACCTTCCTTCCGGCTGGACGGCAAACGCGCACTCGTTGCGGGCGGTTCATCCGGCATCGGTTTGGCCTGTTCTGTGGCATTGGCCGAGGCGGGGGCCGAGGTCACGATCTCCGCGCGGAATGCCGACAGGCTGGACGTTGTTGTCAAAGAGATGCGCGACGCGGGGTTTGAAACACATGCAATCGCGATGGACGTCTCTGACGTGGCGGCGACAGAAGCGACTGTCGCTGAACACGGTCCGTTCGACATTCTTGTGAATTCTGCTGGCCTCGCCATTCATTCCCCAGCTATTGAGACGGCAGAACCCGATTTCGATGCTGTCTCTGACATCAACTTCAAAGGCGCCTATTTCCTTACTCGGGCTGTTGCAAAAGGGCTTCTTTCCGCTGGCAAATCTGGCAGCCTGATCAACATCACCAGCCAGATGGCGCATGTCGGCGGGATCGACCGCGCGGTCTATTGCGGCACAAAATTTGCGGTTGAAGGTTTCACCAAAGCCATGGCCATCGAATGGGGCCAACAAGGTATCCGGGTCAACACGATCTGTCCCACCTTCATCCGCACGCCGCTGACCGAACAAACCTTTAACAACCCCGACCGCGTCGCCTGGATTATGGACAAAATCAAACTGGGGCGCGTCGGCGAAGTGACCGACATGATGGGCCCTGTGGTCTATCTTGCCTCTGACGCATCGGCGCTGATGACCGGCACGCATATGCTGATTGACGGGGGTTGGACGGCGGACTGATGAGCAAAATCACCTCCCTCCAAGTTGCAGAGCGCGCAGGCGTCAGCCAATCGGCGGTCAGCCGGGTTTTCACACCCGGCGCATCTGCCAGCGCCAAAACGGTTGAGAAAGTGCGCAAGGCGGCCGTCGAACTCGGCTATCGCCCCAACATGATGGCGCGCGCGATGATTACCGGCAAAAGCCGGATCATAGGGCTGGTGGTGGCCTATCTGGACAATCAGTTCTATCCGCTGGCCTTACAGCTTCTCTCCAATGCCCTGCAGGAAAAGGGTTATCACATCCTTGTCTTTACGGCGTCCAACAGTCAGGGCGCCGCCGAAGAAGTCATGCAAGAGCTGCTCGACTATCAAGTCGACGGGATCATCACAGCCTCTGTTGGGATGACCAATGATCTGACCCAACGCTGTGCAGCTGCGGGCATCCCAGTGGTCATGTTTAACCGCGGTCAAGAGGGCGAGACGGTCTCCTCTGTTACCTCTGCAAATGTCAAAGGCGGGCGTGCTGTGGCGGAATTTCTGCTTTCCTGCGGCCACGAGAGTTTTGGCCACATCAGTGGTTGGTCAGGCTCTTCCACCGGGCGGGACAGACAGGCCGGTTTTTCCGAAGCATTGGCAGAACACGGTGTCAGCCCGCAGATTGTTGACGGCATGTTCGACCGCGAGACCGCCGCCATAGCGACCCAAACCATGATGGAAAGTGCCGCACCGCCCGATGCGATCTTCGTGGGCAACGACCACATGGCCTTTGCCGTGCTTGATACGCTGCGGCATGAAATGGGTCTGAGTGTACCGCATGATGTGGCCGTCATCGGTTATGATGACGTGCCGCTTGCCGCATGGCCTGCCTACAACCTCTCGACCATGCGCCAACCGGTGAACCGCATGGTCGAGGCGACAATCGACGCTCTTCTCACCCGGATCGAAGACCCATCGACCCCAACCCAACGTATCGAAATAGACAGCCCGCTGATCCAACGCGGCACCACCAAAGGACCGAAAACATGATAGGCTTTTCCAACCGCTGGAAAGACTTCCCCGATTACATCATTGGGATCACCAAAGAGATTTGGGAAGATCGTGGCGTCGGCGCGCTGAACCATTACTACGCGCCTGATATCCCAGTCCGCACACCCATGGGGATCAGCAAGGGCAACCAAGGTGTCATTGCAGGCACGATGGCCACGATCAACGAATTCCCGGATCGGGAGCTGCTGGGCGAAGATGTGATCTGGTCGGGAGACGAAAACACCGGCTATCTCTCCTCACATCGCTTGCACACCAAGGCCACGCACACGCGCGACGGACAATTCGGACCGGCCACAGGCAAGCATTGGCAGGTCTATGTGATCGCCGATTGTGCCGCGAAGGAAGACACCATCTACGATGAATGGCTGGTGCGCGACTACGGGGGCATCGTCCGGCAACTGGGGATGGACCCGCGCAACTATGCTGCTGAGCTCATCGCCCGTGAAGGCGGTCCCGACAAAGCCAGCAAGCCCTTCACCCCGGCTATGGATGTTGACGGCGGCTATCACGGCATCGGAAACGACAATGCATGGGGTCAGCGCTACGCCGACACGTTGAACCGCATCATGAACCACGACTTCACCCACATCCGCGACAGCTATGACCGCGCTTGCATTGGCGAATATGCAGGGGCAAAACGGGCGGTCGGCTGGGACGGCATCCTCGAATTCTGGGTCGGCCTGCGGTCGTCCTTCCCGCACGCAAACTTCAAAATCCACCACCAGATCGGCATGGACGCTGACATGCTGTCGCCCCGCGCTGCAATCCGGTGGTCACTGGACGGCAAACACGAGGGCTGGGGCAGTTTTGGCGAACCCACTGGCGCCGATGTGCATGTCATGGGGATGTGCCATGCCGAGTTCGGACCTTACGGCCCTGATGGTATCGGCTTGCGCCGGGAATTCGCGCTTTACGACGAAATTGCAATCTGGAAGCAGATTTTGATGCAAGCAGGAGACCAATGATGACACCCGCCGAAATGGAACATCGCATTGTCCGCTATGGCGATCTGCACCCTTGCAGAACCGCCTTTATCGACGCACACACGCCAGGCTCTGATCAAAAAGAAAACTTCACCATCATCGGCGGCGGCGTGTCTGAAAGCCCCGATCAGCACGTCCATATCGGCATCCCGCATGGCTTCAATATCGGCGCTGCGGGCCAGCCACCTAAATGCCGCAACTCGCTGCACGATCATCATACCGCTGAGGTGTTCTTCGTACTCAAAGGCCGCTGGCGGTTCTTCTGGGGCCGCTGGGGCGACGCGGGCGAGGTGGTGTTGGAAGAGGGTGATATCTTCAACATTCCCACAGGCATTTTCCGGGGCTTCGAAAACATCGGCACAGACTACGGCATGATCATGGCCGTACTTGGTGGCGACGACGCAGGCGGCGGTGTGATGTGGGCCCCCCAAGTGATCGCGGATGCGGCAGACCACGGTTTGATTCTGGGGGAGGACGGCAAACTCTATGATACCAAGCGCCAGCAGAAGCTGCCCGAAGGCGTTGGGCCGATGCCACTGATGTCGGATGCGGAACTGGCGAAGCGACCCGAGCCGACAACCGCTGACGTGCTGCCCAACCACGTGGCCCGTTATTGGGATCTTCACGCGCTGGCCGGAAAAAAGCCCGCCAAGGTTGTGGGCGAACACGGCGTCCTGCGCGACAAACCAGGGTTCGAGATTGATTTCATCACACGCGGCTCTGCGACTGACGCCAAACACAGCCACCCATACCCGTCGGTCCTGATGCCCATGCGCGGGCATTGGAAGGTCACGTGGGATAGTGGATCGGCAACGCTTGCGCCGGGTGACACGATGTCGGTTCCGGAAAACATCGCGCATAGCGTTGTGCCGTCGATGACAGGTGAAGCCAGCCTTTATCACATCGTCGCAACAGGTGATCCTGCCGGAGCAACGTGGAAAGGTTAACGGCGTAGCGTAAGGCAGCGGTCCGCATGGCCTGTGTAAGCAAAACAAACAACGTGAGGATGATGAAATGTCGAAAATCTTAACAACCCATGTGGGCTCTTTGCCCCGCTCTCAAGAGGTCGTTGATTTCATCTTTGCCCGCGAACATGGCAATCCGTATGACGCGGAAGCCTTTGATGCTGCAATGACCTCAGCCGTTTCAGAAACCGTGCGCAAACAAGTGGATGCTGGGATTGATATCGTCAGCGATGGCGAAACCTCCAAAATCAGCTATGCCACTTATGTCAAAGACCGTTACACCGGCTTTGACGGCGACAGCCCGCGCAATGCACCTGCGGACCTCAAACAATTCCCCAGTTTTCTCAAACGTTTGGCCGATGACGGCGGCACCCCGCAATATGCACGCCCCATGTGCGTGGGCGAGGTGAAATCAAAAGGGCAGGGCGAATTGGAAAAGGACATTGCTAACCTGCACGCCGCGATGGCCACACATGGGGCGGAACGCGGTTTCATGAACGCTGCGTCCCCCGGTGTGATCTCTTTGTTTTTGCAGAATGATTACTACAAAACGCGTGAGGCCTATTTGGCCGCTTTGGCAGACGCGATGAAGGCGGAATACGAGACAATCGTTGCCTCGGGCCTCGACCTGCAACTGGACTGCCCCGATCTCGCGCTATCGCGACACATGTTGTTCAACGATTTGTCGGATGATGAATTCCTCAAGATCGCCGCCAGCCATGTTGAGGCGTTGAACCACGCGCTGTCCGACGTCCCCGCCGAGAAGGTGCGGGTGCACATCTGTTGGGGCAACTACGAAGGCCCGCATGTCTGTGACATCCCGATGGCCAAGATGTTCGACACGCTGATGTCCACGAAATCGCGATATGTGTTGTTTGAAACCTCAAACCCGCGTCATGGTCACGAATGGTCCGTCTTCCGCGACCGGGCCAAAGACATCCCTGATAACAAGGTTCTTGTCCCCGGCGTTGTTGATACAACCACCAATTTTGTTGAGCATCCGCATTTGGTTGCCGAACGCATCGGGCGTTTTGTCGATATCGTTGGGGCGGATCGTGTGATCGCCGGGTCGGACTGTGGATTTGGGACATTTGCAGGCTTTGGTGCCGTTGACCCGGAAATCGCATATGCCAAACTGGGTGCATTGGCCGAGGGCGCGGCGCTCGCCTAACAAATCCGGTTGGACAGCGGCGCGGATTGGGCCATGTATCGGATTAGCCTCAGAGGATATTCAGATGCTCAATCCGGTCACACCAGACTTTGAAGACTTGCTTCGCGGACTGCTACCGGTTGCGGCCTTCAAAGAAGACAGCGCGCCATATCTGACAGAGCCACGCGGGCGCTGGGCGGGACAAGGACGGGTTGTCGCGCTTAAGCATCCACTGATGAAGTCGCGGCCGTGGTTAAAGCCTGCGCTGCCGCTCGCGTGGGTATCGTGCCCTATAGCGGCGGCACCGGTCTGGTTGGTGGGCAATTGCAGGAAGATGGTCCTGCGCCGGTCGTATTGTCACTGGAACGGATGAACCGCATTCGCGCGGTCTATCCGACCGAGAACGTGCTGGTCTGTGATGCGGGGGTGATCCTTGCTGATGTGCAAAAAGCGGCAGAAGATGTGGGCCGGTTGTTCCCGCTGTCGCTCGCCTCGGAGGGCTCGGCGCGCATTGGCGGGCTGCTTGCAACCAATGCAGGCGGTGTGAATGTACTGCGCTATGGCAATGCGCGTGCGCAGTGTCTGGGGCTTGAAGTCGTGCGCCCTGACGGGTCGGTCTGGCATGGGCTGACGCGGCTGCGTAAGGACAACACCGGATATGACCTGCGCAATCTGATGATCGGGGCCGAAGGCACGCTGGGGATTATCACGGCGGCGGCGTTAAAACTTGCACCACGGCCAGTAGGCGTGAGCGCCGCGCTGATGGCGGTGCCATCCCCAGCCGCAGCTTTGGAGTTGCTTGCGATGGCAGGCGAGCAGATTGGCGAAGGCGTATCGGCCTTTGAAATCATGCATCGACAAGGCTTTGACTTTCTGGCTGAGGTGGGCCCCGACGTAAAACAGCCCTTCGATCAGGTGCCCGAATGGTGCGTCTTGATTGACGTTGGCTTGCCCGCTGGTTTGAGCCCCGCAGAAGCGCTTGAAGGGCTTTTTGAGACCGCATTTGAGGCGGGGCTGGTCACCGATGGAACCATCGCGCAAAGCAACGCGCAGCGTGATGCGTTCTGGCACATCCGAGAAAGCATCCCGGCGGCGAACCGGAGGATCGGTTCGGTCAGCTCGCATGATATCTCGGTCCCGCTGAGTGCAATCCCGGCCTTTATTGAAAGGGGCAAGCAGGCCTTGGGCGAAGTTGGTGCGTTCCGTATCAATTGCTTTGGGCATCTGGGCGACGGGAATTTGCACTACAACGTCTTCCCGATGCCGGGCAAAAGCCGCATGGACTATGAGGCAGAGCGGCCCGAGGTGAAGCGCGTTGTGCATGATCTGGTTCATGCTATGGATGGATCAGTGAGCGCTGAGCATGGGATTGGGCGGCTCAAGGTGAAGGATCTTGAGACCTATGGTGATCCGGCCAAGCTGGCGATGCTGCGCGCGATCAAGGATGCGCTGGACCCACTGGGTATCATGAACCCCGGGGCAGTTTTGCGCCAAGGGTAGGTATGGCTCGTGGCGGAGGAATTCTGATGGGACTCAAAGATATTGTGGCTAGTCGCCTTCGAATTGGCAAAGCGCGTGAACGTTCATACCCAGCGCCTCGAGTTTCTTGCGCCCCCCGATATCGGGCAGGTCGATCACAAAGGCACAACCAATCACCTCTGCCCCCATCCGCTCGATCAGTTTGATGCCCGCTTCTGCCGTGCCGCCGGTGGCCAAGAGGTCATCGACCAACAGTACTTTTTCGCCGGGTTGTAGCGCATCGTCATGCACTTCCATCGTGGCCGTGCCGTATTCCAACACGTAGTCCTGTTCGATGGTCTTGCCGGGCAATTTACCCTTTTTGCGGATCGGTACGAAGCCAAGCGAGAGCTGGTGGGCGATAGCACCGCCAAGGATGAAACCGCGCGCCTCCAGTCCAACAACCTTATCAATGGGTTGTCCGGCATAAGGGTGCAGCAGTTGGTCGATCGCGATGCGGAAACCGCGCGGGTCGCTGAAGAGCGTTGTCACATCACGAAACATGATCCCTTCATGGGGGAAATCAGGGATCGTACGGATGTAGTCTTGGACAGTTTTCATGTTGGGTCTTTCTAAAGGACACGGCCAGCGACAGCGTCGAGTTTTGCAATCAGGGCGGGGTCGCGTTTATCCGGGGCGGTCATCACTGCGTATTCCAGCGCCCGGTCGCAGCCATGCGGGCAAGGCGCGCGATCTGGGCCGAGTAGGCCAGGCAGGCGGCTGATCAGGTCTTGCGCCTTGGTGCCATTGCCTTGCAACGTTTTGATCACGTCGCTGACATCGACCGCGCCGTGTTCGGGGTGCCAACTGTCGTAGTCGGTGACCATGGCGATGGACGCGTAACAAATCTCGGCCTCACGGGCGAGTTTGGCTTCGGGCATATTCGTCATCCCGATCACATCGCAACCCCACTCGCGGTAGAGTTTGCTTTCGGCCATGGAAGAGAATTGTGGTCCTTCCATCGCCAGATATGTGCCGCCACGATGGACATTGATACCGGCGTCTCGCCCCGCCGTTTCGCAGGCGTCGGACAGGCGCGCGCAGGTTGGGTGGGCCACGCTGACATGCGCAACGCAGCCGGTCCCGAAGAAGGACTTTTCCCGCGCGAATGTGCGATCAATGAACTGATCGACAATCACAAAATCACCTGGTGCCATCTCTTCACGGAAAGACCCACAAGCGCTGACGCTGATGATATCCGTCACGCCCAGCCGTTTGAGCGCATCAATGTTGGCCCGGTAGGGCACGGTTGTGGGTGAATGGACATGCCCACGCCCATGACGGGGCAGAAAGGCCATGTCGACGCCGTCTAAACATCCCGTCAGAATATCGTCTGAAGGTGCGCCCCAAGGGCTGTTTGCGGACACCCAAGCCGCAGCCTCAAGCCCGTCCATGTTGTAGATACCCGAGCCGCCAATGATTCCGATTTTTGTCTGCATCGTCTGCCTTGTCGTCATCCCCAATCGCACATTGAAACGGATCGCTACGAAATGGAAGGCATAGGTGCCGTGCCAAAGTGGCAACATGAAAAATTCATGCAAGGTCGAGGGGTGACAAGACCTATTTGCTCCTTTAGGGGGCGGTGATTGTTTTTTCCCATCCGACAGGACGTACCATGGCCCGCGCACTCTTGGCGAGTTTCGCTGACAATCTTTCACTTCGTGATCCCGATGCCCCGCTCACCCCCGGTCAGTTGCGGATCGAGGTATTGTCAGGTTTGACGGTGGCCTTGGCTTTGGTGCCGGAAGCGGTGGCTTTTGCCTTTGTTGCAGGGGTGGAACCCTTGGTCGGCCTCTACGCGGCCTTTATCGTCGGTTTGATTACCGCCGTCTTTGGGGGGCGTCCGGGCATGATTTCTGGGGCAACCGGTGCGCTGGCCGTGGTCATGGTCAGCCTGGTTGCTGTTCATGGCGTTGAATACCTGTTTGCAACCGTGGTGCTGATGGGGCTGATCCAGATTTTCGTTGGCATCATGCGCTGGGGCAAGTTTATCCGTCTTGTGCCGCATCCGGTCATGCTGGGCTTTGTGAATGGGCTCGCGATTGTGATTTTCCTTGCGCAGTTGGGGCAATTTCAGGTGCCCGGTTCGGCGGAAAGCGCTGGGCATGGCATGGCCAACGGCGAATGGTTGCATGGTGCGCCGCTTTACCTGATGCTTGGTCTTGTGGCTTTGACGATGGCGATCATCTGGGTGATGCCCAAGGTGACGAATGCTGTGCCAGCGCCGTTGGCGGGCATTGGTATTGTCGCAGCAATTGTCATTGGATTTGGTCTCGAAGTGCCACTTGTCGGTGATCTGGCCAGCATCGAAGGTGGTTTGCCGCCATTCCACATTCCCATGGTCCCGCTGAATTGGGAAACGTTCGAGATCATTCTGCCCTTCGCGCTGATCCTTGCCGCGATTGGTCTGATCGAGAGCTTGCTGACGCTGAACCTTGTTGGTGAAATGACCGGCAAGCGTGGCGGTGCGAGCCAAGAATGCCTCGCGCAAGGGGCGGCCAACACCGTCACCGGTTTCTTTGGCGGCATGGGCGGCTGCGCGATGATTGGGCAGTCGATGATCAACGTGAAGTCTGGTGGGCGGACGCGGATTGCGGGTATTGCAGCCGCATTGTTCCTGTTGGCGTTCATCTTGTTTGCGAGCAGCCTGATTGAGCAGATCCCGCTCGCTGCACTGGTGGGCGTGATGTTCATGGTCGTGATCGGCACATTCGCCTGGAATTCATTGCGCATCCTACGCAAGGTCCCGCGCACCGATGCCTTCGTGACCATCCTTGTGACTATCGTGACCGTGGCCACCGATCTGGCAACCGCCGTTGTCGTTGGCGTTATCGTTTCCGCCCTTGCCTATGCTTGGAGCAACGCCACACGCATTCACGCGATCAAGCGTGAAAGCCGCACAGAGGCCGGAGCACAGGTGTATGAAATCCAAGGGCCGCTGTTCTTTGGCTCGGCTGACGGATTCATGGAAATCTTTGACATTACCTCCGATCCGGATGTGGTCATTGTCGATTTTGCCAATAGCCGGGTCGCGGATCAGTCGGCGTTGCAGGCCATCGAAGCCTTGGCTCAGAAATACATCGATGCGGGCAAGCAGATTCAGCTGCGCCACCTCAGCCGCGATTGCCACCAATTGCTGTCAAAAGCAGGGCATTTAATGGTCGATAGTGACGACGATCCTGACTACGAACTGGCGGTTGATTACAGCGTCCGGACAGGCATCATTGGCGGTCACTAATCGTCGGGGCGTTGCAGGCTAAAGACTTCGCGGATGACGGAATAGTCGCGATACCCCAACCGGGTGAGCGGGTTGAAGGTGGTCACGTCGAATTTGCCGTCAACAAGACAGTTGTCGCGCAGATGCACACCGGTGACTTCGCCAAAGACGGCGAAATTTGCCTCTCCGGGCAGTTGGATGATCTGCGTCAGTTTACATTCCAAAGTCGCTGGCGCGTTCAACACGCGCGGGCAGTTGATCGTCTCGCATTCTGTTTTCCCGACCCCGGCAAGCGCGAATTCATCCGTTTCCCGCCCCCAAGGACCAGAAGTCTGGTTCATGATATCGCGCGCCGTATATTCCACGATATTGACCGCAAATACCCCGGTGTCGCGAATGTTGGCCACGGAATCTTTTGTCCCATCCCGGTCTGGTTTGGCACTGGTTGAGGCAAACATGACCTGTGGCGGCACGTAAGCGACCGCATTGAAGAACGAATAGGGCGCGAGATTGTCCTGGCCGTCTGTTCCGCGTGTGGCGATCCAACCGATGGGGCGTGGCGTCACGACGGCATTAAGCGGGTTATGCGGCAGGCCGTGGCCGTTTTTGGGCTCGTAGAACATCGCAGTGCCTTTTCGTTTGCGTATCCTAGGGTTAGCTTGGCACGCGACCCTTGGCCAGATGAAAGACACGATGCAGCAGACGGCACTGACATTGGCCACTGAAACGCCCGAAGATTGGTGGGAGGTTGAGGCGCTCTATGACCTTTGCTTTGCGCCGGGCCGCTCTGCGTTGTCGTCCTATCGCTTGCGCGAAGGGGTTGATCCCATTGGGCCGCTTTGCCTGACGGCACGCGATGCAGATGGCATTCTGGCGGGCGCTGTACGCAATTGGCCGGTGCTGGCCGGTGGGCAAAAAACGGTGCTGTTGGGGCCGATTGCGGTGCATCCAACCCGTCAGGGTGAAGGCGTTGCGGCGTTGTTGATGCAGCGCTGTTTGGGTGATGCGCGGGATCTGGGCTGGAAGCGGTTGATGCTTGTGGGTGACGCACCTTACTACAGCCGTTTTGGGTTTGAACGTTTGCCCGGGGTGATAATGCCGCCCCCCACGAACCCTGATCGTGTGCTTGGTGTCGCCCTGATTGAAGACGCTTGGGATAACGTCAGTGGCGCAGTTACCTCCGTAGGTGATTGAAATCACAGCATGTGTACCCCATCTGGAGGGGCATGGATGACCAAAACACCACGATGAAAGAGATCAACCCGGCCGACCCGCCCAGGCCACTGACCGAGGCCGCTAAAGCTGAGATCGCCGAACTTGCAGCGCGCCAACGCAAAGCGAATGGTGTTCTGATGTCTGCGATCAACTTTGTGGGCGGCCAAGTGGAGGATGGGCTGAAACTGTTACCTGCCTCAGCCCGCGACCAGATTGATGATCTGGCGCGCGTGGCCTTGCGTCAGAGCTTTGATGTCGCCAGCAAATCGCGCACGGGGCGCGGCGAAACAATTGGATCAGATCGCATTCACAAGATTTTGGGCACGCTATCAGGCGCAATTGGAGGTGTGGGCGGCTTGCCGACTGCATTGGCCGAGTTGCCCGTTGCAACCACAGTTATCTTCCGCGCGGTGCATCACGTCGCTGTCGAATATGGTGAAGACCCGCACGCTGAAGAGACCAAGATGGAATGTCTTGCGGTTTTTGGCGCAGGCGGCCCTAGCACGGACGACGATGGCGTAGATACGGCCTTCATCGGTGCGCGGCTCAGCATTTCTGGCGCAGCAGTGAACGGGTTGATCAGTAAGGTGGCGCCACGCTTTGCAGCCGTCCTTTCGCAGAAGCTTGCGACGCAAGCTGTGCCGATTTTGGGTGCAGCTGCCGGTGCGGGAACAAACTATGCCTTTGTGAACTATTATGTTTCCATGGCGCATGTGCACTTTGGTTTGCGCAAACTGGCGCGAACCTATGGTGATGCGGCCGTCACTGATCACTTTCATGCCGTCTTGGCAGCAGGCAAACTGCCTCAGACCTGATAGACCAGCCAGTCTGCAACCGCGCGGCGCACCGATTGATTGCCATCGGCAATTGCGTCATCCATTACCTTGCGCACTTCGTTCAGATCGACACGCCGCAACAAGTGTTTGACAGGCCCGACTGAGGCAGGGCGCATCGAGAGCGTGCGCACACCAAGGGCCGCCAGACAAAGCGCTTCGACAGGGCGACCGGCATCTTCGCCGCAAAACGACAGCGGTGTCCCGGATGTTTCGCAGCGCTTGATCACATGACTAAGGAATGACAGAAAGCTGCAGTCCAGTGTGTCGTAGCGCTTGCGCACACGCTCATTTTCGCGATCTGCGGCAAAGAAAAACTGCTTCAGGTCGTTGCCGCCAACCGAGACAAAGTCGACTTCTTCAAAGAAAGCGTCCGGGGCATAGGCCAGCGATGGAGTCTCCAGCATCGCGCCGACCTCCAAACTTACTGGCAATGCATGCCCCAGTTTAGTTTCGCGTGCGATGGCTTTGTCCATTTCCGCGCGCGCGGCGCGGAACTCGCTGATTTGAGTAATGAAGGGGAACATCACCGCCAAAGGCTGCCCATTGGCGGCACGCAGCAGCGCCTGAAGCTGCATGCGCAGCACGCCGGGTTTGTCGAGACCAACACGGATCGCGCGCCAGCCCATCGCCGGGTTAGGCTCATCGTTGGGCTTCATATAGGTCAGCACCTTGTCTGACCCGATATCAAGGGTACGGAAAGCCACGCGTTTGCCCCCAGCGGCGTTCAGGACGCGCGAATAGAGCGCGGAAAGCTCTGCGCGGCGGGGCATCTGGTTGCGGATCAGGAACTGCAACTCGGTACGAAAGAGGCCCACGCCCTCGGCACCGGAGCCTTCCAGCGAAGGCAGATCTGCAATCAGCCCCGCGTTCATCTGCAATGAAATCACCTCACCGCATTTGGTTTCCGCTGGCAGATCGCGGATTGAGGCATAGCGTTCCTGCGCGCGTGTCTGCATCTCGATCTTGTCACGGAATGCGGCATGGACGGTTTCATCGGGGCGCAAATGCGCGATCCCCTGTTCGCCGTCGACAAGGATCGGGTCACCATTCAAGGCTTCGCGTGTCACGCCTTTGGCGTTGATAATCAACGGGATCGCCCAGGCACGTGCAACAATTGTCGCGTGACTGCCGACCGAACCCTCTTCCAATACGATGCCCTTGATCTTCTTGCCGTATTCCAGCAACTCACCTGGTCCGATATTGCGTGCAACAAGGATCGGGTTGTCAGGCATATCAGCGCGGGCATCGGCGCCTTGGCCCGTCAAAAGACGCAGCAGCTTATTGGACAAATCATCAAGATCGTGCAAACGCTCGCGCAAATAGGCGTCAGTCGCTCTGGACATACGCGCGCGCGCCAATGACTGTTCCTTTTCAACCGCGGCCTCAGCGGACAATCCGTTTTGCACGTCTTCCTGCATGCGCCTTAGCCAACTGCTTGAGTTGGCAAACATCCGATAGGCTTCAAGCACCTGTTTTTGGTCGTTGTCTGCCGTATTGGCACCAACCAGCATATCATCGACCCCTGCGCGCAACTGTTCGATTGCCTCATGCAGGCGGGCACTTTCGGTTTCCGGGTCATCCGATATTGGGTTTGTGATGACCACACGGGGTTCATGCAGATAGACCAACCCTTCGGTCGCGCCTTCTTGCGCAATCGAGCCGCGCAGCAACACCGGTTGTTGATGGCGGGCTGAAAGGGCCGCACCTTCGCCAACAAACGCGCCAAGTTCTGTCATTTCGGCGATCACCATCGCCACGATTTCCAGCGCATAAACCTCATCGGTGGTGTATTCGCGGGCATCTTTGGATTGCACAACCAAAACACCCAACACCTCGCCCAGCCGTTGAATCGGGACACCACAAAAAGACGAAAACCGTTCTTCGCCGGTTTCCGGCATGTAGCGGAACCCCTTTGATGCAGGGGCATCGGCGGTATTTACAACACTGCGGGTTTTGGCGGTGCGTCCAACCAGACCTTCTCCCAGCCGCATGCGGGTTTGGTGAACGGCCTCGGCCTGCAGGCCCTTGGTTGCGCATAACTCAAGCGTCTCGGCATCGCGGAAAAGATAGATTGAACACACTTCCGTGCCCATCGAGTCTGCAATCAGATCGACGACGGCATCCAGCCGGGCCTGACCTTCGTTGTCGGCGGCAAGTGCCTCGCGCAGGCGCCCGAGTAACTTGCGACTTTCGGTTTCAAGCCGATGTGGCATAGATCTCCCGCCCCCACAGGTGACCAAGTCTAAAGGTCAGCCTGCTTTTTCCAATTCAAAGGCATCATGCAGGGCCTGAACCGCAAGTTCCATGTATTTTCTATCAATGAGTACCGAAATTTTTATCTCTGAGGTTGTAATGACCTTAATGTTTACACCTTCAGCAGATAGCACACGGAACATCGTGGCCGCGACGCCCGTGTGGCTGCGCATCCCGATACCGACAACGCTGACCTTGGCAACGCCTTCGTCGGCGACGAGATCATGGTAATTGATCTCGCCGCTATCCTTGGCGGCCTGCATCGCCTTTTCCGCGCGTTTCACCTGATCGGTCGGGCAAGAGAACGTCATGTCTGTCCGCCCTTCTTCCGAGATATTCTGCACAATCATATCGACGTTCACGCCCGCATCAGAGAGCGGGCCAAAGATCGCCGCTGCAATCCCGGGGCGGTCAGCGACCGAGATCAGGGTCATTTTCGCTTCGTCACGGGAATAGGCCACGCTTACCACAACATTGGATTCCATGATTTCCTCCTCATCGCAGACCAGCGTTCCGGCGCTGTCAGATGGTTCTTCGAATGATGACAGCACCCGCAGGCGCACCTTGTAACGCATGGCCAATTCGACCGAACGGGTTTGCAGGACTTTGGCACCGAGTGACGCAAGTTCCAGCATTTCCTCAAACGCAATCTTATCGAGCTTGCGGGCCTTATTTGCGATGCGTGGGTCGGTTGTATAGACGCCATCCACATCGGTGTAGATATCGCAACGCTCTGCCCCGAAAGCTGCGGCAAAGGCAACCGCAGTGGTATCGGAGCCGCCGCGTCCCAGTGTTGTAATCCGGCCTTCGGGGCTGAGACCCTGGAAGCCCGCAACAACCGCGACCTTCATACCCTCGCCGAACTTAGCGTTGATATTTTCGGTCGGGATGTCCTCAATCCGGGCGCTGGAATGGGTCGACGTGGTCATGACCGGCACCTGCCAGCCTTGCCAACTGCGCGCCGGGATATCCATCTCCTGTAACCGCAGTGCCATCAGCCCGGCGGTGACGTTTTCACCGGACGAAACGATCGCATCATATTCACGCGCATCGTAAAACTGCGATGTGTCATTGACCCAGCCGACCAATTCGTTGGTTTTGCCCGACATGGCCGAGACAATCACAATCACGTCGTAGCCATTTGCAACCTCAACGGCGACACGTTTGGCGGCGCGGGCAATCCGGTCAAGGTTGGCTACGGATGTACCGCCGAACTTCATCACGAGCGTTGGCATGGGCTGTCTTTCAAAAACGTCACTTTGATCAGCGCTTGCTTTAATGCCCGTTGCCACGAAGGGCAATCGGTTAGTACGCGTGCGCCTGACCGTCCCATGTTTCAAAACAACCTGTCGTCGCCAGATCAAGGGCGGCGAAGCGGTCCATCAAGCCCGTCGCACTCTGATCCACGCTGATCTCAGCGCTTTGCGTCCCCATATCGGTCTTGACCCAGCCCGGATGATAGATGCCCACGGCAATGCCGTGCGGTTTGAGGTCAGTGGCGAGATTGCGCCCAAGGTTCAGTGCAGCGGCTTTGCTGGCGCGGTAGATATAGCTGCCACCGGGTGCCCGGGTATGGGATGCCATTTGCGATGAGATAATCGCGATCTTGCCTGCCTCGCTAAGTTGCAGATTCGACAACAAATGTTGAATGCTGAGGAACACTCCCGTCACGTTGGTCGCAAACCCCTGCGCCCACATTCCGGCCGGGTATCCATCGGCCAGGGATCTGTATTTGTCGGGGTAGATGCCCGCATTGCAGATCAGCAGATCGACGGGCGTTTCGTTCAAACCCTTTGCAAAGGCGGCCTGCGATGCGGGATCCGTAACCTCTAGCTGGCGCAGCACTCCGGTATCTGCTGCGCGGTGTGTCCCGATAACACTCTTGCCTTGCTGGCTGTAGTTATCGAACAATGCCCGGCCGATCCCGCGATTGGCCCCCGTGATCACGATAGTCATTTGCGTTCCCTGGTCTAAAGTCAGTTGGCTTTCTTACGTGGCATAAAGGGCAGGGGGACGACAGGGATGCCGTCATCAACCAGTTTTTTGGCCTCTTTGAGGTTCGCCTCGCCATAAATGGGTCGTTCGGGCACGGTGCCCTCATGCATATCGCGTGCTTCCTTGGCAAAGCCATTACCAACATAGTCGGAGTTTGCTTCGACTTTGTCGCGCAGTTCCGCAATCGCCTTTTCGGCAGGTTTGGGTGCTGTGATTTCCGAAGATGTGCTGACAGCGGGCGCCATGATTGACTTGCTAATCTGGGTCGAACCACACAACGTACAACTGACCATGCCTGCCGCAACAAGCTTGTCAAAAGCATCGCCAGACTGGAACCAACTTTCGAATTCGTGGTTCTGGTCGCATTTGAGGTGGAAACGGATCATATGTGCCTGTCTGTTAAGCTTGTAAGATAAATAGGCCTTTTGCCCGACGCTGCAAGCAATTGCTAGCGCAGGATTTTATGTGGTTTGAACGCTGCAACGATGCGCTTCAACTCGGGTTCTGACAGTTTCTTGGCCGCTTTGTCGGGTGACATCCACTTGCGCCGCCGCTCCTTTTTCTCGGGCCATTTGCTGTGCACATGGGTGACGCGGACCGGGTAGACCATCGTGATGATTGGCGCGTTTCCGACCTTCTGAGGTTTGTGATAGCTATAGACGCCAAGGCAGAAGTCCACCGCTTCCCCACTTAAGTAAGCCTCTTCATAAGCTTCCGTCGCGGCCGCATTCGCCGGGGTTTGCTTATGCATCGGCCAGCCTTTGGGAATGATCCAGCGTTGCCGGGTCCGGCTGGTGATCAGGCATACCTGCAGCTTGTCATTCTTCACACGCCAGCATAGTGCGGCAAACTGTGCGCGTACATCTGTCTTGCGTCCGGTGCGCAGTTTCAAAGGAAGCTGTTTTGCGACTGATTTCGCCATGTTCTCCGCCGCAAAAAGCATTACATCCGTATCCATGGCAGACGATAGGCAGGCATCTGATCCACAGGCAACCCCGCAACCGCGATTTATCGGGTCTGAGATTTATCGGCACTCAAGTTATGGCGCATGGCATCCGCTGCGGGTGCCACGCGTATCTACCGTGATGGACCTTGCGCGCAGTTTGGGCTGGTTGCCGAAAGAACAGTTCATCACCAGTCCACGCGCCAAACCCTCTGCGCTGACGGGTTATCACACGCCAGCATATCTTACCGCGCTGCAAGCCGCAGAAGCCGCGCAGCAGGTCGCAGAGGATGTGCGCGCGCGGCACGGTCTGGGCACCCCGTCCAATCCGGTTTTCAAAGAGATGTATCGCCGTCCGGCCACGTCTGCTGGCGCGTCGCTTCTGGCGGGTGAATTGCTCAAACGGGGCGGGGTCATTTATTCGCCTGCGGGGGGCACCCATCATGGGTTGCCCGACCGTGCAAACGGGTTCTGCTATCTCAATGATCCGGTTCTGGGGATCCAGTCCTTGCGCAGAAATGGTGCGCAACGGATTGCTTATGTGGATATCGACGCCCATCATCCGGATGGGGTAGAGCATGCTTTTCGCGATGACCCAGACACCCTGCAGATATCGGTGCACGAGGAAAACCGCTGGCCCCGGACCGGCAAGATTGGTGATCGGGGCAAGGGGCAGGTCTTTAACCTACCCGTTGCTGCAAGTTTGAATGACACCGAAATGACCTTGATCCTGAATGAGCTGATCTTGCCGTTGATCACAGATTTCCGCCCGGATGCCATTGTTCTGCAATGCGGGGCCGATGCCGTGACCGAAGACCCGCAATCCCGGCTGACTTTGTCAAACAACGTACATTGGGCAGTCGTCGCAGCGCTCAAACCACTTGCACCCCGCTATCTGGTGTTGGGCGGTGGTGGCTACAATCCCTGGTCCGTCGGCAGACTTTGGACAGGTGTCTGGGCGACACTCAATGATCTTGAAGTGCCTGAGGTGCTGCCAGCAGCCGCACAGGATGTGCTGGGCGCGCTCACTTGGACCGGTCCGTTTCGTCAATATCACCCAGAGCCTCATTGGATCGCTACCCTGCGCGACACCCCGCGTCCCGGGGCAATCGGCGACAGCCTACGCGCCAACGTCGCGCAATTGGCGGCCCGCCGCGCGCCTTGGCGCTGACCCTTGCAAGGCTTTGAAAACGCGCTGATAGTCGCGTCATGACTTTGCGCGCGCTTCTTTTGGGTCTTATCTGCACACTGGCCGCGCCAGTGGCGCGGGCAGAGGTTTTGATCTTTGCGGCGGCCAGTCTGAAAGAGCCACTCGATCAGATTGCGGCCCGGTTTGACAACGTTGTGGTCTCTTATGGTGGGAGTGGTACGCTGGCGCGTCAGGTCACGCTTGGTGCACCTGCGGATATTATCCTGCTGGCCAATACCGCTTGGATGGACGTGCTGGTTGAAGGTGGGCATGTGCAACCCAAGACTGCTGCAGACTTCGCCAGCAATCGGCTTGTTTTGGTTGGGCCGCAGGGGGCGGCTCCCATTGCATTGACGTCAGATGCTTTGGGTGCAGCGCTTGGTGAGGGGCGGTTGGCGGTCGGGCTGACAGAGGCGGTGCCAGCAGGTATTTATACAAAGGCGGCCCTTCAGCATCTGGGGCTTTGGGCGACCGCCAAAAACAAATTGGCCGAGGTCGACAACGTGCGTGCTGCCTTGGCACTTGTGGCGCGCGGTCAGACACCATTGGGGGTTGTTTACCAGACCGATACAGGGATCAGCGATGCGGTCACAACAGTTGCGGTGTTTCCCGGCGAAAGCCACCCGCCAATCCGATACACCGGGGCTTTGACCGATGGAGCGGATGATGCAGCGAAGGCAGTTTTGGCGTATCTGGTAAGCGGCGAGGGACAGAGTTTTCTTGCGGCGTCGGGTTTCCTGCCGCCACTGGGCAATGCACAATGATAGAGGCGTTGGGACCGGCAGAATGGACCGCAATTCTGCTGTCATTGCGGGTTGCTTGCGTGGCGACTTTAGCTGCTCTGCCAATTGCTGTTTGGATCGCCTATGTGCTTGCCCGCAAGACGTTCCCCGGGCGCCAATTGCTGAACGGGTTGGTGCATTTGCCATTGGTGATGCCGCCGGTCGTGACAGGCTATCTGCTCCTTGTTCTTTTCGGACAGCAAGGGCCGCTTGGTGGTTTTCTTTATCAGACCTTCGGGATTACGTTTGCCTTCCGTTGGACCGGTGCGGCACTGGCTGCAGCCATCATGGCATTCCCTTTGATGGTGCGGGCGATCCGGTTGGGGTTCGAGGCGGTTGACCCAGGTCTGGAGGACGCCGCTGCCACATTGGGTGCCTCACGCTGGCGGATATGGCGTACGGTGACGTTGCCCTTGGTGGTGCCGGGCGTTCTGGCTGGTGCGATCTTGGGTTTTGCCAAGGCGCTGGGCGAGTTCGGCGCAACGATTACCTTTGTGGCGGCAATTCCGGGCCAGACACAGACCATCCCCACCGCAATCTATGGCCTGCTACAAGTCCCTGGCAGTGAACCCGCAATAGTGGGTCTTGTCATCGTCTCGGTGATCCTTGCGATGGGCGCGCTGTTGATGTCGGAATGGCTTGCACGCCGCATGTCCAAAAGGCTGGGCGGCAAATGATCAAAGTTGATATCAAGAAACGGCTGGGTGATTTTCAGCTCGATGTGCAGTTTGAGGCGCCACGGGGTGTGACGGCTATCTTTGGGCGGTCTGGGTCTGGCAAGACATCTTTGGTGAACGCGGTTGCGGGTCTTTTACGCCCGGATGCCGGACGTATTGCGGTTGGCGATGCCGTGCTTTTTGATCCAGAGACAAGGACTGACCTTCCACCGCAGAAGCGTCGCATTGGCTATGTTTTTCAGGATGCGCGCCTGTTTCCGCACATGACCGTCATGCGCAACCTTGGCTACGGTGGCAGCCATGACGCAGAGCGTGTGATCGATGTGCTTGGGCTGGCACAGCTTCTGGACCGCATGCCAGCAAAGCTTTCTGGTGGCGAACGTCAGCGGGTGGCCCTTGGCCGCGCGCTGATGTGCAATCCCCAGCTTTTGTTGATGGACGAGCCATTGGCCGCCCTAGATGCGCCACGCAAGGCTGAGATTTTACCCTTCATTGAGCGGTTGCGCGATGAGGTGCAGGTTCCAATGATTTATGTCAGCCATGATGTGTCCGAAGTGGCGCGCTTGGCGACGACATTGGTTGTGATCGAAGGTGGGCGGGTGAGCACATCTGGCCCCGTGGGCGAGGTTCTGTCGCAGCCTCAGGCGGTACCACTTCTTGGCGTGCGTGCGGCAGGGGCGGTGATCACAACAAAGGTCGCGGGGCGTTTGCTGGATGACGGGCTGACCGAATTGGCGTTCTCGGGTGGGCGGTTGATGTTGCCGGGAATCTTGGGTGTTTTGGGCCAGACCATCCGCATCCGCATTCCTGCACAGGATGTGATCCTTGCCAACGACGCCCCCACAGGCGTCAGCGCGCTGAACGTCCTGCCGGTCACGATCACCAAGATTGAATATGGACGTGGTCCCGGCGTAGCAGTGGGTTTGCAGGCTGGGGACGATCATCTGCTCGCGCGGGTCACACGTCGCAGCGCGCAACGCATGGAACTGGCGGTTGGCAAGCAGATCTATGCGATCATCAAAGCCACGGCTGTTGGACCAGAGGATATCGGAGGTTAGCCTTTGAGCGCCTTTGGAATGGCGGCGCATGTGCGCGACACACCACCAGCGTGATCTTGGTAGAAGGCCGTGATCTGGGCGTCGGTGACAGGGGTGGGTGCATTCACTTCAGCCAGCAAAGCAGCTTCGTCCGGCACCATTTCACAAACGCCAGCGGCTATCGCCTCTGTTGCCGGGTATTCGATGGTCCAGATATGCGGGCCGACAATGACGGGTTTTTTCAACGCCAATGGTTCGATCACGTTGTGTGCGCCTTTGGTCACAAACCCACCGCCCACAATCGCACGATCGCAAAGTCCCAGGTAGAAATACATCTCGCCCATACTGTCGCCCAAAAGCACGTCAATCTGCGGTGTTGGAGGGATCAAAGACAGGTTTTCATCCAGTATCTTGGTGCGGCGCGCATATTTCAATCCAGCGGCGTCAAGCATCTCCGCCACTTCGTCAAACCGCTCCGGGGCGCGTGGTACGTAGGTGAAGAAAATGTCCTTGGTTTGGCGGATCATCTGGATGTAAAGCGTATCTTCGCCCTCAACCACGCTGGTCAGCGTAAAGCTGGGCCTGCCTTGGGTTAGCGCCTCACGGCAAGCCGCGGCCGCCTCAAGATGATGCTCTGGAATGGGTTGATCAAAGCGTAACTCGCCTGTGACATGGATGTTTGGCATCCCAACGGCAGCGAACCGCGCACTTTGCCCATCCGATTTCACAAATCCGCCAGCAAACCCCGTGACAAGTTTTGCGCGCAGACCCAGGCCGTTTTGATCCTTCTCAAAGCTTTTGGCCGGATACTGTGCGTTGCACATGAACAATGGCGTGCCGTTCTTGCGACATGCCATGATCATACGCGGCCAAACCTCGATCTCCATCACAAGCCCGTATCTCGGGGCGAAATGACTGAGGAAACGGCGATAGGCAAAGCCGTACTCCAAAGGAACCCAGATCGTTTGCACGGTGCCAGCAGCAATCTCTGCAGCAAACTCGCGTTCGGCCTCGCGCCTGCCAGCAGGTGTGAAATGCGTGGTCAGGACTGTTTCACCCTGCGCCAGCAGTGCGCGGACCAACGGCGTAGCTGAGCGCATCTCGCCCAGCGAGACGGCGTGAATCCATACCGGACGCTGCAATGATTTGCTGTAGCGCCCGAACCGTTCTGACAGATGTTGCGCATAAAGCGGATCTTTACGACCGCGGCGGCGCAGATATAGCAGGATCACCGGCAACAGCAGCCACATTAGGATGTTGTAGAAAAACAAGGCGACGCGCAGTTTGAGCCCAGGAAAACTATCTGCCATTCGATGCCTCTAAAACCTGCAAAAGACGTTGTGCCAGGGTGTCGACCTGCGCACTGGCCGTTGTGAGGACGCGGGCTGCATTTTCGATTGTCGCCTCGCGGTTCGGCGATGTGAGTGCGGCAACGATATCGTCAGCGGTCTGGATAGGTATCGCCGCGGAAGCATCGGTGAGGCGCGCATAGTCGGTAGCGAAATTCGCAGTCCGTGGTCCATGCATGATGGCGCAATTCAAGGCGGCAGCCTCCCAGGGGTTGTGCCCTTCAATGTCACTGAAGGTGCCGCCAATTAACGCGGCGCGGACAAGCCGGTAAACCAGCCCCATTTCACCGAAGGTATCGAATACCCAAACAGGATCAGTCTGCCTAGGCATTTCACCGGCGCTACGCCTGGGGCCAGAAACACCCAACGGGTGGTCAGGAAATCGTGGAGCAATGATCAAAAGGGCATCTGGATCAGTCTGGCGCAGTTGATCGTGTGCCGCGCGGGCGATCGCTATATCCTCGGTATGTGCCGGGGCGACTGTCCAGACAAACCGTTCCGCCAGATGTTGGCGGACAGTCTCCAGCATATCCCGATCGATTTGTAGCTCAGGTGCAGCGGGTTTGAGCGACCCACCGACTTCGGCATTTGATCCCAAAGCACTCAGATGATCGGCAGTGGCCTGATCCTGAGCGGTTATAATCGTCATCGCGCCATAGATGTCGCGATAAAGCGAAGCCGCCCTTTGGTGTGAGCGAAACGATCTGGCGTTCATGCGCGCCCCCACCATGCACTGCGGTATGCCACGGGCTGCCAAATCACTGACCATGCCGGGCCACAGATCCTGTTCGACCCAGATGCACAGGTCGGGTGCAAAGTGGTCAAGAAACCGTTTGCGATAGGCCGGTGCGTCCAACGGCAGGAACTGGTGGATCGTGCGAGCAGGGGCGTTCTTGGCAAAGACAGTTGCAGAAGCCGACGTACTTGATGTGACCAAGAAGGACAGATCAGGGCGAGCCACCCTTAGCCGTTCGATCAATCCGCGTAAGGACAACACTTCGCCCAACCCCACGGCATGCAACCAGATCAGTGGACCGCTTGGCCGGGGCGCCAAGTCGAGCCCCAGTTTCTCGCGCCAACGCTTGGCATGCTCTTTGCCGCGCTTTTGGCGCCGTGTGAGGATGGGTTTGGCGACAAGCGGTATCAGGTGGGTGGCTGCCAAATAGCTGCGCAAAGCGAGTCCGCGTCGCATGTCAGCCGGGGAAGTCATGAAAGGTCTTTTGCAGGGAAATCTCCCAGAACGCAGGGTCATTCAAAATTGCGACAAACCGCTCTGACGCGCTGCCGCCGCCAAAGGCGTCATGACGCGGATATGGCTTGCCCCACTGTGTTTTGAGGAACTGCGCAATCTTATCGGTATCGGCGGCGTCTGCGAAAAAACTGATGGCGATTTGGCGCGATTGGTCTGGCGCGTGCCAATATCCAGCGAGGGCAGACCAAGAAAGGGCGCCTCGCGTACACCCGCCGATGAGTTGCCAATCATGGCTTTCGCATTTTTCATCAGTTCTGAGAAATGGGCGAACCGCATCGAAGGGAGCGCGCGAAATCTCTCCTGAGGCATCTGCGCGATCGCATCGAAAATAGCCGCTGATCCGGGGTCGTTATTCGGTGCGATGACAACGAAGTTGCGGCCTGACTGCGCCAACGCACCAAACAACGCATCGGCTTGCGTACCCATCGTATCCGCTTCTGATGTAACGGGATGAAAGACGCAGATGCCATAGTCCTCTGCCTTAAGCAGATCATAGCGGGCCTGCACTTGTGCAAAGGTCACGCCTGAAGGGCTAGCATGAAAGTCCAACTCGGGCGAGCCGATGGTGTGGATGTTCGCTGCGGGCTCACCCAGGGCCATGACACGGCGGGCGGCATCGTCAGAGGATACAAAATGCTGGCTGGCCAGTTTGCTGTTACAATGGCGGTAAATCTCATCAATGGTGCCGGAGACCTCTCCGCCCTCGATATGGGCACAGCGGATATAGTTGGTGGCGCAGACAAGCGCGCAAGCCAATGCTTCGACCCTGTCACCATGGATAACAACCAGGTCGGGGGCGAATTCCTTTACGAAGTCAGAAAAACCCGTGACCGTCTTGGCCAGAACCATGTCCTGTGGATCACCAATGCGCTGATTGAGAAACTCATGTACCTGCACACCCGGGGTGCGATGGACCTCCAGCTTGGTCAGGCCGTAGCGTTCCAGCATATGCATTCCGGTGGTGAAAAACGACACTTCGAAGCTGGCGTTGCGCGTTGCTATCGCCAAAGGTTCCAACTTGCCAAAGTCGGCCCGGGTACCTGTGACAAAGAGAACTGAGCGCGGCATCTAGGTCTTCCACATCAACGCGTTATCGGCCGACCCGATCACTGCTGGTGATGAGGTTATCGTGAAGGTCGGGGAAAGGAAACGCAGTTTGGAATGTTGGCGCGCAGTTATTGCCGATGTGATATAGACCCAATATGATAAACGCTTGACCTTATCTGGCGTCATCCTTAGGTGACAATGTCAAGAGGCGAGTGGGCAGGTAGGTTATGCAGCGGATTGCAAATCCGTGTAGACCGGTTCGATTCCGGTACTCGCCTCCATTTCTTTCTAAATCAATGGGTTAGTTCTTTTGCTGTCGGGTGTGACACAAAGGGAGACACACCCAATGATGTTATCATCCTACCTTTCCATATCTCGGCACGGGGTCTTCTATTTTCGTTGGCCACTTCCAACTTGCGAGGATGGAACTCGTAGAACTGTACGGATAAGCGTAAAGTACCCTTACACAGCAAGCTGATTGAGCTTGGTTTACTTGATTTTGTCGAAACTCGTAAATCCGGCGAAAGGCTGTTTCCTGACTACAGTTTCAATGTGAACGGCGGGCATCCGTTGGTTTCACGCAAGACCTTGAGGGACGCCCAGACATCGCCTTGCACGACTGCGCCGTCCGAAAAGGAACGCCCCTCCAGTGGTACCTTTCGGTCCGCCCAGCCATGGGTGTAAAAAAGACGCACAGGTGCCCCACACTCTGACGGCAATGTATCCCAAAATGCTCCGGCCAGTGGCGCATATGCCGTGCCAAAGTCTGGCTGATAGCACGCAACGTTCCAGACCATTGACCCTCCGCGCGAGAACCCGGCCAGCAGCACTGGGCCCTCTGAAGCGCCGCTCCGCTGCCGGGCGTCAATAAGCACATCAGTTAGGAATGCGATGTCATCGCGTTCAAAGCTCATGTTATCGGCCCTGACGGACCAGTCTTTGGACCAGCGGTTTTCGGGATGTTCACCGTTTGGGTTTGGCGCGACAAAGACATAGCCTCGCGCGATGGCTTCACCCGCGAGGCCGGAGTTCATCTGACCTTTGCCAGTCCCGCCACCGCCATGCAGATGTATCACAATACCTGTCGGGGTCTCCGTCTCCGGCAGCACCATGTGATAGCTGCCGCCGGTCACGGTGCACGGATCATCAGCAGACCCGCAATCCTGTGCCAGTCCATGCGTCGGCAGCCAGGACGCCGCCAAAAGGATCGCCGCTGTGTGTCTCCATGAATGCGTCATATCGAAGTCCAATCAAAAATGGGGCCATTATCGGAATGCGAACCCCTGCAGCTCCAGAATGCCCTGCGCCATACGATCGGGCCAACGCTCTTTCATCTTCACAACGAGTTCTTCCGGGCCAGCGGATTGTGCGACCATTTCACTGTATTCGCTCAAGTAGTCGATGGCAGCAGTCAGCTCGCCTTGTGAGCTTGGATAGCCATGGCCGACCAAAAGCGATTCAACTTCGAGCTTGCTCTGGAGATCACCGAGGACATTGATCCAGCCAGGACGATCCATACCGGGGAAGAAATAGGCGTTGTTGTAGACAAGGTCCTGCAAAACGGCAGTGCCCAACTCCGGGAATTCGATCACGATCTGTTCCAACGCTTCGGCGTTTTTGTAGTTGTGAATGCGCAGATTGAGGCCGCCGAAACTGGCTTCAGCGTCGTCAAAAGCCTGAACTTCTGCGAGGTTGCTCGGTTTGTCGAATGGTCCATTTGTGATGTTTGCAAGAATGCCTGAGCTGGTGAAGATCGGCAGACCCGCATAAGATGGAATACCGCTGGTGTGATCGGGGTGATCATGGCTCAGCATGACGGCGTCAATAGGTTTGCCAAGGGCTTCGGCAAACGCGCGTGCTTCGGCCGCGTATTTTTGGTCATCGCCGGAATCCACCAGGATTGATCCCGTTGGCCCTTCGATCACCTGGATTGTGACGCGCCCATCATTGTTGGTGACAAATGTGTGCGTGGCGCCTGCAGCCTTCTGAATTGAGATCAGTGTTGCATGCTCAATGGGTTGACGGGTGGTTTGCGCGCTGGCCGTGGTTGATGCGCCAGCCATGGCCGCGGCAGCACTGACAGAGCCAACGCCCGTGGTGGCAATAAAGCGACGTCGTGAAATCGTGGTATTCATCAGGGTTTCTCCAACTCCAATAGGATAATGGTTCGGACGATTGCACCGTGATAAATCTTGCGGTAGTGCAGAATAATAAAATTCACTATTCTGATATTAAGAACAATGATAAGAACCGTTGCCCATCAAACTCTCCGCCGTCTTGCCTATTTTGAAGCGATCGCGCAGGCAGGGTCCATCCGTGGGGCGGCACAACGCCTTGGTCTCTCGGTGCCCGTCTTATCGGCCGCCTTGTCGGAGCTCGAAGATGAGCTCAACGTTACTCTGGCTGTGCGCTCAACCCGAAGCATGGAACTCACCAATGCGGGTGAACAGGTCTATCGCGACGCAAGCCGGATGATAGAAGCGGCGCAATCGGCGCTGTCTCATTCAGATGACGAGCAAGTGCTGACCGGAACTGTGGGCGTAACGCTCCCGGCAGAACTGGCCCTTCATTGGCTGCCAAAGCGCATGTCTACCTACAGCGCGATTTATCCTGAAGTTGAATTGGCCATCGATGCGAATGATCACATGGTGGATCTCGACAACAGCGTGTTCGACATCGCCATACGAACCAACTACGCGCCAAAACGACCCTCCGACAGCGCGAGGGATGAGGCGTTGTTTGGCTGGTTGGACCTTGTGGTTGTCGCACGGGAAGTCCCGGATATCCGTGAGACCGAGAGCGCTTTGGAATTTGCTGTCGACTCTACGTTTATGGTTGGCCCCGGGGGTTCGGGTTCTGTCGCCGGGTATAGGGATGGGTTAAGCAGTCCCATTACACTTCATCCCTATAAACTCATGATGGTCGCCAATCGTGAGGCGGCCATCGCCTTTGCCAAACAAGGCCTTGGATGTGTTCTTGTTACCGAACTGTCCGTCGCGGAAGATTTGGAAACGGGGCGCTTGGTAAGAGTATGCCCCGAAATGACATTCGGAGGTATCGCGCTTCGAACAGTGATGCGTGACAACCTCCCTTCGCCAGCGGCCCGAAGGTTGTGTGATGTACTGTCGGAGCAAGCGACATAAATTGCCGACTTCTGGGCATTTCCTCATGTTGTGGGTCATCTATTGCTGATGAGGTCATGCCGGTCTCGCCCTGCGGGTCAGAATGACCAGCGTTGCGATGGCGAAGAGGTTCGGTCCCAGAAACATGATGAAGGACTGCGCGACGCCGATACCGTCGGTGATAAGGCCTGTTTGAAGACCTGCCACCAGATCCAGCAGGTCCATGACAAGCCAGGTCACAAGCGCGGTGAGGATCGAGGCAAAGGTGCGGAACACCCAGATGCCCAAGATCATCGCCACACCAATCGCAATATAGCGCGCGGCAGAGTTCAGCATGATGAAGTCGCTTGCCCCACCGGTATCGACGCCAAAAGCGATCATCATGCCGTTGCCGTCGACAAAGTTCCAAAGGCTGAAACAGATCGTCCAGAGCGTGAGATAGGCTGGCGCGATGTACCACCAGAAGGGCAAGCGCAGACGCATCAGTTCACCCGGATCAATGGCTGCTGAAGGCCGACAGTGGGTCGGTTCTCAGGGTAGTAGAACCCGGTGCCATCCACATGCTTGCCGCCCATGAAGAGCATGTTTGGTGTATCCTCGCGAACATAGAGGAAGTCATGATCCGCGACGAACTCGCTGCCTTCAACGAACCGTAGCAACGCACAGGGTTTGCCCAGAATGTCACGTGTTTCGCCCACAACAAATGGACCATCCCCGCAGCTCCGGACCGAGAGCAATGCCCGCTATCAGGTAACCAAGCACAGACCCCAGACCCAATCTGGACGCAATCGGCACAGCAATCGCGCCCGCCAAAAATAGGAGGAACGTGATCAGCATGAATTCTGCAGACATTTGATGGCCCCCCTAAATTGGTCGATGGCAAACGCTTGGTGGGAGTACAGGGCACTCAGTTTTTGACCACCGGAGATGGTCTTCGCTACGATCTTCGAACGGATTGAGATATCGAAAGACCCCAAAAAACAATGGAATGTATGTCACATAGACGCGCATGGAATGCGCATCTCGATGGGATTGGTGGTCTCACCTCCATCAGTCAGGCGCTTTTAAGTGTCCCAATCGACGACTGATCGAGAGTATAGCGGTTTTCTCAGGCAGCTAGCGGAATTCAAGTCCAAAGATCAGGTGGGTGCGGGGAGCCAACCGCCGTGCGTGCCGATTGGAACGTATTGATCAGGTATCCAGATGCTAGCAATTGGTTCTTCTTCGAAATTCGCCGCATCCAATATCACCAAACGTGAGCGTTGCAACTTGGTTTGGAAAACAAATCCCATGAGCCAACCCTCGTCTTCCCCCGGCCCAAGCGGCACGAAGGTCATCTCGGACGACATTCCGCCATCAAAGGCTTGGTATTGCGCCTCGCCCGTGTCGAAATCGAGTTTGACAGCGCGATCAAATGACGGATCAAGCGAAGCCTCGACAGTGTAGCCATAGCGATACGCGCGTCCCTCGACGGCTGCGCTGATTTTTGGGAAATCCAATGGAAGCGCAAACATCCGTTCTTCTTTCGCTTCTTTGGCGGAGCCTGACATCGGAAGGACCCATCGCTCAATTGTCGGTTCGGTGTCGCCCAGTGGGCCATACATATCCTTGGCACTGGCCTTTTCGTAGCGGCTGACATCGAGAATGACATCGCCGCCTTCGGTCTCATAGGCGTTCATCGTGTGGTAGGCGTAGCACGGAGCAACATCAAACCAACGGATGTCTTCTGCTTTGCCGCCTTTAGGGATCACTCCAACCCGCGCATCTTTCTTGCCATCCCACTTGATAGGAAGCGTTGTTTTCAAAAGCGCCCAAGCACTAAAGACAACACTAAGATCCAGAATAATGGCGTAGTTCTTGGTGATCGACATGTCGTGAATCTGGGTCATCCCCGACAGCGGCACTGTGATCTGGTTCAGGAGCTTTCCACTCGGGGACACCCGCCCACGGCCGCGCTGGTGAGAAGCTCTTCGAGGGCATGAAGGTTCAATCTGGTGAGATTTTGCAATCAAAGGCCTCGGACAATCATTCAGATTGTGAACGCATGGTATTAAACGCAGTGGGTGCAACGCATTGGGTTGGCGCGGGCAATTCCAGTATCAGACAGAGCGTCTGAAAACGACCGCCTTTGATCTTGGCCGCCATCCGCATCATCAGATATCGTAGTACTGTCGGTACCACCGCACAAAGCTTGCAACCCCGTCTTGTACCGACGTCTTGGGTGCATACCCCGTGAGCTTATTTAGCAAATCAGCATTGGCCCACGTGGCGGGCACATCCCCTGCCTGCATAGGCATATTGTTCCGGATGGCGGTTTTCCCAAGGGCACTTTCGATCGCTGCGATGAAGTCAGTCAGCTGCAACATTTCATTGTTGCCAATGTTGACGACGCGGAATGGCGCGACGGGGGACAGGCTGTCGCCTTCATCGACCTGACCGCCTGCTGGCCGCACAGGGACCGCATCAATTAGTAGTCTGATCGCATGCACCAAGTCTTCGACATAAGTGAAATCGCGCTTCATGTCGCCATTGTTGTAAACGTCGATGGGGTCACCGGCGAGGGTGGCTTTTGTAAACTTAAACAATGCCATGTCAGGTCGCCCCCACGGTCCGTAGACTGTAAAGAAACGAAACATTGTGATCGGTAAATCAAACAAATGAGCATAGCTGTGGGCCATGCTTTCCATCGATTTCTTTGTCGCGGCATAAAACGACATTTGGTGATCGGCGCGATCTGTTTCAGTGTAGGGCATGTCTTCATTGGCACCATAGGCCGACGATGTTGACGCAAGCAGCATATGTCGCGGTGGAAAGGCGCGCGCCGCTTCCAACATTTCAAACGTCCCCACAATATTGCTTTCCAGATAGGCCCTTGGGTTTTCAATGGAGTAGCGCACACCCGCCTGCCCGGCGAGGTGAACGACAACATCGGGTTTTTCCTCGGTGAACAGCGCCATCAACAGACCGGGGTCTTCGACCATTCCATGCACCGAGCGATAGTCATCATAGGCCATCAGTCCCGCTTCGCGTCGTTCTTTCAGGCTGACATCATAGTAGTCAGACAGGCAATCCAGCCCGATCACCCGCCAGCCTTCTTCCAGCAACGTGCGGCACACGAATGAACCGATAAAACCAGCCGCCCCGGTGACAAGAGCAGTATGCATCAAAAGCTCTCCTTAGTCTGCGCCAAACAGGTCGCGGGTGAAAACCTTGTCTTTGACATCATCCAACTCCTGTGTCGCACGATTGGTGACGATCAAGTCCGCCTCTTGCTTAAAGGCTTCGAGATCACGGATCACGCGCGAACCAAAGAATGTATCTTCTTCCATCACAGGTTCAAAAACGATGACCTCCAGCCCTTTGGCTTTCACTCGTTTCATGATGCCCTGGATTGAGGATTGCCTGAAATTGTCACTCCCCGCTTTCATCACCAACCGATAGATGCCAACGACCTTCGGCTGAGCCGCAATAATCCGGTCTGACAAGAAATCCTTGCGCGTCCGGTTCGCATCAACAACGGCACGGATCAGGTTTTGCGGTACTTCCGAGTAATTCGCTAACAGCTGCTTTGTGTCCTTGGGCAGACAGTATCCGCCATAGCCGAAGGAGGGGTTGTTATAGTGGGTGCCTATGCGCGGATCGAGCCCGACCCCTTCAATAATCTGGCGCGAGATCCATGTTTCCGGCCATCGCGTAGCTGTCCAACTCGTTAAAGAAGGCGACCCGCATTGCAAGATAGGTGTTCGCAAAAAGCTTGATGGCCTCGGCCTCATCGGGATCGGTGAACAATACCGCCGGAGCATCCGATATCGCACCCTGCACCAGAAGGTTCGCAAAGACTTCGGCACTGTTTCCGCGATCTCCCACGATAATACGGGATGGGTGCAAATTGTCGTAAAGCGCCCGACCCTCGCGCAAAAACTCTGGTGAGAACATGATACGATCTGTCCCAAGCTCGGCCCGCATGCGCGAGACGAACCCCACCGGAATTGTGGACTTTATTACGGCAACGACAGATGGGTTCGCATCAAGCACGGTCTTGGCGACTGCCTCGACCGAGGAGGTATCGAAGTAGTGCTCAATCGGGTCATAGTCGGTAGGGGTGGCAATGATGGCATAGTCTGCATCGGCGATAGCGTCAGTCAGATCGGTGGTGGCAACAAGATCAAGATCTTTCGTTGTCAGGTATTCTTCCAGTTCGGTGTCCTCGATCGGGCTTTCACGTCTATTGACCATGCCGACCCTTTCATCCGACAGATCTACGGCAACCACGGTGTTGTTTTGCGCAAGCAGAACGGCGTTCGATAGACCAACGTACCCGAGCCCGATAACGATAACTTTCACGCTGCATTCCTATTCTGACCACTTAGTCTCATACTGTACGCGGCATATCCCACAATCAGTCGAATAAACCAAACATGTTTGCAGGCAAGTTGCGTCGTATCGCGTGATGATCGCAGTAAATGGCGCTGGCGGCCCGGGCGGCATTGTCTTGCGGGCTGGCAAAGTAGCCATGCGATGGCAGCGTGGACTGGTCGGATGACTGCCGCAGCCATTTTTTTGGCCTGGGAAATTTCTCCATTGATCGAACACCCCCCGTACCACGTGGCAGATTGCGCAGGGATGCCACCACCTTAGCGGTACGTATCAGCGGAAACACAGTCCCTTCTGCCCCCAATCCGATAATCTGGGTGCACGAAAATCAATGAAAACAAATAGTTGCGTGCTTTGCAAAATTTGCAGAAGAAAACGCTTGTTTCTCTAGGGGTTAGCTCATAGAACCGCCGACGGAGACGTGGCCGAGTGGTCGAAGGCGCTCCCCTGCTAAGGGAGTAGGCGGGAAACTGTCTCGAGGGTTCGAATCCCTTCGTCTCCGCCATCAACCCAAATTAACTATATTTTTCAGAATGATGCTGCAAAATATGGCTTTGACGTTCTTGCTTTGCTACAATAGACTGCTACAGTGACGGGATGAACCCACGTGTGTCCGTACCCAAAATCTTCCTTCGCGGCAATCGCTGGTACGTGCGTGTGCAGGTTCCCAAATCGATGCAGGCAAAACTAAAACGTAAAGAATACTGGGTCTCACTGAAAACCTCTGATCGTTCTGAGGCACTTCAACGCGCGACTTTTGCAACCCAAAAGAAGCGCCGAGAGATCGCAGCAGTGTTCCGAAGGCTATCCGACATCCGGCGGACACTACACGAACTCACGCCTGACCAGCAGACTGCTTTGGGCCGTGAAGCCTATGCAAGACACGTCGCAGGACGGGCTGACCTTATCCGATCTTCATTCCGCCTCCTTCTCAAAACTCATCGCCTATCTACTGATTGGCAGCATCGGTATGGATAGTGGTTTTTGAGAAACTCAACGCCTGTGGATTCCAGGCCGGTTGGGCAGACCTAATGAGATGCTCGAAAACAACCGTTTGTGCAAATTATTATCCTTGACAGGACGGACCCCACCGAAGCGTGATGCCCAGAAAAGCAGCTAGCTCGATAAGTGACTTTCAAAACGACTATGCGAAGTTGAAACACCCGCAAGAGTTGACACAGACTCGCCAATAAGTTCATGTATCGAGTCCAAACGTGGTAGTGGGAGAAACCGTAAACCAGTTTCGCGTGGGGTAAATGTTGAATGGGTAATGGATGATTAGTAACAACGCGCAAGTTGAATTTGGGGTGCTTCTAGCAAGAGCCGCCTATGGTGGGTCGAGGCTTCGAGACTCCGACTCTGAAGTTAATCCAGACCAATGGCTGGACCCAACCGATGATGGCAATCTCCGGTATGGTGACAACTATCGTGGCTTTCTTCAAAGCGTCGATAGCGATGTTGTAGTCCTCACCGACGACAATCTGGGAAATGCCTTCGAGAATAATGGATCAGCAGAGTTCACTTCCGGTGGGCTTTATGTTTCCCGTTTAGGTCTCTTCGAAGTGAATGGAGCAGAAGCTCTGCTTGTCCGCACGACCATCGACGGTAAGGATACTGTGGCACTATCGCTCAGAGGCTCCGATGGAGCAGATGCCGCGACTGGACAGACATTCTTCGGCGGCTCAGCAGCAGGCTATTACACAAATCTGCAACCCGTCGTGGATGCTGCACTGCAGTACATAGTCGCGAACGACATCGAGAATTTCACTGTGTCAGGACAGAGCTTAGGCGGCACGATGGTGGATATCTTTATGTTGACAGATGCCCAAAGATTCGAGGCAGTAGATGGGCTTGAGATTACAGCGGTTTCTATTGGCTCTGCTGGAGTTCCACCAGGTTTAGCCGGTGAACTTAGTCTAAATAACTATGCTTCAATAACTACTCTTCCTGTGGTGGGAGAACAGATTTTAGCAGTCAATTACCCAGACTATTACTTCAACTTGGCCCACTCTGAAGATAGCGTTCGCTACCCCACACTCGAAGATGGAATAGGGGCAAATGACGCCTTGAGGCTGAATCTGCACGACATTGGTGAACTGCAGATCAACTTACCCAATATTTTGAATGAAGACGATCAAGGCTCCTCCACTTTCGGAGCGGAACACAACGTTGATCTGTACTGGGCAAATTTTCAGGCGTATTTAAACGACCCGCTTCAAAGACTCCACGTTTCACAAAATGTGATCATGGGAGTTGCAGACTACACGAGAACTACTGAACTCGACGGAACTGCAATCAATCTGTTCACGGTATACACTGATGGGACGGGCGTTGATAACGACAATGACGAAGGGTCAAGGGCGCTTCTAGGTAGTGACTTGTCCGACTACATCCTGGGCCTTAGCGGAAACGACACGTTGATTGGCCTGAATGGGAATGACCTGCTGAGCGGCGGGGCGGGCAATGACATCTTGGATGGTAGGGGCGGCCGAGACACGTTGTACGGCGGTCTAGGTAACGACATATTGCGGGGCGGGCTTGACACAGACACCGCGGTTTTCGTCTCAGATACAAATGGCATTACTTCAATCTTTCGAAGCTCTGATGGTGTTGTCGTTCAATCGGTGGACGAAGGAATGGACACTCTCGCAAACGATGTTGAGCGAATAACCTTCGGCGACCGCACTCAAACTGTTGATCAATGGATTACGGAACTCAACCCTATCACCCCTCCCAACGATCCACCCCAAGACGATGATGACCCGAACGCGGGTGGTAGCGGCACGGGTGGAAACCCTCCGCCAACTGGTGACGTACCTCAAGGCACTATCAACTACGGCCTGTCCGTCGAACGGAACAGCATCTCCATCGTCTATGGCGAGTCCGTCCCCTTGATAGATATCTACCCGACAAGCGGATGGACCGACAACGATGGGGTCTATGATGTCACCTATTTCGCCATCCAGGATCGCACGATTGGCGGTGGTTACCTGACGAAGGATGGGCAGATCATTGCGTCGGGCCAGGTCTTTGAAGACAGCATCGCGAATATTGGTCGCTACGAATTTGTAGCCGCGTCGCAGGATGCTGTTGATGAGATCGGCTTCAATATCATTCAGGCGGACGGGGATTTTAGCCCCTCCTTTGCAAGCGGGCTTGGTGCCACGGTCACCAGCATTGCGCCCAGCAACGGAGGTGGGAGTTCAGGTGGTGGGGGCGTTGGGGACAATCCTGATACCGATCCGACAACTGGCGGTAGGGCTGACCTCGTACCAACACTGAAAGAAGTCAGTTCCAGCACTGGTGCGTTCTTACCTGGCAGCGTTCTTACAGTCCGATTTGATGTCAACAATGTCGGCCAGCAATCTGCGCTTGGGACGACAACCGGGGTGTATTTGTCCCGTGACCAAATCTTCGACTCAAGCGACATACTGATTGGAACCGATCAGCCTGGCACATTGACCCCTGGTGAAGATGATGCGGGACGAGTGGAGTACACGCTACCAAGCAACCTTTCTGGAAGTTACTACGTCGGCGTGGTTGCGGACTACAATGGGCGCTGGACAGAAAATGACGAAACCAACAACACAGCTATCGGTACTCTGGATATTGGTTCTGCGCCGTCCAACCTAGCCAATCTGCGTTTCATCCAGCCCTTTGCGACGAAGACACAGTTGGTTTTCGGGGAAAGCTTTGAGATCGACTACCTGATTGAGAATATAGGGGGCGCAGTCTCGGCCCGATCCGATGTGACATTCTACCTGTCCACAAACAGCCGGATTGATGAGGATGTAGATATCCAGTTGGCCAACGAGTTCTATGGCCGGAACCGAAACGGCGTCCAGGAAGGGATTTCACCAGGAAGGGTGGACTCCGAAAGCCAGCAGCTAACAATTGCCAGCGCGATGGTCCAAGAATTGAGGGGGTCAACTGACCCGACAAACCTCTACATACTTGCGCTGATCGACGAGGATGTCCGTGGACTTGAGTCGGACAGGTCGGACAATCTGCTGGAGATACGACTGACCGTTGCAGAGACAGAGGCAGAGTGGATCGGATACACGGACAACCGCGCCAGCAACTTCTCAATTTCGACGGATAGAATTGAAGGTGGTGACAGGTTTGCGTTTTCAGGCATCATAGGAAACTACGGAACAATCGATACCCCATTTTTCAACAAGATCGCTGACGTTGTATTCCGAAGTGTCACAGACAACACCGAGACTATACTCGGAGCCGCGTTTTCGGACTTTGAGGAGCAGTACAAGCGTCGGGAGGACTACTTTGTAACGGGTTCAAGCACTTTCACAGACGGCGCGGTCCTGCCAGGATACTACGATGTCTTCTTTCGTGTCAGAAGTGATGCGTCTGAGCCCAGTGATCGTTTGGCAGATAATGACAGCAACAGCGTTCGAGTGTTTATCGGTACAGAAGAACAAAAGCGCCTGTATGACTCAATTGATCTGGTAGTGGACAACCCGACATTCACGGTGGAAGGCGACGACAAGATTTCGATCAGTGGATCAATTCAGAATAGTGGTGGCCAGGCAGTCCCGGAAGGGGCGACGCTGGCCGTATATTTGGTGCAAGAAGATGGCGGGGCTGACAGTCTGCTTATCAACACGTTTGCCCTACCTGAAATTCCATCATCCTTTGTGGACGATGGTTCTGACATCTTCACGTTTGCCATTTCCGAACTCCAACTCCCTTATTTGGCTGAAGGCGAATACAGGGTTGCGGTACTGGCCGACTTGTTCTCTGTGGTTGATGATGACGACCGGTCGAACAACTATACGGTTTCCGCCGAAAGCTTCGTCTCAGATGGTATTCTGGTCTACGAAGGGTCTGATCTTGATGACTCCGTTTTGGGGGGCGACAGAGACGATGAGTTGAATGGTGGTGACGGAAACGATTTCCTGAACGCAGGGACCGGCAACGATAATTCATTTGGTGCGGCAGGCAACGACGAGATCATCGATCCGTTCGGTGATGACCTGCTAAACGGTGGGACGCAGGATGACGTGGTCGTGGCGCTGTCAGGTACTAACACACTGCAAGGCGAAAGTGGTGTTGACGTTCTCATAGGTGGCGTCGGCGACGATGATATCTCTGGTGGTGCGGAGAACGACGTTCTCGTTGGTGATATCAGTGACTTCATCTTTGGTAACGACCTGCTCGACGGTGGAACTGGAAACGATCTGCTACAAGGTGGGCTTGGTGCCGACACGTTCGTTTTCCGTCCCGATGACGGCACTGACACAATCGCACAGGTTCTAATCGATTACGACGACCCTGGATCAAGCCAGATCGTCGGACCTGACTTCCAATCAGGTATTGATACTATTGATGTGACCAGCTTCGGGTTCTCTTCGGCCAACGAGGCGTTTGACCTTGTCATTGATCTCAATGGTCACGCCACATGGGAGTATTCGGGTACCACGGTGATATTTCATGAGCTTACAACCAATGATCTTTCGCCCGATGACTTCGCGTTCATTTGAGTTTGCAGTGATGAAATTCATGAAACTACATCTTTCTTCCTTAACAGTCATTGCCCTATCGGCTTGTGGTGATGGAGGCAGCGGTGACAGTGATGAGGGTAGCCCTGACAGCGATCCAGTAACATATGTCCAGATTTTCGATGCGACCTCGACCGAAACCAGCGAACTATCAGGGCATGAGTTGCCCTCGGGAAGCACAACCCTGGGACTGTTGGCTGGAACTCTGGACCGATCCGCTGATCGCGCGACAGTTGGTGCATTGTCGGGTGACATCAATGCTCTTCGAACACAGATCGATCTCGACGGCGGGGGCATCATCACACTCGACGAGTTATCAACCGCTTATGTCACCACGTTCACATCTCAACCTAATGCGGGAATACCATCAATCGGAGTTATTGGTATACCGACCGCCGCCGGTGACATGCCAACAACTGGCACGGTCACACTCTATGCCGACTCGGCGGGAAGCAGCATCCAGATAATCGATGGTTCTGCCGTATATGACCTGACCGGGGCGGTGAGTGCAGAAGTTGTCTTCAACAGCAACGATGTCGATCTGGTTTTTGAGAATCTCAATGGTACGAGATCGACAGGTGTAGCCGCACCGCAACCCGTGTCAGATGTTGCAACAATTACAATCGACGATGCATCGATAGCTGGAAGCGTCTTCACGGGCGGCACAGCCACCTTTGCTAGTACCGAAATTACCTCGACGCTCAGTGGGACACAGACAGTTCAGACATCTGGCGGTTTTTTTGGGCCTGAAGCGGATGAAATCGGAGGTGTTTTCATCATCGATGATACAACGGGAGCGACGTTGCTGATTCAGGGAACCTTCATCGTAGACTGAGGCCAATCGAAAACGACCGTTTTCAATAGGCAGCCTCGCAGGGTCCGAAACGCTTGACTCGAATAACATCATCACCTCCAGTACTGCTGGAGGTTGAAAGAACGACCTCCGTTACCTGCGATACTTCTCGTGTGGCGATCACCCTCGCCAAGCAAAGGCTTATGACGGCCAGCTTCGACTACTTCGATCTACGGTATCCACATGAAGGGTTGAAGGGCGGTTTCAACTACAAAACTGTGCCACACATCACGCTGAAGTCCATTGCCAATAATCCGGACATCGACACGATCTACGAAGAAGATCAGCACAGGGTTGTGGCGGCTCTGGATGACTTGAATACCGCTCTTATGGCGAGCCCTCCTAACGCGCTGAAACCAAAACAAGGAGTGCGCAAGGGCAAGAAGGTTAACTTCAAAGACGGGGAAGCCTTGGATGAATGGGAGGTGCCATTTGATTGGCCGGAGGACTGGCCGGAGGGTGCTCGCAAGGCTTTCGACGCGTTCCATTCTGCCCGGCGAGCCATGCAAGCCCGGATGGACCAATCCATCGCAGATCACGCCGACCAAGAAACGCTCTATGATCAACCTCAAATCGACAAAACCAAGTTGCGGGTCACCGGCAAGTTCACTGTTGAGGCAGTGCCCGCTCCAGTAGTCATGGGGCTGGACGACGATGCGCTACCAGTAGGCGAACCCGATGACAGCCTCGCCCGGTCCGGCGCAACCTCCCGCCAATCCATGTGGCGTGACGAGCTATTGAAGACCGGCATTCGCGGCAAAAACAAGCAGATGATGGAGTTTGCCGATCTTGAGGTGATCCCCGGCTTAAAGAACCTCCATGCAAGCGGCTCGCTCGCTGAAAGCGGAGATCGCGTTGTGGTCAGCTTTGGCCCAGAACACGCCGCGCTAGAACAGAGACAGGTCGAGATGGCCTTGCGAGAGGCGGAAAAGCTGCGCCCAGCGCCTAAGGTCATCGTCTTCTGTGCATTCACCTTCGACCCGGAGGCCGCGAAGGACATTGATGAGTTGGAATGGCCGGGTGTGACGCTGCTGAAAGCGCAGATGAACACTGACCTGCTCACCGACGATCTGAAGAAGAAACGGTCTAGCAACCAGAGCTTCTGGCTGATGGGCCAGCCCGATGTCGATGTGCGCAAGCGCGACGACGGGAAATGGGAGGTCGAGGTCAACGGTTTCGATTACTTCAATACCAAGACCGGTGAACTTGACAGCGGCGGCAAGAGTAAGATCGCCATGTGGTCGTTGGATACGGACTACAACGAGCGCTCGCTGTTCCCGCATCAGGTTTTCTTCCCGATGGCCGGGGCGAAAGATGGGTGGAACCGACTAAAGGCGACGATCCGAGCGGAGCTGGAAGAAGATTTACTCGACCAATTTCATGGAACTGTATCGCTGCCGTTCGAGGTCGGAGATCACAACAAAGTTGCGGTGAAGATCGTAGACGACAGAGGCATCGAAAGCCTGAAGATCGTCGAGTTGGACGCCTGATATGTCCCTGATCATCAACAAGCCGACGGAGCGGCCAGGCAAGTATTGGGACAAGGTGAATGATGGAACGCTTGAGCTGAAGCATGAGCGGCGTCCGGCAACCTATGAGATCATCAATACTCGCGACCAGACCCGGCGTGTCGAAGAGATCGAATTGGTCAATGTCATTCGCGGTCGCGTCGATGAGTGGCGCGATGCTGGCTATCCTGGGATCACGATTGTCACGCGTAAGTTACTAGAGCATTGGCATGATGAGACGGCGCGAGAACTTCAGTTCTACTTCTGTCAGCTCGAAGCCATAGAAACGCTGATCTGGTGGGTCGAAGGGGCGGCTGAATACAAGCAAGGGATTGCCATCCCTGGTGACGGTGGTCCATGGGAACGCCTCTGCAATAAGATGGCCACAGGGTCCGGGAAGACGACTGTGATGGCGATGATCATAGCCTGGCAGGTCTTAAACGCGCTGACTTATCCCAAGCGGAATAAGGAGTTCAGTCGAGCAATCTTCATCGTTGCGCCTGGGATCACGGTAAAAGGGCGGCTTCAGGTCTTACTGCCGACCGACGGCAGCTACTACGATGAGTTCAACATCTGCCCTGATAACGCGATGCGGCAAAAGTTGAACCAGGCCGAAGTCCGCATCGAGAACTGGCACACGTTGATGCCAGCGAAAGAACCCGAACGTTCGGTCGTGAAAAAAGGACCGGAAACGGACGAAGCCTACACCCGACGAGTGTTGGGCAAGCTTGCCGAGTTCAAAGACATCGTTGTGATCAACGACGAAGCCCATCACGCCTATCGCCAAAATCCGAAGGATAAGGTCGGCAAGAACAAGGCAAAGGAAATGGGCCTGGATGTCGATGAAGCGACACGGTGGATTGAGGGCCTGGACAGACTGCACAAGACGCGTCGGCTCATCCGGTGCTTCGACCTTTCAGCAACCCCTTTCTCGCCCTCAGGCATGGCCAGCTCGGACCACGCGCTGTTTACGTGGATCATCTCTGACTTTGGCTTGAACGACGCAATCGAAGCCGGTCTCGTTAAGACGCCGCGAGTTGTGGTCCGCGACGATGCGATCCCAGATGCGGCGACGCTTCGGCCAAAGCTCTATCATCTCTACAAGGACAGCTCGGTTTCAGAGGATTTGAACCGGAAGGCCGAGCCGCACGAGGCGCTGCCCCAGCTTGTTCAACAGGCCTATACTCTGTTGGCGGCTGATTGGCGTGAGACGAAGGCGACCTGGGAAAAACAGGGGATGCCCGCACCGCCGGTTCTTTTGACAGTGTGCAACCGCACCGAGACAGCGGCGAGAATTGAAAAATACTTCAACGCCGGAGATGCGCACTGGCCAGAGCTGCAAGCGCCGGACAAAACGCTCAGGGTCGATAGCAAGGTTCTTGAGAAGGCAGAGGTCGGAGAGAAAGCTACCGCCGATAAGCCCTATGAAGAACGACTGCATGAGATCGTTGATGGCTTGCCCTTGCCGGAGACCCGAAAGGCTGAACTTCGGAACCTAAAAAAAGAGGAACTTCTGCGCGAGATTGTTGACAACGTTGGCAAAAGGAATGGCGCGGGTCAAACCCTTCAGAAAGTGATCTCAGTAGCCATGTTGTCCGAAGGCTGGGACGCTAAGAACGTGACCCATATTATGGGGTTGAGAGCTTTCACTTCACAGCTTTTGTGCGAGCAAGTCATAGGTCGTGGTTTGCGTCGGGTCACTTACGACAAGGAAGAAGGCGGCGAGCGCGACGGGTTGTTCGTCACTGAATACGTCAACGTTTTTGGCGTGCCACTCTCCATTTACCAGGACACTAGCGACGACCCTGAGCCACCAAAGCCACCCAAGCAAAGCTTCCAGGTCGAAGTTCTGCCGGAACGCGCAGAGCATGAGTTGCAGTGGCCAAATATCCTGCGGGTTGATCAAGTTCTTAGGCGCACGCTGCAAGTTGACTGGGCCAACTTGCCAGCCCTTACACTCGATCCTGCGGCTAGCGTGGTATCCGCTGAGCTGGCCCCCGCCATGACCGGCGCTTCGGACATGAGCCAGATAACACCTATTGATCTTGAGAAGATCCCTGAAGGTTTCCGCCTACAACGGATGACCTTCCAAGCAGCACGCAAATGCTTCAGTGACATGGCTGGGAGCTTTGTTGGGCGCGAAGAACTGCTCTTGAAGCAACTGATACGGCACGTGGAAACGTTCATAGCTTCCGATCAGCTTGAGGTGCCGTCGCTCTTTCACAAGGAGCCTCTCCGAAAGCGGATTTTGATTGGCCTAAATATCGACTTGATTGTTCAACATGTCAGCCAATACCTCCGACAGGAAAACCGCACAGCCCTTGAAGCGATTTATGATGAGGATGAACCTGTGGGTCGAACCGGCGACATGCGCACCTGGTACACGACCAAGCCCAACATGCTGACGACCAAGTCCCACATTAGCCATGTGGTCGGCGACGCAAGCTGGGAAGGGTATGCGGCAAACTTCTTCGAAGGATCAGACAAAGTCGCCTCCTACGTCAAAAACGACCATTTAGGCTTTGAGATTTACTATCTCTGGAATGGGTCAAAGCGGCGGTACGTGCCAGATTTCCTGATGCGAATGACCAATGGCACGAACTTGGTTTTGGAGATCAAGGGTCAGAAGAGCCCGCAGAACGATGCTAAGCATGCTGCACTGGAAGAATGGATTGCCGCTGTAAACGAAGAAGGCCGATTTGGCGTTTGGACTTGGGCTGTCGCTTACAAGCCTCACGAAGTGCCAGATATCGTCAATAGTGCGTGACCGCAAAACGCAGCTCTGGCGGCTGACAGCTTGCGGCGGGACGGTAGGACGTTGCCGAGGATACCGGCCCCCAATAGCGTCGCAGCAAACACCCCCACTCAAGGAAAAGCCGCCCGGATCAAACGCATCAGCTGTTCTGAGTAATTGTGCTGTACATAGCCCTTCTCGGCAATGATTCGATCGAGCGTGCGGCCTCTGGTTCTCCGAACGGTACAACGCGGTAGCCGTCAAACTCGGCTATCTCGATCGCGATGGATGGCAGCATCGCGACGCCCAATCCCGCTGAGGCAAAACTCAGAGCGGTAAAGGCGTTCTGCAATTCATAGGCCACATTCAGCGACAAGGACTTGCGATGGAGGATGTCATCAATCAGCGTGCGAATGGCCGTTGAGCGATCAAGCAGGATAATCGGGAAGGCCTTGAGGTCTTCAAATCTAACCGTCTGCTGACCCCGATCAAACTCTGGCGGAATGCATGCATGCAGAGGTTCATCGGTGAGCTTCTCAAAGGTAAAAGTCTTGAGGTTTGATACAGAGGGCCCAACATAGAACTCCGCCGCCTGGCGTTCGAGAATTTCGAGCGCCGCTGCCGGTGGTGCCTCGATCAGCCGCACGCTGCTGTCGGGAAACCGACGGCGGAAGGTGGTCAGGACGCCACCAACACGTTTGGGTGCCAACGTCGGCGCGCAAGCGATCGTGACGGTGGATTGACGCATTGCTGCAATGTCCGACAATGATCGGAACCCATCATCAATGTCGCGCATCGCCCGGGCGGTTTTATCAAAAAGCAAACGTCCATTTGGCGTGAGTGTGACCCTGCTGGTGCGGCGTACAAACAGGCGCATGCCGACCTGATCTTCCAACTCTTTGATCTGCATACTGATCGCAGCGGTTGAGCGGCGTGCAGATTCGGCCGCCAACCGGAAACTCCCTAGCTTTGCCACCAGCAAAAAGGATTGAAGTAGTTTCAGGTTGATGTCTGGCAATGGCTCTTCCGCAAATTCGATCTGAATGTGAATAATCTCATGTTTTCTTAACATGCAATAAGATTTTCTGAACAAAAATCTCGGAAATCATGCTTACAGATTGGAAAAAGTCGTCAATAGTATGGGTTCATACTGTGAAGGGGTGACGTCAAGAGGTTGAACTGTCGAATGGTGTTTGGAGGCACCTTGGCCGTTCAGTCATTTGATGCAGGTCAAGAAAAATCTGTGCGCCTTCGCGTATTTCTGGGCACCATTGCTTGGAAAACACCTGACGGTTTGGTGGTCACATTCCGTTGCGTTGAAAAAAGGACCAAATGCCCTGTCAGACCAGGGCAAAATTCTGGGAGGAAAACGATGAAAAAAGTAATGGCTATGGGGCTTGTCGCCGCGATGACGACAGGTGGCACTGCACAGGCACAAGAAGTACTGGAGATGACATCTGCGTTCTCACGCAACTTGCCAATCCTAGGTACTGCAGGTGTCGATTTTGTAGAGAAGATCAACAGCATCTCTACAGAGGTTGAGTTTGAGCACTTTGACCCCGGCGAGTTGGTTCCGACGCTGGAGGCATTGGATGCTGTATCCAACGGTTCGGTGGACGCGGCTTACACAACCGCTGGATACTGGCAGGGCAAGATCACCTCTGCATCACTTTTTGCCGCGGTGCCATTTGGCCCGGAAGCAGGCGAATTCCTTGCATGGATGCTCTATGATGACGGTCATGAACTGTTCCAGCGCATGTATGATGAGAACGGGTACAACGTGAAGGTTATGCCTTGCGGTATCATCGCGCCAGAGACATCCGGCTGGTTTAAGGAGCCTATCGAAAGCGTTGCCGATCTTGAAGGTTTGAACATGCGCTTCTTCGGCCTAGGCGCCGAAGTCATGCAGCGTTTGGGTGTCTCTACATCCTTGCTGGCTGCGGGTGACATCTTCCCGGCCCTTGAGCGCGGCGCGATTGATGCGACAGAGTTCTCGATGCCGCTGATCGACCAGCGTCTGGGTTTCTACAACATTGCGTCCAACAACTACTTCCCGGGCTGGCACCAGCCTGCGACCATGTTTGAGCTTCTGATCAACAAGGATCGTTGGGAAGATCTGGACGAGTTCTCTCAGAACCAGATCGAGGTCGCCTGCCTGGCGAACATCACAACCAACTACGCCGAAGGTGAAGCTAAGAACTATGCTGCCATGGTTGCCAATGTGGAAGAGAATGGCGTGACCATCCGTCAGTGGCCTGTCGAGATGTTGGAGACCTTTGAGTCCACATGGAATGAAGTTGCCGGTGAACTTGCAGCCGAAGACGAGTACTTCAAGCTGGTTTGGGACGACCTGCAAGAGTTCCGCGCTGGCTACAAGACGTGGTCCAACAACATCTATCTCCCTCGTCCACGCAACTGATCATCAGTTGATTTAGAGAAACAAAGGGGCGGCCTTCGGGTGCGCCCCTTTGATGGCAAGACACTCATGCATCAGGAGGGACACCGCGTTATGGAATCACCAGAAGAGCTCGTCGCCGTATCAGATCCCGGCGAGGTGGGAAGCGAAGAACACAATCGTGGCGACCGCTTCGTTGTTCAACTGTCGAACATTGCGGCTTGGTTATTCCCGATCTTGATGTTGGCGATTACGGCGCAAGTCATCCTGCGAAACTCTGGTATGAACCAGGCTTGGCTGGATGACCTTCAGTGGTGGCTATACGGGGCGGCAGTCTTGATGGGCGTTGGCTATGCCGTCACGACGGACAGCCATGTGCGTGTTGATATCCTCTATGACGGTTTTCCGCGCGAAAAGAAAACACGCGTCAATATCTTTGCAATTGGCTGGCTGTTCCTGCCTTTTATTATCCTGTCCTGGGATGTGACCTACGATTATGCGCTCAGTTCCGTGCGCGCGGATGAGGGATCAGATAGTCCAAACGGGTTACACAATCTTTGGATACTGAAGGTTTTCATGAACCTCGCATTTGTCTTCATCGGTATAGCGTGTTGGTCTGCCATCGTGCGGAACGTGTCGCGCCTGCATCCGCCCAAGCTTTGGCGGCAGATGTGGTCGGCGTTTCCCGCCACGTTCCTCCTGATCAATCTGACGATCTATTATTGCCTCTACGGCGTCATGTCCCTGCTTGCTGAAGAGGGCGCCACCAGCCGCGACATCGCGCGCGGCCCCGCATTTGGCGAGCTTGAGTTCGGCAACTACGAGATCACTTACACCGTCATCGCGGCTTTGATCGTCACACCAATTCTCATCCTTGTCCTACGCGCCATGGATTCCTCACGTAAGACAGGGGCGTAGTACATGCTTTCCTTTATCGGACAATTCCTGACCCTCAACGAGATTGCGGTCATCGTCATGTTCCTGACGTTCATCTGGATGCTGTTCCGCGGCATTCCGGTGGCGATGGCACTGGTGGGTGTGAGCCTTGTTTTCGTTGTGATCGCCGAGGTTTTTCTGGATCCCTATCGCAGCTATTTCCGCGACATCATCGAGTTTGACCGGACTGGCATCGACTATCAAAGGTTGGGCGCGCTTTCAGGACGTATTTTTGGCAGCACGGTCAAGAACCCCGTTCTTGTCGCTTTGCCGATGTTTATCTTCATGGGGTTGATGTTGGATCAATCCGGTGTGGCACAACGCATGATGCGATCAATGCAGAAGCTGTTCGGCAGTCTGCGCGGTGGTCTGTCACTGACAGTCCTGCTGATCGGGATTATCCTGGCGGCATCAACAGGCGTCATCGGTGCATCCGTGACGCTGCTGGGTGTGATGGCTTTGCCTGCGATGATGGCGCAGAACTACTCCAAGCCGATTGCCACGGGCACAATCGCCTCTGCCGGGACTTTGGGCATCCTGATCCCACCGTCGATTATGCTGGTGATCATGTCTGATCAACTGGCGATCAGCCTTGGTGACCTGTTTATGGGGGCGTTGTTCCCCGGTTTGATCCTTGGCGCGCTTTATATCACGTTCATCGTGATCTATGGCCTGATTAGACCCGACGCGATGCCAGTGCCAGAAAAGACTGAAGAGGTTGGCTGGCCTGTGATCAAGGAAGTCTTGTTGGCTGTCATCCCACCAATGATTCTGATTCTGCTGGTGCTCGGGTCAATCTTTGCAGGTGTCGCTACGCCGACCGAGGCCTCAGGTCTGGGCGCGTTGGGCGCTACGATGCTGGCCTTTATGAATGGTCGATTGAACATGAAGGTTCTGCGGGAAGTCAGCCGATCCACGCTGAACACGTCAGGCTATATCGTCGGTATCTTCCTGGCGGCGAACTTCTTTGCCTTCATCTTGCGGCGCTACGGTGGCGATGAGATTATTGAAGGACTGGTGTTGTCCGTCTTTGATGACCCTTACATGATCATCCTCTTCATCCTGTTCATCGTCTTCCTCTTGGGCTTCCTGCTTGATTGGATCGAGATCACGATCATCATCATGCCTTTGATGTTGCCAATCATTCAGGGCCTCGGGATTGAAGGTGACATTCCGGACTACGGTCAGGTTGCGGCACCGGTGATCACCTGGTTTGCGATCCTTGTGGCGGTGACGCTACAAACCTCGTTTTTAACCCCGCCGGTGGGCTTTGCGCTCTTTTATCTGAAGGGCGTTTGCCCGCCTGGTGTCACGATTGGGGATATCTACAAGGGGGTCATTCCATTCGTGCTGCTGCAACTTCTGGGTCTCTTCATCGTGTTTGAGTTCCCATGGCTCGTTACCTGGCTGCCCTCGGTGGCCTACGGAAACTGACGAAAGAGATGGCGATACGACCGCTGAATATCGACCCAAGCAAATGCTTCATTGCAGGTGCTTGGGTTGCGCCTGTTACGGGCGACACGCTTCCGCTGATCAATCCATCTGATGGCACCACCCTGTGTGAGATCGCACGTGGTGGAGCCGATGATATTGATGTGGCGGTGTCTGCGGCAGAAACCGCGCTTTCCGGCAATTGGGGCAAGGCAACAGCGGCCGAGCGAGGGCGTGTGCTGGCCAAGATTGGCCGCGAAGTGCTGACTCATGTCGATGAATTGGCCAAGCTTGAAGCGATGGACGTTGGTAAGCCTTTGAAACAAGCGCGCGCCGATGTCTTCGCTTTGGCCCGCTATCTGGAGTTCTATGGCGGTGCCGCAGATAAGGTGCATGGCGAAACCATCCCCTATCTTGACGGCTACACCGTTTACACCCTGCGCGAACCGCATGGGGTGACCGGGCATATCATCCCTTGGAACTATCCGATGCAGATTATCGGACGCTCTGTGGGTGCCGCGTTGGCAATGGGCAATGCCTGCGTGCTGAAACCGGCCGAGGAAGCGTGTCTGACAGCGCTGGCATTTGCCGAGATTGCAAGAAACGCCGGGCTGCCGGACGGTGCGCTGAACGTTGTGCCTGGGTTGGGGGCAGAGGCGGGTGCCGCGTTGTCTGCTCACCGAGGCGTGCATCACATCTCTTTCACGGGTTCTGTCGGTGTAGGCAAAGTGATCCAGCAAACGGCGGGTGCCAATGTTGTGCCGGTGACGTTGGAACTGGGGGGAAAGTCCCCGCAGGTTGTTTTTGACGATGCCAATATCGACGCCGCCCTGCCATTTCTGGTTAACGCAGGTATCCAGAACGCTTAGCCAAACCTGTTCGGCGTCTTCGCAGATCTTGGTGCAACGCGGGGTCTACGATCAGGTGGTCGAGGCGATGGCCATAGGTTACCGTCAGCTCCGCACCGGTCCGGCGATGTCTGATCTTGATGTCGGGCCTTTGGTCTCACACCGGCAGAAAGGCATTGTTGAAGGGTTTCTTGAAAAAGGCAGAGATCTGAACACCGTCGCCCAAGGGCAGATCGCGCAAGATGCGCCCGCGGGTGGTGCATATGTCGCGCCGACACTCTTTGCAGATGTCCCGCCGGATCACACATTGGCTCAAGATGAAATCTTTGGCCCTGTTCAGACGATCATTCCTTTTCAGGACGAGGCCGAAGCAATTGCAGTCGCAAACGGTACCGACTTTGGACTAGTTGCGTCTTGCTGGTCCGCGAACGGCGCGCGGCAAATGCGCATGGCACGCGCGCTGCGCGCCGGGCAAGTGTTTATCAACAATTACGGTGCCGGGGGCGGCGTGGAACTGCCCTTTGGTGGCACAGGTCTGTCCGGGCATGGACGCGAGAAAGGGTTCGAAGCGCTCTATGGCTTTTCGACCCTCAAGACCATCGCGGCTTTGCATCACTAAGGGTCGGAGTACTTTGTCAAGCTGCTTAGAAAAAGAAGTTTGATCTGGGGTTGCCTCTGGGGGCGTGGAAAGACCATTACGTTTCCAAGTGCGATAGCACCGGGAAAAATGAAAGGGCACATCCATGATCGAACGTATTGAAACTGGCGAAAGATCATCGAAAATCGTCAAACATAATGGCGTGGCTTATCTAACTGGGCAAGTAGCCGAAGGTGACACCATTCAAGAACAGGTGCGCCTCTGTTTGGACAAGATTGACGCGCTGCTGGAACGGGCAGGCTCTTCACGCAAAAACATGCTACGCGTGACGATCTGGCTGGCCGATATGAAGGATTTTGCCGGTCTGAACGAGGTTTGGAATGCTTGGGTTCCTGCGGGGCATGCGCCTGCGCGCGCCTGCGGCGAGGCCAAGCTGGCAAGGCCTGAGTTGAAGGTAGAGTTCATTGTTGATGCAGCTTATGACTAGGTCGCGCATATTTTCGGCCTCTTTCTGCCTTTAGCCTTTGGAAGTGCAATAGGGTCTGGAAAGCTGTCACGCAGCGGTCGATGATCACGGCGTCAGAAAGGACCACTCATGCTGATGCAAACTGTGCAAACAACGCCCATTGCAGATCAAAAACCAGGGACCAGCGGTCTTCGCAAGAAGACCGCTGTCTTTCGCGCCAGCCACTTTTTGGAGAACTATGTTCAGTCAATTTTCGATGGGATTGAAGGTGTTCTGGGAAAGACTCTTGTTGTTGGCGGCGATGGTCGCTTTTTCAATGATATTGCGATCCAGATCATCCTGCGGATGGCGGCAGCGAATGGTGCAGCAAAATGCATTGTGGGGCAGAATGGTCTTTTGTCGACACCAGCAGCCTCTCATCTTGTTCGGTTGCGACAGGCGGATGGCGGTGGGCTGATCCTGTCCGCTAGCCACAATCCCGGCGGGCCGGACGCCGACTTTGGGCTGAAATACAACGGCCCAAATGGTGGACCGGCGCCAGAGGCGGTAACAAACAAGATTTACGAACGCACCAAGGTCATTGATCACTACAAGACCTGTGCTGCGGATGATATCGATCTGGCGATCGTTGGCATGCAGACGCTTGGCAACATGACCGTAGAGATCATCGACCCGGTAGAAGATTACGCCGCCCTGATGCAAAAGATCGTCGATTTCGACAAGATACGCGCCTTGTTCGCTGGTGGTTTCACCATGTGTTTTGACGCGATGCATGCGGTCACTGGCCCATACGCCCATACCATTTTGGAGGGCATGCTTGGCGCGCCGAAGGGAACAGTAATAAACGGCATCCCCAGCACGGATTTCGGTAAGGGGCACCCTGATCCGAACCCGGCTTGGGCCAAGGTGTTGATGAACATAATGCATAGTACCGATGCCCCAGATTTCGGTGCTGCCTCTGATGGGGATGGCGACCGCAATATGATCTTGGGGCGCGGTGTCTATGTGACACCATCTGATAGCCTTGCTCTACTGACGGCACATGCAAATCTAGCCCCCGGCTACCAAGACGGGGTGGCGGGCGTTGCACGGTCGATGCCAACATCGCGGGCGGTTGATCGGGTGGCCGAGCGCCTTGGGATCGGATGTTTCGAAACGCCGACGGGCTGGAAATTCTTTGGCAATCTTTTGGATGCAGGCAAGGTCACACTGTGTGGTGAGGAAAGTGCGGGTACAGGATCGGATCATGTGCGCGAAAAGGATGGGCTTTGGGCGGTTTTGCTGTGGCTAAACATCCTGGCCGAAACGCAAAGATCCGTGGCAGAGTTGATGATGGATCTTTGGGCAACTCATGGGCGCTGCTACTACGCGCGTTTTGACTACGAAGATGTGGACAGTGCAAAGGCAACTGAGGTGATCGACGGCTTACGCCCAAAACTTCCAATGCTGGCGGGGGCCCGCATTGGTGGGCTTCAAGTGCAGATGGCAGATGAGTTTTCTTACGTTGATCCCGTTGACCGATCCCGATCTGACGGTCAAGGCATTCGGTTGGTCTTTGAGAATGGCGCGCGCGCTGTCTTCCGCTTGTCTGGCACCGGAACGCAAGGGGCGACGATCCGGCTTTATCTTGAGCAGTTGGAAACCGATCATAGCCGCCTGCAAGAGGACCCGCAGAAAGTTCTGGCCAATGTGCGTGACGCTGCACTGACCCTCTCTGATCTGGAAGCCATTATAGGCCGGACAGCACCTGATGTGATAACCTGAGCTAGAGCGGGACCTCGGCACCGTGTGACAAGTAAGCATAGCCGTTCCCGGCCAGTGTCAGCTTGTCATCCTCAAGCGACACGGCCTCTCCCAGTGCAACTTTGGCCTTTGTTTTCAATGACACTATGTGTTGATCCGCTGACAAATTGAAGATGCAGGTGAGCGTTTGTTCCTCAGCGGTCCGCGTAAAGGCCAGCAGGGGCTCGGGCAGCGTGATAAATGTGGTTTTGCCGCGTGATAGTGCGGGGTTGCTTTTGCGATAGGCGATCATCTCTTTGTAGTGCGCCATGATGCCATCGGCCCCTTGCTGATCAACAGCTCTGGTTGCTTGGGGTGCCTTGACAGGCAACCATGGTTTACTGGTCGAGAACCCGGCGTTGGGCGCATGTTTTTCCCAAACCATCGGCGTGCGGCATCCATCGCGACCTTTGACACCAGGCCAAAAGCGGATCGCTGGCGGGTCGGTCAGTTCTTCATAGACCAGCTCGGTTTCGGTCTGCCCTAGTTCCTCGCCCTGATAGATCCCGATTGTTCCCTCAAATGACATAAGCATCGCGCAGGTCAACCGGGCCATGCTCTCTTCAGATACAGCATGCGCGCCCCAGCGTGATACGTGGCGCACAACGTCATGATTGCTGAAAGACCAATAGGGATGGCCATCAGGTGCGCCGGTCTGAAAGCCCTCAATGCAATCGCGCAAATGAGCGGCGCTGAAGTCATCGCTCAACATCGCAAAGCTGTAGGCCATATGCAGGCGCGCGCTCCCGGCTGTATACTCACCCATGATCTCAATAGAACGGCGGCCCTCCTCGCCGACTTCCCCGACCATCATGATGTCGTCATATTGATCGGTGAGCGCACGCAAACGGGCAAGGAAACCAAGATTTTCTGGTCGTGTCTTATTATAAACGTGCTCCTGCATGCCGTAGACTTCGGTCAGTATTTCCTTTTGTTTTGTTTGCGACGGTGGGTTCGAGCGTAGCTGCTGGTCGTGGAAGTAATAGTTCACCGTATCAAGACGGAACCCATCAAGACCGCGATCCAGCCAGAATTTGCAGGTTTCAAGGATTGCATCCGCCACGTCCGGATTATGAAAATTCAAGTCCGGCTGCGCGGCCAGGAAGTTTTGCAGGTAGTATTGCCCGCGTTGCGGATCAAATTCCCAAGCGGGACCGCCAAAGTTGCTGGGCCAGTTGTTTGGTGGTGAACCATCAGGCTGCGGATCAGCCCAAACATACCAATCGGCCTTGTCGTTGGTGCGGCTGCTGCGGGATTGCTTGAACCATGCGTGCTGATCAGAGGTATGTGACAAGACCTGATCAACGATTACTTTCAATCCGTGTTCATGGGCACCTGCAATAAGAGCGTCAAAATCCGCCATGTCCCCAAACAACGGATCAACCGACAGGTAGTCTGAAATATCATACCCCATATCCGCCTGTGGCGAGGCAAAAAACGGGGATAACCAAATGCAATCCACCCCAAGGGCCGCAATGTGGTCAAGCCGCCGCGTGATGCCCGCAAGATCACCGACACCGTTACCCGTGGTATCTTGATAGGACCGGGGATAGACCTGATAGATTACTGCGCTGCGCCACCATTCCTGCATCACGACGGTCCTTTGAAATGTATTTGCCTACAACGAATCCCTAGATCGAAAAAAATTCAAGGTAAACGGCACGTCGGTGATTTGCGGCAAAAAGGCGGGCGTGTTCCCGAAACCGGCTCAACTTGGGCAAGTCTGGCCCTTTTCTTGCACATGTTCGTTGGGAAACGTCACTCATGGATTGCAGCGAAACTGTCGATGGCAATCTGGTCATTTTTTGTTAGCCGAAACCCGTTACGCCGTCGTGAGCATGGAAGCGAATAGCGCGGTTTCGGGCATCGACCTCATCGATCTCACCCGGTTCGATTTGTCGGCTGATTTGGGCATTTGGGCTCAGTTTGATCACCCCTATTTGGTGCCGCTATTGCTAAGGTCGAACAGACGGAAAATGCCACGAAAATCGTGCTTGGAGATAGGGCCTGACAAAACCGTAAGCCGAGGCATTTTTCCCAACGGATAGCCTATCACTGTCAGCTTTGATGTCTTTAGATCAGGGGGCTGGCCCAGAAAGACAATCGTGGACACGCAACCCGGGCCAGTGCGATGTAGGCCTATCGCTTTTATGAACTGTTCGGAAAGTCCTCTATGCGGCTGAACCTCAAACAACTCGAAGCATTCGTCTGGGTCGCCGACCTGCAAAGTTTCCGGCGTGCGGCAGAACGTCTGAACACCACCCAACCGAATATCTCGGCTCGGATTGCCGGGCTAGAACAGGCGCTGGGCACGACGTTGATGACGCGGGATGCGGGGTCAGTACGGCTTACCGGCAAAGGGCAGGACCTACTCGCCCACGCCCGGCGCGTCTTGGACGCTACAGATGCACTGATTGTGGCAGCTGATCAGAAGGCGTTGATTGAAGGCACCTTACGTCTTGGTGTGACCGAAATGATCGTGCACACATGGCTGCGTGCTTACCTGCGTCGCCTGAAAGACGTGTATCCACGGCTTTCTGTGGAGCTGACAGTCGACTTTTCGGTTAACCTGGAAAAGGGTCTTGCCGAGCGCAGCCTTGACCTTGCGCTGCAGAATGAGCCGTTCAGCCGACTTGCGACCGGTCAGATCGAAATCGGAGCTTATGAGATGGCCTGGGTGGCTGCACCTGATCTGGGTTTGCCGTCATCGCAGACGATTGAAACGCTCGCCGCGCAACCAATTTTGACTCACGCCCGCGACACGCGCCTCTATGAAGAGATCGCAGCGCACTTCGGGTCACGCCGTGACCTTGCGCCCTGTCTTGTTCCATCGACAAATTTGGCCGCCTGCCAGACCATGACCATCGATGGCATGGGCGTCGCCGCATTGCCTTTGGCGATGGTAGAAAGTGAGCTTAAATCTGGTGCACTGATGCAGCTTGAGTATGACTGGGTGCCAGAACCTCTTCATTTCTTTGCCCGGTTTGATGCAGAACGCGCGCCGCGCGTCGTTGCGGATGCAGCCAACACCGCTGTGCAGATCGCACAGGATCACAAAAATCAATCGTTTATATAAAATTAAACAATTGGAAGTGATCAATTGCGCGCGTTACCGTCATGTAGATGCAGAAGGTGATGATGATGCAAAACCATACGCGGTTGGGGGTTGATATCGGGGGTACGTTCACGGACGTCGTTCTCGAGGTTGGTCAGGGCCAATACTCAACCAAGGTTCTGACAACTTATGCCGCTCCGGAAAACGCTATCATTGACGGAATGCACCAAGTCTGTGCCAAGGCTGGGATCACACCAGCACAGATCCAGCAAATCATTCACGGCACCACGCTTGCCACCAATGCCCTGATCGAGCGACGCGGCGCGAAGACGGCGCTGATCACCACAGAGGGCTTTCGTGATGTGATCGAGATGCGTACCGAAAGCCGGTTTGAGCAGTACGATCTAAACCTGCAATTGCCAGAACCACTTTTGCCACGTCAACATCGGTTCACGCTGAAAGAACGGATGGATGCACAGGGTAGTGTGCTGATTCCGTTACAGCGCGCCGACATTGAAGCACTGGCTGATCAGATGGCCTCTTACGGGTTTGAGAGCATCGCGGTCGGCCTGATCCACGCCTATCTGAACGACAGTCACGAACAGATGATCCGCGACGTATTTGCCAAGAAATTACCGGATGTGATGATCTCGCTTTCGTCCGAAGTCTCGCCACAGATGCGTGAATATGAGCGGTTCAATACGACCGTGGCGAATGCCTATATCAAGCCGTTGATGAAGTCATATCTTGGTCGTCTTAAGGGACGTTTGGCAGATGAAGGAGCCGCATGCCCGATCTTCCTGATGCACTCCGGTGGTGGGATCATCAGCCTGGAGAGTGCCGCTGACTTCCCTGTGCGTTTGGTCGAATCCGGTCCTGCTGGCGGGGCCGTCTTCGCCGCTAACATTGCGGCACGTTACGGTCTGAACAAAGTCCTGTCGTTCGATATGGGTGGGACAACGGCCAAGATTTGTCTGATCAAGAACCAAACTCCGAAAACCGCGCGTGTCTTTGAGGTGGCCCGCACCTACCGTTTCAAAAAGGGATCTGGCATGCCAATCTCAATCCCTGTCATCGATATGGTCGAGATTGGGGCAGGGGGCGGCAGCCTCGCGCATGTCGACACGATGCGCCAAATTCGCGTCGGACCAGAGAGTGCCGGGTCGGAACCCGGCCCGGCCTGCTATGGGCGCGGTGGTGACCGCCCGGCAGTCACCGATGCGGACCTGATTTTGGGTAAGTTGGACCCTGACAGCTTTGCCGGTGGCTTCATCCAACTGCACAGCGATGCATCTGCCAAAGCCCTCACGGCCCTTGGCGACCCTTTGGATATGGATGCGCAAACAGCTGCCTTTGGTTTGGCCGAAGTGGTGGACGAAAACATGGCCAACGCCGCCCGTGTGCATGCGGTTGAGAATGGCGAAGACCTTGCCGACTACACCATGATCGCCTTCGGCGGTGCTGCCCCGCTGCATGCTGGACGGTTGTGCGAGAAACTGGGCGTTGATCGGTTGCTGGTGCCGACTGGTGCGGGTGTGGGGTCCGCGATTGGTTTCCTGCGCGCGCCGTTCAGCTTTGAAGCGACACGCAGTGTGTATATGAAGCTGTCCGATTTCGCGCCCGACACCGTAAAAACCCTGCTTGGCGAATTGGAGGCGGAGGCGACCGGATTCGTACGTACCTGCGACGCCAAGGCGCCGATCATTGCCGAGTACAAGGTCTATATGCGCTATACCGGCCAAGGCTGGGAAATCCCCATCGCGCTCACTGCCGCGCAAGCAGCCAACCCTGATGCCGACACTTTCCAAACGCTGTTTGAGGCAGACTACACTACACTGTTTGGTCGCACGGTTGCGGGCATGGACATCGAAATCACGGTCTGGGCCGTCAATGCGACAACCGAGGCAGCCAAGGCAGACGCTTTGGGTGAAACGCTTAGCCGATGCACCGGGTACGGTCGAAACCACGCGCGCGCTCTTTGATCCTGTTCAAGGTGTGGCCAGCGAGGCATCAGTCGTTTTGCGCGGCGCACTGAACCCGGGCGATACGGTCGCGGGCCCCGCATTGATCACCGAAGACGAAACCACCATCGTCGTGCCCAACAGCCGCACCGCCATCGCGCGCCCGGACGGCACCATTGACATCACGGAGAAACGGGCATGAGCAACGTTGCCTGTCAGGTCATGTGGAACCGCCTGATCTCGGTCGTCGAAGAACAGGCGCAGGCGCTGATGCGCACCGCTTTTTCGACCTCTGTGCGCGAAGCGGGCGATCTCTCTGCCGGGGTGTATAATGCCCAAGGCCTGATGTTGGCCCAAGCGGTCACCGGTACACCCGGCCATGTCAATGCGATGGCAGATGCAGTGGCCCATTTCATCCGCCGCATTGGACACGAGAACATCAACGAAGGCGACGTCTACATTACCAACGACCCTTGGGAAGGCACAGGTCACCTGCACGACATCACCGTTGTCAGTCCGTCATTTCATCAAGGTCAGCACGTGGGTTTCTTCGCCTGCACCGCCCATGTCGTTGATATCGGTGGGCGCGGCTTTGGTGCGGATGCGGCGAGTGTCTATGAAGAGGGACTCTACATTCCGATCATGAAGTTCGTGGATGGTGGCACCGTCGACGAAACCCTGATCCGCATCGTGCGCGGCAATGTCCGCGAACCGGACCAGCTGGTCGGCGACATGTATGCCTTGGCGACCTGTAACGAGATCGGTCACCGCCGCTTGGTCGAGATGATGGAAGAATTTTCGCTCACCGATCTGGAAGGCATCGGAGATTTCATCCTTGAGAACGCACGTCGTGCGACGCTGGAACGGATCGCGGCCTTGCCGCGAAAGACTGCAACCGGCGAAATGCGCATTGACGGGTTTGCGACGCCGATCGATCTAAAAGTGAAGCTGAGCATCGAAGAAGATCGCATCCACTGCGATTTCACAGGCACATCGGGCCTTGATAAAAAGGGCATCAATGTGCCTCTGGTTTATACGAAAGCCTACGCCTGCTACGCGCTCAAATGCGCAATTGCTCCCGAAATCCCCAACAATGCGGCTTCGCTCGCACCGTTTGAGGTGTCAGCCCCGGTCAACAGTATCGTCAACGCAGTCCACCCAGCACCCGTCGCACTGCGCCATGTGATTGGTCATATGATCCCCGACACGGTCTATGACGCGCTGGACAAAATCTTGCCTGCGGCCGTACCTGCCGAAGGGGCAGGCTGCTTGTGCAACTTTCAAGTCTCACTGCGTCCGGTTTCGGGGAAACAAGGACAGCGGTCCGAAGTGCTGACCTTTAACTCTGGTGGTGCAGGCGCGCGGCCGACGGTTGATGGATTGAATGCAACCGCCTTTCCTTCGGGCGTGATGACCATGCCGATCGAGGCCACGGAACACACCGGCCCGGTGATCATCTGGCGCAAGGAATTGCGCCCCGACAGCGGTGGTGCTGGCGAACATCGCGGTGGTTTGGGGCAATACATGGAGGTCGGCGCAACAGAGGGTCATGAATTCGACTTTTCAGCCATGTTCGACCGGGTCGATCATCCTGCGCGCGGGCGGCAAGGCGGGCAGGGCGGTGCGCCCACGACCATTGCCCAGGATGATGGCACAGCGATGCAAGGCAAAGGCAAGCAATATGTGCCGGAGGGAAGGCGCGTCATGCTCGCCTTCCCCGGTGGCGCAGGTTACGGCAACGCGTCGCGGCGCGACCCCGAACTTGTCAAACGCGATCTTGCACGCGGTTACATTTCTGCAGAAGCTGCGCGAGAGGAATATGGCATGCGCACAGAGGCGGTGGAGGCCGTTCTTGCCGCGGTCGCAAGGGGAGAAACTGCATGACGCAAACGCCAGCCAAGACCAGCTATGATGTCGTGATCGTGGGCGGGGCGATGTATGGATCGTCGGTCGCGTGGTTTCTGACGGACAACCCTGATTTCAACGGCTCGGTCCTCGTCGTGGAACGCGACCCGACCTATGAATTCACCTCTACCTCGCACACCAATTCCTGCATGCGGCAGCAGTTCAGCGCAGCAATCAACGTGAAGGTATCTCAGTTCGCTGCCGATTTTGTAAAGAATTTCCGCAACTACATGGGCGGGGATCCCCGCGTGCCTGACGTGGTACTGCAAAGCTATGGCTACATGTATTTAGCCGATAACGAAGAGTTCGCCACGACACTGCGCGAAAGCCAGATGGTGCAAGCGGCCAACGGGGCTGGCACCAAACACATGACGCGCGATGAGATCGCGGCGGCCTATCCATTCTACAACCTTGATGACATTATCGCAGCGAACCATAACTTGGTCGATGAAGGGTACTTCGATGGCAATACGCTGTTTGATTGGTGGAAACGCTCTGCCAAGGAACGTGGCGTAGAGTACCTGACCAATGAGGTCATTGCGATGAATCGCAATGCGGCGGGCACCAAGGTGGAAAGCGTGATCCTGAAATCTGGCGAAGTGATCCAATGTGGTACGGTCGTGAACGCATCCGGTCCGCGTGCCGTACTGACGGCCCGCATGGCTGGCATCGAAATTCCCGTAGAGCCGCGCAAGCGTTACACTTTCATTTTTGAGGCTGAACAGCCGCTGGACCGCGATCTGCCGCTGACCATTGACCCTTCGGGCGTTCACATGCGTACCGACGGCACCTATTATCTGGCGGGCTGCCCCCGGACGAAGACCCGGCCGTGGACTATGATGACTTCACCCAAGATCACAGCATCTGGGAAAACAAGGTCTGGCCAATCCTCGCCACTCGAATCCCACAGTTTGAAGCGATCAAGCTGCGCAATTCCTGGGCCGGGCACTACGCCTATAACACCTTCGATCAAAATGCGATCTTGGGGCCGCATACGGAGGTGGAAAACTTCATCTTTGTAAATGGGTTCTCGGGGCATGGGTTCCAACAATCCCCGGCTATGGGCCGCGGAACTGCCGAATTGATCACCTATGGCGAATACCGTGCGCTTGACCTGACCCCGTTCAACTATGACCGGATTGAGAAGGGCGAGAAGTTCGTTGAGAAGGCGGTGATATGAAAATGCCGCCAAACGCTTTCCTTGCTGCGATACGGGGGGGCGTCAGCAGATCGGGTTGTGGGTCAGCCTTTCCAATAACTATGCGGCCGAAGTGGTCGCGAGCGCGGGATACGACTGGCTATTGGTCGATATGGAACACGCTCCGAGCGATATGAGCACAGTCCTGGGCCAGTTGCAGGCAATAGCACCGCACGGATCGACGGCCATTGTGCGTCCGCCATGGAACGATACCGTGATGGTCAAACGTCTATTGGATATAGGCGCGCCGGGTTTGTTGTTTCCCATGGTGCAATCTGTCGAGGAGGCGCAGGCCGCCGTTGCTGCCTGCCGCTATCCACCCAAGGGCGTGCGCGGGGTTGCCGGGTCGATCCGTGCCAATAGCTTCGGGCGGGTCGTAGACTATTATGCCAACGCTGATAAGCAAACGGCCGTTATTTTGCAGGTCGAGACACAGGCGGCTGTCGCGCAAGCGCTGGAGATCGGGCAGGTGGACGGCGTTGATGGCGTCTTCTTTGGCCCCGCTGACATAGCCGCGGATATGGGGCTTTTGGGCGCACATATGTCAGACGAAGTATGGGATTTGATCTTGCACGCCGCAGGCAAGCTTATGGATGCAGGCATCCCTGTCGGCACGCTTGTGACGGACCCGGCTTTCGCATCAAGACTCCTTGCAGAAGGCTTCACCTTCGTGGCCTGTGGTACCGATACAAATTTGCTAGCCAAAGGGGCCGATGCCCTGCTGGCGCAGATGCGCAAAGCAACTGGAAAGGAAAACGTATGAAAAAACTCGTTCTGACTGGGGCTGCGGGCTCCCTTGGGTCCCGTCTGCGCGCACCACTGGCCAAGATGTGCGACACGCTGGTGTCGACTGACATTGCGGGTGATATCGGCACGTTAATGGAGGGAGAGGTCTATAAGCAGGCGGACCTGTCCAGTCTTGACGCCGCGCTTGATGTTATTGAGGGCGCCGATATGGTCGTGCATTTTGGGGCGATTGCCGATGAAGCCCCTTGGGACGATATCCTGCAATCCAATATAATCGGGGCCTACAATGTCTGGGAAGCGGCCTACCGGCATGGTGTAAAGCGTGTGGTTTATGCCAGTTCGGTGCATGCTGTTGGGATGCACAAGAAAACGGATACGATAGGTCTTGATGTGCCGCACCGCCCAGACACCTACTATGGCCTTGCCAAATGCTTCAGTGAAGATCTTGCCAGCCTCTACTGGGACAAACGTGGCATAGAGGCCGTGTGTTTGCGTATCTTCTCCTGCGCTCCTGCGACCAATGCCCGTAGCATTGGTACATGGCTGTCCTACGACGATCTGATTCATCTGGTGGAACGCTCCATCGACAGCCCTGTCGTTGGGTTCTCGATTGTATACGGCATCTCTAACAATGACCGCGCTGTGGTGGACAATGCCAAGGCAGGCCATCTTGGGTACCGGCCTAAGGATAATGCCGAAATCTTTGCAAACGAGGTCTTCGCCAAAACACCGCCGTTGGACAATTCAGATCTCGCAAACCTTTGCATAGGTGGTCCATTTGCGACGGTCGAACTGGGTAACTCGGGAGTTGCCGGTATCACCAGAATGAACGCGGGCGAAGACGACTAGGCTTTCCCCTTGCCTTGCGCGACCCACATGCCCGCCAGGATCAGACCGACCCCCAAGGTGCGCGCCCATAAATCACCGGGCGCGCCCATTGTCACATCGAGGACGACACCGGAAATCATCTGGCCCGCGATGATCAGAAGCGCGGTCTGTGCCGCACCAATACGTGCGATCAGCCAACTGCCTGCGGCAATAAAAATCACGCCGACCGGGCCACCCAGATAGGCCCACCAAGGTGAGGCGGTTGGCTCTCCGGCGAAAAGCCCGCCAACCAGCAGCGCAACAGCCGAGATAAAAACCAACCCAACGATGTGGTTCCAGAACGAAGATTCCAAAGCGGATGTCGACAATGCCAACCGCCCGTTGATCTGGCGGCTGAGCGACACCAGGACACCGGCAAGGATAGCAAGGGTTGCGAACCAGATCATGATCCGCTCCCAAAGAAGATCAGGATCAGACTGCCAGCAGTTATCAGAGTGAGGGCGGCATAATCCCGCCGGACCGGCGTGCGCTGCGGCAGTCCGAAAAGGCCGCGCATATCGGCAAAAAGGCTGAAAACCATTTGTCCGGCAAGGCCAAGGGCAATGGTTCCGGACAAAGCCAAGGCGCTATTCAGCGTTGCGGACGTCAGCATCACCGTCACAGCTCCGGAAACCCCGCCAAGATACACCCAAAGCGGCGGGCGCACCGTCTCGGCACGCTTAGGTCGTAGAAAAATCAGGATCAGCAACGCGGCAACAGTGCCGGTCAAATGCGGCACCCATGATGCAAACAGCAAAGAGCCATAGGCCGCCAAAGTCCCGTTGAACAGCACCATAAGCGATAAAAGCCCGCCAGCACCAAAGGCTGCGGCAAAATAGATAAGTTGCCTGGGTTGCGAGAGTTGCGAGAGTTGCGACATAGCCGCAGGTGTCTAACCTTTTGAGGCAGAACGCAATTGCTGTTGGCGGCGGATCGCACCGAAATACTGTTTTTGCTGATCCGGACGAGATGACTTGATGTGGTGCAACTGATTAATCAGCTTACGGTTTTCCTTAGAAAGCCAAAGCGCGGCATATCGCGACATCCATTTTGGAAGTACCTCAACCGCATGGGCGTGTAGAACCATTCGCTGTTCTTGGGGCGTCAGGTCATCAAAGGGAACGTTGCAATGCTGTTTGCGCATCAGGTCAACACAAAGAGCCATGAGTTGTGGTTGTGTCTCTGGCGAGGGTGGAGCGGCAGATACGGATCCGTAAATTTTGGACAAGTTGGTATTCAATGATACGAAGCGTTGCTTCACCATCAGATGACCAATGAGCCACAATATTGCCGAACTGATTAACAAGAAAACCACAAAAACCGGCACATTCAATCCTCTTTACCGCCCCATTTTACGTTGTAACGTATGTATTTGACGATAATTGGTTGTAAATGGCGCATTCGTAAGACGCTTTGCTTGGCTGTCCGTCCCTTGCGTCCTTCGCCGTTGACACCTCACGAATCCCCTTTATAAGCCGCGCATTCATTGGTGTTGGTGGACCGCGCAAGCGGAACCCTGTCGCCCCGGCCAAATCCGGGGAAAGGACAACGCCCTTCGCAAACAAAGAAGGAGATCAGCGTATGACAAAGCGTACCGCTGCCAAGTACAAAATTGACCGCCGGATGGGCGAAAACATCTGGGGTCGTCCGAAATCCCCCGTCAACCGTCGTGAATATGGCCCCGGCCAGCACGGTCAGCGCCGTAAGGGCAAACTGTCCGACTTCGGTACTCAGTTGCGCGCAAAGCAAAAACTGAAGGGATACTATGGTGATCTGACAGAAAAGCAGTTCCGTCGCATCTACGGCGAAGCCGAGCGTGTTAAGGGCGATACCGGTGAAAACCTGATCGGTCTGCTGGAGCGTCGTCTGGACGCTGTTGTGTACCGCGCCAAATTCGTTCCAACCGTGTTCGCTGCGCGCCAGTTCGTAAACCACGGCCACGTCACCGTGAACGGCAAGAAAGTGAACATCCCGTCTTACCGCGTCAAAGAAGGCGACGTTGTTGAGGTCCGCCAGAAATCCAAGCAGCTTGAGCTGGTTCTGGTCGCATCCCAGTTGCCAGAGCGTGACGTGCCTGACTACATGGAAGTCGACCACAACAAGATGACAGCCACGTTCACACGGACACCTGGTCTGGGCGATGTCCCATATCCAGTGACCATGGAACCAAACCTCGTCGTCGAATTCTACGCGAAGAACTAATCTTCGCTGTTATCCGGCGCAACGCCGGAGCATGATTTTAAAGGCCGCTCCAAATTGGGGCGGCCTTTGTTGTTTCTTCGCGCTGGTCTTGCAAGGGGCAGGGCGCTAGAACGGGCCAAACGAGAGGGGAACGCAGTTTTATGGCTGACGGCATTCAACCACAACCGGGTATTCTGGACATCGCGCTTTATCAGGGCGGTGCATCCACACTTGCCGGGCAAAGCAATGTGCTCAAGCTATCCTCGAATGAGAATCCCCTTGGCCCCAGTGATGCTGCGAAAGAGGCCGTGGTGCGCGCCACGCATGATTTGCACCGCTATCCATCGACAGATCATGCTAACTTGCGTGCCGCAATTGCCGAGATTTGGGATGTGGACGCCGCGCGCGTATTTTGCGGTGTGGGGTCCGGCGATGTTTTGAAATTGCTGGCAGAAGCTTACGCAGGCCCCGGTGATGAGGTCGTATTCACCGAACATGGGTTCTCAATGTACCCGATCTACGCCAATGCTTGCGGTGCCACCCCTGTGGTCGTGCCCGAGAACGAGCGTGTGGTTGATGTGGATGCGATCCTTGCGGCCTGCACCGACAAAACTAGGCTGGTGTTCATTGCAAACCCCGCCAATCCAACCGGTACGATGATTGGCAACGCAGAAGTCGCCAGACTGGCCGACGGCTTGCCGCGTCAGGCGATGTTGGTGCTGGACGGTGCATATGCCGAGTTCGTGGATGGGTTTGACGCGGGCAAGGCCTTGGTGGAAGCACGCAACAATGTCTTTATGTCGCGGACGTTCTCTAAGATTTATGGGCTTGGCGGCATGCGTGTTGGCTGGGGATATGGCCCACAGGCCGTGATTGATGTGCTCAACCGCATCAGGGGGCCATTCAACCTGTCCGCTGCTGCACTAGCCGCGGCCGAGGCTGCCGTGCGCGATACGGAACACACCGACAAATGCCGTGTTGAAAATGCCAAATGGCGCGACTGGCTGGCGAATGCTTTGGCCGAGCTTGGTGTGCCATCGGACACATCGACTGCGAACTTCATCCTCGCCCGCTTTGTAGATGAAACCGAAGCCAACGCCTGCGACGACCACCTGCGTAGCGAGGGTATTATAGTGCGGCGGGTCGCGGGTTATGGCCTGCCGCATTGCTTGCGGATCACGGTGGGTGATGAAAGCGCTTGTCGCAGGGTGGCGCATGCGATCGCGCAGTTTAAAGGGGCCGCACAATGACGCAGTTTTATGATCGCGTTGCCCTGATCGGCCTTGGTCTGATTGCGTCTTCGATGTGTCATGCGATGCGCCGCTCCAGAGTCGCAAATGAGATCGTGGGCTATGCCCGTTCTGCCGAAACGCGCGATATCGCGCGTGAGATCGGGCTATGTGACCGGATTTGTGACAGCGCCGCCGAAGCTGTGAAAGATGCGGACCTGATTGTCCTTTGCGTACCAGTCGGGGCCATGGAAAGCGTCGCGCAAGAGATTGGGCCGGTTTTGAAACCGGGTGCAACGATCAGCGATGTTGGGTCGGTGAAGCGTACAGTCATAGATGCTGTGGGACCATACGTGCCCGAAGGTGTGCATTTCATCCCCGCCCATCCATTGGCGGGTACAGAGCATTCGGGCCCAAGGTCCGGTTTTGCGGAATTGTTTGACAACCGCTACACTATCCTTGTCCCGGTTGAGGGGAGCGATGCGCAGGCCGTTGCACGGCTTACTCATTTTTGGAGAGGTCTTGGTGCACTAACGGAAACGATGGACCCCGACCACCACGATCTTGTGCTGGCCGTTACCAGCCATACGCCGCACCTGATAGCCTACACGATGGTGGGTGTGGCGGATGATTTGCGCCGGGTGACAGATAGCGAAGTCATTAAATACTCTGCCGCCGGTTTTCGGGATTTTACACGGATTGCGGCCTCGGATCCGGTGATGTGGCGCGATGTGTTTTTGAACAACAAAGAAGCAACGCTCGAAATTCTGGGTCGTTTCACCGAAGAGCTTTTTGCCCTGCAGCGGGCCATTCGTCAGGGCGACGGTGATCATCTGCACGACTATTTCACGCGCACAAGGTCGATCCGGCGTGGGATCATCGAAGCCGGGCAGGACACTGACGCGCCGGACTTTGGCCGCATGAAAGCGCGCCAGACTTGATGCGATGGGCGGCGCTTCTGGTCGCTCTTGTATTGGCGGGGCCACTGTGCGCGCAAGATGTGCGGCCCATCCCCAGACCGATAGCGGCTGTGCCGGAACCAGCAGCGGTTGTCCCGCAAACGCCCTCGGCGGACAGTGTGCGCCCTATTGCACGCGGCTCTGTGACTGTCGAGTTGTCGGCCGCAGACATCAGACCCCGGATGCGCCCGTTTGAGCGACCTGACATGGCGTTTGGCGCGCAAACCCGGCCTCAGTTTCGGGCCGAACAGAACCTCTTTGCCTTCAGTCCAAATGCGATAGCGCGTTCATTGCGGCCCAATATCCGACCCGCATCAATTGAGGCCGCAGCAGAAGAGCGGCGGGCTGCGCGGTTGCGGGGACAGGTCTGCGGCGACCCCTTGCTTCAAGGGAGTGTGATTGGACGCGTCAATGGAGCAGGCGCTTGTGGTATCGATGATGCCGTTAAACTGCGATCTGTTGCGGGTGTGACGCTGAGCCCGCGCGCGACCATTGATTGCCCCACGGCGCGGGCCCTGAAAACCTGGGTGGAACGCGGCGTGCTGCCCGCTGTGGGCAGTGAGGGCGGCGGCGCGTCGTCTCTGCGTGTGGTCTCACATTATGCCTGCCGCACCCGTAACAACCAACCTGGTGGTCGGCTGTCCGAGCACGCCTTTGGTCGTGCCATCGATATCGCGGGTATTCGGCTGCGTGATGGGACGGAAATGACCTTGCTGACCGATTGGAACTCGGCTGATGACGGGCCACAGCTGCGCCAGATGTGGCGGGCCGCCTGTGGGCCGTTTGGAACGGTGTTGGGCCCCGAGGCGAACCGCTTTCACCGCGATCACTTCCATTTTGATACGGCACGGTATCGCAGTGGATCGTTCTGCCGCTAGACCCGTCCCAATCCGCGCAATGGTGGCAGCATTGTGCCGCAAACAATCGCTGTCAGAATGCGCGGCCCGGGTGGCAATTGTGACAACGGGTAAAGCAGCCTGTCCCGCAAAACCGGTAGCCAGCGGCTGTCCGATTGGTATTGCGGGGTAAAGGCCGCGCTCATCGCCTGATAGGTCATCACATGCCAGCGCCGCGCTTTGGCATAGAGCGCCAATGCGGCGTCGCCGGTTTCAGCATCAAGCGCACGTGCCAGCGCCAGTGCGTCAAGCAGTGCCATGTTCGCACCTTGGCCCAATTGCGGGCTGGCCCTGTGGGCGGCGTCGCCGATCTGCACAATCCCGGTTGACCACGGCTGGCGCAGAGTCCCGTGGGCGTAGCGCGCCATGGTCATTTGCTCGGACGCATGGATCTGAGCGGCAAAAGGCGCAAAGGCGGGCCAAAGACCGATGGCCTCATCTTTCCACGCTTGAACACCTCCGCTTACCCATGCGGCGTGACTGTCACGGGGCATTGACCAGAAGATCGCCGCTTTCGGTTTCGGGTCGCCCGGCACTTTGCCTATCGGCAAAACGCCAATCATCCGGTCCGCACGGCGGTAGCATTGGCTCAGATGGTGCGCGGGCAGGTCCGTCTGGGGCCAATCGACCGTGCCCCAGATGGCACCGTAGGGCAGCGGCACCGACTTCAACGGAGAAATGGGCGAACCCGCCCCGGTTGCGTCGACAATCAGGTCATAGGGGCCATGCGCCGCCCCATCGTCGAGGTGAACCATGCGGCGCTTGCGGCTGCAATGCGGCTTTGCGTATGGACCACCACGTCGCGGGCCTGAACCGCACGATAGATGGCCTCAAAGAGGCTGGCACGATGAATGGCGAGGCCGTACTGGCCATCAGCGATCTTGTCATACCAGACGTTCAAAACCTTGCGGTTGTTGTCAGCCTCGTGCCCCAGCATGCGTTGAATCGGGTTTCCGAAGGCGCGTGCGCTATCTCCTGCGCCAATATGGTCCAGAACAGCCTGCCCAACCGGTTGAATCACCAGACCCGATCCAACGGGTTGTGGTGTGTCAAACTGGTCAAAAACTTCAACAGAATGGCCGCGGTCAGCCAGCAGGGCGGCAGCCGTCAGACCACCAATCCCGGCTCCCGCAATGCCGATGGAGATACGCTTTGTCATCGCCACGTTGTGCAGGTGATATCCTGTGTGTGCAATGCAGTAATCCGATCAGAAATGGTGCCATGTGAGGGTGTCGCTTAACAAAAGCGTCCAAAGCACTAGATCACACCGAAAGAACAGGAGAAACCGATGGAAATGCTCGCCCAAGACCTTGCCACTATGGTGCGCACCCCCTTGCATGACAGCCACGTGGATGAGATGCGCAAAATCGGGACCATCAAGACCTTTGACGCAGGCGACACCCTCGTTGAAAGCTAAGCAGCGATCTGAATGCGTTTCACTATGTCATTGACGGCGCAGTTGTGGCGATCGATCCCCGAACGGGCAAGCAATACGGCGTCGGTCACTTGGGTCCGACCCAGTTTTTCGGCGAAATCAGTTTTCTGTCCGGCGGTAGGGCAATGCTGGGCGCACGGTGCTTGGAGGCGTCCACCATTCTGTCGGTTGATCGCGCCGACATGCTTGCCTTGATGAGCCGCATTCCTGAGATGTCGGATATCATTATCACGGTCTTTGCAGCGCGACGTCGGCGTCTTTTGGAAAGCGGCGAAGCCAGCCTGACCCTCATTGGTGCCGAAGAAGACCGCACCATTCGCCAGATTGCGGCCTTTGCCGGACGTAACCGTATCCCATTTCGCAGCCTGACGCTTGGTGAACATGAAGCTGAAGCCGTCGCGCATTCCTGCAACATCGGGGCGGCGAAACCTGCGGTGATTTTTGGCAAACATCTTGTCGTCGATGATCCGACGCCCGCCAAAATCGCCGCAATCCTCGGTCTGGACATGGCGGTTCATGAAGACCGTGTCTTTGATGTGTTGATCGTTGGCGGAGGCCCTGCAGGCGTGGCCGCAGGTGTTTATGCGGGCGCCGAAGGGCTAAAGGCGCTGGTTGTTGAAGACCTGACCATTGGCGGACAGGCGGGAACGTCATCGCGGATCGAAAACTACATGGGCTTTCCAACTGGTATCTCCGGCGCAGATCTTGTCTGGCGCGGTGAGGTCCAAGCAATGAAGTTTGGCACGCAATTCGCCGTGCCGCGCCGGGTGTCGGCGCTCAGCCAGGATGAGGATGGCATCTTTTGCGCCGTGATGGATGACGGCACAGAAGTTTGCGCCAAGGCTGTCGTCGTTGCCACTGGCGTGCAGTACCGCCGCCTCCCGATCCCACGGCTGGAGGATTTCGAAGGGATTGGCATCTATTATGCCGCCACGGACGTGGAGGCGCGTTATTGCCGTGAGACAGAAGCGATTGTTGTGGGCGGCGGCAACTCTGCCGGGCAGGCGGCGATGTATCTGTCGCGGACGGCCAGCCATGTGCATGTGCTGGTGCGGGGCCCGAGCCTTGCTGCGTCGATGTCAGATTATCTGCTGTCGCGGCTTGAGGCTGACCCGGCCATCACCATCCACTATCAGACCGAAATCACGGCCCTGCAGGGTGAAAGACACCTGGAATGCGTAACGGTTCACAACAAAGCGGAAAAACGCGATCAGGAGATCCCGGCAAGAGCGGCCTTTATCATGGTGGGCGCGGCGCCCAATACTGGATGGCTGTCAGGGCTGGTGGAACTCGACGACAAGGGGTTTGTACTGACCGGCGCTGACGTCGATAAAACGACGCCGTATGAAACATCGCACCCGGGCATCTTTGCCGTCGGTGATGTGCGCGCCGGGTCAGTCAAACGTGTCGCATCCGCCGTTGGCGAAGGCTCGGTGACGATCTCAAAAGTCTGGGAACACGTCCGCGGTACCGGCTGACCTTTGCGGGCTTTACCCTTCTGCGGGCTAAGCCTATAAGCCAACCCATGTTGCGGCAGATGATCATAAGCATTATTTGCCCGGCGGTTTGAAACCCATCAAGCCTGCCGGGAAAAGGTGTCTGCGTGCGCGCACCGATCTCTCACGATATACCTACAAATGACTGCTTGAAGGACGCCACCCATGTGCGCCGAAACACCTGACTATAAACAGACCCTGAACCTGCCGCGTACCGATTTCCCGATGCGGGCCGGATTGCCTAAGCGCGAGCCTGGATGGCTGGCGCGTTGGGAAAAGATCGGGGTCTATGAACGCCTGCGCGACAAGGCTGAGGGGCGCAAGCCCTTTACGCTGCACGATGGCCCGCCCTATGCAAACGGGCATCTGCACATCGGTCATGCACTGAACAAAATCCTCAAGGACATGGTTGTGCGCAGCCAGCAGATGATGGGCCGCGACGCGCGCTACATCCCCGGTTGGGACTGTCACGGCCTACCCATCGAATGGAAGATCGAGGAAAAGTATCGCGCCAAGGGCCGTGACAAGGACGATGTGAATGTCGTGGATTTCCGCCAGGAATGCCGCAAGTTCGCTGAAGGCTGGGTCGACATCCAGCGCGACGAGTTCAAGCGTCTGGGCATCACCGGCAATTGGGATGATCCGTATCTGACGATGAACTTCCACGCCGAGCGCGTGATTGCTGAGGAATTCCAGAAATTCCTGATGAACGGCACGCTTTATCAAGGGTCGAAACCCGTGATGTGGTCGCCGGTAGAGAAAACGGCGCTGGCTGAGGCTGAGGTAGAGTATCACGACCGTCAGACGGATGCGATCTGGGTGCGGTTCCCGGTTGTCCCGGCAAGCGAAGAACTGGCGCTTTTGGATGAGGTCACTGATTTCTCTGACGCGTTGTTTGACATCGCCACAGATCTGCAAACCGCGCAGGTGCTGATCTGGACCACAACCCCTGGACTATTCCACAGAACCGAGCGGTCTGCTTTGGCCCGAATATCAATTACGGCCTCTACGAAATCATTGGGCGTCCTGAAGAATGCTGGGCCACTATCGGTGAGAAGATAGTCGTCGCTGATGCGCTGGCCGAAGAGGTCTTTGCCGCCGGTCGCCTGGTGGGTGACGAGATGATCCGTCGTATCCGCGACGTCGCAACGGATGAGTTGTCGGTGCTAACTCTCGCGCACCCGTTACGCGGGGCCGAGGGCGCGGATGGCGAGTGGGACTTTCGTGTCCCCATGCTGCCCGGCGATCACGTCACCGATGATGCCGGTACAGGCTTTGTGCATACTGCGCCTAGCCACGGTGACGATGACTATGCCATCGGGGTCAAGCATGGCTTGCCGATGACCTACAACATTCTTGATGACAGCTCTTACCGTGCCGATCTGCCGTTTTTTGCAGGCGAAAGTATCCTGAAACCCAACGGCAAACCGGGTGGGGCGAACAGGGTTGTGATCGACAAACTGGTCGAAGTTGGCGCGTTGCTGGGCCGCAAGCGCATCACGATCTCTGACGCGCATAGCTGGCGGTCGAAAGCGCCGGTTATTCGTCTGAACCGTCCCCAATGGTTTGCCGCCATCGACAAAACAGTTGGCGACGGGCAGGACGACTATGGCACGACGATCCGCGAGCGTGCACTGCGGTCGATTGATGAGTTGGTGACATGGACACCGCAAACGGGCCGCAACCGTCTCTATTCCATGATCGAGGCGCGTCCCGATTGGGTGCTGTCACGTCAGCGCGCTTGGGGTGTGCCACTGACCTGTTTTGTCAAGAAAGACGCACAGCCCACCGACCCGGATTATCTGCTGCGCAATGAGGCTGTGAATGCGCGTATCTTGCAAGCCTTCGAGGAAGAAGGCGCAGATGCGTGGTACAAGGAAGGCGCGAAAGAGCGGTTCCTGGGCAATGACGTCGATCATGACGCTTATGACCAGGTGTTTGATATCTTGGATGTTTGGTTCGATTCAGGATCAACCCATGCCTTCGTTTTGCGAGACCGCGAAGATGGGTCCGAGGATGGGACGGCTGACGTCTATCTGGAGGGCACCGACCAGCACCGCGGGTGGTTCCATTCGTCGATGTTGCAGGCCTGTGGCACAATGGGCCATGCCCCTTACCGTGCCGTCGTGACGCACGCTTTCACCTTGGATGCGAAGGGTGAAAAGATGTCCAAGTCACTGGGCAATACCATCGTGCCCGAACAGGTGGTCAAGCAATATGGCGCTGACATCCTGCGGCTTTGGGTGGCGACGACCGACTATAAGCACGACCACCGGATCGGGGATGAGATCCTCAAAGGCGTGGCCGACAGTTATCGCCGCTTGCGCAATACGGTGCGATTCATGCTGGGCTCGCTTTCGGATTTCACCGAAGCCGACCGCATCGCGCGAAGCGAGATGCCCGAATTGGAACGCTGGGTCCTGCATCGTCTGACTGAGTTGGATGAGCAGGTGCGCGCTGGTTACGCCAAATACGACTTCCAAGGCGTGTTCCAGGCAGTCTTTACTTTTGCCACCGTCGAGCTGTCTGCGTTCTACTTCGATATCCGCAAAGACGCGCTCTATTGCGACGGCGATACGACACGCAGACGCGCAGCGCGGACGGTACTCGACATCCTGTTCCACCGCCTGACGAAATGGCTCGCGCCAATGCTGACCTTCACGATGGAAGAGGTCTGGTTGGAACGGTTCGGAGCGGACGATAGCTCAATCCACCTCGAAGACTTCGCAGAAACCCCAGCCGACTGGCGCGACGATGCGCTGGCCACGAAATGGGCTGAAGTACGCAGGGTGCGTCGTGTTGTGACAGGCGCGCTGGAGGTCGAACGGACCGCCAAGGTGATCGGCGCGTCGTTAGAGGCGGCTCCAATCGTCTATGTCAGCGCAGAGACCGCCAAGTTGTTGGAAACCGTCAGCTTTGATGACCTCTGCATCACTTCCAGTATCGTTGTGTCAACTGATGCTGCCCCCGACGGCGCGTTCTGTTTGGATGATGTCGCTGACGTTGCGGTGATCTTTGCCAAGGCCGAGGGCGCGAAATGCCAACGTTGCTGGAAGATCCTGCCTGACGTCGGTACGCACGCGCACGCGGGTGTTTGTGGTCGTTGCAATGAGGCGCTGGGCTGATGGACTATGGTGATCCCCAATCTGTTGAACGTATGCGGGCGGATTTTGACCGCCAAGGTGCGATGTCAACAATGGGGATCACCGTTTCAGACATCACGCCGGGGCGCGTTATCTTGGAAATGCCCTTCAATCCGGCCTTCTCACAACATCATGGCTTCATCCACGCCGGAACAATCACGTCCGGCATGGACAGTGCCTGCGGATTTGCGGCACTGACATTGATGGATGCGGAAAGCGAAGTGCTGACCGTGGAATTCAAATGCAGCTTTCTAGCGCCTGCGCGTGGTCAGTCGTTTCGTTTTGAGGGTGACGTTCTTAAATCCGGTCGTACATTGACCTTTACCGAAGGCCGCGCGATTGCGCTGGACGGTCCTCAAGAGACGGTCATCGCCACGATCACGGCGACAATGATGGCGGTGCGTGGGCTCAAAACATGATGTGCCAGAACTCACCGGTTGGTGGGCTGGGCGTTGATGCGGTCGATGGCGCTGTTACCGCCCTGTATTGGGGACGTGATGGAACACTTACCTCCGGGGCTTTATACGATCAGACCGCCAATGAGCTTGCCGCCTACTTTGCGGGGGAGTTGCAGCAGTTTGAGATCCCGCTTGCCCCGCGCGGAAGCGCATTTCAGCAGCGCTTCTACGCAGCGCTCTGCGCCATTCCTTATGGGCAGACACGTACCTACGGTGATTTGGCGAAAGACCTGGATGTCTCGGCGCAAGCGATTGGGCAGGCTTGTGGGGCTAATCCCATTGCGATCCTTATCCCTTGTCACAGGGTTTTGGCGGCAGACGGGTTGGGAGGATACTCTGGGGCAGGCGGGGTAGAGGCCAAGGTCGCGCTGCTGCGCCTGGAAGGTGCCGCCGGGTTGCTGATCTAGGCGGGTTTGCGTTCGGGTATGACTTGCTGTGCAACCCCCGCAAAGAGCAGGTAAACCGACGTCACAACCAACCCCCAATGCGCCCAACTGTTGGGATAGAAATCAACCCAAGCAGCCCAGCCCGCAAAGAAGGTCCAGCCCAGGGCCATTGGCAACGTGACCGTGCGCCAGCGTTCGGTTCGGACCGGGTGTACGAATTTCAGGGGCACAAACATGGTGATCGCAAGGCTGCCGACCAGTATCAAAGATACCCAAAAATTTGGCTGTAGCGCGAAGATCACAAGCACCAGCATGTTCCAGCACCCCGGAAAGCCGGAAAAAGAGTTATCTTTTGTTTTCATGCGCGTATCGGCAAAATACATCGCGGACGTGAAGGTGATAATGATAATCGCAAACCACCCCGTCCAACCTGGCAAAAGGCCCGATTTGAAAAGGGCGTAAGCAGGCACAAAGACATAGGTCAGATAGTCGATGATCAGGTCCAGCAAGACGCCGTCGAACGCTGGCGCATTCGTCTTTACATCGTATTTCCGAGCAAGCGGCCCATCAATCCCGTCCACGAAAAACGCGACAACCAGCCAAAGAAACATCAGGCTCCATTGTTCTTGCACGGCGGCCAGCATGGCCAGCATGGCAAAAACAGCACCTGTGGCGGTTAACAAATGAACAAGAAGGGCTTTGGCGCGAAGTGTCATTGGACTGTCATGGTTGAAAAATGGGCAATGGGCAACCGATTGTCAGGCTTTTGGATGTGCCTTTTCGTAGACAGACATCAGCTGTGCCGCATCGACGGCCGTGTAAGCCTGAGTGGTTGAAAGCGACGCATGGCCCAAGAGTTCTTGGATTGCGCGCAAATCACCACCCGCGGCCAAAAGATGCGTTGCAAAGGAATGGCGCATCGCGTGGGGCGTCGCGGTCGTCGGCAGGCCCAGTTGCATACGAGCCTGTTCCATCACTTTTTGAATGGCCCGTGGCGACAGAACACCCCCCGGATTGCGCGAAAAACCGGCGCGTTCTGTTGGGTCGGATACGGGCAAAGACGGATGTAGGCATCGACAGCATCGCGGGCCGTGTCGATAACGGGCACGATCCGTTCCTTGTTCCCCTTGCCAATAATGCGCAGCACTTGGGGTAGTGGGACATCAGCACCGGTTAGTCCCAACGCTTCCGATATGCGCAAGCCGCAACCATAAAGCAAGGTGACGACTGCGGCGTCTCGTGCCGCTACCCATGGTTCGCTTGCCTGCATCTCAACCGTTTCGATCATGGCAGAGGCTGCGCCGACTTCCAGCGGACGCGGCAGTTTGCGTTGAAACTTGGGTGCGCGGGTTGAAAGTACGGCGGTTGGTTCAAAGCCTTCGCGTTCGGCCAGCCACCGATAAAATGACTTTACGGCCGACAACGATCGCGCCAGCGATCGTGCACCAACACCACGCCCCCGTTCATGCGCCATCCATGCGCGCATATCGCGCACGGTCACACGGGCAATGGGCACCAACCCCTGACTGCCACCGTTATGTTGGGTCATGAACGCTAAGAAACCCAGAACGTCGGTTTGATAGGCTTTCAGCGTATTCTCAGCCGCACCGGCAAGCGCGCGTTGGCCTGCCAGCCAAGCGCCTAAGGCGTCTGACAGGGCAGGGGCAATCATTTTACGCCAACCAGCGGCGCACGACCCGCTCAAACACGCCAACAAAGAATGTCAGCAGATCGGTGCCTTGTTGCGCTGTGAACTGATGGGGGTCTTCGCTGCCCATCACCAACATGGCGGGCAGGCGGTCCGGACCAAGGTCGACCTTCAGGCAAGCCTCGGATTTGATGTATTCGGCGCGGGCACCATAAAGACTGCCACCGACCTTCTGCATTTCGCGCAAGGTGATCTGACGGGCGACATGTTGCGACCAAGGGTGATGTAGCCCTCAACAAAGCCTTCCGGCATGATGGCCACGGCTTCGCCTGCGGCTTTGTGCGAGTCTTGTAAATTGCTTTCCAGCACCAGACGCACGGCATCGACGCGCAGGATATCAGCGACTTCGCCAGAGAGATCGGCCAGGAAACGCTCGAACGTGCTGGCATCCAACATCCGCAGGATCGCGCGGTGGATTTGGTTGGTGCCAGCCAGATTGTCATAGGCGGCGGCAATCACATTGCGGTGGGTATCTTCAAGGCGATCAAAACGCGCTTCTAACCGCTCCATCGCGACAGAGCGCAGATCGACGATATTGCCCGTCGTCTGATCTGCATCCGCACCCACAAGGGCGCGCATGACATCTGCATCTTCCAAAAGGACGTCCGGATTTGCGATGATCTTCTCACGAAGGTCATCGGCCATAACTGTTTGGTTCATTTGCCTGCTCAACTTTTCGTTTTTTTGCAAGGTAGCAGAGGGTTAGGGGGCGTGTCTCATGATTTTTTGGGAGGGGCTGTGAGGCGTGGCAGATTTGGCGCAGGGGCTGGTGAGGTAATGGGTGCGAGCACCCATCCTACGCTTGCTATGGCTTCCCTTGCCACAAGTTTGGTGGGCAACGCAATGCGATTGGCCTCATCATCGCGCGCGAACAGCCCAGCATTGCGTAGCGCGTTCGGCGCGGGATTGCTCATAATTTGAATGGGAAGGACGTGTTGATTTTGATACCCAGATGGGGCCGCAGTGCTGAATGCCATGGTTTATATCGCTTCTGAAATACTGTGGAAATCGCCGAGAAAACTGTTGCTTATAAAGGCTGAGGTACATTCCTAGCCTGTTGATTTTCCCATTCTTCCGGATTCTCACGGTACCATTCAGCCGCTTCTGGGGCATGGGTATCGAAATCCCAAACCTCATCACTCAAGGTCACCGGATAAAGATCTAGGCGCTTGATTTTTTCCTCAATCAATCGCCTACCAACCGCTTGACTGACGATTAGGTAGCCACCGGCAATCACCGAAGTGATGAATATCTGCATGTCCTTGATAGCAGGACGACTTAACACCAGCTTTCGTTCTGAACAGGTTTGATAGGGTTGGTTACTAAAGCTTGTTCTTTTTACTTTGCTACAGGCCGACAATTGCGGCAAAATGCAAATGCAATACTGTCTGATGCTGACCAAGTAATAGTTCTTTCCAAGTGGCGATCCATCTTTCTTCTTCATCTCGATCGGAAAGAAATCATGCACACCCGGTTCGGTGTCTTCGATGATTGCGCGAAACCGGTCGCTCACGACAAAGGCACCGCTTACAGCCATGATGTCATTATATGTTTTACGCCTATCCATTTGGATCGCGGATTTGGGCGCATACTTTACATCAGAATATTTCGCGCTGCAGCCAAATCTGTAAAAGGGCATGAAGCCCTCATAATTCTCAAATTCAAACTCTGGACTGCTCAGGATGTCCATATTGACGTAATAGGCATCAGCATTTGGGTCTACAGGCATACTACCAATCCTCGTGCTCTTTAGGTGACACACGGGATGCCCCCATCTTCTCCAACGTCTCCGCATCCACCAGTTTCGTCACAATCGGATGCAGCCGCAGATCGCCGTCCTTGACCACTTGCTTGAAGTTCGCGATCACGTTTTAGGACATGCCAAATAAAAAAGGGTGCCCCACATAACATGTGGAGCACCCAAAAGTTTAAACGATCTTGATGCCTGCCTTCTCAGCATCCGCCATAAACGCGGCCAGACCCTTGTCCGTCAGTACATGGTTCGCCATTGCCTTGATCACGCCGGGTGGAGCCGTGGCCACATCCGCACCGATCTTGGCGCATTCGCTCATGTGATTGGCCGACCGGATCGAGGCGGCGAGGATGTTGGTTTCGAACCCGTAGTTGTCATAGATCGTGCGGATATCTTCGATCAGCTCCAGGCCATCCATATTCAGATCATCCAAGCGCCCGATGAAGGGGCTGATGAAGGTTGCGCCTGCCTTGGCCGCCAGCAGCGCTTGGTTGGCCGAGAAGCATAGGGTCACGTTCACCATTATACCTTCATCCGTCAGCGTCTTGCAGGTTTTGAGACCCGCCCATGTCAGTGGCACTTTCACGGCGATGTTGTCGGCGATCTTGGCCAGCTTGCGGCCTTCGGCCAGCATGTCGTCAGCTTCGAGTGCGACGACTTCGGCAGATACGGGGCCGGAGACAATTGAGCAAATCTCTTTCGTCACTTCCAGAATATCACGCCCGGATTTGGCGATCAGCGACGGGTTCGTTGTAACCCCATCAACCATGCCAAGGTCGTTGAGTTCTTTGATCTGGTCAATTTCGGCTGTGTCTACGAAAAACTTCATCTCTTCACTCCGCGCATGGGTTGGTGTTTGTTGGCTCAGCGTTTACCTGATCCGCAACACGGCGGAAACCCTTTAAGGCGGATATGACAGACAGCTATTTCCATGAAGGCGATTTGGTGGGGGTTTTGACGACCCAACCGCTTGATCGGCTGTTGGATTACAAAGCACCCGAAGGCGGTTGTCATCTGGGGGCCTTTGTCGAGGTGCCGCTTGGTCCGCGCAAGGTGTTGGGTGTTGTGTGGGGGCCGGGGAAGGGCGACTATGATATCGCCAAGATACGCTCGGTCATCCGCGTCCTCGATGTGGCCCCGATGCGCGAAGAGATGCGCAGCTTTCTGACACGTGCGGCCGAATACACGCTGACCCCGATGCCCTCGATGCTGCGCCTTGGCACACGCGCGCCCGGGTTGGGCGATGCGCAGTCCATGCGCAAGGTGTACCGGCTGGGTGACGTCACGCCGGACCGCATGACGGGCGCCCGCGAAAAAGTGCTGGGCGTGTTGCGGGACTATGGCGGCTTATCTTTCACTTTGGGCGAAGTTGCTGAGATGGCAGGCGTTGGGACCTCTGTCGTGAAAGGCCTCGTCAAATTGGGGGCGGTGTCCGAAGAAGAAGCGCCCCGTGACACGCCCTATCCGCGGCTTGATCCCGACTATGGTGGCAAGGAACTGAGTGCTGATCAGGCGGCAGGCGCTGAGGCCTTGCGCGCGGCGTTGCGCAGTGATGGCTACGGAACCACTTTGCTGAAAGGTGTGACCGGATCAGGCAAGACCGAGGTTTACTTGGAAGCAGTGGCCGAATGCCTGCGCATGGGGCGACAGGCTTTGGTCTTGTTGCCTGAAATCGCGCTCTCTGGCGAGTTCCTTAATCGGGTTGAGGCGCGCTTTGGCATGAAACCCGCCGAATGGCATTCCGGCGTGACGATGACCGAGCGCCGCCGCTGCTGGCGGATGGTCGGGCAGGGGGATGCACAGCTTGTGGTGGGTGCGCGGTCGGCTCTGTTTCTTCCTTATCAAAACCTTGGTCTGATCGTTGTCGATGAAGAGCATGATACCTCCTACAAGCAAGAGGACGGCGTTTTATACAACGCGCGTGACATGGCCGTGCTGCGGGCCGCGATCAACGGCGCGCAAGTCGTGCTGGCTTCGGCCACGCCGAGCCTTGAAAGCTGGGCGAATTTGGAATCCGGCAAGTATCAGCGGCTTGAACTGACGTCTCGGTTTGGTGCGGCTGTGATGCCAAAGATGGCTGCGATTGATATGCGGGTCGCGGATTTGCCTGGCGGGCGGTGGGTGTCACCCACCCTACGGGGCGCGATTCAGAAGCGGTTGGAGAAAGGTGAGCAGTCGCTGATCTTCCTGAACCGTCGCGGCTATGCGCCGATCACCCTGTGTCGTGCCTGCGGGCATCAGATTGGCTGCGATCACTGTGATGCGCGCATGGTTGAACACCGTTTCCTCAAACGCCTGATGTGTCATCAATGCGGTGAGACCAAGCCGATGCCAACCCAATGTCCGTCTTGCGGGGCGGAAGACAGGCTGAGTGCGGTTGGCCCTGGTGTGGAACGGATGGGCGAGGAAGTGGCCGCGCTGTTCCCGGACGCGCGGATTGCGGTGCTGTCGTCTGATCTCTACGGCTCTGCCCGCGCAATGAAGGCGCATATTGAGGAGATCGCTGAGGGTGGCACCGACATCATCATTGGCACGCAGTTGGTCGCGAAGGGGCATAACTTTCCTCTGCTGACGCTTGTGGGCGTGATAGATGCTGATCTTGGTTTGCAGGGGTCTGACCTGCGGGCTGCAGAGCGTACGTTCCAACTTATGCGGCAGGTTGCCGGGCGGGCCGGGCGCGCGGAAACCCCGGGTGAGGCGCTGTTACAGACGTATCAGCCGGAACATGCCGTCATCCGGGCTATTCTGGCGGGGGACGAGGAAAGTTTCTGGAAGGCGGAGGCTGAAGAACGCAAAGCCGCAGGTGTTCCGCCCTATGGCCGTATGGCCGGGATCATCCTCAGCAGCCCGAATGTGCAGGACGTCTTTGATCTGGGCGCAGAGATGGCGCGCAAGGATATGCCTTTGCGACAGATCGGAGCGCAGGTTTTTGGGCCCGCACCGGCCCCGATTGCGCGGGTCCGGGGGCGGCATCGGGTCAGATTGCTGGTGAAGGCAGAGAAGACCGCCCCACTGCAACAGGCTTTGGCCAAATGGGCCGGGCAATTCCGTTTGCCCACGAACCTGCGCATGGCAATCGATATTGATCCGCAGAGTTTTTACTGACGCGGCGGAGCCTCTGACTGGCGTTTTATGGGGAAGATTATAAAGATTTAGTCGAGATTGGGGTCGCCGTAGGCACCCATTTCTTCGCGCCAATGGCGTCGGCAAAGGGACACGTAGCGTTCGTTGCCGCCGACGACAATCTGATCGCCCGTGGCAAGGACATTGCCATCTTCATCCTTGCGCACAACCATGGTGGCCTTCTTGCCGCAATGGCATATGGTTCGGACCTCGCGCATTTCATCGGCCAGCGCCAGAAGCGATGCAGAGGCCGGAAACAGCCGCCCGCGGAAATCGACACGCAACCCATAGGTCATGACCGGAACGCCCAGATCATCAACCACGCGAGCCAGCTGCCAGACATGCTGAGGCGTCATGAAATGCGCCTCATCCAGAAACACACAGGCACAGGGTCCTTCATTCAGGCGCGCGGAAATCATCTCGAAAAGGTTATCTTCGGCGCCAAATGTATCTGCGTCGGCACCAATGCCAATCCGGCTGCCGATACGTCCGACCCCAGCCCGGTCATCAAAGCGTGCGATCATCAGATAAGTCTGCATCCCGCGCTCAATGTAATTGTGCGACGCCTGCAAGAGCACGGTCGATTTGCCCGCGTTCATCGTGGAATAGTTGAAATAGAGTTTTGCCATAATGGGTGATTAGCGTTGGCATGACCAATTTGGCAAGCCCGTCGCGCGATACAAATCGGCATCGCCGCGACGTCAAAGGGAGCCCCTGAAACAAAGGGGTGGATCGCGATCCGAAACATATCGCACCACTCAGCACGACAACTCGTTAACGCAGTCTCAGGAACACGAGACTGGATTATTTTTGCCATACAGTGCATTTGCATAAAATGGGAAACACGACGCGAATTTCCCCTGCCGTAGGGGCAGCAGCACGAAGATGGAGCACACGTATGGCGGGACCAGGTAGTTATCTTAAGAAACACACCGAGGCTTTGGTCAAGGACGTCGGCATTGAAGCGGCTTGTGCGTTGACGGGTAAATCGAAGGCGACGCTTGGGCGTTACTACTCAGACAGCGATGAGCATACGGACCGTTTCATGCCGGTGGACGCCGTGGCGCTGTTAGAGGCAGCGGCTTCCTATCCGCATGTCACCTCTGCTTTGGCTGAGCTGAAAGGCGTAACCATGTCCCACGACACGGACCGCGCAAACAGTGACGGTGAAATCAATACCGATGTGATTAAGCTTAGCCAGCGCTTCGCCATGCTGATGGCTGAGTACAATCAGTCGATCGCCGATGGGGTCATCACGATCAACGAAGCCAAGCGCATGCTGCGTGAGACGACCTCTCTGCAACAGGTGCTGATTGATATGAAACTGCACCTCGAAGAAACCGCCTAATGGAAATTGAGATGTCCGACATGCCCAATCTGGTGGCCGAAGCCTTGCAGCCACTCGACATCACCGCATTGGCGGGGCCGGACGCCCCACAGCACCCACCCCGCATCTTGTTGCTTTACGGCTCTCTAAGAGAAACCAGCTACTCGCGCCTTTGTGCCGAGGAAGGTGCGCGGATCCTGCGCGCGCTGGGGTGTGAGACAAAGTTCTTCGACCCATCCGGCCTGCCGCTGCCCGACGATGCAGATGTAGACCACCCCAAAGTGGCCGAGCTGCGCGAATTGACGCTTTGGTCGGAAGGCATGGTCTGGTCGAGCCCGGAACGACATGGCGCGATGACCGGTATTATGAAGACGCAGATTGACTGGCTGCCGCTGTCGCCGATTGGGGGCATCCGGCCGACGCAAGGGAAGACACTGGCTGTGATGCAGGTGAGCGGTGGGTCGCAATCCTTCAACACAGTCAATCAGTTACGCATTCTGGGCCGCTGGATGCGGTTGATCACAATCCCCAACCAATCCTCGGTGCCGATGGCCTGGAAAGAGTTTGAAAACGGGCGGATGAAGCCCTCGTCTCTCTACAATCGGATCGTGGATGTCATGGAAGAATTGGCGCGCTTTACGATCATGACGCGGGCGCGCAGCGCGATGCTGACCAACCGTTACTCGGAACGGGTCGAGACGTTGGAAGACGTGCACCAGCGGGTCAGCGGTTAGATTATCGGCACGAAAGGGACGCCGCAGGCGGTAAGTGTCATAAGCAGTGCGATGGTCGCGATGATTTTCATGATCCGCTAGGCCCGTTCGACGATGACAGAACCCACTGAATATCCGGCGCCGAAAGAGCAGATTAGACCTTTGTCACCCGGCGCCATATCATTGGAATGTTTGGAGAAAGCAATGATGGACCCAGCCGAGGATGTGTTTGCATAGTCCTGCAGAATATTGGGCTGTTCGCCCTCTTCCGGTGTGCGGCCAAGGACCTTTTTACCGATGTAGTCGTTCATGGTTTTGTTGGCCTGATGCAGCCACAGGCGGCGCAAGTCGGCAGCTTCGATGTTTTCTTCGGACATGTGATTGGCGATGTGTTTGCTAACCAGCGGGAGGACCTCTTTGAAGACCTTGCGCCCGTTTTGCATGAATTGCATGTCGCGGCGATCTTCCATGGCATCGGTGGTGCGGCGTAAGTAGCCGTTATTGTTCCGAATATTATTGCTGAACTGGGTCGCGCAGCGGGTGGAGAGCACTTTGAAATGCGGCGCGCTCAGGTCTTCGTCGCGCTCGAGCAGGGTTGCCGTTGCCACATCGCCAAAGATGAAATGACAGTCGCGGTCGCGCCATTCCAGATGGGCAGAGCAAATCTCGGGGTTGATCACCAGCGCCCGGCGGATCGAGCCGGAACGGATCATATCCGCCGCCGTCTGGATGCCGAAGGTTGCACTGGAACAGGCGACGTTCATGTCGAAAGCAAAGCCAACCGCGCCCAGAAGTTGTTGAATTTCAACGGCAATGGCAGGATAGGCCCGCTCCATGTTAGAGGCGGCACAAATCACCAGATCGACGTCCGCCGCGTCAATACCCGCAGCCGCCAGCGCCTTTTGCGCGGCGTCCACCCCGATCTCGGCCATGAAACCGGGCTGGTCGTCAGCGCGCGGGGTAAACCGCGGGAACATGCGGGACGGGTCAAGAACGCCTTCCTTGTCAAGTACATAGCGCCGCTCAATACCCGACGCCGCCACAATGAAATCACTGGACGAATGGGTCTTGGCCTCAACCGTCCCGGCCGCAATTGCGGCGGCGTTTTCGGCGTTCCATAGATCGGCATAGGCGTTGAACGCGGCGACCAATTCGTCATTTGTGATGGTCTCGGTCGGGGTGAAAACCCCGGTTCCTGTGATGGCAACGTTGTGCATGAAGGCCCCTCAAGCTGATCCAGCTACCCTAGGGCGAGAGGGGCAGGATTGTCCACCGGAACACGGCGTACACATGGCGTACACAACCCGTACACACCCGGCGCGTACGTAACGTCATCCGCCTGTTTATACTTTGGGGGCAGTCCGATCGGCAAGGAGGCTTCCGTGACCGACACCAAAGATATGACCAAGACCCAGCTCATCCGCTGGAGCTATGCCACCGATGCGCTGCGGATGATTGAATACGACCTGCACTCCGTCGCGATGAAACTGCGCTGCCTGCCCCGCGAATGGGACGAGATCTGGGAAGACCTTGACCGCCGCGACCTCAAGAAGATGCGGGTGACAATCCGGCTGGATGCGGATGTGGTGAAATTCTTCAAGGCGATGGGGGAAGGGTATCAACCCCGGATGAACCGGGTGTTGCGGACGTTCATGCACTACCGGCTGGCGGGGATTGTGGAGGGGCCGGACACGACAGATTACGTGCTGGCGCCGGAACGGTTGGAGACCGGATGGGAGCCGCGGCCGTCATTTGGCGGGGTGCAGCAGATGGAGGCGGAGATTGAGGAGAGGCGGGCGCGGTTGGAGAAGGGGAGGTGAGGGGCCGCAGAATTAGACTTCAACACGACAACCAAGTCTCTTGCGACTTCAAGAATGCCCAAGGAATTCGCAAAACGTTTGATTGCTTACTAAATCGCCAAAGCTTATTGTTCACTTTATGTTCCAGCTGTGGTATTGATACATCATGAAGCAAGATTATTCGCGAAATGTAGCTCTGGCATGTCCTACCTGTGCAGGCGATCAATTTGAGTTTGATGAAGATATTGAGCCAGATGCTCGGAATTATCAGTGCGTTGATTGCGGAAGGGTTACTGCACATACTGTACTTGTCGCTGAGAATAGTGAGCGTGTCCAAATCGCATCCGACGAAATAAAGAATGAAGTGGTCAAAGATTTTAAGAAGCAGCTGAGTAAGGCATTTAGGGGTTTCAAATAGACCAGATGCTTACCGTCATTGTTTCTGCTGCGGCTTTGCTAGTATCCATTGCAGCATTTGTGCATTCAGTTCGCAGTTCTAAAGTTCAAACTGAACTAACCTTGCGCGAGATAGAACTTGTTCGGATACAAATTGCGAATGAACACGAGAAAAAGAAGAGCGTTGTTTCCGCTGATGTATCCGCTCGACTATACAGTTTAGGAAGTCATAAATGGCGGGTAAGAACTTACAACCGAGGGCCGGGTAACGCGCTAAATGTTTCTATCGCTTCCGATAATACGGGCTACATTATTGACAGCGAGAAGAATGACAAATTACCTCTAAGATCATTGGAAAGCGGTCACTCAGTTGACCTACTCGCAGCGATTCATTTGCAGTCAAAACGTAAGGCCGAGATTACATTGGTTTGGATGGATACTTCCGGAAAGGAACATACGAAAGAAGTGGCTTTAACTTTCTAAGTCATTTTTTGGCAGCCAATCACGTCTACCCCTGTAAAGACCTCACCCCAACATCTCCCTCAACCCGTGCCTGCATGGCCAGCACGGCGGCGTGTGCGGCTGCGGCTGTCGTGAAGTAGGGGATTTTGTCGTAGAGGGCGACGGCGCGGATGTCGCGGCTGTCTTCGACGGCTTGCGCGCCTTCGGTGGTGTTGAAGACCAATGCGATGTGCCCGTCTTTCAACCGGTCGACGATGGTCAGCCCGCCTTCGTAGACTTTGTTCACCACTTCGCAATCAATTTGGTTTTCAGTCAGCCAGGCGGCGGTGCCGCGTGTGGCTACGATATCAAAGCCGAGCTTCAAAAGCATTTGGCCTGCTTCCAGCATCATGGGCGTCTTGTCGTCGTCCTTGATTGAGATGAAGACCGTGCCCGCCTCTGGCAGTTCGGCGCCTGCACCCATTTGCGCCTTGAGGAACGCGCGGGGGAAGGACCGGTCCCACCCCATGACCTCGCCGGTCGAGCGCATTTCGGGGCCGAGGATCGTATCGACGCCGGGGAAGCGGGCGAAGGGCAGAACGGCCTCTTTCACGCTGAACCACGGGGTCGTTGGGTCGGCCAGCGTAAAGGCGTCACCCATCGGCAAAACCTCCATCGGGTCAGCGGCTGCTGGGTAGGGATCGCGCAGGGGGAAGTTTGACAGTGGCTCGCCCGCCATCAGCCGGGCGGCGATAGATGCGATAGCGGAGTCGGTGGCCTTCGCGACGAAAGGCACGGTGCGGGAGGCACGGGGGTTCACCTCGATCAGGTAGACGACCTCGTCCTTCACCGCGAACTGGATGTTCATCAGGCCGACGACGTTGAGTGCCTTGGCCAGTTTCTCGGTCTGGCTGCGGATTTCCGCGATCATCGCGTCAGAGAGCGAATATGGCGGCAGCGAACAGGCGCTGTCGCCGGAGTGCACGCCTGCTTCTTCGATGTGCTGCATAATGCCGGCGACGTGGGTGGTTTTGCCGTCGGACAGGCAGTCGACGTCAACTTCGACCGCGCCCGAGAGGTAGCTGTCGAGCAGGACAGGGCTGTCGCCCGAGACGACGACGGCGTCCGAGATATAGCGGCGCAGCTGGTCCATATCACGCACGATTTCCATCGCGCGCCCGCCCAAGACGAAGGAGGGGCGGATGACGAGGGGGAAGCCGATGCCTTCGGCGATGTTCAGCGCCTCTTCATCGGTCGATGCGATGCCGTTGTGGGGCTGCTTGAGGTCGAGTTTCTGCACAAGCTGCTGGAAACGCTCGCGGTCTTCGGCAAGGTCGATACTGTCGGGCGTGGTGCCAAGGATCGGGATACCCGCGTCATTCAGCGCGTTGGCGAGTTTCAGCGGGGTCTGCCCGCCGAATTGCACGATGACGCCGTGCAGGGTGCCATTGTTCTGCTCAACCCGCAGGATTTCCATGACGTGCTCAAAGGTCAGCGGTTCGAAATAAAGGCGGTCGGAGGTGTCGTAGTCGGTGCTGACCGTCTCGGGGTTGCAGTTGATCATGATCGTCTCGTACCCTTGGTCGGTCAGGGCAAAACAGGCGTGACAGCAGCAGTAATCGAACTCGATCCCCTGCCCGATGCGGTTGGGTCCGCCGCCGAGGATAACAACCTTTTTGCGGTCTGAAGGCCGGGCCTCGCATTCCGCGTCGCCCATCACGGGGGTTTCGTAAGTGGAGTACATGTAGGGCGTTTGCGCTTCGAACTCGGCACCGCAGGTGTCGATCCGTTTGAAGACGGCGGTGACACCAAGGTTGTGGCGGGCGCGACGTACTTGATCTTCGGTGCGGCCAGTGAGCTTGGCGAGGCGCGCGTCGGTGAAGCCGAGCATCTTGATGGCGCGCAACCCGTCTTCAGTGACAGGCAGGCCGTTTTTGATGATGTCGGTCTCGGCCTCAATGATCTCGCGGATACGGGCGAGGAACCAAGGGTCGAATTTGGTGACAGCGAAAATGTCGTCGTCGGACAGCCCGTGACGCATGGCTTGTGCGATGACCCGCAGGCGGTCGGGCGTTTGCTTGGCGAGCGCTTTGGTGATCGCGGCGGCCTCTGGTGCGCCCGGGATGTCGATGTCGTCGAAGCCGGTCAGGCCGGTTTCCATCGAGGCCAGCGCCTTTTGCATCGACTCGTGGAAGGTGCGACCAATCGCCATGGCTTCACCCACGGATTTCATGGCTGTGGTCAGGTAGGGTTCGGAGCCCGCGAATTTTTCAAACGCGAAGCGCGGGATTTTGGTGACGACGTAGTCGATTGTGGGCTCGAACGAGGCCGGTGTCACGCCTGTGATGTCGTTGTCGAGCTCGTCCAAAGTGTACCCTACCGCGAGTTTTGCGGCGATTTTGGCAATCGGGAAACCCGTCGCTTTTGAGGCCAGTGCAGAGGAACGGGACACGCGTGGGTTCATTTCGATAACAACCATGCGCCCGTCGACGGGGTTCACCGCCCATTGCACGTTGGAGCCGCCGGTCTCAACCCCGATTTCGCGCAGCACGTTGATGCTGTGCGTCCGCATGATCTGATATTCTTTGTCCGTAAGCGTCAGGGCGGGGGCGACGGTTATGGAATCGCCGGTGTGTACGCCCATCGGGTCCACGTTTTCGATGGCGCAGACGATGATGGCGTTGTCGGCCTTGTCGCGCACGACCTCCATCTCGAACTCTTTCCAACCCAGTAGGGACTCGTCCACGAGGATTTGGCCAACGGGGGAGGCATCCATGCCCGTCCGGCAGAAGTGTTCGTATTCTTCGCGGTTGTAGGCCACGCCACCGCCGGTGCCGCCAAGCGTGAAGGCTGGGCGGATGATCGCAGGCAGGCCAATGTCTTCGAGCGCTTCCAGCGCGAGGGCCACGCCTGCAGTCAGGTCTTGTTTGCCGTCTTTTTCGGGGGCTGTGACGATGGTTGCCTTGGGGTTTTCGATACCTAGCCGGTCCATCGCCTCGCGGAACAATTTGCGATCTTCGGCCATTTCAATGGCTTCGCGCTTGGCCCCAATCATTTCGACGTTGAATTTTTCCAACACACCCATGTCCGCAAGGGCCAGCGAGGTGTTCAGGCCCGTCTGTCCGCCCATGGTGGGCAGCAGGGCGTCGGGGCGTTCCTTTTCGATGATCTTGGCGACGACTTCTGGGGTGATCGGCTCAATATAGGTCGCGTCGGCCAGCCCCGGATCGGTCATGATGGTCGCGGGGTTGGAGTTGACAAGGATGACCCGGTAACCCTCCTCACGCAGTGCCTTACACGCCTGCGCGCCGGAATAGTCGAACTCGCAAGCCTGACCGATAATAATGGGGCCCGCGCCGATGATCATGATCGACTGGATGTCGGTACGCTTTGGCATGGCAGTGCCCCCAGATTATGCAAATTGTCGTGGGTTATAGGGATGGCGCGGCCATGTGCAAGGGGGGATATGCGTTGTGCGGGAATTCCCCAGATATGGCTGGTTTGATCTATGTCAACAAAAATGGACACCTGATATGTAAAGTAAATTAGACACATAGGAGAGTCAGCCATGCGCATTCTTTTTGTTCATCCCAATTACCGCTCCGGCGGGGCCGAGATTGCAGGCAGTTGGCCCCCGGCTTGGGTTGCCTATTTGACAGGGTCGCTGCGCCGGGTTGGGTTTGAAGACATCCATTTCATTGATGCGATGACGAATGATCTGTCGGATGAGGTTTTGGCAGAGAAGATTGCTGATTTGCAGCCAGATGTTGTTGGGACGACGGCGATTACGCCGTCGATCTACAAGGCGGAAGAGGTTTTGCGGATCGCGCAGGAACAAGCCCCGCAAGCGCTGCGTATGCTGGGGGGTCCATGCGACCTTTATGTACAAGCAGGTTTTGTCAGAGGCCCCTTGGGTCGACGTCATCGTGCGCGGTGAAGGCGAAGAGATATTGACCGAGTTGATGTGCGCGGTCCGCGATGGTGGTTGGCCTGGAAACAAGCGCCAGATCAAGGGCCTCGCGTTCATTGATGAAGGTGAGATCGTGGCGAACCCGGCGGCGAGTACGGTCAAGGATCTGGACGGGATTGACCCTGATTGGACCATTCTGGAGTGGGAGAAGTACATCTACATTCCGCTCAATACGCGCGTTGCGATTCCGAATATGGCGCGGGGTTGCCCCTTTACCTGTTCTTTCTGCAGCCAATGGAAGTTCTGGCGCGACTACCGGGTGCGCGACCCCAAGAAGGTGGTCGATGAAATCGAGCGGCTGGTAAAAGAGCAAGGCGTGGGGTTCTTCATCCTGGCGGACGAGGAGCCGACGATTAACCGCAAGAAGTTCATTCAATTCTGTGAGGAGCTAATAGCGCGCGGTTTACCGGACCGTGTGAAGTGGGGGATCAATACGCGGGTGACGGACATCTACCGCGACCGCGAATTGCTGAAGTTCTATCGCGAGGCTGGATTGGTGCATGTGAGCCTTGGGACCGAGGCTGCCGCGCAGATGAAGCTGGATCAGTTTAACAAAGAGACGAAGGTTGAAGAAAACAAGACGGCCATTCGTCTGCTGCGCGAGGCGGATATTCTGGTGGAGGCGCAGTTTATCGTGGGCCTGGACAATGAGACGCCCGAGACCCTGAACGAGACTTACAAGATGGCGTGGGACTGGCAGCCCGATCTGGCGAATTGGGCGATGTATACGCCTTGGCCGTTCACGCCACTGTTTCAGGAACTCAAGGACAAGGTCGAGGTGTTCGACTTTAGCCGTTACAACTTTGTGACGCCCATCATGAAGCCCAAGGCGATGGAGCGGGGCGAACTGCTGGATGGTGTGATGAACAACTATCGGCGTTTCTATATGAAAAAGCTTTGTTCCACTACCCGTGGCGCGGGACCGGATTTCGACGAAGGTATCTTTTGGGCTGTTTGAAGGCCTTTATGAAAGCGGGGTTTGCCCGCACGTTCTATGACTTGGGCAAGGTGGGCTACACTGGGCCGCAGTCGAAGAACAACCTCGATTTCCAGTTTGACGAAACGCGCACCATCGCTGAAGCGCAGATGGATGATTGGGAGGCAAGCGCTGATCGGGCGGCCAAAGCGGCCGAACGGCGGGAGGCGATCCGCGCGCAGGGCAAGGCGCGTGCGGTAGAGCGGAATGCGGATTTCAAGATGCCCAATGGGGCCGAGATCAAGGCCTGTGGGGGCGGTTCTGAGCAAATGGAGGATGCTTAGGGATGCAAACCACACCACAGGCCTGATCGGGCCCAATGCGGTTTTGCAGTTGCTGCCGGTGTTGGAACGGGCCGGTGGCGTCCGTTTCCGCGATCAGGTGATGGCGGCAGCCGGTGTGTTTGAGGCACCCGGTGACGATGGCATGATGCCCGAGGCGCCAGCGGCGCGAATGCATCAGGCGTTGCGAGCAATTGAGCCGGAAATGGCGCCATCGCTGGCTTGGGCGGCGGGGGAACGGACGGCGCAGTACATCTTGGCCTACCGTATTCCGCAAATGGCGCAAGTCGTGCTGAAGTCATTGCCCGCGGCCTTGGCCGGGCCATTGTTGTCAAGAGCAATTGCGAAACATGCATGGACCTTTGCCGGTTCTGGCACCTTTCGTATCGCAGGGCCGCTAACGTTTGAAATCGCGGATAATCCCATTGTGCGTGGTGAGGTCAGTGATGTGCCGCTTTGTCATTGGCATTGCGCGGTGTTCGAGACCTTGTTTCGCACTTTGGTTGATCCACACCTGCGTTGCACCGAGGAAACCTGTTGCGCGATGGGTGCGCCAGCCTGCCGGTTTGTGCTGCGACGGACCAAGAGGAGCTGAGGTTTTTATATCTCTGGCGGGTGTTTTCCAGCCAAGATGAAGGGAGCGGTTGACTTCGCACCTGCAAAGATGTGTATCGGGCCGACCAATCGCCTTGAGGAATTGCCCGATGCACGCTTACCGCAGCCACACCTGTGCCGATCTGACCGCCGCCAACGTGGGCGAAACCGTCCGCCTGTCGGGCTGGGTGAACCGGGTGCGCGATCACGGTGGTATCCTGTTTATCGACCTGCGCGATCACTACGGCATCACGCAGGTACTGTGTGATCCGGACTCGGCGGCCTTTGCGGATGTAGAGAAAGTGCGCTCGGAATGGTGCATCCGTATTGATGGTGAGGTGAAGGCGCGTGATCCCGAGTTGGTGAACCCCAAGCTGCCGACTGGTGAGGTTGAGGTATTTATCCGCGCGATTGAGGTGCTGGGTGCGGCCAAGGAACTCCCCTGATGGTCTTTGGCGATCAGGAATACCCTGAAGAAACGCGCCTGAAGTACCGCTATCTCGACCTGCGTCGCGAAGCGATGCAGGAAAACATGAAGCTGCGCTCAGATGTTGTCGCCTCCATGCGCCGCCGGATGTGGGACACTGGGTTCCGCGAATATCAGACGCCGATCATCACGGCCTCCTCCCCGGAAGGCGCGCGCGATTTTCTGGTGCCGTCGCGCTTGCACCCAGGCAAATTCTATGCCCTGCCGCAGGCTCCGCAGCAATTCAAGCAGCTGATCATGGTGTCGGGCTATGACAAGTATTTCCAGATCGCGCCCTGTTTCCGCGACGAAGACCCACGCGCGGATCGGTCGCCAACGGATTTCTACCAGTTGGATATGGAGATGTCCTTTGTTGAGCAGCAGGACGTGTTCGACACGATCCAACCCGTCATCACCGGGATTTTTGAAGAGTTTGGCGGTGGACGCAAAGTTGACCAGACGTGGGAACAGATTTCTTATCGAGATGCCGCTCTCTGGTATGGCAGCGACAAGCCCGACCTGCGCAACCCGATCAAGATGCAGGTTGTGTCTGAGCATTTTGCGGGCTCTGGTTTTGCGATCTTTGCAAAGCTGTTGGAGCAGGAGGGCACCGAGGTGCGCGCCATACCGGCACCAACCGGTGGCAGCCGCAAGTTCTGTGACCGCATGAACGTCTTTGCCCAGAAGGAAGGCTTGCCCGGGATGGGCTATATCTTCTGGCGTGAAAAGACGGCTGATGCCGTGGCGCAAGAGCTGGGGATTTCGGTGAAAGAGGCGCAAGCCAAGCTGAAGTCCGGTGAAGTTGAAGGGGGTATGGAAGCCGCGGGCCCTCTAGCCAAGAACATTGGGCCGGAGCGCACCGAGGCAATTCGCCAGCAGTTGGGCCTTGGCCTGGGTGACGCCGCGTTCTTCCTTGGCGGCAAACCGAAAGCGTTTGAAAGTGTCGCTGGCAAGGCGCGCAATGTGATTGGCGACGAACTGGGGCTGACTGATCAGAACCGCTTTGCCTTTGCCTGGATTGTGGATTTCCCGATCTACGAAAAGGATGACGAGACCGGCAAGATTGATTTCGAACACAACCCGTTCTCCATGCCGCAGGGTGGGATGGACGCGCTGGAAGGTGATCCGCTCAAGGTTTTAGGTTACCAATATGATCTGGCCTGTAACGGGTATGAATTGGTCTCTGGCGCGATCCGGAACCATCGTCCTGAAATTATGTTCAAGGCGTTTGAACTGGCTGGCTACGGCAAGGACGAGGTCGAAAAGCGCTTTGGCGGGATGGTCAACGCGTTCCAATACGGCGCGCCGCCCCATGGCGGGTGTGCGGCAGGCATCGACAGGATCGTGATGTTGCTGGCAGATGCCTCTAACATCCGCGAGGTTATCATGTTCCCGATGAACCAGCGCGCCGAAGATCTGATGATGGACGCACCCAGCGAGCCGCAAAACGAACAGCTACGTGAGTTGCGCCTGCGCGTCTTGCCGCCTGAAAGCTAAAGCGGCCCGCCTGCAGCGATCTGCGTTTGCACCAGTTGCGTCAGGGCGACAACACCAGCATCGGGGTTGTTGCCTGAACGTCTTAGCTTGCTCAGGTTTTCTACCGCGGCATCAAGATCGTGATCATGTGCACTGCGTGCGACGCCGCTGAGAAATTGTGTGACATAGTCCAACGCACCGTCATCATCAGTGTCATCCAGGACTTGCGCTATATGATTGAGGTCATCGCGATAGGCGATTGGATCGGGGCAAATTGTTTCATCGTTTACGCCGCGCGGCGCAGGGGGCTGCCTATCCTTTGGCAGATGCTCAAGAATTGCGGATTGAAAGTTCAACAGGCTTTGCACTGGTTTGGCGATAAAACCATCCGCACCCGCGGCCAGCACATCGGCACTATGATCTTCTCCGCTCATCCCAAGAACGACGTCAAGACGCGTCGCAGCCTCTGACACTGACCGGATCAGCGACAGGCCAGAGCCGTCAGGTAGCCCCACATCGACCAACAGAACGGTGGGCCGGTAAATCGCAAGGTGCCGCCGTGCGTTTTCCAAACTGTCGGCTCGTCTGATCCGGGCGCCGGATCGCAGGCACATCAGGCGTACCGCTTCACTGGCAAAGCGGCTGTCTTCGACAACCAGCACAGTAACCCCCAAAAGCGGGCGGCGTGCAGTTGGTGCACGGGTGAACATCAGGTCATCAAGTGTTTCCATCGTGATTCTTCCCTTTATGGCAGCGAACCCTATTGAAAGCACCGCAAGGTGAAGAGGAGGTTAACAGCATCATCCGTTGCACCTGCACTGTGCTGACGGCATAAGGTTCAAAACAGGAGAAATGCTTATGATTGGCCGCCTCAACCACGTCGCAATCGCCGTTCCCGATCTGGAGGCGGCCAGCAACCAGTACCGCACCATGCTGGGTGCTGATGTCGGGGCGCCGCAGGATGAACCTGATCACGGCGTCACGGTTGTGTTCATCAATCTGCCCAATACCAAGATTGAGCTGTTGTACCCGCTGGGTGAGGGATCCCCGATCCAGGGCTTTCTTGATAAGAACCCGTCAGGGGGCATTCATCATGTCTGCTATGAGGTTGATGATATCCTCGCCGCCCGTGATCATCTGTTGGCCGAAGGCGCGCGCGTATTGGGTGGTGGTGAGCCAAAGATCGGGGCGCATGGCAAACCGGTGCTGTTTTTGCATCCCAAAGATTTCAATGGCTGTCTGGTGGAATTGGAGCAGGTCTAACCCCTTGCCGTGACGTACAATCGGCGTATCTGATGATCAGCCACTTTACATAAGGAACATCGCTTTGGGTCCTGTTTCTGGTCTCGTCCTTCTTGCCGTCATCTGGACGGTCGTATTTTTTATCGTGCTACCTTTGCGCTTGGAAACGCAGGGTGAAGCAGGTGAGATCGTACCGGGTACACATGCGTCATCGCCTGCGAACTTCAGCTTCAAACGCAAAGCCAAAATCACCACCTATTTCGCGGTGCCAATCTGGGCAGTGATCGCTGTTGTCCTGCTGACTGGCGCCGTCTCGGTCCGTGACATCGATTGGTTTGAGCGGATGTCCACACCCGAGGTCAGCCGCGACTGATCGCGTGATAAAGGTGGGTGAAGGTCGCTGCACCCAGGATCGGTATGATCAGGTTGACCAATGGAAACGTCAGCGGGACGGCCATCAGGCAGCCTGCAAGCCAGACCTTCGAGCTATGCTGTTTGCGCAGGTCTTTTGCTGCAGCCCGTCCAATCCGGCGCATGGCGGCCAGTTGAAAGTATTCCCGTCCCAATAAATACCCGTTCAGCGCATAGAATATGAAGATCGCCGCGAAGGGGAAGATAGCGTAGAGAATGAAGGCAAAGATGTTTGCGGCGATCAGAACCCCAAGGAAATTGACCGTATCACGCAACCCATCCCAGAACGTCAGGCGGGGCACGTCTGGCAGGCTGGGGAAATGCTTGTCCTCAACAGCCTGGGCAACTTCGTCCAGAAACAGCGATGTGATTGCAGACGCCACAGGCACCATCAGAAAGATCGACATCACAATCACGAGGCCGAGCGACCCCCAACCCAACAGATCGCCCACCCATGTGACCTCGCCCACACCGGGCAGGGTGATGGGTTCTTGCGTCAACCATTCGATTAACCAGAGCAGTGCGGCATAGATGCCCACCAAGAGTGCGATTGTCAGGCCAATTCCACGCCACAAGACACTCCGAAACCTGTGGTCCGGCAGTTGTGCGACCGCTTTGGCAAAGGACGCAATGATCATGCGTCAACCCAAGTTGTGATGGTGTCCAAGTCGGGGCGCGGGCGCTCGGGTGGTGCGCTTGTCTCGGTCCCGAGATGGATGAAACCTGCAACGGTTTCGTGCGCTGCCAAGCCAAGGCCCTCGGTGATGAAAGCGCGGTCATGGCTGGCCCAGCCGGACAGCCAGTTTGCACCCCAGCCCGCGGCAAGTGCTGCATTGACGAGGGCCAGACAGACCGCACCCGCCGAATAGATCTGTTCGATCTGTGGTATCTTTTCAGACGGTTTGGGGCTGCAAATCACCGCAACGGCTAGATCAGCCTTGCCGAACTGGTCTTGCGCTTTGGTGATCTTGTCCGGGTCGATACCCAGCGCTGTACCATGTCTTGGCACCAAATCTGCCAGACGCTGCAATGCGGGTTTGCTCAGGACGATAAAGCGCCATGGCTCCAACTTGCCGTGATCGGGCGTGCGGGCTGCGGCGGTGAGCAGTTTTTTGAGCATTTCGCGATCCGGCACAGGTGTTGTCAGCGTCTTGGCTGGGCGCGAGCGGCGGGTCATCAGAAAGTCGAGTGCAGCAGAGTTGGGTTTGGGCATTGGCGATCCTGTTATGGTTTCTTCGCAGATATGATCAGGTTGGGCCAAAGACAACCGAGCCTAAAGTGCAGCGGTCATCTCGGCCAGCCAGCTATCCACAAAGGCATCAAAACGGGCGTCGGGTTGGCGTAAGGGGAACACCTCGGCAAAGGGATCGGGTGCTGTGATCGTACTTCCCGCCATTTCCTGCAGCACATTGTGACCGCAGAATGGGACATAGGTTTTCGAATAGCCGCCTTCATGCACCATCACGAGCTTGCCCGCGCAAACCTGCTGCGCGACGGCCATCACTTGCCGGGTCATCATGGTGAACGTCTCGGCCGTGGCCAGCATGCGGCCCAAGGGGTCATTGGCCGCGGCATCAAAGCCACAGGCGACAATCAGTACATCTGGTGCGAAGTCCCGGATGGCGGGCAGCGCCAGCCGTTCCATTGCGGCCAGATATCCTGTGTGGCCGGTTCCCGGCGGCAGAGGGATGTTGAGGTTGAAACCAAAACCGCCACCATCGCCACGGTCGGCAAAATCACCAGTATCCATGGGATAGTTCCGCTCTTGATGCAAAGAGATGGTCAGCACATCCGCGCGGTCATAGAATACGGCCTCGGTCCCGTTGCCGTGATGCACGTCCCAATCCAGCACGGCAAAGCGCTGGGCAAGGCCCGCCGCTTTGGCTGCCTCAATTGCGATGCCGATATTGTTGAAAAGGCAAAACCCGTTGGGATAATCCGGCAAGCAGTGATGTCCGGGTGGGCGCGACAGCGAATACGCATTGGTGACCTCACCGTTCAACACTGCGGCAAGGGCGGTCTTGGCCAAGCCCGCCGAAAGAGCAGCCAACTCATATCCGCCGGGGCCAAAGGGAGTGCGGCGACCCAACTCGCCGCCGCCAGCATCTGACAGGGCTTTGAACGCATCAAGATAGTGTGCAGGATGGACGCGCAGCAAATCCTCGCGTGTGGCGGGGTCTGCACCACGCATCGCAAGCGCGCGCGCCAGCCCGGTCACTTCGATAAGGTTCTTGAGGCGACGCTTTGTCTCGGGGCTCTCCGGTAAACCGCCGTCCAATGGCTGGACGAGCCCGCCGACTGGCAGCATGCCCGCATAATTGCCGCCGCCGTGCCAAAAACACCGCTCATCCCAGAAAAACCCCGTCGTCATGCGCTCCACCCATCTTCTCATGTTCTGAAATACCCCCGCCGGAGGCTCCTTCCCCACCAACCTGCTCAGGTTTTGCGCAATTGATATATGCCTTCGGGCAAATCCAGAGCGGCCTCCAGATCGCGCAACTGTGTCAGGGATAGCGTAATGCGCACCACTTCGTCGCTGCGTGGATCGACCTGGGCAATGGTGACACAATCATCAAAGGCGTTAATGATCACATCTTCTTTTAGCGGGGCTTTGCCTTCGTCGACCAAGGTCACAACGGTAGCATCATAGTCGTGTTCGATTGTAAACATGGGCTGACCCTAGCCATGGTTTGCCAATCACGCAATCAAGGCTGGAAGCGGTGGGTGAAAATGATAGGTTTGCCCCTGATATCTTTCGAAGTGGGGGTAGCTATGCGTCTTTTGGCGATTGTTTTCATGCTTGGTCTGGGAGCCTGTACACCTGTCGCTATTGAGCAATCAGGATCGGCACCGAGCGCCACCATGCAGTCACCGCAGGATATACCGCCGCGGTTGTCACAGCGTGAGGCCGTTAACAACTTTGAATTTGTTGTGCGCCGGGTCGAACCCGTTGCTGAACAGATATGCAGCACGCGGTCACAGCAGGAAAACTGTGACTTCCGGATTGTGGTCGACAGCCGCCCAGATCAGGGTGTGAACGCCTATCAGACGCTGGATCGCAATGGCAGACCTGTGATTGGATTCACAGTTGGGTTGATTTCCGAGGCACGCAACCGTGACGAGCTGGCATTCGTGATGGCTCACGAAGCCGCCCATCACATTCGCGGACATATTGCTCAGCAGCAGCAAAATGCGGCCCTGGGTGGGCTATTGATTGGCAGTCTGGCTCAGGCTTTGGGGGCCGCAGATATCGAAGGCGCGCAACGGATTGGCGCCTCTGTCGGGGCGAGGACCTACTCAAAGGATTTTGAACTTGAGGCAGATGCGTTGGGCACGCAGATCGCGGCGGCTGCGGGGTTTGATCCATTGCGGGGGGCAGAGTTCTTTTTTCGGATTCCTGATCCGGGCGATCGCTTCTTGGGGACACATCCGCCGAATGCGGATCGACTGCGCACAGTCCAAAGGGTTGCAGCAGGGCTCTAGTATTGCAGCTGTGACCTTGCCATGTGCCGTGTGCGCAAGCGGATGAAAATCGCCACGCCGGAGATGCAAATAAAGAAAACCTGAATCATCGCTGCGGCGAGGTTGAATGCATTGGTCAGACCGATCAGCACCATCGTGGCCGCCGATCCATTGATTGCAAAATAAGCAATGCTTTCGGACTTTACCCGCTGAAACGTCAGCATCGTATAGTTCAGCACGTAAAGCCCGAAACCGGCGATACCAATAGCATCGAAAAACGTTGGGCCATAGAAATTGAGAATACTGATCACGCTAAAAACTCACTAAAAATCTGCAAACGCAGGCAGAAATTGCCTCACAGGGTGCGAAATGACACCATATGCTGACCCTAGGGAACGCTGTCCAACCTGTCAGGTCAGGCATTCCATACCAGCAAAGGAGGGCATCGATGATCACGGGAACCTGCCATTGCGGTGCGGTCAGCTATGTATTCGACGACACGCCAAAGCGGGCAACTTCCTGCAATTGTTCGGTATGCCGACGGCTGGGGGCCTTGTGGATTTATGCCAAGCTGCCGCTGATCACGGTCAATGGGCCAACCTTTGGCCACGCGCGGGGCGAAAAATCACTAGCGTTTCATAGTTGCAGGATCTGCGGATGTACGACCCATTGGGAGAACCTTAACCCGACCGAACCAGACGCCTATATGGCCGTCAATCTGCGGCTCGCCGATCCTGATGTCGCTGCGGCAATCCCTGTGCGCCACTTTGATGGCGCAGAGACTTGGACGTTTCTGGACTAGACCATCGTCGTAGTCGCTATCGCGATGGCAGCAAAGAAGCAGGCTGACGCGGCGACAACAAATCCATGCCAGATCGCGGTAGAGAATTTCAGAGTCTCACTGGCATAGAAGGGGACGCCAGCGGTGTAGAGCAGCCCGCCGATCGCAATCAGCACCATTGATGAGACCGGCACGATCGGCCAAAGTGACCAGATCAATGCCAAGCTGAGCCAGCCCATGATCAGATAGAGCGCGGGGCCAAACCGTCCTGGCGTGCGCCAGAAAAACAGTTTGAGCACCATACCAACCACCGCCAGGCCCCAGACAACGGCCAGAACGGTATAGGCAAACCAACTGCCGATCATCACGACAAGTGGCGTATAAGTCCCGGCGATTTTCAGATAGATTGCAGCGTGATCAAAGCGGCGCAAGATGGGTCTGATCCCTTCCCACGGCGTCATATGATAAAAAGCCGAGGCCACAAAGGTTGCGATCAGGGTTGCACCATAGACAGCAATCGCGGCGATTTGCGCTGCCGTAGCATGACCAGATGCCCAGACAATCAAAACAACGGCCCCGGTGATTGCACCCAGTACTCCCACAGCGTGCATGGTCCCATCGGCAATGCGTTCTGAGCGGGCATAGATCGGATACATGGCGCGGTCCTTGTGTTGTTTGTCCAAACGGTAGCGGGATCACAAAGACCGTCAAACGTTTCGTTAGGTCAAAGCGGGTCCTTGGCAGCCGCGGCCTGATCGCCCACACTCATCTTAAAGCGTGAAAGGTTAACAACTATGTGGCAACAAATTCTGCGGGTACGGCAACGGGCAATCTGGTCTTGGCATGGGTTTGTCCATGTCTGCAAAACCGAAGGGTCCTTAATGCAATGGCTGGTTGCAAATGCAGTTTTTGGGACACTTGCCCTTGTTTTGCCCTTGAGTTCTGGCGAGCGTGGGATGCTTTTGATGGGCGGTATCATCGTACTGGCCACCGAATGCATGAACACGGCGATTGAGCGGGTGGTTGACGATATCGGGACTGAACAGCGGGAGGCGGCAAAACATGCGAAAGACTGCGGATCAGCGGCCGTAGCGGTGACGGCGGTTGGTGTGGGGGTTGCTTGGGTCTGCGTGTTGGTTGGTCTCGCAGTCTGAGTCAGATTTAGATCTACGGTGTTTCAGGCGTGTGAACGTCTATGATACGTGCAACCGATGTGACATCGACCAATGTCGTGATCTCAATAGGATCGAGGGGGCGGCCTAAACGCTCTTCCACTGCCAGAACCATGCGAAAATGCGCCAGACTGTCCCATGCAGCGGTGTTCATCAGACTGGTGTCTGGTGTCACATCGTCCGGGGATAAGTTGAGCGCTTCCGCCACTAACGCGAACGTTTCACTCTGCATTTGCTTCTGCCTCAATCTGGCGTTTTTTCAACCAATCCTCGGACAACATCTCGTAGTGGATGCTATCATGATGTTCCCCTGTGCCTGGTGATAGCCACACCTTGCGATCATAGCCGATCATGCGAAAGCCCATCTTGTTATAGTTATAGATTGAGCTAACATTCCTACTTAACACGCGGCCATAAAAACGCACAACGCGATCCGATCTGGAAAAATGATCAAGGATCGCTGTACGCACTTCCTCGAAGACATCTTTGCCCCACCAACTGCGTGCATGGATGACAATCGTCAGGCTTGCTGTGCCCGAGTCATCAATTTTCAGCTTATGAACACCAATTGTGCCTTTGATCTCTTTGGCGACAATTGCATGAGTAAAACGCGAATGCCCATCAGCGCGCCCCATCAATTTCGCCCACTTGTACGGCGAATAATCAGTGCGTGGCATCATGAGATTCTGCAATATCTCGGGATCATTCCGCCAAGGTGCCGTCACCTTGATCGCCTCCGCTCGATTGCAATTCACCAGATTGAAGCGCTCTGTGATGACCGGTTGAGACAAATAGGGATCAGGTGGCTTGCGCCGCAATTTGCTCAGAACCATTTCTCTACCATCTGTTTTTGGGCCTCAATCCGTGCAATCTTACCCCGATCATTCTTGGGTATTTCAGTCACAAACTCAATCTTGGAAGGTACCGCATCCGTGCGCGCGTTTTCACGGCACCATGCGATCAGTTCCATTGTGTCGAGAGTGTTTGACGTGGGGCGCACGAGTGCCGCCACTCTCTGACCCGAGATTGGATCTGGAATGCCGAAGCTGCAGGCCTCTGCGACGTGAGCGTGTCCCTCAAGCAGCATGTCCACTTCCTCTGCCAGAACTTTAATGCCAGCGACGTTGATTTCATTCTTGGTTCGTCCGACCAGGGTCAGTGACTGGTCTTTGGCAAGGTGTCCGAGGTCACCGGTCAACATATAGTCGCCCAGCATAACTTCGCGTGTCTTTTCAGGATTGCGCCAGAACCCCAGCATCTGCCCTGGGCTTTTGACCGCTACCTGCCCTTCGCCGTGGCTATGTAAGCCGTTGTCACGCAACACCCGAAATTCGCCACCCCAGGGTTGGCCCACGTAGCCGTCGGAACGGCCAACGTCTGAGAATGCTCCGCCGGAAATCCAATTGGCGGTTTCTGTCATGCCATAGGAGTTGAAAACAGCCTTAGTGCCACACCAGTTCGCTATGCTTTCCCATAGAGCGAGGGAAAGGGGGGCCGACCCGACATGAACCCGCTGCATCGCGCCCTGAGGAGGCGGAGACGTCGCAAGGATCATCTTCCAAAACGACGGCACCGAACTGAAGAACGTGATCTCATGCTGGTCGAGCGTCGCTCCAAAGTTGGACATCTGAGGGATTTCGATTTTAGGCAAAAGCCAAAGGTGCTGTCCGGCGTAAAGTGCGGTCAAAGCATTCCCGATAAGACCGTGCCCGAAGAAAAGAGGCAAAGTGCAGAGTGTGTTTTTCATCACGGTCGGCCCGATTGCAGTCAGGTTGGCTGCAAGCCGTTGGCGAAGACCATCAATGCTATGCGTGACACCTTTGGGCGTGCCGGTCGTGCCAGATGTCATCAAGATGAGCGCAGCACCGTCTATGTCATAAAGGTGCTCTGCTTGCGGCGGCAATTCTTTCATCGAGTTATCGTCCAACCAGAGCGCAGCCCCAGTCGTGGCAATGACGTTTTGCCGCTCACCTGCTTTGATGGCAGGGTTTACCATGACCGCACAGGCGCCGCATTTCCAGACCGCAAAGAGACTCACAAGGCAATCGATGGGGTCCGACGTCGCAATTACCGCGCGAGAAGATTTGCCCGCTAGACAATCTCGAATTGCGGCTGCGCGCGCTTCAATAGCATCTAGAAATGCGTCTTTGTCACGATGCCGCCCAGATCTGACGCAAGTTATCTGCATTGTTTTGGGTAGGTTAAACATGATTTATTTCAACGTATTAGGCATCCTTGGGGGCATCAGTTTGTCTGCGATTTGAGCGCTTAGCAAGCGCCGTTGCTTTAGCGCTTAGGCGTAGCGTGGCCAAAGCAGTTCAAAGTTAACTTTTTGTTGTGTGAAGTTAAGCCTAGGCTTAGTTTTGGCGCAACTTTTGATTGGTTGGAAGATGGAGTTATCGATGATCAAACGAATTAAAACTGGTGTCTCAGCTATTGCTGCGCTTGCTTTGACAGGCACAGCCGTATCTGCTGGCGGTCTGGCTGATGAAATTGTTGAAGCACCCGTCGCGGTCGAAGACCCTGTTGCAGCAGCACCTGCTAGCAGCGTTCCTGGGTGGGTCATTCCTGTGGCGATTTTGGCACTTGTGATCGGTGTTGTGGCCAGCAGCGACGATGACGATGACGATGATGGTGGCGACGAAAAGATGGGCGGTGGGCTTGGTCCAAAGAAAAATCAGTAGCTGCTAACCAGTGTTGTGTTGTTGAGCTCAGGCCTCATAGCCACATAGATGACGGCGGGGGCGGGGGCTAAAAGGTTCACGCCCCTGCCGCGGTACTGGTTGATGTTCACATAGGTTGCATCAATCGTTGTGATCTTTTCCTCACCGTACGCGGTGGCCCGACCTACTCGCATCTGGGCAACGACGCTGTTTCACTTTGCCAATTCCTGCGGTTTTTAGAGCGGTTTTGTGTGGCCCATGGGCGCAGCCGCGTCGTGCCAGCATAAGCTATTGCGATTGACGAAGATAATCCCGCCCAGCTCGCGCCGGGTATAGACGCGAGGCTTGCTGTGAGGCGTCGGGGAGCAGGCTCAACACGCGCGATCTGCCCATCTGGACCTTGTGTTGGACAGGTCGCCGCATAGGTTTCACCCTCCCGACACTCCATCCAAGTAAACCCGCACCGCATCCTGCACCCGCCGGAACCGGTCTCCACCCAGCTTCGTCCCACCGAACCACCGGGTCACCACAATGATGTGGCCTTCCAGCCCTTCGCGTTCCAGCATCCGCAGGATCACCATGCCTGCGCCGCTTTCGCCGTCGTCGTTCTTCAACGGCCCATCCGGCAGCAGAACCGCCCATGTGTTATGCGTCGCTTTGGCGAACTTCTTGCGGCGGCACAGCGATTTGACAAAAGCCTTGGCCTCATCCGCTGACCCCACAGGCCCTCCTGCGACCGCATATTTTGAACCGCGGTCGCTCAGGACATTTTCGATAACCTTCAGGGAACCGCCCTCGGATCAGGATGTGACCTCGCGGGCAGCGCCATAGTTGCAGCCGCTGTGGCCGCTAAGGCCTTTCATGGGTGATGTGGCGTCGGCCACTGCGGCGCAGGCGCTTGCCGTATCATCCCACGCCATCCCCACAGGGCAGCTTTGGGATTGGGCGACCGGTTCGGTCGGGGCTAAGCAGTGTCGTGTCTTGGGCGTATGCGGCCATTGGCAATAGGGCCAGGGCAAGTACTGTGAGACGCATCATGTCCTCCTACGGTTAGCTAATTAAATAACGGTAGCCCAATCGCACGATTTTTCAACCTGTGCATCTTTGCATTGCTTGACCCACATCAAGGTAATCAAACCGCATTTTTGCTATGGCCGCGCGATGCAAAAAGAAGGAGAGGGACATGAAAGATACCGCTGTTGAGACCAAACCAAAGCCACGCAAACGCAGCCGACCTGCGCGCCTGCCTAAGATCGCCCGACGCCCCTATGAGGCTGAAAAAGCCGAGTTGCAGGCCGAGCTTTTGAAGGTGCAGCTTTGGGCGCAAGAGACAGGTCAGCGCTTTGTCCTGCTCTTTGAAGGCCGTGATGCGGCTTAAGCAAGGGCGGTACAATCAAGCGCTTCACAGAGCACCTTAACCCCCGTGCGGCCCGCGTCGTTGCCCTGAACAAACCAACGGATGAAGAACGCGGCCAATGGTATTTCCAACGCTATGTCAACCATCTGCCGACATCGGGCGAAATGGTTCTCTATGACCGCAGCTGGTACAACCGCGCCGGTGTTGAGCGCGTCATGGGGTTTTGTGAGCCTGAGGAATACCTCGAATTCATGCGCCAGACACCAGAGGTCGAGCGGATGCTGACGCGGTCGGGTATCCGCCTTTATAAATACTGGTTCTCGGTGACGCAGGATGAGCAGAAACGCCGCTTTGAATCCCGCGCCACTGACCCTCTGAAACAGTGGAAGCTGTCACCGATTGACAAGGCCAGCCTTGATAAATGGGAAGACTACACCGAAGCCAAAGAGGCGATGTTCTTTTACACCGATACGGCTGACGCCCCCTGGACCGTGGTGAAATCCAATGACAAGAAACGCGCGCGGCTTAACTGCATGCGTCATTTCCTGTCGACGCTGGATTATCCCGGCAAGGACTACGCCATCGCCCAACCGCCGCAGCCCGAGATTGTAGGCAGCGCAAAGAAGGTCATCCATCGGGCCGATCACATTCTGGGCACAGCACTGCATCCTGAAACGCGACGGGTGAAGGTATAAAGGCGCTGCCCCGCTTGCGGCCTGATACCACTTAGCTTTAAACCGGGGCATGGCCATACGGCAGTCTTTCACACGACAGCAGGTTTTCGTCCTTTTCATCTGTGTAGCGATCTTTGCGCTTGGACAGTTTCATCGTGCATCCGGCGGGGTGTTTACGCCGATCCTGATGGACCGTTTCGCGCTTTCGACGGCGACGGTTGGCGGCTTGGTTTCGGCCATGTTCTTTGCGACGATTGCGGCGCAACTGCCCTTTGGCCTGGCTTTGGACCGTATCGGGCCGCGTGTCGTGCTGGGCACATGTGTCCTGATCATTGCCCTTGGCACTGGTGTATTCGCGATTGCGCCCAGCTTTGATCTGGCCCTGCTGTCACGGATCATGATCGGCATCGGGTTGGCTGCAATGGGGGCCGCCACCCATGTGATCATTGCGCGAAACTTCACAGCCAAGGATTTTGGATATATCGGCGGCCTTGTCGTCACCTTGGGCGGCGTTGGTGGGCTTTTGGGTACATATCCATTGGCTGTCGCGTTAGAGTATCTGCCTTGGGCGACGGTCTTTGGCGGTGTGGCCTGTATCACGCTGGCGCTGGCGTGGCCTGTTTTTCACCTTGTACGGCCCGGCCCTGCCGCCGCCGATGATCATCAAGACCCGACCGGGGGCGTGCATGGTGGCTATCTCACACTGCTGCGCCAACCTGAATTTCTAAAAATTCTGACCCTCGGCGCGGTCACCTATGCGCCAATCACAACGATCACGGGTCTTTGGGGCGGGCCCTTTCTGCAAGACGTGGCCAATCTCTCTGCCGGACAATCGGGGGCTGTGCTGCTGCTCCTTTTCGCGGCAACCATCGCGGCGGGATACGTCTTTGGATCGCTGGACCGGTATGTCGCCTCGCGAAGGGCGCTGATCTGCGCCGCATTCGCCGCCTCATGCGGCAGCCTCTTCGCCTTGGCGGCGTTCGCCAAGCCACCGGTCGCACTGTCGATCTTATTGCTGGTGATCATGGTGTTCAGCCAGCAATTCTACATCCCCCTCAGCGCCCACATGCGCAAGAGTGTCGAAGACAATCTGCTGGGGCGGGCATCGACGCTACTGTCGCTCATATCCGTCGCAGCGATCCCGGCAATGCAACTGGCCTTTGGTGCCATTCTGGATGTGACGGCCAAATGGGGCTTTGCGACGCCAGATCAATACCGGACGGCCTTCGGCGCGATGGGCGCTGTGATCCTTGGCGCCGGGTTGCTTTATCTGACGTCACGCAACATCAATGATGATGCGCAAGATGGTTAGCAGATCAGGCTTGGCGCAGCTCAGCGAAAGTCTCACGGTTCACGCAGTAGGCTGGCGCCTGATCAACATGTGCCGTTTCAGCCAGCAAGCGATCGCATTTTTCCACCTGTTCGCATCCCCGACAGCCGGTAATCATATCGGCATATTCGGCGATGTTGATTTTATCCTCATCCAATGCGGTCGACAGATCGACATCACACGCCTTGGCCATCTTAATGACCCGCCAAAAGTGATCGCGTATATCCCCTAGGGTTTGCATTTCCAAGCCTCCGGTTGCGGATGGCGTTGTCATAACAGCCCGGAAAAACAAAAACCTTGCGCTAGATCAAGTCATCGCCCGCACCCGAAATCACGGCACTTTGCGGTGTTGGGTCGCCATATCACAGGTTGACGGTACCCCGCGTCTTCTTCTTAAAACACCAAAGCCCCGCCAAACATGCCGCAAAGGATCACCTCTATGTCTGATAGTCTCGCTCTTTTGGGTGTCAAAGGCGGCCCGGCCATTCGTCCGGGTTCCAACATGCCGACGGCCATGCTGTTGAAACTTGCCGGGAAAACCATTCTTGTCGATGCCGGGCTGGGCGTCACACGTGGCATTTGCGACCAAGGCGTCGCACTAACCGAAATCGACCTGATCGTGATCACACACCTGCACTCTGATCACTACCTCGAACTCGGGCCCTTCTTTCACACGGCGTGGACAGCCGGGCTTAATCGCACAATCACTGTGATCGGTCCAAAGGGTCTGGATACCTATTGGACAGGCTTCCAAGACAGCATGCGTTTCGACATTGACCTGCGCATACGCGACGAAGGGCGCTGCGATTTCGATGGCCTTGCCGACATCCAGATCATTCAGGACACGATGACCTTTGGCGACATCACGCTGCGCACAATGCGCAACCTCCATCCACCGATCATCGACACATTTGCACTGCGCTTTGAGGCAGGCGGCAAAGCCGTCGTCCTCTCCGGCGACACCGCCTACATGGATGACATGGCCCCATTCGCCAAAGGTGCCGACCTGTTGGTCCATGAAGCCATGCTGCGCGACGGGGTCGAGGCGCTCTGCGCCCTTATGACAAACGGTGATGAGCGCTTGCGCATCCACATCTTGCGCAGTCATACCGATGCCGTCGATGTTGGCCGCATCGCGAAGGATGCAAATGTAAGACAACTGGCGCTCAACCACATGGTGCCCGACGGTGACCCTGACTTCACCGATCACCATTGGGAAACCGAGGTGCGCAGGCATTGGACCGGTCCCTTTCATTTTGGTAAGGATGGTATGAAGATCGCGTTCTAACAGCGACATACAGTTCAGCTTCAGCGGAGGCAGCAATAGTTAACGTTCTGGGTATCGGCGGCATCTTTTTTCGGGCGAAGGACCCCGAGGCACTTAGCCTTTGGTACGAAACGACATTCGGCATCGCCAAGGTCACCGACAGCTACGACGACCCGGTCTGGACGCAAGAAGGCGGGACAACCGTCTTCGCGCCGTTCAAAAAGGACACCACCTATTTCGGACGCCCCAAGCAACAATGGATGATTAACTTCCGGGTCGATGATCTGGACGCCGCGGTTGCTGCGCTGGACGTGGCGGGCATCGCCGTCAAGGTCGCGCCCGAACGCTACCCCAACGGGCGATTTGCGCGGCTGGAGGACCCAGAAGGCAATCCCATAGAACTCTGGCAAGAGATGCCGCCACCATAGGGCCGACGTACCAATCCGGCACGCATTGCCCCTGCCCGATACCCCGGCTATCAAGGGCCAAACTCAATTCCAGCGCGGAGCGTCCCCCAATGGCTGCCAATCAATTCGTCTACTTCATGGACGGCGTGTCCAAAACCTATCCCGGCGGGAAAAAGGTGTTTGAAAACATCCGGCTGAACTTTCTGCCCGGCGTGAAAATCGGTGTGGTTGGCGTGAACGGCACTGGTAAATCGACGCTGATGCGGATTATGGCCGGGCAAGACAAGGACTTCGCGGGCGAAGCATGGGCGGCCGAAGGGGCGCGCGTCGGCTATCTGCCGCAAGAACCGGAACTCGACCCAAACCTGACCGTGCGTGAAAATGTCATGCTCGGCGTGGCCGACAAAAAGGCGATTTTGGACCGCTACAACGAAGTGGCGATGAACTATTCCGAAGAAACCGCAGATGAAATGGCGGCCCTGCAAGACCAGATCGACAGCCAGAACCTCTGGGACCTGGACGCACAGATCGACATCTCGATGGAGGCGCTCCGATGTCCACCAGACGATGCCGATGTCACGACCTTATCCGGAGGTGAAAAACGCCGTGTGGCCCTATGCCAGCTGCTGCTGGATGCCCCTGACATGCTGCTCTTGGACGAACCGACCAACCACCTTGACGCCGAAACCATTGCTTGGCTGCAACAGCACCTGATTGATTACAAAGGCACAATCCTGATCGTTACCCACGACCGCTACTTCCTGGATGCGATCACCGGTTGGATTTTGGAACTGGATCGTGGGTCTGGTATCCCGCACGAGGGCAACTATTCCAGCTGGCTGGAGGCCAAGGCAAAGCGTCTGGAACGCGAAGCCAAAGACGACAAATCCAAGCAGCGCACATTGGCACGCGAACTCGAATGGATGCGGCAAGGGGCCAAGGCACGGCAAGCCAAATCCAAGGCACGGATCGCGGCCTACAACGAAATGGCCAACCAGTCCGAGCGTGAAAAAATGGGCCGCGCTCAGATCATTATTCCAAACGGCCCCCGTTTGGGCTCCAAGGTCATCGAAGTGGACGGTCTGAAGAAGGCCATGGGCGATAAGCTCCTGATCGAGGACCTGTCCTTCGATTTGCCCCCGGCGGCATCGTTGGCGTGATCGGGCCAAACGGCGCGGGTAAATCAACGCTGTTTTCCATGCTGACAGGGCAAGCCGAACCTGACGAAGGATCCGTCACTTACGGCGACACTGTGAAACTTTCCTACGTCGACCAATCTCGTGACGCGCTGAACCCCGACACCACCGTCTGGGAAGAGATCAGTGGTGGCGCGGAAATCATCGAGTTGGGTGACGCCTCCATGAACTCGCGCGCCTACTGTTCTGCCTTCAACTTCAAGGGTGGCGATCAGCAAAAGAAAGTAGGGCTGCTGTCGGGTGGTGAACGCAACCGCGTGCATATGGCGAAATTGCTGAAGTCCGGCGGCAATGTCCTGCTGCTGGACGAACCGACCAACGATTTGGACGTCGAAACGCTACGCGCGCTCGAAGACGCATTGGTCAGCTTTGCGGGTTGTGCCGTCGTGATCAGCCACGACCGTTTTTTCCTCGATCGTATCTGCACGCACATACTCGCCTTTGAAGGGGATGCCCATGTGGAATGGTTCCAGGGCGCGTTTACGGATTACGAAGAGGACAAGAAGGCAAGGCTGGGGGCTGATGCATTGGAGCCAAAACGGATGAAGCACAAGAAGTTCGTGCGGTAAGTGCGGAGCGCGGGCGTCTAGCAATACTAAACCTTTTGTGCGCAATAGCGATAAAGCACAACGGTGGGGCGCTAAGCCGACCTCGAGGACGCTGCGGTATGGGTCCTGTTGGGCAGGGCCTGCGCCACACATCCAACGCTGCTTATGTGGGGGACGTTGCAAAAGCGGCCTCCGGGGGAGGTCGACCGCTGCCTAGCGTTGGCCGAGCGTTAACGCTTCCAGAGTTTACCGAAGTTTCCCTGATAAGTGTTTTGGCGTTTTGTGATCTCGACCGTTGGATAACTCATACCCACATTTGGTAGACCTGAGGAGTAGCGGCGCTGCTCATCAACTAGTTCTGCAAATGTTCGCTTGATCGGGCACATCTTACTGTATGTGCCCTCGGATCCACCCCAAAGCTCGAGAAACCTTGCCGCAACACCGTGCCTTTCTCGAAAGACATCGTACGCGCTTTCAAACGCAGCTTTTGATTGCGCCATCTGTCCCTCAGTAGTTTCGTGAAACTCTTTTCGCATCTTGAAAAGTGCCGACACGAAACCCCTAACAACAGCTTTCATGTCGACTAGATCGCTATCGAGCGCTGCGACTTCTGTACGTGTTTTTTTGCGGATATTCGAGTCGACCCAGACCTCTTTGGGGACCGGAAGTTCTTGGACTGATATACTGACTACTTCGGAGTTCTCGATATCTTCCCAATCGGCGACAAGGAACTTGCTAGTAATGCCAGCGTTACTGAACGGAAGGACCTTGTGGGTCATTATGTTTCTTAGAGCATCAAAAAGCCGGAATTCAAAACTGGCATCGAAAGCCACGCTTATCTGTCTTTTGAACTCAGTATCTAGAGCCGAATTACCCGCAGTTATTCCGTCCAGTCTTTGTGGCGCTTGATCACAAAGCGCACGGTAGGCAGTCAGCAATGACAGGACCGTTTGCCGAATTCGGTCTTTCTTCTTTCCGATAGATAACTCGATGGGCTCTGATGAAGCGTTCTCACCGTGAACGTGGTGCTCTAGTGCTACGGTAAAGAGGTTGCTTTCAAAGTCCGCATAACAGGCTGAAACCAGAGCGAACAATTCTTCTATCTCGTTCATTGAGACCAAGAATTTGTATGATTCCATTAACTCATGGGCTGATAACTCATCAATTTTGGTGGAAAGACCGTCTCCTAGCACATCGCAAAGCTCGTAGCTGCTATTGCTCAATTTGGCTTCCCCACAAATCATACTCTCCAGCCTCGTCAACGACGACCGTCACAACATCCCCCACGGCCAAATCCTCAACGCCTTCATCAATAAACAGGTTCCCGTCGATCTCGGGCGCGTCCGCCCACGTGCGGCAGGTGGCGATCCCGTCTTCATCAATATCGTCCACGATCACTTCCAGCGTTCGGCCCACCTTGGCCGCCAGCTTTGCCTCGGAAATCGCCTGCGCTTTCGCCATGAACCGGTCCCAGCGGTCTTGTTTCACCTTGGACGGCACGTGATCGGGCAGGGCGTTGCTGCGTGCCCCGGCCACGTTCTCGTATTGAAAGCAGCCGACCCGGTCCAATTGGGCTTTGTCCAGCCAGTCCAGCAGGTGCTGGAACTCGGCTTCGGTCTCGCCCGGGTAGCCGACGATGAAGGTCGAGCGCAGGGTGATATCGGGGCACTGGGCGCGCCATGCGGCGATTTCGTCCAGCGTTTTTGCCCCGGCGGCGGGGCGCGCCATGCGGCGCAGGACGTCGGGGTGGCTGTGTTGGAATGGGATGTCGAGGTAGGGCAGCACGCCGTTCGCCGGGTCCGCCATGATGGGGATCAGGTCGCGCACATGGGGGTAGGGGTAGACGTAATGCAGGCGCACCCACGCGCCCAACTGCCCCAGTTCGCGCGTCAGATCGGTGATGTGGCTGCGCACCTCACCATCTTTCCACGGGTTCAGATCGTATTTGCGGTCAAGGCCGTAGGCGGATGTGTCCTGGCTGATGACCAAGAGTTCCTTCACGCCCGCGTCCACGAGCTTCTCGGCTTCGCGCAGCACCGCAGGGGCCGGGCGCGATGCCAGCCGCCCGCGCATATCTGGGATGATACAGAACTTGCATTTGTGGTTACAGCCCTCGGAGATTTTCAGATAGCTATAGTGGCGGGGTGTCAGGCTGACACCGCTGGCGGGCAGCAGGTCGATGAACGGGTCCGGGGCCGGGGGCACGTTGGCGTGTACGGCATCCAGCACTTGCTCGTATTGGTGCGGACCCGTCACGGCGAGGATTTGCGGGTGGTGTTCACGGATGTAATCAGGCTCGGCCCCCAGACATCCCGTGACAATCACCTTGCCGTTTTCCTGCAACGCTTCGCCGATAGCATCAAGGCTTTCGGCTTTCGCTGAATCGAGGAAGCCACAGGTGTTGACGATCACCGCCTCGGCGCCCGCGTAATCGGGGCTAATAGCGTAACCTTCGGCGCGCAGGCGGGTCAGGATGCGTTCGCTGTCGACCAGCGCTTTGGGGCAACCAAGGCTGACCATGCCAATGGTGGGCTGGCCATCGCGGGCGGTGTCCGTGATTTTCGCCGCAGGGGCGAGGTCGGGGCGCAGGGATGGTGGGTTCTGGGTCATAGGCGGCGTATAGCGTGGTGTGGGTGTGGAGGGAATGGGTTGTGCGTGGTCAATTCCCATCTATGTTATGAGACATCATTGGCCGAAGATAAAACATGCCGACACAAGTCATACGGATGTCTGCATCGTCTCGCAGGGTTATTTTGCAACAAGGGCTATTTGGGTGAACGATTATTCTGTTGATCAGCTGGCTTCGGACGGAGCGCGATACGCTCTTGGCTTGCTGCTTCAACGGGTCACAGAAGGGGATGAGCCCTTTGTGACATACAAGGAAATTGTTGACCTTCTTCAATCACCTTTGAAGATACCGATCATCTTTCCCATTCACATTGGCGCTGTCGCGGGACAGCTGATGTCTGATGTACACGCCATCGACCCGCAGGCACCGCTGATCAATGCGCTTGTAACCCGCGCTGATGGGTTGCCGGACAAAGGTTTTGGTAGTTTCTATAACCCCGCCCGGACAAAGGTGACGGATCGAACATGGGAACAATTGGCACGCAAAGAGCGGCTCAGTGTCTTGGCGGAGATCAGAGCGTCGGTGCGTCGCTACCCTGATTGGGACGATGTTTTCCGAAAAGCATATGGAGTGCCACTGTCTGAACTGAAACCCTTAAAGTCCTTTGCCGAGCTAGACGGCAAAACGCCCGAAACCGGTGGGGGACGGGGCGGTGGCGAGAGTGACGAACACAAGGCCCTCAAGATTTGGGCCTCAGCAAACCCGGCGGTTCTGGGCATCGCTGCATCAATGCTGGCCCAACCCGAAGCGAAGTTGCTGTCGGGTGATCGTGTGGATGTGCTGTTTTCCGATGGAAAGGATTTCGTGGCTATTGAGGTGAAATCGTGCCGTTCTGGTCCCGATGACTGGCAGAGGGGAATCTATCAATGTTTGAAATACATGGCAATCCTCAGGGCGCAGGAGTATCCGGTGCCAGCAAAGGTGAGCGCTGTGTTATTGACCGAAGCTGAGGTAACGCCCAAGTTAAAGGCGCGCGCAAAGGCTCTGGGGGTCACTTTGAAAGTCCATCAGTTACATAAGGACGGCACATAAAAAGTCGCCATCGTTGCCTGAGGGAAACTGAACGCGTGACAAATAGAAAAAGGCCGCAACGGCGTGCGGCCTTTGTACAGCGTGGGGTGGATCAAGATCCACCTTACCCGCAGGACTGTCTGTTACCGCCGCCGGTCACGGCGCGAGGACATTGGCTGGAAAGCCACCCCGACATGGGCCTCGCAATAGGGTTTGCCTTGCTGCACAGCCAGACCGCAAAACCAGAAATCATCTGTCGCGGGATCACCCACAGGCCATTTGCAGGTCTTCTCAGTCAATTCCATCAGGCTGATCCGCTTCGCGGTTTTTTCCACCTCACTGACCTTGGCCAGAGCCTCCGGGCTGATCTCATTGGCCGAGGGCTGCGGTGGCAAAGGCTGGCCTGCCGGAATGATCGCGCGGCGGGCGGCTGAAATCGGAATGCCGTTCTCGTCTAGTTCTGGCTCTTCCTTCGGTGGGGTCGAGGCAGGAGCTGCTTTGGGCTTTGGCGCTGGCTTTACGACGGGCTTGGCCGGAGCCGCTGCTTTTTCCTTGGGTGCCGGTTTGGCTGCAGATCCGCCAGAGCCTGCACGGTTCGACAGTCCCAAACGGTGTACCTTACCAATGACCGCATTGCGGGTCACACCGCCCAATTCCTTGGCGATCTGGCTTGCGGATTGGCCTTCGCCCCACATCTTTTTGAGCGTCTCAACGCGCTCGTCTGTCCAGGACATATGAATTCCTTTGGTTTGTCGGACCGGATCCATGCTTGTGAAAGATCGGGTCACCTTGTTCAAGTCTCCATCATACTAATCACTGCCACCGGTGATGTGAAGGCAGACAAGCGGGTTTTACGCATCTTCCGGTGATCTGTCGCAACGCGAACACGTCAATTTAGGCTGCAGCAGCCGATGCGCGGCCCATGATCGTCGATGTAGTGCAGCCCGTAGGTGCGGTCGCTCATACCATCAAAGCATATCCCAGACAGGATATGGGCTATGACGGTGATACCGTTGTCTTGCCAAGAAAAGCGGTACATGCCCTCAGATAGGTTCACCGAGAGCGGGCCTTGAGAGGCTGCGAGGATATCATGGCGTACCTCCTTCTCTGGCGTGCGTAGTGTTATTTCGGGGCCGTCTTCGAAAGTGATGGCCCAAAAGGGCTCGGTTCCGAAGCACTGTAACCCCTTGGGCAGGCCAAGTGCGTTGCTGGCCAAGGTTTCAGGACGCAGAAAACGCATCGCAACCCAGCCCGTTCGTTCAACAACATTCACCTGGGCCCATCGGCCTTCAAGGCTGAGCGCTGTTACTTCGATCTTTTGGGCATCATGGCCGAATGTCCCCAGAATATCTGCACTGCCATCTGGCTGCGCCCTGATATTGAGTGTGTCGTCTGCCGCAACCCCGGTGACTGCGTAAAGGGCAGGCAAGGGTGGGTCGGGCGCATCAGCCCATGCAAAGCTGGCCAGCACGCACAAAGCGAACGTTACACATAGGCGCATAGTCCTCTCCAAAACATGTTTTGTCCCAGCCTACCAATCCAGCATCGCCCCATCCAGAGGGCTGGCCATTTTGGTACAATCCGCTATGTCCGATGCACTGATTGGAAGGCTGCAATGACCGAGACAAATGAAATGGGTGTGCGCCGCTTTGGCCGGGTCAACTGGTTAGGGACCTGGACCCTTGTACGGCGTGAGGTTGCGCGGTTCATGAACGTCTGGTCGCAAACTGTGTTGGCCCCATTGATCAACGCTGGGTTGTTGTTGCTGATCTTTACAATTGCCATTGGATCGCAACGCGGCGAGGTGATGGGCGTGCCATTCATGGTGTTTCTGGCCCCGGGCATTCTGACCATGACGGTGATCCAGAATGCCTTTGCGAATACGTCATCCAGTCTTGCTTCTGCTAAGGTGCAGGGCAACATCGTGGATACCCTGATGCCGCCCTTGTCAGCTAAGCGAACTTGTGACGGGTTATATAGGGGGTGCTGTAGCGCGCGGTGGTTTGGTTGCAGTCGTGATTGCAGTTGGCAGCGCGTTGTTTCTGGGCATTGGCATGCAAGCACCGATTTGGGTGATCACCTTTGTTGTTCTGGGCTCTGTGTTGATGGGCGGATTGGGGGTGATTGCAGGCATCTACGCCAATAAATTCGATCAGCTTTCTGCGATTTCGAATTTTCTGGTCACGCCCTTGGCGTTTCTGTCTGGCACATTCTATTCAATTGAGGCGCTCCCGCCGTTCATGCAGGCGCTGAGCCATGCTAACCCGTTCTTTTACATCATTGACGGCGTGCGCTATGGGATGATCGGTGTAAGCGACAGTAGCCCGTGGATCGGTCTTTTGGTTGTCAGTGTCGCTTGCGTCGTTGTAGTTGGAATTTGTTTGCGCTGGATGCATACGGGGTATCGGATGAAATCCTAAGTGGCATCCCGTACGGGAATGCCCCGCTCTGCCAGAACGGCAATCAACGTGTCCGCGTCCGGCAGATCATTGGAGAGAATGACTTCTTCGCTGCCATTGCGATAAATGATTGTGACTTCGTTCTCGAGCGCGGTATCCCTGATTTGTAAATGAGCAATATCATCCAGCGGAACGGGACGCGGATTGCGCCATGCCGCCAACACCAGGTGAGTGCTATCAATACGAATGCCAGCGACGGGCCGGGGCAACAGCATCCAGGCGATGGTTACAGCCGCCGCCGCCCATGCCAGCCATTCAAATTGGGTCGCACCATAGTGCACCACACCGACAAGCAGCATAATCGCACCTATCAGGGCCAGCCATACAGGGCCTTTGTTAGGCGCGCGGCGGTACTCGTAAACGTCACTCATGCGTTCTATCTAGAGTAGAAACGTGGCTGCAATTTGACCATATAAGTCATGAAATTACTTGCTTTGCGCCGGGTCTTGTGCGGCTTTCGCGCCAAGCAAGAAGTGATGCACCACTTAGAATAGTGATCGCGCCAAGAATGCTGACCCAATCAGGCCAGACGTCAAAGATGAGCAGGTCATAAACTGTTGCGAAGATCAGGGTAACGTAGCTGAACGGGGTCACAAAGCTGGCGTCGGCCCGCGCCATGGCATTGACAAAGCAGGCCTGCGCCGAAGCCATGAGCATACCCAGAGTTGCCAGAGCACCCCATTGCGCCGCAGTTGGCATCGCCCACACGGGCAAGACTGCAAGTGTGGCAATGCATAAGCCCAGAGCGTTGTTAATCAGCAGGATCTGGAACGATGGTTCTCGGTTGGCCAGTTTCTTGATGAAGATCAATTCCATTCCCATGATTACTGCCGCGCCCAATGCCAGCAGGCCCGCCAGTTGGAAGCTTTCGGGCCCCGGTCGTAGTAGGATCAGTGCGCCAAGCAAGGCCATGAATGCGGCAAACCAGCGCCAACGCCCGACGCGTTCACCCAGAAGTGGGATCGCCAGCAACATGCCAAAGACGGGATTGAGAAAACTGATCGCCGTGGCATCCGATAGCGGGATGAAGGCCACTGCGGCGAACATCAACGTCACACCGCCCCACCCAAAGAACGTGCGTCCGATATGCAAACCAAAGTGCGGTTGGGCGATCTTTGGCCGCATGAGCACAGCGACCGAGGCGATTGCAATGAACGCAAACAAAAACCGCCCATGACTGATCTGCAGCGGGTGCAGCGGAGGACCAAGCGTGTCCGTACCCAGCGACTTTGCCATCACCATTGTCCCCGCAATAAATGCGGTCGCGGTCAGCATGAATGCTACGGCAACGGGTGGATTTGCGGCACGTAAGGTCATGGGCCATCTCTGGACTGGACGTACCTTTAGTACAAGGGTCCTAGCCTGAGAAAAGGCGCTTTGGCTCACTGCTTGTTTACACAACAGTGTCTAGTCTGTAACCACGGTGACGCAGAGTCAGTGCTTCGACAGGTTTCAGGATGCCACCCATCAATATCATTCTCAATGGCACATTTGATGCAGGGAGCGCTAACTGGTCCGGTACTGACCTTGAGACCAGTTTTCCTGAAAGCGCTTATCTGGGCAATGGTTCTTCCAATCGTGTGGCCGAAACCGATGGCAATCGAAATGCCACAACGGTCATGGAACAGACTTTCACAATCGACAATGCGCTCACAACCAGCCTGACCCTAGATGTCGCCTTGCGCAATGCATCGCTGGGGAATGCAGGCGTCGAAGGTTTCATTGTCGAAGTTCTGGATAGCAGCGGAACGGCTATCGCATCATTGACCATTTTGCCGACTGCCAATTCGTTTCAACCCTTTTCGCTGCCTGTAAGTTTCCCTGCGGCGGGCGACTATACCTTGCGGTTTACGGAAGTCGGGCCGGACGACAGCCTTGGTGCGATCGTTGACAACATCGAGATTCTCGTTTGTTTTGCCCAGGACACACGGATCGAAACGCCAGATGGTCCCGTCCTTGTTCAAGATCTCCGTGTTGGTGACATGGTTCAGACGCTTCGGGGGCCAAAACGTTTGAGGTGGATTGGTCGCCGCCGCCTTGTGCAATCTGATCTGGCCAAAAACGATAGATTCCGGCCGGTTCGTATAACGGCCGGTGCGCTCGGGCGGGATTTGCCATCGGCTGACCTGCTCGTCTCTCGTCAGCATCGGATGATGATAGACTCTCCGGTCGCAAAACGCATGTTTGGTGCTGCAAACGTTCTGGTATCTGCCATCCGCCTGACGGAACTGCCCGGCATCTTTATTGATGAAGATGTAGACGAACTGACTTACTTCCACCTGCTCTTTGACGACCACCAGGTCGTTTTCGCCAATGATGCCCCCAGTGAAAGCTTGCACACCGGGCAGGAAGCATTGCGCGCCTTGTCGGGTGATGCGTTGGAAGAACTTGTCGCACTGTTTCCTGATCTGTTTGACGAGGCGGCCACAACGGCGTTTCTTATCCCCAGTCGGAAGCGACAACGCCGGTTTGTTAATCGACTACGCAAAAATAGCCACAAGCCGCTTCATGGTGATCGCGCGGGTCTTTCCATAAGCCAATAACTGCGCTAGAGGTCTCGCATGATGACACGCGCAACATTCGAAAACCGACGCCGACGCCAATAAGCGCCGTCCTTTTGCCACGCCCATCGTAAACCCCTACATTATTGACACCTCTCTTTTGGTCCTGCACCAATCGAGCTTACGTTTAAGGAAGATCGCTATGATTGCATCTATTCTGCCGACCTATTCACGGGCCCCTCTGACCTTCGTATCGGGCGAAGGGTCATGGTTGACGGAAACCGATGGGCGACGCTTTCTCGACCTGGGTGCCGGGATCGCGGTGAATGCGCTGGGCCATGCCCATCCGGCATTGGTTGAAGCATTGTCGGGGCAGGCAAATGCGCTTTGGCATGTATCCAATCTCTATAACATCCCTGCACAACAACGGTTGGCGGATGCTTTGGTCGAAAAGACCTTTGCCGATACGGTTTTCTTTACCAACTCCGGCACAGAAGCCTGCGAACTGGCTGTGAAAATGGCGCGCAAATACTGGTATGACAAGGATCAGCCTGAACGGGTTGAGATTATCACTTTCTCAGGCTCGTTCCACGGTCGCTCTAGCGCAGGTATTGCTGCGGCGGGGTCCGAGAAGATGACCAAGGGGTTTGGCCCGCTTTTGCCCGGGTTCACGCATCTCGACTTTGGTGAGCATGACGCTTTGCGGGCAGCAGTATCTGACAAAACAGCGGCCATCATGGTCGAACCCGTGCAAGGCGAGGGTGGCATTCGCCCATTGCCCGATGCCTGCCTGAAGGGTTTGCGCGACCTGTGCGATGAACACGGCATACTGATGATCCTTGACGAGGTGCAATGCGGCATGGGGCGGACAGGCAAGCTCTTTGCCCACGAATGGGCCGGTGTAACGCCCGATATCATGATGGTTGCCAAAGGCATTGGCGGTGGTTTCCCTCTGGGTGCAGTTCTTGCGACCGAGAACGCGGCGTCCGGCATGACCGCTGGCACGCATGGGTCGACCTATGGTGGCAATCCACTGGCCTGCGCCGTGGGGGCCAAGGTGATGGACATTGTCGGTGACGATACGTTCCTTGCCGAGGTGAACCGCAAGGCAGGCTTGATGCGGCAAAAGCTGGAAGGTTTGGTCGCAGCCTATCCTGAAGTGTTTGAGGCTGTGCGCGGCTCGGGCCTGATGCTGGGCCTGAAATGCAAGGCTGCAAACACCGATGTCGTGAGCGCGGGCTTTGCCCAAGGTCTTTTGACCGTCCCGGCCGCCGACAACGTCGTGCGATTGCTTCCGGCATTGAACATCCCTGATGAGGACATCGGGCTTGCGGCTGACAAACTTGATGCTGCGGCGTCCCATGTAAAGGAGGCCAATGCGTAACTACACGTTCCGCCCCCTGAACGAGGATGACTTGCCTTTGATGCGCCGCTGGTTGGACACGGCGCATGTCAAAGTGTGGTGGCCGGACGCAGACAAGCAGATCGCGCTGATAGAAAAAGACATGAATAACCCCAACATCAACATGCAGGTGGTCAGCCTGATCAACCACCCTTTTGCCTATATCCACGACCATGATGCGCGCGCCTTTGGCATGCCGCAATACGCGGATTTACCACATGGGGCGCGGGTGATGGCGACCTTCGTGGGCGAGAATGACTTTATGGGGCAGGGGCACTCTGTTGGGTATATCCAAGCCCACACACGCAACTTGCGGGTCAAAAACCCCATGGTTGCGGTCGGTCCCGGCACCACCGATACCCGAACGATCAGCATCTACCGGCAAGCCGGTTTCATGAACCGCCGCTTGGCAAGCACCAGCGAAGGGCGCCTTGTTCAAGTAATGACACACTTCTGAATTGACTGGCCCTCAACGGCCCAACAAAAAGCGAAACGCATGACCCATTTTCTTGATATTCATACGACGCCCACAGACGCTCTGCGAGACATCGTCGACAATGCGCGGGCAATGAAAACCGCACGCGCCGGACAGCCCAAAGGCGCGCCGGATGCAGACCAGCCCTTGGTTTAGCCATATGGTCGCGCTGATTTTTGAGAAACCCTCGACCCGGACGCGTGTGTCGTTTGACGTGGGCGTCCGGCAGATGGGGGGCCAGACGATGGTGTTGTCAGGGGCGGACATGCAGCTGGGCCATGGTGAGACGATTGCAGATACAGCGCGCGTCTTGTCGCGCTATGTCGATCTGATCATGATCCGGACCTTTGAAGAGCAGACGCTGCTGGATATGGCCGAATATGCGACCGTCCCGGTTATCAACGGTCTGACGAACCGCACACACCCTTGTCAGATCATGGCCGATATCATGACGTTCGAAGAACATAACGGCCCGATCAAAGGCAAAAAGGTTGTCTGGTCAGGGGACGGCAACAATGTCTTTGCCAGCTTTGCCCATGCGGCTAAGCAGTTTGAGTTTGATCTGGTCTTTACAGGCCCGCCGCCGCTTGATCCTGAGCCCGCGCTTGATGGGCTCTACACCACTGTGCGCGATCCGAATGAGGCCGTGCAGGGAGCTGATCTGGTGGTCACCGATACCTGGGTCAGCATGCACGATCCGCAGTCCGCACGGGAACGGCGGCACAACCAGTTGCGCGGCTATCAGGTGAACGATGCGCTTATGGCGCAGGCGAAAGACGATGCGCTTTTCATGCATTGCCTGCCTGCGCACCGCGATGATGAGGCAACAAGCAGCGTGATGGACGGGCCGCACTCTGTCATCTTCGACGAGGCGGAAAACCGACTACATGCGCAAAAGGCGATCATGCGACACTGCCTGGGTGTGTGAGGGCGAAGGTTGTTTACCTGACACCGGGTTAGGCGGCCGGTGCGGTGGTTCTAAATCATTTGCAATTCAGGATGCACCCATCATGCGGAAGGCCATTTCGGTGGTGTCATCGAGTGGAAAATACAGTTCTACCTTCAGATCATCGAGTAGTAGATCCTCGGGCGTACCAAATTGTGTGATCGTCGCAAACATCGCTAAACGCAAGTCCTTCTGCTTCAGGATGGTTGGGATCACGGGGCCAGGCGTTATTTTCTTAGGCTGTGGAACGTTTGACAAGTGGTTGATCACGCCCTCGAATTCCGGAACACCGCCCAAGGCTGCGCTTTCCGTCCTTAGACGGATCGCTGCATGGTGAGCAACCTCGGCCCAGTTTTCGATCACCTGCGGCAACGTCTCCATCGTCATTAGATCAAGCAGGCTACCGCCAACTCCGATCCCGAAAGCGCCGAAAAGGGTTCGGGCCGTGGCGTTGGCCTCTTGAATCGTCCAAAGCCGATCAATTGCCAGTGCTGGATAGGGCATGTGCCGTTGCAACTGCCATGAAATCGCACGGCGTACAGGTGCCATCTCACTATCGTCCCAGTCACGGCCCTTATAGCGGACGGCAAAGCCTGCGTGGGTCAACATCTGGTTGCGCGCGTCAAGCGGCATTTGCAATGCTTCACCAAGGCGCGCGACCATCTGTCGGCTGGGATTTGCGCGCCCCGTTTCGAGAAATGACAGATGGCGGGCGGAGATGTCAGCCTCTAACGCCAACTCAATTTGACTGAAACGACGCGCTGTGCGCCAAGTTTTGAGGGATCGTGCAAACTGGGTCATGCCTGACCCTAGCGCATTCGTTCTCTATGCGCACTTACCTCCGAAGTAATTGAAATGATCCCGGCTAGGCTCGTATGGATGCATTTAGTTTTATTGGGATCAGTTTGATGGAACGACATACGACTCATAAATTCTGGCTGAAGGTTTCAGCTATTGTCATTGGTTTTTTCGGGCCGGTCCTTACGTTGGGAACCATCCCCGCGACAAACGAACTCGCCCGATTTGGTCTCGACATACTGACCTGGCCGATCGACGGTTTTCCGAACTACCAGTCACAAGAGATCAGGTTTCTGTCGGCCCTGACCGGCGGTTTCCTCGTTGGATGGGCTGTCACAATCTGGATGCTTTCGACATTGGTTTACGACCACGCCCCGGAAACGGTGCGAAAATCTGTCGTGTACGGTGCCTGTGCGTGGTTTGTTTTCGACAGTTTTGGCTCGATCACCTCGGGGCACTGGCCGAACGCGCTTTGGAATATCCTCGTTCTGCTCGCAGTAGTTGGCCCCATGTGGCGCCCGGCGCGGCCTTCAGTTTAAACGAAAGGGATCAACATATGGCTCAGTTTCGCATGCTTCTTACTGTTATCGCCGTTGTGATTGTCGCGTTTACAATCGCAGCCGTTGCAAACGAAGGGCTCAATCTTTTGCCCCATTTCTTCATTCCAATTTTCGCGCTGACTTGGCAGGGGCAGTTCAACGTGGACTTCACCAGTTACTTGATCCTCTCAGGTGTCTGGATGGCCTGGCGTGGGGGCTTCACGGTTGGCAGTATTACGCTTGGCGTATTGGCCCCCCCTTAGGCATCCTGTTTCTTGCGCCATATCTGATCTACCTGATTGCTAGATCAAAAGGGGATCCGAGAACGTTGCTGTTAGGCGTTCATGCACGATGATGGCGTTGCGTCGACCAAGCTGTAAGGCATACCAGTACGGCCGATGCCAAAAGCAGTTTTGTTGCGCAGCGGCGACATATGACGCCTATTGCAAGACCTTTAACAGCGCCCGCAAACCCACATCATCAACCTTTTTGGCTGCCGTCTTGAGCGGCATCCATTTGCGCCTGCGCAATGCGGCCTCGGGATAGGTTTTAGTCGTCTCTTTCACATCAATGCGGTAGACACTGACATGGCAGGTCGCAACGCGGCCATCATCGAAGCGTTTCTCCGTCACATAGCCTCCAACCGGTGCTTTGCTGACTTTGCCCTTGTAGACGCTAAGCCTCTTCCCAAGCCTCGATTTTGGCGGTTTCGGCATCGGTATGCCCGTCCATCGGCCAGCCCTTGGGAATGATCCAGCGCCCGCGCGAGGATTTCACCAAAAGCACCTCTGGCCCCGATTTATCATCGCGCAAGCAGAGCGCGCCGACCTGCGCAATTGCAGTCGGATCAACCAAACGAACCTGACGGCCCGTCCAAAAGGAACGATCTAAGTTGCTCATATACCCGCCAATAGGCTATTTTTATTGAATTTCTTCTAACACATGCCGAATCAAAGCGCAAATCTACCTCATGTGCCGCGCGGTTTGGCGCGTAACGTGGGGTCAGCTTGGGTTGGGTCTTCGGGCCAGGGGTGGCGCGGATAGCGACCGCGCATATCGCGTCTGACGTCGGCATAGGACGTCGCCCAGAACCCCACGATGTCTTGGGTCACCTGTACGGGCTTTTGCCCGGGTGAAAGCAGCGTGACACGCAGCGGCGTGCGGCCGACAACGGGGTGTTTGGTCACGCCAAACATTTCTTGCAGGCGCAGGGTGATCGCCGGGGCCGCGCCATCGTAGTCAATTGGTATCTTGCGACCGAGCGGGGTTTCAAAATGTGCTGGTGCGATCCGATCAAGCCGTTGGGTTTGATCCCAGTCCAGCATCGCGCGCAAAGCGGGCAGGACATCGAACCTTTTCCAATCCGCAGCACTGCGCACGCCCTGCAAATGCGGCAAAAGCCAGTCTTCAAGCGTTTCAAGCAATGTGGCATCATCCATTGCTGGCAAGTTGTCGACCAACGCAATGCGCGCGCGCAACCGCTGCGCAGCCGGTGCGGGGCGCAGCCCCATCTGCCTTATGCCCTCCAGCATGGCAGTTGCGATGGCCGTTTCTGGCGCATCAGACCATTGCCTGTCATCCAGCGCCAAAGCACCAAAGCGCTCTTGCTGGCGGGTCAGCACGCGGCCTTCGCGCTTGGACCAAATGCAGACATTATGCCAGTCCATCTGGTCTGCGAAGATATCGCGTAGCTCGCGCTCGGTGATTGTGACGGCTTGTCTGATACGTGCCTCACGCGTGTCGCCATCCAGATCCGTGGCTACGATCAGACGCGCCCCGGCCAAAGGGTCAGCCGCATCCATCACTGCGCCTTTGCCACCTGACAGGACATAGCGGGGATCATCCCCTTTGCGACGCAAGCCGACACGGTCGGGGTAGGCCAGAGCCGCCTGCTGACCCAAGCTCAGTGGGGCAGTATCAGGCAAATCTTTCATCAGGCGCGGTATCTCGGATTTGATCTGCGCCAGAGTCGCATGGTTTTTCTCACCTGGCCCATCATAGCGGCCGGAGAGGGCCGCAACGCGCAAGGACAGGTCAACAGGCGCGCCGCGCAGCGGATCACGCGCTGCCAAAAGTGCGGCCAGCGGGGCGGCGGTCCGACCAGCCGTTTGCAGCATATGGGCAAGACGCGGATGCAATGGCATCGTTGCGAGTGCTCTCCCATGCAATGTGATCCGCCCGCTGTTATCCAGCGCGCCCAGTTCGCTCAACAGTTTGCGCGCTTCAGCCAGTGCGCCCTCCGGTGGAGGTGTCAGGAAGGCGAGATCATCATTGTCGCTGCCCCAATTTGCCAACTCCAGAGCAAGGCCCGTCAGATCGGCTACTTCAATCTCTGCAGGTGCAAAAGCAGGTAGCGCCCCGTGCTCTCCTTTGGTCCAAAGACAAAAGGCGTGCCCCGGCGCGACGCGACCGGCCCGGCCTGCCCGCTGGGTGGCTTCGGCTTTGCTCACACGCTCGGTCACAAGTCGGGACATGCCGGAACTGGGGTCAAACCGGGCACGTCGGGCCCTGCCTGCGTCAACCACGACGCGAATGTCCTCGATGGTCAGTGATGTTTCTGCAATGGATGTGGATAAAACAACTTTGCGACCCGATTGTACTGGAGCAATGGCTTTGCGTTGCTCTGCGAAGGGCAGTGCGCCATAGAGTGTGCGGATGGTGCAATCTTTCGGCAGTTGGCCATCGAGCTGCGCCGCTGTCCGGCGGATTTCACCCTCACCAGGCAGAAAGACCAGTACACCGCCTGTGGTTTGGTCCACTGCGGTGCCGATGAGTTCAGCAGTTGCCTGTTCCAATCGCTGCCTTTTGGGGACTGCTTGGTCCAGAAACTGGGTGGTCACTGGAAAGGAGCGCCCTTCGGAGGTGAAAACCGGCGCTTGATCAAGCATGTCTGCCACCGATTTTGCATCCAATGTAGCGGACATCACCAGAATGATAAGATCGGGGCGCAGCACCGCGCGGCTTTCCCAAGCCAACGCGAGGCCGAGGTCGGCGTTAAGTGATCGTTCGTGGAATTCATCAAAGATGATGGCGCCCACCCCCGATAAATCAGGATCAGACTGGATCATGCGGGTCAGGATGCCTTCGGTCACGACCTCGATCCTGGCACCGGGCTTGCTGTCGCCCCGCATGCGGTAACCGACGGTCTGCCCGGGCGTCTCATCCAGCCCTTCTGCCAGACGTTCAGCCGCCGCACGGGCAGCAATGCGACGGGGTTCGAGCATGATGATTTTACCGCGCGTGAGGTCTGCCTCAAGCATCGCGAGCGGCACCCGCGTTGTCTTACCTGCACCGGGCGGGGCTTGCAGTACGGCACGGCCTGCGTCGGCGAGCGCGGCGGTCAGTGCGGGCAGGATTGCATCAATAGGAAGGGCGGCCATAGAAACCTGTGTCTGTCACGAGGCATGGGTGGGTCAAGACCTGCTGCCCACAAAAGAAAAACCCGGCTGCCATGCAGCCGGGTTTCAAACTCTTCATGATCAGGACAGCTTAAGCAGCAGTGGCCTTGGCGATCTCTTTTTTGATCTTAAGCGCGCTTTCGGAAAGCTCAGCGTCTTTTGCCTTCGCCATGAATGCATCCAGACCACCACGGTGATCGACGGTGCGCAGGGCTGCGTTCGAGATTTTCAGCTTGAAAGACCGGCCCAGCACGTCAGACTGCAATGTCACATCCTGCAGGTTCGGCAGAAAGCGGCGGCGGGTACGGTTTTTGGCATGGCTGACATTGTTGCCAGACATCGGGCCTTTTCCAGTCAGTTCGCAACGGCGCGACATGAGCGTTTTCCTTGTCTTTGGGACAGCACCTGCCCGGTTGGCAGGGTATCCAGTGATACGGGGTTAAACCCCGCATCTGCAGGGTCATGTATAAGATCAGCGCCAGATAGGCGGATTCCTTGATCCCGTCAACCCGGTTTGCCGATGCCTGACGCAGGATTTTTGTCTCTCCTGAGGGGAATGCTAGCGCAGACGATCGCGCATCGGGTTTAGCACCTCAGCAGCGGCAGCGGTTGGGGTCTTGCGCCCGGCTTTGACATCCGCTTGCGCCGCTTCCATGCGTTTCGCCGTCTGCGGGTCGTCCAACAACAACGCCAGCAAACCATTGCGAACATCCTGATCAAGCCAGTAACGCCCTTGCGCCTCTCGTGTCATGTCCCAGATACCGGTCTCACGCCGCCACGCAACCAGCGTTTCCATCTCGTCCCATGCCGTCTTTAAACCCTCTGCTTCAAGTGCCGAAATCGTGAGCGCTTTGGGAAACCCATCCGGATCTTGCGCGCGCTTGCGCAACAATCGTAGCGCGCCGGCATAATCCGCACAGGTTCGCGTGGCTTGTGATTTCAGGTCACCATCAGCCTTGTTTACAAGGATCAGATCAGCCATTTCCATGATGCCGCGTTTCACGCCTTGCAGCTCATCCCCACCAGCCGGAGCTAAAAGCAACACAAAGAGGTCAGCCATTTGGGCAACGACCGTCTCGGATTGGCCAACGCCGACGGTTTCAATCAGCACCACGTCAAAGCCAGCGGCCTCGCAGAGTGCTACAGCCTCACGCGAACGGCGGGCGACACCACCCAATTGGGTCTGGCTGGGGGAGGGGCGGATAAAGGCATTGGGATCGCGTGCCAGTTGATCCATCCGGGTCTTGTCACCCAGAATGGACCCGCCCGACCGGGCCGACGACGGATCAACCGCCAAGACAGCCACGCGTTTGCCCATGCCGGTCAGCATCAGACCGAAGCTTTCAATGAAAGTCGATTTGCCGACGCCGGGCGTTCCAGACAAGCCGATGCGCAAGGATTGCCTTTCTGTCCCAAGGGTATCCAGCAGCCGCAGCGCATCTTCACGGTGATCAGCACGCCCGCTTTCCACCAGCGTTATGGCCTGTGCCAATGCGCGGCGGTCGCCGGCCTTTACCCCCGCAGCCAAAGCCATGATATCTGTGGTCTTGCTCATGCACACCTTCTTATCGGGCCGGGGCCAAAGGTCCAGCCCTCAGCTTAGTTCTGCGACCCAGGACGGGACAACCTCAGTTGCCGGGCCAAAGAGGTGGTCATCAAAGGCATTTGCCCGCGCTGACGCTTCCAGATTGATTTCGAGCGTTTGACCGCGTGCCAGTTCAACAAGGCCTGCGGCAGGATAGACCTCGGCCGACGTGCCGATTGCCACGAATAGATCGGCACGTTCAACAGCCTCGGCAATCGCGTCCATGTGATAGGGGATTTCGCCAAACCAGACGATATCCGGCCGGGTCGTTGCGGCCCCACAAGACGGGCAAGCATCAGACGGGTCCATCACTAAGGGCGCATCCCATCGCGCCCCGCAGGACGCACAAAGGGCACGCATCAGCTCACCGTGCATATGGACCACGTTGAGCGATCCGGCGCGGCTATGTAAATCATCAACGTTTTGGGTGATCAGCGTGATATCATGGGCAGTTTCCGCCAATTGCGCCAAAGCCACGTGGGCCGCGTTTGGTGAGGCCTCTGCGCAATTGGCGCGGCGCGCGTTGTAGAAGTCATGCACAAGGGCCGGGTTGAGGGCAAACCCCTCGGGCGTTGCGACTTCGTTCAGATCATAACGTGTCCACAATCCATTCTTATCCCGGAAGGTGCCCAAACCGCTTTCCGCCGATACACCGGCACCTGTTAAAATCGCTATCTTCATGCGCCCAGTCTGGCCTTCAAGTGGGCGTCGCGGCAAGCCATTTGCGCCAAGTTGGCGTGATCGCGTGATCTTAGCTATGATCCACAAAAAGAAAGAAAGGGAGGGACGACCATGGCGAAAACGCCAATACACCTATGGATCGTGGGAATTGTGTCGCTGTTCTGGAACGTTGGCGGGGCAATGGACTATGTAATGACACGGACAAATGCCGCTGAATATCTGGCGGCTCAACCGCCTGAACGACTGACGATGTTGAAAGACGCGCCAATGTGGTTTGGTGTCGCCTGGGCGGTGGGAGTCTGGTTTTCCGTAATTGGATCGTTGCTGCTGTTGCTACGCTCTCGGTTCGCTGGTGCGGCTTTCGCGCTATCATTGATCGGGCTGATCGGGTCGTCGATTTATACCTACGTCATTGCGGACGGCGGCAGCATGGTTGCCGCAGCGGGAACGGCGGCGATTGTCTTTACCATCGCTATTCCTGTGATCCTTGTTTTGCTTTGGATCTACGCGCGGGCCATGACCCGGCGCGGCGTTTTACGCTAATGCGGATCGTTTTTGTATGTCTGGGAAACATCTGCCGCTCGCCTGCGGCTGAAGGGGTGATGCATAAGCTTGCACCTGATTTGACGATTGACAGCGCTGGCACCGGTGGGTGGCGTGTTGGTGATGCGCCTTATGGTCTGATGCAAGACGCGGCAAAGGCCCGGGGCATTGACCTGAGCGCGTTAAGGGCGCGGCAGTTCACAATTTCGGACTTTGAAGACTTTGACCTGATCGTCGCGATGGATCGGCAAAACAAGGCGGATATCGAGCGGCTTCGTCCAGCAGGCAATGCGACGCCTGCGCAACTGATGGCCGCGACAGATGTGCCCGATCCCTACTATACGCGGGATTTCGATGGAGCGTTGGACATGATCGAAGCGGCTGCTAGGCGTCTACTGGCCGACATATCTCAGATGCGAGATCAGTGAAGGCGCGATAGCGATCCCAAAACCGCTCATCGGCGCTGCGGTCGGATTGGCGGGTGTCCTGTGCCAGCTGCGGGTCTTCAAAGAAGGTGACAGCGCGCGCCTGATCCCGGCCTGAAAGAGATTGATTTGCGACCTGTTGAACGCAGGAACATAACGCAGGCGATGCCGCCCGGCGGTCTGCCTCTAGACAGGCGCGTGAGATATCACCCGTCGCGCCACCGCCGCCGCTGCCGCCACCACAGGCCGCCACCGATGCCAAAGCACCCGCCAATAAGAAATACCGCATTCGCCTATCCTCTGCCCGGCCCCCGGTTTGTTCCGGTTGATCCATTAAGGTTGCGCCCCACAAAGGTGAGTATGCCGGGGTGAGGGCAACGATGCAATTGGGGAATATCGTCTAGCCGATCTACAAAGGGCTGCGGTTGGGGTGGCCGCCTTCCCAACCCGAATGAAGTGAAACTTGCCTGAAGATCAGGCATTCATGTATAGCTTGTAAGTTGATCTAAAATACGCCTTTCGCGAGTATGTTGCGTTGGGAACAGAATAGAACGTGTCGGATGAATAAAGATTGTAGTGAGTTTTGAACCTGTCAGCGAAAGTCTTGGTGTTCAGAACCTGACAGCAAACCGAGGTGAAGGAAGAACCACATGCCAGTCATCGCGACATTCAAAGCGATACAGTTTGGTGCGTTCAGCAATCCTCCGGCCGGTGGCAACGATCCATTCGTTTTAGCGAATGACAATGCTGATGATTTCTTGAACGTCTCTATTGATGACGATGATACGGTAATTGATGGCGACACGATCACCAATGAGGTGCCTGACGACGGCAACCAGATTGCAACTGTTACGGATTCTGACGGAAATCTCGTCTCTACCGACGCCTGCTATATCGAGTGGACTGCGACATATACCGGGGCGAACGGCCAGGTTATTGAGGTTTGGCGATTTGAACTCGACAATGGCTTAAGGCTTTTTGCCGTCTCGGAGATACCCGAGGCTGGTGTTGTGTTCACGACCAATAACAAAGATCAGGGTGCAGATAACCTTGACCCCGCTGACGTTCCCGACACACCATGCCTGACCCGGGGCACGCTGATCAAAACGGCTGATGGGTTGCGGGCGATTGAAACTTTGCAGAAAGGCGATTCCATTGCGCTGTTTGACGAAGGATACGCCACGCTGCGCTGGATTGGTGCGCGCACCTTTGGCCCGTCAGAGCTGAAGTCAAAACCAAAACTATTGCCGATCCGGATTGTGCAAGGGGCGCTGGGCGAAGGGTTGCCCCAACGGGATATGCTTGTCTCACGGCAGCACAGGATGCTTGTGCGGTCAATGATTGCGATGCGGATGTTCGGGTCGCCCGAGGTTCTGATCGCGGCAAATAAGCTAACCCATCTGCCGGGTATCTTTGTCGATCACGGTATCGGATCAGTCACTTATTATCACCTGCTCTTTGATGATCACGAAATCATTCTTGCAGAAGGCGCGCCAACCGAAAGCCTGTTTACCGGACCTGAGGCATTGTCAGCGCTTGGTCCGGATGCACGGGAAGAAATATCCGAGATTTTCCCGGCTTTGCGCGCATTAGATTATGCGCCGGTACCCGCGCGACTGATCCCCGCCACCAAGAAACAAAAAGAGCTGGCGCTCCGGCATCACAAGAACCAAAAGCAACTGTTCAACCTGACCAGTTAGATCCATGTCGTTCGCGTGGGTTAGGGCTCCGACCTGATGCAGATCCTGTTGCTATCCCGGTTGACCGGGATAGTCACGTGGCGCTGGTGGATTGGCCACCACACCATCTCGCTTGACCAACCCTGAAAACCCCACCATATCCCTGCCATGACTGATCTTTCGCATATCCGTAACTTCTCGATCGTGGCGCATATTGACCACGGCAAATCGACGCTTGCTGACCGCTTGATCCAATCCACCAACACGGTGGCCGATCGGGATATGAAGGCGCAGCTTCTCGATAGTATGGATATCGAGCGCGAACGCGGGATCACGATCAAGGCCAACACGGTGCGCATCGACTACAAAGCCGACAATGGCGAGGATTATGTCCTTAACCTGATCGACACCCCCGGCCACGTCGACTTTGCCTATGAGGTATCGCGGTCCATGCGGGCCGTTGAAGGCTCCCTGCTGGTTGTGGACAGCACCCAGGGGGTGGAGGCGCAGACGCTGGCCAATGTCTACCAAGCCATTGATGCCGATCATGAAATCGTACCCGTCCTGAATAAGATCGATCTGCCCGCAGCGGAATGCGACCGGGTGGCCGAACAGATCGAAGACGTGATCGGCATCGACGCATCCGGCGCGATTCAGGTCAGCGCCAAAACCGGCATTGGGATTAAGGACACGCTGGAAGCTATCGTCAACCTGCTGCCCCCGCCTGAGGGTGACCGCGATGCGCCGCTCAAGGCGATGCTGGTGGATTCATGGTACGACAGCTACCTCGGCGTCATCGTTCTGGTCCGCGTCATCGACGGGGTGATGAAAAAGAACGACCGGGTTAAGTTCATGTCGAACGGCACGATCCACGGGATCGACAAGATCGGCGTGTTCCGCCCGCAGATGCAGGACGTGGCCGAACTGGGGCCGGGTGAGATCGGGTTCATTACGGCCTCCATCAAGCAGGTGCGCGATACCCGAGTGGGGGATACGATCACCTCGGAACGCAAAGGCTCCGAGGTGGCGCTGGACGGTTTTAAGCCCGCACAGCCGGTGGTGTTCTGCGGGCTGTTCCCCGTGGACAGCTCCGAATTCGAAGACCTGCGCGATGCCATCGACAAGCTGGCGCTCAACGATGCGTCCTTCAGCAATGAGATGGAAACGTCAGCGGCCCTCGGCTTCGGCTTCCGCTGCGGCTTCCTCGGGCTTCTTCACCTCGAAGTCATCCGCGACCGGATTGAGCGGGAATACAACATTGAGCTGATCACGACGGCGCCGTCGGTCATCTACCACGTCTACATGCGCGATGGAGAGATGATCGAGTTGCACAACCCCGCCGACATGCCTGACATGACCCATGTGGACCATCTGGAGGAACCGCGGATCAAGGCCACAATCCTTGTGCCCGATGACTACCTCGGCGATGTGCTGAAACTCTGTCAGGATCGGCGGGGGTACAGCAGGACCTGACCTATGCAGGCTCCCGCGCGATGGTGGTCTATGACCTGCCGCTGAACGAGGTGGTATTTGACTTCTATGACCGGCTGAAATCCGTGACCAAGGGCTATGCGTCTTTTGATTACCAGATGACGGGGTATCAACAGGACAATCTGGTGAAAATGTCGGTGCTGGTGAACGACGAACCCGTCGATGCGCTGTCCATGATGGTGCACCGTGACCGGGCCGAGATGCGCGGACGGGCGATGGTCGAAAAGCTCAAAGATCTGATCCCCCGCCACATGTTCAAAATCCCGATCCAGGCGGCCATCGGCGGCAAAGTCATCGCGCGCGAGACGCTCTCCGCACTGCGCAAAGACGTGACGGCCAAATGCTATGGCGGCGACGCGACGCGGAAACGCAAGCTCTTGGACAAGCAGAAGGCCGGTAAGAAAAAGATGCGGCAGTTCGGGAAAGTGGATATCCCTCAGGAAGCGTTTATTTCGGCGTTGAAGATGGATGGGTAGGTTGGACGAACTAGTTTCAACATAGCAACGTTGTTTTGTGTCAAGTGAGCAGTCTAGTCACCATCTTTTGCGATACTCCAAGTTTATGGTCCGGAAGTCGCGGGTTATCTTTGATGCTTTGTCGGCTTGACGGAAATGGACTGCACTTCGGGTTCATCCTGCAATGAACTACTCCTGAAACAGACCTACTTTATGGCATCTTTGATCTGGCGAATTGCCTCTTCTTCGAAAAGAGTATCAATTGACCCTTCAGGATTAGGGGTGAAAAAGAGTTCTTCATAGCTAGTCGTCACTGGAACCATACTAGGGCCAATCAGATTTTGTTCGGTACCTTCCTGAAAACCAAGTAGGTTTGGGTCAACAAATCCCCGTATCCGATATGTGCCGTCTTCGTTTCGTGAAATTGACTCCAGCTGGCCAAATGAGCTGCCATCTTCGTTGAAGAAGATCGACTTGCGCGCAGATTCGGTTATCGCTGCGAGAGTGAATGTGCCGTTGTTTCGAGAGTCACATGTATCTTCGACTGCGCGCACTTCGGAAAGCTCCATGCTGACTCGTGTACCATCACAAAACTCGAAATTCTGGCCAGTCATTACCGCTTCGGGTCCTGTTAGAAAGTATCCAAGCCGCGGGCGGATATTACTTAGGAGCCTGTAGTGGGTCGCGATCCTCTGATCCGCCTCAGTTTGCGAACTTTGAGCCACGGCAGCGACAGTCTGGCCCAGACAAACTGCTGCCGTGAGCAGTCCGCGTGTGACTAAGGATCTAAGTACGTCACCGTAATTTGCCCGGTTTGCAAAGGAATGCGGATTATCCATTTTTCCTTTTTTCCCGTTATTGTGCCGACGACTATTACGCTATCTGCGGTTGTAACTAGATGCAATAACGGTGGAACCCCCCGGTGCCAAACAAACGTTCCAATTCTGTTTGTTGCTGTTGCGATAAAGCTATGTGGTTCAGATGTGCCGTTTGCGACTCAGCCAATCTCATTCCTGCCGACCTGCTGGTAGCCAAAGAGTACAGTATGCAAAAGGAAACGAGAGGGACTATCACAAACTTGAGCCATTCGTCTGAGTCGCCCACGCCGGACCGAACCGCCTTTGTTAGCAGTGCCAAAAACGCCGCCAAGGCATACAGCAATTGGTCGTCCCTAAAGCCGGACACAATAGCGATAACTGAGTGAGAGAGGATTTCATTGACACTAGAAGGAACTTCCCAAAGTCCAACGTCAAAATATAGATAGTATCCGTAAAGGAAGGAATATCCCACGAGATAGAGCGACGCAGAAAGCAAGGTTATGGCGATCGCAAGTCTAACGTCGGTCATTCCGTTCCTCCCAAGCAAAAACTAAGAAAAGTGTCATAGTTTAAGGTTAACGACACGATAACGCCTCGAACTCCAAAGTATAGATGTCGCGTCTTTCGCTAGAGGAACTCAAGAATGACCCCGTACCTCCCGCCATCCATCCTCATCCACCGCCTTCAACCGCTTGAGCGCCGCTTCCGCCTCGGCCCGGAGCGCCGCTTTCGCGTCGCGCTTCACCACCTCCACCTCGGCCACCAGCGTGTCGACTTCGGGCAACGACGTGCCAGTCGCCGCCGAGCCGAGGTTGATTGCGCGTTGACGACCGGCGGGCACCCGACATCAAACAAAGCCATGAACCCGACGAGACTATAATACTCAACTACGACGACAGCCGCAGAGAGAGCGCATTCTCATCGACACTAAATCTCAGACGAACCCCCGCACCCAAAGCACGAATAGCAGTAAAACGGCCGTTACCAGCAAGGCAAGTGCAATCGACGCCACCAGATTGAGCGCCGCATCGCGCCGTTGTGTCGCGATATCAACACTGCCCAGATGGGCCATGACGTTGCGGTGCGCCCTTTGCGCCTTTGCCATATCAATCATTTTGGCCAGCTTTGGATTTGCGGCCAAGGCAACGCCCTGCGCCAGATAGCTCGCATCCTGGCGTACCCGGCGCGGTAGCAGCCGCCCCGCCTTGCGGATCTGCGCGTCAAGGGACTTGCCACGCACGCGTAGCTGACCCTCCATCGCCGCACGCACTTCGTCCACCATCTGTTGCAACGTCTTTGCCATGGCGCACCGGGTAAAGGCTCGGGGCGATTTGCTCAATCCCTCTGGTCCCCGGCGGCGCGGAAGGGTAGCAAGTAGATGCATGTTGAACACGGTGACATATGACGGGCCTGCTGGCCCACCGCTGCTGATCGCGCATGGGCTCTTTGGGTCGGCGCGCAACTGGGGGTGATTGCGAAGCGGTTGTCGGCCGCGCGGACCGTGATCGCAGTGGATATGCGGAACCATGGCAGCAGCGATTGGTCCGATAGCCACAGCTACGCCGATCTGGCGGGTGATCTGGCCGACGTGATCACCGAACCTGCGGATGTGCTGGGGCATTCGATGGGGGGCAAGGCGGCGATGGTGCTGGCGTTGCAGAACCCCGCTTTGGTCAACCGCCTGATCGTCGCCGATATCGCGCCGGTCAGCTATGGGCACAGCCAGATGGGACCGATTGAGGCGATGCGCCGCGTTGATCTGGCAACCATCGAAAACCGAAGCAATGCGAAAACACAGCTCGGCACTTTGGAACCGGGTGTCGCCGACTTCCTGCTGCAAAGCCTTGATATGAAAGAGGGGCGCTGGCGGCTGAACCTTGATATCCTCAGGGCCGAAATGGATAAGATCATCGGATTCCCCGACATCACGGGGCGGTTTGACGGACCGACGTTGTTCCTGTCAGGCGGCGCATCCGACTATGTGCAACGCGAAGCGCGGCCCCAAATCAAAACCCTTTTCCCCAACGCCAAATTCGCCAAAATCCCCGGCGCTTAGCCACTGGCTGCACGCCGAAAAACCGCGCGAGTTTGAGGCTGCAGTCAGCGCTTTCCTTGGCTGACAGACACAGCCTTGCCCGCCCCGGCGCGGCCCGCTAATCTGCGGTGAAATCGTCTAACGAAAGAGACCCATCATGACCCGTATCGCCCTGATCATCGCCATCCTCGGCTTGGCCGCATGTGAAACCGTACAAGGGGTGGGCCGCGATATCACCAACGCCGGGGCCGCGATCGACCGCTCACTTTAGGGCGCGCCTATCAGCCTTTGTTGGTCGTGATGGCCTGCGCCACATAGTAGCTGACAGGCATGGCCAGCACGGCCCCAACACCCGCCGCAATCACGATGGGCACCAATGTGTCATACCCGGCGGTCAGGGCCGCGATAACCAGAATACCGGCCATTGTTGTGCCGATGAATGAATAAAGCATGGATGCAAGACGCAGCATTGGGATCACTCCAGTGAATGTGATGTGCAAAGCTTAACAATCGGGGGTATGCCGCGTCATTGACTCAGGTCAAACGCGCGTGGATCTAAACACAAGAATATGATTTTATTTGTAAAATATTGAGTAGCGGTGCGCTCACACGGAGCGCATTCGAACTGCATCATGCCTAATTCTGATGATGCCGCAACTGATCAAATTGACTACCCCGCAGCTCAATGCCGCAGATCGAGTGCCGCCTGACTTTCCACCTACCTCATCTTTGGTGCACCCCGCCTGACGCGGAAGGCGCTGCGCCAGTCGTTCCAACCCGTCCGGCGTCATCTTGCAAAGCGCAGTAATAAGCGCCGATTTTCAATCCTCCTCGTCGGTTGGGCGCCATGTCACGCGTTCGGTTGATACCAACCCATCTAGTACTGTTGAATGAAGAAATGGCCGCTCGCCGCGTTGAGTTGGCCATTCTGAAAACAGCCAACCACATCGCCTAAGTCACGCGGTGTCGCGTGGACGGAGAAGGAACAGGCCCCCCAAGCCTCCGATCGTGCCGATCACATGGTTCATCTCTGCGACGACGTCCGGCGCGTGTAGACCCCAGACCGGCCAAGCCGCCCACCAACCAAGATAGTAGAATACGGCCATGAAGGTCACGATGCCCCAGGCCTCGCCAGTGAGTTTCGCAGCCCTGACAGCGACCCAAACCAGCAGCAGGTTGACCCCTAGCGCCAGCATCGCGCCGCGAAACGCATGGTAATTTGAATGGGTCGGCGCATCGGGCAGATTCACAGACTGAAACTCTGGGTTCCAGGTAAAGTTGATTGTGTACCAAAAGCTGATGAAGCCCCCGATCAGGCCAAGCAAAAGCAAAAGCCGACCGACCAAAATTCTTGAGTTCATTTCACGTTTCCTTTGTGGCGGCACGTAACCGCAGTGTCATTCAAGTGCAATTCACGCTCTTGCAAAGTGAAAACTATGCCCATCGAAGGAGGGAACAGCACCTTCTCCGGCCTGCCGTATCGTGGGCGGGGGCTTCACGCCTTATCTTTTGTTAAGAGAGGTGTGCTTTCTTGCGAATTCTGCTGAGCGAGACCGGTGTTATCCCAAGATAAGACGCTATGTAGTGCAGTGGAACGAAATCCAGAATGTCTGGTTCTTCTGCGATCAAGGCCCGGTACCGCTCTTCCGGCGTTCTCGCAATACGGTCCACGAAAAGGTCTTGATAGTTCACCAAGCAGTGGACCATGACTGATTCCATGTAATCCTTCAGGCCAGGAGTTCGCGCTGCCTCCCGCTCGAACTCGGCTTTGCCCAGCAAACGCACCACACAAGGTGTAATGGTCTCAAGTTCGTATTTACTTGGTTCTTCGGTGTGCATGTTCTGCAAAGAGGCGCAGAGTTCGCCGGGCAGGAAGAACTTTACTGAGACATCCGCACCATCCTTGTTGTGCCAGAGCCGAATACAACCAGACTCAATGAAGTAGGCGTCTTAGCTCACATCGCCGAAGTGTAGAAGCGTGCAGTGTTTCGGAAACGTCTTGGAAACGCCGAGCCGTGAGAACAATCCTTGTAGCTCATCCGAAACCTTCATGTGTGCTTTCCTACCCTTCAATCGCCCGCAGACAGCCTTTTGCATTGGTAATAGTGGCAAGTCGCAACGCGCAAGCTGTCCGCACGCCCATCTACGCAATTGCCAATCGCATCACAAAGCTACCGAAGCAGACATTGATTCTGAAAAATGCTAAAGCGGTTTTGCCTCAAAGCAGCCTATTGATGGTGCCGTCATGTCTTGTCAGCTTCATTCCATCTCGGCGCTTACCCCCGGACCCCAGCGCGCGATCAACCGCTCTTTGATCTGGTCGCGTGCCTGCCGGTAAAGATCCAGTCGTGCTTCGCGGTTGTCGCCAAGGCCGGTGGGGTCAAGGATGGGCCAGTACTCGACATCCAGATGGTAAAACTGCGTCAGGTCCAGCGCGCGCCGCTGACTGGTAGGCGACAGCGCCAGCACCAGATCAAAGGATGACAGGTCATCGCCCCAATCCTCCATCTCATCGAAGGAACGTGATCGGTGGCGCGACAGTTCCACGCCAATCTCGGCGCAGACGGCGATGGAGAAGCCATCAATCTCAAGGTCGTTTTTCACGCCGACCGACTGAATATAGCACTCGGTCCCATAGAGCTTTTTCATGATCCCTTCGGCCATCGGCGAACGGACTGAGTTGTGGTCACAGCAAAACAGCACCGACTGCGGAAGGTCTTCGTATTTGCCCCCTCCGCCATCTTCAGCCCCCGAAGTGCAGAACGCAGATAAGGGTGAACAGGCGGCGTGCCGTATCGACGTCGACGTCTGCTTTGCCCTCAAGCCGTTCCTGCAACACCCGCGCGCCTTCGTTGTGGATGCCACGACGCGCCATGTCGATCGTCTCGATCTGGCTGGGGGCAGGGTTTTGACGGCATCAAAATAGCTTTCGCAGATCTGGAAGTAGTCCTTCACGACCTGCCGAAACGGGCCAAGCGACAGATGAAACTCACCCGCCGGATTGTCATCTTCCTGCTTGAGGTCAAACACCAATCGGCGTTCCTTGATCGACAGGTTCAGTTTGTAGGGACCGGCTGGCACATCACGTCCATCGCGGGCGGGCATGGTAAAGCTGTTGTCTTCCAACAGATCAAACATCGCCACTTTACGCTCCTGATCAATCTCAGGGGTGGGGGTGGCAGATTGCGATCATCAATCGCGATGTGGGTGATTTTGCTCATGGCTCACCTCGGTTCAAACGGTCCAGACGGGCGCGCACGGACAGACCGTGTGCCTCAAGGCTTTCGGAAATGGCAAGGCGTTCCGCCGATGGGCCGATCGCGGCCAAAGCGTTGGGTGTCATGCGTGACAGGGTCGTGCGTTTGATAAAGTCCATCACTGACAATCCACTCGAAAACCGTGCCGACCGGGCGGTGGGCAGAACATGGTTTGGACCGCCAATGTAGTCACCAATCGCCTCGGGTGTCCAACCCCCAATAAAGACCGCACCGGCATGGGTGATCTTGTCGGAAAGGGCGTTGGCATCAGCGGTACAAATCTCCAAGTGTTCCGGCGCGATACGATCTGAAAGAGTTGCAGCTTCGTCAAAGTCGCTCACAGTGATGACGGCCCCAAAATCACGCCAGCTCGGACCTGCAATGGCGCGGCGTTCCAGCGTCTCAAGCCGTTTCTCGACCGCCTGCGCGACGGCCTGACCAAAGCCCGGATCATCGGTCATCAGGATCGATTGCGCACTCTCGTCATGCTCGGCCTGACTCAGCAGATCGAGCGCGATCCAATCCGGATCATTGTCCTTATCCGCAATCACCAAAATCTCGGACGGCCCAGCGATCATATCAATGCCAACTTTGCCAAAAACCCGGCGCTTGGCCGCGGCGACAAAGGCATTGCCGGGGCCGGTGATTTTATCCACCGGCGCAATCGTTTCGGTGCCATAGGCGAGGGCCGCAATAGCCTGCGCACCACCAATCCGGTAAATCTCATCCACGCCTGCAATCTGTGCTGCCATCAAAACCAGCGGATTGGTCACACCATCCGGCGTCGGCACGACAATCGCCAGACGCTCCACGCCCGCCACCTTCGCCGGGATCGCGTTCATCAAAAGGGACGACGGATATGATGCCAACCCGCCCGGCACATAGAGCCCAGCCGCAGATACAGCCGTCCAACGCCAGCCGAGCGTTGCCCCAACCTCATCCGTCCACATCGCATCATCAGGCATCTGGCGCGCGTGATAGGCGCGAATACGCTCCGCCGCCATCTCTAACGCCGCTCGATCCGCGTCCGAAACTTTGGCGCATTCTGCCGCGATCTCGGCCTCGCTAAAGCGCATGGTCTCGGGTGTCAGCTCCAGCCGATCAAATTTGGCCGTCAGCTCCAGCACTGCGGCATCACCGCGTGCGCGGACATCTGCGATAATCTCGGCCACCACATGATCCACATCCGGGCTATCCTCGCGTTTTGCGCCCAGAAGGGCGGTAAAGCGGGCCTCGAAGTCGGCGTCAACGGTGGATAGAAACTGTGGCATCACATCACTCCTTGCGAGGCCACGACATAGCGGGGCAGGCAGAGGGCTTCAATGGTGAGTTGGGGGTGACTGGATAACCCGGCTTATCCGTCCCGCCCGGGTTCGTCCGGATTGCTGGAGAAGAGCGCGATCTTGTTGCCTTGCGGGTCGCGCAGGTAGCCCACATAGAATTTTGGGCCGTATGACGCCCGAAAGCCCGGCGCGCCCTCGTCAGACCCGCCAGCAGCAAGCGCTGCGGCGTGAAGGTCACGCACTTGGCGTTGATTGCGCGCCTCAAATGCAACCATCGCACCGTTCCCGGCCGAGGCCGGCTTTCCATCAAAGGTCGGTTTGACGTAGAACTCAGGCATGACGAGTACCTGTCCCCGTTCTACGGGCAGCGCGAAACTCAGGCCTTCGGGGCCTTCTTCCAATCCATATCCCAGCGCGGGTAGAAATGCCGTATAAAACCGCTTCGCAAGTGCAATGTCATCAGCGCCGACAGTGACATAGGCGATCATTCCGTGCGTTCCTTTCTGGAGGCGTGGCGAACAATGGGTGCCCTTTGGAGATGGCTCCTGGCACCTCACGGACGCGGCTGCCCGGTTAGTCGGGGTGCGATGGCGCCCGCCCTGATGGGGCGACATAGGGGCGTGTCACATCCTGCAAAATGACCTCCAGGGCTTCGACGTCTATCGCGATCAAACCGTCCCCTGCGAGGGTCAGTTCCAACCGGCCCGCCCCATCCTGACCAGGGATGAACGTCACGGCAAGTAGTGAAAACACCATGTCCAGGTCGGATTTATCAATCCCCTGGCTTTGCACATTCATCACGTCTTCAACGACCAAAACCGATTGTACACGCTCGTAGCTGCGCTTGCGGGCTGCGGCGTTCGGTGCATCTTCCCACCGAAAACGATTGAGTAAGATGGCGAAGCGGCGTGCTTTGCGGTCCCACTGCATCTCAACTGCCGGAAACACAGCATCCTGTACAAGGGCGGCCATCACGGCCAAATCTTCGGCATCCAACGCTTTCAGGCGCAAGGGTGCTTCGCGGCCATCCTCAAATGTGGCGTCTTGGCTCATGCTGACACCCGCTCAATCTTTGCACCTACACCGCTGAGTTTTTCCTCAATGTGCTCATATCCGCGATCTAGGTGATAAATGCGGCTGACGGTCGTTTCACCCTCTGCGGCAAGGCCCGCAAGGATCAGCGACACAGAAGCGCGTAAATCAGTCGCCATGACGGGCGCGCCCTTCAAACGCTCAACACCGCGCACAGTTGCCACACCCCCTTGCACCTCGATGTCAGCACCCATACGGATGAGTTCCGGGGCATGCATAAAGCGGTTCTCGAAAATCTTCTCTTCCAGCACCGATGTTCCCTCAGCCGTGCAAAGCATTGCCATCATTTGCGCCTGCAAGTCGGTGGGGAAGCCGGGGAATACCTCAGTCGTGACATCAACCGCCTTCGCTCGGTCAGTGCGGCGTTTCACCTTCAGGCCATCCGGTGTTTCGGTCACATCGACACCCGCGGCGTCCAGTTTCTCAACAAAGGAGCCTACGAGATCAAGACGACCACCCAAGCACTCTACTTCACCACCGGCAAAGACAGGCGCCAACATGTAGGTGCCGAGTTCAATCCGATCTGTCACAACGGGATGGGTCGCCGCACCCAATCGATCGACGCCCTGAATAGTAATCTGGCGGGTCCCTTCGCCTTCAATCTGCGCGCCCATGCTGCGCAAACACTTCGCCAGATCAACAATCTCCGGTTCGCGCGCTGCATTCTCGATCACGGTCGTGCCCTTGGCCAACGTCGCAGCCATCAACACATTCTCGGTGGCGCCCACAGACGCAAAGCGCAGCGGCACTTTCGCACCCTTCAACCCACCGGGGGCCTTGGCGTGCAGATAACCATCCTTGAGTTCGATCTCGGCACTCATCGCCTCGAGTGCGGTCACATGAATATCCATCGGACGCGCACCAATCGCACAGCCACCGGGAAGCGAGACAACGGCTTCATGATGGCGGGCAAGCAGGGGGCCAAGCACAAGATTGGAGGCGCGCATCTTGCGGACGATATCATAGTCAGCGGTTGTCGAAGTCATCGCGTGGGATGACAGGACCTGCACCTTGCCGTCCTGCATCGAGGTCACCTCAACGCCCAAAGATTGCAACAGCGCCGTCATCGTCTTGATATCCGACAGGCGGGGCGCATTTGTTAGTGTCAGCGGCTCCTCGGACAACAGCGTTGCGGGCATCAGGGTGAGCGCCGCGTTCTTCGCCCCCGCAATCGCAATTTGCCCGTTCAGGGGCGTCCCGCCCGTGACCACAATGGAATCCATACCTGCCTACTCTTTCTGTTCTTTTTCTGGGGCGGCGGCACGCGCGCGCGCTTGTGCCTTGCGTTTGGCCATATTGGCCTTGAGGGCTGCCTTCAAGCGATCCTCGCGGGTCACTGCAGTCTTGCCTGTTTTGTTTTGTTGGTCTTTGCCGTTCATGGCAGCGGTCTTACCAATCAAAGGAAAAACCGTCCAGAGAGGGCTTGCACCAAAGGGCGATTGGGTCTAATCCCCGCATCACCGGATGCTGTGGTAACTCAGTGGTAGAGCAAACTCTTGGTAAGGGTTTCCAGGGCCGTTTTACGCCGAGTTTTCAGCGGCTTAGGTCTTCAGGGGTGCGTCTGGGGGTCAAAAATTGGTGTGTTGTTTGCGGCACGCTGTTATGGTTCGGAAGGTAACGGGTTGACACTGCCCGTGGGTGAAAGCCTGAAAAGTGCAGATTGCTGCAGTAGCTCAGTGGTAGAGCGCATCCTTGGTAAGGATGAGGTCGGGAGTTCAATCCTCCCCTGCAGCACCATCCCTTCCTAGCAATAACGATTGTCGGTAGGATCGCCCCACAGAATGTATGGTGCAACGATCGTCGGAGAGCTTGCTGTTTGGCTGCCGTTCTTGGAAGATCCTAACCAAACCAATGCTCAGCGTCGTCCAAAGACTAAATTGACCAACATAAGCTTGTGTTGGCTGCTGTTGGCGCAGACAATGATGGTGAGGCGTGGCAGTATTCGCTAGGTTCGCGTATCCGAAGGTTGAGCGGTTGCCCTAAAAGCAAATATATCAGTTTGTTAATTGGTGCTGGGGGCGGAATCGAACCACCGATACGAGGATTTTCAATGCGCGTCATGGTAGGCTAAGTCATTGATATAGTTGGTACGAAATCACGCTGTGCTAGCGGTGTGCTAATGGGGTCATGAACACGCGGACCACGTTGAAATCCACGGCGGCCTGTGTTACTTAGTGTTACCAGGCGCCAGGAGCTTCGTATCATGACCATCAAAACCGCCGTTAGCTTTACAGAACGTCACCACCAATTCGCAAAGCAAAAAGTGCAAGAAGGTTCTTGTGCATCAGTAAGCAGCTTGGTCGCACAAGGCATCGAACGTTTGATGCAGGAAGAACAAGAGCGGGAGGCGGTACTCGCCGGGATGACTGAGGCAGTTAGGGCTCGATTGCAAACGCCACGATCTGAGTTCATCGAAATGGACGAAAACGACACAATGTTCGATGACATTCGGCAACGACTGTCCAAAACGGAATGAGTCCCTATCGAATTGTGCGCCATCCTCTACTGGCTGAAGATCTGATCTCCATCGCTTTGCTGATTGCCGAATATGCGGGTGCCGCTATTGCATTGCGGAAGGTCGGCGAAATTGAAGAAACGATAGGAAAACTGCGGCGGGTCCCACATGTGGGTTCAATCAGAGACCACATCGCACCCGGCCTCCGGGCAATCCCTACCGCTGGAAAAGGCGTTGTTTGCTTCGTTGTCGACGATGAACTTAAAGAGGTATTGGTGTTCACACAGTGGGCGGCGCTGGTTCATTACGCGCATGGCACATGCTGGCATTTCGCCAAAGGTGATCATGGAGCTGGCTGGGCACAAACAGCTTACAACGACGCAACGCTACATTGATGTGTCAGATGAGCAAAAGCGCAGCGCGGTGGAGGCTCTGTAGGTCTACTTGGGAAAATTCTGTTGAGAACTTTTCTGCGGAAAGTCTCCACCAATTATTTCCGGGGAAATTCGTTGCTTACTGGCCGCCAATATGAGCGTCTATGTCCATCCGTTCATGCAGCACACGGATAACCAAGATTTGATCGTCACCAATTTCCCGCAGCACAATCAGATGCCGCCCCTGTTTCAGTTTCAGCATGTTTGGATGCTTGGATTGCAAAGGACGGATCGTAGCCAAACCTTTGGCCACACGATCCATTGCCTGCTCCAAACCATCCAAGTAGCTGTCAGCTTGTTGCTCACCCCACTCCACATATGTGTAAGCGTAGATTTCGCGCAGATCAGCACGTGCAGCGCGCGTAAGTCTAAGATGTAGCAACGGTCAGGTTTCTTTGATCTGTTTTGCCAGTGCCTTGCCTTCGGCCCTAACTGCATCCCATGAGAAGTCCTCGTCCACCCCGCTATCCAAACCAACTTGGATCGCAGCATCTAAAGCGTCCATTTGCCTGTCGCGATCTTCAACGAGCCGCAGGCCCTCGCGGATCACTTCGCTTGCCGATGCATAGCGACCCGCCTCCACCTGTGTGGCGACAAAGCTGTCAAAATGCTCACCGAGGATGAACGATGTTGTCTTGGGCATGATGGCCTCCGGTAACTTATAGCAGATACTAGTATTGAGGCTGGTGCGGATCAAGTGTTTGGCTATGCTGCGTATCGTTGCAACGCAGGACACCACAGATGATCAAACTCAACCCCATAGCTGATGATGACCCTCTGCTGGACCAATCCAAGTTGCTCTACGCGTTGGAACAGACGATCCGATATGCGGAGGAAAACGGCGGCATCGGCTTGACCCAAACCAAGCTGTTCAATCGCAAGTTTGCCCATTGGGGTGCGCGGAATTTCAACTGGCCCACGTATTCAGAGGAAAAGCTGCTGCGGGTTCAAAAGGTTCTGAACGAATGGGACGTGCCCCCGGTGATGGTGATCCACGATGTGATGACCATTGCCAAATGGGGTCGGCACGTGAAGGGCAAGTTTCAGCTGTCCAAAAGCGTCAAGCAGCTGGCGCAGCATCGCGGTCAGCTCTTTGGGGAACTGACCCAACAGTTTTTGTTCCGCTACAATCATGGCCGGATGAGCCGCATCGATTTCCAGGCACCCGGGGACTGGCGGGACTTTTTGAACATCATCAACGTTGAGGCCCATGAAGGCATGACTGAACCACAGCTGGTGAAGGCGCTGTATGGGATGGACGAGCCGAATGATCCATTTGAACGGGAGTACCGCGATTATCGCTGGTTCCTATCTTCCGAGGTACTGCGCCCACTGTGCTGGATGGGTTTCCTCGAGGAAATCCGCGTCAGTGAAGACCGACTAGCGGATCGCGTTTTCTGGAAAACCCCGCTTTGGTCCAAGTGCTTGCCTTCCACTGTGATGTCACCGTTGTGCTGAACAAAAATCCTTCTAACTTAAAGTCGCCAGCTGTTTCACTGATATCCCGTGCCTGTTCCAAACGAACAGAAGATGCCGTGCCTTTGTGTTCACGCACCAGCCCTTGCATCATCAAATTTATGGACTGAACCGGCTGGCGCAAATCATGGCCAATCGACCGCATCAAATGCTGCTGGAATTCATAAGCTTTGCGCAGTTCAGCAGTACGATCATGCACCTGCTGCTCCAAGTTTTCCTCACTGCGTTTGACGGCATCAAACGCATGCAATCGATCCGTAATGGCGGCACCAATCATCAAACTGATGCCAGCGGACACCAGCAGCAGAAATTGCAGTGGCACGCGGTCGCCTTCAAACCCAAGCAGATAAGCCGTTGGTGGAGTTAACAGCGTGGTTAATGCAGTGGCTGTCGCAGCGGATGGAAGACCGCCGCGAACAGCAAAGAACACTGGCGGGATCAAAATCACATACCAAAGCGGCCCCAAGCTGGAGGCCTGCTGTGCGCCCCAAAACGCAACGAACATGGCCAGCAGGATGACTATGATTTGGAAGGCAATGACGCTCCAATCGGGAAATTCACCAAGCTTGGTTTCGCGTTCAAACAGGGATTTCAGCAGCGGCACCAAGAGCGCTGGTACGATGAACGCACCGATTGCATCCCCAACGGCCCATGGCATCAAAATGTCCCAGGCCACTGACCAAGGAAAATTGCCAACCACTGCATGCAAGGATACCCCGGACAGCGCGCCAATGAGTGCGGCCAGAATTGTCACAACCAAAATGACAATTTGGTCTCTGAGTTCATAACCCCTGCTGGGAACGCCAAACACATGCCGCAGCAGCAGGCCCGCACCGCCATAAACCGCAAACAGCCGAAAGCTGTGCAGGATGGGATCACGGTAACCTGTGTGTTCAATGCCTAAAACGCTGCAGATCACAGGGATGGCCAGCAGCAAATTTGCCACCAACGGGGCCAACAGGAACCGAACCGGCGCGACCATAGCAATGGAAAGCGTCACCCCTGCGGGCAAAAACCACAGGCTGGAATAGGTTTCAAAGAAATTGAACACATCAGCGGATTTGTAGGCCCCCAGCCAAAGCAGGATCAAACCCGCAAATATCCGTCTTTTGGGATGAGCTTCGCTCCAGCAGGTCAAACCCAAAAAGCTGAAAGCTATAAAGCCCAGTGGGACCGGCGAAATCACTGAGCCCAGTTCAAGCGGCCATGACGGCATGTTGCACCAACGAACTTGAAATTCGAATCTGGACTTCAGTGAAATCAATGCGTTGTGGTTCGCGGATTTGGAGCCAGCACCCAGATATGCTGAACCAGAAATTGGCCTTTCCCCAGGAAAATACTCTCAAAGAGTTTCCCACGGAAAGTTCGCATCGAAATTTTCTCACGAAGAACAAACCGGAACTTTCGTCACGAAAGTTTCTCTGAATTTTTCGAACGGTGGCCGTGAGCTCAATCCACTGGCGGACCGTCAGCTGTTTCGATCAAACGAATGTCTACTTCTTCACGAGACCGACCTTGCCGCCATTCGTCAAAATACACGACAAATGTTGGGATAGGTTCATCAGGATGATTGTCCAACCATCTTGTCGGAAACCCTTGACTGCCTGACCAATAGCCTCGTTTGAACAGCGGGCCGTGATTGCGAAATCCATAAGATGTGAAGCGATCAACGGGCGTGGACACGATTGGACCTTTATAGCTGCATTTCTTCTCGCCGTTGATCCAAATGTTGAGATAGCCATCATCGGCATCTGAGAAATTTGTGTTCACCACTATGTCCATCCACTTGCCCGTGGAAATCCGAATATTGAACAACCTTGTACATGGGTAACCAAACTTGTTTTCAGCCATCCATTCCTCATCTTTTCCTCTGGAAAGATCGTTGAGGTGGATGCCCATGTACTCCCGCACTGGCCCACCATCGAAAGCAGGAGTGAAGGCAATGACAGGTGGAGCATCCAGATCGGTTTTCCATTGGCCCAGCATCGGAAACCAACCGTAGCTGCGTGACGCAGCAAACAGATTTTCATGATAGAAACTCCAACCGAACCAAGCATCTTCGCCAATACGCAGGTTCTCCCTGCTTGGTCGTTGGGTGAGTTCGCTGCGATTGCCGCCGGTGACACCCAAATCCCGCATCGCGTTGTCATCGGTTGGGCGGATTTCAAAACGCTCTGAATGCGCACCGTAACGAACAGGATATGGTGCACCAACTATGTTGAACTGATGGGGCAGTTTGGTGCCGCTTCCGTTCCAACCATCGCGCGTGAAGCCTTGGTTGCGTTCATAACGCATGTCGTCATGCCATTGGCTTCGTGGCCAGTTGGGATCAGTGGGTTGCGCCAGGGCCGTTTGAACCAAACCCAAGGCAGCGACGGCGGTAATGATCAAAAGGCGTTTCATGATGCTCCAAATGAGATTTTGATTTTCCTACTTGGTTGGCCCGTCATTGTGCCAACGTGATGCCGGTTATTTCGGCTTCCCAACGCAGTGATGGGTGTAAGGCGCCATCCACATTGTCGAGTTGAAGAACCCGCCAACAATGGCTCCACACTTGGTCCGCTCCAATGATACGGTCCGTGGTTTCGTACCGTGTTGCCACGGGCTCGGAATGATTGGGCTGATAGCTGGTGACTGAGAACCGCATGTTGGTAATCGCGGTGTCACCACCGTTGTGGATCGTCACCCGCACGTGGCGATCTGGACATTGATCCGAATATTGAGCGACTACGAGCACATCCGCGCTGTCCTCAGCCAGTTGGTCGGAACCACACTTGTAGAGGGCAAAGATCAGCAACGCCCCAACGAACAACCAACGTGGATTGCGAAAGCCAGCACCCAACAGATTGAAAGCCAGCAGCAGGATCAGCGCAACGACGAGGCCAACGACAATGGCCATTCAGCGGATTTCACCAACTATGGTGACTTTGCCAGCGCCAAACTGGGCCTCCAAAAGTTGCTTCGCATGCAGCATGTCCCGCGCATCAATGGTTGTGGTGGTGAAGTTGCCATCAGCTGTGCGGATACGGGCTTCATACGTTTTCATCTGCTGCTCCTTGGTGTTCAAAGACGGGTTTGAATTCAACAATCGGCTCTAAGAGCCGACTTCAGCAGCAATAAGCGAAACCTGATTACATGGGCAAGAACTTTACACGGCTTTATAAATCGCGTTATGAGCAAGCAGTTGAAGCAAAACATCGGGTTGCGTGTGAAAGCAGCACGGCAACAAAAGGGCCTCACACAGGCTCAGCTGGCGGAAGCCATAGACAAAGCGTTCGAGACGATTTCCAACATCGAGCGCGGCAAAACTGCGCCCAATTTTTCCACGCTGTATGACATTGCCAACGTGTTGGGACTACCCATGCGGGAGTTCTTCGACGTTGACGATGCAGAGTTATCAGATGCTCGCCAACGCCTGCTCATGCAGTTGAATACCATGATCTCGCAGATGGATGATCGACAGCTGCACCTACTGTTGAAACTGGGGCAGGTGCTGCAGGAAGAATACGGCTAGTTCTGTCTTGCAAAACCCCAAATCGCTAAACATGACTGTTTTGTAGGATTGCACTCGGCCCCAAATACCTAAATGGCCTTACTCGTCCGACCATGCAAACAATCAGTTTTGATCCGATGGATCAGTTTCCCTATCCAATTGAGAGATTTCAGCCCAATCCTTGATAGAGGATCCAGCGGCAAGCTCCACTCTTCTGGAGAAAATACACATTGATGCAGCGATCACCCAAACGATTGATATCAGTGATACTGTAAAAAGGAACCACGAAACGCTTGTTGGCCAATCCGGCAGCGTAATCCCTGTAGAGCTAGGCGTACCTGGAATCATATCCTCAACCCTAGAACCTAGGACGAGTGAGCATCCAGAAATCATAAGAAGAAAAGCCGAGAAATAGAAATGGAGCTCAAAGTTTCGCATAACAGTGTCTTTAGCGGCTACTGCAACCCTAGACGTATTCAAGGCAACAACCGAAGACGCAAAAACAACAAGAGTTACGCAAACAAGAGCCACTGACAAGCGTTTGATTACATCGTCTAGTGGTTCAAATATAGGCAGAAAGTTAATGACATAAACCTGATCGATCACAAGAAGCGATCCTCCAATCGCAATGGCAAAGACTAACCTTCTAGCAACCCTCGACGCATTGACAAAAAACATACCTAACGCATTGGTTGCTTTCTCATAAGCCCGGTTAGGAGAATGCGCGAGCTCATTCAGACCAAGGCAAACCGCAACAAAGAAACTCGCGAGCGCATTGCCTATTTGCAGTGTAAAAACTTGGCTGAAGGTAGCCAAGATAGCCCCTACAAGTGATAGCCGTGTAAAAGTAAAATGTGACATCGCCATACCTCCGCTCAGAAGAGCAACTGCGCAACGCCTTCGAGTTGCTAGAATCTGGCTAGCGCAGGTTTCAGCTTAGATTCCAAATCGATCACTGAGCAAGCCTTTGGATGTTTTACACACTTCAAGACAGCCAGTATCACAGCCTCTGAAATTTTTCGGTAACCTACTTAGTAGATGTCGCATAATTCCTAAAAATTTTGGTCACGCTGCTTTGGCTAGAGCCAGTCAATCCGTGAAGCGTTCTTTATTTGTTCAGCTCACTCAGTCTGGCAAGCCGTCGTCAAGGACCCAAAGAAAAAACTCACCAAAACTTTCCTCACGAAAGTTTCTCGGAGTTTTTACAGGGTCGGATCACCATTCGTGAGCCAGCATGATGGTCAGTACCCGGCGTGTTTTACCGAGGTCGGTGGGATCGTCTGAACCCAAAGCATAGTCTTGGTAATAGCAATCCAGCTTCCAAAACAGTTGATGCCCGTGAAACTCGAATGCGCCAAAGTCATGCTCTCCGTGTGGGTCGTTGTGTTCGGTGAAGTCATCGAACTGGGCAACCCTTTGGATCAGCGTCTCAGTTGGCAGATCAAGCTGTTGGAGCAAGTGAACCACCCCGGCGGTGACAAACCGTTGCCCGGGCACGGTTGGATCGCCCTTGCGGAAAGCATCGTTCAGTTGGGCTATCCGTTGGATTGTCTGTGACGCCATTTGGACCTCTTATCGTGGGTCCAGCTGCGTTATGGCGATCTGGCTCAAAGGGCGAACGAAGAGTGGCGGGCGTCAAAAGTTGAACAATGCTAAAAGCTTGGTGACTGCTTTGTAGCGCAGCAGCATCGAAATATTCTGACTTGGAAAGCGGTTCCAGCGTATGAGCTCGCAAACTTGTCGCTCGTTATAGCGCCATTGTTTGGTTGCCCAGTAGATCATAGACTGCAATGACAAACCTTTGTGGGCAGCGGGCAGATACATGACAAAAACAGATGAAAATTTGCCGACCGTCGTAGAGGGAGAGTTGGTCAATACCTCTGAGCGTTCAAAGTCCCCCAAAATTGTGGAAGGAGTTGCGTACTTCACGCGACGTATATTCGAAGATTGCAGTATATCAAATTCAACGAGTAAGGATTTCAAACACGCCTTTTTGAACCGCGCGAGTGGGAAAGGCGCAACGTTTTCCGGAATCGACTTCCGTTATGCTGAATTGACTGATTGTTACTTCCATGGCGCGCGCTTTGAAAACTGCAATTTTACTGGTGCCAAGATTAGACGCAGCAACTTTAGAACAGCTACTTTTGAGAACTGCAGTTTCGACTATTTGACCATCGAAGACACTCCAGTTGACTACCTTCAAGTTGTCAAAAACCTGCCTGACCGACCCAACGTAGCCCAAGAGATCCTTCATGCATTGAGAAGAAATGCCGTTACACAAGGCGAAATGAAAGCCGTTCGTGACCTTACGATTCTTGAGGTGAACCAAGAGCGTGAACACTTGAGACGTGCCATAAAAGGCCAAGGTGAATACTATCGAAAAAAGTACGGCACATTTTTTGCTAAGATCAAACTACGCGGACGAGCACTAAGCCTCTGGTTAGGCTCGGTGCTTTGGGGGCACGGCGAGAAGATTTCGAGACTAGCAATTGCGTGTCTTGTTAGCATTTTATTACTGTCTGTTTTCTCAGTTGGCGCAGATGTGCTTAGCAGCCCCAGTTTGACAGTGATTGAAGCTGTCTCAAGGTTCGTGACATACACCAAGGAAAACTTCTTGAACTTATTGGGTGCCTTACAAAATCCAACGCCCTCTCAGTCAGTCGGTGTCGATGCCGTTATAGCGGTCCTACGGCTAATCTTTGGTGGCATGTTTGTCGCGTATATTTTTAGAACGATATCAAGACGATGACGTCGAACCAAGGAATCCAGAGCATTGCCATTTTTGGGTCATTCGGTCGTGGCAACGCGGATGCTTTCAGTGATCTTGATGTCTTGGTCCTTTGTCGCGACGGAGCAGGAACCCAGTCAGAAACCATTGTTCGCTCTCTAGTTGCCCAAGAATTTCGACAACCGCCTTCGATCTCGTGGTACGGAAACGCAAAGATGACGCATTTCTTCACCACCGGCGATTTGTTCGCCTGGCATCTGTACCGCGAGTCTTTTCCATTGGTTGGATTTCCGTCCCTTGTCGAACTGTTCGGAGAGCCAGCTCCATATCTGAATTGTATGACGGATATTCAGGGGTTGGCGGAAATCTTATCGACCGTTGAAGAAGAGATCAACTCAAGTCCTCAAAACTTGGTATATGAGATGGGTTTGGCGTATGTCTGCCTTCGAAACATAGCTATGACGGCTTCAAGTGCATTGTCTGAGCGCGTTGATTTTGGGAGATTTTCTCCGTTCAATTTGCCGGTGGTGGAGCCGCCAATTTCTTTGAATGAATATAAACTTTTGGCGCAATGTCGGCATGCAAGTACACGAGGCACGTCCCCTCCCGAGCTCGACATTGATGTGACTAGGGTTTTGCACAATAGCCTGTCTTGGGCCAGATCGATTGAAAGGATGGTTCTATGAGCGAAGCGTTTGGTCGAACGAGGGCCTTCAGCAAGCGAATTGGGATCGAACGAGAGGCACTTCGCTCTGCCAACCTGTTCTCTGAGCAAATTTCTTGCACAAAGCTACTGGGGCTGAACGACACCGCAATCTCGGTTTGGCTCAACGCACTCGAGAGTAACCTTGAACATGCTCAAGTGCGTTTGATCGAGCGGACTGTAGGGGAATTGGCACGAGGTACGGGCTTACTTTCCGATGAAAGCCGTTGTGCGGTGGCAGAGGGAAAAGTGTCTGCGGATTTTCCTACTCTAGTTCAGGCATTTAAGGAGGCTCTTAGCCAAGCCGTTGAACCTGACAGTCAAAACTAGCCCCTAGCCTTTTTGAGCAGCCGCTTAGTGTTACGCACTTTGCCTAAAACCACAAATTTCAATCAATTAAATCAACACACTAACCCAATAAAGCCACTCCCAAAGCACCATAAGCACGGCAAGGAGCGTTGCTAGGGCGGTGTGCTAGAACTGTGCTAGGTGCACGGCGCGGCGCTCACAACGCACTGTGCTAACAGGTGTTTTTCAAACTGTGCTAACACTGTGATAGGGTATTTTCGGGTTTTCAGCGATTTGCGCTGCGACGCAGAAATCCAGCAAGTTACTGATTTCGTTTTATTTTAATGGTGCCCGGGGGCGGAATCGAACCACCGACACGAGGATTTTCAACGCGCGTAATGATGGGTTAAGCCGTTGATATTGTTGGGTCAAAAAAGAACTGTGCTAGCGATGTGCTATATTAGCATCGACACGCGGACCACCGAATTCATTTGTTGAGCACTCCTACGGTAAGACTTTCCCAGCGGAATTTTCGCTGAAAGATTCCTTAGGAAATTTTTGGAGACTTCTTCCTCGGTGAAGTCCGATTCAGAAACTTGATTAAATTAAGTCTTGTTGTCTGGCTTTGGTTAAGCCGACTTTCGCTGCAGGATGCCTGAAGTGGCACGATGCGGACTAAGCGGTCTTTGGCCGTTTCAAAACGAAAGGTTGCTTTGCACGCTTTGCGAGATCAGCGAAAAACCGCAACGACGAAAAGTGAAAGTTCGCTGCACTCGCTTTCAAGCAAGCAGTACTTTGCCAAAGCAGACAATCCGATGGAGCCGTACCGGAGATATCGCGTGTACCACTCCTGCCAATGTCCTATTCGTCTTAGACAGACACTAGCACGAGAAGGGCAACCAATGCTGCCCTGAGCGGTTAATCACCCCGTCTGCGCCAGGGTGCAAAAGCTGGCAGCAAAGACCACGCGATCAGCACTACAAAGTACGCGACCTCCGGGATTTGGTCGAAGTGGGACATTGCGAGGACACCGCTGATCATCAGTACATGAGCCATTAGTCCCCAGGCGAGACTTGCCGCAATGATCCTGAGGGGCGGCTTTGAGATACGCCCTAGCCAAACGTAGGCCCCAATGCCCACTGGAAGAAATAGCACAACGCCTGTCAACAAGCCTGGATTGTAACTTCTTGCGATCAATGCCGCACCGATGTGGCTTACGGCGTTTACAACCACAATTGAGGCCATGCAGAGCGCGGCAAACACGTTTTGCGAGCCGCGCCAGATCGCCAGGGCGGCCACAAGCCAAACCAAGGATGTGTTTATCACGAAGACCGATGTGTCGGACATGAATTCTTGCACATCTGAAAGTCCCAAGAGACCGGACAGGAACTCGTTGAGGTTTGGTTTGAAGGCATAGGTTCGCCCGTAGATGTCGATCCAGTGCTCCTCGAATTGATGGATGATGTAGGTTACCAGCAGGACGAGAGAGACGGCCCGGGCGTCCAATCGTGTTGATTTGTCTGAAAAACAAAGGGCAATCAGGACCAAGAACGGCGCCATGAACGTTCCGACTTTCATCCAGTTTTGTGTGAGAAAGTCGTGCTGTCCCAGTGGAATCCATAGGAAGGCGAACGCCAGCACTAGCGCGACTAGTGATCTACTGTCGTTCATTGGTCTGTCCGCGAAACGCGCATGGCCAGGGCAAGGAGGATCAGCAGCAATACCCCAACAACGGAAAACAAGAACATGTTGGAATCCAAGCCGAGCACAGTCTGCACATAGCCGTTTTCATCGACCAATGCCCCGCCATAAGCAGGACCAAAGATCGTCGCGACCCAGAAACCTGCTACGAATATCAGGCCAAATGCGATGGGAAGAAACACATCATCGCGCACCCAAGTCAAAAACAGCGCGACCAATGCAATGCCTGCGGCGAATGCAAGGAACCAGGCGCCGTGAAACCGGGCGTGTTCGCTCCACAAAGGGTTGAACAGGTGGGTCTCATTCAGGTCGGCTATCGCGGGAACCAAACCATAGAAGATGGTGATAGCGGTGACGGCGATCTTTAGGACTAACTTCAAAACGGATCCTCTCTTTCTTTTTCAAATCTGCACTCTTCGGCGACCAAGCACGCTGACGCTAAAAACCGGAATCTTCCGACAGCTTCGCCATCAACTTGGCTTGAACGCTGGCGTCCTGGGCGAGGCTCGGCAAAGGCTTCTCCTTGCCGTTCGTAATGTAGATGCCGGTTTGGCTGCGATAGCTGTCAATTTGAGCCGCATGGATCATCTTCGCTGCTTGCTTGTCCGGAGACTTGAAGAGCAGCGGCACCAGCAGTTTCAGGATGCCCGGCATCGCATCGCTAGTTTTTGTCATTGGCGTCACGACCGGACCCGGGCAAACGGATCGGACCATAATACCATCGGCATCCAATTCTGAGGACAAAGCGGTCCCCATGGTCGTCAACGCCAACTTCGTCGTTGCATACGCCCCAGTTAGACCCCCGATGTCTTTCGGGTCTGAAAGGGTTGTGGTGTCCAGAGACTTTGCAGCGTTTTGGGCGGATGAGGTTGTATTCACGATCATGGACTTCGCCGTAGCGTTTCGGCTCCGCAGGGCTGGGCGTAAACCTTGTGTCATGACGTACGGCGCCAACGTGTTGACGGCATAGTTTGACTCGTGCCCTTGCGCGCTCATCACTCGTTCAGAGGTCAGAACGCCTGAGTTATTGAAGAGCAGATCGATTTTCGGATGCAAGCCAACGATGGTTTGAGCTGCTGCCTTGATCTGCTCCACATCCATCAAATCGGCAGTCACGGTCTCCACTGCGACGCTCGGATGGTTCGCCTGCAAGTCCGCCTTCTGCGCCTGAGCTTTGGTTTCATTCCTGTTGACCAGAACAAGGTGCCAACCGGATGCGGCGAGCTGATCGGCGATTGCCCCGCCAATGCCGCCCGTTGACCCCGTGATGACTGCAATCCGTTTTCCGTCCATAGCGTCTTTCCTATTCATTCGTGTCGAGGATCAGGCAAGTAGGCCGGAGACAGCCTGCTCGATGCCATCACGGTCTTCGTCTCGTGTGAGCGTTCTACCGTCCCAAGCGTCAGCCCAGTTTCCGACCCCAAATTTGCCTTTGATATCCATGCCAAAGAAAGGTGCGGTTAGTTCCTGAGTTTGCAGGACATTTGCACCCGCGCGCCGCCCGGGGCTTGCCGCCAAAAGGACGAACGGCTTGTCCTGCCAGACCTTCTGGTCGATCCGGCTCATCCAGTCGTAGATGTTCTTCCAAGCCGCGGTGACAAAGCCGTTGTATTCGGCGAACGAGACGATCAGCGCGTCGGCGGCACCGATTTCATTAAAGAGACTTTGCGCCAGGGGATGAATGCCGTCTGCCCTTTGGCGATCGGGCGAATAAATTGGCATTTCGTAGTCGTTGATATCGACGAACGTCACGTCGGCTGTAGGATGCAGCGCTTGGAGCCGCTGTGCTGCATAGCTGACCAAGGCGCGGTTGATGGATGTGGTGCTGTTTGATGCAGCGAACGCGAGAACTTTCATTGCGGCTCCTTTAGTTTCTGGCGCGCAGCCTATCTTTCGGTTGTGCTGCCTCAATGTCTCGATAAGCGCATTGGATGCGCGTTCCTGCGACAACCAGAGACTTAACTTGCGGGTATGGGTGCATAGATGCGACCGTGAGAGGCGCATGATGAATCTTTGGACCGAAATTTATACTGCCTATCGCGTGGCGACCGCGGGTACCGTCAGCAAGGCTGCGGCAGAGCTGGGCGTGCACCGCGCGACGGTCAATCGCCACATCGACGCGCTTGAAGCCGCGCTGGGAACGCGTCTGTTCTTGCGTCATCGGCGTGGGTACCAGCTGACCGATGCGGGCCAAGAGTTTCTGACCGTGGCGGAGCGTTCCCACGAGATGCTCGAGGACTTTTTTGCACGTATGCGCGTCCAAAAGGCCGATGTGGCCGGAGAGGTCATTGTCACCACGCTCTTTCCGTTCACAGATTTTATACTGCCTGCCATTTTGAACTTTCGTCGTCGACACCCAAAGACGCGTGTCACGGTCACGACCGGCAACAAGCTTCTGAGTTTGGAACGCGCCGAGGCGCATGTGGCGTTGCGTGTGGGCGCCAAGCCCACGCATGGTGACTATGTGGTCCAGCCCTTTTGTACGCTGGATTTCGCGCTCTTCGCGCATCCGGACTATATTGATCGGTACGGGCGACCGGATTTGCTGGATCTTTCGGGTCATTGGTTCGTTGGCAATCCCGGGGAAGAGAGCGCCGCCCCCTTTGAAGCGTGGTTGGCTAAGAACATAAATCCCGAACAAATCGTTCTGAAATCAAGCAACGCAAAGGTCCTCGAAACCGCCGTTCGAGATGGGGCCGGAATTGGCTTTATCCCAGTATCGGTTGCTGAACGTGCGGGTGGATTGGAGCAAGTATCACCCGCGCTTCCTGAATGGACGGTCAAAAGCTGGCTGGTGACCCACGTTGATGTGCACCGCTCGGACAAAGTCCAAGCGATGCTCACACATCTGAAGTCCATCCTCACCTAAGCCCCCGGACGGAACGGCAGGCGACCCAGCCAAGGTTCCGGGGCCTGACCAGATGGACGGTCGAAGAGAACACCAGGTCGGTTACCGGCCAAGTCTTCCAAGCTGTCTTCGATTATCAGGTTGTACGATTCAGCCTTCCAAGCTTCGCGCGGTATGAATTGCCAACCGTCTTCGCCCGGGCTCAATCCGATTTGCCCAGGGACAATCGATCCTTCGGCGTCAAGAACGCGTAGTCGAAATGCGAGAGACAAGTGGTCGTGTGGACTGCCAAGATTGACGCTCAAAGGGTCGCGCGACCCGATCTTTGGTGTGTTCAACACCCATTCGCTGGGATCTGGTGGATCGAAGTCTGGGGGCCTACTTGAAACGCGAAGGTCGTGTTTTGGCCCAACACACAGCCATCGACGTCCATCGACCCACCTGAAACCTCAAGGGTGTAGGACTGACCAGACCTGAGAGCGCGACCCATAGCCTCGCTCGCATCCAATCCTGTTTTCACGCGGCCTGGGTCCATCAGCACCGTCAGGCGGCGGCGATCTTGGGACCAAAGGTCTTCTCTCGTGGGAAGAAATACCCCGTCCATGGGCGTGCCATCGGCGTCGAGCAAACGAATGTCTGACAACCCAGCAGAAGTCGCCATGGCGCGGGGATAATAGACGTAAACGCGCAGCAAGTTTTCCGGCAGAACCTGCGCGGTGGGGTAAATGTCAACGCGCCCTGCTTCAGGCTCAGGGCATGCCGCGACTGCTGTCGTCGCCCCGCCAAGCAGGGCGACGATGAGACCAACGCGGAATGTCACTGGCGAATTTGCCCCGGGAAGCCTTCGTCAGACTTCAACAGGTTCTGGAACATACGGACGCCGTTCGACATCTCATCATCGGCATAGGCGTAGTCCGGGAAGTTATACTCGCTGATAAAGTCGCTCAGGCGGAAGAACGATCCCTTGCGGAAGGACACAAGCTCCATGGCGCCGGTGTCCAGATCCCGGCGCAGAGCGAGCAGGAACTGACCATCTTGGTCGGCCATATGCACGACACCTGACAGCGGCAGTGGCACGGTTTGCACACCCGAAGTTGCCCCCAGATACGGTACAGGCTCGGTGATCCCCGGACCAGCGGCGGCGGCAGTCAGGTTTTCAAGAGTGATGAGGTCTGCATCCATTTCCCGGTTCACCACCAGGACGTAGCTCGACACCTGACCCTGAAAGTTGGCGGCCGAGAACGAGATCAAATCAAGGGGCGTGTTACCGTACCCAAGTTCTGCGATCGTTTTGCCGGTCACATGAGCCCCATCGGCCAAATCACCCACTGGGATCGTCACCAGCGGCGTGCAGGTATAGGCTGCAACGGCGGTCGACGTACCATCGATATCGACAACTGCCATGGCTCGTATTGGGGCGCGCGTTTCGTTTTGGTTGTGTGCGGCGTGATAAATCTCGATGCTGGTGGACGTGGCGTTCCCATCGAAGGGAAACGGTACACGGCGCAGGGTAGACGCAAACTCGCCTGTCGAAACGCCTGATACAAAGAGTTCGCCGTTTGCATAATCGAGGTCAGTGACCGTTAGCGAAGGCGCTGGAATATCGCGCCAGAAGGTAACGCCCGCATCGGCAGTGTCTTGAAGCGTGAACTTGGACGACGGGTAAGCGTCCAGATCCAGCGTGCGCACAGTGCCATCGCGCGAGATGGCAAGAACTGCGCCCGTTTCAACGCCGTCGACGGTGGTGGTCGCAGAAACGAACGCCTCGCGCGTCACAGGGTGTACAACCAAATCGCTGTAGATCACGCGGCCGGTGGCGCCGAGCGTCTCGGTCACCAGTTGATCGACATCTAGGAGGTTGAAGGCAGCATCCTGTTCGGGCGCGTCACCGCCGCCGGGCAATGCGTAGGCGTGGATCGCGCCACCGGCGGAATCGGCCACAAACAGGGTGTTGTCTGGACCAAACTCAAGAATGCCAAATGATTGAGGCATATCAGCCGTCGCGGCTCCTGCGGATAACGCTAGGGCAGCAACGGCGGAAAGGGATTTACGTGCGGACATAAAAGCTCCTCTTGTGATGGGGTGGAGATCGCATTTTGCGGTTGGCGATGCAGAGATGAGAAACGCCGCGCTAGTGCGAGGCAACCGATCCAAACGCGCAGCGGATGCGCGTTTGGAGACGCCGGTGTTCGGGGGCTTGGCACTAAGCAAAACCCAACCGGGCCATGAAGAGTTCAAGCCTTGCGCGGTCGATCCAAAACAGGATGCAGCAAAGGACAGCCAGGACAAGCGCCGGAACCGCCGACGGGCCAATGACAAAGATGTGGAACAGCGCCCCACAGATCATTGTGGCAAAGAGCATGCTGCTCCCCAGAACACTCAGAAAAGGGACCCAGAGCATTGCCGCGGCACCCAGTTCCACAGAAGCGGTGAGGTAACGGAACCATTGCCCCCAACCAATCGCATCAAAGGTTTCGACCATCATGCTGACGCCGATCAATTTTGCGCCGCCAGCGGCAACAAAAATCACGGTGAGAAGCACCCTAAGTGCCATGAAAACGTAGGGCATCGGCGACCTCAGTTCTTCGCGGGAAACTGGAAGTTCACTGGGTGCGAGAAGACCCTGTCTGGTCGGTTGGCATTGCCGCTGCTGAAGAGCTCTCGGGCAAGGTCCGCAACCATGTGGGGATCTTCCGCATGCAGGAAGTGGTTCGCCGCGACCAAGGCAACACGGGCATCTGGAAGCAGATCAGCCGATGTCATGTACTCTTCCGCCTTTTGCCCGGGATCGTCTGTACCTTGGATCAAAAGGACAGGCATCGTCATCTTTGGAATGACGTTTTCCATCCTGAAAGCGAGCTCGATGTCAAAGCTGGTGCCTTGAAAGGTCCGCGCGGCCGCCTCTGGTGTACCAGGAAAGCTAAACTCCCAATTCAGGCGCTGAAGGAACCGCTCTGGAAAGTGAACTGACCCGTAATTGCTCGAATAGGCTGTGCCAGCGAGGTTTTCTTGGCTTTGAAACTCGACCGAGGCCATCGCAGCGTGAGGGGGACGCGGCAAACCGTGTGGCTTATCAAACGATTGTTGCATCCGCACATAAGCGGAAACACGGTCGCTCATGCCGTCAATCGCGAGGAGGTTTTCGCTCACAATCGTGCCGCGATCATGGCTTATGAGGTTGAAGGCGCTGACCCCAATTTTGTCGAGCAGAGCAGCCAAGCTTCCTGCTGCGCCTGCATAGCTCACGTCCACCTCAGGGCCCTTGTCCGACTGACCATAGCCCAGGACATCAACCGCGATCACGTAATACTCGTCTGACAAAAGAGCCATAACCTCGGCGTTGGCCCACCATGTGTCGGGGTAGCCGTGGACCATCAGCACGACTTCATCTGCCGGGTCACCTGCAGTCACGAAATGCCAGACAGGCCCATCCGCTTCCACAAACCAATGCGTGCCAAACGCGCCAAACCCGAGGTACTCGATTTCGCCATGTTGGCTTACCTTCAGGGTTTGCGGAGTGGCTTCAGCATAGCGGCTCGTATCATCGGCAATCCGCGCCAGCGGATAGGGTTCATATGAAAACTCATCCCATGCTGGCTCATCCCCGTCGGCAATGGCTGCGCCGGTCACTGAGAGGCTCATGAGCAGGGCGACTGCAGTTCCGGTTAATGTTTGTATGAAAAATCGGCAGTTTGCGGACATCGATCATCTCCTTGCTTTGGGGCGGACACAATCAAGTTAGCGACAACTTAAAGAATTGATCCAATTGATATTTCCCATAAGCTCCATTGCTATGAGGAATGTTCGCAATACAGATTTAAACCTGCTGGTGGTTTTTGACGCCGTCATGGCTGAGCGCAGCGTCACCAAAGCCGGAGAACGGATTGGCCTGGCGCAACCCTCGATGAGCAACGCACTTTCTCGGCTCCGCGCCCTCTTTGACGATGATCTTTTTGTGCGAACACCCAGTGGCATGATGCCGACCCAAGTGGCTTTGGACGCCGCACACCATGTACGAGCCGCCATTATCGCTGCGGAAGACGCCTTGAGTGCTGCAACCGCATTCGATCCCCAAACTCACGAAGGCGGGATCACACTTCTCACGAGCGACTTGATGGAATTGACGGTGGTGCCAGAAATCGTGCGCGCGTTGCGAAAGTCAGCGCCAGGCATCCGTCTTAAGACCCTGGGACTGGTTCGAGGTCAGATCGCCGACGACTTGGATGCCGGTCACGCAGACTTGGCGCTTTCGCCAATTTCCGACATTCCTACGCGGTTTCATCATCAGGTCCTGTGTGAGGAGCCCTTTGCAGGCATCGCCAGGTTCGATCATCCCATCTTGAATGGACCTGTTACACTCGACGGCTTCCTATCGCACAAACACGCGCTTCTTTCGCACCGATCGGATGGAAAAGGCATCATTGACGAGGTGTTGGCAACCAAAGGCCTGACTCGCGATGTGGCTGTCAGTGTGTCCAACTTCGCGACGCTCCCACCGCTTGTTGTGGAGACAAATGTCATCGCGGTCTTGCCACGGCGTTTGGCAGCCAAGGCGGACAGGGAGCTTCCGGTCACACTGTTTGAACTGCCGTTTGAGGTGCCAACAGTCCAATCGAAGCTGATTTGGGGACGTGGCGCAGACCGATCCCGCATGCAGACTTGGTTCAGAAAGCTTGTTGCCGGTATTGTTGTCGCCGATAACAGCGAACGGCGGCTTTAGCGGGGCGCGCGGCAGCATTGAGAGAGATGGGCGAACGTCCGGTCAGGGCCCCTCTTGCAAAGGCCAATGGCGGCTTTCCGCGTTTCACGGCCATTTGAACACGGCGCAGCATTTTGCACTGTGGGCTCATTTGTTGAGTCCGCCGCGCTCAGTGTGAACGGCTGCATTGGAAAAATGCGATCTCACCACCAATTCCTCCCAACATAACAAAATATAATTTTCCTGCTGTTCAGCCCTAAGCAGTTGGAAACACTGAGCGCCAGAAAACGGTCGCTCTACTCGTCAGATGGCAACATAACAAAATCCCACACAGTCAGGAAAACGTTATGTTTCAATTATTTGGCGAGAATAGATGAAACAGGCAAAAGTGTTATCTTCTGAGGAACTGAAGCGCGTGATGGCCATCTGCGCAAGCATGCAGAACGGCAAGCGCAACAGGTTGATGCTTATGCTTTCCCACTACGCTGGCATGCGCGTGGGCGAGATCGCCTCACTAAAATGGGCGGATGTGCTGGATCGTGACCTCAAACCCAAAGCAATGTTCTACCTCAAAGCTGAGAACACCAAAGCAAAGGAAGCGCGGCAGGTGCACTTGAACGCTAAGCTGCAGAAGGAGCTTTCCACCTACTGGGCGCAGCTGGATCGCTGGAGGGCACCTGATCGGCCTGTGATCGAGTCCCAAAAGGGTGGACACTTCACGCCCAACAGCATGGTCCAAGCTTTTGCCCGTGTGTTTGATGCCGCTGGGATTGAAGATGCGTCCTCACACAGTGGACGGCGCTGGTTCATCACGCGCATGGCGCATGCTGGCATTTCGCCGAAAGTAATTATGGAGCTTGCTGGACACAAACAGCTGACCACCACGCAACGGTACATCGATGTTTCGGATGAGCAAAAGCGAAGCGCGGTTGAGGTGCTGTAGGTTTTCCCGGGAAAATTCTGCCAAATAATTTTCTGCGGAAAGTTCTCACGAGTTCTTTCTTACTTGTCCATGCTGGTTTTGGCCTCTGCTTTTAAGTCAGCCCAGCTGATGCTTTCATCCACACCACTATCCAAACCCCGTTGGATTGCATCATCCAAAGCTGTCTGCTTTTCGCGTCGCTCCAGTGCCTCCAAAGCCGCATTTACAACGGAAGCGCGATCCGAATACGCCCCGGTTTCCAACAACCGTTTAATGATCAGCTCGTCTTGCCCTGTGATTTCGATTTCCATGCGCTTTGAATTGGTTGCTTGCGTCCCCGTTAAGCTAGCGCCAGTTTCCCAACATGATCAAGCTCAACCCCATCCCTGATGATGACCCCCTGCTGGACCGATCCAAGCTGCTCTACGCGTTGGAACAGACAATCCGATATGCTGAGGAAAACGGCGGCGTCGGCTTGACCCAAACCAAACTGTTCAATCGCAAGTTTGCCCATTGGGGTGCGCGGAATTTCAACTGGCCTACGTATTCAGAGGAAAAACTGCTGCGGGTCCAAAAGGTACTAAACGAATGGGACGTGCCGCCGGTAATGGTGATCCATGATGTGATGACCATTGCCAAATGGGGTCGGCACGTGAAGGGCAAGTTTCAGCTGTCCAAAAGTATCAAGCAGCTGGCGCAGCATCGTGGGCAGCTATTTGGGGAACTGACCCAGCAGTTTTTGTTCCGTTACAATCATGGCCGGATGAGCCGTATCGATTTTCAAGCACCTGGGGATTGGCGGGACTTTTTGAACATCATCAACGTTGAAGCCCATGAGGGCATGACGGAACCGCAGTTGGTCAAAGCTCTATATGGGATGGACGAGCCGGATGACCCCTTTGAACGGGAGCATCGTGATCATCGTTGGTTCCTATCATCCGAGGTGCTGCGCCCACTGTGTTGGATGGGTTTCCTCGAGGAAATCCGCGTCAGTGAAGACCGGCTTGCGGATCGCGTGTTTTGGAAAACCCCGCTTTGGCCCACGTGCTTTACACTAGATACAGACCACTATCTGGTCGAACCAACCAAACACTGATTTTCCTGAAAAAACCTTCACGTGAATAATGATTTTCCTTCGCCAAGGCGTCAGAGTCTAAGTAAGCCAAGAGGCTGTTTTAATGAGGAAAATTACAATGGAAACATATTTTAGAGCTTTCAGATACGACACTTCGGAACAGCAACGGCAGATGACAGCAGAATGCGTTGGGACAATGGCTTGCGCGTGAACGTGTAAACGGCCCAATCAATGGCTTCAGAGATCAGAAAAGCCGTCACACTGGCCAGAGCCACAACCGGGGCTGACATGAAGTAGCTGATGCCACTTGCAACCAGCATGGCGATGACGACCCAATGCCCAATCTCCCGCTGTGCGAAATCTCGAAACACAAACACAAAGCCCACGACCAGCATTACCGGCGGGAACATCGTTTCCAACACGGGTATCATGGGCACCACAACGAACAGCCAATTGATGGCCACCACCGCGCCGATATAGGCGCTTGTCCAAAATCCTTTGGGCATTTTCCCCTCCACAGAAATTTTTGTGGGGAAACAGTTGGCAGAGTTTTTGCGGGCCGTGTGTGCGGATATCCCCTAGATGGGATGCGGAAATCCCCTAAATCGACCTCGGTTGCAGAAATTTCCTAGGAAAATTCCCCCAGAAACTTTTCTGGGGAAAGTTCTTTGGTGTTTTTTCTTCGCGGCAGCTCAGGCGTGCTCATGACCTTGCTTGGCAAATCGCAGTTCGGCACGATTGGGTTGGAGCTCAAACTGTGCGTCCAGAAGCTGCGCAATCTGTTTGACGATATCCAATCCAAAGCCAGCTTGCCCGATCACGTTGGAACCAGTGGCGACTTGATCAGCGATCATGATGACCAGCACGTCGTCGGTTTCCAACGCTTGAACCTTGACCAACTCACCTTTGGCGCTGAGGCGGATGGCGTTTTGAACCAAGTTGGACAAGGCCTCCCAAAGCAGATGCGCATCGGAGGTGAGTTCCGCGTAGGTGCATTTGATGTCCAGTCGAATGCCTTCCGCATCTGCGTGAGGCCCAAATGTCTGTTGAATTTGGTCAAACACCCTTTGGATTTCAAAGCGTTCCGCCAGCAGCTCGACTTTGCCTGCATCCCGCTTTGCGTAGTCCAAAACACGGGTGATGAACCCACCGGCGGTTTTGGCACCTTCGACAATCGGTGGCGAATAGTTGGGTGCCCTTGCCGAGGAACCTCGGCGCACCCAACGCCCCCGCTCACGCGGGAAAAGAAAAGGGGTCTCCACATGGAGACCCCACCGTTTCATCGCAACCCAGCGATATGGCTAACGCACATATCGGGGCAGCTCTGCTACGATTTCGTCGCTCATCTCATCCGGCTTAACGCCATCTTCGAGCGACACGGTTTTTGCAAACAGGCGCGTTGCCAGAACTGGCAACGCCTGCTCGCTTCCTTTGCGACCGCCTTCGTCGCCATCAAAGATCAAGACTGCGTTTCGGAAGCCTGCTTGAACAAGCAGGCTGACTTGTTGAGGGGACAAGCTGGCCCCGAAACTCGCGACGACCGGCACGCTTACTGCGTGCAGTCGCAACACTGACCAGTACCCTTCGACGATGACAACGGCATCGCCGACATCTTCACCCTGTACGATCAATTGCTCTCGCTTCGCGATCACACGGTTCAAGTTATAAAGCACACAAGATTTTTCAAACCCCTTGGGCAAGAGATAGCGCGGTTTATCGTCGTCCTGATCGTCAGACGCCAACCGACCAGCGTATGCGATCAGGTCACCCTCTTCGTTGTGTACGGGGAAGCAGATCCGCCCCGCCATTGAACCACGCTTGGCAAAGCCAAGACCAAATTCCTGAACGAGCTCTTTCGTTATCCTGCGATCACTCAAGAACGAGTGCTCCGGTTCAAGCTTTAATTCAAAAGTCAGCGGTGGGTTTATGACATCTGCCTCAGACCCCAAATTTGCGCCCTGAGACGTCGTTTCAGCTTTTGAGCTGGGAGTTGGACCTGCCCTTCCGCCAGCGGCTGTGTCGGTTCGTTTTGGACGTTTCCCAGTCTGTGTGCCTCGCGCCTTCGCTTTGGGTTGGTCACCCGCTGGTACGTCTTTCGATCCACCATCAATTTTGAAGAGCTCACAAGCCAGAACGGCAGCCTTGCGCAGTTCACGTGGCTGGTCAGGATCAAACCCTTCCATCCGAGCGACAAAATCCAAGATGTTGCCTTTTGCCTGACAGGAAAAACAGTTGAACACGCCCTTCTTTAGATTGAGCCCACATGACGGCTTGTGGTCATCGTGGAACGGGCAGCAGATCTTAACCTGATCCTGCCCGTTTGGTTTCACATCAAAACCGTAGTGCGACAGCACCGCGGATACGTCCAAGTTCTCACGGACGGTTTGAAAATTCACCCAGGTCATAGTTGATTGCTCCATAAAATAAGGGGCAACTGATTGTACCACACACGCTTTGCCGTTAACGCACCGCTAGAACTATTGGGCACTAGCAGAAGTCATTGTTCCTCACTAAGGTGAGCACGCGTAGTGCAGATTCCTAGCTATCCCCAAAGTTTGCCGTTACTCGGGAGAATATGAGGCCTCCGAACTTGAGCGATCTGAGAGAAACCTTTGGAGCTGATCACCTGACCAGCATCCCACGAGCTGTCGAAGACATCTTTTGGAAGACTAGACCCCTAGTCTTTGACCCGTGCGTGTTGACAGAAAATGATCGTGTAAGTTTCCAGAAAAAGGTAGAGCAACCTGATAGCATTTATGCTCCAATACCGGGCAGCGAGCTGTCCATGTTCAATTCGCTCTATGCAGAGCGCAACTATCTAAAATTTCTACTTGTGCTTCATAGATTGCCGGTGAAGTTCCTTGCTGCACCATTTGTTGACATCGGTTGTGGCACTGGAACCGCCGCTTTGGCATGGACTTCGATTGTAGGGCCGAGACCGGAGCATATTAAGAACTCTGTTTGCCTTGATCGCGATGCCGAACAAATTGTTGCAGCAACAAAAAAGCCTTGGCAACAAACCATCCTTTGTTACGCAACCACAATTCCTATCGGCATCATTCCCGAACTGGAAAGTACCTGACGAACATATTGCCCTAATGAGCTTTAGCCTATGCGAGTTGCTTGCCGAAAATCATAGCTTTCAAGAAATAGTCGATGCGTTGCCATCCCGCTTCGTAATTGCAGACTATCGAGAAACTATTACCGAGCTGTTGGGGCAGGCCGGTGATCGCTTCTATGGCACGGATATTGTTCAATCCACATTCGAATTGAGCGACGAACTGGCCGAACTCTTTCAACAAAAAACATTAAAGGTTATTGGGGCATATGGGCACAAGCGGAGCGGAAGATAAGTACTTTTCGTCCTGGAGGTCGCACGACTTCGAACTTCTGAAAAGCATTACCACTGAAGACCTAATCTATTCGATTAGCAACAAATCAGACATGAACGGGCATGCCGAAGTGGGTGCCTATTGGGACAAAAACAGGGAACGACAGTCTGGCCTCCAGGTCGATCACCACTTGGTCACAGCTGGCGAAGGTTGGAGTTCATGTGCTTTCTATAGCCGCTTCTACCACAAAGAAAAGAAGGTCATCCAAGTAGTTTTTGGGTACATGTACTTTCAGTTTGACGAGGCTGGAAAAATCAAGAGGCTCAGCGAGACTTATAAGAAGCTCGCAGAAGAAAACCCCAAAGACCCACGTCCTTGGGCTCTAAGACTACTACAAAATGGCGTAAAGAAACTGGCAATACGGAGACGCCTCCTTGGAGCAAAGAGAATAATTGGTAAGAGCTTATCGATTGCTGCATTTGTCCTAATGCCAATAGCGGCAGTATTATATTTTGCCATACAATTCATGAGTTTTTCTGATCAGATAGTCATCAATCTGGCTCAGTTTTCTCGCACAACTGATGTTTCGAACCCGGAAGAGCTGGCCAAATATAAGGTTTGGTTACTCGAATTGCTTGGATCTTTCCTGGCCGCCAGCACAGTTTACTATGTTTTTGCAGACAAGATTAAGGCCTACTTTGGCCAAACAGCCTCTGTTCGCAAGCACACACTTACTGAGCTGAACAAGGATGCTGCCAATCTCATGGCCAACTACTTGAGTGGCGCAAGGAGCGTTGCTGTGTTCTCTGGTGATTTCGATTTCTTCGAAGATGAGGAACTGCTAATAGATGTCTTCCGAGACTTGGAAAGTCATGGGGAACTGAGTTTCTACTCGGAACGAACTCGCGAAGAAGTATTATCTTCGGTTGGACGGCTACCTAAAACAAACGAACTGATTCATCGCTTGATGCAATCTGGCAGGATGAATTTCGCTTCAAATTTAAAGCGGGCTCGTGCGACGTACTTTGAAAAAGATGGAGTACAGAGTGTGCTCAACAGACCCAACGCTAAAACGTTTGTAGTTGTTTCTGGCATAGACGAAAATGAAGTCATACTGAAGATGTTTAAAGGCAGCCTGCAAAGGAACGAATTAAACGGCCATCGACGCCAGCAACGCTAGTGCCAGCGCCCCTGAAAAAGAAACCAAAATTTATTATCGTAGCCGGGCGGACCTTCTCTGGAAAAACAACAATTTCAAAGGGATTGCAGGCGCAAGGCTACAGGTATTTGTCAGTTTCAGACACAATGAAGGCAATGAGCCCCGAAAAGTTGACCGAACGCGAGAACTTGGGAGAGTACGGGAAGTCCCTGATGGATGCCAATGACGGCGAGGAACTCTACCTTGAACTACTTGGCAAAATGATGGCTGGCGCACCAGTCGTTTTGGACGGCTTACGCCCTCTCAAGCTTGCTGAGAGGTTTAAGAATGAGCTTGGCGACGATCTACTCATTATTTTATGTACGGCTCGACCCGACCAAGAAACCTCCCGTTTCAACGAAATAAAGGCACAGAAAAACGAAACGATGTCGATTGCTAAGATAAGAGCGCTCGACAAGAGATTCCAAGTCGATGACATAGCCGATTTACCATACGTTAGATTGGTTTCGGGCACGAAGCCGGTGGAAAGCACTATCGAAGAGATCAGCCAAATGTGGTCATGAATTCAATCTAATTACTGTTTGTCACTGACTCACAAAATTGAATCTAGACGCCTGTCGAGCCAAGGCCGTCTGAGCCCCTTACAGATGGCGACAGCTCATCGACCTCTTGAAAATCGGCCCGAACAAACGGCCTAGTGCGAAGTTCTGCAATCTTATCTCCACGACCTATGGTTACTTTTTCTCCGCCTAGATTAATGAGAAGTACTTGTATCTCACCTTTGAAGTCGGGATCGATGGTGCCAGGATTGTTCAGAACCGTAACCCCCAATTTTTCGGCTAGACTTGGGCAGGGAGTTACTACGGCCTCGTAAAGATCAGGGAGATCCAAAGCGATTCCCGATGGAACAGCCGTTCTCCCTCCAGGTGGAAGAGGTATTCCTTGGTCATCTTCCATGCTAGCGAAAAGAGTCAAGTGATTGTTGCCAATCTCATCATCATATTGCTTCACTGCATTGCCAAGAATTTTGACACTAATTGAAGTGGCTGGCATCCGGGTTCTCCGTCCATGAGGAACTTGGCGGGATCGATAATAAGTCACCGTAATCGCTAAGTGAAGCCGAAACCTCTCAGGAGAATTAAGTAAGTGGACATGATACAATGTGTGCTTCTTTCCTCGAAACCAGCGCAGGCTATCTGCCAGTCGCAGTTCACCGACAACCCGTCGTTGGTATGAACCCTGCGCTGTTTTCGGCGTATGAACCACACCCCAAGCCAACTGCATTTCGGATACCGCACAGCCAGCACAGCTGATGAGCTTTTGTCGGTGTCCCAAGAAGACAGGCGGCGGCATGTCTACGTGATTGGGCAAACCGGAAGCGGAAAGACAACTTTCCTGAAATCCTGCATTCTGCAAGATCTCGAACGGGGCAAAGGCATCGCGTTGATCGACCCGCACGGGGACTTGGCAGAGGCAATCGCCGATGCAGTCCCTCGGTCGCGTATGCGAGATGTCGTTTTCTTCAACCCGTCGGATTTCGACCATCCACTTGCGTTCAATCCACTCGGGCGTGTTCCAAAGCACCTTCATGCGGTCGCAACCTCTAATATCATCGCGAGCCTGCGATCTATCTGGCGAGAAAGCTGGGGGCCACGTATGGAACATGTCTTGGCCAACACCCTTGCTGCCCTCATGGAAGCACCGGAAGGGAAGCCGATGACCTTATTGGATGTGTCCAAGATGTTGACCGACCCGGTTTTTCAACAGCGCGTGTTATCTCACGTCTCAGATCCTATCGTGCGAGACTTCTGGCAGGTCGAGTTTGCCGGTTACGATCCGCGCTTGCGGGCTGAAATTATAGCACCTGTGTTGAACAAGGTGGGTGCATTTATGCGAAACCCGATCATGCGCAACATCCTAGGTCAAACCCGCAAAGGGTTTGATCTCAGGTATATGATGGATAACAAGAAGATCTTGATCGTGAACCTATCAAAGGGACGCCTGGGTGAAGACATGACAAACCTACTGGGGTCATTGCTCACGACATCGATCTATCAGGCCGCGATGGAACGCGCTGAATTGGTTGAGGAAGAAAGGGAAGACTTTCACCTCTATATCGACGAGTTTCAAAATTTCACGACGGACGCCTTCGACAGCATTGTTTCAGAAGCCAGAAAATATCGGCTCTCCTTGACAGTGGCGCATCAATATCTCGATCAATTGTCACCACGCATCAAACAAGCGATCCTCGGGAATGTCGGATCACTGCTACTGTTTGCACTATCGGGAAAAGACGCCGAAGAACTTGCCGTTGAGACAAACCCACACACAGCCAGTAGCCTGCGTGCCACAGGACGGGGAGAGGCATTGGCCGTCACACTAAAGGACGGCGAGCGCCGCCAGCCTGAAAAGATATTGGTTCCATACGGACATATCACAACCAACAGCTATGACCGCGTTGTCCGCAACACGCGAACCCGCTTTGGGCAACGCCCGTTGTTTCTCACCTAAACGTTCTTTCGCGCCGTCAACACGTGTTGGAGGTCGGTAAGCCGAAAGATGTCTATCCTGCCAATAACAGTTGGAACAGGAAGATCATCGATGGCCAATTCAGACCGCCAGACAGAGTTATGCGGACACTGCAAGCGCGAGCAAACAGAAGCAGAAGGTACCCGGTGCATTCAGTGTGGAAGGAAAACACTAACCTTCAATAGCGACTATGAAGATTTTACAGCAACGGTTGCCAGATGGAAAAGAATGTTCGGTTAGCTTGGTTTGTTCGTCTGTCGCTCCAACCAGCCAGCGGCATTCAAAATATCACCTTTGTTTGAAATTTGGGTAAAGTACACTTCGCTCACGACACGCCAGATCTCGTGTAGCTCAGCAAACTGATCATATGTGAGCTCTTCGTTTTCCAGCTCCAAGATGTGTTTGATAAATTCATTCATTGAATAATTATACCATATTTTCAAAGGAGTGAGGCCGTGACGGGAAAAACACGGTTTGGTTTCCAGCAGATGCCAACACCTGTGGGGGCAACGGATCCAACACGCTGCGGTATAATTCAGCCATGACAGGGAAGAGATCACGTTTCAGGCGCAGCAAAGCTGCCACAATCCAGCTGACCGAGCGGGACATCACAATACTCAGGGCTTTGGAACAGCATCGCTTCCTAACCACCGATCACTTGCTGGCCCTCACTGGTGGTACGAGCCGCCAAGGGCTTACTCGACGTCTAAGGGAGCTCTACGACGCAAAATACATCGACCGCCCTCGCGCCCAGATGATGGCATTGGCCTATGCAGACAAAAGACCGATGATCTATGCGCTAGGAAACGAAGGCGCTGAACTTCTTTCCAACCGGTTTCAGATGGCCCTTCCAGACGTCTATTGGACTGAGAAAAATCGGCGGGTCAAAGAAAAATTCGTCGAGCATACATTGGGAATATCCGATTTCATGGTGTCACTTGAAACGGCCTGCCGCGATGCAGGGAACATACGCATTATCACGAAAGATGACATGCTGACGGCTTCACCAGAGGCAACGCGCCGCAAACGCCACCCGGTTCGTTGGCAAACCCGTATCCACTGGAACAATCAGTGGCATGACGTAGCAATCGTGCCTGATATCATCTTTGGACTGCACTACACCGACCGGCCAGAAGGGAAGAACAAGGCCTACTTCATGGTCGAAATAGATCGCGGCACGATGCCGATCACACGCCGCGACATCAGGCAGACTTCGTTTGCGCGTAAGCTGCACTCCTACGCCGACACATTTGAACGCAAACTGCATGTCGAGCACTTTGGCATCAAGAATTTTCGTGTTCTGACAGTAACGACATCAAAGGAACGTGTTGAGACGATGATTGGGGCGTACAAGTCTGAGATCGTGACACGCGCACCACAAGGGCTTTTCCTATTTCGAACGAAAGACTCAATTCCCCAAAAATCTTAGAATGGCAATCTATTGTAGAGGCCACAGTCAGTATCGCTCCTAGCACTACCAAGGATTGAAAAATCTCGAATATCCAGCCATTGTACATGCATTGATTGAAGATCGCATACTGATTCTGATGCCCAACGATGGTTGGGAGCCTGATAGATAGCTTTTTTGAACTGCCTCGTCTTGCCTAAGTGGCAAGGTTCCGAACGTTTTTGTATAGGAAATTCTTGCCATGAGAAATTTTATTTCTCGTCACCTTCTAATAGAAAGCACGATCCTTTTTGTACTGCTTGTCCTATTTTGGATGATAACCCGTGTTCAACCATCTGGAGAGCTATCTGGTTCAGGCGCGGCAGTTGCCGAGGTTTTGGACAAATGGTTTTCATCAATCCATATGTTCTGGAACGGAGGTCAAGAAACAAACACACTGATGCTTGTTCAGGCTCGGACATGGCCAGAAAGCACGGCATTCTCTGGTTTTTGTGGCATGGCCGAGATCGCTTCAGTATATGTCAAAAACAGCTCAACGCTGAGTTATTTCGTGATCATTCCCGCGTTCTTGATCGTAGTTTTCGCATACAATCGAAGCAAACCGGACGCCTTTAGTCGTCCCGGCCGGGTAGTATTCGCATTCTTGTTGATTTCATTCATTTACATTCTGACCTTCAAAGTCATCCAACTGCAAGATGTGCAGTCCATTGTCGTTAGCTTACCTGCTGATGCCTTCTTTATCGAAGATCACAATTTCAGATGCGATGCAGCATTCGAGATAGGTCAAGATACTAAGGCACAACTAGCGCTCTATTTGGGTAACTTAACCGCATTTTTGGGCGAAATCCGGCTTTATCTGCTTGGGCTAGTGCTTTGGATCATTGGGCGCGAGCACGCTGATATTCGCAGATTGCAGAAGCTGGCAGCAGAAACACCAGAAGGGGGAAACTAGAAACATGTCGAGGTTATTTTGGATATTTTTTGCGGTTGCGTTGCATCTTCCGGCTGTTGCTGGCGCCGATGGAATTAAATTTCTTGGGCAAGGTGACGATACTTCTTGGCAGATAAACGATATGTCGTTGAGTGCAGACATTCTCGTAGACCAATCGCAAGACTCTTTATTGATTGAACGTGACGGGATCATCAGGTGCGAAATCCATGAGGGGTCATTTAGGTATTTCCCAGTTTCCCTAACTTACCAAGTTGAAAACAGTTTTGCAGCTTCCAACCGAAGCTTGGTAGGGCAAGACATTACTCTTCGCATGGTTTTTTCAAGACGGGCTGACACGGAAACAATTGTCAGATTGCCAAACAGCGATACCCCAGAATTCGGACTAAGGAGAAGTCAATACGAAGCGTTAGATCGCCTTTCGACCGATCATGAAAGAACTGCGTCTGAGTATGTTCCAGGTTTCATAATGGCGATGTTCGCGGTCAAGTACTACGATGTGCTTCTGGAACAGGCTCCCGAAGCGGAACGCAACTTGATTGAGCGAAGAAGGTTGTACTTTGCAAAGCTTGCTGCAAATTTCCTTTTCCAACAGCATGTTCAGGACAGATCAACTGGGGAATATGCACTTGACCCAATCATACTCCCTGACGGCGACGCGTACGATCTGCTCTTAAGCGTCTTGCGATACAACGGAGAAGTAGCAAGGAGAACAGTGCTTGGTACAAGATACCGTAGTTTTTGGTCGTTACGAGATCGCATCGAAACGATGGCTGCAAATAATCGAGAGCTACCGGACGATCTGCTACAAGCAGCGAGATCAATTTCGAATTGTTTGCTAGCCGACAACGGGCTTGCAAGCGTCGACGGCGTAATCGTGGATTTCCTTAAGCAGCAAGAATTTTACGTTCCAAATGGAAAAGACGAAATCTTGACCGCTCCTGATGACGGATCATTCAACATGTGGCGAGCCCTCTACATTGAACAATTTGGAGAAATACCCTCAAACCTTACCGGTGACGAAGCTTTGGTTAGACTCTTCGAGCAAGGCGGATGAGGTCGAGAACTCCATCAATTGTCGCGGGAGATATATTCCGCGACACTTTCGCTGATCTGTCAAGTTTGCTTCCCTAACCGTTTGCCGGGAAAAACCGCGCCGCGTGCATCACAGCCAGAACCTGAATCTCGATCTCGGCCACGCGGTAGATGACAATATAGTTCTTGTGAACAACCAGCTCGCGTGTCCCATTCGCGCGTCCTGGACGCCCCATATGCGGATGCTCAGGTAGGTTTTGCTCAACGGTCGAAATGATCAAGTTGGCCAGCTCCATCGCAGCAGCGATGTTGTCGATGGATATGAAGTCAACAATTTCGGCGAGATCTGTCTCTGCCTCGGCGCTCCAGACGACCGCATTCATTCCGTTGCGCGGTCAAACTTCGCTTTCATCCGGTCTTCAAACCGATCCAAAAGCGTAGCACTGCTAATTCCGTCGCCCGCATCCATACCTGCGGCACGTTGGTCTATTGTGGCCAAAAACTGCTCCTCTGCTGCGAGATAGCGTTCAATGGCTTCGTTCGCCAAAAACGACTTCGAGCGCTGCGTCGCGGTCGCAAGACGTGACAAACGCTCAGAAACCTCTGGTTTTGTATGAACTGAAATGACGGATCGCTCTGCCATGTAGATACCTGTGTGATGCATATGTATACATCTTACTACAACTGACGTCTTGGCGCAAACATAGCCGCGTTTGCAGCAGTTTCATTCTAAGAAATCCGGCTCTGCAAGAGGCCCCCTCTTTGGCAGGCTTGGTTCGATGACCTCGTCTTGGTCAACATATGTCAGGTATGGATTGCTCTGCTCTAGCTGACCGAGAAACCGCCTGAAGGCAGATTTAGCAACTACTTCGTCGGGCGCATCAAGTGCGCGGAATTTCATATTGATCCGTCCGCCAATGCTGATCACACCGTATTGTGTCGGCAGGCTGGCAAGATCGTCGGCTAGGACGAATACCTGCTCTTCAATAGGCCATGTTCCTGACGCCCTGTCTTCCAAGACCGGCATCAGTGTTTGCGTTTTGGAATGCGAGGTCGCCTTCCCCTTTGCTTGCGATGAAGTATCGCTGGACGATTCAGATGTCATTTGCCCCAACTCGGTCGGTGCAGTCAGAAAGCCTGCGTCTGGGGTGAGGCTGATAGCACTACCAGCTACGCTGTTTCGACCAGATCCCGTCACCGCGCTTTCCGAAATCGATTGACCTTCGAGATAGCCAATCGAGTAACCGACAACCGTCGGCTTTGTCAGAACATCTTTGATCTTGCTAGGGTCAATCAACCCACCGCGATAGAGCAGCCTGACGAGGTATGCCGCATCCTCAGGCTCTTTGATTGAGAACACAGCCTTGACCTCTGCTTCGTTGATCACCGTTGAGAAGACCCTTTCACCAGCGTCGCGGAGTTGGCCAAGGTTTTGGTGCGCCAGAATGATATGCAGCCCATACTTGCGGCACTCTTCAAACATCTCGGAAATGTTGCTGCCAGATAGATAGCGGTGCGCTTCATCCAAATATAAGAAATAAGGCCTGTTGTTGCCGCGCAGTTTCGACTGCCCAAACAGGCTTGAGATCAGCAACAGCCCAAATAGCTGCGCTGAGTCTGCATCAAAAATCTCGGTATCCTTCAGATCAAAAAGCAAGATCTCCCCTTGATCCATCGCCGTTCGAAGGTCGATGGTCTCCTCCGTCTTCGAAAACGTCGCGCCGATCACGGGGTTGGCCATCAAAGTGAACAAGCGCCTTGCCACCGACGATACATATTCAAGGAAATCACTGTCTTTGTATCGCGTCAGCAGCGACCATTGTTCCTTTGCTAACCTGTTTTGCAGCTGATCTATCAAAGGCTGCACGTCAGGTCGATAGCGCGGATTGAGAAGCAGCGGATAGTCAGCAAGTGTCAGGCCTGCTTCCGCGAGCGTCATAAGCAAGAGCACCAACACCTCATGCGTTCGGGGTTGATGCCGCAACTCCTCTTCACTGAACAACCTGCCAATTGCATCAGCAACCCGCGTTCCTGTGGCATGTGCATGCCGAGGATCTGACATAGCCAATGGATTGAAGGCGACGGTCGTCTCCCCATCGCCAATCTTGAAGTAGCGCACCTTTCGATGCTTGAGCAGGCGCGGTCGTTGCGAAAGCCATTTCAGAACATCCTCACACTGCGTGCCATGCGGATCGATCAAACACAGGCCACGTCCCTCGCCAATATCTTGCTGGATCATCGAGCGCATGAAACGGCTTTTCCCAGAGCCGTTCGAGCCAACAATATGCATATGGCGCTGCCGCGCTCTCTCGGGCGCGATGATTTCAGGGGGTTCAATCCTCTGCCCCAACCCGTTGACCACGTCTTCGGCGACGGTTCCGAGAACCATGTCCAGTTTGCCAAACATATGTTTTTGTTGTATTATATTAGCCAAAACGACCTCCTCATCCCCTGTCGTGATCAGCAAGGAGCTTAGCCGAAACTTGGCTCCAACTGTTCATGACAAATGAGAGGTCTCTATGACTGTTCTTTCGAAAACCGATCCCAAAGATGTAACTGAAGGGTTTGCAGCCAAGGGGCGCTACAGCTTCCCAAGGCTTCTCTTGCAGTTCGCAGGCGACTGGGATGTTGACCTGCAATGGGTGCGCGAACGCGTTTCGCAACTCCAAACTGGCGCACATATCGCGCAGTTGTTTCGCGACATCATCACCGCCAAAGACGGCGGCATGGCATGGGCGACGCATCCGAACGCGCGAGACATTCTCTGGAACATTCTGAGAGGATTGAATGCCGCGTGGGAAAACGTCCTGCAGCATGCGCCTGATCGCAACCAGTTGACGTTGGAGTACCTTGTCGATGCACTGACGCATTTCAAACGCGCAACAAGCAGTACATAACTGCGCAAAAAGCCCCGTGTCTCTGTCACCGGGCTTTTTCATGTCAGATCGGCTCGCGTTTCCAACAGTTCCACGGCCAACTGTTTCTCATCTTCAGTAAGATCGTCGTCTGACATGATCCCTGCGATCGCATCATTTAAATTAGCCGCGAACTGGCGGCTCTGCTTGATTTGGACTTTCACATCATCAGCGATCCTGCTCGGCAAATCTCGCGTATCGGAAAGGGCTGCCACCACCGCAGGTGCTACGTTAACGGCGAAAGCCTCGCCTCTTAGCACAACGTTCCTGCGCCGGGTGCGGAACTGCACTTCCTTTGAAAATCCCAAAAATTGGTATGGCAAAGGTTCTCGTTCAACCGATCTTCCTGAAACAACCGGCACATAGAAATGCAGCCCTTCGGCTACGCCCATATCGATAAACAACTCATCTTTGCTGCCCGTCACCTCACGTGTGGTTGAATGGATACAAACGCCGCGCGCTTCCAAATCACCGACCGATCCGCCACCATGTCCTGAAACACGGTAAATTTCTAAGTGACTGTCGTTTGGAAGATCAGCAATCCAAGCAATCAGAACCTGTTGATCGACCATTCGAGCTTCAAAACTATGGATGTGAGGCACTTCATTGAGGTCTGACTGCTCTATTACTTTAACCAGCTTCGCATTGTAGCTTTGACGCATGCCAAAATCGATGATGACTGCCAGGAGAAGCAATGGCGCAACCACAAACACCATAACATAGCCAAGGGCGATAACCCCCAATACTACAGCTAAGATGAACGCAATTTTGGCGTACGCCTCGCTATCCGACATTGGCTACAGCTCGATTGCAACATCGTCATCTGATGACTGTAACGATGAAAGTCGCGCCTCCAAAACTTGCTTAAGGTTTGTTGCAAGATCCTTCATCTCAGAAATCTGTAACTCGCGTTCCTCCGGCAACTCGGTGCGAATGTTCTTCTTTATAGACTTGGTTTTTTTCGACCAAGCGCTTGCCATTTCCATGGTGAATTCTTTGCGGTGTTTTACCGTCATGCTGATCTCACCCAAGGGATAGTGCATCCATTGCTTTGTAACCGCCATTGACTGCAATGCATCGTACTCATCATCCGTCAAATGAATGTCGGTTCTCGCGGCGTATGACGGTTTCTTAAAGATGAACCCAACTCGTTCTTCGCGCTTTTCCGTCACTTCAAATCTCATATCGACTACCTTCTTTGGTTGACTAGAGATCAGCATCAGTATTCGGCGATCATTTGAAAACCGACAGGTGTGGGGAACGCAATTGCCGCCCGTTCAATATGAGGTTTGCATTAACCATCCACTTCCCGCAAAAGTTGCAGTCGGAAGTCAAATAACAAAAGAAGATCTCATGAGGCCAACCGACGCAGATTTGCCCTACAAGCCCACGACACAACATCCGCCTGAGGGTCTGGATTTTTGGGAACTATTTGATTTCTTTTGGGTACGCGGGTTTGGGAACATTCAACATGACGATGGCACATGGAAACCGTGGACAGCCGCTTCGCTTGAAACAGCCCTAGATGGGTCACCAGACAAACGATCAATCGAGAACTGGCGCAGCCAAGCCAACATGCCGTCCCCTGCAAACCTTCACAAACTCAGCTGGATTATTGCAGGTGAAGACAGAGTTGCCCGCACTGCTTGGTATGAAGCCCTCGTCGCTGCCCGCATGAGCGAGAAACGCAAAGAACAGGCCGCAAGCAAATCAGCCCCAGAGCAACACCTCGTCGATCTCCAGAACCAACAGCCCAAACGGTATTCCTTTTCACCTATGGTTTGGGCGGCAGGAGCGCTGGCGCTAGGCGGTCTCGCAGTTGGCGCATGGGTTGCCTTTAGCGGTGCGTCCAGCCCAGCCGTACAAAACATCCGCATCTGCGATGCCCCCTATTTTGATGATGACAAAAATGACTGCACTCAACATGTCTCGGTCTTCGTTGAAGGTGTTGATGAAGTGTTCCTCAGCTTTGATTTTGAGGGTGTGCCCAACGGCACTCCATTCGATCGCTGGTGGATCCACAACGGTGAAAGAGTCGCAGGCCGCACCAGTTTCAACGACGAAGCGTGGCCAGGATATACATTCTGGCGACCAGGTGTCCTGCAGGTCGGCCAATATGTTGTCAGGATCGTGGTTGACGGAGAAGTTTTCACACAGACTTTCTTTGTTCAGCCTGAAGGCTTCACCGAAGACGAATAAATTTCCATTTTCTAACAGTTGCTTATCTTCGGAATTTCGGCGGAGCTTCGGTTCTGCCGTTCGCCTTCAAATGCTCAATCACTCTATCAAACGCCCAACACTGGCATCCCGATGCCACCATCGAGGGCGACGAACTGTCAAAGCGGCAAGACATAAACCAAGACACGGAAGGGTTCGACAACGCTGCGTCCCAGTCCGAATTCTTACTTGCCGAAAGGTTCGATCTCGCCGTCGCGGTCGTGGATGTCCATGCAAATGTCTTTCAGCAATCAACAGCAGCGCAGCACATCATTGAGCAGCATCCAGCAGTCTTAAAATCCAGCAAACGCATCGGGTTACACTCTCCAAAACAGTCCAACTTGTTTCGCATGGCGCTGCGCTACGTTCTCTCAGGTCAGCCCTGTCAAACGTTACGGGCAGATGATGGATGCATGGGCGCTCCCTTGGCTTTGCAGGTCTCATCATGGCCAAAGCCCAAGCATTGCCTTGTCAGCTTGCAGCCGCTTGTACCGCAACGCGCAAGCCTGTCTCATCTTTCCAACCCGTTCGATCTTAGCAACCGCCAGCTACAGTTGCTTGAATTGTTCAGCGAAGGACTGACCTTGGCAGAAATCGCGGCCTCTCTCGGACTGAAACCGCAAACAGTGCGTGAGGTCTTTTCCGATCTCTACAGCCGCTTTGAATTGCGCAATCAACTTGAACTCCTGTCCGCACTCAAATCGCCAACCATGGCAAGGACTGACGCGTCAGGAAGCAGCCAAGGAACAATCCCAACTCCTCTTTCTTGACACGGTTCGGCGCTCAGAAAATGCCTTAAGACGTGGTATGATAGGCCAAGCCGAACTTTCCGGTTTTCCAATAAAATCAAAGAGGAGCGCATCATGCCCGCAATCGGACATGTGACCCGTAAGCCTGACGGCACCTACGAAGGTCGTCTCGCGACCATGACCATCCGACAAAACATCTTGTTTGCCAAAAAGCAAAAATCAACCGAAGCCCAGCCCGACTATCTTGTTTTGGCAGGTGACGTTGAGATCGGTGCCGCCTGGTGGCGCAAATCGCGCAGCGGCAATGATTATCTAAGCGTATCACTCGCAGCCCCCGAATTTGGCAATAGAACGCTCTATGCAAATCTTGGCCGCGCAGCAGGTTCGCAAAACGAAGACGACTTCGTCTTGATCTGGAACCCTCAAGACTGAGTGAAGAACGCGCGTGGCAAAGTCATGCGCGTTTTCCCTCTCGATGGGCATATCCGAACACTTCGGATGTGGCCTGCGAGAGAGGAACACCAATGACCACCCCCTGAAACAGACCATTCGAGATCAGAACGACAAGTTCAGAGCCCTTGATCCGAGCATCCCTGGACGGGTCTTCTTTACCCAGGGCGTCCAGGCACTTGTCTCGGACAATGATGATGCCAACGCCGAAGACCTTCTTGCCGCAATCAGGGCCTTTGACGACTTCAACACTGACAATGACCCGCACGGCGAACATGACTTTGGCAGTCTCACATTCTGTGGCACACGTATCTTCTGGAAAATTGATCTCTATGATCAGGACTTCGCGTTCGGATCAGAAGAGCCTGCAAACCTTGAGAAAACACAACGCTTGCTGACAATCATGCTTCCTGAGGAATACTGATGGCAGACAAATTTGTGCAGGACATCATCTGGCATGGCCGCATCGTTGAAGTGTCATACGATCCCAACTGGCTGGACGGGATGGCGCAACATTTGGAGCTACGATCTACCCGTCCTTTGCCTGTGACGCAAACTGGCTACAGGTCGCGGTTTCTGCAAACGGAGACGGTTCTGGAAGAAGATCAGATTGAGGTATTCGTCAAAGCTTGGCTTGATGATGCCGCAGACAACAATGACTGGCAGAAGCGTGAAGAACGTGACCGCCAAGGTGAACTGTTCGACCTTTAACCAATTGGAAAACAAGAGAGCTTTCCCGAAGACGGGGAGGCTTTTTCCGTTCGAAGGATGTCAAAATCAGGTTTAAATCCGGTTTCAGCCCTAAATTATCCAACCCGCCACATCGCGAACTTAATGACGAATTTATGTCCAGCACGGCTTTAATCAAATCAAAGTATACATATTTCGAGTGATGAAACGGAGGATCGGCATGGCACTTGAGATGAATATGGATGCACAGAAGGCGGAACTACTCTTGAGGGCCGCACTACTAGATGATGCGAGCAACATAGGTGAACGGTTAGCCGCTCTGAGTGCCGACATCCGGGTTGAAGACGATGGCGAGGCTTGGATCACTTTGGATATGGACCTATGGCCTGAAGATAAGGAAACTCCGGAAGCTGCAGCAATTGCAAAGATGCTTTGGATCGAGATTGATTGGTCGATGACATCAGGGACCTTCCCTTTTGCTTGGCCAGGTTTGGGGGAATTCTCCGATACGACAACGACCTACTTAAGAATGGTTCTCGATGCATATGGAGGCCAAAAGCCAAGGGAGCAGGAGAGCTAATCCCTTCCACGGTACGTTTATGATAATAATATTCTGTGTTGCCTAACATCGGCTCCGAGCATCAGTTTGCAGCATTCGCCACACCTAGTTCGTCAAGTGTAATTCCGTCAAAGAAAAACCTAACAACATAGCGATCAAAAGGGCCAAGCGTTCTAATTGCCAGAACCTCGTCCAAACCAACAGTTTGGAAACGTTCCAACGCTTCACGAAGGTCGATTTGGGGATCAAGAAAGTTAATCAAGCCTGAAGCATGAATCTTCTTGGAGATCATTCTAGGCAGACCATATTCCTCTAGATGATATACGGCACTAGGCAGGAAAGCTTTGCTCATTCTCCCAATGAATGCTGAGACATCGACATCGGGATCGACTATCATCTTATGTAGCTCGTTTGTGTCACTAAGAAGAGCAGACAGCTTAAAAGTTATCGTTCTCTCAAGCTTGAAAAAATCGTCTATATCCACCCCTGTTTCCTTTAGGCCCGCAACTATTTGAGGCAGGCTAAGGTTCCAGTTATTTGAAATCGCCTTGGTTGTATTCACTACCATGCTGTGCCGATTATCCCAGTTACCCGGCTTCAGGCCAAGAACTTTATATAGCATCCGATCCCAATCGTCTGGCCTGTTTGAGTTAAGGTAACCGAATCCACGCCATGATTCTGGATCATCCTTCATGTCTGAGGCCAATCGAAGCAGGAAATCCGCATCACTATCTTGTAGTAAGCTGTCGCGGCGAATTCTCGCGAAATTTTCGGCCCCGATAATATCCGACATCTGCTCTCGAAACTCAATTATCCGTTCAACTTGCAACTCAGTTAGTTGATCGGAGTCTTGCTCCTCATCTAGAGTGCCAAGAATTTCTTCTGGGAATTCAATCTCAAGCTGAGTATCCTCGGCCTCTGGAGGTGCGTCCAACAAGAAGATATTACCAACAAAGTACTTAAACATACGGCCGCCACGACCAATAATATTCTTGTAGCTAAAGTCCTTGAGGTTGCTACCACCAAGCTTGCTTCGCCAAATTATTACATTTTGCGCCGATGTATTAACGCCTTCTATTATTGAGGACGTTGAAACGATGCTATCAAAGCCATCCCGGTATTCGAACAGTTTTACTTGAAGTTGGCTAAGGCACCTATGCATGCTCCCGTTGTGAACACCTATTCCCCGATCAACAAGGTCGGCCAGAGCCCAATCTGACTGGTAATTCTCTCGAAGCCATTTTGCGAATGGGGTGGTATAGATCCGATCAACAATCGGCAAGCTCTCAATCACAAGATCAGAGACCTTCTCTATCTCGGAGTATGTACCGGCATAAATCAAAGACTTTTGGGCGCCCGTCGAGATAATCTCAATTAGCTTGTCGCCTTTTCGCCCTGCATCCCCAGCGAACTCTTTGTAGGGCTCTTCAATTTTCAGGTAGACTGTGTTGAAATCAAGGAGTTCCAAAAACTCCATATCGCGGGTGAACGCGTTATCGCTAAGCGATTTGATGTTGGGAGCTAGGTAATACCTCTGTTTTGCTTTGCTTGATAACTTGAGGATCGCTTTGATGAGGGAGGGTGACCGATCTCGATCATGGGTACGGCTTGCTTTGTAAAATTCGTCGACAACTAATAAGTCAATCGTTGTTAGCGCAGCTAGATACCCGAAAGCGCGTTCTTGTGGGAATATCAGGATATTCTTTGAGCCTAGCTTTGTCTCCGGCGCGGTAATTATCGTGTATTTTTCTGAGAACTTCTTGAATAGCCGTCTTCGAGTCTCGTCCATCAAAGCGATCGCCGGGACGATGATTACTACGGTATCTGGTTGTTTTGCAGCAATAAAGGCGTCGATGATAAAGCTCTTGCCAAAGCTGGTGGGGGCACTGACAGCCAGATCATCGCCATCGAGCAACTTCGCCAGAACGTTTGACTGCTCTCGATGCAGAGTTGCAAGCCTGCGCCCGACATCAACTTCGAAGGCCTGATGTACAAACTTCTGATCCCATGTCGCGTTTTTTACCTGAAGGTATGGGTACAAACCCGTCGCACGGATCATATGGTTTACGACTGGCGAGTATGCCTTGTTCCGTTGATCCATGTCCGCTAACAGTCGAATTAACAGATTTCTTGCTGCAACTTCGTTGTGCTGTGACAGAAGGTCGTTGACCTCATGGCAGATCGCAAACTCATCCATTACTCCTGCCCCTTATAGAAGGCTACGGTTTCAACAAATGCATTGACAATTTTTGCTTTACTCGGAACCGGAAACAAAATGATGTGGAAATTGATGTCTTTATACTTGTGTATTTGGCTGGATTTCTTGATTTGTTTTAGAAAATATGCGTCTGCACGATCCTTGTGGTGCTTGACCATAGCGGCCCTATAGTCATCGCTCATTTCGGTTGCGCCAGATGTTATAGAGCACTCATGCAATATTAGAACAGGGATATAGATCTTTGGCTTTAGCTGGTCGATCGACTCGCGATTGTCTAAAGCTATCTTAATCTTTTCTCGAAGATCCGGCTTTAGGGGTAAGTTATCTAAGTCAGAAACGCTTGTGATTATGGCGTTTTCTTTCTTGAGCTTGTTAGTTGAAAGTGAGTTGAACACCGATGTTACGATTGAGTCGAGGCGCGCATCCTCTACCGAATTATAGAATTTGGCTTCCCCAAACCAAAGAGTAAAGTCTTCGTCTGCCACTACAATATGAACGCTGTCGGCACCCTTCGCGTTGTCTTGAGAGTTCTGCTTATAAAAAATTTTAGGAACTACAGGTAGTGCGCCAAAGCGATGCCTCATTAACCCATAAAGAAACACTTCAGCAATTTCGCTTCCTTGACCGACCCGGTCGTTGTCAGTCAACCGGAGGTTTTTAGCTGATGCAATTAGACTTGAGTGACTCTTGTTAATCAATGCCGATCGCTCCGTCTGTGAAAGCGCGGTATCAGCTATGTTGTCCCAAAGATAACTTTGAAACTTTGCGTATCTCCACTTCCCATCTTCAAAATCATTTGCAAGACTCAAGACACGCTTATTTACAACCTCTTTAAGCTGGTTTGCTGATGTGACATCGGCGAGGGTGTCATCAACTAATACCTCAAACGAAATACTGCTCATTAATTGTACCGTCTCTATTGTTGCTACAACCATGCCGATATTGCGGTATCATAGCAAGCAATCATAGATCGTCGTCTCCAAGCGCTGCACGGCTTTCAACAACTCTGCAAACCGTCGATCCATCGCATTTTCTGATGTGTTACCACATCCGCCGCGCAATCGCCTTCTCTTCCTCACCAACAGCGTTCGCATAGATCGCCGTTGTTTTGATAGACGTATGCCCCATCCACTTTTTCAGCAAATGGATTTGGATGCCGCATGAGGTGGCGTGGATGCCGTAGCCATGACGTAAGCCCTTGGGGCTGGCTTGCGGACCGACCACCCCAGCCTCGTTCATGATGGCCTTGATCCAGCGATAGGCTGTAATCCGGTTGATGGGCCATAGCCGTTTATCCGGTAGAGTAGTTGGTAGCTTCTCCAGCTCATTAATTAGAAGTTGAGGCACCGGCATTTCCCGAACATGATGTTTGTCGCGTTTCTTTAGGGTGCGGATGGAAATGATCTGTTCTTCGGATTGGATCGCGCCGAGCGTCAACTCCCGTGCCTCGGACAGCTTAAGCATCCGGTGTATAAGAGGGTCAGCGCAAAGGCCTTGCGATTTTGCCGCTGATACTGGCAAGCCTTCAGAAACGCATCTCGTTCGGATGCGTTGAGATACAGCCGCCGATTGGCTCTGTTGTAGAGCTGCATGGAACTTTGAGTTGTGTCATCTGGCGTCGTCATCACCTCCTTCAGTTAGGGGCGTCCAAGGCAATGCTGCGAGAGTGGAATCTTTCTGCAACACTATTACCCATAGTGTTGCACTGGCTTGCGAAGTCCTTTGGTAACAGGGGCTTGGCCTGTTGAACCGTCAGCCTAAACCAGCAGATTTACTCACGCAATCTTCATAAAGCCTTGAACCCATTGATTGTACACTATGGGTAATACTGTTGCGTTCTGAGGCTGTGGATTTTCTTGCTGACAGGCGGTTTGGCGTCGTCAAATCAAAGGGAAATCATGCTTCGAAAATCAATCATTCTACTGTCAGTAGCAGGCATCGCTTTGTCAGCCTGCACCCTTCAAAGCCCACGCAACAGCGCCGCATTGGAAGGCATTAGTTCCGTCCAAGATGCTCGTGCCTTGGTGCAGCGTGGCATGACAATGGATCAGGTACGGGCAAAGCTTGGTGCGCCAAGTTCATCGCAGTCATTTAACGGTCAGGTAACATGGGCCTATACGGGTGGCAGTGGCACGATTGATGTCTTGTCTGGCTTTGGTCTCGGCCCTGCAAGCATCAATTCCCGCGCTATCGTGATCACGTTCAACACGTCTGGTCGCGTCTCTCGCGTTGATTACAACGAAACCAGCTTGTGAGGACGGGTCAATGAAACGAAGTTTAGTTACCGCCGCCCTTCTCTTTGCTATGGCAAACGGCAGTTCTGCCGAGACCCAGTGGCCCCGTTTTCAAGGGGCCTATCTACAACTCGCCACAGGCGAGTTGGTTGAAATACCCAACTTGAAGAACCATCCGCTGCGGGATCACCGATCCTTTGAGCGCGAAGTTCTGGATACCCTACCGCGCGTGAACGCTTGGGAAATCGAGGCGGTGATATTCAGCAATCAGGACAAGCTGACCAAAGATGGGCGGTTGGACATCACCATGACAGCACTGGTTGATCAACGGGATGACCCAGGCAACTATTGCACCCGTGAATGCGATGGCGAGTTGGTTGTCTCCAACTGGGGCTTCCCCCTCCAATATTTCCACATCGAATACGGCCAAGGCAGCGAAGGACATGCCCCAAATCAGGTCGCCCTGTATCCACGCGAGGCTGAGAACCCGTTTTTGTTGCCCCGCACAGGACGGACAGGTGGCAACGTCGGGCAAGACATTGAGTTTGAAGCTGCTCTATTTGCGGGAGCTTGTTGCAATGCTTACTGGGGGTACATTCCAATCTTCGAAGGTCACGTCCGTCAAGGTGGTGTAATTTGCCTGGTGGCCTGAGCGCATGATCAGGCGGCTTTGATGCTGAGAATTGGGTCTGTCTCCTCGTTGTCGATCTGGGCGAATGCCTCGACCATCATGTAGCGGCTTGCGGTCTGCCATTCGTCGTTCTGCTCAAATAGCACTGCGCCGATGAGGCGGGTGATGGATGCCTCGTTTGGAAAGATACCGACGACATCCGCGCGCCGTTTCACCTCTTTGTTCAGGCGCTCAATGGGATTGGTCGAGTGCAGCTTCGTGCGATGTTGGCGCGGGAAGCCATCCATGGCGGATAGCGAGTTTCAGCACTTGCCTGAAAGTCGGGCCACATTGAGCACCTTTGGTCTGGCCTAGTCGGCACTGTAAGACATGTGGTAAGGCTTCGGTGAGCGACAAGACTAGTTTAGTTCATACCGTAAAATCAGAGAAGATATACAAAATCGAATTTAGGAATTTGTGCATGCAGAGCAGTATTCACCGGATGCAGTAATACTTCCTAGTATTTTTTCCTTTACGTACAGCGATTTTGGATGGCGCGGCACGACTAACTCCCAAAAAGAGCTTTTCAACAGATGAAGGAGGTTGACAGACCGACTGAACAAGTACTGGAATGCAGTCACGGTTCGCAGCTCTCGCTGACGGAACGCGGAGCATTGCAGCACCAGCGCCTCTCGCAGACGAAGCAATATCCCAACAAAACTTGTATGCAACCTTTCCGTTGCTGGTCATTTTTGCATGGTCAGAGACACACTTCATGAAATCCAATATGGGCCCATCTACCTTGACCGTATAGCAGATATACGGAGATTCCAGCTCATCTAAAACTGCGTGCTCTTTTACAAACCAGTTGTAGAAATGGTATCCAGCTTCAGAATAGCATGTGGTCTTAAGCGGTGCAGTGTACAAAATTGGTTTGTCGCCGCTTGAATAACGAGATTCGTTGTTCGCTGCCCACACATCCCAAAAGTTCTTTATTGCCTCCTGTAAAGCGGAGCGCCGAGCAGATCCAGTTCTCGGTTTTTTACTCCCTGGATATGACCGCCTCCTCGAGGCCACCTTTGGCCTTTTGTCTAAAGCGACGCGCTGCACAGTTCTTCGGAAGTTTTTTTGGGATACGTATTTCAAGTTACGGGCCGTCCATCGCTCGAACAAGTTGAATCAGAGCAGTAATTTCACCTTCGCCAAGAAAGGAAATGGGGCTTATACCACCGAGATCATCTATCGCAGCACGAAACCATTGTGCGTGCAAAGCAACGTTGTCTTCTCCATAAACTGCATCCAAAGTTAGTTGTATCTCATGTATCAGATCGCACCTAAACTCGACGTCCATTGAGCATGTACCGCCATGTATCGCTTTCCAGACCTTGTCAGTCGAGTCAGCAAAAACCAAAAACACCGAACGTTCTGACGAACTAAGCTTCCATTCGTCAAAGAGATCCTCAACGTAACCTAGCTTTTCTCCTACAAACTCCTTGTGCCGCTTGAGCCTGAATTCATTTATCAGCTCTTCACATAAAGCAAGATCGTCAGGGTCATCCTTCTTGAACGCATACAAAGAAACGCCTCGATCCTGATACCGCTCGCAAGTTTGCTGCACGCCATCCATTCGGTAACCGGACCAAAGAATCCGCAGTCCGACATCGACTTCTTCATCATCGCAATAGTCGGTCAAAACCCTCAGGCCAACAAGGTTCCCACCATCAGTGTCTATGTCATCGCGTCCCAAAGCACCCAACGAGCGCACGCCATCCAACCGATTATCCATAATCAATACGTCGTCTTGGGTAGCTTTTTCGAGAAACGGCCTCGCTTTGCTAAGTGCAGCAAAGTTCTTGGGCCGAATGTGGTGATTCCTACAAACCTGCGATATCGGCTTCAGCTCTTTGATGTGGTCATCAACGGCGTAGGCGTGTTGCACTAAGCTGCTGCGACCAGGTCGTTCACTGTTATGAAAATCCAGCATAAGTCATCCGCGTCATTTCGCCTGGGAACTGAATTCTCAGGTTTGTCCTCGTCACCGAACCGCTTACACTTTGACCAGCGTGAGGCCTCAAACCGTAAACATCACATATATCAGAAACGACAGACAGTCCGACGCCCCGCCCCTTCACATCAATTGCATTTGGGCCTCTATGCCCGAAACGCCACATCATTTCTAGATGTTGTTCATCCAAAGGGTCAGAATTGTTGCTTATGACAAGCGCGTGCATGTCACCCTGATCATTCCAACGACAGGTTATGTCACCCCGAAGCACCGAGTACTTTGCCGCGTTTGAGATCAAGTTGGATAAGAGCAAGGTTAAGTCGGTATGATCCATTCTAACGCTTAAGCCAATAGGGGCATTCAGCGAGTTAAAGATTACCTGGTCTATTGGATGGTCCGCTAAAGCTAGATGAGAAGTTTCCAAGAAAACATCTCTGAAATCAATGAAGCGACAATTTTTTGCGCGGTTGGAGACGGCTTCTGTGAATGTTCCTTGCTCAACCGTCTCTCCGGCAGAAACCAGTCCGGATATCGCATCGTTAAGTGTTCTGAGAGCATCTGTTGAATTCATGCTTCGACGACCTCGGATCGTACTCTCAATTTCAGAAACTCGGCGCTTCGCATCATTGATCTGTCTACTAACTTCATGCCCGATCTTGTGCCGCTCCCGTAGCGACTTCTGCTGCCCATTCAGCGCAATGTGAGTTACATTCGCTGCGGTTCTAACTAAATGGATTATTTGGTTAACCTCCAATGCTGCATGCGCGAAGCCAGCTTGACTGTGCATAATCACCGCCCCGATGAGACCAGCTTCGTTTTTTGGTACAAATGGTAGAAAAAGTATTGAACCAGTTTGAGGTGTTAGGCCGATCTCCTCTAATTCCAGCCTCCAGTTTCTTAGAGCTGGGTCGCCGCACTCCGCCAACAGAAAGTGGTCAAAAGACTTTTTTTGCATCGCCTCGTGAAAAGTCGAACCAGTCGCTGAAATGGAAATTTTGGACCCGACTCTTTCAAGATCGGGCCTGCGAAACGTGTCTCGCAATATGAGTTCTTTCGGAGCCGTAGCATCTCGCAACCAAAACGATCCATTGTCTGCGCCAAAGTGCTTAATAAACCTATCCAGTGGAAAGTTGCTTACCGGATCATGAGAGGTCAGCGATTCAACAAAATTCAAAAAACTTGGGTATGGCCCGCTATGCGTCAAAGTCATCGTACCTCTCAAGAAATTTGCAGACTTGCTTTATACGTCTCACATATGTTGCCAACTTTAGTCTGACCTCAGCAGAAATTACCGAATTTGGGTCCCAATGATATTTCCTCAGCTTCGTTAACCCGGGACCCTAGCACCAATTTTGGCGTCCTTTGGCTGTTTGAGTCAACTTTTGTTCCCAACAATTCCATCGAAGATCAAACAAGACAAGAACATAACAAAATACATATTTTTCGCGCCTGCGCCCTACCAACTTCAGAACCATGATAGCCAGAAAACGGTCGTTCTGCCCATCAGATGGCAACATAACGTAGCAAGCTCGATGAGCAAAAAACGTTATATTGCAGTGGATTGGCGGTGGAACGATGAAACAAGCGAAGGTGCTGACGGATACAGAGCTCAAACGTGTGTTGGCCATTTGCGTCACAATGCAAAACGGCAAGCGCAACCGGCTCATGCTGCTGCTATCACATTATGCTGGCATGCGTGTGGGCGAGATCGCCTCGCTCAAATGGGCGGATGTGCTGGATCGTGAGATGAAGCCCAAAGCGATGTTCTACCTCAAAGCTGAGAACACCAAGGCCAAGGAAGCGCGCCAGGTGCATCTGAACGCCAAGCTGCAACGGGAGCTCACAACTTACTGGGCGCAGCTGGATCGATGGAAGAAACTTGAGCGCCCAGTGATCGAGTCCCAAAAGGGCGGCCCCTTCCCAATGAAGGTGCCCATGATGGTCTTTGTGACGCTGAGCAATGTTTCCAAAACGCGCCGCGATGGCTGCCGGTTCCGCGTCAACATGCAGGAATAATATGAGGGTTTCATCCCGAGGATGCGTCTTGAAAACGCAGTTTGGGATTTGGTGATGTTGTTGCGGCGGTAAAGCTGGAACGCGTCCCGCAGGATGTGATCACCAGCATATTCGTTGTATCTCATGGGCTTGTCCTTTTGCTGCTGCTATTTATGGGAGCAGCAGATGCGGGCGGCACATTGGTTTGAGCAGCAAGCACTTGCTTGAGTTTGATCAGCGTAGTGTTGGTCGGTCTACAAACACGCTCAACTTCGCGGAGTTTGACCTGATCTACAGGCTTTCCCAGCTTCACCTGTTTGATCTGCTTGTCCATCCACCGCTTGCGCTTCTTGCTTTCACTGGAACTCTGATTGTTGGGCTTTTTCTCAGCTTTGGTTGGGGCACCAACGCGTTTGGCTGGTGTTTCAATGAGGTCCAGTTGCATCTTATCAACGCGGCAACCAGGGAAGTAACCGGCCAACGCGCGGGCCACAGTGCGATCAGGCACCACAGCGCAAACAGGCTCCGTCGCATCCAAGTTCCGCAAGCTGCTGCGCATAACAGCTTGGTACACGTTGGCGTGGAACAAGGCGTCTCTGACTCTTTCAGGCTCTTTGCAAAGGTGATCGAGAAACCCAAGATGCGCTGGTGTCGGGTTCAACGCGGATAGGATCGCCACATTGTGGAGGTGTTGGTACTCATTGAGCCCCCATGGGGCATTGTCCAGCTGCTCTGCTTGGGGGCCAAAACAGCGTTTGGCGTCTTCCGCACTGTCCTTGTTCGCAAGAAAAGCAAATTCGTCGTCGCCAAACACTTGGATGCAAGCCTGCTGGAGCACATCAAGGTTTGGCGTATCTACACCGTTGAACTCGCTGGTGGCACCTGCAAAATTCTTGGACCAGTCGGTCTCAAACACATATTTGATGGTGAGGCGATGCCCACAGGTATGCTCGGAATATCGAAGACCTTTGGTCAGCTCTGCATGGGGTGGGAACTCGACACCCAAGCCGTACCAAATGTGCGACATCAATGAGATGTCAAAGCCAGCCCCCATGATGATCACATCATCGAAGGCATCGACGATCTTTGCACCATTGGCCTCACGTTGTGCACCTGTGCCGAACACAGATGGCAATAGCAGGGAAAACAGTTCCAGCTGCCGTGACTTTGGATCGCCCTGCTGGTTCAGCAACCTCTGCCGCTGATCATTCAACACCCAGCTGTCGTAATTGGGGTGGATCAAACGCTGTGCGTAGGGAGCCAACACCGTGTTGACCTCGTCTCGGCTTGGGTTTTCGGCAATCGCCGTCAACGCGGGTTTGCTGCCAGCGGCGATTTCAACTCTGCAGTATTTGTCACCGTCAGGAACAAAACTCATGTGCTGGGTCAGCAAATGATGGTTCTCTGGCAGGTTCTTTTTGATTGTTGGATCGACCTGCGGGATTTCATCGCAAATGCAGGTCCATTGATACCGTTTGGGCCAATGCAAAAGCTGCAAGAAGGCCACTTCCGTGATCATCAGCAGCTCGCCTTGGTCCGCTTGTGCATCTTCAAGATGCTGCAGGATCATCGTGCCAACGGAAATCTTGGAGCGCCTCACATGCAGCAGGTCCGAATGAATCGCATTTATAGGCAGCGTCCAGTTGTTTTCCGCTGCGAAAGCCACTGCATCCGCATGGGCTTGATCAATCAACTTGGTTGATTTGAACACCATCACGGTCTTGCGTTGATGGATCATCGCTTCTGTAAGCGACCAACGCAGGGCTCGATAGGTCTTGCCACTGCCCGCGAAGGCATTGACGGTATAAATTGATTTTGGGTGGTTCATCGTTGTTTTCCAATCTCGAATGTCAAAGTTATTTATGGAAAGCCAAGGGATTGGATCGACATATTCAACTTACGGGGAATGGTTCGGGGCAACCCCGCAGGATTGCCCTTTTGACACTTCGAGATTGTTCTTGGACCAACAATCGGAACGAGCTTTCGGCTCACAACTATTTATGCTGTCGAAGCGGCGAGATTTGACAAATACACGGTGTTTCCGCACACTCATTGGTGCAACTGGCCGTCAAGCTGGTCGGAAGTTCGCACCGAAGGTGCAACTTTAATGCTTATATATAAAGTAGTTTTAGTTACGCCTTTTGAGTGGAAATCCAAGCCAAACACCCGAAGCAAGAGCTCAAAAGCCAAACCCAGCTGTTTGGCAGAAGAGCGTCAGCGATGACTGCAACAAACAGCGACGGTTTGGATCACATCTGTGGCGTCAGCGCAGATGTCTCCTTGATCATCACAGCCAATGGGTAGGCCCTACCGGGCAACACCTGCCATGGGCAGATGTCTACCAAATCCATGTGAACCAACACCCCGGCACGCCGTCGGCACGGTTCCATGGATTTGTGGTTTCACC